>CAVSIW010000001.1:0-49422 GCA_963727945.1 uncultured Acidobacteriota bacterium
CATCGTGCTGATAACACTCCCAGCACTGTGCCACGCCTGTGAGCAGGGATTCATTTCGCGGACGTGAACTTTTGGTGGGAGTCCTGCTTTTGCCCTTGCGAATTTGCTGCAGGCGCTGCCACGTTTCGACTGAGATCAACGCCTCGTGCTGTCCCTGTTGAATTTCGAGGATTTGCCGCGCGCTGATCTCGGGTCGCGGTGATTTGACCTGTGTGGATTCTCCAGGTCATCTTCCATGTCCAATGCGGGGCGCGGATTGGCCCGCTGCAGACGGGCCGGAGGGATAGAGGGACGATGAAGCACGCGAGACAGGATGTGTTGAGCCGGGCCGACCGGGTCTTGAACGACCTCTCCTTCGGCTACGTGAGCGAGTGGATCGAAGCGGGCCCGGGGCGGCACGCCATCGGGTACCTCCCCATGTACGTGCCTCGGGAGATCATCGCCGCTGCGGGCATGCTCCCCGTGGCATGTTCGGCGCAGGCGACGCCCTGGATATCGTGAAGGGGGACGCGTATTTCCAGTCCTACATCTGCCACCCCTCGGAGCGTGATCGAGATGGCCTGGACGGGCGATTCGCCGCCTTCTCCGGCTTCCTCTTCCCCTCCATCTGCGACGTCATTCGGAACCTCTCGGGCATGTGGAAGATGAACTTCCCGCACCAGTACGTGAAGTACCTCGATTTCCCCCAGAACTTCGACCCCGCCGTGGGCGGGCGGTTCTACCGGAGCGAGATCGAGGACGTGATGGAGAACCTCGCCCGGATCAGCGGGCGGCAGACAACCGACGGCGAACTCCACGCCGCCATCGCCCTCTACAACCAGAACCGCGACCTCGTGGACCGGCTCTATGACGCCCGACGAGACGATGTTTTGGTTTTAACGGTAGTTGGTGCGGTCGTTATGGCTGTACTATTTATGTTTCTCGGCTTTGGTGGTTCTGGCAAGAAGGAAGTTGAAAAGCAAGTTGAACCAGAGGTGAAAGCTGAAGTGCCAGAAGAATCGGACATGTATAAAGCACGGCTCGCTGTTGCAGACCAAAAGCAAGACCAGCGACTAGTAGATGAATCCGCTTCCACTCCTGGTGCTCAACTAGAGCAAGCATCCAAGAAAAAACCTGTAAAGCGGGAAACCCGTGCATCAAGGAGACAAAGACCAACCCGCATTGAGCAATCTGAGCAACCGGAGCCTAGACGAGTAAGAACGCTACGATCGCAACCAGAGCCTAGTCGCCCTGCCCGGACTATCCGGGTTTCTTTTCAACTATTTCAGACACGATCTTTGCTTTTTCCCTGCCTGTGACAATAAAACAGATTTTAGAAGAGTTGTTGATCAGCCTTCCGGTAGCAGTGATTCTTTTTCTCCGGTTCCAGGTTTGACTGCCACCTCAAACAGACGTGAGGAGTTAAAGAGCTTTGTGTTGTCAGGGAAGATTGAAGCTGTATGTCCGTCACTGCCCAGACCGAGCAGCATAAGGTCAAACTGCGGTGTATCTTCAAACTCAGCTACATTTTCGCTGACCAGTTCCGAATACTGACGGGCTTCTGTTGCCGGATCATCCTCCCCTTTTACTGGAAAATATTCGCATCAGGGATGGGGAGGTTTTTGCAGAAGGCTTTCGTAAGCCATCCGGTAGTTGCTGTTACTGCTTCGGGAGCGACACATCTCTCATCACCCCAGAAGACCAGGAGCTTTTCCCAGCCAACTGTTTCAGCATAATTCTCTCCCAGGTATCTGAAGATATATTCGGGTGTCGATCCGCCTGAAAGTGCGATAGTATAGAAGTGATCCGGTTCGATCCGGTCAAACACTTTGATTAAAATTGCCGCAATTGCCTGAGCCAGGGCATCGAGGTCGGAAAACACTCTGACTGAATGTGACATATACAGGGTTAATCAGAATATAAAACTAATTATAATTCGCAATATACACCATCATCAGCAAGATTTTTACACGGGTATCTCCATGTCAGCTCCGGTTCTTCAATGAGTTCATCAGCTTTATCCGGTCCCCAGGTGCCAGCGGGATGACCCGTAGACTGGAATGTCGTGATTGTTATTCCATGTTTTAATTACAGGATCAAGAAAATGCCAGGCAGCCAGCACTGCGTCGTGAACATGTTGTAAAGGGTGGTGTCACCGTTTAGGTAATGGGTTTGTGCAAGGGCCGACAAAGAGGAAGCAGCAGATTTTTTCGCGTCCATGTTTCCTGCGGGCCCTGGGTTGACGAAGAAGTCGTCGAGTTAGCGGAAGCCCTCAATACAAGGGTTTATTATTTGCCAACTTGGCTGGCAATTTTGACTGGATCAAGTCGGCTCTGAAAAAGAGCGTATCGATTTCAAGGTGAGCTATTTCACCAACGACGAAGGCGAGGTTGGAATCGACGACATCATTCAGTCGCTCGCCCTATTCCTTATGGATGAGCCGAGCGCAGCGTATTCGTCCGAGGAGAAATGCCTCGACCATTATGAGAACAACACTGGTGAGTACAAGAAGTTGGAAAATGTGCTGCTGGACATCATTAAGCTCTCGGAGTACGTTCCTCTTCAATCAAAAGCACAATATAACGCCGATGGTAATCACAAGTTCGCCAGACTCTCCATAATTGCAGACTCGACGAAGGGTTCGATTTACCCGCTGCCAGTTCTTGGCGAAACTATAGAATATTGTCCACACAAGGCATGGGTTTTTCCTCTTCTAGCCAGCCTCCGGCCGGCGTTGGATAGGTCGACTACTCCCTTCAGATGGAAGAAAGATCCGTACAAACTGTTTGACAAGCTGGCTGCTGAACTAATTGGTAAGGTCAATCGCTCATACAATTCGCTGCAAACGTTCAATGCTGTGGGGAAAAATCCCGACCTCTATGAATTGCTTATGGAGAAGGGTAGAAAACGCGTTGTAGATTTATAGGCATACCACACTTACAACAAAGGAGGTGAAACCATGAAGAAACAATTCAAGCCGGGTGAGACCGCACCTGTGTTCGCCTTTTACGAACTCATCGGACGTTGCGGTGGGCACACGGAAAGGAGCGGACCGTAGCAAAAGGCGAGGCCTTACCCCCAACACCTAGCGCCGGGATGCGTTACGGACTCAGAGCGCGTCCGCAATAAGAGCGGCCACAATCCTAAGTGAGAGGTGAGAGGTTGCTCCACTTAAACAGTCAAGAATAGGGCGGCGTTGGTTGACACTCCAACGCCGCTCCATTGATTCTCACGAACGGGTGGCCCGGGCGCGGGTGCCGGCGGGTGGCCGTGAGGCAGGTGGGGTACCGCAACCCTTGTGGTTTTCAAGGGTGCGGGTTTTGACTCTTCATCGGGCTGCGTCACCTCCGGTGCTTCTCTAGCTTCTCGACCACGCTATCCAGGTCCGGATACCCAGCGCCGAAGCTCCGCGTGAGCCAGTTTCCTCCTCGCTCCGCGATCTTCTCCCCATCCGCGACCACATCAAACTGACCAGTCTTGCCGGGCGTAAGGACGACTTCCATGTTTAGGCGATTCTTGATGAGGTTCACGAGACTCGTGACCTTTACCTTGTTGTTCTGTCACGTCGGGCAGTGAACGATTTCGACCTTCATTGTGTTCTCCGATCTGGTTTGCATAGATTTGATGTCCCCGCAAAATTCCGTACCGCCCCTCGATCTCCCGCGCCATCATCACCGACTCCGCTTTATTCACCACGATTTCCCAGCTCTTAGCTGCTTGCCTCGCTCGCCTGGAACTCAGCCGAACGCTCAACCATTCACCGCTCAAAAAACGCCGTTCAACCCCGAATTTCTACCATTCCATGTAAAACACTTTACCTGTCCGCCAACGAGATGCTACCGTATCCCATGCTTTCGTCGCAATCCAGCCAATCATCCCCCGCTTCGCCCCGTTTCCCCTCCTTCTGCAATTCTTCTCCTTGCCCATGTAGGTGTTGGGCGGAATTTATCCCGACCCGGTCGGGAGCCCCGCGGTTTTTTCCTCGCTCTGTTTTTTTCTCTAAACCCTTTGGAATCCGCACTTCCGTAAAATACGTCTGTAACTCCCGTAGAATCCGCACTTCCAAAACAAAGGCACTTAAACTCCTTTAGAATCCGCACTTACGAAAAAACCGGGGGGGGGGCCAACTTCCCTCCTCGTCTTTTCTCACCTCCTTACTTCTTTACTTCATTAGCCTCATCTTTTCGCGCAGCCTCAGCGACTCCCACAAATTTGTCCGCGCCGCCGTAGTAAAACAGGAACTTGCCGCCCCACTTCACCATGCCTTCGACAAACACCACGTTCGGAACCTGCCCAATCTTCTCCCATTCCCTTTCCGGCGCGAAGATCGGCTCATCCGTTCGCGAAATCAGTTTTCGCGGATCGGCACGGTCAAAAACGGCCACGCCCGTGCGATACACCAGCTTGTCGTCCGCGCCGTTGTAGACCAACACGATTCCCAGCAGGCGTCACGATCGGCGGCGGCCCCGGCTCAACCACGCGCGAATCAAATTTTCCCGGCCGCCGCGCAAGCACCGGAGTTTTCGTCGCCTCCGTCCAGTGAAGCAAATCGTCCGAATACGAAAGCCCCATTTGGTCTGTCTTGTCCGCCGCGGTTCCGAGCCAGTACATCCAATATTTTCCGCCGATTTTTTCCGGCACGATTGCGCCGGACTTCGTCCAAGCCACGTTCCAGTTGCCCTTGTACGCGGGCAGGATCACGCCCTTGCGCTCCCAATGAATCAAATCGCGCGACGTCGCGAGGCAAAGCTGCGCATCCTTTTTGTTGTAGCCGGTGTAGGTCAAGTAGTACGTGTCGCCGAATTTCTGCAGCCGCGGATCCTCGACCCCGCCGTCTTTTTCGTATTCGGCCTCCGGATAAAGTACCGGCTGGGCCCAGCGGATGAAATGAATGCCGTCCGTGCTTTCGGCGTAACCGATGCCGCGAAGTGCCCGCGGCATCTTGCGCGCGGTAAAGCATGACGATCTTCTTCGCATCGGGATGCGACGCAGTGCGAACACTCATCGGCATGGAGGTGGATATAACCGCGGGATTAAAAGTTCCTGCGGATTCCCAGTCCGCGCCTTGAGGAGAAAGAATCGGCGTCTCCGATGCGCGCCGCCAAGCGCCAAATGGCAAATTCGCCGCTGGTGCCGCAAAACTCAGCGACGCAGCGGCGAAGAACAAAATCGTGAACAATATTTTGCGCTTGCGAAAACTCATTCTCGGCAACTCCTTACTTCAAAAGATTGCCTGGCTTCGCAGGCGCAGCAGGCTTGGTCGGCTTTGGCTGCGCGATTTGCTTCGACCGCTCGAAGGTCGCCGAGCGCACAATTCCCGCGCCTTCTTTCACCACGATCAACTGGTTCGGCTTCACGTCCTTCAACGTGTCGACCGTGCCGCTGGGCCAGCGAATTTCGAGCAGCTCGACCTTCTCCGCTTTTCCGATGCCGAAGTGCACGCGCAAATCATTTTGCGAAATATAGCTGCCGCCGCTGCGCACCTCGTCGATTTGCTGGTGCGGCTTCGTCTCTCCAGGGGGATGCGTCACGCAGCGCAATCGCGCGCCAATTCCGCTGCGGTTCGATTTTGTGCCAATCGTTTTTATCTTCAGCCAATTATTTCCGAGGTGCGAATCGCAGCGCAGCAGCTGGGGGAAATCATTGATGGTGTTCACGACCACGTCGATGTCGCCGTCGTTGTCGAAGTCGCCGAACGCCGCGCCGCGCGACGCCACCGGCACCATGATTCCGGAGCCGCCTTGCGAAGACACATCTTCAAAGTGGCCGTTGCGCAAATTGCGATACAGAATTTTTTGCTGCGGATATCCGGCCTCTGTGCGCAGTTGTTCGACCTCGGGATAGACGTGGCCGTTGCAAATTAAAATGTCCGGCCAGCCGTCGTTGTCCATGTCGAAAAAGCCGCAGCCCCATCCGAGAAATTGCGTGTGCTTGCCGAGGCCGGCGGGAAAGGTGGCGTCCTCGAAATTTCCGCCGCCGATATTGTGATAGAGCGACGGCGTATCGCCGGCGAAATTTGTTTTGACGATGTCGAGATTGCCGTCGAGATCGTAGTCCGCGGCGGAAACGCCCATGCCGGCCTGCGGTTTGCCGTCCGCGCTCAGCGCGCATCCCGCCTCCATGGCGACGTCGGAAAAGGTGCCGTTTTTTCTGTTTTGATAAAGCGCGCTGGCCGTCGAATCGTTCGCGACGTAAATATCGGGCCAGCCGTCGTTGTCGAAATCGGCGGTGAGCACGCCGAGCCCGAACGTTCCGTTGGCCTGGAAAATTCCGGCGCGCTCGGAAACGTCGGAGAACGTGCCGTCGCCGTTGTTGTGAAACAAAATATTTTTGCCGCCGATCAGTCCCGGCGGGCCGCAGGCGACGAGCACTCCTTTGTAATTGCACGGGCCGGATTCGGGCACGGGCGCGGTCGCTAGATCGAGGTCAATGTAGTTCGCGACGAAAAGATCGAGATGGCCGTCGCGATCGTAATCAACAAAGGCGCAGCCGGTGTTCCAGCGCTTGCCGTTCGTGCCGACGCCGGCTTTTTCTGAGACGTCGGTGAACGTTCCGTTTCCATTGTTGTGGTACAAAACATTTTTTCCGAAGTGAGGTGATGAAGATATCGTCGAAGCCGTCGTTGTCATAGTCGCCGACACAAACGCCTTGTCCCCAGCCGTAGTGAATGAGGCCGGACTTCGCCGTGACGTCGGTGAACGTGCCGTCGCGATTATTTTTGAAGAGATGCGAGATTGGTTCCTGGCCTTTGGGAAATCCTTCGAGGCGCCATCCGTTCACGAGAAAGATGTCCAGCCAATCGTCGTTGTCGTAATCGTAGAAAGCGACGCCGCAGCCCGTCGTTTCCAGCAAATATTTATTCTTGTGCTCGCCGCCGAAAATGGTTTTCGCGTTGAGGCCGGATTCGCGGGCGACGTTGATGAAGCTGACGCCAAGATCGCTCGGTGGCGGCGGATACTGATTCGCGCGGGCGAGGGACTTGATTCGAACCGGGCACGGGAGATTGGTTGATGTTCAGCGGCCAAAAGCGATTGCATTTTGAATAGAGAGGACGCGCGAGAGCGAGGACGCTTTCGAGCGGCAGGACCAGCGCGGAGCGGCTCAGAGATTTAAGAAACGCGCGACGTGAGGAAGACAAATGGAATAATACCTTCCCGGGTTTGGCTCATGCTAAGATTTGCCGCTGCTGTTTATTGTAAGGCCAAAGTAGCGATTCGAACTGAGGGCGAGAGAGAAACTGCGAATTCTTGTGCCGACGGACCTTCCTACCGTGAACGAAAGAAAAGGCACAATTCAATGAGGCAATTACTTCGCGCGGGTGTCCTTGGCGCAGCTTTACTTCTTTCTCATTGGGCAACCACCGACAAGCACAAGTGCCCGCAAAGCAAAGGCGCCGGAGGCAGCAAACGCGGAAGGGGCCCGACACGTTCGCTGGAACTTACGCGGCCAGTTCGGCCGTGGGAATTTCTTTCGGCGGTGGGGACGCGAGCGGGACTTCTTGGAAACGAAGCGGGGCGGATGGAAGCGTGGGTTTATCCTCTGAAGATTTTACGTGACTTTCATTTGAAGTTTCATGTGGACGGCAGAGACCTTCCCGCCGATTCACTGGCGCGGACGCTGATCACGCGGCCGGAATCAAGCACAATCGTTTACACCGGCGATACATTTACGGTGCGAGAGACTTTTTTTGCGCCGGTGCGAGAGCCGGGAGCGGTGATCATTCTGGAAGTGGAAACGGAAAGTCCGCTCGAAATTGAAGCGGTGTTTCACCGCGATTTCCAGTTGGAGTGGCCTGCGGCTTTGGGCGCTACCTATATAGGGTGGGTGCCTACTCTTCATGCGTTTGCATTGGGTGAAGAGCAACGGAAATTTGCGGCGATGGTAGGATCGCCGAGCGCGGAAAGCGCGCAAGAAGAGTTCCAGACGAACTACTCAGAGTCGCAGGACAATTCCTTTCGGCTAGCGGCAATTGCAAAAGGCAAAGCGACGCAAGTCATTCTCATTGCGGGATCCATGAACGGCCGCGCGGAAGCCGAGGGCTCATACCGGCGGCTCTCTGCCGGATACACCGATCTGCTCCAAGAATCGGCAGACTATTATCGGAATTATCTAAGCCAGACGGTGAGTGTGGAACTGCCGGACGAACAGCTACAGAAGGCGTACGACTGGTCGAGAGTGAGCCTGTTGCAAGGCATGGTGAACAATCCGTTCCTAGGGACAGGACTCGTGGCGGGATACCGCACGTCGGGCGAAAGTCAGCGGCCGGGATTCGCCTGGTATTTTGGACGCGATTCGTTTTGGACATCGCTGGCGCTGAACGCGGCGGGAGATTTTGCGAACACGAAGACTGCGCTGGAGTTTGTGAGCAAATTTCAGCGGGAAGACGGAAAGATTCCGCACGAGATTTCGCAGGGCGCGAACTTCGTGAATTGGTTTAAGGACTATCCGTATCCCTACGCATCGGCGGATGCGACGCCGCTGTACATCATCGCGGTGAACGACTACGTGGCGAACAGCGGCGACAGGGATTTTGCGAAGGAGAAATGGGCGAGCCTGTGGAAGGCGTATCAATTTTTGAAGTCGACGTATGACGCGCGAGGGCTGCCGCAAAATCAGGGAGTGGGACATGGCTGGGTGGAAGGCGGGCCGCTGCTGCCGGTGAAAAACGAGTTCTATCAGAGCGGACTGGGCGCGGAAGCGTTGGGAGCGCTTGCGAATCTGGCGCGGTTCGCAGGACAGACGGATTCGGCAGCAGCTCTGGAAAAAGAATTTGCGAAGCAGTGGCCGCTGGTGAACGACAGTTTCTGGATTGCGGACAAAAAACGATTTGCGTTTGCGCTAGACAAGGATGACAAGCAGGTGGATGAGCCGACGGTGCTTGCGACAGTGCCGATGTGGTTTGGGCTTCCCAATGATGCGACGGCAATTCCCGCGATTCAGCAACTAGCGGACGCGGATCAGCAGACGGATTGGGGAATGAGAATCATTTCGAACCGTTCGGCGGTTTTCAGCGGAGGCGGATACCACTATGGATCTGTGTGGCCGCTGTTCACGGGGTGGGCGTCGGTTGCGGAATACCGATACCACCAGGAGTTTCCGGCATACGAGAATTTGCGAGCGAACGCGCTGCTGGCGCTCGACGGCTCGCTGGGGCATGTGACGGAAGTGCTTTCAGGCGATTATTACCAGCCGCTGGCAACAAGCTCGCCGCACCAGATATGGTCAGCGGCGATGGTGGTAAGCCCATTGCTGAAGGGAATGTTCGGTCTAGAGAAGGACGCTACGAAAAAGAGCCTGACGTTTGTGCCGCATGTTCCGGCGGACTGGACGAACTTCAAGATCAACAATGTGCGGGTCGGCGACAGCGTGGTGAATCTGAGCTATGTGAAGACGATGGGCGAAATTACGCTAGAGGCAATGCGCACGGGCGGAGAGTGCTCGCTGGACTTCGAACCCGCAGTGGCAAACTCCGTGTTAGAAGTCCGAGTGGATGTGAACGGGCGCCCCCAGAGCTTCGACCAGCAGATTTCCTCGGAACATCATCACCTGAAAATTAAATTTGCTTTGAAGGAAGGAAAGAACGTCGTTCGCATTCGAATGCCGAACGATTTCGGGGTGTCGTATGCGTTCCGGCTGCCGGAGCTGGGAAGCGAGAGCTCCGATCTGCGGATTCTTTCCGAAGAGATGGGAGATGCGACAACGCCGATGGAGTTGATAATGGCGGGACGCGCGGGAGCGGCCTACGATTTAGCGGTGTGGAACCCGAGCATGATCGAATCCGTGAAAGGAGCGGAACTGATCAAGGATGCGAACGGCGGCGCGAGGTTGAGAATTCATTTTGCCGGCAAGGCGGGCGAGGATTACCCCCATCAGAGAGTGGTGATTTTTTTGCACCCACCGAAGGTACCCCGTAAATTTCTGAAGCAATAAAAGGTAACCCAACGCGGCGGCAACCAAGAGACACAGCGGGACTGGAGAACGTGATGAGCAGACATTTTTTCAAGACAGTTCTTGTGGGAACGATGGTGCTCGGATTCTTAGGGACCGCACCGCAAGCGGGGGCACAGGCGAAGGGCGTGGATGCGGAAGGACATGCGTGGTGGCAGCATGCGGTGTTTTACGAGGTGTATCCGCGGAGTTTTGCGGACAGCAATAATGACGGGATCGGCGATTTGAACGGCATCACGTCGAAGCTGGATTACTTGAAAGAACTGGGAGTGAACGCGATCTGGATCACGCCGTGTTTTCCGTCGCCGCAAGTGGATTTCGGATATGACGTTTCCGATTATACGGCGATCGATCCGATGTACGGGACGATGGCGGATTTCGACCGGCTGGTGGTGGAAGGAAAGAAGCGCGGGATTCGCGTGATTCTGGATTTTGTGGTGAATCACAGTTCGGACCAGCACAAATGGTTTTTGGATTCAAAATCTTCGAAGACCTCGGCGCACCGAGACTGGTACATCTGGCGCGACGGCAAAGGACCGGGCCAGCCGCCGAACAATTGGCTTTCGACGTTTGGAACGCCGGCGTGGACGCTCGATCCGAAGACGAACCAGTATTACTACCATTATTTTTATCCGCAGCAACCGGACCTGAACTGGCGAAATCCAGCGGTGGAAAAGGCGATGCTGGACGCGACGCGCTTCTGGTACAAGCGCGGCGTGGCGGGATTCCGGCTGGATGCGGTGGATACCTTGTTTGAGGATCCGAACCTGACTGACAACCCGGTGCTGCCCGGCACGGACAAGTTCGGACGTCCGAACATGGACGAGAAGTACGACAAGAAATTGCCGGAAGTGCACGATGCGATGCGAAAACTGCGCAGCGTCGCGAATGAATATGGATCTGTGTTGATCGGGGAAACGTGGACGAGCAACGTGGACCAGCTCAAGGACTACTACGGAGCGAACAACGACGAATTGCAGATGCCGATGGATTTAATGATGACGGGATTTAAAGGACTTTCAGCGGATGAATATCGCAAACACATCGCGGCGGTGAACGCCGCGGGACACTGGCCCGTCTACGTAATCACAAATCACGACATCGTGCGGTCGTACACGCGGTACGGGGATGGAAAGCACAACGACGACATCGCGAAGATGATGGCGGCGCTTTATCTGACGCTGCGCGGGTCGGCAATCATGTACTACGGCGAAGAGATCGGGATGGAGAACAACGACCCGAAGAGCAAAGACGACGTGCAGGACCCCGATCGGCAAACTTGGCTGGCCGCTCGAAAAAGGACGCGATGGCGAGCGAACGCCGATGCAGTGGAACGAAGGCGTGAATGCTGGATTCAGCAAAGCGAAGCCGTGGCTGCCCGTTCCGCCGAGCGCGAAGACGCACAACGTGGCGGATGAGATGAAGGATCCGAATTCGGTGTTGAGTTTTTACCGGCAACTGCTGGCGCTGCGGCACAAGAGGCGGCGCTGCTGGATGGAGATTATATTTCGCTTGAACGATGACGATCCGAATGTGCTGATGTATCGTGCGGCGGTACAAGGATGAAGCGATTCTGGTGGTGCTGAATATGTCGGGGAGCGAACAGAAGGTGCACCGGATCTGAACTGTGCTTGGGTATAGCTCGCCGCAACTGGTGTCATGTTGACGGACGTGGCGAAGCCCGCTTCCCATGACGCCCGCACGCTGTTGATGGAACCATATTCGGCGTTATATTGCGAAGGTTGCGAGATACGAAGTCAGGTAGAATAGAACGTTAACTTGTGTTGAAGATGAGCTGCATGATTCGTCGATATGACGCGGGACGACGCCTGCGGATGAATTCTCAGTGGATTGAAAAACCTGGGTCACAGCTACGTCTCGAGTTGGCGCTTTGCGTTTGGCGGAACGTGGGTTCCGCACCGGAGAGAGTTTGCCAGCCGCGGCGCGAGAGGCTCCAGTAAATGAAATAGCCGGAGAGCGCGGCTGCGATCAGCAGAAGAATGCCCATCAGCCATTCGTGCAGGGCGAGTTCCCCGATAGAGAACATTGAGCAGTAAACCAGCGCGCAACCCATAATCCAATCGAACGTATTTGCAGTGAGGTCGCGGACGGGTTTGACTTCTGGCGCGAGAGCGGCGATGTGTTTCCATCCGTGAATGGTTGGGCGGACCCGGCGGTAGAACTGGAGGAGTTTGGCTTCGGGCTCGGGCTTGGTGATAAGCGTGGTGATAAGCCAGACGATGGTCGTGGCGGCGGTGGTGATGAGCGCGGTCTTTGCGAAGACGACGGAGCTGTTGCCGGCGAACTGAACGCGGGTGAGCGACATGGAGACAACGAATGCGGCGATCATGGAGGAGATTTCGCTCCAGGCGTTGATGCGCCACCAGTACCAGCGGAGGAGAAGGACAGAGCCGGTGCCGGCGCCCATTCCGAGGAGCAATTGCCAGGCGGATTGGATGCTCGTGATGTTCGCGGCGGCGTAACCGCTGAGAATTACGAGCAGCACAATAATTATTTTGCTGACGAAGACGTAGTGTTTGTCGCTGGCTTTGCGAACGAGGAAGCGGCGGTAGAGATCGTTGATGAGATAGGAAGTGCCCCAGTTTAATTGCGTGCCAACCGTGGACATGAAGGCGGCGAGAAATGCGGCGATCATCAGGCCGCGCAGAGCGGGTGGAAGAAAATCGCGCAGGACCATGACGTAGCCTTTTTCGGGTTCGGCGGCGAATTCGGCGCTGGGATGCAGGCCGCCGTGCGGGGAATAGACGGCGACGGCGACCAGGCCGGTGATGATCCAGGGCCAGGAGCGCATGGCGTAATGCGCGATGTTGAACCAGAGCGTGGCGCCGAGAGAATTTTTTTCGTCCTTGGCGCTGAACATGCGCTGGGCGACGTAACCGCCGCCGCCGGGTTCGGCGCCCGGGTACCAACTGGCCCACCACTGGACGGCAAGGTAGAGCGCGAAGGTGATGACCGGGAGAGTCCAGAGGGCGTCGGTGGTCCAGCCTAGATGGAATGAGGGGAAGAAGGAGAGAATCGAGCCGGTGGTTTCGCCGGATTGGCGGGCGACGGCGTCAACGTGAGAGAGCTGGATTTTTAGTAGGGCCATGCCGCCGATTTTTGCGACGGCGATCCAGGCGAGAACGACGATCATGGTCATTTTCAGGGCGAATTGGAAAAGGTCGGTGACGAGGACGCCCCAGAGGCCGCCGATGAAAGTGTAGATGCCGGTGAAGGGGACCAGGAGGAGGACGCAGATGAGGAGAGCGGTGTGCTCGGGTGCGCCGAGCGTGTAATGCAAAAGCTCGATGGCCGCCGAGAGAGAATTGGAAGATGCGGCCTTGGGCGATGGCGTCGCCGAGGAGGACGGTCGTGATGCTGATCATGGCTTTGATGACCCAGCCGAGGATGAGGCAGTTCATTAGCGCGCCCAGATAGATGGCGCGAAAGCCGCGGAGGAAGGCGGCGGGTTTGCCTTGATAGCGAAGCTCGACGAATTCGACGTCGGTGAGGATTTCGGAGCGGCGCCAGTAGCGGGCGAAGAAGAAGACCGTCATCATGCCGCAGAGGCACTGCGACCACCAGAGCCAGTTGCCGGAAATGCCGTTGCGTGCGACAAGGCCGGTGACGAGGAGCGGGGTGTCGGCGGCGAAGGTGGTGGCGACCATGGATGTGCCGGCGAGCCACCAGGAAACGTTGCGGCCGGAGACGAAAAATTCCTCGGTGCTGCCGGAGGAGCGGCGGCGGTAGTAAAGACTGATGAGCAGATTGAGGAGCAGGTAGGCGGCGACAACGATCCAATCGGTGGCGGTGAGGACCATTTTTCGTTTTACTCCGCGAGAAGCGCGTTCCCTGGATGCGTACGGCGGCCTGCTCTGCTGTTATTCAACCCGGACGAACGAAGCTGATTGGAATGCGACATTTTACTCTGAACGCGAGGAATATCGAGCGTTTTCGGAAATGATTTGCGAAAGTCGGCGGAGGAGCATGCATAGCACCGTATGTATAGCACTTCGCTTGTAGCGGGGCTGACGCGGCGCGACGAGCGAGCGATTTTGATGGACTAAGGAAATCCTGGTGCGGCTGAGGCAGCGGTGTTTGTTATGCTACGGAGAGATTGCGGATAGTGAGGAGCACGGCGGGAATGCTTGTACTCATCAAATCCAGTTACGAAGAATTGAGCCTTGAAGCGGCGCGGATTGTTGCGAGCGCGGTGAGAGGCAATCCGTCGGCTACGCTGGGGCTGGCGACAGGAAGCACGACGCTGGGAATGTACAAGGAGCTGGTGCGGCTACACAAGGAGCAGGGGCTGGATTTTTCTAAGGTTGTGACGTTTAACCTGGACGAATACTTAGGGATTGCGGCGGAGCATCCGGAGAGTTTTCACCGGTTCATGCGCGAGAATTTTTTCGGGCACGTGAATGTTGAGCCGGGGAACATTCACATTCCCGATGGTACGATTGGCGGTGACTATGAGAAGTACTGCGATTCCTACGAGCGCGCGATTCGTGAGGCGGGAGGAATCGATCTGCAAATTCTGGGGATCGGACGTAACGGGCACATCGGATTCAACGAGCCGACCTCGAGCTTTGGTTCCCGGACCCGGCTGAAAGTTTTGACCAGCGAGACGATTGAAGATAACCGCAAGTGTTTTTCCGCTGGAGAAGAGATGCCGCAGTGCGCGATCACGATGGGGATTGGGACGATTTTGGAGGCGAAGAAGATTTTGCTACTTGCGACGGGTGATGTGAAGGCCGAGACAGTAGCGGAGGCGATTGAGGGGCCGATTACGGCGTCGGTGACAGCTTCGTGTTTGCAGCTGCACCCGGACGTGACGTTTGTGATTGACGAAGCGGCGGCGGCGCGATTAAAGCAGCGGGACTATTACCGGCGGGTGATGGAGATGACGGCGCGGTTCACACCGAACCGGCTGTCCTGAACTCAGGTAAACTATTCGGTGCGGCTATATCTCAACAGGGAGACGACAAGGTTATGGGCAATCGAGATGCAAGAGGCAGAGAGAAAAAGAAACCGAAGAAAAAGGAAGTCAAGCTGACGTATCAGCCGGCGAGGCCCGCGACCGTTTACAAGCCAACGCCGCCTGCGACGCCGCAACAACCCACCGAACCGACCAAGCCGTAGAGCAGGCTCGAGCCGCGTATTGGCGGGAGACCGAGGGCAGCGAGCTAGAAAAAGCAGCTACCAGACGCGGCAGACTTTTTCTGGCGGGTTCACCATGGGTTGGCCGGCTTTGCAGGCGAAGGCCTTGGCGAACTCGGGCATGTTCACCACGACTCCATTGATGCGGTACTGCGCGGGCGAATGCGGATCCACTTGCGCGCGCATGCGCAAGTCTTCGGGACGTTCGTTGGCGCAATCCCACTGCGCGTAGCCGATGAAGAAGCGCTGTTCGGGAGTCAGACCGTCGATCGGTTGGAGATTCTTGTCTTTGGTGGCGCCCTGCCAAGCGATGTAGGCAAGAATCTCGCCGCCCAGGTCCGCGACGTCTTCTCCCATGGTGAGCCTGCCGTTGATGTGAACATCATCCACAACCACATATTTGGAATACTGGTCGCTGACGCACTTTGTGCGCTCGTCGAATTTCGCGCGGTCCTCTTTGCTCCACCAATTTTTTAGATTTCCGATGGCGTCGAACTGGCTGCCCTCGTCGTCGAAGCCATGCGTTAGTTCGTGGCCGATCGTTCCGCCGGTATCGCCGTAATTGGGAGCGGCGTCCATCTTCGGATCATAGAGCGGCGGCTGAAGCACGCCTGCGGGAAAGTTGATGTCATTCATCTGAGCGTTGTAGTAAGCGTCCACGGTGGTGGGACTTATTTCCCATTCGCCGTGGTCCACGGGCTTTCCAATTTTCGCGATTTGGCGGCGGTGTTCGAATTCGGTGAGGCGCTGGACATCACCAAGAAAATCGGAGGGCGTGATTTTTACCGAACTATAGTCGCGCCATTTGTCTGGATAGCCTATCTTGTTGCGAATGCCGCGGAGCTTGACGAGCGCCTGCCTTTTGGTTTTGGGGCTCATCCAATCGAGCGCGCTGATGCGTTGTTCCATCGCGGCTTCGATGCGCAGCACCATGTCGAGAGTGCTCTGCTTGAGTTCCGGAGAGAAAACCTTTCGCACGTAAGCCTGGCCCAGCGCTTCGCCTAGATTGTGGTCGGTGAATTGTACGCAACGCGTCCAGCGCGGCTGCATTTCTTTGGCGCCGCGCAGGTACTTGCGGTAGAAGTCAAAGTTTTCCTGGACGAACGGCGAGGAGAGATACGGAGAAGCGGTATCGGCGATATGGAATCGCAGATAGTTTTTCCAGTTCTCGATGGGCTCGGACGCCAGTTGCCTGTTGACCTCCTTGAAAAACTCCGGCGCGTCTACATTGAGTATTTCGAAGGCGGGGTAGCCAAGCTCGCTGTAGTAGGTTTGCCAATCCAAGTTCGGAGCAAGTTTGCGCAGGGCGGCCAGGTCCATTTTGTTTTTCAGTTTGTAGGGATCGCGCATCTCCACGCGCGTAAGTGAGGCTTTGGCGAGCGCAGTTTCCATGCGCATCAAAGTCTCTGCATTTTTCTTCGCGATCTCCGCATTGTCGCCGAGCAGTTCGAAGATCTTTTGCACGTGCTGCGTGTAACGATTGCGAATCTCTTTCGATTTCGCGTCCTCCTTGGTGTAGTTATCGCGGTCCGGCAAGCCGAGGCCGCCCTGACCGAGTTCTGCGATGACCATCTCGGAATTGTCCGGGTCCTGGTCGGAGCCCGCCGCAAAGAGAAGCGACCTGTAGCCGCCGACGAAGAGCTGGAGCCTGGCAATCAAGGGGGTTAACTCGCGCGCGGAATTCAGGCGGGAAATGGCGTCCAATTGAGGCTTGAGAGCGCTGACGCCGCGCCGTTCTGCCTCCGGTTCGTCGTTACAGGCGGCATAAAAGTCGCCGATTTCCTGCGTAGCAGCGTCGCGCGTGCCGCTGCTCTCGGCTGCTTGGTCCAGAATCCCGCGCAGGAACTTCAGATTGTCCTGGTAGAGTTTGCCGTAGACACTCCATGAGGTTTGGTCGGAGGGAATGGGATTGTTCTTTTGCCAGCGGCCGCACGAATATTGATAGAAATTTACGCAGGGATCGACGGACTTATCGAGGGAACTCAAATCCAAACTCGGCGAGTAAGGGAGTACAGGCTCCGCCTGACTCTGCGCATTGGCTGGGACAGCCAAAAGTAGCCAGAGCAGCGGCACGGACATGCCTATTGCGATCTTCATATTCACCCTTCGGCAGCAGATTTGTGCGAACGACGAGTGCGGCATGATGGTAAAGGCTGATAGTGCTTTTTCCAATCTTAAAGATTCCTCTGGGGGAATCAACCACATCAACAGATTTGGGTTTGGACCCTTACTGCGTCCGATTCGCAAGCGCATTTGGTTGTCTTGCCACGGGATGAGGAGATGCGCATTCTGCAGACGCTGCTTACGCATTGGGCAGCGCAGCGTCTATGCCAAGAAGGGGTGAGAAGGCGAAGCGGAGCTGTGCTTTGGCCTATTTCGTTCGCTTCCTGAAAATGGAGAGGTGTGCCCATGCGCAAAGTATGCGGAATTTTTGTAGGTCTTGTGATTGGAATCGGCTGCCTGGCGAGCCGCGCGGATGCTCAGTTCAAGAATGGCAGCCAAGCGACAGAGTTGAATTTGCCGACGCTGAGCCAGCGTGCCTCGGTGACGCAGCGAATTGGTTTGACGGACATCACAATTGTCTATCATGAGCCGCTTGTGGGCGGACGCGAGCTCTGGGGGAAGACAATACCGTTTGGCAGGGTGTGGCGCGCGGGAGCCAACGAAAACACGACCATTACATTCGGGGATTACGTTTCCATCGAGGGCAAGGCGCTTCCGGCGGGCACGTATGGTTTGCATACGATTCCAAACGCGGATCACTGGACAATCATTTTCTCGAAAAACTCGACGTCGTGGGGCAGCTTTACCTATGACGAAAAAGAAGACGCACTACGCGTGGACGTGAAGTCGCAGCCGGCGGAGTTTCGCGAAGCGCTGACCTACACATTCGACGACATCAAGCCGGATTCGGCGGCGGCCACGCTGCGCTGGGAAAAGCTGGCAGTGCCCTTTCATATTTCCGTGGACGTAAAGGCGATCACCGAGCGAAGCATCCGCAACCAACTGCGAAACACCGGAGGATTCTCGTGGGCCGGCTATGACGAGGCGGCAACATGGTGCCTGGACGGCAATTGCAGTCTCGAGCAGGCATTGAAGTGGGAAGATACTTCGATTCAAAACGAGGAGAGATTTGAGAATCTTCTGACGAAATCGCAGATTCTGGCGGCGATGGGGAAAAAGCCGGAGGCAGACGCCGCCCAGGCGAAAGCATTAGAAATGGCGAGCGGGCTACAGCTTCATGTATATGGACGAGGTCTTCAGATTCAGAAGAAGCAAGACGAAGGGTTCGCCGTTTTCAAGATAAACATCCAGAAGCGACCGAACGAATGGTATACGCACGGGGAGATATCGAGGATTGCTTCGGCGAAAGGTGACTTTCCGACGGCGATAAAGGAGATGAAGCTGGCGCTAGCGGGGGCTCCGGAGCAAACGAAAACACAGATACAAGGATTGATAGCACGCCTGGAAAAAAACCAAGACATCAATCCGATATAAGGCCCAGACAGGATGCAGGCTGTTCCCGGGTGGCGACTTTAGGAAGTGATGCCGCCGAAACAGAGGTATTTGATTTCGACGTACTCATCCATGCCGTACTTGGAACCTTCGCGGCCAAGGCCGGATTCCTTTACGCCGCCGAATGGCGCGACCTCGGTGGAAATGATTCCGCTGTTGATACCCACGATGCCGTATTCGAGCGCCTCGGCCACACGCCATACGCGGGCGATATCGCGCCCGTAGAAATAAGCGGCCAAACCAAATTCCGTGTCATTCGCGAGCGCGATGGCCTCCGCTTCCGTTCTGAACCGGAAGAGCGGCGCGACGGGCCCGAATGTTTCTTCTCTCGCGACAGCCATTTGCGGCGTGACGTCGGTGAGAATCGTCGGCTCGAAAAAGCGGCCACCAAGGGCGTGACGGTGTCCGCCGGTGAGGATTTTTGCGCCTTTTGATTGCGCGTCGCGAATATGGCTTTCCACCTTCACGACCGCTGCGTCATCAATCAAGGGCCCTTGCGTCGAGCCGGCTTCCAGTCCCGGGGCGGGCTTCAGCTTCTTTACGGCGGCGGCCAGTTTTTCCGCGAACACATCATAGACAGTGTCTTGCACGAGCACGCGGTTCGTGCAGACGCATGTTTGTCCCGTATTGCGGTACTTCGAGGCGATCGCGCCTTCGACGGCGGCGTCTAAATCCGCATCCTCGAAAACGATGAACGGAGCGTTTCCTCCGAGTTCGAGCGAAAGCTTCTTGACGGTGCCAGCGCATTGAGCCATCAGGATTTTCCCGATTTCCGTAGAGCCCGTGAACGAGAGCTTTCGAACGATAGGATTGGAAGTGAGCTCGGCGCCGATCTCCGTCGCCGAGCCCGTGACGATATTCAACACACCTTTTGGAACACCTGCGCGTTCGGCCAGCTCCGCGAGAGCGAGCGCGGAAAACGGAGTTTGCGAAGCAGGCTTCAGCACGACTGTGCAGCCGGAGCCGATCGCGGGCCCCGCTTTGCGCGTGATCATCGCGAGCGGAAAATTCCAGGGAGTGATGCAGGCAACGACGCCGATGGGCTGCTTGATGACGACGATTCTTTTGTCGGCCTGATGCTGGGGAATGGTGTCGCCATAAACGCGCTTGGCTTCCTCGCCAAACCATTCGAGAAAGGCGGCGGCGTAAGCGACTTCGCCGCGCGATTCGGCGAGTGGCTTGCCTTGCTCGAGAGTCATGAGCCGCGCGAGATCTTCCTGATTGGCCATCATCAGATCGAACCAGCGGCGAAGGACGGCGGCGCGCTCCTTCGCGGTCTTCTTGCTCCACGAAGGGAAAGCGGCGTTGGCGGCTTCGATGGCGCGGCGCGTTTCAGCTCCACTCAGCTTCGGGACTTTGCCGATGATTTCCTTCGTGGCAGGATTATCCACGTTGATTGTTTGGCCCGAGCTTGCTTGAATCCATTGTCCATCCACGTAGCAGGCTTCGCGGAAAAGGCGCGCAGTCTTTGAGTTCCACCGCCGCACTCGCAGACTTTGTGATTGTGTCTTGCATCAAATACTCCTCAAGGCTTCCTTACTTTAGATGCGAAAGGCAGTAGCGTGTCGCTTGCCCGCAACTTACCTAGCAACTCAGGCGTGAGAAAGCGCGGCCTGCTTGCGCTCCGCGACACCCGCGAGCGCGGCTTCAAGCACGTCCAATCCTTCGTTGAACTGCTCGTCGGTGACAACGAGCGGAACGAGAATGCGAATGACATTGTTGAAAGTGCCGGCGGTGATCATGATGAGGCCGTGCTCGTAGCAATACTTGGCGATCTCTTTTGTTTCCGTGTCGGCAGGTTCGCGAGTTTCGGCGTTGCGAACGAGTTCGATGGCGCACATGCCACCGAGGCCGCGAACGTCGCCGATGAGGGACCACTTTTTTTGCCAGTCGCGAGCACGTTTTTCAAAATGTTCGCCGATGGCGGTCGAACGCGCGAGCAAACCGTCTTTTTCAATGGTCTCTATTGCGGCAAGTGCAGCGGCGCAGGAGAGCGGATGTCCGCAATAGGTTCCACCGAGAGAACCCGGCCCGGGCGCGTCCATGATTTCGGCGCGTCCCGTGACGGCGGCGATGGGCATGCCTCCGCCCAGGGACTTTGCCATGGTGATCAAATCGGGCTCGATGCCGAAATGCTCGGAAGCGAACCATTTGCCGGTGCGCGCAAAACCCGACTGAACTTCATCCGCGATGAAAAGGATGCCGTGCTTGCGGCAGATATTCTGCAGAAGCTTGAAGTAATCACGCGGCGGAATGACAAATCCACCTTCGCCGAGAACAGGCTCTGCGATCACGGCGGCGACAGATTCCGGCGCGACGGAGCGTTTGAAGGCATCTTCGAGATGATGCGCAAATTCCGCGGATGTTGTGCCAGATGCATTGCGATACGGATACGCGAACGGAATGCGGTAGATGTCGCTGGCGAATGGCTGAAAGCCCGCTTTATAGGGATGCGTTTTGCTGGTCAGCGACATGGTGAGCAGCGTGCGGCCATGGAAAGCGTCTTCGAAGCAAATAACAGCGGGCCGTTTTGTGTAAGCGCGAGCGATCTTGATGGAATTTTCGATGGCCTCGGCGCCGGAATTGAGGAGAATTGTTTTCTTCGCGAAATTGCCAGGAGCCAGCGAGTTCAGTTTTTCCGCGACCGCGACATATCCTTCGTAGGGCGTAACCGCGAAGCAGAGATGCAAATGCTTTTCGAGCTGCTCTTGAATCGCGGAGATGACTCGCGGAGAGCGGTGGCCGACATTGAGGCAGCCGATTCCGCCGGCGAAGTCTATGTAACGGTTGCCGTCGACGTCTTCAATAGTTGCGCCATCGGCGCGCGCAGCGAAGACGGGCGTGGCGTTGGCTGGCCCGCGCGGGATCGCAGCCTCACGACGCGCCATCAGCGTGCGCGAACGCGGTCCGGGAATTTCCGTTCGAATCTGAATCGTAGCCATTTTTTCTTCCTTATTTGTCTGGCCGCCGGCCACACGGTAGCCGGCGTCCCGAGTCCTAATACCAGCCGATCGGTGTTTCGTCGAGATTGACGAATACCTGTTTCGTCTCAAGATATTCTTCAAGGCCCCAAGGGCCGAGCTCGCGGCCAAAACCGGATTGTTTGTAGCCGCCCCACGGCGCTTCGACATAAGTCGGCTGCATGTGATTGACCCAGACGATGCCGGCGCGGAGCGACTTCACGACGCGGAAAGCTTTGTAAATGTCGCGCGTCCAGACCGCGGCGGCGAGACCGTACGGCGTGTCGTTGGCGATGCGGATGGCATCGGCTTCGCCGTCAAAGGGAATCACGGATGCGACCGGACCGAAGATTTCTTCCCGGGCGATGCGCGCAGTATTGTCCACATCATAAAAAATCGTTGGCTCGACGTAGTAGCCCTTGCCGAATTGTTTAGGGCGGCCGCCGCCGAAGGCGATCTTTGCTTCCTTTTTGCCGAGTTCGAGATAAGAACTGACGCGGTCATATTGCTCTTTGCTGACGAGCGGTCCCATTTTCGTTTCTCGTTCGAGGGGTGGGCCTAGCTTGATGCGTTTCGCCTTTTCGGTCATGGCCTCGACGAACTTGTAATAAATTTTCTTCTCGACGAGGATGCGGCTGCCGGCGGAGCAGACTTCGCCTTGATTGATGAACACGCCGAAGAGCGCGCCATCCACGGAGGCTTCCCAATCGGCATCGGTGAAGAAAATGTTGGGAGATTTGCCGCCAAGCTCGAGCGTGACGCGCTTGAGCGTGTCCGCGGCGCTTTTGACGATGAGCTTGCCGACGGCTGCGCTGCCCGTGAAAGCGATTTTGTCTACTCCGGGATGCGCAACGAGCGCGGCGCCCGCGGTTTCGCCGAGTCCATTGATGATGTTTACCACCCCAGGCGGCAAACCAACTTCCGCGAACCAGTTTGCAAATTCGAGCGCAGTCAACGGCGTCTGTTCGGCGGGCTTCAGAACGCATGTGCAGCCAGCCGCAAGCGCCGGCGCGAGTTTCCACGCGGCCATGAGCAGCGGATAGTTCCACGGAATGATTTGTCCGGCGACGCCGACCGGCTCGCGCAACGTGAAGCTGAGCGCGTTGGCGGGAACGGGATTCACGTGGCCAAGAACTTTGTTGGCAAGGCCGCCATAGTATTCGAAGCAGGTGGCGACGTCCGCGATATCGTATTCGGCTTCGACAATGGGCTTGCCGGTGTTGCGGCACTCGATTTCCGCAAGCAGGGCGCTGTTCTGACGGATTTTTTCGGCGAGCCTAAAGAGGATGCGGCCGCGGTCTTGCGCGGTGGTAGTAGCCCAGGGGCCGGAATCGAAGGCGGCACGCGCCGCTTTTACAGCTCGATCAACGTCAGCGGCGCCGGCGGCCGCGACATTGGCGATGACTTCTTCGGTCGAAGGGTCATAAACCGGAAATGTTTCTCCCGAGGCGCTGCCAAGCCATTCGCCATTGACGTAATTCTTGTACGTTCGAACTTCCGCCGTCGTACTGCTGGACATCATAACCTCCCAAAATGGCCAACAAGTGCGCGCCCAACTGAGGGCGCAACACGTTCAACTAACTGGCACAGTCTCCGCGAGCTTTCTCGCTGCCTTCCGCCGACCGTAAACAAAAAAGAAAAACGCGGCAAGCCCGACGAAAAAGAGCGTGCCCCCAAACATCCACACTTCGTAGGAACGAATAGATGTAACCTGCTGCGCTGGAAAAAAAGCCAGGGCGATTCCCAGTATCGTGGTGACAAGCCCGCTCGCACCGGAAAGAACCAACGTCGTCTTACTATAGACGCCTTTCACAAAGGAAATGCTGAAAGCGATTTTAAGCAGCGCGCCAAACATATAGAGAAACGGAATCAACTGAAGAACCACGGCAAGCGAGAGCAGCTTCTGAAACGTTTCCTGCACACCAGTTTCGCTAGCCGAAAGATTTGCCACGACAAATCCGAACATCCGCAAGATGTATCCGACGAACGACAAGCCGATGATTTTATTCCAGAGCCACCAGCCGCTGAAGTTCAGCACGACGAGCACCATGGAAACGCCGGCGTGAACAATCAGCGCCGCATACGGCGTGCGGTAACGCGGATGCACTTTGCCAAGCCAGGACGGCATGTAGGAATCGAGCCCCGCGACAAATGGAATGCGCGCCGAGCCGCCCAGCCACGCGGACGCAATGCCAGCAATGGACAGGCTAAGCAAAAAGGCAAAGGGCGCGACGATCCACGCGACACCGACGCGACTGGCCATGTGGCCGACTGCTTGAACCACGCCTTGCAACACGTTGATATCACCCTTGCTGACGGCAATGAGCAACGTCAGCGTCGCACCGATATAGAGCAAGCCGGACAACACGCCGCCCCAGGCTACGGCGCCGGGCAAAGTTTTTTGCGGATTCTCAATTTCGTCGCCCATGACGGAAGCAAGCTCGAGCCCGACCAACCCGAAACAAATCACGCCGAAAGAATTCAGAACAAATTTAGGATTCGGCGGGATTCGAAAGTCAGCCCAGGTCACGCTCGTGCCGAAGCGCAAACAAACGACGATGCCGAGTCCGATCAGCACAGCGGCGGCGATTCCCGTGCCCATCGCGCCGAGGTTGTTGATCCACTTCCCGACGCCGAGCCCGACAACGTTGAGCACGACGAGGACGATCAGCAGCAGAAGCGAAGCCGTCAGGGCAAATTTCTTGTTGTCGCCAAGCGCTTCGTGGCCTGAGCCGAGCGCAAAAACGGAAACGCCGACGAAGTAGAGCATGACTGTCGGCACATACATCATGTTGTTGGTCCAGTAGCACCAGCCGGAAAGAAAGCCGTGGAAGTCTCCGAAGACTTCCTTCGCCCAAAGATAGACGCCGCCTTCGCCGGGATACCGGTGCGCAAGCTCGATGACCGCAATTCCCTGCGGCCAAAAGAAAAGCAAAAGAGAAATAATCCAAAGCCAGACGGTGACGCCGCCGTTCGCGGCAATCGAGGGAACGACATTGAGGTTGAAGACGGCGACGACGAAAAGCAGAACGAGGTCCATGCGGCCCAGGACGCGCCGCAAGTTTGGCGTGTCTTGAACTGCGGGCGCGGCGGACACAATGGCGGCCTCGTTCTGCAATGCAGCGGTCTCCTGTGATCAGTGGCCTGCGGCGCCGACGAAAGCCGCACCGCGCTCTTGCTGTGCTTTTGCGAGAGCGGGCGCGACTTCGTCGAACACGGCGAGATGCTTGTCAATGTCGGCTTCGGTGTGCTGGACAGAGATGGTCCACTGCTCGTCCCACCAGTACGGCTGCGGCAGGACACCGCGGTTGACCATCGCGAACCAGTAGTGCCGCCAAAGATCGACGTCGATTTTCGTCCAGTCGCGGTAGTTGAGAATTTCCTTCGGGTAAAGCATCAGCGCGCCATTGACGCCGGCGCTTGCGACGTAAGCTTGCAGGCCAGTCTTCTTGACGATGCCGCGATAGCCCTTCGTGAGTTTCTTGCTGAGCTTGTCAACGTGCGTATAGTTCTCGCGCGAAAGAACTTCGCGAAACGTCGCGAGTCCCGCGGCCATGGCTACGCGATTCGTGTTGTACGTACCGCCGTGAAACACTTTGTGCTGAGAAATCAGATCCATTACGGCGCGGCTCGCGCCGAACGCAGCAAGCGGCAGCCCGCCGCCAATGGATTTCGCCAGGCAAATCATGTCCGGCTTCACGCCGAAGTATTCGCTAGCGCCGCCCCAGGCGAGCTTCGCGCCGGTTTTCACCTCGTCGAAGATGAGCAACGCGCCGTTTTTGGTGGCGATGTCGCGCAAGCCCTGAAGAAAACCGGGCTGCGGCATACAGAGACCGACGTTCATTAAAATTGGTTCGAGGATAATCGCGGCGATCAGTCCGGGATTTTCGCGGAAGCGCCGCTCGACACTGGCAAGATTGTTGAAAGCAGCGACAACCACGTTCGCAAGCGAAGCCTTGGGCACGCCGGCTCCGCCGGGAACGGAATTCGGCGCGTCGGGATCGCCGTACTCATCGGCTTTGGGCTTGACGCTAACAAGGGCCGTGTCATGAAGTCCGTGATATGCACCTTCGAACTTTAAGATTTTGTCGCGGCCCGTGGCGGCGCGCGCAATGCGGCAAGCGTGCATAGTGACTTCCGTGCCGCTCGAGCCGAAGCGCACCATCTCGACGGGATAGCGTTGGCAAATCTCTTCCGCAAGTTCCCATTCCATGTCGTGCGGCATGCCGAATGTCGTGCCTTCGTGCAGCTTTTGCTCGACGGCTTTCACCACCGCGGGATGACAGTGCCCGGCCATCAGCGCGCCGAAGCAAAGGTTGTGGTCAATGTACTCGTGTCCATCAATGTCATGAATCTTGCTTCCCTTTCCGTCTTTCACGAACAGCGGATAAGGCTCGTAGTGCCGGTAGTTGCTGGCAACGCCGAGCGGAATGCGTTGCAAAGCGCGCTTGTGCGAGTCCGCCGATTTCGGCGTGCGCTTCTCGTAATTGGCAATTTCCTTCTGTAGTGCGTCGTGCATTTCCTTATTCCATTTGCTGTGTGGCCTCAAAGCGGCCAACGCTGGCAGGTCTCTTCCCTGCAGTCAGTTTGTGCTAACAAAACTTTTGAGAGCGGCCTGCAGTTCTGTCTTTCTTCAAACGTACGAAGGCGCCCCGAACGAGCCGGGACGCCTCAGGAAGCACGGTGAGTCCGCCAGTCTACTCTAGAAGTGAAACTTCAGCGCGAACTGTAAGAGCCGGGGATCGCGGACGTGCAATACCTGGCCGAACGTACCGCCCTGATTGGAGATGTTGCCATCTACGGTGTAGAACTGGGCATGGTTCCAAATGTTGAAGACGTCGGCCCGGAACTCCATTTGCCACCTCTCTCCAAACCGGGTCTGCTTGGAGAAGCTCATGTCCCAATTGTTGATTCCCGGACCGCAACAGATCGAGCGCGGAGCGTTGCCAATAGTTCCCGGCGTAACAGTAGCGTTTGTAAACGAATTGGGATCGAAGGCATAACCGGAAACAGGCTGGCAAGCCGGCGCAGTGGGATCAACGGCCTGCGCTAATGGACCGGTGAATGGCGCGCAGACCGTGCTCCGGGGGTTGACTTTTTTGAAGGTACTGACGAGGTTCGGCTGACCCGGCGCCTCGAAATCAAATGTGGTGTCGAGTAGCTCGACGTCGTCTTGCGAAGTGATGCGAACCGGGAAGCCGCTCTGGAAACTCAGAATTCCCGATACCTCCCAGCCATCCAGAAGTTTCCCCTTGAATCCATCAAATTTCGGCACTGGCAAATCCCAGACGTAGTTGAAAACGAAGCGATTCCGTGCATCGTAGTTCGACAAACCATAGGTCGCGTTAAAGTCGAGCGGATTCAATGCACTTTCAAAGCTCGAAGCGTTGTCCAGGGATTTGCTGAAGGTATAGGAGGCTTGAAATTGCAGGCCATGAGAGAAGCGCTTTTCAAATAGAGCCTGCAGAGAATTATAGTTCGAGTGGGCAATCGTGTCCTCGCTGAATATTCCAGAGAAAACGGGGGCACCGCTCGTCGGGCAGCCTCCACCCGTCAGAGGATTGCAAAGCGGAGAAGAGTACGGACGGATTCCCACAAGAGTGATCGGAGTGCCGCCCGCTGCGCCCGTGACGATGCACGCGGGTGCAGGATTCACGATGGCGCAGGGAAGGTTTTGTCCGTTCGGCCCCCCTCCAATATAAGGGAGGTGGAGGACTTGGCCTTGCGGAAGCGTAAAGGAGTATGGGCTGTCTTCGCCAAAGGGGCCGCAGCCCTGCCCCAGCGCAGCCAGGTCGAGACAGGTCTGCGGGTTGCCGGGATTCACCTCATAAGTAGCGAGCAGCCTATGGCCCTGCGAACCAACATAGGCCACCTGAAGTAGCGTATTGCCCGGAAGCTCTCTCTTGATCGTCAAGTTGTATTGGTCCTGATATTGCGGCCTCATGTTCGCCGGAAATTGCCCAAAATAAACACTGCTTGCAAAGTTCGACCAATCGATGGGTTGTCCCCGTTTGGGACTTAGAATACCGGTAAACGGATTCGTAAAGGTGGCGCCGGTCTGATCCACGAAAGGCATCTGAAGGAACGGGGAGCCTATGAAGTTACTCCCGCCAAACGGCGGCTCGGCACTGAATTGTTCGAGGACCAGTTGTTCGATGGGATTGTAAAAGATGCCATAACCCATACTGACGCTGGTCTTGCTGGGTCCGCCGGTCAATTTTGCCAGCAGCCCGTCATGCCAGCCCGGGCTCCAATTGAGACCAAGACGTGGGGCAAAGCCCTTGTAGTACGTGTTGGTCAAACCATTCGGCACACCCTTGTCGCCCGGAAAAACCAAGCCGACGGGTGTGACTCCCGCCGCGTCGCATCCGGCCTCTCCGGGTCCATAAGTGGCGAAAAGTGGATTGCTCGGATCCAGGCTACACGGGTAGACGGTGGAGCGCTGCCCAGGCCGGAACGTCTGAACTTTTTGGCCGCTGTCGGAGAGTGGCGTGTTCATCTCCCAACGGACTCCATAATTCAGCGTCAAGCTCGGTCTGATCTTCCAGCTATCCTGCGCAAAGAGATAAGCGGATTTGCTGCGCACTAGTTCGTGCTGTGCCGAGCCCTGAATGTAGCTGTTTGCCAATCCAAGTAAATAGTTAGGATACGCGCTATCGGACCCCAGGTCGTTTCCGGTTGGCCCGGCCGTCGTGGAATTGAACGTCATCCACCCATTCACATCGAAATAAAGCAACTGGTCGAATTTTTGGTAGCGCACATCGCCGCCAAATTTGAAATTGTGATTCCCAATAATTTTGCTGAAGTTGTCGCTGAACTGGAAAGTATTGCCGACCTGCGGCAGTTGACCTCCCGCGTTGTTTCCGATGGAAAAGCCCCCATTCACTTGAATGAAAGGCACGCCTTCGATCTTGGATCCCAGCCCGGAATGAATGCCGCAGTCCGCGGAGTTAGCGGCTCCCGCGGCGCAGGCGGCGTTCAAAGTGGCGGAATCACTGACTCCGGTAAAGCAGAAAGCCGAGGCCGCACCGCTCCCGCAGGAGGCCTGAATGGCGTTCGTCCTTGTGGGAGTATCAAATTTGAGCTGCCCCTCGCGGAAAAAGGTAAAGCGAAATTCGTTGACGGACGTCGAGCCGATTGTAGAAGTGTGGCCTACATTTATTTGCTGAGTGCGCGTTGCGTAAACGCCGGGGAAGTTTCCCAGCGGAGCACCCTCCGCTTGAAATTTCGCAAAGGGGTCGAGGGTGTTGTCGTCATCAAAGTAGTAGTAGACGGAAGTTTTCTGATTGTTGTTGAACGCATGGTCGATCTTGATTTGAAATTGATCGCCCCGGTCTCTTTTGTTCGGAACAGTAACTACCTGGGATGAGCTCCCCCCTGCACCCGGCACATACTGAAGCAAGCTGAGCGCAACTGGATCAAAACATCCCGTGGGGATTTGATTCCCCGGGAAAATACTGCTGTAGGGAGCCGGGCTGCCACCTCCGGCTACACCGGCAACCAGAGTTTGCGCCGCAGGCGTCAGCCGTTGATTCGCGGGAAGCGAAGAGCCGCTTCCGCACCGGCCTTGCAAAAGACCGGCAACCGTAGCATCCGTAAGCGAACCGGTGAATGTAGTCCCGCCTGAAAAGTCTCCACCAACCTGCGCCGCGGTGGGCACTGTAACAGGCTGCGACACAATCCCCTGCACAATTCGCCGCCCCTCATAGGAGGCGAAAAAGAAGGTCTTGTCCTTCTTGATCGGCCCTCCCATTGTGCCGCCAAACTGATTTTGTTTGAAAGCCGGCTTCGGTGAAGGGCTGAATGAGAAGGGATGAGTGTTCAAGACGTCGTTGCGCAAAAATTCGTAGAAGCTGCCGTGTATGTCGTTCGTGCCCGACTTGGTGACCACATTGACGACCGCGCCCGAGTTCCGGCCGTATTCCGCATCAAAGGAATTGGAGATGACACGAAATTCATCAATACTGTCCGGGGAAGGTTCCACGGCGGGCAGGTTCGCGAATAGATCGTTCCCGTCGCCACCGTTCACGGTGTAATTGTTCGAACGGCCGCGGCCACCATTCACCGTCACTACTCCGGCCCTGTCCGATCCATAAAACAAGTCATTGCCCAGCTGCGATTGGACTCCAGGCTGTAACTGAAGCAATTGATAGACATCGCGTTGGTTTAGGGGCAGTTGCGTCGAAGAACGCTCGTTGACGACGGCACCGAGCTGCGTCGAACTCGTGTCCACCACGGGCGGTGCGCCCGTGACTTCCACACTCTCCGTCGCGGAACCAAGCTGCAACGTAATATCCACGCTGATGACTTGGTTCAAGTCCAGCGCAATTCCCTTGCGCACATACTTCTTGAACCCTGCCTGCTTAACATCTATTTCATAGCTGCCGACCGGCACTTCGATAAATATGTATTCTCCGCTCGCTCCGCTCTGAACGTCACGGGTGGAATGTGTCGCCTCATTGATGAGCGTAACAGTGGCGGCGGCCACCGAAGCGCCGCTGGGATCGCTGATCGTCCCGCGAATCCGGCCGCCGGTGCTTTGCGCGCCGGCATATGGAGCCGCGAACAACAAGACCAGCACAATGGATACCAAGGAAAAACAGTTGCGGTGGCAGCGCGCAGTGCGCTGCCAAAGTCCTGCAGCCATTTTCATGAACTCACCCCTTGTCTCGAAAAATTCTCTCGCGTGCGAATTCTTCGAGGTTGCTGTGCCCCCGAAACCTTACTATAATCCTGCAAACTTAGAGAAAGCCGGGTGCCGTGTCAAGCGGAAAGAATTTCTCGAAACCATCAGCAAATCGAGCGGGCCATCGCTTGCTGCGCATCAGCGAAGTGGCGCGCCGCGTGGGTATTTCTTCTTCGGCGTTGCGCGCATGGGAAGCACTGGGCCTCGTTTCTCCGCAGCGCACGGAAAGCCGCTACCGCTTGTACGCGGAGGCCGATGTGCGCCGCTTGCAACGCGCTGTTTTTCTGCGCCGCGCGCGCGGGCTAAATCCCGCGGCCATCGTTCATGTCTTGAAGCGCCAGGGCGTCGTCTCGCCGCCCGCGGACACGTCTCCTCAACCTGGCCAGCGCTTTCGCCGGCTGCGCACTCGCCGCGGACTTTCACTTGCACAAGTGGCGCGCGCCACCAAAGTTTCCGTTGGCTTTCTCAGCGCGCTTGAACGCGGCCAAATGCGTTCGTCCATTTCCACGCTGCGCCGCATCGCGCGTTTCTACCGGACCAATATTCTTTCTCTCTTTGAAACAGCCGCGGAAAATCCCCGCCTTGTCCGGCCCGGCCAGCGAAAAGTTCTCGAGACCACTCCCGGTGTCCGCATGGAGCTTCTGGCCTGGGGGCAAACAGCCATGGAGCCGCATCTTTTTCGCATAAAAGCAGGAGGCGGCAGCGGCGAATCTTATTCGCATGAAGGCGAAGAGTTCTTGCACGTTCTTCGCGGTGATTTTGAAATTTGGCTTGATGGCAAGGAACATTACCGCCTGAAGCCGGGCGACAGCCTTTATTTCGAAAGCTCGACGCCGCACCGTTGGAGAAATCCGGGGCGTTCCGAGACTTGGCTGCTATGGGTGAATACGCCGCCGACGTTTTGAGAAGAAGTGACTCATAAATAGTGACTGGTGACTCGTGAGTTTTGAAGAGAATTAGCTAGTGAGGAGCTACGAATGAAGGGATTCCGCAAATTCGCGTTCGCCTTTGCCCTGGCCGTGATTTTTGCTTTGGCCGGCGCCTCAGCTGCAATCGCGCAGAAGTCAAAGGATGGTAAGGCTGAGCCCGCTGACACGATATTGATCCACGGCAAGGTCTACACCGTGGACACCAAACAATCCTGGGTTCAGGCCGTGGCCATTCGCGGCGAAAAAATCGTCGCCGTCGGCGATGACGCCGGAATTGAAAAACTGCGCGGGCCGCAAACAAAGGTCATTGACGCCGGCGGAAAGCTTGTCCTCCCCGGATTCGTGGATTGCCACATTCATTTCCTCGAAGGCTCGATCAGCCTCGGACAAGCCAATCTCGAAGGCGCTAAAAATCCCGCTGACATCCAACGCATCTTACGCGAATACGCGGAGAAGACATCCGGGCGACGGCTGGATTCTTGGCGGCGGCTGGAACTATGCGATGTTCGGCGAAGAAAATCTTCCTGACAAAAAATATCTTGATGAGCTGTTCTCAAACCGCCCCGTTTTTCTGGTTGGATATGACGGACACACCTCCTGGGCTAATTCGAAAGCGCTGGCGCTGGCCGGGGTCAATAAAGACACGCCGAATCCTGCCAACGGCGCCATCGTGCGCGACCCGAAAACTGGCGAAGCCACCGGCGCCCTGAAAGAATCCGCGAGTAGTCTCGTCGGCAAACTCGTCCCGAAACTCACGCGCGCAGAAAAACTCACAGCCCTACGTGCCGGCATGCATTGGGCCAACGAAAATGGCCTGACGCGCGTGCACAGCGCCGGCGGCGACTTCGAAGAGTTCGCTCTGTACGACGAGCTCCGCCACCACGGCGATCTGACATTGCGCATGTACATAGCCTACTTCCTGAACCCTCCGGAGCTGCGTCCAAAGGATCTCGCCACGATCGAAGATGCGCGGAAAAAATACACCGGCGACTGGCTCTCGGGCGGCGCCGTCAAAATGATGGTCGACGGCGTCGTGGAATCGCACACTGCTGCGATGCTCGAGCCCTACACCGACGATCCGTCCACAAAGGGCAAATTGTTTTGGGACCCGGACAAATACACAGCGGCCGTCGCGGAACTCGATAAACGCGGCTTGCAACTCTTCACGCACGCGATCGGTGATTACGCCGTGCGTACCGCTCTCGACGCCTACGAGAACGCCGAAAACGTGAACCACACGCAAGACCGCCGACCGCGCATCGAGCACATCGAAACCGTCACCGCCGCGGACATCCCACGCTTCGGAAAACTCGGGGTGATTGCCAGCATGCAGCCGCTTCACGCCTACCCCGACGAAGATACGTTGCGGGTCTGGGCCGGCAACAACGGACCGGACCGCGCCTCCCGCGCATGGGTCTGGAACAGCATCGCGAAAGCTGGCGGCCATCTCGCGTTCGGCAGTGATTGGAATGTCGTGACGCTGAATCCGTGGGAAGGCCTCCAGATGGCCGTGACCCGGCAAACCACCGAGGGCACGCCCGATGGCGGATGGATGCCGCAGGAGCGCGTCACGCTGGCGCAAGCCGTCGAAGCCTATACGCTTGGCGCAGCCTACGCGGGACGCCGCGAAAAAACAGAAGGCTCGATCGAGCCGGGCAAGCTGGCCGATTTCATCATCGTTTCGCAAAATATTTTCGAAATCGATCCGCACGCGATTGCGAAAACCAAAGTCGTCAAGACAATCGTTGGCGGAAGAGTGGTCTATCAAGCCGATGCGAAATAAGCAAAGCTATCGCGCAACTCAGACTCGGTCGAGTAAATATCGAGGCGCAGGGAGAATGCAGATGCTCCGGAAGCAGGGGACAGTATGAACCGGCGCGCAATCGTCCTGGGAATTCTGACGCTCGCGATGCTTTGCGGCGCCTGCAAGAAGAGAGAAGCAACGCTCAGCTTGCTCGTCTGGGAAGGTTACGCCGATCCGTCGTTCGTGCATCCCTTCGAGGAAGCGCAGCATTGCAAGATTGTTGCGTCGTACATGGGTTCGAGCGATGAGCTAGTCGCAAAGCTGCGCGGCGGAAGCGCTTCCAACTATGACGTGATCTCGCCCTCCAGCGACGTCGCTACTTCGATCGTCCGCGCCGGTCTCGCCGCCCCCCTCGACCTTTCCAAATTCCCCTCTTACAACCAGCTCTCCCCCAAACTTCGCAACTCTCCGCTCGTAAAAGTGAACAGCCAAACCTACGGCGTCCCGTTTGTCTGGGGCCCCAATCCTCTTCTCTATGACACGACGGCCTTCACGCAACCGCCCGATTCCTGGAGCATTCTCTGGGACCCGAAATACAAAGGGAAAATCTCTCTATGGGATGAGCTTTCCAGCGTCTACATGGCCGCGCAAGTCCTCGGCTACGACAAGCCCGATCCATATCAGATTTACAATTTGAGCGACGATAAGCTCGAAGCCGTAAAGAAAAAGCTCATCGAACTCAAACCAAACATCCGCAAATACTGGACCACCGGCGGCGAACTGACCAATCTTTTCCAGAACCACGAAATCATCGCCGCCATGGGCTGGCCTCTGATGACCAACCAGCTCCGCAAACTTAATTTCCCGATCGGCGAAACCATCCCGAAAGAAAATACGACCGGGTGGATCGATCACTTGATGATCACCGCCGCCAGCCAGCAGAAAGAACTGGCCGCGCCAGTTTCTGGAATACATGATCGAAGCGCAGACGCAGAAACAAATCACAGATGTGACGGGCTACTCCCCAGCGAATCCTCAGTCCACTGCCCTCATGTCCGACTCCGAAAAGAAAAATCTCCACATGGACGATCCCGACGCGTACATGCAGCGAATCTATTTCTGGCAAGATCTCCCGCGCCGCCCCAAGTACAACGAAATCTGGAATGAGGTGAAAGCCGCGCAGTGAGCTCCGCCGCCATTCCGCAGCCCGCTCTCGTGGACGCCAACGTTCCGCTGCTCGAAGTGCGCGCAGTGGCCAAGCGCTTCGGCGCGCGCAAAGTTCTGAAAAACATTTCGCTGAATATCGCTTCCGGAGAATTTCTTACCCTGCTCGGCGAAAGCGGCTCCGGCAAAACTACGCTCCTGCGCCTGATCGCCGGGTTCGAACAACCCACCGCAGGCGAAATCTGGATGTCCGGCGAGCGGCTGGACACGCTCCCGCCCCACAAGCGCCGCGTAAACACAGTCTTTCAGGACTACGCGCTCTTCCCCCACCTGAACGTCCGAGACAATGTTGCCTACGGCTTGCGTGTGCAAGGCGCTCCGAAAAACGAAATTCCAGTGCGCGTTGAAGATGCTTTGAACATGGTGAAGATGGCGGAGTTTGCCGCCGCGCGTCCGTCGCGCTTGAGTGGCGGTCAGCAGCAACGCGTGGCTCTGGCGCGCGCCCTCGTGAACCGTCCGCAGCTCCTGCTTCTCGACGAACCACTCTCCGCGCTCGACGCCAATCTGCGCAAGCAAATGCAAAGTGAACTGAAAGCCCTGCAGCGTGAAGTCGGTATCACGTTTCTCTTCGTCACTCACGACCAGGAAGAAGCCATGGCCCTTTCCGACCGCATCGCTCTGCTTCGCGATGGCGCGCTCGAACAAGTCGCCTCTCCTCGAGAAATCTACGCGCACCCCGCCTCGGCCTACACCGCGCAGTTCATCGGCCAAACGAATCTGCTGCGCGGCGAAATCCGCCGCAGCATCGCAACGTGCGGCGTCCTGCGCTGGCCTTTGGAAGAAGCAGACGGTCCGGCTCTTTTTTCGCTGCGGCCAGAGGCGATTCGCCTCAGCCCTGACGGTAAACGCCAGACCAACGAAGTAAAATTCCGCGGCTCGGTTCGCCAGCAAATCTACAGCGGCGCCAGCGAACTGCTCGAAGTGGATTGCGGCGCGGGCCAACTCTTGCGCGTCCGCCTCCCAGCATGCGGCCCGCTCACGGGCGAACGCGATTTTGTTTTCTCAATCGCGGACGCTATTCGCGTTGTGGACTGACCTCCCATGTACTCGCGCGCCTACAAAACGATCGTCTCCGCTCCGCCACTCTTTTGGGTAGCGCTCTTCCTACTGCTGCCCTACGCGCTGATATTCGCCCACAGCTTCTGGGCCGTCCAAGACGGCGTCCTAGTCCATCACTGGAATCTCTCCAACTACCAAAAACTATTCACAAATCCCCTCTACGCCGAAGTTCTCTTCCGCACCATGCGTATCGCTGGCTCCGTGATGCTCTGTTCTCTTCTCCTCGGGTACCCGCTCGCCTACTACCTCTCGTTTCATTCCGGCGCCCGCAAGGAATTGCTCTACCAACTTGTCATCGTTCCCCTCTGGGTCAGCTACCTCGTTCGCGGCTACGCTTGGAAAACAATTCTCGGCAGCGAAGGCGTCCTCAACGGCTTCCTCCAATATCTGCATGTCACCCATGAACCCGTCAGCTTTCTCCTTTACAGTCCCTTCGCCGTTGTGCTCGTGCTCACGCACATCTACACGCCATTCGTCTTCCTTCCTATTTACGCCTCGCTCGAACACATCCCGCGCCCGCTCGTCGAAGCGTCGCAGGATCTCGGCGCCGGCCCCGTTTCCACTTTCTTCCGCGTGATTCTTCCGCTCTCGATCCCCGGCCTCCTCGCCGGAGCCACTTTCGCGTTCGTCCTCTCTCTCGGCGATTTCCTGGCGCCGCTTCTCGTCGGCGGCTCTTCCGGCACCATGATCGCCAACATCGTGCAAACTCTGTTTGGCGCAACCTACGACTGGCCGCTCGGCGCCGCGATTTCCGTCTGTATCCTGCTGATCACTATTTCGCTGCTCATCTTCACCGAACGCCTCGAAAAACGCTGGTCCTTCAAATGAACCGCAAATCTCTAACTCACCGTTCTCCCTTGCTCGCGACCTACGCCGCGCTCGTTTTCGCTTTCGTCTATTTGCCCATCATTGTGCTCATACTTTATTCCTTCAATCGCGACGGAGTCGGTGGCTTTCCGCCGAGCCATCTCACGCTTGATTGGTATCGCCAGCTTTTCGCCGACGGCCCCATTTGGGACTCTGTGCTCAATAGCCTCCTCGTAGCCGCTGGGGCCGTAGCGCTTTCGCTCACATTGGGCCTCCTCGCCGCGCTCGCCCTCGATCGCGCCAGCTTCCCCGGCAAAGCCCTTTTCCGCCGGCTCGTTCTTCTCCCGCTCATTCTTCCCGGCATCATCACCGGCCTGTCTCTCGAGATGCTCGCTGTTTTTGCCCATGCGCACCTCAGCTTGCTGACCGTTTTTCTTGGCCACGGCACGGCACTCATCTCCGTGGCCACCACCGAACTTTTCGCTGGCCTTCAAAAAATCGACCGCGCGCAGGAAGAAGCCTCTCTCGATCTCGGCGCCACGCCCTGGCAAACTTTCTGGCGCATCACCCTTCCGAATCTCAAGCTCTCTCTAGTCGCCGCAGGCCTCCTCATCTTCACGCTTTCGATGGACGAAATCGCAGTAACCTTCTTTCTCATCGGCCGCGACAACACGCTCCCCCTCGAAATCTGGGGACGACTGCGTCGCGGCATCACACCGGAAATCAATGCCGTCTCCACGCTGATTTTTGCCGTTTCCGTTGTGCTCATCATTATTTGGTATCGCATCCGCATGCGCGGCATCGGCAGGGACGCACAGCAGTTGCTCGAGAGGCCGTAGAATCCTTAAGGAGGACCAATGTCACACTCGCGCCGTGAATTCATCAGATATGTGGTCGCAGGTTCGGTCGCGTCTGGCTGCCCGGTCGACGCCGCTCTCCTTCCTGTGCCGGATCACTCGTCATCAGATTCAAAGCCGGGCAGCGCGCCGCGCGTCGAAGGCGAGCATTTCGAAATCTGCCATCAAGTCCGCGACGGCCACCATTTCGAACTTCCGAGCCCCACGGCCAAAGCCGACGTCGTCATGGTCGGTGGCGGCGTCGCAGGCCTTTCCGCCGCTTATTTTCTTCGCGGCAAAGATTGGCTTCTGCTCGAAAAGGAAGACCACTTCGGCGGCAACGCCTATCAAGAAGAATTCGACGGCCAGCCGTTTGCCACCGGCTCCGCCTACGCCTATCACGGCGACGAAGGCGATCTGCTCGCCTCGGAGATCGGCCTGAAACTCCCCCTCGTCAACATGCCCGATCCCACGCTCGTCAATAAGACTTACGTCCCCGACACCTGGAAAACCGGAATCACCCAGCTTCCCTACCCAAAGGAAATCGTCGCCAGCTTCCTGAAATTCCGCGAAGACGTCTTGAAAATAAACATTAAGGAGCGCATGGCCGAGCTCGACGCGCTTCCCTTCTCACAATTCACCGCCGGCTACGCTTCGGAAGTCCAGCAGTGGTGGGACATTTTCGGCCCCTCCAACTGGGGCGCCACCACGCCGGACACTTCGGCCTACGTCGGCCTCTATAACGCCAAAGATCTTTTCATCGGCGGCGACGGCAAGCGCGCGATCTTGCCTGGCGGGCTCGGCTGCATCACGCACAAACTCGTCGAAATCCTTGAGCCAAAATACAAAGACCGCATGCTCGGCGATGCCACAGTCGTCGCCGTCGTCCAGGAAAAAGACTCCGTCAACGTCACCTATTTCCGCGAAGGAAAACTCACCACGGTTGCCGCGAAAGCTATCTTGATGTGCACACCGAAGCACATCACCTCCCGCATCGTTCAAGGTTTGCCCGCCGAACAAAGAACCGCCATGCGCCGCACGCGCTATGCTCCCTACCCCGTCGTCAATGTCATCTTCGACAGGCCCGTCTACAATCGCGGCTACGACAATTGGTGCCCCGGCAATTCCTTCACCGACTTCATCGTTGCCGACTGGACCGTCCGCAACGATCCAGGCTACAAACAGAAAAACAATATCCTCTCCTTTTACACTCCGCTCCGCGAAGAATTCCGCTCCACTCTCCTCGACGAAGCGGACTGCAAGACGCTCGCCTCCCGCGTTCTCAGCGATTTCCAAAAAATACTTCCTGAGTTCAACGTTGATCCTATCGAAGTGCGCATCTACCGCCGCGGCCATCCGATGTTCATCTCCGCCCCAGGCCAATACACAAAAAATCGCATTGCTGCCGCGCACCCGATGGACCGTATTTTTTTTGGCGGCACCGATTCCGGCGGGCCCGAATCACTCACAAGCGAATCAGTACGTTTATCGCAAGTCGGCGTAGAATGGGCGAACCTGATCTTGGCGGGCAAGCCCGGCGCGAGAGAACTCGCCGAGAAGGCTCTCGTGGCAGTCGCAGGTTGATCCTTTCGAGAGCGTTTCACTTCCCTCTTCGCTTCGAGTTGGTATATACGTGAGTCGTTGAACGCTGCGTCCGATGTCTTTTCGAGGAATTCAAATGTTTCGCACCGCCCAGCACCTCGCCATCCTCTTCTTTTTCGCCTCCGCCCTGGCCTTCGTTCCCGCGATCGCACAAGAAAAATCCCCCTCCTCCGTCATCATCAATGCCCAGGTCACTGACGGCACTGGCGCTCCTCTTCGCAAAGTCAATGTCCGCATATCCGGTGACCGCATCGTCACCGTCGGCAACTTCAAGCCAAAGAAAGGCGAGCCCATCATCGACGCAAAGGGCCTCGTCCTCGCTCCCGGCTTCATCGACATTCACAACCACTCCACCGAAGGCCTCGACAAAGATCCGCTCGCCGAAACTCAGATCGCACAAGGTATCACCACCGTAATTCTCGGCCCCGACGGCGATTCCCCCTGGCCCATCGGAGCCTGGCTTGACGCGCGGCGTAAGAACCCCGCCTCCCTCAATCTCGCGGTTCTCGTCGGCCATGCCACAGTTCGCGAACAAATCCTCGGCAAAGATTACCAGCGCGCCTCGACTCCCGCCGAAATCGAAAAAATGGCCGCACCTCGTCGATCAATCCATGCGCGAAGGTGCCATCGGGCTTTCCAGCGGCCTCGAATACGACATGGGCACCTACAGCACCACGGACGAAGTCGTCGCTCTCGCCACCGCTGCGGCAAAGCTCCACGGCTTTTACATGACCCACATTCGCGATGAAGCCGACCTCTCATTCCAGGCTCTGGACGAAGAAATCGCCATCGGCGAGCGCGCGCACATTCCCGTCGAGCACTCGCACATCAAGCTCGGCACCGTCAGCGTCTGGGGCAAAGCCCAACAATACATCCGCGTGATTGAAGCGGCTCGCAGGCGCGGCCTCGATTTCCTTGCGGATTGCTATCCCTACGACGCGTGGCATTCCAACATCAAAGTCCTGGTGCCCGACAAGCAATACGAAGACCCAAAGAGCGTCGCGAAGGCGCTGTCAGATGTCGGCGGACCGTCGCACGTCACCATCGTAGAATTCACCCCGAACACCGCCTACGAAAACCACACTATCGAGGACCTCGCCACGCAACGCGGCATTTCTCCCGTCGAAATGTACATCCGCATCATTCGCGAAGGCGATGCCGCCAACACCGAAGCCGAAGTCATCGGTCAATCCATGGTCGAGCGTGATATTCAGGCCTTCTACCAGCGGCCTTGGGTTATGGTCGCCAGCGACGGCGGCATTGGCTCTCGCCACCCGCGCGGCGCTGGCACGTTCCCGCGTGTGCTCGGCCTCTACGTCCGCGAAAAAAAATGGCTCACTCTCCCCGAAGCCATTCACAAAATGACTGCTCTCCCCGCCCAGCGCCTCGGCTGGAAAGATCGCGGTGTCCTTCGCGAAGGTGCTTTCGCCGACCTCGTTCTCTTCAATCCCGCCACCGTCATCGATCGTTCCACGTTCCAGAAACCATTCGAGCTTCCATCCGGCATCGAAAAAGTTTTCGTTAACGGTTCTCTCGTCTGGGACGCTGGCAAACCCACTGGCGCGCGCCCCGGCCGCGTCCTGCCGAACTAAACAGCACAAATTTAGTCCATAATAATCGCTCCACTTCCGGAGGAATCATGGCGGACACGCCTCGAAAATTTTCAGAAGACTCGCGCCGATTTGAACGAAGAAATTCTCAATTGCGGCCACCTCGGCATGAAGCGCTTCTTCGCTCTCGATCATCAGGCGTACGAGCCCGGAGCCCTCGGCACGAAAACGAAAGAGCTTCTCGGCCTCGTCGCCTCCGCCGTTCTCCGCTGCGACGACTGCATCACCTATCACCTTGTTCGCTGCGGCGAAGAAGGCTGGAACCGCGAAGAAGTCATTGACGCTCTGAATGTCGCCCTGATCGTCGGCGGCTCCATCACCATTCCCCACGTGCGCCGCGCCTTCGCCCGCATGCGCGAGATAGATTCGTTGAAACCCTGAAGCCCGCAGCGTAATCTAAGTAAGTAAATTACATGAGGAAGTAAGATGAGCACGGCCCCAGCCACTGCGGCATCTCAACATGAAGGAACAGGCTCGCGTCTCCGCAACCTGGTAATCGGCGCGCTGCTTGCTCTCATTCTGCTCATTCCCAAGCTTCTGCATGTCCGCCGCAACGCTCAATCCTGGATGGCTTTCCGCATCTTTTTGGCCTTCGCCGGAGCAGCGCTCGTCATCCTGCCGCTCAGTCTCTGGAATAGCTGGCTTGCCGCCATCGCCGGTCTCGGCATGTTCCTAGCCGCGATCCTTCTGCCCCCGGCCAAGCCACACACCATTCCTGACGACAAAGCGCGCGAACTAGGCGCTCTCGTCATCTTAAACGGCGGAAAATATCAACCCGGCAACGCCGCACCCGCACACGTCCAGCTCTTTGTCGGCGCGGAAAGCGTCTGGGCGCTCGATTCCCACTTCCAGCCGCTCCTCGTGATTCCTGCCGCTGAAATCACTTCCGCCAACGCAATCCAAACACAAAAAAAAGATCATTGGATTTTGCAAGTCCGCTGGTCAGACAACGCCGCCGAATTCTCCTATCAAGGCATCTTCGCCGAACACCTCGCTCGCGTTGCCCAAAGCACTCTCGGCAGCGTGCTGCACATGCACACTCCGCTCCCCGTTCTGCCCCGCAGCCGCGCCGCCAGCGCCTAAATCCCGCTCCGAACTTTCTCCCTCATAAACACACCCACCTGCTGCAAAATGTGTCAAACTATCTGTATGGCGCGAGGATGGGAAAGCAAAGACGTGGAATCGCAGGTCGAATCCGGCGAGGCACCCAAGGGGCACTACGGCAATAAGACCAAAAGTCCCGAACAGCTCCACCGCGAACAAGAACGCAAAGACTTGCAGCTATCCCGTGTCAGGATCGCCCATGATCTGGAAGCCGCAACAAACCCAAATCACCGCAAGTCTCTCGAAGCCGCTCTCGCGCACCTCGACAAAAAAATCTCCGACCTTGCTTAGCAGCTCACGGCGCAACAGCCCCTATCGGTTGGGCTGTCACCGGATAAAATCCCCCGCCAAGCCCCAAAAATCATTCACGTAGTAATGCGACAGCACATTCCCGAACAAATAGCAGATCCCCTGGCACGGCGGAATGTCCCCATACATCTTCTTCCCCCGTGCAAAAATGTTTCGCAGCGAGCCATGCCTCAACAAATTCCCCGCCACCTTCCTCAGCGGCTCGCACGGATAAAACACGTCCCCATTCGGATACACTCGCGGAAACATCGTTGGGTAACATTGAAAGTCGCGGAAACGCAGCAGCGTCTCAATCGTCCGCGCTGTGCCATTGATCGGCTGCGCGCAGTTCCGCCGTCGGTCGATGATTTTATCCACCAGCGCTTGATATTTCGCATTCTGCAGCAGCTTCAAATTCGGCATCTTCTCCATCTGCGCCGATTGCGCCGCAAACACAAACCCTTCCTCCCCGCACCAATCCAGCAATTTCTCCACTTCCGCGATGTTCCATTCCTCAATCACCGTGCTGATCGTAATCCGTTGCGCGCTTCCCAGAACTTCCTTCGCCATCGCCAGATTCTGCAACACCTTCGGCAGCGCGGCAGCTTTCGAAAGCGGGTTCGAAGGATCGGCCGCCAAGGCATCCAGGCTGACCACCAACCCCGTCACCGCTTTCAAGATTCCCGGCTTGCGATCCAACAAAGTTCCATTCGTAATCAGCAGCACCGACCTGAATTTGCAATGAAACCGCGCCGCCTCCACCAACTCCTCGATGTCAGCCCGCAGCGTCGGCTCTCCACCCGTAATCACGATCGAATCCGTCTCTTTGCTGATCCGCCGCAGCAACCGGATCGTCTCTCCCGTGGACAGGTCGTCGCTGAAAACTTCCGGCTCCTTCTGCGTGCAATACGAGCAAGCCAAATTGCACTTGTGCGTCACATAAGACGTCACCGCATACGGCGCCACCACATTCGTATTCAATACGTTTCGCCGCCACGCGTTCGAAAATAAAGTTGAAAGTTTTTCGCCACAAACGAGGCCTGTCGCACCAATCCGCGAATCAACGCCATTTTCGATGGCCGTCTCCTATCTAAAGCACTCGCAGGAACAAAATTTACCGTTCGCGAACCAGTGGAAGACATAGGGCCAAGATTGTAGCGTGTCTCTACACCGTCCGCGCTCTTCGCAGAAAACGCCCTTAACTGATTTTTGGAACTGTCACTCGTATCGCAAAGCAACGAGCGGATCGACACTCGCGGTTCGCGATGTGGTCATGCTGACGGATGCTTCAGGATCTCTGCCAATGCATGCAACCGTGCTGCGTCAGCCGGACTTTTCGCCTCGGTCGCGCTCTTTTCCAACGGCGGCGCCATGCTCTTCAACTTCGCTAGCTTGCTCTTGCTCATGTGCGAGCTCTCTGCGCTTTGTATCGCCTTCTGCAGTGCTGCGATTCGGTCTGCCGGCAAAGCCTGCGACCGCGACAACTGGTCCACGTACGCCTTTGCCACCACCAACTGTGCAGGCCAATCGATTTTTTGCTGGTTCTGCACATTCAGCTCAGACACCCGAACCGTCTTCGCTGCATCGATTTCGTTCTGCGTCAGGAACTTGCTCGGCGTCAGTTCAAACACGTCCAGGCCGCGCGCAATCTCCGACCCGTAAATGTAGCCGTTGTACCAATACGCGGACCAGTCGCCGCCCAGCACGAGTACGTTCGGATCAATCGGCCCGCGGTCGAAGTACGCAATCTCGAAGGGTTGCGCCGGGTCGGTGAAGTCCATAATGGAGATGCCGCCTTGATACCAGGCCTGCACTTCGATGTCGCGGCCCGGGACCGGGATCAGCGAGCCGTTGTGCGCCACACAGTTCTCCGAATCTCCCTGCGCCGCCGGCAATTTGTAATAGTTCGCGAAACTCAGCTTGTTGTCCTTCAGCTGGAAGATCGCATCCGCGCCCCACTTGTTCGGGTCGTTCGGACGGCACCGCGCCCCCAAACCGCCGCCCCACTCATCGGTGAACACGACTTTGCTCCCGTCGTTTGAGAACGAAGCCGAGTGCCAGTACGAATAGTTCGGATCGTTCACTGCATCCACACGCTTCGGATGTACCGGGTCCTTGATGTCGAGCAGAAGTCCATTTCCGGAGCACGCGCCCGCCGCCAATCCAATCGCCGAGTACACCGTAATGTCGTGACACTGGTTCGTGTCCGCCGGCTTTTCCTCTTTGCCGTTCTTGCCATGCGTGCCACCGTTGTTCAGACCGTTCAGCGCGCCCGTCCGCGGATCGATAAAGACACGGGGGCTGGACACCACCTTCGCATCCTGCGGCGCGGCCACCGGAACCTTGATCACATCGATTCGAAACAGCGATGTATTCGGATCCTTGTCCGGCTTTTCATCGGAGCATCCATCCAGTTCTTCCGCCTGACGCACAAACGATGTGCCCGACACGTAGATATAAACGTTGTCTTTGTCGTTCGGCTCGACCACCAACGTATGCGTATGCGATCCACGGCACGTCTGTATCGCTGCAACCTGCTTCGGATTCTTGATATCGGAAATGTCGAAAATTCTCACTCCGCGGAATCGATCCTTTTGTGCAGCCGGCGGCCGACGCTTTTTTTCTTTTTCTTCCCCTGCGGGAGGCGGAGGCTCCGGTGGAAACCCCTGCGCGCCGCAATCCAGCCGTCCATTCGGCATCTCCACCGACATGAACAGCAGATTTTTGTACACCGACACATCACCTTGCCCGCCCGGGCACACCAGCGAAGTCAGCAACGTTGCGTTCGCCGGATGGGAAATGTCAAAGATATTCACGCCGTAAAAATTTCCCTGGAACAGGTGGTTGCCCTGGAACGCCAGGTCCGAGTTCGAGAAAGCAAGCTGTGCGATCACCAACTGCAGCGGCTTCGGGATCTTCGAGGTGTTGCCCATGCCGAGCTGGCCAAAAATCTTCTGCACCTTCGGATCATCGGGATCAGAAGCGCCCAGTTGAAACGCGTCAGGTTTCTTGAGCAGCAGGAGGTGCTTGATGCCCATCGACGCTTCGCCAGCGTCATACAGCCCCGCCTTCAGCTTGGCTCTCGGATCGTCCGCATCCGACCCCGTCATTCCCGGCGGTAGCGACGGCGCAGGTTGCGGAGCAAACGGATTCTCCTCTTCCTCCTCGGGTTCCTTCGCGGCGGGCGGAGTTGCAGGCTTCTGGGCCTGCGCCTGTGGCGGAGTTGCAGGCGTCTGCGCCTGCATCCGGCTCACACCGAAACAGGAAATTAGCGCGGCCCCCACTACACACAGGGCAATACTGAGCATTCGCTTCATCGTTTCTCCTCTGAAGATTTCTTCTCTAGCATACTCTGCATAATCCTGATCTCGGCCCGTTGCGTATTGTCCGCATCCGTCGCGAAGTTGAACAGGTCAGCATCCTGCCCCGCGCCCGCGGTATCGAACAAATCCTTCACCATGGTCAGCGCACCGTTATGGTGCTGAATCATTCCCGTCAAAAATAAGTTGTCGAACTCGGCGCCCTTCGCCTTCCGCAGCGCTTCCATCTGTTCTGGCGTAAGCATACCGGGCATAAGAGCCATCGGTTCGTGCGCCATATCCATGCCCGGCATCCCCGCCTTTGCCATGGAAACCGGTTCTCCCCGAGCCGCCAGCCACCGCCGCATAAACCTGATTTCGTCCGACTGCGAGCTGCTGATTCGCGCCCCCAGCAAACGCAGATCCTTGTTCTCCGTATGCGACGTAATTAGCGCCGTCATTTCCACCGCTTGCGCATGATGCATGATCATGCCCTGCATGAACTCCACATCCGCTTGCGACCGTGGCGGCAACGTGGCCCTCGTTGATGGCGGCAGCGTCCTGCTCGGCTTACCCGGCGCACCCGGCTGCACCACAACAGCCTTCGCCGGATCAGTCTGCTGTGCCCACATCGCAGAGCAGAAGAGCCCGCTGGTGAAGAAGAAAACTGTGGAAACGCTAGCGGCGAACAGCGTGCCACACAGCATCTTGCGCCGATGCCATTCGATCCGCTTCGACTGTGGAGGAATGGCCGATCCAACGCTCGCATGCAGATACGACTTTGAACCAAGTTGGACTGAGTAGGCGTGAGTTACGATTGGGAATTTTCTCCGCACCTTCGCGTTCCAGTCACAGGCGGTCAAGAAACTACACCGATGATCACGCCGGCGTCGCAGCATAGACTAAGAGTGTGAGCGATAGCAACGCGTAGCAAGGATGGCTAGTGCTGTCTTTTGAAATGACACCGCTGTCGAAGGAATGTGCCTCGCAAGGCAGGTCGTTCACGTACTTTTCGACCACATGAATTTCACTCGTATCGCAGCGCAACAAGCGGATCAACACTCGCCGCTCGCCGAGCCGGCAACAAGCAAGCCGCGAGCCCGGTTACCACCACCAGCGCCACCACCGTCCCAAACGTCCACGGGTCCGTCGCCGAAACTCCCCAAATCTGGCTCGCCAAGAACCGCGTCAACCAATAACTCGCAAACAAGCCAATCGCAATCCCCGCAACAAGCAGCGCAAATCCCTTCCTCAGCACCATCCGCAATATCTCAGCCTGTTGCGCCCCCAGCGCCATCCGCACGCCAATCTCCTGCGTGCGCAGTGACACCGTATACGCCATCACGCTGAACACTCCGATCACCACCAGCAACAGCGCAATCCCTGCCAGCGGCCCCGACAAACTCACGCCAAACTCCGGTGTCGCATAGGTATGCTGCTCGAAAGATTCCGCCAGCGGACCCAACACCCAAAACACTTCGCCGCGATCCACCGACCAGACCGCTTCCTGCACCGCGTGCATCATCGATCCGGGCTCAACCTTCGTTCTCACCTGCAAGATGAAGTCTCCCGCAATCATCGGCGGGATGAACGCCATCGGCAGCACCGGCGCCTGCGGCCCGGCATTTTTCGTGTCGCCCACCACTCCGACAATTTCGAACACCGGATTTTCCGGCAAATTCGCGGTCGAATGATTAAATTGACGTTTGAACCCTTTCACTTCCAATTGCTTCCCAACGGGATTCGTTTCTCCAAACAGGGCGTGCGCTAATCTCTCATTGACGACCGCCGCAAGCTGTCTCGTTTCCACCTCCTCGCGCGAAAGCCATCTGCCGCCGATCAGCCGCATCTCCAGCGTGTCCAGGCAGTTCTCATCGCATTCGTCCATTCCTGCTTCCACGTCTCGCGTCTCGCCGGGTGCCGCGACTCTAGGACCTCCCGACGGGCCGTACCCAGGAATCGTATTGTTCACCGCAACGCTCGCTACGCCAGGTAATTCTCTGATTTTCTCGACCGCTCTCTGGAATCGCGCATGTCCCTCCGCCGAAGTCATCAGCGCCCGGTCAGGCAGCTGATCGCTCTTTCGGCTCGGCGCGAACGCGGCAACCAGAATATTCTTCGCGTTGAATCCCAGATCGATGTGCGTGAGCTTGTACAGGCTGCGCATCATCAACCCCGCTTCAATCAGCAACACAATGGAAAGCGCTACTTGCCCGATCACCAGCGCTGCGCGGACTTTTCCGTGCTGCAACCCGCCTCCCGCTCCTTTACCGCTCCCCACGAGTTGCGGCTGCAAATCGCGCCTCGTCGCCCGCAACGCCGGAACCACTCCGCAAACCACGGTCGTCAACAACGTAATTCCCGCTGCAAAAAGCAGAACCGGCCCATTCAGCCCAACCACTGCTTCTCCGCTCATGTGGGCCCAGGCCTTTTGATGAATCGTTCCGTCCACCGCTTTCATGGCCGCCCACGCCACAGCGCATCCTGCCGCGCACGCGCACAACGCCAGAAGCAAACTCTCCATCAAGAGCTGCCTCGCGATCTGGCACCGCGAAGCGCCCAACGCCGAGCGAATCGCCATCTCCTTTTCCCGCGCGGTCGCTCGCGCCAGCAGCAGGTTCGCCACATTGCTGCACGCAATCAACAGCAGCACCAGCACCGCTGCCAGCAGGTCGTACAGAATGCTTTTCAAATTCATATTGGAATTGAAAACCGTGGCCGCCCCGGAGGGACCCATCAAATAATCGTTCGCTGCCACCACTCGCGCCGTGAACTTCTTGGGGTAATCGTCACTGTCCGGATGCATCGCGGCCAACCGCCTCACCAGCACCTCCATCTCCGCGGATGCTGCCGCAAACGTCACGCCCCGCTTCACCCGCGCCAGCACGTTGACGTACGCTCTCTTTTCCGCCTCCGCCGACCTCTGCTCCTCGCCCACCGGCATCCAGAATTCCTGTGTCACTCCGAATCCGTGAAACCGCTCCGGCATCACGCCGATCAGCGTCGTCGGCTCGCCTTCGATCACAAAACTCTTCCCGATAATCCCCGTCTCTCCGCCAAACTCGCTTTTCCACGTTCGATAACTCATCACAAAAACGGGTGGTGCTCCCGGCTTTCCGTCCTCCGCAACAATCCCGCGCCCGAGCAGCGGCGCCACTCCATAGAATTCGAACGCATCCGGCGACACGTGCCCATTCTCAAGCTGGTACATCCGCGCGCCATACTGCACCGCCGCAATCCCGCTGTGCGATCCCACGAAGTTCTCAAAAAGTTGATTGTGTTCCCGCAAATATTTAAGGTCGGCCCAGTTGATCCACAATTGGTGGTCATGGCCCGCATAATCTGGTTTTTCCAGGTCCGCCACGACCGGTACCACCAGCTGCCCCGCATCCTTCGCCGCCACCGCGTTGAACATCAAATTGTAGAAAACGCTGAATACCACCGTGCTAGCACCAATCGCCAACGCCAAAGCAAAGACCGCCACAAACGCAAATCGCTTGTCTTTGCGAAGGCTTCGCGCCGCATACCGAAAATCCTGTGCCAGACTACCCATTCGATCCCTCAGCAACCTTCACTCGTATCTCGGCGCCACCTTCGAATGCCCGCTTTTATCCAAATCACTCGCGGGAACAAAATTTGCAGTTCGCAAACCAGAAATTGACATGAGGCCAAGATTGTAGCGCAGTGCGGCATGTTCGGCTTCCGTCCCCCTGTGGTCAATTTCCAGTTAGCGTGTTACTCAGGATCTACTGAATTTGCGATCACGTGCGAACCGGGCCTACCCACTGCCAAAAAATAGGCTTGAAATGGGAAAGAGATGGAGAGATACTCCCCTAAGAACCTTATGGGCAGGGACCCCTTACTATGACCCAGAAAAAGTCCGAAACCGGCGATCTGTTACGCGACACGCTCGACTTGCTGATCTTGAAGACTCTGAGCCGCGGAGAGATGCACGGCTACGACATCGCGGAATACATCCATGAGAGGAGCGACCAGGTCCTGGGCGTCGAAGAAGGCGCCCTGTATCCGGCGCTACATCGACTGGAAGTTCGCGGACTGCTCGCGGCAGAGTGGGGCGCGTCGGACAACAACCGGCGGGCGAAATATTACAGGCTGACGGCGGCGGGCCGGAAACAGCTCGCGGAAGAAACAGCGCACTGGAAGCGCATGTCTTCCGCGATTGCGCGGATTCTGGAGCCTGCCTAAGGAGGACCTATGGCGCGCGAGTGGTTGACGGAAGCGTGGCTGAGAGTAAAGGCGCTCGTGAAGCGGAGAAGGCTGGAGCGCGACCTGGAGGAAGAACTGCAGTTTCATCTGGCGAAGCGCGCAGAAAAGAACCGCGCCTTGGGCATTGGGGCAGATGACGCGCAGGTAGCGGCGCGGCGGCGATTTGGGAACGTCACGCTCGTAAAAGAAGATTGTCGCGAAATGTGGATTTTTACGTGGTTGGAAACGCTCTGGCAGGACGTTCGCTACGCGGCCCGGATCCTGGCAAAAAGCCCGGGCTTCGCCGCCGTCGTGATTTTCTCTCTTGCGCTCGGCATCGGAGCGAACACCGCGGTATTTAGTGCGATGAACACGCTGCTGCTACGCGCTCTGCCTTACGAGCATCCAGAGGAGCTAGCGACGATATTTTCCACACAAAAATGGGATCCTACCTCGGAAAGAGAT
>CAVSIW010000002.1:0-98226 GCA_963727945.1 uncultured Acidobacteriota bacterium
GTCCTGTACTTGGTTCGGTTGGTCTTGCTGATCTGGGAGATGGCGTAGACGCAGACACAGAAGCATACGATGAGCATGGCGATCAGGAATCGCCGGATCTGCTCTTTCTCCCGGAGGTGGTTGACGGCCATGAAATAGATCAGAAAGTACTCGAAGTACTTGAGGATGAAGAAAAACCCGACCATGGGGTTGAGGCGTCTCATCAGGTAGTAGCCGTGAACCGTTGCGACGATGCAGATGATGAAATAGACGGCGATGGGAATGTTGAGAGGGGTTCTCAGGAACAGGCCGAGTTCCTTGTTGATCGCCACCCGGAGAAACCAGCTCAGGCCGATGGTGGCGATGAGGATGTCGTCGGCCCTCAGGTCAACGCCTCGCCCGCGCGCCGCGGCGATGTCATCGCCCCCTCCGACGCTCAGCTGGGGCCCCAGGAGCATGGCGAAGATAAGCATGTACAGGGCGATCTCGGTGCTGACAAAGCTGACGGTGAAGATGATGATGGCAAAAACGGACGCAACGGCAATGCCCAGCGACAGCTTGTCGGCTAGCATCGCCCCGCATGCGGCGATGGCGATGACCACGAGCAATAAAACGGCCGCCCGGGTATTTCCCTCCAGATGCTGAATCCCGATCATCCTGTTCCGTCCATCGGTTCGGTTTCCCTGCAACCCCCATCAGCCGTCGCTGTGCGGCCGACGGAAGCAGGGCTCCATCCCTGTCAAAGGATGCAAGAACCAAACCACGGGAACGCCGGAAAACGCCGCGGAGCCCCGACGAGGGGCGAGGGGGGAAAAGTTCGGAGGATGCATTTCGGAAGAGAGAAAGGACGGAGAAACGAAGGGCAGTTGCCGCTATCGGCCGCTCGCAGGAAGCCGTTCCTTTTCGACGGCCTCTTTCATTTTCTGCATCTCGTGATACTGGCGCTCGATGTCTTTCGGGCGGTAGGATTTATCCTCGAGGTTGTCGAACAGCCCCCCGAACGCGATGAGAAGCAAGGATACGACGGACTGCGGCGGCCAGGATGGCAAGAAACCACTTCAGCGTGATGCGTTTCTTGTAGACCCGGACCCGCTTCTTGCGGCGCTCCCACCCGGATGAAGCGGCGCTGCCGGTGGCCTTGAGGTTGTCCATCGTACGCTACTCTCTGCGCGCTGAAGGGGCGGCATAGGCAATGGCGGAAAGGGACGACGCATCGCCACCCTGACCCGCGGAGGTTTCCGGCAGGGGGTTTGTCTGACCTGCCGGTCGCAGCTTGGCCCGGTAAACCGGGTTGCCGGCATACGCGGCGCCCCGGGTCAGGGCGTCCGCTGCGGCCAGGTCCTCGCGGTGCATCGAAACTCCCCGCTGCTGAACCTTCTGGGCGTTGAGGGAGGGAAGGGCGAAATTGAGGACCCCCATCTGGTAGAGGATGCCCATGGCCAGGAAGATCACGGCGATGAGGAGCATGCTCGCCTTGACCATCGAGATCTTCTTCTCTTCAGGCCGGGGCCCTGCCGGTGATCGCCGGCGCCTCAGTTTCCTGACACCGGGCGGCAATCGACCCGCCGGACAGCGGCTGCCGGGGCTCCGTTGCTTCCCCCCCGGCGAGGCCGTCCGGGGCTATCCCGAGGAGTGCCTTGAACCGCGCGGGGATGGCCCGGATCTTTTCGGCCGGCGTTTCGGGCTTGCTGTCCGTTTTCTGGGAGAAGTAATAGTAGTACTTGTACTTGTAGTCGGCGTAATCGGAGCTCAGCTCCGCCTTGAGGCCGTTCAGGATGACGCCGATGACGTTGGCCTTGACGTTGTCGAGCTGCGCCTTGGCGCGCTTGAGCACGCCCCGGGGGATCTTGCCCACACGGTAGACCATGACGACGGCATCGGCCTTGGCGGCAAGCAGCGCCGCATCGGTTGCGGCCAGAAGCGGGGGGGCGTCGATGAGCACGTAGTCGTAGGCGGCGCGGACCTCGCTGATGAACTCGCCGATCGCCTTCGAGTAGATGAGCTCCGCGGGGTTCGGCGGGATCGTCCCCGAGGAGAGGATGTGCAGGTTCTCGATGCCCGGCGTCTGCAGGATGTCCTCGGTGCTGAGCGTTCCCGTCATGATGTCGGAGATGGTCCGGACGACCTTCTTCCACTCGTAGCTGCCCAGCAGCACGTCCGAGAGGCCCGGCACGTAGTCCATGCCGAACATCCGGGAGATCATCGGCTTGCGCAGGTCGCCCTCGATGAGCAGCACCCGGTTGCCGCCCTGGGCCATGGTGATGGCCAGGTTGACGATGGAGGTCGTCTTGCCCTCCTCGGGCGAGGAGCTCGTCACGACGATGGTCTTGACGTCCTTGTCCAGGCCGGCAAAGGCGAGGTTCGTCCGGATGGCGCGGTAGCTCTCGGCCAGGCGCGACTGGGGCGCGAAGTGCGAGACGAGCCTTGCCCCGCGCTCGGCCACTTCCGTATCCACGTCGCTCCGCGTATTTCTCCTTGAGCGTATCCTTGATCTCCTGCTGGCTCACGTGGGGGATGAGACCCAGGACGTGGACGCCCATCAGGCTCTCGATCTCCTCGATGGCCCCCAGCGAGGTGTCGAACATCTCGATCAGGAAGGCAAAGGCGATCCCGAGGATGAGCCCGATGAGAAACCCCGCAAAGGCCGTCTCCTTGATCTTGGGCGGCGTTCGCCGGGCGCCTGGGACTCCAGGGCGGGCCGGATGATCTGGACGGTCTCGACGCGCTCGGCGTTCGTGATCTGGGCCTCCTGGTGCTTTCGCTCCAGCATGTTGAACAATTCCTGGTTGAGCTGGATCTGCCGCTCGAGCCGCGAGAGCTCCAGGCGCTTTTCCGGGAGCATCTTGACCTGCCCGCTGACCTCGTCGATCTTGACCTTGAGGTCGCGGATGTCCTCTTTCAGGCTCGGTATCAAAGGCAGCCAGTTGCCCCTTCATGGTGACGATGATCTCGCCCATCTGTTTCCGGATCTCGGCCACCTGGGGGTAGAGCTCCGTGTAGGTCTTCAGCAGGGTGTCGCGCTCGAGCATGAGCTGGACGAGCTTCTCGTTGAAGGACTTGTACGTGGCCGGCGCGTCCTCCAGATAGAAGCTTGTCTTGGATCCCAGCGGCGTCGATTGCCGCCCGGTCGAGGATCCGCCGGATCTCGGCCACCTTCTGGGCGTTGACCAGGGCCTTGTCGTAGCTTGCCTGCAGGGCCTGCAGCTTCGCGACCATGCCGCTGCTCTCGGCGTCGATGGAGACAAGCTGGTTCTGTCTCCCGGTAGGCCTTGGCGGCCTCCTCGGAGGCCTTCAGCTTCTCCCGGGCCTGGTTGAGCTGGGCCTCGATGAAGCCCTTCTGGCTGACGGAGCGCTTGTTGCCGTCCGTGATGCGCTCTTCCCGGTAGACCTCCGCCAGGGTGTTGGCAAGCCGCATGGCCAGGCGGGGGTCCACGGACTTCACGTGGATGTTGATGACCCCCATCTGCTGCTCGAAGTCCGAGTCCACCAGGTTGCGCAGACTCGAGGACCGTTGCCAGGTATTCCTTGTTGGCCCGCACCTCCTCGGAGGTCAGGTTGGCCGGGATCATGCCGAGCTTCTTCGCCGCCTGCTCGACGATCCCGTGGCTGCGGATCACGGCGGTCTGCGTCGTCAGCAGATCCGGGTTCGTCCAGGGCATCGCTTCCTGGTAGATGCCGCCGCCGGAGAGCATGACCCGCTCGAGCCGGACGCTCGCCGTGGACTTGTAGAGCGGGACCGGCTTGTTCAGCAATGCGAACAGCGTGCTGAAGGAGCCCGTCAGGATCACCGTGAAGAGGATGATCCAGCGCCTCTTCTTGATGATCCGCCAGTATTCACGGAGATTGAGATCGTATTGGGTCATAATCTTTCTACTTCAGGAAGCGCATTTGTGTCGGGTCCCCGTAGGCATCGCGATACGCTGCCGGCTTGAGCAGGTAATCGAGAAGCGGGAGCGAGTTGACGATCCATTCGTTGATGTCGCCGACGAGGATCCTCGGCACCCAGACGATGTCGCCGTTCTTGAGCGCCACGTTCTGGGAGATGTCCCCCTTCTTGGTGATGTCGTCGTAGCTTGCCGACAGGATAATGGGGTCGCCCTTGCGCTCCATGATATTCCCGGATGATCTTGACGTCGGACTTCACGGCCAGGCGCGTCGGCCCCCCGGCCAGGGAAAGCGAGGCCAGGAGATCGCTTGCATCCTTCAGCCGGTAGATCCCCTGCGTGTTGACCTCCCCGAGGACGTAGACCCGCTCGCCGAAGACGGGAAGCTCGGGCACGGTGATGATATCCCCCGCGTCGACGATCACGTTCTGGCCGACATCGCCCTTGAACATGACATCATAGAGGTTGAGCGTGAAGCGTCTGCCATTGCGCAGAAGCTCCACGTTGCGCAGATCCGCATTTCCGCCTTCGTCCCCCATGACGACCTGCGTCTGGCCCGCTCCCGTGAAGGTCCCTCCCCGTCCCGTGACGGGACCGCCGGCCGACACGATGAGATCCAGGATGGTCGTTCTCCCCCTCAGGGCATACTTCCCGGGACCGGACGGCCCGGGGGATATCTTGTTGATCTGGCCAAACAGAAGGACCGTTCTGCTCCGGTACTCCTTGACAACGACCTCGAGTCGCGGCGCCCGGATGTACTGCTTGAGACCCTCCATGAGCGCCTCGTATACCTCCCCCACCGTGCGGCCGCTCACCTGCACGTTGTCCATGAAGGCATAGGATATTTTTCCGTCGGAGCGGACCTCCACGATGGACTCCGTGCTCTTGGCCCCCTCCCAGAAGGTGATCTTCAGCACGTCGCCGGGGCCGAGCAGGTACTCCGGCGTCCCCCTTCTTCTCCGTGAAGGAGCTGTTGCCGGTGACGGCGGCCATGGCCGCGATCTCCTTTTCCATGGCCTGACGAGCCGTCTCCGCCGCGGCCACATCCTCGGCGGAGGCGCCCTGCTCTTGAATAATCATGGCGCTGCCCTCTTTCGCAGCGGGGCCTCATGATGGCGCCTGCTGGGTGAAGGCGCCAGTTTTCGGCCGCGGGGATGGCCAAACGTCACTCAAATTGCAACGTTATTATGCGCCTTGGATAGGGTAACAATCTAGCCCCATCGTGGATGTGGCGGGCAGGGCCAGATTCCCGGTATATTGGATGGACCACAGCGGGAGTGGCGGAACTGGCAGACGCGCAAGACTTAGGATCTTGTGGCCGAAAGGCCGTGGGGGTTCAAATCCCTCCTTCCGCACCAGCGTTTTTTATTGATTTTTTCACCAATTTGCCAGGCTTGTCTGCGGGCCTGGCGATCAACTGTATTCGTAGATGTGATTGTTGACTGACTCGTCCAGGGCCGTCTTGCCTCGAAGGGACCCTCGTGCTTAATTATCGGACAGCGAGTGGATGGGTGCACGGCCACCCGACCGTGTCGGCTGAAATGTCCGGCCCAAGCAATTCCACTACGACGTTTATCGCAGCAGGGCGGAATATGCTGTGCGCCCCTGATGGTCGGCTACAACCGGTTGTTACCAATTCCTCCCCGTGAATTTGCTGCGGGACAAAGGTGCGAAGCGTGAACTTGCATAAATTTCTATCCTACACCGTACTGGCCTGTTGGATTGGCCTGACCGCCGTAACCGTCGGAACCGCGCTGCAATGGTCGGCGGCGGACGCAATGACGGAAGTGAAGGTTCAGCGGGCTCTCAATGCTCAGAAAGAGGCCAGTGCCAGTTTGGCTACTCCCCCGAAGCGGGATTTGGATGCTGCTTCCGAGGACCGAGACGCGTTGGAAGTGCTTCAGCGCAACAACGATCGGTATGTTGCGAAGGCGGAGGCTGCCAGCGAAGCGATGGGAGACGCGCTCAATTCCGAACTGGTCGAACGAAAGCAATTTTGGTGGGAACTCGGGGTATGGGGTTGCCTGACCTTACTTGCAAGCGCGCTGTTTGCTGAGCGCAGAGACGGGGACGAGAGAGCGTCTTCCCATAGATAGGACGGCAGTCCGTTCTCAATCACTTGTTTTCGAAAGGCAGCGCGGCACCTCATTCTTGAGCCCGCAGCGGGAACTACTCACTCCCCCGAGGACAATTGTCTCTTTAATTCCTCTCGATTTCGCGATATGAAAGGTTCTGGCAAGAACCGCTCTTTTTCTCGCGAAGGAGCATCTTTTCGAGGAGCAGCCATGAGACGAAGTGTCCGTGACGTAGTGAACATCTATAACCTCAACGAGCCATTGGAAGAAGCCTGGACGATATCCAGCGCCGTGGTACTTCGATCGGCCCTTCGTTGAATTCCAACGGAACGACGAGGAATGTCCTGGGACAAGATTGGCTAATCAACAGCACCAAGCGTCGTGTCATTCTTTATCGCGGCACGCGCTTTTTTATTGCCTCGGTAATTTTATTTGCTGTCTTCTTCGCAGCGGTTCCTACCGGCAGTCCTTCTCCGGGGCCTTCCTGGACAGGAGTATTGAAGGACAAAAGCGGGAACCCTGTGGCAGGCGCGACCATCAAGCTGCACGCAAAATCAGACGATCGCGGATACACCGCAAAAAGTTCAGCAAGTGGCGAGTTTTCGTTCGAGGAAATCGCCGCTGGAAACTACCAACTATCCGTGACTTTGGCAGGCAAGACCTATACCGCAGCAAGTCCTCTTACTATTGATTCCGGCAAGTCCCTCACCGCACTACTTGAACTTTCACCGCAAGAAGGGACGGTCGCTGTGTCAGTTGCACGTGGCGCAACTACTGCTCAGGCAAGCGGGGGCGAGCATCTGTCTGGCGGAGAAGTGTCCAGCCTTCCGCTGAACGAGCGCGACTTCAGCAAGCTATTGCTTCTGGCGGCGGGGACGATGACTGATACCAACGGTGCTGCCAATTTCACGCAACAGTTTGCCGTGAACGGCCAGCGCGGATCCGCCTCTGTTTTTGCCATGGATGGCGCCGATACTACCGACCCGGAACTTGGCGGAGCAACCTTTTCGAACTTTAACGTGGACGCCATTCAGGAAGTGCAATCGAGTTCTGGAGTGATGCCCGCGGAAATCGGGCATGGAGCGGCGGGATTCAATAATGTGATCACAAAGTCCGGCACGAACGACGTGCATGGCAGCGCCTTCGAATTTGTCCGCAACGCGGCGTTCGACGCGCGAAATTTCTTCGATCACCAGAGCGCCGTGGATACGCGGCGCATTCCGCCCTTTGCTCGCAACGAGTTTGGAATCACCAACGGCGGGCCAGTAGTTTTCCCCAATATCTATGACGGCCGGGACAAAACCTATTATTTCGCTGAGTATCAAGGCTTCCGCCAGGTGCTCGGAACAACGCAGGTGTTGCCTGTCCCCACCGCGGCGGAGAGGCAAGGAATTGATACCACGACTTTTCCAGGCGATACCTTGACCGTCCCGGTTAACCCGGCGATTGCCTCGATCCTGGCCCGCTATCCCTTGCCCAACGAGCCTCAGGGACCGTACGGCGCGCGCACCTTCGCAACTTCTTCCAAGGTAGCGACAGACACCGACCAGTTTTCCGTGCGCATCGATCATCGGCTTTCCGATAAAGCATCTCTTTTCGGCCGGTTCAGCTTGAACCAGGTCCGGGGACCGACGACGAATCCCGATCAGACTGCGATCGATCCCAGTTTCGGCGTCAATTTCTTTGATCATCAGCGAAGTGCTGCCGTGAGATATTCCCGCACTATATCCCCTCACCTCGCCTTCGTGACGTCGCTCGGCTACATCCGGAGCACCCCAATTTTCCCGTCCACCAATCATACGCAGCCTGCCATTACTTTCGGAGACGGCCTCTTCCAGAGCTTCAATTCGGCAGATGGCTCGATCTTTGGCTCCTATGGAAACGTCTATCAGTTGAAACACGACATGACCTACACGCACGGATCCCACAGTTTCAAATGGGGGGCGGAACTGCGATTTAATCGCGATGCCACGATTTTCGGCACCAACCCGAACGGCCTCTACACATTTGGAGGCGGGCCCGCCTATTCGCCTGTATTGATTCCTTCTACGAGCGGCCAGCACGACATCCAACTCGGAGATCTGCTGCCCGATTCTCTGACGGGATTATTGACGGCGACGCCTTTCTCCTACGGCATCACCGCCGCGGCAAGTTTGACGCCCGTCGGCGATAAATTTGACGAGGCCGGCGTAAGACGCGAGGCGTACAACTTCTATTTTCAGGACACATGGAAGGTGAACTCACGTCTGAGCGTGAGCTACGGCCTGCGGTATGACTTGAATAGCCGCATCAAAGAAGCCAAGCACCGAACCTCTCTCGCTGAAGCGGTTGATGCATCGGGCGAACCGACTTCGTTTTATTCCCCCGGCGCCAAGGCAATCTTCTTGTACAACCCGCAGCCCGCTTATCCGCTGGATCTAAACGGCTGGGGACCGCGGCTTTCGCTGGATTTCGCGGCGAGCAAACATACGACTCTTCACGCCGGGGGAGCGGTCACGACAATTCTCCCAAATCTGTGGCTGCAAAATTATGTTACAGGAAGCTTCCCGCTTGTTTTCCAGCCCCTCGTTACTGCGCTGCCTGATGTTCCAGTGCCATTTCAAAATGCGGTCGTGCCAGAGACTCTTCCCACTGTGTTCAACACACAGGGGCAACCTCTTTTTGCATCGGGAAGCGCCAACGTCCCCGCGAACACACCAATCGATGTACAGAGATTTCAGAACGACCTTGCGGCCATTACGCCCGGCCACGAAGTGCAACTGTTCAGTGTCCCTGTCATCGGCAGACATTTTCGCAACGGATACATCGGGACTTTTACGGTAGGAATCGATCACGATTTTGGAAGCGTGAAGATCAGCGCTGCCTATGTAGGTACGGCGGGAATCCGTCTTGCTAGCGTAGATTCGCCCAACGGCTACGGCGGTGCTGACCCGGCGTTTGCGCCGTTCACGCAGTTCAATGCTATGGGACACTCGACGGGAGGATTCGGGCCGGTTATGGTGATGAACACCGCCGCTCATTCGACTTATCATTCGCTGCAAACCAGCGCGACGGAAAACTATTCGCGGATAGGCTTGAGCTTCCAGGCCAGCTACACATTTTCTAAATCGATCGACGACACAAGCGCGGTGCCGGGTGGAATTTCGGGAATGCCGGGCGTGACGCTGCAAACACTGCCGCAAAATCCCCTGGATCCCGCCGCCGACAAAGGGCCGTCCACCTTTGACGAGACCCACGTCTTCGCCATCAGCATGATTCAGACGCTGCCGTTTGACCGCGTGAGCTTTCTTCAACCGCTGGGAAGCCGGCTTACGAAAGGCTGGCAGTTTCTGAACATCACGACGTTGACGACCGGGCCGCCATTTAGCGTTTATTCTGGAATACAACAAACGGGCCTAGGAGCCGGCGGGACCGATCGCCCGGATTTAGTTACCATGCCAGACTTTTCCACGAGCCGCACTGTCCGGGAAGATTATTTTGGGGGCGGCGCTGCCAATAGCTCGTACTTTTTTATTCCTATCAACGTACTCGGCGGAACTGGCCCCAATCAAGGGCGTTTCGGCACGCTAGGGCGCGATACTTTTCGCGGACCCGGCTTTCACAATTTTGACATGGCCATGATCAAGGACACTCCCTTTGGAAAAAGAGGCAACCGTGAAATGGGCGTGCTCGAGTTTCGCGCCGAGTTCTTCAATATATTTAATATCGTGAACTTTGGCTTGCCTTCGAACACGGTGCGCGGCAGCGGGTTCGGCATCATCAGCCACACTGCTGGATCCTCCCGGCAAATTCAGTTTTCGTTGAAATTGATCTACTGAAGAGACGCAACGCGCCGTTTGTCCTTCGCTCGACGATTGGCTTCGCACCGGCTTCACTTTCTTTTTCGCTTCCACCTTCAGCCGTTTCGCGCTATCAAGTGTTTGGCGATTGTTCAGCTTCCCGGATGATTGCCCACTTGAGGAGCAGGCATGGAGCGCAGTGTCCGCGATGTAGTGAACCTCTATAACCCGCACGATCCGCTGGAAGAAGCCTGGACGATTCCCGCGCCGTGGTACTTCGATCAGCGCATCGCGGAACTCGAGCGCGCCAGCGTTTTCAGCGGGACGTGGCAGGTTGTGGGCCGCGCGGATCAGGTGCGCGACAATGGGCAATTTTTCACGGCGGAGTTGGCGGGCGAACCTCTTGTCGTGGCTCGTGGCGAAGATGGCCAGTTGCGATCGTTTTACAACGTGTGCCGCCATCATGCGGCTGCAGTGGTCACCGAGGCGCAGGGTTGCGGAAAGCAGTTTCGCTGCCCGTATCACGGGTGGACCTACGGTATCGACGGCTCGCTGAAGGGGATGGTGGAATTTGACGGCGTGTGCAACTTTGACCGCGCGAAAAATGGTTTGGTGCCCGTGCGCGTGGACACTTGGGAGAATTTTGTATTTGTAAACCTAGACGGGCGCGCCGCGCCGCTGCGCGATTTTCTGGGCGTAGTGCCGGAGCTGGTGGCGCCGCTCGATCTGGCAAAAAAGCTGCACTTCTTCGACCGCCGTATCTACAAGCTTAACTGCAACTGGAAAGTCTACGTGGACAACTATCTCGATGGCGGCTATCACGTGCCCCACGCGCACAAAGGCTTGAGCAGCGTGATCGAATACACGAAATATTCGATCGAGAATTTTGAGCGCGCCTGCTTGCAATCCAGCCCGCTATCGTCGGACTCGACATCGGAGGCCGGCGTCGCAGCCACCAGGCAGGGCCGCGCATTTTACCTGTGGCTCTATCCCAACTTCATGATCAACGCCTACGAAGGCGTGATGGACACGAATCTGGTGCTGCCTCTCGGCGTGGACCGCTGCGCCGTGGTCTTCGACTATTATTTTGCGGACACCAGCAAGGCCGCCGAAGCCCACCACAAAGAAAGCATCGCCGTCAGCGAAAAAGTGCAAGACGAAGATATGGCCATCTGCGATGCCGTCCAGCGCGGCCTCGGTTCGCGCGCTTACGTCGCCGGACGGCTCTCCGTCCGCCGCGAAGCCGGCGAGCATCTCTTCCACCGCTTGCTCCACGCCGATTTCACAACCGCACTGAGCCGCAACGCCGCGGCTGACTGACAAGTGCGGATGACGCCCGCTCTTCTGCCGACACGGTCCAATCAAAAATCTCAGTATTATCGCCAGACTATAGATTCCGATTCTCGAAGTACCGATCCTGCAGCCAGCTCAATTGACGCTCTCTGCAGCGTCGCCTATACTCTTAGTTTGCGTTGCAGGCTAAGTTCTTACCTGTCTGGCCTCATCTGAGTTCGTGTGCGGCCGCAAAGCGGCCAACAAGCCTGGGCTTTCCGCAAGACACTGGGGCGCATGCCGTCGAGACCAGCGAGTATTTTCACGAAGACCCGAACGTTGCCGAATCGTTTACCGAGGAGAGGATTGTTCCATGGCTGAAGCAACCTGCCGCCGCGAGCTGGACCTGGAAATTCCCGCGGAAGAAGTAACGAAAAAGATTGAGAGCGTGGCCAAGGAATTTGCGCGCGTTGCGCGCGTGCCGGGATTCCGGCCGGGCAAAGCGCCTGTTTCGCTTATCCGCCGGCGATTCGCCGAGGACATCAAGGGTGAAGTGCTGCAATCGCTCGTGCCGGAACGCGTCGAAAAGGCCGTCTCGGAGCAAAAGCTCACGCCGGTTTCGCAGCCGCAAGTCGAGAAGCTGGATTTTGCCGAGGGCCAGCCGCTGAAGTTCCGCGCCGTCTTCGAAGTCCTGCCGGAGTTCGAACTCGGAGATTACAAAGGCCTCGCAATCGAACTGCCCGCGATGGACGTCACCGAAGCCGACCTTACGAAAACTCTCGAAGAGATGCGCGAGCGGGCGGCGGCATTTGCCCCAATCGAAGGGCGGGCCGTCGAGAACGGCGACTATGTGCAATTGAAGTTGATGGGAACTCCCGCAGGCGGCGGCGAGCCGCTGCAAGCGGATAGCGTCCTCTGTCACATCGGAGCGGAAGAGACGATGGAGCCCTTCAACGAAAACTTGCGCGGCGCGAATATCGGCGAACACAAGAATTTTGATGTCGCGTATCCCGCGGACTATCCCGATGAAAAGCTTGCGGGGAAAACCTACAACTATGCCGTCGAAGTGCTTGGCATCAAGAACAAAAAGCTGCCAGAGCTGAATGATGAGTTTGCGAAAGATGTAAGCGACTCGTCGACGCTGGAGGAGCTGAAAAAGAAGGTCTCGGAAAGCCTGGAGCATCAGCGCGATCACCGGCAGAAGGAATTGCAAAGAGAGAAAGTCATTACCGAACTCGTGAAGCTGCACGGCTTTCCTGTACCGGAATCGCTCGTCGAGCATCAAATGGATGTGCGTCTCGAACGCGTAGTGAGGTCGCTGGCGGCTCAGGGCGTGGATCCGCGCGCTGTGAATCTCGACTGGGTTTCCTTGCGGAAGCGGCAGCAAGAGCGCGCAACCGATGATGTGAAGGCTGAACTCATTATTGACCGCATCGCTAGCACGGAAAACATCGACGTGACCGAGGAAGAAGTCGAACATGAGTTGGAACACATGGCCAGCCATGGTGGCGAATCCGCCGAAGCGGCGCGCGCGCGTTTGACAAAGCAGGGTGCGCTCGATAGGATAAAAGCTAAGTTGAGGAGTGACAAAACTCTCGACTGGCTCGCGCAGAACGCTCAGGTCAAAACAGTTGCGGCAGCAAGCGCTGCGGCAGATTCAAAGTGAAACATTCCGGCAGTTCAACTATCTCAATGAAAAATTTCGAAGAACCTGAATATCGCGGCACAACGCTCGTTCCGATGGTGGTCGAACAGACCAGCCGAGGCGAACGCGCGTATGACATTTACTCCCGGCTGCTGAAAGAGCACATCATCTTTATCGGCACCCCGATTGACGACCACGTCGCCAATCTGGCCACCGCGCAGATGCTTTTTCTCCAAGCCGAAGATCCGGAAAAAGACATTCAGTTGTACATCAATTCGCCGGGCGGCTCGATCACGGCGGGCTTTGCGATTTATGACACCATGCAATTTGTGAAGCCGGACGTGGTTACGACCTGCGTTGGACAAGCGGCTTCGATTGCCGCGGTTCTTCTCGCCGGCGGCACGCCGAAAAAGCGCTTCGCTCTGCCGCACGCACGCATCCTGATTCACCAGCCATGGATGTCCGGCCTCGGCGGCCAGGCCACCGACATTGATCTTCATGCCAAAGAGATCCTGCGCATGCGCATGGTCATCAATCAGCTGCTTTCGCAGCACAGCGGCCAGCCTGTGGATAAAATCGAGAAAGACGTCGAGCGGGATTTCATCATGAATCCCGAACAGGCCAAAGAGTACGGTATGATCGACGAGATTATTTACAAGCACCGCTAGCAAGCGGACGCCGCAAGGGGCGGTGTGCTGCGCAGCTAGTTCTTAAAAGTTAGTAGCGATTCGAGTTTCTCTTTTGCTCCAGGGAAAAATCGGCCTAGAATAAGGACTAGAGACTCCGTCGAAGCCCAGCGGAGACGAGGCCTTCACACCAGTGAAAAAATTCAACCCAGACGAGCCGCTGCGCTGTTCCTTTTGCCATAAAACTCAGGAACAGGTCGAAAAGCTGATCAGCTCTCCTTCGGACTACCCCCGCGCTTACATTTGCAACGAATGCGTCGGCGTTTGCCAGACCATTCTCGAAGATGAAAAGCGCGAACAGGCCGCCGCGCCCTGCGCGCAGGCTTCCGCGTCCGCCGGAGATCAAACAATTTCTCGACGGCTACGTCATTGGCCAGGACCGCACGAAGAAGAAGCTCGCTGTCGCGGTCTACAATCATTACAAGCGCATCTTCTTGAACAAGCAGCCAGGCGACGTCGAGCTGAGCAAGTCCAACATTCTTTTGATCGGGCCAACGGGCACGGGCAAAACGCTTTTGGCGCAGACGCTCTCGCGCATGCTCGACGTTCCGTTCGCCATCGTGGACGCGACGACGCTGACCGAAGCCGGCTACGTGGGCGAAGACGTCGAAAACATCATCCTCAAGCTGCTGCAGGCGGCCGATGGAGATGTTCAGAAAGCTCAGCAAGGAATTATCTACATCGACGAAATCGATAAGATTGCCAAGAAGGACGAGAACCCTTCGATCACGCGCGATGTTTCCGGCGAAGGCGTCCAGCAAGCGCTTCTGAAGATTCTTGAGGGCACCATCGCCAACGTCCCGCCACAAGGCGGGCGCAAACACCCTCACCAGGAATTCACGCCTGTGGACACCACGAACATTTTGTTCGTGTGCGGAGGCGCTTTCGTTGGCCTGGAAAAAATTATCGAAAAGCGCGCAGGCCGTCATTCGCTCGGCTTTCATACCGACGCCGCACCCTCGACGCCGAGCCGGCGCAACACCGAATTGCTCGAGCAAGTGCAGCCTGGTGATTTGATTCGCTATGGCTTGATCCCGGAGTTTGTCGGCCGTTTGCCCGTCGCCGGCGTGATGAACGACTTGGACAAAAATGTTCTCGTGCGCATCCTGACGGAACCGAAGAACGCGCTGCTCAAACAGTACCAGCGCCTCTTCGAATTCGAAAATGTGCGTCTGCGTTTCACCGACGACGCGCTTGAGACCGTCGCCGAACTCGCCATGCAGCGCAAAGTCGGCGCGCGCGGCCTGCGCATGATTCTGGAAGACCTCATGCTCGAGCTCATGTACCACCTCCCGATGCAGCGCAAGGTGCGCGACTTTGTCGTCACCGCGGAAATGGTCCGCGGACGTGAAATCAATTGGAGTTTGCTCGAAAAAGCCGGATAGGCCGCTTCGGGCGTTCGAACGCTTTTCAGGGGCCCTAATGTTCAACCGCGAAAAACAGGAAATGAAGCGCGTACCCATGATGCCGGTGCGCGACATGGTCATCTTTCCGCAGCAGATGACTCCCTTCATCGTCGGCCGCGAGGCCAGCGTGCGTGCTCTCGAGGAGGCGCTCGCCGGCGACAAGAAGATTTTCCTTTCCACGCAGCACGACGCTTCCATTGACGATCCGAAGCCGGAAGAAATATACGCAGTCGGGACGCTCGCGAACATCGTCCAAAGCGTCAAGCTGCCCGATGGCAACATCAAGGTTTTGGTGGAAGGCGTGGAACGGGCTCGCGCTCTTTCGATCACTTCGGAAGAGGGCTTTTTCCGGGCAACCGTACGGTTACTGAACGCGCGCGTCGAGCCGTCCCCGCAAGTTGACCAGACCGTGCAGAAAGTCACCAGCCTTTACGAACAGTTCATCAAGCTTTCGCAGAGCCTGAATTACGACACTATGATCGCAGCTGCGCGCGGCGATGACCCGGCGAGGCTTTCGGACACGATTGCTGCCAACCTGCAGCTTCCCGTTGACGAAAAGCAGGACCTTCTCGAAACAGTCGATCCCATCGAGCGCCTCAACCGCATCGGCGACATCCTTGAGATCGAACTAGAAAAACTGAATGTCGACCGCAACATCAACACACGCGTCAAGCGCCAGATGGAGCGCGCCCAGAAAGAGTATTACCTCAACGAAAAGCTCAAGGCCATCCAGAAGGAACTCGGCCGCGGCGAAAAGAGCGAGATTGACGAGCTCAAGAAGAAAATCGATGCCGCTGGAATGAGCAAGGAAGTTCATGAAAAAGCCATCCAAGAGCTGAAGCGCCTCGAATTGATGCCGCCCATGTCGGCGGAGTCCACCGTCAGCCGGAATTACCTTGATTGGCTTCTTGCCGTGCCGTGGAAAAAGAAGTCCAAGGAAATCCGCGATATCCTGGCCGCGGAAAAGATCCTGAACGAGGAACACTACGGCCTTGAAAAGATCAAAGAGCGCATCCTGGAATTTTTGGCCGTCCGCCAGCTTGTGAAGAACCCCAAGGGCTCAATTCTTTGTTTTGTCGGGCCTCCGGGCGTCGGCAAGACTTCTCTGGCCATGTCCATCGGCCACGCCACCGGCCGCAAGTTTGTTCGAGTATCGCTCGGCGGCGTCCGCGATGAAGCTGAAATTCGCGGCCATCGCCGCACGTACATCGGCGCTCTGCCCGGCCAGATCATCCAAATGATGAAGAAAGCCGGCACGGTGAACCCGATTTTCGTCCTCGACGAAGTGGACAAAATGTCCACGGACTTTCGAGGCGACCCGTCCGCGGCCCTTATGGAAGTCCTCGACCCCGAATTGAATCACTCATTCACGGACCATTATCTCGACGTCGAGTACGACCTTTCGAAAGTGATGTTCGTTTGCACCGCCAACGTGTTGCACACGATTCCCCAGCCTTTGCAGGACCGCATGGAAATTCTCCGGCTGCCGGGTTACACCGAGCAGGAAAAGCTGGAAATCGCCAAGCGTTTTCTCGTGAAACGCGCTCGCGAAGCCACCGGCCTCAAGGAGCAAAATCTTAAGTTTACCGACGAAGGACTCCTGCACATCATCCGGCACTATACGCATGAAGCCGGAGTGCGTAATCTCGAACGCGAAATCCAGAACATCGCACGCAAGATGGCGCGCAAGGTCGTCACCGAAGGGGCTTCCGTCGGCGTCGAAATCAACCCCGCCAACATAAACGACTTCCTCGGCATCCTGAAGTACCGCGAATACTGGCTCGAGAAGCACAACGAAATCGGCTTGACCACCGGTCTTGCCTGGACGGAAGTCGGCGGATGCGTGTTAGCCACCGAAGCGACCCTGATGGAAGGCAAAGGCCGCCTCACGCTTACCGGCAAACTCGGCGACGTGATGCAGGAATCCGCACAAGCGGCGATGAGCTATGTGCGCTCACGTTCCGCGCAGCTCGGCCTCGCGAGGGACTTCTACCGCAATATAGACATTCACGTCCACGTGCCCGAAGGCGCCATCCCCAAGGACGGCCCCTCCGCCGGAATCACGATCTGCACTTCGATCGTCAGCGCGCTGACCAAAATTCCCGTGCGCCGCGACGTCACCATGACCGGCGAAATCACCCTGCGCGGCAAAGTTCTGCCCATCGGCGGCGTCAAGGAAAAGCTCCTGGCCGCCCATCGAATGGGCTTGCACACAGTACTGCTTCCGAAGGACAATGAGAAGGACCTGGCGGATATCCCGCAGGAGATCCTCTCCTGTCTCACGGTTCATTTTGTAGAAACCATGGATGAAGTGCTGCAGATAGCGCTCGAACGGCTGATCGTTCCAATCGAGCATCCCGAGGTTGCGCCCGTTGCGGAACCATTCGTCGCCAGCGCCGAGAAAGACAAGAGTTTGACCAACTAAGCAGCGCAGTTTTAGGCACGCCTTGCGAGATTTTCCCTGCAGGTCGTGGCCCGGCGCTGCCACCGGTTGCAGAAAGTCTGGTTTGCCCATCCTGGCATGTTTTGGTTTGTCCGCCAGTGTGGTGCGCCACCTCACTAACAATCCGGGATTTTGCTGACCGCCCCGCGGCCACGCAAAGAAGAAGGTCAATTTACACAATCAAAGTTAAGGACATATGAAAGAAACAAGCGTTGAAGGAAGCAATCAGATGAGCATTAGCCTCGCCGAGTTAAAAGAAAAAAACATCACCGACCTCGCCAAGATCGCCAAGGAATTGAACATTCCCGGCGCCAGCGGCATGCGCAAACAGGAGTTGATCTTCCAGATTCTCCGCGCCCAAACGGAGAAAAATGGCCTGATCTTTTCCGAAGGCGTCCTCGAGTGCCTCCCCGACGGCTTCGGTTTTCTCCGCGCGCCCGGAATACAACTACCTCCCCGGCCCCGACGATATTTACGTTTCGCCGTCGCAAATCCGCAAGTTCGATCTCCGCACCGGGGACACCGTCTCCGGCCAGGTGCGCCCGCCCAAGGATGGCGAACGTTACTTCGCGCTCATCAAAGTCGAAGCCGTCAATTTTGAAGACCCAGAGGTCGCGCGCAACAAAATCTTCTTCGACAACTTGACGCCGCTCTATCCCCAGGGCCGCCTCAAAATGGAAACAACCAAGGAGAACATGACGGGCCGCGTGCTCGACCTTCTCTGCCCCGTCGGCAAAGGCCAGCGCGGTCTGGTCAACGCTCCTCCGCGCACCGGCAAAACCATGATCCTGCAGTCCATGGCCAATTCCATCACCATGAATCATCCCGAAGTCGCGCTCATCGTGCTCCTCATCGACGAGCGCCCCGAAGAAGTCACCGATATGCAGCGCACCGTCAAGGGCGAAGTCATCAGCTCGACCTTCGACGAGCCGCCGCAGCGCCACATCCAGGTTGCGGAAATGGTTCTCGAAAAGGCCAAGCGCCTCGTCGAGCACAAGCGCGATGTCGTCGTGCTGCTCGATTCCGTCACGCGTCTCGCTCGCGCCTATAACGCCGTCACCCCGCCTTCCGGAAAAGTTCTCTCCGGCGGTATTGACGCCAATGCTTTGCAGCGCCCGCGCCGCTTCTTTGCCGCCGCGCGCAACGTCGAAGAGGGCGGCTCGCTCACCATCATCGCCACCGCGCTCATCGACACCGGCAGCCGCATGGACGACGTCATCTTCGAAGAGTTCAAGGGCACCGGCAACATGGAAATCTATCTGGACCGCCGCCTCGCCGATAAGCGCGTTTTCCCGGCCATTGATATTCAGCGCTCCGGCACGCGCAAGGACGAATTGCTCCTCCCGCCGGACGAACTCAGCCGCGTTTGGGTTCTTCGCAAAGTCTTGAGTCCTCTCTCGACCGTCGAAGCGATGGAGCTTTTGCTCAGCCGCCTGACGAAGACGAAGTCCAACGGAGAATTTCTCGGGTCGATGTCCGCACCGGTCTCATCTTAAAAAAACCGCGCCCCCTTCCCGCACGCTCACCTCTCGAGCAGCGCTTCACGCCGCGCTTCGCAGCATTTTTATCGCTGCGCGAGGAGTGCACGTGTACGAACGATTCATCGCGCGCCAGCCGATCTTCGATCAGCGCCTCAAGGTATTCGCGTACGAATTGCTGTTTCGCAGCGGGCCCCAAAACGTCTTCCAGCCTCGCAAAGATGCTTCGAGCAGCGTCATCGTGGATTCGACGATGCTGTTCGACCTCCAGACCCTCACCGGCCACGCGAAGGCTTTCGTCAATACCGATCAGACGGCTCTCCTGCAAGGTGCCGTCAAGCTTCTTCCCGCGGACCGTATTGTCGTGGAAATTCTGGAAACCGTCGTTCCAACGCCCGAGGTCGTCGCCGCTTGCGCTGACCTTCGCAGTGCCGGTTACGTTCTGGCGCTCGATGATTTCGTTGATCACCCCAAATGGGAACCGCTGCTGGCTCTCGCAAGATTTCTGAAAGTGGACTTCCGCGCTTCCGATCAGGACGCTCGTCGCGAGATGGCGCTCCGCTATTTGCCTCAGGGTCTGCAACTACTCGCTGAAAAAGTGGAAACGCAATCCGAACTGGAAGAAGCACGCGGTATGGGCTACACCTACTTCCAGGGCTACTTCTTCTGCAAACCCACCATGGTCGAAGGCCGCGATATCCCCAGCAACAAACTCAACTACGTTCGCCTCCTCGCGGCTGTCAATTCTCCGGATTTCAGTTTTGAGAAAATCGAGGAAATTCTGAAGCAAGAGCCTTCGCTGGTCTACAAACTTCTCCGTTACCTCAATTCACCACTGCTCGGACTACGCAATGAAGTCCGCGGCATCAGTCACGCGGTCTCTCTGATCGGCGAGAAGGAATTTCGCCGCTGGGTCTCCGTTGTTGCCGTTGTGTCCATGGCCGGCGACAAACCCCCGGAGCTTATCCGCACCGCTCTCACTCGCGCCTACTGCTGCGAAGAACTCTCCGCGCCCATCGGCATGTCTCTGCAGAGATCCGATCTGTTCCTTATGGGGCTGCTGTCCGTCACCGACGCCATACTCGACCGCCCATGGACCAATGTCCTTTCGCATCTGCCGCTCTCTTCCGAAGTCAGCACGGCTCTCTCCGGTGGTGCAAACCGATTCCGCGACGTCTACGACACGTTTCTTTCCTACGAGCGCGCCGATTGGAAGACGCTCTCTTCCCTGTCCGCCAAGATCGGTTGTCACGGAAGACCGCGTCCCCGACTGCTATCTCGCTGCGGCAAATCGCGCCGCAGCCGTGTCCGTGTAAGAACGATCCCTTCGCAATAAAAATGGCGCAACGGATCTCTCCGCTGCGCCGGTTGAATTGCCTTGTTTATCTGAATTGGTTTTCGCTGATGTGTTCACGCGAATCGCTTCTTGTGGCCCTTTATTCCGCGGCCTCCGTTTCCGTCGCCGCGATGTAGTCCACGATGCGCTCCGACCATCCGTCGACGTGCGTCCATCCGTTGCCGTAGCTCACGCCGTGCTTGTACGGGGCCACGTTCACCACGTACGCCTTCGGCGTCCACGCCGGCAGGATACCGTCGTGCGTCTGCTCGTCGGTAATCACGATCATGCGGTCGAGTTCGCGCCACTCACGCTTCTCGTGAAGCTGAGTCAGCGCGCGCTTGAGGTACGTCCCCGAGTGCGCCTGCGAGCCCGTGATCGCGTCTCGCAACGCGAACCCGCGCCGCGGAGGCAGCTCCACACATGCATCGGAGAAGGTCGCGATGGAGAATTCCTCGGCCTTCTCGCGAAGCAGAATGGCAAGTCCCGCCGCCGCGTCCATGCGCGTGGTCTCGCTCTTCCCGGAAAGCTTGCCGTCCATCGAGCCGGACACATCTACGACGAGTCCCGTCGATCCCGGCAGCTTCGCGAGTCCAGCGATGCCCTTGAGCATGGCGTTCTCGATTGCTTCCTCGAGCTTCGGAGCGTGCCGCGCCGCCGTCACGAACCGGAAGGGCAACGCCCGCGCGATACCCTTCTCGAGCCGCTCGCGAATCAGCTTCGGATCCACGCCCGATGCAAGCATCAGGCGGAGGTTTCGCAGGACGGCCAGGCCGCCCAGCTTCCCCTCGCGCAGGAGCCGTTCGAAATTCTCGCGCTTGTCCTTCCCTGCGGACAAGGCAACCTCCCAAGTGTCGGGAGGCTCGAGCGTGTTCTCAACGAGCTTTTTCCAAACAGCTTCCTGCTCGGCATCCTTCGGCTTCGCGTGGCAGAGAAACAGCACGTCGCGCAGCGTCACTCCGACCCGGTCGGAGTTGTACTTCGCGAGCTGGTGGGCGTCGAACTTCCGTGAACGCCTGCGCCAGCCCGCGCTTTACTCCCGCGGAAAGCGGCTGCTTCATCTCCTTCCAGTAGAGCGCCACGAACTCGCCGAGTTCGTCCGCCCGCTGGATTACGTGCTCGAGCGTTTCCGCCACGAGCGGTCCCACGCCTTTTCGCCGCGCAAGTTCTCGCGTCAAGGAAGAGCGGCGCATGGCGAAGCTGCATCTTGTCGCGCGCCTCGCGCGCAAGAGCCGCCACGTCCTCGGGCTTGTTCTTGCGCCACAAGCTCCGCGATCCGCTTCGCGATGTCGTTCCCCTTCTCGTAGAACGCGTCTTCCCAGAGCAGGCACGTCAGCACGGTGCGCCGAAGCTCGCGCTTCGCGTCGATCTTCTGCGCCACCGCACCTTCGTGCGTCCGCACCGGAAACATCCGCTTCCACACATTCATCTTCACCATTTCTGTCTCCTCCTTTCCTTGCCGCTCGATTCATCCAAGCGCGCAAATCTGTCATTCCGAGCGTAGCGAGGAATCTGCTTTTTCTTGCGATCCTCACTTCCAACAAGACTGCTGGACGGGAACATCCGGCCAGGGACGATGGGCGCTCTCCCAGTGAGCTACTGGATCTTTCGACCCAGGTGGGAATCGAACCCACAACCTCCCGCGTGTCAGGCGAAGTAACCCTGTCCTACACCACGTCCAACCTCTTCGTGGCGCAGACTTCAGTCTGTGCTCTGCGCCGACGCAATCCGCAGCGCAAGGCGAAGTCTGTGCCCGTCAGCCCTGGACGCGAACCGCCGGCTGGTTCGCGATTCGCGCCGGACAAACCCGTAGGGTCCGCCTTCTGAGGCGGACCGTTCGCTCCAACTTTCGCCGGGAGGAATCAGTCGATCAGGGTTGCGAGGTCTCAGCCCCTCTTCTTGTCGACGAAGTATCTCTTCTCCGCACCATCCCGGCGTCTCGGAGCACAGCCATTCTTGCCTGTGCTCTTCCCTTTTCCGGTGGGAACCATCGGTCCGCGTATATTGGTTTGAGCTTCTGTCTCTCGCGAGACAGGCGGGTTTCTCTGCCGCATCCTTTCCGGTTCGCACCGGGATGCTCTTGGAAGAAGTAACGCGCACCTTCACCACACCGGAATCTCTCGAAGCTTGTTCCTTACCCCTTACTTCGTTACTTCTTTTTTCGCACACACCCGTAGCATCTCGCCACGAACGTCTGCTCAACGCCGAAGGAACCCGCCGTCGGTTTCAGTAGCAAGGCACTCGCCGTGCTCTTTTTCCGGGAGGAATCGGCGCTCACGGTCTTTCGGGATTTGAACCCAGAGCCTTGCGGCCTCTACCATGAAGTACCCGTGAACTTCACCATCCCGGGGATAATTTTTCGCCGGAGAAGTTCCGAGTAATAAAAAGATTTACGCTGTCCCTGCAGCGCGGAATTCTTGGAGCCCTGCTACAGTTTCACCGCCGAGCAAAAACACTTAGCGACGAACGTGTTGGATCGAAACGACTTAAGCGGCCAATAAAGGGAATTGACTTAGAGTCGCGCGAACAAGCAGTCCACGAGACCCGGTCTTCCGGTTGCCGTTTCGACTTGGCTTTTGTCTTCGTGTCTCATATCTGCTTTTCACGCTCAGTGAGGATCCCGATTTATCGGGACTTACAACTGAGGTATCTCGAAAGTAAACGAACTCCGTTTTTCTGTCAAGCCCTATTTTTCAAAAACCTTCATTTTTGGCCGATTTTTCGCGTTATTTGTTAATTTTCAAGTACTTGGTGCTTCGATGTCGCTCCGTTCTGCCTCATCCTCTGACCCACCGAAGACGAAGTACCTGCCGCGAACCCTTCGCGGTATAATCCATTCCACGTCAACCTCGTTTACAAAACTTCGCGCACGGAAGAAACAAAGGGTGCTCGCATCATGAAAAAGATTCATCTCATTTCCATCGTTATTTTTTCTGCTTTCGTGGCTTTCTCTCCGTCCGCCTTCGCCCAGCATGAGCACGGCTCCCCCGACGCCGCCAGCCTCGGCAGCGTGACCTTCCCCACATCCTGTGCTCCCGCCGTCCAACCGGATTTCAATCGCGCCGTCGCGCTGCTCCACTCCTTCTGGTACAAGAAATCCGAGGAGACATTTGCTTCGGTTGCCAAGGCCGATCCTTCCTGCGGCATGGCCCAATGGGGCGTCGCCATGTCCCACTATCATCAACTATGGGATGCTCCTTCGCCCTCTGACTTGCAAGCAGGCTGGGCCGCCGTCGAAAAAGCAAATTCCGCCGGCGCGAAAACGCAGCGCGAACGCGATTATATCGGCGCGATGGAAATCTTCTACAAAGACGCTGACAAACGCAATCACGCCGCTCGTGCTCTCGATTATGAAAAAGCCATGCAGTCGGATTTACGAACGCTATCCTCACGATTCGCGAAGCGGCAATATTCTATGCCCTTGCCGTTCGTGCCGACGCGCCCCTAGCTGACAAGACCTACGCAAACCAGAAAAAAGCCAGCGCCATCCTGGAAAAACTTTTCGCCAAACAGCCCGAGCATCCGGGCTTGGCCCACTACATTATTCACTGTGATGACTACCCTTCCCTCGCCCCGCTAGCTCTCGCAGCAGCCCGCCGCTACGCGAAAATCGCTCCCGACGCTCCTCACGCGCTGCATATGCCCTCGCATATCTTCACGAGGCTTGGCCTGTGGCAGGAATCCATCGATTCCAATCTCGCGTCGGCGGCTGCCGCCAGGAAAAACGGCCTTGCCGACGACGAGCTCCACGCGATGGATTATCTCGTCTACGCCTATCTGCAAAAAGGTCAGGACCGCGAAGCGCGTGCCGTGTTCGACGCACTCCCAAAGGTGCAGCCGAATGACTCAGCTTACTTTGCAGGACTCTACGCCACCGCCAGTATTCCTTCGCGCCTGGCCGTCGAGCGCCATCGCTGGTCCGACGCTGCCGCACTCACTTTGCCGGCCGATACGTTTCCCGGTGGGCGCTATGCCTGGGCGGAAGCCGATCTCTATTTTGCGCGAGCCCTTGGCGCCGCGCGCTCGGGTGATGCCGTTGGTGCACGCCGCGATCTTCAGCAAATGACTTCTCTTCGCGACAGAATTCACCAGGAACAGAACGCATACTCGGCGGAACAAGTGGATATCCAGCGCGAGACCGTGACTGCATGGATCGCGCTGGCGGAAGGAAAAAAGGAGGAGTCCTTCGTCAAATGAGCGCAGCAGCTGACCACGAAGACGCCACAGAGAAGCATCCCGTGACTCCCGGAGCCATTGTGCCTGTACGCGAACTCCTCGGTGAACTTCTCTTGGAACTGAACCAGCCCGCTCAAGCACTCGAAGCCTTCGAGACATCGTTGCGGTCCACGCCGGAGCGTTTCAATTCTCTTTATGGTGCAGCACACGCGGCGCAACTTGCTGGAGACCGCCAGAAGGCTTCGGCCTACTTCACCAAGTTGCTCGCAAACTGCCTGCACGCCGACCCTGAGCGCCCCGAGATTCGCGAAGCCAAGTTGTTTTTGGATGTGAAATAAAAGCGTTCTCCCCCCGCCGCGGCTTCCGCAACTCATTTTTCGATCGATCAATGCCCCGCCTGCTGGTACAGAGAGCATTTCATAAAACCCTCGTACCTGGAACCGAACGGCCGGGAGGCCGGTGACAGCATCCAGCAACATCATCAGCGGCATTCGAATCATGCTTTCCTCCCCGGCGTTTTCGCCAATTCTTTTTCACGCTCATGTGCCAGCATCACGACGAGCCGCGCGGTTTCCTCGACGTCCATCGCGGTGTTGTCCACCAACACGGCATCCGACGCGCGCACCAGCGGCGATACCTTTCGTTCGCGGTCGCGGCGGTCGCGCTCGTGCACCTCTTCCAAAACTTCCGGAAGCGTGAATTTGTCTCCTTTTTCCTGGTGCTCTTTCCAGCGGCGCTCCGCGCGCACCTCCGGCGAAGCATCGAGAAAAATCTTCAGCTCGGCGCGAGGGAAAACGACGGTGCCGATGTCGCGGCCTTCCATCACCACGCCTCCGCCCGCGCCGGCGCGCTGCTGCTCGGCAACAAGGATTTCGCGCACTCCGGCAATCGTGGCGAGCCGCGACGCGGCTTGGGCCACTTCCGCGGTTCGAATCGCCTGCGTCACTTCTTCCGCATCGAGAAAGACGCGGTTTTTCGAACCCTCTGCTTCCTGTTCCGATGTTGGTGGCTTGAGTTCGATGTGCGTGCCGCGAGCCAATTCTTCGAGGACGAAAAAATTGTCAAACGAGATTTTCTTTCGGAGCGCTTTGAGCGCGAGCGCGCGATACATCGCGCCGCTGTCGAGATACAAATATCCTAGAATTTGCGCGACGCGCTTAGCCAGGCTGCTCTTCCCCGAACCTGCTGGTCCATCTATCGCAATGGTGAGTTTTGGCATTTTGGTAGCATAGCCACTGTTGGCTGTGCGCATTTTCACGAATGGCACAAAAAAACCGCACAGGCAGGAGTGCCTGTGATACTCAGAAGCCCATGATGTTGTAGCCGCAGTCAACGTAAATGGTTTCGCCAGTAATTCCCGAACCTGCATCAGAGAGCAAAAACGCCGCTGTCGAGCCGACTTCTCCCGGATCAACGGTGCGTTTCAGCGGTGCGCGCTCGATTTGCGTCTTTAGCATATCTCCAAAATTCGCGATGCCTCGCGCGGCAAGAGTCTTGATGGGGCCAGCGGAGATAGCGTTGACTCGTATCGCCTTCGGCCCTAGATCGTAGGCCAAATACCGCACCGTCGCTTCCAGTGCCGCCTTGGCCACGCCCATGACGTTGTAATTCGGCACAACTTTTTCAGAGCCATAGTAAGTCAGCGTCACCACTCCTCCGCCGGAAACCATAAGCGGCGCAGCGCCGCGCGCCACCGCGATCAGCGAATACACGCTGATGTCGTGCGCAATCCGGAATCCTTCGCGAGAAGTATTCAGGAACGGGTTTTTCAATTCTTCAGGCGGAGCGAATCCAACGCTGTGCACCAATCCGTGGAGGACTCCATACTTCTCCTTGATTTCATCGAACACCCGCTCGATTTGGTCGTCTTGCGTGACGTCGCACATGAAGCCTGCGGCGCCGGGCAACTCTCCAATCAAGTCTTTCGCTTCGAGCGCGAGCCGCTCATTCTGATACGTGATGGCCAATCGCCACCCTGCCTGCGACAGTTTCTGCGCGATGGCCCAAGCGATGCTGCGTTTGTTCGCCAGCCCAAAAATAACCGCCGTCTTCGGCGTTTCCGTCACCGCGCTTTGCATCTCCGTCATCGCACCCTCTGTGGGGACGGGGCTAGCCCCGCCCGTTTCTCATTAAATCTAAATCCGATGAAACGCCTTCTCGATCTCTTTCACGGAATAACGAAGGACGACGGGACGTCCGTGCGGACAGCTCATCGGGCAATCGGTTTTCGCAAGCGCGCCGAGCAGCCATTCCATTTTTGTTTGATCGAGCGGCATGTTCACCTTGATCGCCGCGTGACAAGCGGTGGAAGCCGCAATCTTTGCTTGCAGCGTATCAATGGAAATAGCCGCGTTTTCCCGCTCGATGCCGTCGAGGATTTCCGTCAGAAGTTTTTCCCCGTCCCCCGGCGCGATTCCCGCGGGAACAGCTTGAATCGCGACGCTGCGTGGCCCCATCGGTTCGACTTCGAAGCCGTTGGCGCCCAGCTCCTCCGCAATCTTTTCGTAGATCACAATCTGGCGTGGCGAAAGCTCGATCACCAGCGGCATCAGCATGCGCTGGGCTTCCACTTTTCCAGCGCGACGCGCTTCGAGGTGCTGCTCGAAAAGCACGCGCTCGTGCGCGACGTGCTGATCCACAAGCCACAAGCCTTCGCCGTTCACGGCAACAATAAAACTCGAGCTGACTTGGCCGAGCGGCTTTAGATCGGCGATTTGGTCGGGCCGGGGAAGCGTGGCCGGCGCGCTGGCGCTCGGCGCAGCAAGATTTCCTGCCCAGTTCGAGGCGGCGAGTGCCGGAGCAGCCGCTGCTGCAGCGAACGCTGCGCCCGGCTCGATGGAAGATTCCAGACCAGCAGGAAACGCCAAGCGTTGCTCGACAGGCCGAAGCGCATCGGACGTCAAATCAAAACCGCCGTCGGAACCGACGCCTGAGCCAACTCCGATTTCTTCCATCGCGGGAATGATGGCGCGCGGCACGCCGGAAGCTGCGGCGGCGCCAAAGGCAGACGCAGAAAAAGCGGACGCGGTTGGCGCGGAATCATCGGGAATTGCAGCCGCCGCTGCGGCAAAGCTGGGAACAGGCCGCACGCTCATGAGCGCTTGGCGGATGGAGTCGCGCGCAAAATCGTGAACGAATTGGGAACGGCGAAAGCGCACTTCGATTTTTGCGGGATGTACGTTGACGTCGACTTCGTCGTAGGGCATTTCGAGGAAGAGCAGCGTGGCGGGAAAAACGGTGGGCGGGAGAATGTTGCGGTAGGCTTCGTGAATCGCGTGCAGAATCAGGCGGTCGCGCACGAGGCGACGATTGACGAAAATGTAGATGCCGTTGCGGTTGGGCCGCTGCACGTCGGGGCGCGACGTAAAACCTCGCACCGTCAGCGTGGCGCTCTCTTCGCCGGCTTCGAGTTCCGGCTCGGTGATGGCCGCGCGAAACGGCGCCGATGTCGGCGGAATTTCAACCAACTCTTCCATCGATTGGCGGCCGAAGAGTTGATAGATGCGGTCGGCGAGTTTTTCGGCGGGCGGCGCGTTGATGATTTCCTGCGTCGGAGTGGTCAGGACGAAATGTTTGTCGGGATTGGCGAGCGCGTAGTGCGTGACGAGCGAAGCGATGTGGCCGAGCTCGGTCGTATCTGATTTGAGAAATTTTCGGCGCGCGGGAACGCAATAAAAAAGATCGGCGACGCTGATAGTCGTCCCTGCAGGCAGGCCCGCGGGCTTCACGTTGACAAGTTTTCCGCCGGCAAATTCGAGGCGCGTGCCTTCGGCTTCCGATTCGTCGCGCGTTTCGAGGAGCAGCCGCGAGACCGCGGCAATCGTCGGCAGCGCTTCCCCGCGAAAGCCTAGCGTCGAGATGGAAAGCAAATCGTCGGCGGATTTTAGTTTGCTGGTGGCGTGGCGCTCGAAGGCCAGCAGCGCATCGTCGTGGATCATGCCGTGGCCGTCGTCGATGACGCGGATCATCCGCTTGCCGCCGACTTCGGTTTCGACGCGAATCGTCTTCGCGCCAGCGTCCAGCGCATTTTCCAACAGCTCTTTGACAACCGAAGCAGGACGTTCGACAACTTCGCCCGCAGCGATTTTATTCGCCACCGCCTCCGGCAATATGCGTATCCGGCTCATTCTCTCCTTACCGGGATTGCTCGAACTAGGCTTTTACCATCTGCGTCATTCCGACTATTCTCGTGCAACACCATCGCACCAGAGATCGAGCAGTCCACGAACGCCGCACGGAGATAATTGACGCGATCTTCAATGGAACAAAGACGAATTCGGTACGCAAAACATACGGGAAGCAGAAAGTAGTATCCGCTCAACTCCAGTGGTAGATCCATCGTGCGTAGCGTCTCTGGCTGAGCTTCTCAGCCTCGACTGGCAGTGTTCGGCTGGCAGACTAATCGATGCACTCAAAGATTCATACTAGCCGAGGACAAGGTCGCAACTCATCTCATTCGGTCTTAATAGCGATCCCCAGTTGGTCGAGTTGCTCGGTGTCCACCGACGACGGCGATTCGGCCATGAGATCGACGGCGGCGGTGGTTTTCGCGAAGGCGATGACTTCGCGCAGGGATTTTTCGCCGGCTAGGAGCATGGCGATGCGGTCGATGCCGAGGGCGATGCCGCCGTGGGGCGGCGTGCCGTAGGTCAGCGCGTCAAGGAAGAAGCCGAAGCGGCGGCGGAGTTGCTCTTCGCTCAGACCGAGGGCGCGGAAGAGACGCTCTTGAATGTCCTGGCGGTGGATTCGGATGCTGCCGGAGCCGAGCTCGTTGCCGTTGAGGACGAGATCGTAGCCCTTGGAGCGCACTTCCCACGGCGCGGATTCGAGCTTTTCCAAATCTTCGTCGACGATGCCGGTGAAGGGATGCTGGGCGCTGACCCAGGTTTTGTCGTTCTCGCTCCATTCAAAGAGCGGGAAGCCGGTGATCCAGAGAAATTTCCATTGGGTGCGGTCGATCAGGCCGAGCGCTTCGCCGAGTTGCAAACGCACTTGCCCGGCGACGAGCGCGGCGGCTTCCGTGCCTTTGATTTGCTGCTTCGCGCTCACGGCGACGACGAGGTCGCCGGTTTTTGCGCCGCACGCGTCGGCCAAGTTTCTTTACATTTTCAGCGCCGATTAATTTTTCGACGGTCGAGGTCGTGCCTTCGGCCGCGAGCTTCACGAAATACGCGCCGCGCGCGCCGTTGGACTTCGCTTTGTCTGTCAGCTCGTCGAGCTGTTTGCGCGAATATCCGGCTGCGCCCGGAGCAGCGAGAGCAAACACGCTGCCTTCAATCCCCAGCTTGGTCTTCGCTTCGTCCGGAAAGCAGTCCGTGACTTCGTGCAGCTCCATGCCAAAGCGCAGGTCGGGCTTGTCGCTGCCGTACTTGCGAATCGCATCCTTGTAAAGCATGTGCGGAAACGGGCCTTGCGTTTTGATGCCCGCGACGGCGCACGCGCGCACCATCACCGTTTCGATGACGTGAAAAATATCTTCCTGGCGCGGGAAAGACATCTCGACGTCGAGCTGCGTGAATTCGGGCTGGCGGTCGGCGCGCAAATCTTCGTCGCGAAAACATTTGCACGATCTGGAAGTAGCGGTCGAGCCCGCCAATCATCAGGATTTGCTTGAAGATTTGCGGCGACTGCGGCAGCGCGTAGAACTGGCCGTGATGCACGCGGCTGGGAACGAGATAGTCGCGCGCGCCCTCGGGCGTCGAGCGCGTGAGCATGGGCGTTTCGATTTCGAGGAAGCCCATTTCGTCCATGGTCTTGCGAATTTCGAGGACGATTTTGTGGCGCAGCGCGAGGTTGCGGTGCGGCTTGGGGCGGCGCAGGTCGAGATAGCGGTAGCGCAGGCGCGTTTCTTCGGCGGCGTTGATTTCGTCTTCGATGGGAAACGGCGGCGTTTTGGCGTTGTTCAAAATGTGGAGCTTCGTGGCGAGCAGCTCGACTTCGCCGGTGGCGAGTTCGGGATTCGCTTTTTGCCGCTTGATGACTTTGCCTTCGACCGCGACCACAAATTCGCTGCGCGCCTGCTCGGCTTTGGCGTGCGCGGCGGGCTGCGACTCCTTGTTGAAGACCACCTGGACGATGCCGGTGCGGTCGCGAATGTCGAGGAAGAGCAAGTTGCCGAGGTCGCGGCGGCCGGAGACCCAGCCCATGACGATGGCGTCGCGGCCTTCGTCGGAGGCGCGCAGTGCGCCGCAATAGTGTGTGCGTTGCAGATTGCCTAGAAAATCCAGCAAGGTCTTCTCCGGTGGCACAGGCTTCCGTCTGTGCATGTGTTGTACAAACTGCCAAGATCAAGTGGTGAGCACAGGCTGAAGCCTGTGCCACTACAGCTTGAGCAGATATTCTAGCAGAGCTGGTTCGGTGAGTTTCTGTTGCGAGCCGTCGGCGAGGTTCTTCAGCGTCCACTCGCCGCTCTGGACTTCATTATCGCCGAGGATGAGGGCGAAGCGCGAGCCGAGCTTGCTGGCGCGCTCGAGGGCTTTGCCGAATTTCAGTTCGGTCGGGGGCAGCTCGACGCGGAAGCCGGCGTTGCGCAGAGTTTTGGCGGCGCGGATGGCGGTGGCGTAGGCGTTTTGGCCCATCCAGGCGATGTAGACGTCGCGGCCTTGTGCGCGTGCTGGCGACTTTGCCGCTCTCTTGCAGCGACAAGATGAGGCGGTCTTCGCCGATGGCGAAGCCGATGCCTTTGGTGGGCGGACCGCCGAGGAGTTCGACGAGGCCGTCGTAGCGGCCGCCGCCGCAGACGGCGTTTTGCGAGCCGAGGCCCGGCGCGGTGATTTCAAATGTGGTGCGCATGTAGTAGTCGAGGCCGCGGACGAGGCGCCAGTTTTCGCGGTATTTCACGCCGCGGAGATCGAGCTCGCGTTTCACGGCGGCGTAGTGCGTTTTGCAGTCGTCGCAGAGATGATCGGCGATGCGCGGCAGCGTGGCGATGATGGGCTGCTCGTGTTCGAGTTTCGAGTCGAGCACGCGCAGCGGATTTGTTTCGATGCGGCGCTGGGAATCGGCGCCGAGTTTGTCTTTCACTTTTTCGAGTTCGGCTTTGAGCTTTGCGACGTAGCCGCGACGGCAGTTGTCGGCGGCGTGGCCGATGGAATTGATATCGAGCGTCGTGCCTTCGAGACCGAGCTTCCCGAAGAACGTCATCAACATTTCGATGAGTTCGGCGTCGATAGCGGGAGCGTCTGGCCCGCCAAGAATTTCCGCGCCAATCTGATAGAACTGGCGGTAGCGTCCCTTTTGCGGCCGTTCACGCCGGAACATCGGCCCCATGTAATACAGCTTCACCGGCTGCGGAAGCTGCTGCATGTTGTGCTCGATGTAGGCTCGGCACACGCTAGCCGTGGCCTCGGGCCTAAGGCTGATCGATTCTCCGAACGCGAGCTGGCTGGCTGAGAGCCTGAATTTCAGCTCGGCTTCTTCTGTAGAATTCTGCTCTTTCCGTGAGTTGTACAGTCCGAGTTGTACCTTGAGTTGCGCTAGGCTTCTCAGGTTTGAGTCTGTGACTTGAATTTGACCGGCTTTGATTGCTTGTTCCACTGCGTCTACGTAATGACCTGGAGAAATTGAAAAATCTGTCGGATCTGGCAATCCCTGCATCTCGTCTGTGAATGTGTACATTTCCTTCGAGACAACATCAGTCTCGCCGCCGATCGACCTGGCGAACAAGTTCGTGTCCTCGAAAATCGGAGTGCGGATTTCGCCGAAGCCGAAGGTGGTGAAGACTTCGTGGGCGGTTTGCTCGACGCGATTCCACAGCGCGGTTTCTGGCGGCAGGAGGTCACGGGTACCGCGGATGGCTTGGAATTTTGCTTTTGTGGACATTGTTTGTTTCTAGAGAAAGTCCTTTGCTTCGCCGGGAGGAAGTGGCGAGTGACGAGTGGCGAGTGGCGAGCCGGATGCGAGCTTGCGGATGATCGCGTGCAGCATGCGTTGCAATTCGTCGATCTCCTTCAAAGGACCCTCCACATGGGATGCCGCGCTGAAACCGAGATCGATGCTGAGCAGCAGTTGCGTTTCGAGTTCAGCCAAATAGCCATCGGCGTACGACAGGTGCTGCAGAAAATCGCGTGTTTCGTGTCTGGCTTGGCCCTTGCCATGCTCGACGGAATCGAGACAGCGGTCCGACGGATGAGCGATGTTAGCCCAAATTTCTCATCGGGAGGAAAGTGGTCCGTCAGCTGGTAAGCGAGCTTGGCCAAAGCCATCGAACGCTGCCAAACGAGCAGTTCCTTATAGTGTTTTGCCTTCGCGCTCTCCGGAATATTCTCGCCACTCATCACTCGCCACTCATCACTTCTTTCATGTAAATATTCTTGTACTCGACGTAACGGGCGGCGTAGGCGTCGATGGAGGCTTGATCGATCGGCGTCAGGGCGCGCTTGACTTTGCCGGGATGGCCGACGACCAGGCTGCCGGGCGGGATTTTGGCGCCTTCGAGAAGGAGCGTGCCGGCGGCTACAACGCTGCCGGCGCCGATGTGCACGCCGTTCAGGATGACGGCGCCCATGCCGATGAGGCAGCGCGACTCGATAACGCAGCCGTGGAGTGTGACGGAGTGGCCGATGGTCACGTCGTCGCCAAGGACGAGCGCGTGCTCGTCGCGCATGACGTGGAGGACGCAGCCGTCCTGGATGTTGGTGCGCGCGCCGATGCGGATGTGGTGCACGTCGCCGCGAATCACGGTGCAGGGCCAGACGCTGGAGTCTTCGCCGATGACTACGTCGCCGATGATGACAGCGGCGGGGTCAATGTAGGCGGACGCGGCGATTTGCGGGTGCTTGCCGCGATAGGGGCGAATGTCGGGCTGGCGGCCCAATTCGGCGGAACCTCTGACGGCAGGGTTCGCGCCGCTATTCTGGTTAACCATAACCACCCCCCTCCCCCCTGGTTTTTTGTAAGTGTTGCTTCTAAAGGATTTAACTTTTCCGTAAGCTATTTAGAATCAACACTTATGAGGGGTTTTGTAAGTGTTGATTCTGAATGGCTTACAAGGGAACATAATTCGGTGCTTCTTGCCACTAGATTTGACAGATTGCAGCCCCGAGGTTTACGTCCCCAAAAAGAAAATGCGGCAACCGGGTTGCCGCACTGCCACGCTTGCCTAGATGATTCCAGAACGAATTTTAGCATGGTCGGCTCGAAATTTCAAGGGCTATTTGCAGGATAAAAGATTCCAGGGGAGAGCCGATGGCAATCAGAGGAGGGATAGAGAACTGGTCGACGGTCATTTCGGCGGCGCGAATCAGCGCTCGCAAAGTCCCTGTGGACAGTTCCTTGTGCTGCGGGACTGAAAGGTTCGCGCGAACATCAGGTTTACTCAGCACGACATGACTGCCGACCTGGCCCATGATTTGCCAACCGGCTTTGGAGAAGGCCTTGACAGCTTCTTTGCCGGAGATATTGGCGAGGCGTGCCATGCGCGCGGAGGAGGCTTCAGACGGCGACGACGACGGGAGTGCCGTTAGGTCCAAGTGCCTTGACCGCTTTCTGATCCTCAGCCCACAGCCAAGCCGTGATGGCTTCCTTGATGTTTTCCAGCGCTTCCTTCTCATCTCGGCCCTGCGAGACACAGCCGGGTAGTGCGGGACACTGCGCGACGATCCAGCCGTCCTCTGATGTTTCCAGCGAAACGTGAAAAATCATTGTCGAGGTCCTCGAGTGCGTTTCGGCCAAGGGGCGTTGCAGAGCCACGCAGTAATAATAATAGCAGATGCGGGCTGATAGAGGGCACGATGTATCGTGCCCCTACGGGCCGACCTGTCAGTCGATTTGGATCGAGGGACCAGAGGAGGTGGCGCTGACTTCGGCTAGGCGAGCGGTGACGGCGCGGGCTAAGGCGTAGAGGCTTTGCGTGCCGGGGGCGGATTCGCCGAGGCCGGCGACGGGTTTGCCGGTGTCGCCGCCGATGCGGATGCGGGGATCGATTTCGATTTCGCCGAGGATGGGGACGCCATAGGCTACGGCGGTTTTGGCGCCTTCGCCGTGGCCGAAAATGTCGATGGGCTTGTTGCAATGAGGGCACGTGAACGTGCTCATGTTCTCGACGACGCCTAAGACTTCGACGTTGACCTGACGAAACATTTCGATGGCTTTGCGGACGTCGGCGAGCGCGACGGTGGAAGGCGTGGTGACGACGACCGCGCCGGTGACGGCGACGGTTTGGATGAGCGTGAGCTGCACGTCGCCGGTGCCGGGCGGGAGATCGATGATGAGGTAATCGAGCTCGCCCCATTCGACGCTGCGGAGGAATTGCGTGATGACGCTATGCAGCATGGGGCCGCGCCAGACCATCGGCTTGTCGCCGGGGTTGAGCAGTCCCATCGAGATCATTTTCATGCCGGCGACTTGCACGGGGATGATGCGCTTATCGGCGGTGGCTTGCGGCTCCTGCAGCGTGCCGAGCATGATGGGGACGTTGGGGCCGTAGACGTCGGCGTCCATGAGGCCGACTTTGTGACCGAGTTTGACGAGGGCTAGCGCGAGGTTGACGGCGACTGTGGTTTTGCCGACGCCGCCTTTGCCGCTGGCGACCGCGACTAAATTTTTTACGCCGGGGATGGGGTGGCGTTCGGGTTGCGGCATGGGTGCTGGGGGCATGGGTCAGGTTTTCTCCGCGGTAAAGCGATGCTCGAAAAGCGAAATTCGAAATGCGAAATTCGAAAAGCGAAACTCGAGATCTGGGCGAGCGAATCGGATCAGGAGTGCTGGGGCTGAAGATTGCATAGACTGACGTCTGTGCCACTGATGCCAGAGGCAATCATGCGTTCGCGCCGTGGCATTTTTTGTACTTTTTGCCGGAGCCGCAGGGGCAGGGATCGTTGCGGCCGACTTTTGCGCCTGCGCGCACGGGCTTTGGCGCTTCGGCTTGGGCGGGGCCCGCTTGATACTGCAACTCTTTTTGCTGGCGCTCCTGTTTGCGCTCCATTTCGCGCGCGAAAGCGGGCAAGCGCTGCGGAGGCGGTTCGCTGGCCCGGGCGGCGGCACTGGCAATGGCGGCGTCCGCACGCGGGCGCATCGGTTGCGGCGGCGCTGGGCGGCTGGCCTTGCGCTCCAGGGCCTCCCTGCGGAGGCTGCTCGTTCTGCTGCACCTGAATGTGGAACAGATAGCGGATAGTTTCGTTGTCAATGCGCGCCATCATGTCTTCAAAAAGGACGAACGCTTCTTTCTTGAACTCGACGAGCGGATCTTTCTGGCCGTAACCGCGCAGGCCGATGCCCTCTTTCAAGTGGTCGAGCGAGAGAAGGTGGTCTTTCCACTGCGAGTCGACGACATCGAGGATAATGCGGCGTTCGAGCCAACGGACCAGATCTGCGCCAAACTGTTTTTCTTTTTCCTCGTAGCGCTTGATGACGGCCGCAACGGTGGCTTCGGCGAGTTCGTCGTGGCTCAGTGTGGCGGGATCGGCGCCGGCGGCCTTGGCGTCAATGCCGAACTGGCTGTTCACTTCCGCCAGAAACTGCGTGGTGTTCCACTGATCGGGATGCTTGTCGCGCGGGCAGAACGTGTCGACGAGCTCGCGTGCAACATCTTCCGCGACGCCAAGAACGTAATCGCGCTGATCTTTTCCTTCGAGCGCGGAGCGGCGAATGGCGTAAATCGCCTCGCGCTGCTTGTTCATCACGTCGTCGTATTCGAGGAGATGTTTGCGGGCGTCGAAGTTCTGCGCTTCGACGCCTTGTTGGGCCTTCTCGATACGATTCGAGATCATTTTCGACTCAATGGGGACGCCTTCGGTCATGCCGAAGCGGTACATGAGAGCTTTGATGCGCTCGCCGCCGAAGATGCGCATGAGGTCGTCTTCGAGCGAAAGAAAAAAGCGCGAGGAACCGGGGTCGCCCTGGCGACCGGCGCGTCCGCGCAGCTGGTTATCGATGCGACGGGCTTCGTGGCGCTCCGTGCCGAGGATATGCAAGCCGCCGAGCGCCACCACTTCGTCGTGTTCGGCTTTGCACTGCTGGGCGAACTGCTCGTAGACCGGTTTCCACTGGTCCGCCGGGACCTGGAAGATTTTGCCTTCGTTCTGGAAAAGCACCATCGGCACGGCGGGCTGCACATCGGTGCCGCCATCGGCGGCGATCACCGCCGGCGCGGCGGCGTAAGGTAGGGCCAATTTGTTTTTCAGAAAATGATCGCGGGTCATCTGCTCGGGATTTCCGCCGAGAAGAATATCCGTGCCGCGGCCGGCCATGTTGGTCGCTACGGTCACAGCGCCTTTGCGCCCGGCTTGCGCGACGATGCGCGACTCGCGCTCGTGCTGCTTGGCGTTGAGTACCTCGTGTGGGACGCCGGCTTTCTTCAATAGCGCTGCGATGGCTTCCGATTTTTCGATAGAGATGGTGCCAACGAGGACCGGCTGCCCGCGCTCGTTGTAATGGCGGATGCCGTTCGCGAGCGTGTTGTCTTCCTGCAAGATTCCGTTGACCACGGCTTCAAACTTTTCTTTTTCTGTGCGGTAGACCACGTCGCGATGTTCCTCGCGAATCAGTACGCGGTTCGTCGGGATCGCGACGACATCGAGATTATAGATTTTGCCGAATTCCGCCGCTTCCGTTTCGGCCGTTCCGGTCATGCCGGAAAGCTTTTTGTACATGCGGAAATAGTTCTGGAAGGTGATCGTTGCGAGCGTCTGATTTTCCCGCTCGATCTTGACGCCTTCTTTTGCTTCGACGGCCTGATGCAATCCATCGGACCAGCGGCGGCCCGGCATTTGGCGGCCCGTGAATTCGTCAACGATGATCACTTCGCCGTCTTTCACGACGTAATCCACGTCGCGCTTATAGAGCGAATGGGCGCGCAGCGCTTGATAGACGTGGTGCATCAACTCGATGTTCACCGGATCGGAAAGATTGTGCAGGCCGAGCAGCCGTTCGCACTTGCTGAAGCCCTCTTCCGTCAGCGTCGCAGTGCGATGCTTCTCGTCCATCGTGTAATCAATATCCTGGATGAGCTTCGGAATAATCTTGTCGATTTTCGCGTATTTGTCGGTGGACTCTTCCGACGGGCCGGAAATAATCAGCGGCGTGCGAGCCTCGTCAATCAAGATGGAGTCCACTTCGTCCACGATGGCGAACTGGTGCCCGCGCTGGACGCATTGCGCCAGGTCGTACTTCATGTTGTCGCGCAGGTAGTCGAATCCAAATTCGTTGTTCGTGCCGTACGTAATGTCGGCGCCATACGCCGCTTTGCGCTGTTCATCGTCCAAATCGTGCACGATTACGCCGATGGAAAGGCCCAGGCCGCGATAGAGAGGGCTCATCCACTCGGCGTCGCGCCGCGCGAGGTAATCATTCACTGTGACGCCGTGCACGCCGCGCCCTGCAAGTGCATTTAGTGCGGCGGGCAAGGTGGCAACGAGCGTTTTGCCTTCGCCCGTCTTCATCTCCGCGATCTTGCCGTCGTGCAAAACCATTCCGCCGATCAACTGCACATCGAAGTGGCGCATGTTCAGAAAACGGCGGCCAGCTTCGCGGACCAAGGCAAACGCCGGCACAATGGCCGGGTCGAGCACCTTCTTTAAGAGTTCTTTGTAGGTGTCGTCGCTGGGTTCCGTGTCCTTGAGCTGCTCTTGCACCTCAGCCTTAAGTGCGGCGAACCGCAACTTCAGGTCATCGTCGCTGAGCGCGCGTGTTTCGGCTTCGCGCGCATTGATCTCGACAACGAGCGGTTGCAATTTTTTGATGTCGCGCTCGTGCTTGGTACCGATGAACCGAGCGACAACTGTGTCAACTGCCTTGGCAACATCCATGGAAGGTTTCGCCGTCTCCTGCTGGTATTCAGAGTGCGTGAAGGCACTGGCCGCTCTGCCGCAACCAGTACAAACATTCTATTCTATCTGTTTGGATGCGTCAGCGCCAAGAACGGCGACACGTCAGGAATAGCTAAACGCACAGAACTGCCAAGCGGACGGATAGAACTCTAGGAGGGTATCGAGTTCTCGGGGGCTACGCTCTGGGTCTTGGCGTCCGTAACGGGAGAGGACTGCGAATGATTGTCGGCCAGCAGGCGGCGGTACTTGCTGCGCTCGTCGAGACTCATATCCACAATTTCAAACGCCATGTCTTGCGCCCGGTAATCCCGCATCAGGGCAGTGGCTTGCACGTTGCGAAGTCCCAGTTGCAGCTTCAGTTGCACTTGCGTCCCCGGAGCGAGATGCCGGCTGATGGTGGCAATGCCGCCGGAAAGGCTTGCCGTCTTAATCTCGAGGCGGCAGGCTTCCTTGAGGTTTGTGCTCACGGCGGTGACTGGTTTGTGCAGCCGCACCCGCGTGTGGCGGCGCTGCCGGACAAATTTTGAGTTCGTAGCGACGTCGAGCGGCGCCAAAGCCAGCTCGTCGCGGTCAAGTCCGCTCTTTGCCACAAATTCGCGCGCCCAGTCCGGTTCCAGCCTCATCAGCGCTTGCAAGGCGGCAACGCGGAGTTCCTGAGGATGCAGCCACCCAAACATCTTCTTGGCTTCCACAACCCGCTTGAGCGTGGTGATGGATTCCGGCGCGTGAATGCGGCCGAGGGCTTCGATAGCTTTCACTTGCAAATAGGGTCCACCGCCCACCGGCAAGTCGCCGTCAACCATGGTCAGCAAACGGCCGAGCGATTCGCGGTCGGAGGTCACGCCAATTTCGTCAATCACGAGAGGCATAATGAGCGGGTCCACATGATCGAGCAACTCGAGAAGAATCCGGCAACGTCCTGGAGCGCCGCTTGCGGAAATTTGCCGCACGATCCGGTCCTGTGATGTCCGGGGAAAATCTTTCATCCGTGAGGGCAGAAACACCTCGACCGCTTCGGGATCAAGCTTGCTCAGGAGGCCCGCCATCTCGACGGCTTCGGTGATGGGTCCGCCCCGCACGGTGCTTCGTAGATATTGCAAACCCTCTTCGCCAAGATCGGCCGCCAGGTTTGAGACATGCTCGGCATCTTCCCGCAGACTGCATCGGTTGAACCGCGTGGAGAGTTGCTCCATCGCCGTTTGCGGTAGCATTTTCAAAACATTGGTCATGCCGGCGGCTGCCTGCCGTGCCCGCAACGCTTCATCCACAAACTCCGGAATGCGCTCTTCAATGCCCATCTTCGGACGCAAGCTTCGTCCGATGCCGGGCCTTTGCGCCTCCACGCCCGAAATCAAATCGAGCGCTTGTTCCATCACTGGGAAGCACCGGCTGGTTGCAGCCTCCTGGCTAAGCCTAACGAACGCGGCGCTCACGAGCGTCTGCAAGTCGGTGTCTTGTTCTACGCTCAGCCGCAGTCCCAGATGACGCAACGCTTCACCGAGCAACTTCGGATCGGCCTTCGCGTAAAGTTCAGCCATTTCGGACAAGCCCATTGCGGTTTTCTTACGCGCATCAGCCTCATCGCTCTCCGCGCATGACGCGTAGTTCTGCAAGATGCTGATGGCTTGCGCCACCTCTCCGGTCTCGATTAGATGGGCCACGTAGGACTGCACGTTCTTTGGCGGGATGCACCACGCGTCCCCGGACATCAGAACGGCCTGCTTGCCGCTTTCCGGAACTGCCGCCCAAAATTGACGGTCGAGAATTTCGCGGTGGGACTCGACCATCATTCCCGCATCGGTCATTTTGTCTTCGTGCGCGCCGAGAATCTTGCGGAGATTTTCGATCTCTTGATTCATGCGGTCGAGCATCTGCCGCACGGCATTCACTTTGACTTCGCCGCTTTCGAATCGCTCCAGAGCAAAACGAATCGCCAGATGTTCGGCCAGTTTTACGAGGACTGATTCATCCGGCTGGCCATCCGGTGCTTGCGCCGCAAGCCCGGCAATGGCTCTTTTCAAGGTGTCTTGCGCGGTTCCGGGCAATTGGGACATCTGATCCTGGAACTGGCCAGCTGCGGCGGCGCCACCTTGGCCCGTGCCTACATTCCCGAAACTTGTCAGTGCGCCCAATATTCCATAGATTTCATCTTCGCTCGGGCCGCTACCCTGGCCGGTTCCCCGCCATGGCCCGCTTCCGGTGCCACCACCTGCGCCGCCGGGCCCTGCACCGAGGCCGGCTCCCAAACCCGCTCCCAGACCTCCGCCGGTGCCACCCACAACTTGGCCAGCGACTCCAGCGGCGCCTCCCGCCGCATATGGTCCGCCCGTGAGCGTCCCACCGCTACTTGATCCCGTAACGCTAAACTTGCCAACTGCACCTGTGGCTCCGCCAGTTCCTCCGCCGCCACCGATTCCGGCGTCACCTGGAGCAACTTCGCCGCTTCCCGATCCAGAACCACCTGCTCCCGTGCCCGTGCCAACGGTCCCGCCGCCTCTCGAACCTTGCGCCGCGGCAATTAGTTCCAGCAATTTCTGGGGGTCGTTCAGCCACTTCTTAAATTCGTCCTGGTCTTCCCCGAGGGACGCCGCCGCCAATTGCGCGGCCACGCTGGCATCCTTCAACCGCGAATCGGTTGCGACGAAACATATCTCATTCAAACGAATGCCTTGGGCACCCGTGAGTGCGGATTTCAACTGTCTGGCGAGTTCGGTGGGTTTTGCTTTGCCGGTGGGAAATGCCCGGGCAAATCTGCCAATTTCTTCCTGGCTAACGGAGGGGAAAAACTGAATGCTGGCCAGACCGGCCGCAGAAAGCAGTTGCGCAAATTGTTTTTCGGCGGGTGCGCCCTCCAGGGGAACGCCATCCAGGAGCAATTGGGAGCCGGTCGCACCCAGCATCAAACCGTTTTCCGTTCCGGTGGGAATCGCCGCCCGCAGTTCGTGCCAGGCGATGTCGAGCTGTTCGGTAGTACGGGCGTGCTCGAAACCGTACAAACGGGCAAATTTCAAGAGAATGTTCAGACTTCTTACGAAGGCCCGCCCGGAAGTCGACTTGGAATCCGCTATCATTCGCCGCCACGCGTAGTCCCTAATGGGACTACCTGTCTAGTACCGTAGGGTTATGGCTCGTTGGCGGCAATGGTACAGAGGTTCCATGTGTCTCTGCTGTCAAGACGCCGAGAGGACGGGTGCGAGACCTGCTCGACCGGACGGTTTTGCTCCGGACGGGTACAGGTAGGAAGGGGGGTTGCGTTCTACCGCACGCCGTCAAAATCTTTGTTCTAACTCTTGTTGAGCGCTACGCGGCCACGCCGCCTGCTGCGATTTGTAACGGCTGCCACCTGCGGAAGGCCGCCAAGCTCCATCAATATTTTTCGCAACCTTGCGCGATCTTCCAAGTCCATCTCCACAAATTCGAACGCCATCGCCTGTGGACGCGCTCCGCGCACGATGGCTTGCGCCTTGATGTGCCGAACGCCTTGAGAAAATTTCAGCGACAGGAGTGAACCCGGCGCCAGATGGCGTTCGCCCGCGCCGATTCCGCCGCCCAAGTTGAGTTCCGGGATCGAAAGCCGGAAATTCTCGCGCAAGTTTGTCGTCACCGCGATCAGGTTCCTTGAAAGTTTCAGCCGCATGTAACGCCGCTGGCGCATCACCGAGGAATTCGGCTCGGGATCTGTGGGCTCAAGCGTCAAGTCCTTGCGCTCGAGTCCGCTCGAGTTCAGTTTTTCGAGCGCCATGGTGGGATCAATCCGCATCAAGGCCTGGGCCGCAGCGATTCGCAGTTCAGCGGCGTAAACCCATCGCCACACTTGCCGTGCGTCCATGATGTGCTGCAGCGTGGGGCTGGCAGCCGAGGCGCGCAAGCGGCCAAGCGCTTCAAGCGCCTTCAACCGGTGAAATGGCGGTGTGTGATCATTTTGCGCCAGTTCCACCAGCTTCGGGATGCATTCATGCTGGCCGCTCATGCCCATTTCATCAATGGCCAGTGGCCGGATCAGCGCGTCCAGCGAATCGTAGAGCGAGACGAGCAATTTGGCGCGTTGCTCGGGTGGCGCGGAAGAAAGTTGGCGCACTGCCCGGTCATGAGACGAGCGCGGCCATTGGCTCAAGCGTACCGGAAGAATTTTTTCGACGGCATCGGGAGCGAAATGGCTCAGCAAACCGATAGTCTCCGCTGCCTCATTGGCCGGCGCCGTTTGCAGAATCTCCAACAAGCGCTGCGTGGAATCCTCGCCGAGCCCTCGGACGATTTGGCCGAGCACTTCGCAATCTTCACGGAACCCGCAGTGGCCGAAGCGGTTGGTCACGTAATGCAGCGTCGCCTTTGGCATCAGTCCCAGGATTTCGGTCATGCCATCGGCGATGTGTCCGCCGCGTAGCGCCTCTTCGATGAATTCCGGCAGGCGTTCTTCGGCGCCGATACGCGGACGAAGGCTTTGCGTCGAGCCCGGACGCTGCTGTTCGATGCTATCGAGAGAAGAAAGCGCCTGCTGCATGGCCGGATAGCAACGCTTTGACGCGGCTTCCTGGCTCATGCGCACGAACGCCGCGCTGATCAACGTCTGCAACTCCGGCTCCCGTTCGACGGCCAGCTGATTTCCCAGCCTGCGGATCGATTCCATAAGCGCGCTGCCGTCGCCGCTGCCGTATAGTTCGGCAAGATCAGAAAGCCCGATCGCCGTGGTGCGACGCGCTTCCGGCGCTTCCAGCGCAACGCAAGCGGCATACTTCATCAAAATCTCATTCACCGTCTTTAATTCGCCGCGCCTCAGCATGTCCTCAAGGAAGGCCCGCACGTTTCGCGGCGGCACGCACCAGGCCTCATCCGAGGTCAGCACTTCCTTCTTGTTCTCTTCTGGCACCTGTTCCCAGAATTCTTGGTCGAGCAATTCCGTGTAGGTCTGCACAGACAGCCCCGCCTGGGCCATCATCTCTTCCTGCGAGCCGAGAATCTTGCGCAGCGCTTCGATCTCGGAATTCATGCGGTCCAGAAGCTGCTTCACGGCGTTCACGCGGAGCTCGCCGCGCTCGTAGCTGTCCAGCGCAAACCGAATCGCCACATGCTCCGCCAACTTCAGCAACATGGGCTTGTCGGCCTTCTCTGTAGGCGCCTGCGCCGCCAGACCTGCCAGAGCCTGCTGCAATGTAAATTGCGCGCGCACGGGCATCGCGCTCAAGCGCGACTGAAAGGTCGGAACGTCCATTTTCGCTTCGGGATCTTTGCGGGACTTTCCCAGCTGCGCGAAGAGGCCCAACATCGCGCGGACGTCTTCTTCTGCCACGCTGAAGCCACTACCGCCCGCTCCAACTCCTGCACCAGTTCCGCCAGCCACTGGGCCGCCACCGCCGAGAGTGCTGCCGCGAAGCAGCGCCGAAGCAGTCAGCCACCTTCCGGGTGCTTCCCCGCCTCCACCAGCAGCTCCGCCCCCGGCGCCGGTGCCTCCGCCGCCAACCCCTGTCCCGCCGCCACCGCCACCAGTGCCAACTCCCGAGCCACCGCCAAGCCCTGCGCCTGCACCGCTGCCGCCAGCTCCGCCGCCGGGTCCAGCCACTCCGCCGGAGCCTGAGCCACCACTCGCACCACCGCCAGCTCCGCCAGGACCACCGCCAGTTCCGCCAGGACCACTGCCAGTTCCGCCGCCCGTGGCACTACCGGTTCCTAAACCGCCTCCGGCGCCTGAACCACCACCGCCGCCTTCCCATAGACTTCCAGATTGACTGGCCGTCCCAGCCCCTCCGCCCGATCCAATACCTCCAGCGCCCGTGCCGCCGCCCCCGGGCACACCCCCGGGTCCGCCACCACCGGGACCAAAGCCCGGGCCGGTTCCTCCGCCGCCGCCTCCCCCGCCGCTGCGCGAACTCTCCGCGGCAAGAATCATCTGGAGAAGCTTGTTGGGGTCTTCGAAGAAATCCTTAAATTTGTCTCCCTGGGCGCCAAGGGCCTTCGCCGTGAGTTGCGCGGCTACTTTGATCCCTGCTATGGAAGAATCTTCCGCGACATAGCGGATCTCGTTGACCTTGATGCTTGTTTCACCAGCGAGCGCGGATTTCAATTGTTCCGCGAGAGAGGATGGTTTCGCGTTGCCGCTGGGAAATGCGCGCACGAACCGCGCAAATTGCGGCTGCGTCAGATTCGGAGAGAAGTGAATGCTAGCGATGCCTGAGCCAGTTAGCATCTGCGCGAAGCTCTTTTCGCCGGCGGATGCGCCGAGCGGCACGCCATCCAACAAAATTTGATTTCCGGAAGCTCCAAGCAGGAGCCCGCTCCCGACGCTCTCATCGAGCGCACCTCGGAGCTCTTTCCACGCAGTCTCGAACTGCGCCGCCGTTCGCACGTGGCCAAATTCATACAGGCGTGCGAATTTCAGTAAAATGTTCAGGCTGCGGACAAATGCCCGCGCGCCCCCTCGTGATTCGGGACTCATGCTATTCGGCGAGGAAGCCGGTCCTCCCCATGCTTCCTACTACACTAGTGGCCTCTCGCGCTGCAGACAAGCCTCGCGGCATCTTTTGTAACCTTCTCAATAACATCGTGTTGTCAATCAGGACACCAACCTGCGCCGCCCCTCTGCGACGGTTGCGTCTTTCCCCGCTTCCGCAATACCTTGTCTTGCTCGGCTTTGTTTCTCGCTCTACAATACCCGGGAAATGGATCCTTCGCCCTCCCAGCTCCGAAGGTAACCGTGTAAGGGGTGCGGATTCGCGGGAAACTTAGAACATAACAAATCAAAATGTCGGACCAGTCCCCACCTGACCGCTACAAGGCAGAAATGCCGCAGATACCCGGAGTTTCCGGGCCGGGCTCGCGCCGTGGCGTCCTGAATAATCCTGCCGTCCGTATGGTCGGAGCACTTCTCGTATTGTTATTGGTAGTTTTTCTCGGTGGGCGATGGTTGCTCCGCCCGAAACATTCCGAAGCACCCCCGGCTGAGCCTCCGCCTCAAATTGAAGTTCCCTCGCCTGCGCCTGATCCCAACGCGGCGCTCCCGCATGCCACCGAGCAGGAACCTGGCATCGCCAGCCTTACGGAAATGGCTCAGCCATGGTCCTCGAAGCAGTTCTTCATGCGCAACGGGCTGACGGGAGAAAACGTTCCGGCCCTTCTGATTCGTTTGCCGGCAAGTTCCGCGTCCCAGGAAAACGCTTATTGGGCGTTTTCGATGAATGCACCTTACGGGAATTGCCAGCTCGAATACATCACGGACCTCGCGAAGCTGAAGAGCGATTATGACTTCAAGGCGGGGAAGCATCCCATGGTCGGCAACCCCTGCAGCCGCACGGTTTACGATCCCCTGAAGCTGACCAACCTTCCCGGAAACGTCTGGGTGCGCGGCGCGATCGTTCAAGGTTCGGACCTCCGCCCGCCGCTTGGCATTGAAGTTAAAGTTCAGGGAAAGAATATCCAAGCCGTTCGCATGGAGTAGCTTTCCCGGAGTTTCTCGTCAGATTTTGCTTTCCTCCGTTTCGTCGCGTTCTTTTTTCTTCATCCTGCTTGACAACTCATGCCTCCGCCGAGTAAACGTCTTCTCCACACTGGAGAAAACATCCATGCCCACAAATTCTGGTACGTCGCGACGTCGCTTCTTGCAAAGCGCCGCTGCTGCTTCCTCGCTTGCGCTTGTGCCCGGCTCGAAAGCCGCGGCAGCTTCGCCGCAAGAAACACATGGAGCGGACTTTTCGAGTTTGAAGCCGCTCGGCGCGCGCCTCAAGCCCATTACGGCAGATGAGTTTCGCGCGCGGCTCGATCGTGCGCAGCACCTTATGAACGAACTGAAGCCCAATTTTGACGCTCTCTTTTTCGCTCCCGGGACGTCGCTCTACTATTTCACTGGCATTCGCTGGGGCTTGAGCGAGCGCCTCGTCGGACTCGTCCTGCCTCGCGCAGGCAAGCCTGTTCTCGTCTGCCCGGGCTTCGAGGAAGGCCGCTTGCGGGAACAACTCCGCTTCCCCATCGAAATCCGCGTTTGGCAGGAAGACGAAAGTCCCACGAAGCTCGCCGCGGCCGCTCTTGCCGACCAAGGCGTCCGGACGGGCAGGCTTGGTGTGGAAGAAACCGCGTACTTCACCTACTCCGATCACTTCCGCGCAGCCGCCCCTGGATTTGAGTACGTGTCCGCCGATCCCGTTACCATTGCCTGCCGCGCTCGCAAATCCGCGCACGAACTTGAATTGATGCGCCTCGCTTGTGATGCGACGTTCGAAGTCTATAAGCCTGTGTTTGCCGCTTTGCGCGAAGGCATGTCGCAAGAGGACATCGCGCACATGGTTGAAGCCGGCTTTTCGAAAATGGGATTGCGTGGCGGTGCGCTGGTTCTTCTGGGCGCCTCCGCTGCTCTGCCGCACGGCACCAAACAACCGCAAAAGCTCAAGGAAGGCGATGTGGTCTTGGTTGATGGCGGTTGCGGGGTCGACGGCTATGCCTCCGATGTCACGCGCACCGGAATTTTTGGCAAGCCTTCGGAGAAAATCGCTAAAGCGTACGAACTCAATCGTAAAGCGCAAGACGCCGCACTGGACGCGGCGCGCGCTGGCCGCTTGTCTGGCACCGTGGATGACGCTGCGCGCGCCGTAATCGTCAACGGCGGCTACGGCCCCGGCTACAAATTTTTCACGCACAGGCTCGGCCACGGCATCGGTCTCGATGGCCACGAGCATCCTTATCTCGTCAAGGGCAGCACAACGAATCTCGAAGCCGGCATGACTTTTTCGAATGAGCCTGGCATCTACGTTCCCGGTGAGTTTGGCATGCGCTGCGAAGACGACATGGTCATCATGCCCGACGGCCCCGCACAGCTATTAACGAAGAACTTCGCGGTCTCGCTTGAAAAGCCGATGGGCTGATTTCACGCACGCCGAATCGCGTCGCAAAACTCTACAATCCTCTGCTCCGCCCAGAACCGCTCCGCCCCGCTGCGATTCGAAATGAAGCCACAGTGGCCGCCATGCTGCGGCGTAACGAACTTTATCGCCGGATTCTGCGACGGATCTGCACGCAGGAACAATTCGTACGGCACGAACGGATCGTCCTGCGCCGTGATCATCAGCATCGGCACGCGCACCTGCGCAACGACTTTCTTTGCCCCTACCGCATCGTAATAGTCCTGCGCGTCGCGGTAGCCGAATTGCGGCGCCGTAATCTTGTCGTCAAATTCCCGTACCGAACGCACTGCCCCGAATCCATTCGGCGGATAGCGCCCCGGGAACAGCTTTGCCTTTCGCGCGTAGCGCGCCATCAGGCCCTTTACAAAATGCCGTTGGTAGAAAAAATTATCGCGGCGCTCCAGCGCGTCGGCGCACGCCCCTAGGTCCATCGCTGGACATACCCCACAAACTCCGAGTAAAGCTTTCGGTGCGGCATCTCCATATTCGCCCGCCATCTTCGTGACCAGATTGCCGCCCATCGAGTAGCCAGCGAAAAAAATCTGCTCGAACCCATCTTGGATGGACAATTCTTCAAGCACCGCACGGTAATCCCCGCTCATCCCGGAGTTGTACAGCGTCGGCGTAAGCGTCTCTGTCCCGCCGCAATTTCGCTGGTTCAATCGCACCGCGTGAAAACCAGCTTGAAACGCCTTCTCCGCGATGCCGCAAACGTAATTCGATTCGCTCGATCCCTCCAGCCCGTGCACAATCACGATCACCGGCACATCGCGCCGCTTGCCGGGCTGCCAATGGCAGCACCCAAGAATTCGCGACTCCGGATCCACTTGAAACAAACGCTCTTCCGCGGGTGGCAGGTCAAAACGCCGCCGCACAAACGCCGCCGCAATCGTCATGGCATGCCCATTCTTCAACAACCGGTGCGGCTCAAATCTGTCTGTCTCCCATGCCATGAATTCACTCTAGTGCAGCCCTAAACGCCAAGCAAGTTGCCGCGACTGCATCGCTTGAGGCGGTCCAAACAGTGCCAAGTGTTGTTAACACTCGCGCTTCTTTTCGCGTCAAATTAGCCGATGGGGAATCAAGGAGCTAGCACCATGAAATCTCGCCTGCTTGCCTGCGTAGTTCTCGCTGTGACTTTAGCCACCTTGCCACTTCTTTTCCGCGCGCAAACGCCAGCCTCTGATCCAAACCTCACCGCGCACGAATGGGGGACATTCACGTCTATTGCCGGGAAAGACGGCCGCGCCGCTGAGTGGTTGCCGTTGACGGGTTCCACAGATCTTCCGAACTTTGTCGAGCATTTCCAAACCACGAATTTCAAAGGCGGACTCCGCGGCGCCGTCCGGATGGAAACGCCGGTTCTCTATTTCTACACGAACCACGAAACTACCGTCTCCGTTCACGTCTCCTTCTCTCAAGGCCTCATCACCGAATGGTATCCGCACGCGAACCGCGTCGAGCCCGTCGGTCTCGAGACGCAAACGCGCATGGTTTCCTATCTCAATGACTGGAGCCGCCTCCACAAGCAACCAGACAGCAGCATCTCCTGGGATTCCGTCACGCTCGAACCAAACAACTCCGTCAGCTTCCCGCGCGAAGATCGAGCGAACCACTACTATGCCGCCCGGCAAACATCTTCAACACCTCTGCGCATAAAGATGGCAACCGGGGATCAGTCCGAGAAATTCCTCTTCTATCGAGGGGTCGCAAGTTTTTCTGCGCCTGTTTCCGCAATGCTGGCACATGACAGTAAGATCCTCACTCAAAGTCTCAACGCAAAGGAAATTCCGGCCATGCTCCTCTTCGAGCGCCGTGGCGACAAACTGGGATTCCGCATCGCAGACGACTCTGCGGCTCAGTCAACGACTCTCGATCCTCCCGAACTCAACGCAACAATGGACTCCCTTAAACAAGCCGTCGAAAACATGCTCATCGCGCAGGGCCTCTATCTAGACGAAGCGCAAGCTATGTTTGAAACCTGGCGCGATTCCTGGTTTGAAGAAGGCAGCCGTCTTTTCTACATCGTCCCGCGCCAGTTCGTGGACAGCGTCCTGCCACTCTCGATCAGCCCCGCGCCCGCAAAAACCGTCCGTGTCTTCGTTGGTCGGCTCGAACTCGTCACGCCAGCCACGCAACGCGCCGTCGAACAAGCTTTGGCCACTCACGACCAAACGACTCTCAACCACTACGGCCGCTTTCTCGTTCCTATCCTCGAGAACATGATCGCCAGCGAAAAGAATCTCTCAAGACAAGCGCAATTCCGCGAATATCTGAACTCCTCCTACGCGCTTTTCGCCCAATCAAACTGATGTAATCTAGCCTGAACCACTTTTGTGTATGCCTCCGTTGGCTACAGAGGATTCACAAGAGAAAGGAAGGCATGATGCGCATCGTAACCTATGGCGGAGCCGTCAGCCTGGACGGCTTTCTCGCGGGCGCCGATGGCTCGATCGACTGGCTGCACTTCAGCAAGGATGTCCAGCAAGTGATGACCGACTACTGGAAGGACGTCGACACCATCTTGATGGGTCGTAAAACCTACGAAGTCTCGGTCGCTCAAAGACATTCGTCAGCAAAGAAACCTCCCAAAGAAACAAGCCCCAAGCGCAAAGCGCCCACCATGCTCACCTACGTCTTCTCACGCACGCTCACAGCTCTCGACGATCCCGGATTCGAGCTAGTAACCACCGACGCCGCAAAATACGTGCGCACTCTAAAGCAACGCCCCGGAAAAGGAATCTGCTTGATGGGCGGCGGCGAACTCGCGCAATCGCTCCTGGCCGCCGGCCTCGTGGATGAAATCGGCCTGAACATTCATCCCATTCTTCTTGGCTCCGGAATCCCCACGTTCCGCGACCCCGGCCATCGCGTAAAACTCACGCTCACCGAATGCCGCCAAATCGAAGGCGGCTGCATCCTCGCAAGCTACAAGGTCTTGCACACCGAATAGTCGCCGGACAAACGGAAGCTGGCCCGCTGACACATAACCCTCGCCAACTTGACCCCAATCCCATTGCCCCCTAGAATAGAAGTTTCACAGTGATTGATTTTTGCAATCTGACGCATTCATCTTCCGGCCCAGCGGCCACCCGCTGGGCTGCGCTGTTTTAGGGCGCTAATTTCCAGAAACGAGGTTGGAATGATTGAAGGTCCGATTCCCGAAGGTCTTACTTTCGACGACGTGCTTCTCCTGCCCGGCAAATCTTCTGTGCTCCCGGCCGAAGTGGATACGCGCACTTACTTCACCCGCAAATTGTCCCTGGACGTTCCCCTGGCCTCCGCCGCCATGGACACCGTAACCGAATCTCGCCTGGCCATCGCTATCGCCCGCCAGGGAGGCATCGGCCTCGTCCACCGCAACATGCCCATCGACCGCCAAGGCGAGGAGGTGGACCGCGTAAAACGCTCCGAAAGCGGCATGATCGTTGACCCCGTCACCATCTCCCCCGACATCACCCTCCGCCAAGCCCTCGAAATCATGACCAAGTACCGCATCTCCGGCCTTCCCGTCACGCGCGGCTCCCGCCTTACCGGAATCCTCACCAACCGCGACCTTCGCTTTGAAAAGAATCACGCGCAGCTCGTCGGCTCCGTGATGACGAAAGAAAATCTCGTCACTGTTCCCGTCGGCACCACCCTCGAAGAAGCCGAGCGCATCCTGCAAAAGCACCGCATCGAAAAGCTTCTCGTCGTTGACCAGGATTTCAATCTCAAGGGCCTCATCACCGTCAAAGATATCCAGAAAAAACGCGAATATCCGCGCGCCGCAAAAGACGAGCAAGGCCGCCTCCGCGTTGGCGCCGCCGTCGGCGCCACGGGCGATTACCTCGAACGCGCCGTCGAAATGTCAAAGGCCAAAGCCGACGTCCTCGCCATTGACACCGCCCACGGCCACACTTCCCGCGTCATGGACGCCATCAAAGCCATCCGCCAGCGTCTTCCCGAAGTGCAGATCATCGCCGGAAACGTCGCCACCTTTGAAGCCGCGAAAGATCTCATCGCGCTTGGCATTGATGGTCTGAAAGTCGGCATCGGCCCCGGCTCGATTTGCACCACGCGCGTCGTCACGGGCGCGGGCGTCCCCCAACTCACTGCCATCATGGAAGCCGCGCGCGCCGCGCAAGGCACTGGCGTCCCCATCATCGCCGATGGCGGCATCAAGTATTCCGGCGACATCACCAAAGCCATCGCCGCGGGCGCTTCCTGCGTGATGATCGGCAGCCTCTTCGCCGGCACCGAAGAATCTCCCGGCGAAACGATTCTCTATCAGGGCCGCACGTTCAAGTCTTACCGTGGTATGGGTTCAATGGGCGCCATGGACGCAGGTTCCGACCGCTATGCAACAGTTCAAGACACCGAAGAGCGCGGAAAATCCGTGCCCGAAGGCGTCGAAGGCCGCGTTCCTTACAAAGGCCCGCTCGGCGCGCTGACCGACCAGCTCATCGGCGGCCTCAAGAGCGGCATGGGCTACGTCGGCGCTCCCACCTTGAGGGAACTCACCGAGAAAGCCCGCTTCGTTCGCATCACCGCCGCTGGCCTTCGCGAAAGCCACGTCCACGACGTCATCATCACGCGCGAAGCCCCCAACTATCGGATGGAATAGGGCTCATGGAATAGCCCGCTGCAATGAATCATCGCGCGCTAAACTTGTTTTGACGTGGTTTACAGGAGCATTGGTTCGTGTCTGACTTCCAACCCTGGCGCAATCCTCGCCCCGCCCCGCATTTGCCGGAGATGCAGCCCCGCCTGCACAAGCTGCTGATACCTGCCTGGCTTCGCGCCTGGTGGCCCGCCATCGCCTGGGCCTGCGTCATTTTCACACTCTCGACCGACTCCTTCTCCTCCGAGCACACCGCAACGATTCTCTCCTTCTTCGTGAAGTGGCTTTTCCCCCATCTCACCGAAGGCCAATTCAATCTCATCCACCATCTCATCCGCAAAAGCGCCCACTTCACCGAATATTTTATTTTCTGCCTCTTGCTCTACCGCGGCGTCCGCGGCGATCGCAAGGGCTGGCGCTGGTCTTGGGGAATCTCCGCACTCTTTGTCGCCGCCGGCTATTCCATCATGGACGAAATCCACCAAGCCTTCGTCGCCAGCCGCGGCGCCTCCCCCTACGATTCCCTGCTCGACTCCGCCGGCGCCTTCGTTCGCCTTCGCCGCCCTCTACCTCTGGTTCCGCTTGCGTCCAACAGAGCCAAACAGCGCTCAAGAAGTCTCTGCGCCGCGCAGCTAGGCGTCGCGTTCTCGCGGCAATAACTCGAAGGGCGGGGCGAGGCGCTTGGCCGTCCACCTCAATTGCTTCGCGATCGCCCTTGAATTGTCCACACCGCATCCACCATTCTCGCGTCGATCGCAGTTCTGCCAAAAACTTTCGGTCGTCCTCGGATAAATGCCTCGGATAAATGCTTATTGACAGAGTTATACCATCGGTGGTACTCTTTTTTCGGAGAATTAGACTCAACGGACCTTTGCCGCCGCCTTTCCGGGCGGCTATTTTTTTGCCTTCCCGGGTATCACCGCTCGATAGCCAGGTCTTATCCTTCCACCGGCTCTCTAAGCCGGTGCGTTTCGCAGTTTCGCAGTTTCGAGTTTCGTATTTCCCCTTTGTCCTTAACTCAAATCCACTTCTAAGAGGCTTCCATGACGAATACGAATTCCATCGCTGGTGTCGCCACGCGCTGCCAGTTTCAATTTTCCGACGGCCGCTGCTGCCGCATGTTGCGCAGCCCGGTCCATTCTTCCTTCTGTGCCTTCCATGCCAGGCAAGAACTGCAGCTCCTCGAGTCCCAGCGCCTGGGCGGCGAAGTTTCCGCCTCCCTCCATGGCGATTTCCTCACCGCCACCGACATCAACCACGTCCTCGGCAAACTCTTTATCGCCGTCGCGCAGAACCGTATCCCCCTTCGCAAAGCCGCCGTCCTCACCTACATGGGTCAGGTCATGCTCTCTTCCCTCCCCCACGTGAAGCAGGAGTTCCCGTTCCACTACAAATTCGACCACTGGAACAAGGTTCTGGCCAATGCCGCCCCACTCTCCACTCCTCCCTCCCTCATCGATTCCAATTCCTCTCCCGAATGCCTCCCAGAGCTCCCCGAACCAGACTCCCCGAAGAAGAATAAACGTTGATCCATATCAGGGTATCAGGCCGGTTCATTAGTTCCTTGTGAGCGGTTGCTAGCGGACTGCCCTGTTTCAACTTCCGGATGGCACGTCATTGGTCCGAACTCGGCGCCACGCACCAGGACTCCAATTTCGCACAGCGGTAAGCTTGGGGTGCTTACTCAATCTCCCGCACTGGCTTCTGGAACGAAGCTCCGGCGGCAGCCAGCACCATGAGTCCTCCAGCGAGCAGAAACATAAGCTTCAAGCTCCACGCAACCAAGAATCCTGCAACCGCGAGGGAGATGGGGGTTATTCCGAAGGAGGCTAGCATGAGCACGCTCGCAACTCGCCCGCGCACCGCGACATCGATCCGCTGCATGATCCAGGCGCCGATGTGGATGTTGACCATTCCCGCCGCTGCGCCCATGATCAGCAGCACGCTGGCGATGCTCCATACTTTCCCCAGCAGGCCGATGGATCCCAAGCAGACACCCAACGCCAACGACACCAAAAGAATCATCATGCCGCGCTGGCGAATCTTCCAGACACTGGCCAGTAGAGCGCCTAGCAAACTTCCCGCGGCAACCGCCGAGATCACAATGCCGTACACGGCAGGCGAACCGAATCTCGTCTTGGTCAAGTACGCCAGACCAATCGAAACCGGCCCGGCAATGCAGAAGTTCAGGATCGTGACCAACAACATCAGCGAGCGCAGCGGCACATCTTTTCCTACGTAGGCGATTCCCTCCACGATCGAGTGCAACATCGCTTTCCGGGCAGTCTGAGACTTAGGTGGATCCGGCAGCTTCCATAGTGCGCCAATGATAAACAAGAAACTGATCGCATCCACGAAGAAGGCCCATGCCACACCCAGCGTTTTGATCACAAACCCGGCTGGAACTGGACCAACAATGGTGGTCATCTGCGCCGTGCTTTGGCTGACCGACGAGGCCGCGACCAGTTGTTCGCGCTTCACCAGCGAGGGCATGTAGGCCGTTTGCGCAGGAGCGGCAAATGCATCGGACACGCCAAAAGCAACCGCCAGAGCGTATAGCTCCCAGGTCCGCAGGACGCGCAGCCAGACCAGAACGCCGATCACCGTGACACAGATAGTGCGTGCCATCGCCGTGGCTATCATGATCTTGCGCGCGGACATGCGATCGCTGACGGCGCCGCCCATAAGCATGAGCAGAGCGCGCGGAATAGCGCCGGCCATCATGATGGCGCCCATGACCGCAGCGGAGCCGGTCTGCTGCAAGACAAGCCATGGCAAGGCCACCAGATAGAACTGGTCGCCCAGCAGCGAAATTGAGCCGCCGATCAGCCAGAGGCGATAGTCCGGGTTGCGCAGCGGATGCTCGACGGTGGTGATGGGCAGATTTGCAGTGGAAACGGTTGCAATAGCCATAAGAATCTCCTCCATGCGTTTAACGGTGGGGCCAAGCCCGGCAAAAGTGTTTGCCAGCGCGGGTTTGCCCGCATAATGTAAATGTATATTTACATTTACATTCGCGTCAAGCATTATCTTTGCTGAGCTGATATAAAGGAAACCCATGGCCGATAAGACGCTCGCTCCCCAACAAGCCCGCAGCCGTGAATCGATGCGTAAGTTGTTGAAGGCAGCGCAGGAAGTCCTGGGACAGCACGGACTAGAGGGCGCCACCATTCCGCGCATCGCCCAGCACGCGGGATTGACGCCCGGGGCCATCTATCGCCGTTTTCCTGACAAGGACGCGCTGCTCGAAACGGTGATCATCCGCACCTTGGAGCGTCAGGACGAGAGGCTGCGCATGATGCTCACGCCCGCCATGGCGCGCCAGATTCCGCTGGCTGTGTTTGCCGAGCAGCTCATCAACAACATGCTGGTCAGCTACCGCGCCAACGCCGGACTGTTGCGTGCCCTCCGCCAGTTCACGCAGAGCCGCGATCACACGTCGTTTTACAGGAAGGTTACTAAGATGGAGATGCGCAGCTACCGGTACCTGGTCGAGCTGTTCTTGGTACATCGCAAGGAGATCAAGCATCCCGACCCGCAAATGGCGGTGTCTTTTGCCCTTATGATGCTGACCAGCACTCTGATCGAGCTGATCCTGGTGGATCATGATATGAAGTACTGGCAGGCCGTGATTCCAAGAGACGACCAGCCGCTTAAGAGTGAGCTCCTGCGCTCATTTCTGCGCTACTTGGGCATCGAGTAGAAGGGTTGCGCGGGTGCCCCAGACGTCGGTCTTACGCGTGGGCTTTCGACTCTAATTTGTTCGTTCTGTTTTGTTTCCCCATTCACTAACTCCGCAAGCGAGGGTAATATCGCGCCGTGGATACTATCGACTGGCTGCTCGATTCGGACCCCGCCATCCGCTGGCAGGCGATGCGCGATCTAACGGACGCCTCGCCGGAAGCGCTCGCCGCGGAGCGCGCCCGCGTCTCGCGCGAAGGGGTTGGCGCCGAAATTCTCGCCAGCCAGGGAACGGACGGCTCGTGGCACCGGGCCGGCGCCCCCGTTTGGTTGCCGACCCTCTTCACGTTTCTTCTCCTGCGCGCGACCGGCGTCGACCGCGCCGACCCTGCCGTCGAGTCGGCGGTGGCACGCCTCGAGGCGGGTTTCCTATGGGACGAGGCGTTCCGCGAGAAGCCGTTCAAGACGTTCTTCGAGGGGGAAGTGGAGCCATGCATCAACGGGGGTACGCTCGCGCTCGGCGCCTACTTCGGGCGTCCGACGGAGAGCCTCGCGCTCCGTCTCGTCGGCGAGCAACTCGACGACGGCGGTTGGAACTGCGAAGCGCCGAAGAGCGCGCGCTCGTCGTTCCACACCACCATCTGCGTGCTGGAGGGACTGCTCGAGTACGAGCGTGCCGTTGGGCCCGCGCCAGAGATCGTGGCGGCCAGACGGCGAGGCGAGCAGTACCTGCTCGAGCGCGGTCTCTTCCGACGGCGCTCGACCGGCGAGGTCGCGAATCCGGCGTTCCTGAAATTCGCGTTCCCGCCCCGCTACCACTACGACGTCCTCCGTGCGCTCGACTACCTCAGGGCCGCAGGTCTCCAGCCCGACGCGCGCATCGCCGATGCCTTGCATCTCGTCAAGAGCCGGCAGCAGACCGACGGTCGATGGCTCCTCGATCGCGCACACGACGAGGCGCTCGCCTTCCCGTTCTGTGAGTCGGTGGGCGAGCCGAGTCGGTGGAACACGCTCCGGGCGCTGCGTGTGCTCCGTTGGTGTGAGCGAGCTCGGGCGCGCGGCCCGGAGGTTTAGCCTGGCTCCTTTTCACTTTGCCTTTGAGTTTTGCTTTAGAATTTTGCTTCTGAATTCGCGGCGGGTGCCTTATACGTCGGTCTTACGTGTGGGGCTTTTGACTTTGCTTTGTTCGTTCCGTTTTGTTTGCCAATCCGCTAACTCCTTTGGAATCCGCACTTCCAGAAACACACCTCTAAACTCTCTGGAATGAACACTTCCAAAACATTGGACTTAAAGCCCTTTAGAATGAACACTTACACGAAAACAGGGGAGGGGGGGCCGTACAGCCAAGCCACCTCTAAAAGCAACTCGCCCGCTGCGGTTATCCGCAACGGGCGAGATTGAGGCACAAATCACTCCGAAACGGGAGCGTATTAGCTGGCGGCGGCTGCCGGTTCTTCCTTCTTGGTTTTTTCTTTCTTTTCCTTTTTCTTCAGCTCGTAGCCGACCATCTCGAGGATGGCGACCTTGGCTCCGTCGCCGACGCGGATGCCAGCGTGGATGATTCGTGTATAGCCGCCGGCGCGGTCCGCGAATTTCGGCGCGATTTCGCTAAAGAGCTTCTTCGTCATGGCTGGCGTCATGAGATACGCCGCCGCCTGGCGCCGCGATTGCAGCGTGTCGCGCTTGCCGAGCGTGATCATCTTCTCCGCCACGGGCCGCGTCGCTTTCGCGCGCGTCAGCGTGGTGGTAATCCGCCCGTGCTCGAACAAGTTGGTCACGAGGTTCCGCAGCGTCGCGCGACGATGCGACGGGTTGCGTCCAAGTTTTGATCCTGAATTAAGATGCCGCATCGTCTATCCTTTTATCTTCGAAGGCTGAGCAGTCTTAGGCCAGCCGTGAAAGAGTTATTGTAAGGGTCCGAAAGTTGAAGAGTCCTCGATTTGAACTCTTCAACTTTGAACCTTGAACTGTCTTTACAGTCCGACCGTATCTTCGCTAGGCGGCGGCGCTGTCTGGCTCGGCAGCGGCGGCCAGATGATCCGGCCGTGCTCGTCGAACTTCATGCCCAGGCTGAGGCCCATCTTGGTCAGTATTTCCTTGATCTCGTTCAGCGATTTGCGGCCAAAGTTTTTCGTCTTCAGCATTTCGTTCTCGCTCTTTTGCACGAGTTCGCGGATGGTCTGTATGTTCGCGTTCTTCAGGCAGTTGTAGGAACGCACGGAAAGTTCCAGCTCTTCCACCGAACGGTCCAGATGCTCCAGCCGCGGATCGTTGGCGATTTCCTGCGGAAGTTCCGGCATGTCCGTCGGCTCTTCGAAGTTGATGAAGATGCTCATGTGATCCTTCACCAGCTTCGCGGCCAATCCGATCGAATCCTGCGGCGTGATTGCGCCGTTGGTCCACACTTCGATCATCAGCTTTTCGTAATCGGTCATCTGGCCGAGACGTGCCGCTTCCACGGCGTAGTTGACCTTGCGCACCGGCGAGTGAACCGAGTCCACCGGAATGTAGCCGATCGGCAGGTCTTCGTCGTAGTTGCGGTCCGCAGCCACGTAACCGCGGCCGTTCTTGACGCGCATCTCGATTTGCAGCTTGCCGCCTTCGCTGACCGTCGCGATGTACACGCTCTTGTCGAGCACCGCGAAGTCCGCGTCTTCCTCGATTTGCGCCGACGTCACCGGCCCAGGATGATCGACGTTGAAGAAAATCGTCTTCGGCAGATCGGTGTTCAGCTTGATCGGCACTTGCTTCAGGTTCAGGATGATGTCCGTCGCGTCTTCCACCACGCCGGGAATCGAGGAGAATTCGTGCAGCACTCCTTCGATCTTGACGGCGGTGATGGCCGCGCCTTCAATCGAGCTCAGCAGCGCGCGGCGCAGCGCGTTTCCGACCGTCGTGCCCCAGCCGCGCTCAAACGGCTGCGCGGAAAATCGGCCGTACTTCTCGGTCAGCGATTCCAGCTCGGATGCAAGGCGCTTCGGTTTTTGAAATCCCTTCCACATCGTGTTCCTTCCTTCTGGCTGCCGAGCTCTCGGCCCTAAAACCAGGCGCACTCGCGCCGGTTGCCGTCCGTGGCGTGCTCGATGTAGCGCCCCGACCGGGTCGGGCGGCCTTTACTTCGAGTAAAGTTCGACGATGAGCTGCTCGTTGATCGGCGGCGTCTGCACGTCTTCGCGCTTCGGCAACGCCACGACTTTGGCTTTGAACTGTTCGCGGTCTTGTTCGAGCCACGGCACCGCGCTCTGGCTCTGCGCCACGTTGCGCGCTTCGAGCACCATCGCGTTCTGGTGCATCTTTTCCTTGATGGCCACTTCCTCGCCGACGGTGACGAGATAGGAAGGAATGTTGACCTTCTTCCCGTTCACGCGGACGTGCCCATGCAGCACGAGCTGCCGCGCCTGCGAACGCGACGACGCCAATCCCGCGCGCCACACCACGTTGTCCAGACGCCGCTCGAGCGTGATGATCAGGTTTTCGCCCGTCGGACCCTTGGCCCGCACAGCCTTTTCAAAATACGAACGGAACTGCCTCTCCAGCAGCCCATACGTGCGCTTGACCTTCTGCTTCTCGCGCAACTGCAGGCCGTATCCCGCGACCTTGGGGCGCCGCGACTGGCCGTGCTGTCCCGGAACGAAGTTGCGCTTCTCAATCGCGCACTTCTCGGTGAAGCACCGCAGCCCTTTCAAAAACAGCTTCTGCCCTTCCCGGCGGCACAGGCGGCAGACTGCATCTCGGTGTCTTGCCAACTTCTATTCTCCCTTCCCAAAACTCTGGTGGGACAGACATTCTTGTCTGTCTCGTTGAATCTCTTGTTTCATCAAGCGGTTCATCAAATGGTTCATCAAACGCGGCGCCTTTTCGGAGGACGGCAGCCGTTATGCGGAATCGGCGTGACGTCGCGGATCAGCACGATGTGCAATCCCGCTGCGGCCAGCGCGCGCACGGCGGACTCGCGTCCCGAGCCCGGCCCTTTCACGCGCACTTCCACGCTCTTCATGCCGTACTGGTCGCGCGCCACGCCCGCGGCAGCCAGCGAAGCCTGCTGCGCGGCGTAAGGCGTGCCCTTGCGCGAGCCCTTGAAGCCGATGGCGCCCGCCGAGGACCAGCACATCACGCGGCCATCCGTATCGGCAATGGTGATCTGCGTGTTGTTGAACGTCGCCGCCACGTAAACGACGCCGTGCGGTACGACGCGCCGTTCGCGCTTCTTCTTGAATTCTTTCTTGCGCTTTGTTGCCGCCGCCGGTTTCCCCGGTGCTGCTGTTGCGTCCGGCACCGCGCCTTTTTGTTCTTTTGCCACTGTTCACTCCGTTTCAGTTTGCAGCGAATTCTGAAATCTTAATCCGACGGGCACGATATATCGTGCCCCTACGAACAAAAAACTGTTAGCCCTTCTTGCCGGTGACCTTCTTCTTGGCCGCCACTGCGCCGCGCCGCGGACCCTTGCGCGTGCGCGCGTTCGTGTGCGTACGCTGTCCGCGCACCGGTAGATTGCGGCGATGCCGGATTCCGCGATACGCCTGGATTTCAATCAGCCGGCGGATGTTCATCTGGATCTCCTTGCGGAGATCGCCTTCCACGCGGCCTTCTTTTTCAATTTCCTGCCGGAGATGATTTACTTCGTCTTCGGTCAGGTCGCGGATCTTTTTCGTGTGATCGACGCCCGCCTTCGCGGCGAGCTTCTTCGCGCGCTCCTGCCCGATGCCGTAGATCGAAGTCAGTCCGACCCAAAGGCGCTTCTGCGGCGGAAGGTCAACACCTGCGATGCGTGCCATTCTGTCTCCTTAACCCTGGCGCTGCTTGTGCTTCGGATTGACGCAGATTACCCGCACCACGCCGCGCCGGTGGATCACCTTGCATTTGTCACAAATCTTTTTTACCGATGCCCGTACTTTCATTGCCTTGTCCCTCATTCCGGCCGTGCTGTCGCGACCAGCGGCCCGCCTCGGAAGCGGACCTCGCAAAACCTGCAGGCCATTAGATGACGTAACCACTTCCAAAGTCGCAGGTCCAAAATCGCGGGTCTAAAGACCCGCCACTACAAAACCTACGGCAAAAACCCGCGCTACTTGTAGCGATACACAATCCGACCGCGCGTCAAATCGTAAGGCGAGAGCTCCACCGCTACTTTGTCTCCCGCCAGAATCCGGATGAAATTCTTCGCGCATCTTGCCGGAAACGTGCGCCAGCACCTGATGCTTGTTCTCGAGCTCCACGCGAAACATCGCATTTGGCAGTGGCTCAATCACCGTGGCCATTACTTCTATGGCGTCCTCTTTGGGATTTCCAGAGTCGCCTTTTTCTTTTTTCTCGCGAATGGGTCTCGCCATATTCTCCTGCGTTTACCGCGCCGGGTTGAAGCCCAGTCACTACATACTCTTACCAAGACGGCCCGGTCATTTCTTTCGGCCGCGTCAAAATCCACGGCCCGTTCGCCGTGACCGCCACGGTGTGCTCGAAGTGCGCCGAGGGGCTGCCATCCGCTGTTTCCGCCACCCACTCGTCCCGCATCCGAATTTCCGGCCGGCCCGCGTTCACCATCGGCTCGACGGCGATGACCATGCCTTCTTGCAGCCGCGCGCCGCGTCCTTCTTCGCCGTAGTTCGGCAGGTTGGGTTCGTCGTGCATCTTCGTGCCGATACCGTGCCCGACAAACTCACGCACCACCGAATAACCGTGTTGCTCGACCCAGCTCTGCACCGCGTGGCCGACATCGCCGAGGCGGTTTCCCACGCGCATCTTGTCAATCGCGCGGTCCAGCGATTCGCGGGTTACATCCAGCAGCCTCTTCACTTCCGGCCGAATCTGCCCGACCGGAACGGTGACCGCTGAATCCGCGAAATATCCGTCCACTTCCATCCCGAAATCAATCGAGACGATGTCGCCCTCGCGCAGTTTCCGCTTCGGCGACGGAATCCCGTGAACAATCTCGCTGTTCACCGAGGTGCACAGCGAACAAGGATAACCGCGGTACCCCTTGAACGCCGCCTTGCCCGGCTTGCCGGCGATTTTTTCCTCGGCAAACTTCTCGAGGTCCATCGTCGTCAGCCCCGGCCGCACCATGTCCCGGAGCGCCGTCAAAATCTCGTGCACGATGAGCCCGGCGCGGTGCATCTTTTCCAGCTCTTCGGCACTGCGCAGATGAATCGCCATCGTTCGTTTCTACTAACGGCCCTTCCCGGGTTGACTAATGCTTGCCGCGCGCGTTGTGCAACGCTTTCCAAATCTGTTGTTGCACATCTTCCACGCTTTTCGAGGCGTCCACATCGTGAAGCAGGCCCAGCCTCCGGTAGTACGCAACCAGCGGCGATGTCTGCTTCTCGTACGCGTGCAACCGCGGCCCCACAATCTCTTCCCGGTCGTCCGGCCGCTGAAACAGTTCGCCGCCGTCGTTGTCGCAGCGCCCTTCGGTCTTCGGCGGGCGCTCGAAAAGATTATAAATCTCGCCACCCGTCTTGCACATGCGCCGGCCGGTGATGCGCCGGAGAATGAGCGCGGTATCGATCAGCAGGTGAATCACAAACGGCCGCCGATATCCGTGCTGCTTCAACAACTCGCCCAGATACTGCGCCTGAGCGACGGTCCGCGGAAACCCGTCGAACACAAAACCGTGCGAACAATCCGGCCGCTCGATGCGCTCGGCCACGATCTTGAGCACCAGCGAATCCGGAACAAGCTCGCCGCGCTCCATGATCGGCTTGGCCTTTGCTCCGAGCGGCGTGCCTTTGGAGACGTGCTCCCGAAGCATATCGCCCGTCGAAAGGTGCGGCACAGCGTACTTCGCGGCAAGCTGTTTCGCTTGCGTGCCTTTCCCCGCGCCCGGAGGCCCGAGAAAAATCACGGCGCGATTGAGCTCTTCCGGGGGCCGATTTTCCGGCACCACTGGGCTCGTCGCCATGATTTACCGCCGGCCGCGCAACCGGCCCTTCCGAGCAAAGCCTTCGTAGTTCCGCATGACCAGCTGCGCTTCCAGCTGCTGGACGGTGTCCATGGCCACGCCAACGACGATCAAGAGCGACGTGCCGCCGAAGTAAAACCGCACTCCCAATCCCTTCAGAAACCACACTGGGAAGTGGCGGTCAAACCAGGAACCAATGCCCCACCCGATATGGTCGAGGTGTATGCCCGCGATCATCCACTCCGGCAGCAAACAAACCAGCGCAAGGTAAACCGCGCCGATAAACGTCAGCCTCTTCAAAATTTTGCTGACGTGCTCGGAAGTGTTGCGCCCAGGCCGAATTCCGGGGATGAATCCGCCGTTCTTGCGCATGTTGTCCGCGAGCTCCGTGGGATTGAAAACAATCCCAACGTAGAAGAACGAGAACAGCAGAATCATGGTGATGTACACGACGGTGTACAGCGGCTCGCCCCAAGCCAGACGTTCCTTGATGGTGTTCAGAAACGCCCATCGCGTGCCCAACATCAGCGCAGCCGTCGCCGGAAAAGCCAGCAGCGAGCTCGCGAAAATCGGCGGAATGACGCCGCCGGAATTCACGCGCAAAGGCAGATACGAAGATTGCCCGCCCATCACGCGGCGGCCAATCACGCGCTTCGCATACTGCACGGGAATGCGCCGCTGCCCGCCTTCGACAAACACAATGAACGCGATGACGGCGACCATTACCGCGACCAGGAAAATCAGCGCCAGCCCGGTAAAAGGCCCCCAAGCAGCCGTCTTGGCTTTGGTAATCATGTCATCCACGGCGCGCGGCAAGCCGACCACGATGCCGACGAAGATAATCAGCGACATTCCATTGCCGATGCCGCGTTCACTAATCTGCTCGCCGAGCCACATGATGAACGCCGAGCCAGTCGTGAGCGTCAGGATGGTCAACATCGTGAAGCCCCAGCCGGGATGATAAACAAGCGATTGGCCACTCAAGTTCGTCGCTTGCAGCGTCGAGGCGATGGTCAGCGACTGGATCACGCTCAAGACAATCGTGAGATAACGCGTGTATTGCGTGATCTTACGGCGACCAAGCTCGCCCTCTTTTTGCAGGCGCTCGAGGTACGGAAAAACCACCTGCATCAACTGCAGGATGATGGATGCCGTGATGTACGGCATGATGCCCAGGGCGAAGATCGTCATCTGGCGGAAGTTGCCGCCGCTGAAGAGATCGAAGATGCCCAGGACCGAGCCCTGCGACTGCTTGAAAATCTCCTCGAGCACTCCCGCGTTGATGCCGGGAGTCGGAATATGCGCACCGATGCGGTAGACCGCGAGCAGCGCCAGCGTAAACAAAACACGGTTCCGCAAGTCCGGGATGCGGAACATATTCTGGAGAGCTTCAACGAATCGTTTCATACGTTTGCCCTGCGATTCCCCGTCACACTAAAACGCTATGCCACGACTTCAAACGTGCCGCCTGCTTTGGTGATCTTGTCCTTGGCCGAAGCGCTGAACGCCTGCGCATGAATCGCGAGCTTGGTCTTCAGTTCGCCATCGCCCAAAATCTTGATCGGATCGGTTACGCGGCGAACGAAGCCATGCGCGCGAAGCAACGCGGGCGTTACGGTTTCTCCGGCCGGAAAAACGTTAAGTTCTTCCAGGTTTACGACCGAGTACGTCACGCCAAACGGATTATGAAAACCGCGCTTCGGCATGCGGCGGTGCAGCGGCATCTGGCCGCCTTCGAATCCACGCCGGCGGGAATAGCCGCGGCGGGATTTCTGTCCCTTGTTTCCGGAACCCGAGGTCTTGCCCAGCTTCGAACCGATGCCGCGGCCGACGCGCACCTTGCGGTGGCGCGAACCCTTCGGCGGCTTCAAATTCGAGAGGCTGACCACCGATTTGGGGTGGCCCGCCTTTTTGGCGGCTTTGCGGCCGCTGGAAACCTTTTTCGCCATCGCTTTACTCCACCACTTCCACGAGATGCCGCACTTTGTGGATCATGCCGCGAACCGCGGGCGTATCTTCGCGCTCGACAACCTGATGCATTCTCCGCAGTCCGAGACCGCGAATGCACTGGCGCATGTCATCGGTGCAGCTGATAAAGCTGACTACCCACTTGACCTTGACCGTGCCACCGGCCCCTTTGCCGATTCTCTCGGTACTCGATTTTTTCTTGCTGGCCATTAGTTACTCTCACCCGCGGCTTTTTGATACCGGCCGCTGATTTCGTCCACAGTCTTGGAGCGCGTCTCCGCCACTTGCGCGGCGTCTTTGAGACCGAGCAGCGCTGCGAACGTGGCTTTCACCACGTTGTGCGGGTTCGAAGTGCCCAGAGACTTCGTGAGCACGTTGTGAATTCCCGCCACTTGCATCACCTTGCGGACAGGACCGCCCGCGATGACGCCCGTGCCGTCCGGAGCGGGCTTCAGCAGAACTTGCGCCGAGCCGTAGCGTCCGAGGACCTGATGGGGAATCGAAGAACCCTTCAGGTTCAGCTTGATCAAATTCTTTTTCGCCTGCTCGATGGCCTTCTTGATGGCCATGGGAACTTCGCGCGCTTTTCCCATTCCGAAGCCAGCATGGCCGTGGCTATCGCCGACAACCACGAGGGCCGAAAAGCTGAGATTCTTGCCGCCCTTTACGACTTTGGTGACGCGGTTGATGGCGATGACGTCGTCTTTCAAATCAGAAAGATTGACCGCCAGGAGCCTGCGTACCGCTAAACTGTCTCGCAAAATTTGCTTCGACATAGGCTTAGAACTGTAACCCCGCTTCCCGCGCCGCGTCGGCGAGCGCCTTGACGCGGCCGTGATACTTGTAACCGCCGCGGTCGAACACTACTTTGCTGACTCCGGCGGCTTTGGCGCGTTCGGCAATAATCTTGCCGATCACTTTGGCCGCCGCAATATTTCCGCCACCCTTCAAACTCTTTTTCGTTTCGCCGTCCACGGAACTGGCCGAGACCAGGGTTTTTCCGGTGCGGTCGTCAATCACCTGCGCGTAGATATGACCGAGCGAACGGTACACGCAAAGACGCGGGCGCTCCGTGGTGCCCTCGACGCGCTGGCGAACGCGCTCGTGAACACGAAGGCGGTGGAGATTCTTTGATAGCTTGCGAACTCTTGCCGATGCCACTGTTTCTTCTCCTCGATACCTTTGACCGCAGAGCGGCCAAAACAATTATGCTGGGCCGCCGGCCTTTGCTCCAGCCTTGCCGGCCTTTTTCTTGAGCCGTTCGCCGGTGATGCGCACGCCCTTCTGCTTGTACGGGTCGGGCGGACGTAGCGCGCGAAGATCCGCGGCGACTTGCCCGACTTTGCCTTTATCCGCGCCGCTGACGACGATATGCGTCTGCTTATCCACCGTGATCTGGATTCCTTCCGGAACCGGAAACTCGATGGGATGCGATTTGCCGAGGGCGAACGCGACGATTTTGCCCTTGAGCTCGGCGCGGTAGCCGACGCCAACGATGTCCAAATCCTTTTTGAAGCCTTGCGTGACGCCGTGAACGGCGTTGGCAACGAGAGCGCGCGCGAGACCGTGGAGTGCGCGGTGATCTTCGGTTTCGCGAAGAGCGGTGAGCACGCCGTCCTTTTGCTCGAACGTGATGCCGCGCGGCAGCGGAACAATGAGCTTGCCCTTCGGCCCCTGCACGTCAACCTGGCCGCCTTGCAAAGCGATTTTCACGCCTGCGGGTACTGGAATTGGTTTGCGTCCGATACGTGACATCTTTTCGTCCTTATCTCCCAAAGCCTAAATCTTGCTGAACTCGGGCACGGCATGCCGTGCCCCTACCAAACCCCATTACCAAACTTCGCAGAGAATTTCGCCGCCGACTTTGGCTTTGCGCGCGGAACGTCCGCTCATCAAGCCCTTCGGCGTCGTCAAAATGTTTATGCCCAGCCCGCCAACCACGGGGCGGATATCGGTTGCGCCAAGGTAGCGGCGGGAGCCGGGGCGCGAAATGCGCTTGACGCCGGAGATGACGCTGCGGCGGTCCGGCGTGTACTTCAGGAAAACGCGCAGCATTTTGCGGGACTTGTTTTCGTCCACCATTTTGAAGGTGGAGATGTAGCCTTCTTCCTTCAGAATGCGGGCGATTTCCGCTTTAAGCTTCGAGGCGGGCACGTCCACGCGCTGGTGCTTGGCGGCTGCGGCGTTGCGAATACGCGTCAAAAAATCGGCGATGGGATCCGTTTGCATCGTTTCTCCTACCAGCTTGCTTTCACGACGCCGGGGATTTCTCCTTTGAGCGCCATACCGCGAAAACAGATGCGGCACATCTGGAACTTGCGGATATACCCGCGGGCGCGGCCACAAACGCGGCAGCGGTTGCGAATCCGCACTTTGAATTTCGGTTTCTTATGCGTCTTTGCGATTTTTGCCAAGCGTGCCATTTATTGCGCTCCTCCAGGAACGCGCAGGGGAACTCCGAGACCTTTGAGGAGCTCGCGGCCTTCCTCGTCGTTCTTTGCAGTCGTCGTCAACGTGACGTTCATGCCCTTGATTTTGTCCACGCGGGTGTAATCGATTTCCGGAAACACCAGTTGGTCGCGCAGACCCATGGTGTAGTTGCCGCGGCCATCGAACGCGTTCGAAGGGAGCCCGCGGAAATCGCGGACGCGTGGCAGAACCACGTTGCAGAGCCGGTCGAGAAACTCGTACATTTTTTCTCCACGCAGCGTCACAGCGCAGCCGATGGGCATGCCTTTGCGGATTTTGAAGTTGGCGATGGACTTCTTCGCGCGCGTGATGATGGCCTTTTGTCCGGTGATCTGGCCGAGCTCGACCGCAGCGGTATCCAGCAGCTTGACGTTTTGGCTGGCTTCGCCGAGGCCGATGTTGACCGTGATTTTTTGCAGTTTCGGAACGGCCATCTTGTTTTCCCAGCCGAAGCGCTTCATCAATGCCGGCACCGTTTCGCTGCTGTATTTTTCGTGTAATCGCGTCTTCATTTCTCTCTTCTGCCTTGTCCTTTACTTATCGAGCCTTACTTGTCCAGCGTGGCGCTGCAGCGGCGGCAGGCGCGCACTTTCGTTCCGTCCGGAAGAATGTTGTGGCCAGTGCGGGTATGCTTGCCGCAACTGGGGCAAACGATCATCACGTTCGAAACGTTGATCGGGCCTTCTTTTTCGACGATGCCGCCCTTGATGTTTTTGCCCGGATTCGGCCGGGTGTGACGCTTGATGATGGAAGCGTGCTCGACCACCACGGTATTTTTCTTGGCGTTGATCGAGAGCACGCGCCCGCTCTTGCCCGCGTCTCGCCCGGCGATGATTTTCACCTGGTCGCCCTTGCGAATGCCGATGATGTGCCGCTCGGCTCTTTCATGCCTGAGTGTCATTGCTTACCAAACCTCCGGAGCGAGCGAGACAATCTTCGTGAATTTTTTGTCGCGCAGCTCTCTTGCAACCGGGCCGAACACGCGGGTTCCCACGGGTTCGCCGGCGTCATTGATCAAAACCGCGGCATTGTCGTCAAACCGGATGTAGGTGCCATCCTTGCGGCGCCGCTCTTTCCTCATTCGAACAATCACGGCCTTGACGACCGTGCCCTGCTTTACCTGGCTTTCGGGTGTGGCTTCCTTAACCGACGCGGTGATGACGTCGCCGAGTCCGGCTTGGAGTCCAGCGTCGCCGCCCACAGGCATAATGCACATCAGCTTCCGCGCGCCGGAATTGTCGGCTACCGTCAGCCAGGTTCGCATCTGAATCATCGTTGTGCTCCCCTGTCCCGCTTACTGGGCCGACGCGTTCCGCGTCAGCACTTCCTTCAGCCGCCAGCGCTTCAGGCGGGAAAGCGGCCGCGAGGCCACAATCCGCACCGTGTCGCCCTGTTTCGCCGCACGCTGTTCATCGTGGGCGTAAAATTTCTTGGAGATGCGCACCACGCGGTGATACTTGGGGTGCTGGACGAGGCGCGTTACTTCGACGACGATGGTCTTTTCCATCTTCGCGCTGGTCACTTTGCCGGTGAGCACGGTGCGCTCGCCGCGCGTGTCGGTGTTCGTTGCTGCTGCCGTTGGTGTTTCGGTTGTCATTACGCCTTCCCTGCTGCTTGCGACTTCGAGGCCGCTGATATCTCTTGTGCGCGGAGAAGTGTCTTCACGCGCGCCAAATCTTTTTTCGATTCACGGAGACGCTTCAGCGCTTCCGCCTGGCCGGTGGAAAGCTGAAACTTCAGCCGGAAGATCTGCTCTGTGAGCTCTTTCTGCTGCGCTTCGAGTTCGTTCACGCCTGCTTCGCGAATTTTTTCAATGCGCTTCGGCATAATTAAAAGCTCCCTGCGCGAGTAATGAACTTCGTGGGAATGGGCAGCTTGTGCGCCGCCAAGCCCATGGCTTCCTTGGCCGTGGCTTCGTCCACGCCCGACATTTCAAACATGATGCGTCCGGGCTTCACGACGGCGACCCACTTTTCCGGAGCGCCTTTGCCTTTGCCCATGCGGGTTTCCGCGGGCTTCTTGGTGAACGGCTTGTCCGGAAAAATGCGAATCCAGAGTTTGCCGCCGCGCTTGATGAAGCGTGTAATCGCCACGCGCGAAGCCTCGATTTGGCGGTCGGTGATCCAAGCCGCTTCCATGGCTTTCAATCCGTAATCGCCGAAAGCCAGATCGCCGCCGCGCCAGGCTTTGCCGGTGCGCCGGCCCCGCATCTGCTTCCGGTACTTCACTTTCTTCGGCATCAACATCGCTGTGTTCTCGCTTCCCTAATCTCGCCGGCCGCTGTGCAGCCAATTCAAGTCTTTATTTATGCCGCCGCTACTGCATCGCGTTCTTTCTGGATCTTCGAAGCGCGCTTCGGAACGTTTTCGCCTTGATAGACCCAGCACTTCACGCCAATGACGCCGTATGTCGTTTGCGCTTCCGCAGTGCCGTAATCAATGTCCGCGCGCAACGTTTGCAGCGGAAGCCGCCCCTGCAAGTACCATTCCTTGCGCGCGATTTCCGCGCCATTCAAACGCCCGGCGACGCGCACTTTGATGCCTTTGCAACCAAAGCGGAGAGCCGAGTCCACTGCTTTGCGCATCGCGCGGCGGAAAGCCACGCGCTTTTCAAGCTGCAACGCGATCGATTCCGCGACAAGCTGCGCATCGAGTTCTGGACGGTGCACTTCCTGAATATCAATGTGCACTTCGCGCTTGGTGCGCTTCTGCACTTCTTGCTTCAGCTTGTCGATTTCCGCGCCCTTGCGGCCGATGATGATGCCCGGCCGCGCCGTGTAGATGCGAACAACGAGCTTGTTTGCGGCGCGTTCGATATCAATGGAGCTGATACCCGCGCTTTTGAGCTTATCTTTCAGCTCGCGTCGGAGCTTCACGTCTTCGTGGAGAAGATCGGCGTAGTCGCGGTCGGCATACCAGCGCGACTTCCACGGCTTGTTGTAGCCGAGGCGAAACCCGTAAGGGTGTGTCTTTTGTCCCATTACTTCTTCCCCTTTTTCGACGGCGCTCGCTTGCCGGTCAAAGCCTTGCGTACGCGCCGTATCGTTCCACGCGCGCCCTTCTGCGCTTCTGCTTCAGCCAGGTTCGACGCAACGCGCTCGGCAGCCGCAACATGGTGCTCGGCAACGCCGACCCACAGGTGCGCCGTGCGCTTCTGGTAGCGGAACGCCCGGCCCATCGGCGCTGGACGAATCCGCTTCCAGCGCGCGCCTTCATTCACGTAACAGGTGGAAACATACAGCTCATCGACATCGAGCGGCGAGCCGGAATCTTCGGCTTTGCGCTCGGCGTTGGCGATGGCGCTGCGAAGCACTTTTTCAATGTGCTTGCCGGCGCGCTTCGGCGTGTAACGGAGCGTCTGCAACGCGTCTTGCGCTTTCGCCCCGCGGATCAAATCCATCACGAGACGCGCCTTTTGCGGCGACATCCGAACATGCCGCGCGAGTGCGTGCGCTTCAATCGAACCGGCTTGTGTCTGTACGTCAGCCATAACTTATGCCTTCGGCGCCGGAGCTGCGCCGCCTCCTGCTGCTGCACCTGGCGCCGCGCCGCCTGCCGGAGCCGCGCCCGCGGCCCTCTCGAGCGCCGCTTTCACAGCGTGCCCTTTGAAGGAGCGGGTCGGCGAAAACTCGCCCAGCTTGTGGCCGATCATTTGCTCGGTCACATACACAGGAATAAATTTCTTCCCGTTGTGCACGGCGATGGTGTGCCCGATCATTTCCGGCACGATCGTCGAGCGCCGCGACCAGGTCTTTACAACTTTCTTTTCGTTCCGCGTGTTCAGTCCTTCGACTTTTTCACGCAGATGGCCATCAACAAACGGCCCTTTTTTCAGTGAGCGTGCCATCGATTCCCTATTCCTCCACTCGGCGCAAGCGGCCCCATGGCGCGCGCCGCATCTTCTTGAATCCCCGCACGGGCCCCGGAACGCGGTGCGACCTCGGGCAAAACGGGCACACAAACCGCGTGCCTTGCGCGTTCGGAATCCGCTCCACAATCACCGCCCAGCCGGGCTTGCACAACTTGTACAGCACCGGCTCCGGCGGAGGCACCACCACTTTTCCTGCCGGACGCGCCGGCTTGGCGCTCTTCACCGCCGCGCGCTTTGCTGCTCCCTTTACCGGGCGGGCCGAGCGCTTTGCTGCCGCTCTTCGCAACGATGTCCGCCGTCCCGCTGTTCGTGTCGTTCGTGTTGCTCTCATCGCGTTTGCTCTCACCGGGCCGCTCTGCCATCACCGCCCAGCTTCCAGCGCTTGCTGCGTCACGCTCGTTCGTTTACTTCCGTTACTTCCTTCTCTCCACAATGTGCCGGTCAGTGCGCTTGTTGTTGCGCGTCTTCTTGCCCAGCGTTGGGAAAGCCCAAGGCGTTTGCGGGTGATTGCCCTTCACTTTGCCTTCACCGCCGCCGTGCGGGTGATCCACGGGGTTCATGGCCACACCGCGAACCGTTGGCTTGATGCCGCGCCACCGCGTGCGGCCCGCTTTGCCAAAGGTCTCGTTTTCATGGTCGAGGTTGCCGACCTGGCCGACTGTCGCCATGCAGTCCAGGGAAAACTTGCGAACCTCACCGGAAGGCAGCTTTACAAGAGCGATGTCGCCTTCCTTGCTCAAGAGCTGCGCCGAGCCGCCTGCGGAGCGAACGACTTGTCCGCCGCGGCCGGGATTCAGCTCGAGGTTGTGAACCATCGTGCCGGGAGGAATGTGCTTAATCTGCAGCGCATTGCCCGGAAGGATATCCGCGCCTTCGCCGGTCGAAACCGTGGCGCCGACTTCGAGTCCCACAGGGTGCAGGATGTAGCGCTTGTCGCCGTCCGCGTAATGCAAGAGCGCAAGATTCGCGCTGCGGTTCGGGTCGTACTCGATGGCCGCCACTTTCGCCGGGATGCCGACTTTGTCGCGGCGAAAATCCACTTTGCGATATTGCTGCTTGTGGCCGCCGCCGCGATGCCAGATCACGATTTCGCCGTGGTTGTTGCGGCCGCCGGAGCGCTTCTTCGGCTCGAGCAAAGCCTTTTCCGGCTCTTGCTTGGTGATGTGGCTCTTGTCCACGACGGTGATAAACCGCCGCGAAGCCGTGTATGGATTAAAGCTCTTCAGTCCCATCGCTGCCTCTTACCTCTTACTTAATCTCGTTTCGCTCGCCCGGGCCCGGTGCTACAGGTTCTCCGCGTACTCGATCATCTTTTCGTCCTTCGCGAGCTTCACGTACGCTTTCTTCCAATCGCGCCGATAGCCTTCGTTCTGTCCGCGGCGGCGCATTTTGCCGACATAATTCGCCGTGCGCACCGCGGCGACTTTCACTTTGAAAATCTGCTGAACGGCTTCCTTGATCTGTGTCTTCGTTGCGTTTGCGGAAACTTCAAAGACAACCGTGTGCTGCGTTTCCTTCACGCCCAGGCCTTTTTCGGTAATGATCGGCCTGCGAATAATTTGATAGTGCGGGGCAGACATGATTTATTCCTTCCCCTTTTTCTTGGCCGGTTTTGCGGCTTTCTTGGCTGCCGGCTTTGCTTTTTTTGCCGCTGCTGCCTTCGGCGCTGCTGCTTTCTTTGCCGGAGCGGCTGCGGGTGCAATCGTTTCCACGTCCGGAACGACCACCGGCCGCTTTTCCGGATCGAGCGTATGGCTCAGCCGCACTACAGAATCTTTCGAGAGAATGACGAGGTCATGTTTCAGCACGTCGTAAACGTGCAGAACGTGTGGAGCGGCAACCTTCACGCCTTCGAGATTTCGGCTGGCGAGTTCCAGGTTACGGTTTTCGCCGTGTGATACGAGCAAAGCGGACTTGCTGCCGTTCAGCTTGCCGAGAGTCTCGCGCAAACCCTTGGTTTTGTGCGATTCGAGCTCGAGCGCATCCACGACCGTCAATTTTTGCTCCGCCAGCTTCGCGGACAGCGCGGAGCGCAGCGCGCCGAGCAACATTTTCTTCGGCAAGGCGTAGCTATAATCGCGCGGCTTCGGTCCGTGGACCGTACCGCCATGGCGCCACAGAGGCGAACGAATCGAGCCGACGCGCGCGCGGCCAGTGCCTTTTTGCCGCCACAGCTTGCGGCCGGCGCCGCTCACTTCGCTCTTGTCCTTGGTCTTGTGGGTGCCGGAGCGGATTTCGCGCTGATACCAGCGCGTCGCTTCGTGCAGCAGGTGCGGATTCACCTTCGCGCCAAAAATCGCGTCGGCGAGCTCCACCTGGCCCACTTTCTTGCCATCCAAATTGACTACGTCCACGACCGGCATAATTTCGTTTCCTTCTTCCGACTGAACAAAGTCTTGCTGCGCTTACTTCTTTTTGCGCGTCTTGCTGATAAAAATGTACGTTCCGCTTGGCCCCGGCACGGACCCCCGCACTAGAAGCAGGTTTTCGTCGGTATCCACTTTCACGACTTTCAAGTTCTTCGCCGTCACTTGCGCGTTGCCCATGTGACCCGGAAAGTGCTGGTTTTTCCAAACACGCGACGGAAACGAGCTGCCGCCGATGCCGCCGGGCGCGCGGTGAAACATCGAACCGTGGGTCGCGTCGCCGCCCGCGTAGTGCCAGCGCTTGACGCCACCGGCAAAACCTTTGCCTTTGCTGACGCCGCTTACGTCTACAAGTTCGCCCGCCTTGAAATTCTCGACAAGCACGCGGTCGCCGACTTTCGTTTCGTCTTTCGACTCTTCGATGCGCACTTCCTGAAGCACCTTCATCGGCGCGACGCCGGCTTTTTTGAAATGCCCGGTCATGGCTTTATTCACACGCTGCGGCTTGACGAATTCCACGAGCCCCAGCTGCGCGGCTTCGTAGCCGTCTACTTGTTTTGTACGGCGTTGCACTACAACGCACGGCCCCGCCTGCAGCACAGTGCATCCCACGAGCGTGCCGTCCGTCTGGAAGATCTGCGTCATGCCCAGCTTGATTCCGATAATCCCGTTGACCGCCATTGCTTCGTCTCTCTCTTTCGCAGCTTGCCTTGTTTCTGGTATTGGCTGCGTCTTGCCGAAGATGCCGGGCTAAAGCCCGGCCGCTACAAAAACTGGTCTTACTTTACGGCGTGACCGAACGCCTTGATTTCGACGTCCACGCCCGGCGGAAGATCGAGCTTCATCAGGGCGTCCACCGTGTCCGGCGTTGGCTCGAGAATGTCAATCAGCCGCTTGTGCGTGCGCATCTCAAACTGCTCGCGCGATTTCTTGTCCACGTGCGGCGACCGCAAGACCGTCCAGCGATTGATCGTCGTGGGCAGAGGAATCGGCCCGGCAACTTCCGCGCCGGTACGCTTCGCTGTTTCCACAATTTCCTTCGTGGACTGGTCCAGAATGCGGTGGTCGTACGCTTTCAAACGAATGCGAATTTTGTCGCCTTGTCTCATTTAATTAATCCACAACCCTCTCTGAATCCCCATTACTCGATAATTTCCGTTACGGCGCCGGCTCCGACGGTGTGGCCGCCTTCGCGGATCGCGAACCGCAAGCCCTTTTCCAAGGCCACTGGCGTGATCAGCGTCACTTCGCAGCTCACGTTGTCTCCCGGCATCACCATCTCGACGCCTGTCGGCAGCTTCACATCGCCTGTCACGTCCGTCGTCCGGAAGTAAAATTGCGGCCGGTATCCCGTGAAAAACGGTGTGTGCCGCCCGCCTTCTTCCTTCGTCAGTACGTACGCTTCCGCTTTGAACTTTGTGTGCGGCGTGATCGAGCCCGGCTTGCAAACCACTTGCCCGCGCTCCACATCGTCTTTTTCCGTGCCGCGCAACAGCAAACCTACGTTGTCGCCCGCAAGCCCTTCGTCCAGCAATTTGCGGAACATCTCGACGCCTGTCACAACCTTCTTCTGCGTCGGACGGAATCCCACGATCTCGATTTCTTCGCCAACCTTCACTTTGCCGCGTTCCACTCTTCCCGTCACAACGGTTCCGCGGCCGGAAATCGAAAAAATATCTTCAATCGGCATCGCGAACGGCTTGTCAATCTCGCGCACCGGTTGCGGCACGTTCTTGTCCACCGCTTCCATCAGCTCATCGATGGACTTCTCCCACTTCGCGTCGCCGTTCAACGCTTGCAGCGCCGAACCCTTTATCACCGCAATCGTGTCGCCGGGAAACTGGTAGCTCTTCAGCAACTCGCGCACTTCCAGCTCCACCAGTTCGAGCAGTTCCGCGTCTTCCACCATGTCGCATTTGTTCAAGAAAACCACGATCGCCGGAACGCCCACCTGGCGAGCGAGCAAAATGTGCTCGCGCGTCTGCGGCATCGGTCCATCCGTCGCCGCCACCACCAGAATCGCGCCATCCATCTGCGCCGCGCCCGTGATCATGTTCTTGATGTAGTCCGCATGACCGGGGCAATCCATGTGCGCGTAGTGCCGGTTCTGCGTCTCGTACTCCACGTGCGAAACGGCAATCGTGATCCCGCGCTCGCGCTCTTCCGGCGCGTTGTCAATCGAATCAAACGCCCGGAACTGCACCTTCGGGTTGTGCTTCGACAGCACCTTGGTAATCGCCGCCGTCAACGTCGTCTTGCCATGGTCAATGTGGCCAATCGTCCCGATGTTGCAATGCGGCTTATTGCGCTCGAATTTCTCCTTCGCCATCGCCTTCTGCTCCTCAGTCGAATTCGTAAACCAACTAAATCAAAATCCGTTTTACTTTTCGCCCTTCTGTTTCTTGATGACTTCCTCGGCCAGCGCCGCCGGAAGCTCCGCGTAATGCGAAAAATGCATGGTGAACGTGGCGCGGCCCTGGGTGCGGCTGCGCAAATCCGTGGCGTAACCGAACATTTGCGCCAGCGGAACTTCCACGCGAATCACGTTGCTGCCCGCGCGATTTTCCGTGCCTTGAATCGCCGAGCGCCGCGCGTTCAAATCGCCGAACACGGGCGGCATATATTCTTCCGGGACGACGACTTCCACTTTCATGATGGGTTCGAGCAGCACAGGCTTGGCTCTCGCACAAGCTTCTTTAAAGGCCATGGAGCCTGCGATTTTGAACGCCATTTCCGAGCTGTCCACATCGTGGTAGCTGCCGTCGACCAAAACCACGGCGACGTCAACCATCGTGAAGCCCGCCAAAATGCCGTTGTCCAATGCTTCGCGGATTCCCGCTTCGATCGGCGCAATAAATTCGCGCGGAATCGAGCCGCCAACGACTTTGTCAATGAACAGAAACCGGTGTTCCTTGTCGAATTTCCACTTGCCGCCGGAGCCGCCCGCGAATTCTTTTGCCATGGCGTCTAATTCGTCGGTGGACATCTCGTGCATATTTTCATGCGCGGCGCTGGGCATCGGATACAGGACGATTTCGCAATGGCCGTACTGTCCGCGGCCGCCGGTCTGCTTGATGTATTTGCCTTCCGCTTCCGCTCTTTTACGGACCGTCTCGCGGTAAGCCACCTGCGGCCGGCCCACATTAGCCTGCACGTTGTATTCGCGCAGCATGCGGTCCACGATAATCTCGAGGTGCAATTCGCCCATGCCGGAGATCAGCGTTTGCCCGGTGTCCGGCTCGGTGGAAACACGGAACGTTGGATCTTCCTGCGCGAGCCGCTGCATGGCGATGCCCAGCTTGTCCTGGTCAGCTTTCGTTTTCGGCTCAATGGCTACGGAAATGACGGGGGCGGGAAAATCAATGGATTCGAGAATGACTTGTTTCTGTTCGTCGCAGAGAGTGTCGCCGGTCGTGACGCTCTTGAGACCCACACACGCGCAGATGTCGCCAGCATACACAGCGTCAATTTCTTCGCGCTTGTTGGCATGCATTTGGAGCAGGCGGCTGATACGCTCGCGGGTGCGCTTTCCCGAGTTGTAGACGTAGCTGCCGGATTGCAGCACGCCGGAATAGACGCGGATGTAGGTGACATGTCCGACGAACGGGTCGGACATAATTTTGAAAGCCAGCGCGGAAAACGGCGCGTCGTCCGAAGCGCGACGGAGGACGACTTCATCGTTCTCGGGGTTCACGCCTTCGAGCGGCGGCACATCCACGGGGGACGGCAGGTAATCGACGACCGCATCAAGCAGCGGCTGAATGCCTTTGTTTTTGAACGCCGAGCCCGCCAGCACCGGAACGATCTTTAGAAGAAGCGTGGATTTGCGGACCGACTTGCGCATCTCTTCGACAGAAAGAGTTCCTTCCGTCAAATATTTGTCGATCACTTCATCGTCATGCTCGGCGATGTAGTCGACCATTTTGCCGCGGTGCTCTTCGTAGAACTTCTTGTCAATCGCCGCGCCTTTGAGCGCTGCCGCCACATCGGGACGCGAATCAACGAAAGCTTTGTCCCAAAGCTTTGCGACTTCGAAAACTTCGAATTTCGCGCCGAGCGTTTCTTCGAGCCAGACGATGACTTTTTCTTCGATGAAATCGATGATGCCGATGAAATTATCTTCGCGGCCGAGAGGAAATTGCAGAGGAACAGGGTGGGCGCCGAGGCGCTGGCGAATGGTGCGAATGACGTGGTCAAAATCCGCGCCGGTACGGTCCATCTTATTCACAAAACAGATGCGCGGAACGCGGTACTTGTCCGCCTGGCGCCATACGGTTTCCGACTGCGGCTGCACGCCGGCAACGGAATCGAATACGCAGACCGCACCGTCCAGAACGCGCAGGGAGCGTTCCACTTCCACCGTAAAGTCCACGTGACCGGGCGTATCGATAATATTGACGCGGTATTTCTTGCCGAAGCGGTCCCAGGAAGCGGTCGTGGCGGCGCTGGTGATGGTGATGCCCCGCTCGCGCTCCTGCTCCATCCAGTCCATGGTAGCGGTGCCTTCATCCACGGAGCCGATCTTGTAGGTCACACCGGTATAGAACAGGATGCGCTCGGTGGACGTGGTTTTGCCCGCGTCAATGTGCGCCATGATCCCGATGTTGCGCGTGTCTTCGAGTTTGAATACCCGTCCCATGATCTGCTGCGTCGCCCCTTTGGTTTCTGTGGCCATTACAATTTCTTTTCGTTCAATCCTTACCAGCGATAGTGTGCGAAGGCCTTGTTTGCTTCCGCCATGCGGTGAACGTCTTCCTTCTTCTTGATGGCGCCGCCGCGGGCATTGGCCGCATCAATCAGCTCATCGGCGAGCTTGTCGATCATGGTTTTGCCTGCGCGCTCGCGCGAATACTGCAAAAGCCAGCGAATCGCCAGCGATTGCCGCCGGAACGGATTCACTTCCACCGGAACCTGATAGTTCGCACCGCCGACGCGCCGTGTCTTCACTTCCAGTGTAGGCTTCACGTTCTCGATGGCTTTCTTAAAAATCTTCAAAGCATCGTCGTTCGTCTTTTTTGCGACTTGGTCCATGGCGCCGTAAAACACGCGCTGCGCCGTCGATTTCTTGCCTTCCCACATCATCGAGCAGATGAACTTCTCCACGATGTCGCTGGCATAGACCGGGTCGGTCGCTTGTGTTCGCCGGAAAACGAGTCCTTTGCGTGGCATTGCTCTTTATCGCTCCTTCAGAATCTCTTCACTCGCAATTTCTGTACGGCTGCTTTACTTCGCTTGCGCAGCCTTGGGCCGCTTCGCGCCGTACTTGGAACGCCCCTGTTTGCGATTCTCGACGCCCGCGGCGTCCAGGGTTCCGCGCACGATGTGATACCGCACTCCCGGCAGATCCTTTACGCGGCCGCCGCGCACTAGCACGATCGAGTGCTCCTGCAAGTTGTGGCCGATGCCAGGAATGTACGTGGTGACTTCCACGGAATTCGTCAAGCGCACGCGCGCGACTTTGCGCAGTGCGGAGTTTGGTTTCTTGGGCGTCTGCGTGTAAACGCGGATGCACACACCGCGCTTTTCCGGGCAACCCGCCAGCGCAGGCGACTTCGTCTTGACCAGAACTTTTTCACGTCCCATTCGTACAAGTTGCGAAAACGTCGGCACAGTCGTCCTCTTTATCTGTGACCGCTCAGCGGTCAACTTCTATCTGTGACCACACCACGGTCACCATGCGCGCGCAAAATTTCTCGCGGCTCTCGCAAGGCGCGCATCCAAAAATGCGCGAGAGCACACATCAGTGCTGAAAGGTCTACTGCGAATCCGGAGATACAACCAGCAAGAAACTCCGTACGCACTCCAAGAGGCAGAACTACGCTCCTGGCTTCATTTCGGAGAGGCTTACTCGGCTTTGCGGGGCTGGCGCCCCATTCCGGCCGCTCTTCTGTCCCATTCCGTCTTACTTTGTTCCGGGACCGAAGATATTTCCCTTCCAACCCACTCAACCGCTTCAACAGCTTAACGGTCGCCCTCGTCAGGATAGAAACACGCCTGACAAAACGTAGAGTATAAGGAAAAGAACGTGCTCTGTCAAATTTCTTTCACAACCTGGCAGTGGAAATCTCTGTGGAGATCAGCCACTCTGGTGCTTGCCCCAGAACTATCAGTGTACCAGAGCTGAATCCATGGCCGGAACACGGCCGCCAGTTGCCCCACTCCACTCAAACTCACCGGTTTACGAGTGCCAATCTCCTTGCAACCCATCTAAGCTATTGATAGCAATGCTTTTAGTTCGAAGGAGCGTCTTTCTTCTCGATATCCGCGTACGCCTTGGGCCACAAACCGAATGCCTTCAACATGGCGTCCTGATGCTGCCCGACGAGCATTTTGACCGTCTTTTCGGCGGGCCACGGCGTGGCGAAGCGCTCCGGCCGGTCCGCAATCCAGTAAGCAGCGAGCGCCATCAACGTAGCGTCCTGCGCCAGCACTTCCGGCTTTACGGCTTCGAGCGCGTCCGCCGCCGAATGGTGCGTGTATTTGTATTCCGGCGAATCCTGGTCCATGTTAATGCCCGGCAGTCCAACGATGGAAAACGGCAGAGTGTCCGTGCCGTCTTCCACCTTATCGTCCACTTTGACGTCCCGAATGTCAGCAAGCGACGAAGCAAACGGCTTGAATACGTCCACCAAGTCATTCCGGCCGCCAAGTTGAAATGCTCTGACCGGTCCCTGGCCATTGTCCAAAATCAAGCTGCCAAGATGATTCGCCATTTCCGCCTGATGCTGCTTCACATACGCGAACGAGCCATCGAGGCCTTGTTCTTCACCTGTGAACAATACAAAACGAATCGTGCGGCGCGGCTTCATGCCACTGCGCATGATCGCGTCCGCGGCTCCGAGCGTGCAACTCGAGCCCATGCCGTTGTCCGTCGTTCCTTCGGAGAGATCCCAGGAATCCAGATGCCCGCCGACCACTAACACTTGTTCTGGATTTTCACGGCCGCGAATTTCACCGACCACGTTGGCGCTCTCGACCGGCCCGTTCGAAAACGTATTTTGAATGTTGAAGTGCACGCGGGGCTTCAAGCCGCGGGCGATGTAACGTTCTATCTGGCTCTGATCTTCGGCGGTCATCGAAACGACAGGCACCGCGAAATCCGCATCGAACCCCAGGATTCCCGTGTGCGTTAGGTTCATGCCGTTGGCCTTCCCGCCGCCTTGCCCACCGATTACCGCGATCGCGCCCGCCTTTCCAGCGGCACGCAGAAAATCGCCAAACTGCGCGAACAGCTGAATGAAACTCTTGTTCGGCTCACCACGCGTCACGACCAGCGGAACTTTGCCCGCAAACCTGGACATATTTTTCATTTCATTGTCGAGGTCGAACATGTTCACCTCAACCACTTCGCCATCCGCGCCGCCTGCGGGCGTCGAACCGGTCCAGCCCATCGAGTCCACATGCAGCGGCCGGCGCATCGGGGCCAACAGTTCTGCCCGCGCCGTGCCTCGCGTCCAGCCCCGCCACAATTGCCATTTTTCCGCGTGGACATTTTCAAGTCCCATGGCGCGCATCTTCGCAACGCCCCATTCGACTGCTTTCTGAGCCTGCGCCGAGCCGGTCACGCGCGAGCCGACGTCATCGCTCAACTCGGTTAGGTATTGGAACGCATGAGAGTCCAGCATTCCCTCGCCCGCAATTTTTACCAGCGCGGGCTTCGTTCCGTCCTCATTCGGCCCCTTGGCCTCGGACTTGTCCTGAGCACGCACGGCCACCGCAGCGACCAGCGTTATGATTGCAATGCCTCCGAAAATCTTTCGCATTCCGTGTTCTCCCTGTGCCTGACGCGATTCGGCGCCCAAGACTCTACCATGCCATCAGACGGACGAGGCTCAAAACCGTTTCTGAGAGCGTGTGGCGCTGGCCCTGCGGCCGTTTCGCTCTCGTGTATAGCGGGCAACGACGCGCAAGCCGCCGCTTTACGCGACTTCCTCTCTCGCCCTAAACTGCCTGCGAGGCCATGGTGAAAGCTACTCGCGATTTTCTTAGGCGCGATCCAACTTGCTGCTGCAATCTGCCTTCTTGACGTGTCTGCTGCAAGACCGCACGTGACGCAGAAAGCATCGCAAAAACCTGCTGAAAAAACCCCGGAGAAAACTCAGGAAAAGGCTGCGGTTAAGCCAGCATCCCTAAGCTCCCCGCCGAGATCGAACTCCTCGAAACCCGCATCCGCTGCGAAACCGACGGCTCAAGCCGCAAGGAAGTTCATGCCCTCGTCAAGATCAACGACGAACTCGGCGTACGCCAATTCGCCCGCCTGAATTTCGACTTCAATCGCTCGTTCGAACAAATCGAGATTCCGCTCGTCCGCATCACTCACCCGAGCGGCGGCACGGTAGACGTCCTTCCAAGCGCCATCACCGACACTCCCAATCCCGCCGTCATCAACGCCCCCGCCTATCAAGACGTCCGCGTCAAATCCGTCCGCATCCTCGGCCTCGAACCCGGCGACTCACTCGAATATCGCGTCATCACCACCGTCTCCCATCACTCCTCTCGCCCCCGATTTCTGGCTCGACCACACCTTCGATCGCACCGGCGTCGTCTCCCACGAAATCTTCGAACTCGACCTGCCGGTCTTCGACCTGTTAGTCCCGACTATTCAGAGAAATTACCGACCCCGCATATCAATCCGGACACGGCTGCAACATCTATCCAGACAACTGGTGAAGAAACTGCCGTGCGCACGATTTATCGATGGGATCGCGCGACTGCAGTCCGCGCCGACCCCTCTTCACAACTGCCGGATAGTACCGAGCCAGATGTTTCCTATTCCTCGTTCGGGGCCTGGCTGAAGCTGTCCGTTCGACTTGCCGAGAAATTGCTGCCGGGCTCGGTGCCTCTCGAAAGTCTCCAGACCTATGAAACGCAGTTGCAAGAAATGTCACGCAAGCCGGAAATCGCGCCCGAAATCCAAGCAAAGGCAGCGGAGCTTAGAAGAGAGTCCGTGAGCGACAAGGCGCGCCTGGAGGCATTGTACGATTTCGTATCTCAGCAAAATCACCACGGTCGATCTTCCTCTTGGGGCAACGCGTTTCGCAATGAGGCCCGCCAACAGAAATCCTCTCGACCGGTTACGCCACACAAGAAGATAAGTTTGTCTTGCTTACAGCGCTTGCCTCAGCCCTGAAACTTCACACGGAACCAGCCCTGACCGGATATTGCGATGAAAAGGGCCTGCCCCGGCCTGCGGTTTTCAAACGCCTTCTGATTTCTGCGTTCGACGGCAAACAAAAGTACTGGATCGATCCAAGCCTTGAAGTTGCTCCATTCGGCCTTATTCCTCCGAATTCGGGCAGCTGCGCCTTCGTGCTAGAGCGTTTTTTTTATGCGATGAATTCCACGGGACACGAATGGACGAAGTTGGAAGCGCCTCTTCCCTTTCCGGCGAGGCAGCGCGTGACAATTGATGCGACGCTCTCCGCGGATGGCACGCTCTCCGCTCGCGCAAAATATGTGATCCGTGGCGAGAACGAACTGCTTATTGCGAACAGTGTTTCATCAAACGCCGCGTGACAAATGGGAAGGAGTAGCGCAGTTACTTGCGCTCTCTGATGGCTTCCGCGGCAAGGTCAGCAAAGCAAACGCATCCGATCCTTACGAGACACACGATCCTTTCACCGTCTCGTACGAGATTACGCAGCCGAAATTTGTGGATTGGTCGAAAAAACCGTCTTCGCATCCCAGCGATTCTTCCCCTGCTCGGACTTCCTGATCCGCCGACAAAACCAGCGGCCGGAGCGGCTCCGCCGATCGACCTGGGCACGCCGCTCGATGTCGAAGTGAGCGTGACGGTTCATCTTCCTGCCGGAACAATCGCGCACATTCCCACAGGCACCTCCGTCGCTCGCGACTTCGCCACGTACACTTCGCAATACTCCGCGAAGGATGCGACCGTCACCGCCTCTCGCCATCTCAATTTCATTCTGAAGGAAATCCCCGCCGACCGCGCCGCCGATTACAACGCCTTCCTGCGCACGGTGCAAAACGACGAATCGCAGATCTTCACCCTGGAGCGGGCCGACACAACTCCTCCAGCCCCCAAAAAGCCATAAGTTTTTCTTAGTTTTGCCTCAAGAATGGAATGACTGCTGGAAATTCTTCTCGAAGAGTGACTCGGCTCTTCTCCGTGAACTCTGCGACCTCTGCGTTAAAATCCCCGCGCGCCGCAAGCGCAACTTGATCCGTCTCTAAATCTGGCTTTCTTTTTTCTTCTTTACTTCTTCCTTACTTCGTCTCACTTAATCTGCATCACTTCTTTTTCTTTCGCCGCGCTCAAATCCTCAATCTTCTTCGTCTCCGCGTGAGACAGCTTTTCCAGCTCGTCCAGCGCGCGCTTCTTTTCGTCTTCGCTGATCTTCTTATCCTTTTCGAGCTTTTCGATGGCTTCCTTCAGGTCCCGGCGAATATTCCGCACCGCCGTCCGGTGATTCTCCAGCACCTTGTGCAGTTGCTTGACCAAGTCCTTGCGCCGTTCTTCCGTCAGCGACGGAATCGGCACGCGCACGACTTTGCCGTCATTTGTCGGATTCAATCCTAGATCGGATGTGCGAATCGCCTTGTCAATCAGCGCCACGGCGCTGGGATCCCACGGCGAAATCACGATCATCGTCGGGTCCGGCACGGTCATCGTTCCTAGCTGATTCACCGGCATCGGCGTTCCGTGATAGTCCACGCGGATGTTATCCAGAAGCGTCGCATTCGCGCGGCCCGTGCGAATCGTCGCCAACTCCTTGCGGAAATCGTCCACCGCTTTTTCCATGCGCGTCTTTGCCGCAGCAGCCGCGTCTTTTGTCGTTGCAATCATCGTCATGTTCGAAGTCCTCAAAACTGCTTTATGCCGGAGTCACCTTGGAGCCCACGCGCTCACCCATCACCACCCGCTTGATGTTTCCGTGCTGGTTCATGTTGAAAACCACGATCGGCATCCCGTTGTCCATGCACAGCGAAATCGCCGTCGCATCCATCACTTTCAAATTCTGGTTCAGCACGTCGCGATAGGTGATTGCCGCGAAAAACTTCGCGCCGGAAACTTTCTCCGGGTCGGCGTCGAAAATCCCGTCCACCCGCGTCGCCTTCAAAATCACGTCCGCTTTGATTTCCATGGCCCGCAGCGCTGCCGCGGTGTCGGTTGAAAAATAAGGGTTGCCCGTCCCGGCGGCAAAAATTACGACGCGCTGCTTTTCGAGGTGCCGCATCGCACGCCGCCGAATGAAAGGCTCCGAGACCTGATTCATTTCGATCGCGCTCAAAACCCTCGTGAACACACCTTCCTTCTCGAGAGCATCCTGCAACGCCAGCGCGTTAATCACCGTCGCCAGCATGCCCATGTAGTCGCCGGTCGCGCGGTCAATCTCGAATCCCTTCTGGCGCGCCCCGCGGAAAATATTCCCTCCGCCGACCATGATGGCGATCTCAATGCCCAGCGCGTGCACCTCTTTCAACTCGCGCGCGATGGCCTGAATCGTTTCGCCGTGAATGCCAAACCCTTGCGGCCCTTGCAGCGATTCTCCCGAAAGTTTCAGCAGGATGCGGTGGTATGCCAGTTGCGCATGTCTCGGCGTTCTCTTCGTGGATTTCTTTGCAGCCTTTTTCTGTGCGGCCATGTCGCTCCGGTCAGTGTCCTCTAAAATCTTCGGAATTGTAACAAACTATGCCTGCCCCCGCACAACGCGAATGCCTCTGAAAGCAAAAAGAGCGTCCCGGTTTCGCCGGAACGCTCTGGAATCCCTTCTCAAAACTTGCGTCAGGCGCTGACGGGCGCTGGAACCGGCGCCGTTTCAGGTCCCCCTGCCGGCCCGCTATTCTCGCCCACCTTAAAGCGCACGAACCGCCGGATGGAAATGTTCTCGCCAAGCTTCGCGATCGCTTGCGTGATCATCTCGCCGATCGTGACGCTCTCATCCTTGATGTAGTGCTGCTCGTAAAGGCAATTCTCCTCGTAAAACTTCTCCATCTTTCCTGCCGTAATTTTCTCGACCACATTTTCCGGCTTGCCCGTGGCCAGCGCCTGCGCACGGTAAATATCGCGCTCCGCCGCGAGCATATCCGGCGTCACTTCCTCGCGCCGCACGTACCGCGGATCGAGCGCCGCAATGTGCATCGCGATGTCATGGCAAAGCTGCTGGAAAGCTTCCGTGCGCGCCACAAAGTCCGACTCGCAATTAATCTCCACGAGTACGCCAATCTTCCCGCCCGCGTGGATATAACTGCCCACGAGCCCTTCGCTCGCTTCACGTTGCGATTTCTTCGCCGCGGCCGCCTGCCCCTTTTTCCGCAAAATCTCGATGGCCTTGTCGATCACGCCGTTGGCTTCCACAAGCGCCGCGCGGCAATCGCTGAACCCCGCTCCGGTCCTTTCGCGCAATTCCTTCACAAGATGTGCCGGTATCTGCATAGCTGGCTGTTGTGTGCTCATCCTTTTTCTCTCTGCGAACTCTGAAACTCAATGTTTGCGCGAATGCTTGCAAAAAGGCCCGCTCCGAGCCGCAAGGAGCGAGCCTCGTGATTCTCTTTAGCGCACCGTTTGCTTATCGCTTTTCCTCGTCGTCCGGTGGCACGGTGGCTTCTGCCCCCGCGGCGGCTTCCAGCGCCGCATCTACGGGAGTTGTAACATCGGCTCCCTCGACGAAGTCGCCTTCCTGCTTCTCATACTGCTCGTACGCGCTGGTATCCACGTACTCGACTCCATCCACCAGCGCCTGATCTTCCGCCGACTTCTGCTCTGCCACCTGCGATTGCTGATAAGCCTTATGCCCTTCAAGCACCGAATCCGCAATCTTCGTCGTAAACAGCCGGATCGCGCGCAAAGCGTCGTCGTTCCCAGGGATAATCCAGTCCACCACGTCAGGATCGCAATTCGTATCCACCACGGAAACTACCGGCACGCCCATCCGCCGCGCTTCCTTCACCGCGATCTCTTCCGCGTTCGAATCGATCACGAACATGGCGTCCGGAAGCTGACTCATGTTCTCTATGCCTTCAAGGTTCTGGTTCAGGTGTTTCATTTCGCGGCCCAGCCGAGCTTTTTCTTTCTTCGAAAGTTCGTTGATCCGGCCGTCTTCCGTCATGGCCTTCAGCAGCTTCAGCCGCTTGATCGATTTCTGCAGCGTCGCCCAGTTCGTCAGCGTTCCGCCGAGCCAGCGATGGTTCACAAAGAACGCGCCACAGCGTTTCGACTCTTCGGCGACCGCCTCTTGCGCCTGCCGTTTGGTGCCCACAAATAAGACCGCTTTTCCTTGCGCGGAAAGGTCGCTCACGAAGCGGCTCGCTTCGCGGAACATTTTCAAGGTCTTCTGGAGATCAATAATGTGGATGCCGTTGCGTTCTCCGAAAATATATTCCTTCATCTTCGGATTCCAGCGCCGCGTCTGGTGACCGAAATGTACTCCGGCCTCCAGCAATTCTTTCATCGTAATTTCTACTGCCAAGTTTCCTCCTAGTAGGATAGCTGTTTGCGGTGGCAGCCCCTTCGACCAACGAAGTTCCGCCACAGAACAGCCTATTGCCGGCTCCTTGCCGGCCGTGATCTCAGCGGGCTCACTTTCGCAAACCCGCTGGAGCTCGTCGCAACCCTGGCGCTGCCAGGGCCACATAAACTACCGCTTCGTAAACTGGAAGCGTTTCCGCGCGCCCTTCTGCCCGTACTTCTTGCGTTCCTTCATACGGGAATCGCGCGTCAAAAATCCGTTTTTCCGCAGCGCCGGCCGCAGCTCCGGATTGAACCGCGAGAGCGCTCGCGACAATCCCATGCGCACCGCTCCGGCTTGTCCGCCAACACCGCCGCCGTGCGCGGTCACTTTCACGTCCACCTGATCCGCCAGGCTCGTGAACTTCAGCGGCTCGATCGCATCATGCTTCCACGCATGATTCGGAAAATAATTTGCTACCTCGCGGCCATTGATCGTGAACTTGCCGCTGCCCGCGCGCAGAAAAACTCGTGCTACAGACTCTTTGCGCCGGCCCGTGCCGAGAAACCACGTTTGTGTGCCCGCAATGGGCGTACCAGTAGAACTCAACGTTCCTCCTAAAATTGCCTGATTCCGGACACCCGGAACCAATTAACTCCACGCCGGTTTTGCTCCCTGCCTAAGGCACCACTTAGAGGTGACCACTACGCGGCCACACTTTTCAAGGAACAGCAACGTGCGGAAACCAGTGGCACAGACTTTAGTCTGTGCTTCGTGCTGCTAAGCCACAACCGCCTGCGGCTTCTGCCCGGCATGCCGCGCCAAACCCGCCGCATCCCGGTAAACCCGCAATTTCTTCGCTCGCCGCGCACGCAGCTTGTTCTTGGGCAGCATCCCCAGAACTGCTTCGCGGATCATCCATTCCGGCTTCGTTTCGCGTACGCGCTTCGCCGGAACCGCCTTCAATCCGCCCGGATACCCGCTGTGCGAGTAATAAATCTTCTGCTCGACCTTGTTTCCGGTCATGCGAACCTTGTCCGCATTGATCACCACAACGTGATCCCCCGAATCCAGGTACGGCGTAAAGCTCGGCTTATCCTTCCCCATCAGCATCCGCGCTATCTTCGTCGCCAGACGCCCCAACACCTGGTTCGTGGCATCCACAACAAACCAGTTCGCGCCCACTTTCAGCGCTTCCGCTTCCTCACCCTTGGCTACGTACGTCCTCATTGCGCTCAGTCACACCTTTCCCTATAGAGACAAACGCTAATCTTAAAGTACAGCCCGCATCCTGTCAACGCGATTCCCACGCTGCCACCGAGCTACTCGCCCGATAACCGCGTTCTATGAAAGGGGATTACTTCCGGATGCGCCGTCACTCGGGAACGATCGCCAGGAATGTCCGCAAGGCCCCACATGTTTTTGCGAGGCTGTTCCGCGGAAGAGTTGCGCGCCATCTGCGCGAAGAATTATTCGTGTCGCAGCGCGATCATTGGATCTACGCGCATGGCACGCCGCGCGGGGATGTAACACGCCGCGACGGCCACAATAGTCAACAGCATGGCGACGCCAGCAAAGGTCAGTGGGTCATGCGCACTGACGCCGAAGAGCTGGTTGGCCATCAGACGCGTCAGTCCCAGCGCGGCGCCGATGCCGATCGCGACGCCGATCAGCGCCATCCGTGCCCCGTGCCCGATCACCAGCCGCAACACATCGCCGCGTTGCGCGCCCAGGGCCATGCGCACTCCGATTTCGTGAGTGCGCTGGCCGACCAGATACGAAATCACGCCGTAGATTCCGACGCACGCAAGCACCAGCGCGAGTGCCGCGAAGACGCCGAGAAGAATCATCGAGAGTCTCCGCGCGGCAAACGAATTGGAAACGACTTCGTCCATCGTTTGGACGTTGTAGATCACTTCGCGCGAATCGATTTTCTCGATTGCGCGGCGAACGGAGCCCATGACGGAAGTGGGATCGCCTTCGGTGCGCAGCACCACGGCCACGGCATCTGCCGCCAGCGGCATCAGCTTTTCGGGAAGCTGCATGAACGGATAATCGAACTGCGCCTCAATCGCCGATTTCGACATCGGCGTCCAGCCCCCACTGCTTTACGTGCCCGACCACGCCGACGATTTCCGCTTGCACGTTGAAGCCCGCGAGATTGATGCGCTTGCCGATGGGATTTTCATCAGGGAAATAAGTGCGCGCGAAAACGTCGTCAATGTCCACGACCACCGGCGCGTGCTCGTCGTCCTGCGGCGTGATGAAGCGGCCGCGCTCCAGGGTGACTCCCATGGCTTGCTGAAAGCCGCTTTCGGCCAGATAAAACATCGCCTGGTGCATCTCTTGGAGGTTGGCAGGCTTTGGCTGGCCCTCGATCCAGAAAGGCAAAGAGGAATTATGGATCATCGGGCGGGAGCCCAGCGTGACGGAAACGGCTTGGACACCGGGGATGTTATGCATTGTGTCGTCGAAATGGCGCAGACGGGCGCGCGTTTCGGCGGAGCTGGTTGTGGCTCCGCCAGGCAGGGACAAACTAAATGTTATAGCGTGGCTGGGATTGAAGCCGGGATTGACGCGCCAAAGCGCCGCGAGACTGCGCACCATCAGTCCCGCTCCGACCAGCAAAACCAAAGCCATGGCTACTTCGACGGCAACGAAAACTCCCTGGAGCCGGTGACGGGCGCCGCTTAAACCGCGGCCGCTTTCCTTGAGTATCTCCTCTAAATTGACGCGGGAAGTTTTCAGCGCGGGAGCCAGTCCAAAAACAATTCCGGCAAACAGTGACACCGCCATCGCAAAAAACAAAACTCGTGAGTCGAGAGACACTTCGTTGGCGCGCGGCAAAGCGCCAGGCAAAGTGCCGAGCACCGCCTTCGTGCCCCAAAACGCGAGCAAGAGTCCCAGCGCCCCGCCCAGGCCCGCCAGCACAATGCTTTCGGTAAGAAGTTGGCGTATGACACGCCCCTGGCTCGCGCCCAGCGCCGCGCGAATCGCAAACTCGCGCGAGCGGCCCATCGAGCGCGCCAGAAGAAGATTGGCAACATTCGCGCACGCAATCAGCAGCAAGAAACCAACCGCCGCCAGAAGCACGATCAGGAATGGCTGCACGTTCCCGACGATGTCTTCCTTCATCGAAACAAGTGTGATGCCCACAGCTTTATCGGCTTCCGGGTACGCTACCGCGAGATTTTGTGCGATGCCATCCATATCGGCTTTCGCCTGCGAGAGCGTCACGCCTGGCTTCAGTCGGCCAACCGCGTGCGAGCTCACGTCCACGCGGCGGTCGCGAAAATTCGTATCGGTCCATTGCCCGATCGGCGTGTAGACGTCCCGGTCATGCCCATAGAATGCGAAGCTCGCCTGAATCACCCCCACGATTGTGTAGGACGTGCCGTTCAGAATGATCGGCTTTCCGATGATTTCCAGCGAAGAGCCGAATTTGCGTTTCCAGAAGCCTCCGCCCAGCATCACGACCGGCGCGGCGCCCGCATGATCGTCATCGCTGCGGAAGTCGCGGCCAAGTACGGGCATTGTGCCCAGCGTTGAAAAAAAGTCCGCGGAAATCATGTAACCGCTGAGGCGTTCCGCCTCGCCCGTGCCGGTGAAGTTGTAATCCTGATTGCGGTATATGGCCATGGACGAAAACGTTTGCGTGTCGCGCTGCCAATCGAGGAAATTCGGGTAGTTGATCGGGGCTTGCTCGAATCCGGTAGTCTTTCCATAAACCGCGACGAGCTGGCCGGAGTGTGGGTATGCCAGCGGAGTGAGCAGTACGCCGTTGACTACGGAAAATAGCGCCGTATTCGCGCCAATCCCCAGCGCCAGCGTCAATATCGCAATCGCCGTGAATCCCGGCGACTTCGCCAGCATCCGAAGCCCGTAGCGCAAATCCTGCAGAAACGTCTCCATGCCGCCTCCCGTCTTTCAGCCAAGCGCAAATCGTAAAGCGCCAAGCGCGCCAATCCTACCGCAAGCAAACATGCGTCATTCCATCTCATCCGCCAGTTCCAGCTCCCAATTTCGGCGCCTTTTCTGCCGGCCAATTCCGCGCCTTCACCCTCCGAGTCCACTTCATCGGTCGAAATTGGCCCTCAATATTGACTTTGCAGCACCGCCACATTACGCAAGCAGTCCGGGCTTTCCTGAATCGAAAACAGCAGAAGCAATAAGGAAACCGATTCGTGATCGCCACGATGTTCACTATCTTCGTGGTGTCTTAACTATCTGTATAGAGTAGAATCACGGAACCGGGTCATACTCTCATGAGGAGGATTTATGGCCGTCTTCTATTCCGTCAATGAAGTTAAGAAGCCCCTGGAGAAGCGTGTGCATCACAACAATAGCAAGTGTCCGTCTGGGAACGATATCCCTAAACACGAACGGATAAGCGGCACTGGCGGACATCGACTCTGTTTCCACTGCAAGAACTTGAACAAGTAGATCGCCGGATTCCATGATCGTGCCCACCGATCCCGAAATCGAAGCGCGAATTGTCTCCACGTTGGAGAGTATCGAGAAACTGGAACGACATATCGATGACGCGGCTTTTGTCCCTGCAACACAGCAGCATCGCGGACAAATCATATTGGCGTTGTTTTCGAAGGCTCTTACTGTTGGCCGGGCGATCTGCGCCCTTGTTCGAGCAGGGTTCGGTGAAGAAGCGTTCGGCATGACGAGAACCCTCTTCGACATCTATTTTGACGTTCGATTTATTTCCAACAAGAATACCGAGCCCAGGGCAGAAAAGTTTGCAATGTTCTTCACGAAAGACATCGAAGGATGGCAAAAAATCGTACCCAAGTACTATCCTCAGACAAAGATGGCGGAAACAGACGAGACGAGGGAGATTCTGCGAATAGCCGAGAATTACAATAACCCGCATGATTGGAGCGGTCTGCCTCATAAAACTAGGTCACTGGCCGAGGAGCCGGATACTTACGAATTCGATTCGATAGGGAAACCAACAACCGCACTGTTTGACTATGAAGTGTTTTACAAATTTACTTCCCATTTCGTCCATGCCACGGTATGTGCATTGGAAAGCCACATCACCGAACGCGGTGATACCTTCAAGATTCGGGCTCGTTGGAGTCCGTACAGCATTAGAAAAGGGCGTCTTGCGCTCTTCAATGTGCTTGCGATGACTTCTAAGATTTTTATTTGTGGTTTTCGAGCCCTGAGTTACGAGCAGCCCGACGAAATTCTTCAAGAAATGCACGTGAAAATGCAGGCTCACTAGTCGGTTCCCTCACCAAAGCTGTGTTATTTTCTTGTACATGTCAGACCTGACTTTCCTGGAGAGGCGCAAACTCGAACAAACCTTCGGAATGGGCAGCGGTTACGTGCTCGATTTGTCGAACCGGACGTTCGCTGAGTTCATCTTGGATTCCACAGGCCGCGATATTGGCAATCCGCGCTACGACTACGGGAGCAATTCAAAGGCGAACCGACTGAGAGCCTTCTGGCAAAAGGAAGATAACGCCACAGTGGGAAAGCTCATTAACGACCTGCTTGCCTACAGTGACCAAAACGGAGCACTTGAAGCCGCATCTCGCTTAATCGCGCTACGGCTTTTGCAAGGAAGTGCAGCTTCGAGTGCAGGCAGCGGTTCCGGGTCGAATCCTCAGCCGCTCGAAAACGCCACTAATATTCGGCATTCACTCTCCAAAGAGCTCGCAAACCTACGCGAAGAATTCTCTCGTCTTGCGGTCGAGAATGATAGAAACAAAGCAGGGCTGGCTCTGGAAAAGCTCCTGAATCATTTGTTCGCCATATCTCAACTCCAACCTCGATTGCCGTTCCGTGCCGTCGGAGAGCAGATAGACGGCTCATTTGAACTGGATGGTGAAATTTATTTATTGGAATCGAAGTGGGAGAAGGAGCGATTGCCGGAAGCCCCTCTGCTAGTTTTCAGAGGAAAGATTGAAGGTAAGTCACCATTCACCCGAGGAGTTTTCATCGCGCTCAATGACATAAGTGTTCCGGCGCGGGACGCCATTACACGGGGCAAGTCACCATCATTCTTCGTGGTGAATGGGCACGATCTGATGATGATTCTAGGCGAAGCTATTACGCTGACGGATTTTCTCAGAAAGCGCTTTCGTCTACTCGCAGAAGAGGGCCGCGTGTGCGTTCCTTTTTCCGAGTTGATTTAGGAAACAGTCGAAGGCCCCATTACTCCTCCCTGCTCGGGGTCTTCTGTGTCTTGAGCGCGAAACTCTACGCTTAGTTTGCTAGAATCCCGCACATGGCCGATGAGCGAACCGTGCAGCAGGTTGTATCCTCGGCGGAGCCTCTTCCCACGACGACCAAAAGGAAGCGACGACTTGAGCGACGCGACTGGATTGAATGGCTCGAATTTGGGGCGGGCATGCTGGAGGTCGCTCTTACGATTCTAATCACGATCTTAATTGTCTACGAACTCTTTTACGCAAAGCATCAAGATGAACTAGCCTCGCGTGCCCCGGAAATTACGTTCTCCCAAAACTCCGTTTCGGTTCAAATCGTCCCCCACGATATACAAGAACACCCGATGGAATTTGTTACTCCCGGGGTCGGGATAATCTATAACAAGGGACACGCGGCGCTCTTAAACGGAAGCGTCGTTGCCTTTTCCGACCAGCAAGACGTAAAAATCACATGCGTCGAGGGCACAACCCCGTGTAAAGCACACTTTGAGCCAGCGTATGCCTACCCTGGTGTCGATTTTGACTTCGGCACCCTGGCTGTACATCGAGGTGTTCAAATCAAATTTTCGGTTGCGTATCAGTCAAATCACAAGCCATTTAAGGTTCGCCTCTCGGTTAGCGGAGACAACATCGAGGATTCAAAACTTACTGACCTGAACTTTGACCAAACGATTGCTCTTCCACCGCCAAAGTAGAGGGCGCGGCCCAACCCACGCAAAGCTGAGTACACGCTAGAACGCCGAGGGAGTGCATGATTCACCCGATGAAAACAATGCTCGCGATTCTATTCTTTGCCGTGCCGTTATCGGCCGCGAACGATGTGCTGTACTTCTCATTCGATAAGGACAGCTTCTCGGCCACTGGAAAATGGGTTTCCGCCGACCCGAAGGAAAAGCCGGCGTTCCCGAGCGAGACAGAGATAGATTGCTTCAAAGGGAATGCGATGTGTACGGAAGCCACGGCGGCATACTACATGGGACATCCACACGTCACCCTCGATTACTTGCAGGTCGTCAAGTGGGACAAAGACGGGATTATTGCGACATCGTCTAGCGGGACTTGCATGACAGTCACGATGCTAGTTGGATTCGCAGAGAGAAGTATTTCGTCAACTCATTCGATGAAGCAACTTGACGACGAACAAAAGAAAGCGTGCAAGTTCTTTGGAGCCGAGAAAACCGAGGAGGACGTATTCGTCGTTAAGGGTTCAGAACGATGGAACAAAGAGCACACCTTTCTTCCCAAGCCGTCTGAGAAATGACAATTCGGGCAGGCGGCTTGGGACAGTCAGCGGGTTTTGACTGGGATTGACTGGGATACCCAAGACGTCGGCTTTTACGTGTGGAGCCTTTGACTTCTCCACGTATTTTCAGACCCAACATAAAGTCGTACTGTTGTCTTTTCCCTTGACAAAAAGTTGCTCCTCGCGTACTCTACCTTCTAGGTAATACTGTTCACCGATTGCGTAGCGCCAGCATCTCTTGCTGGCGTTTTTGCTTTCTGGAGACTGCTTTACGGCCTAAATCTTTTGTTCGTAACACTTACAAAACACACCGCATCTTGCACAATTTTGGTGCAAACAAATTCTTTAGAATCAACACTTGCGCAATAGTCCACAAGTGTTGATTCTAAACGACTTACAGGAAAATTAAATCCTTTAAAATCAACACTTATGAAAAACCCGGGGGGAGGGGGGGTGGTTATGGTTAACCAGCTACTCGACAGAGGATAACTGTCCCAAGGAGCATAGCGACGAGGTACCCGCTCCATGCGCCACGAGGACCATGGGCGCGCAATGGTTTGCGCATCCTTACCTCGCTGCGTCCTGACTTCGACGTTTCCGCCCTCGCATCACACTGGCCAAGAATCATGGAAGACGGGCCATGAATCATACTTCCACTACCCGGGCGCCCTATCCTTCGACGTGTGCCAGGAATCGTGGCGCCTTGCGGAATTTCGTCGCCTGCTCAAAGGCGTACGCCAGCTTGATCAAGACCGGCTCGCTCCAAGCCCGCCCGAAAAACGAAATTCCCACGGGCAAGCCGTAACTGAATCCCGCAACAACGTTGACGTTGGGATACCCGGCCGCAGCCGCGAACTCGGAGCTTCCTCCGCCGAACGAGTCGCCGTTCACAATGTCCGTCAACCAAGCCGGGCCGCCGGTCGGCGCAATGATCGCATCGAGCTTGTTCTTGTCCATCGTCGCATCAATGCCTTCCTTGCCCGCCAGCTCGTGATTCTTCGCAATTGCGTCCACATACTCTTGCGTCGTCAGCGGCCCCTTCGCTTCGGCCTTCAGAAAATTCTCCTGACCAAAATACGGCATCTCCTTCGCTGCATTTTTCTCGTTGAACTCAATAATATCCTTCAGCGTTTTCACCGGCGAGTTCGGCCCGAGCCACGCGAGGTACGCATTCAAGTCCGCCTTTAGCTCGTACATGAAACCGAGAAATTCCGTTTCACCGAACTTGCCGTACGTTTCGATCTCCACCGGATCCACCAGCGTCGCCCCTTGCTTCTTCATCACTTCCAGCGCGGCCTCCATCAATTTGTCCACGGCCGGATTAAAACCGAACGCTTTCCGCAAAACGCCGATGCGTGCTCCTTTCAAACCATCGGCATTTAGGAATTGTGTGTAGTCTTTGAAAGACTTTCCGTCGCTCGCCGCCGTCGCTTTGTCGTCGGAATCGACTCCCGTCAACGCTCCCAGCAAAATGGCCGCATCGCGCACCGTGCGGCACATCGGTCCCGCGGTATCCTGGCTGTGCGAAATCGGAATAATCCGGCTGCGGCTCACCAACCCAACCGTCGGCTTGATCCCCGCAAGTCCATTCGCCGAAGAGGGACACACGATCGAGCCATCCGTCTCCGTTCCGATTCCCACCGCTGCCAGGTTCGCCGAAATTCCCGCGCCCGTTCCCGAGCTCGACCCGCACGGATTGCGATCCAGCGCATACGGATTTTTCGTCTGCCCGCCGCGCCCACTCCATCCGCTGATCGAGTGACTCGAACGAATATTCGCCCATTCGCTCAAATTCGTTTTTCCCAAAATCACCGCACCCGCTTCGCGCAACTTCTGCGCGATGAACGCATCGCGCGGCGGCTTCGATCCCACCAGCGCCAGTGATCCTGCCGTCGTCTGCATCCGATCTGCGGTGGCGATGTTGTCCTTGATCAACACAGGAATTCCATGCAGAGGCCCGCGCGGCCCCTTCTCTTTCCGTTCTTTGTCGAGTGCCTGCGCGATTTGCAGCGCGTCCGGATTTGTTTCGATTACGCTGTTTACCACCGGGCCGCTCTTGTCAATCGCCGCGATGCGCGCGAGATATTTCTCCGCGATCGCACGCGCGCTGTATTTGCCGGACTTCATTCCATCTTGCAGGTCGCCAATCGTGATTTCGTCCAGCTCAAACGCCGGAACGGGAGCAGCCTCCCCAGCAGCCGCATTCTCTCGCGACGCCCGGAACATTGGCTGCAAAACCGGACCAGCCGCTGCCGCAACTCCTCCCAGCAAACTAGCTTGCAAGAATTTGCGCCGTCCTGCAGCCGCCGATTCGCGCCGCTCGTACTCGGCGCCTTCAATCTCGAGCTTGGCCGCGCCAGTCTCGGCACCCTTACTCTCGTGCTCAGTGACTTTTTTCATTTCAGGTCCTCACCCTCTCCAAAGCAAAGAAAACGCACAAATAGTACGCCAAACTCCGCTCTCTGGCCGCATAAAATCGGTATCTCCAGCGGTTTGCGTTCAGGAAACTGGAAAGAGAAAAAATTTTCCGTACCGGCTCGGCTCAGCTACAATTCTTCTTACGCGGAGTCCCCCTGTAGTCGGTTTGCCATGCTGCTTACTGACACAAACGGCCCCATGTCCCTCCAGCCGCGTCGCACAGGCTTGGGGAGAATCTCGCGTCCCATCCGTTTCGCCACACCCGCCATTCTTTTTTTGTGCTGCGCAACTTTCGGCGCGGCCGTTTCTCGCGCGCAAGATCAACAAGACCAAAGCGTCGCCGAAGCCGCTCGCCAGGAACGCGCCCGCAAACAGGAATTACAAAAGCGCGCCAAGCATGTTTACACCGAAGAAGATCTCAAGCATCCCAACATCCTGACTCCGGAAGACCGCGCGCAGATCGAAGCCAAGCGAAACGAATGCGCGCAGAAGAATAATTGTTCGCCCGCGGCTCCGCAAAATCCGTCGCTGAGCCTCGACGCGAATTCGCAAACTCCGCAAATTCCGCTCGGCGATGTCGCTCGTCAGCTTCGCAAGCAAAAAGAATTGCAAGCGCTGAGACCGAAACAGTCGGAGCCGTTCCATCTTTCCTTCGAGACTCCCTCGCTCGCTTTTCCGATTTTGCCGGAGCATCCTGCAATTCGTCCTCCGACTCCGCCTGTTCTCCGGCCCAAAACTCCGTCAAATGTTTTTCGCCGCGATCCATTCTCCGCCGTTCCCGTTCGTCCCGAGGTTCGACGGCCGGAAGTTCGCCGTCCCGAGATTCGTTCAATCGTTCGTGATGACGTCCGCCCAACCGTTAGTTCCAACAATCGTCAAAATTCATCCCTCGACTTTCGAAAAGTTGTTCGCCCAACAATTCGTCCTCGCACCCGCCTGACGGCTCCCGTGCTGCCAAAAGTTTTTTCCCGGCCCGCGCCGCCGAGTATTCTCATCCAACCAAGGGAACCTCGTGTTCCTTCCAAGCCCGCGCAACCTGCCGCGCCCGTCGCAACAGTTCACCCGGTGCAACCGCAACCCCGTCTCAATTCAAATTCAGCGACCATCGCCACCCAAAAAACAGTGAGCGTGAAGCGCGGCGATTCTCTCTGGAAGTTGGCGCAACAAAACCTCGGCCGCGGCAATCGCTGGCCCGAACTCCTGGCCGCCAATCCCCGGATTGCCGACCCTAACCAGATCCGCGCGGGTGCTCAACTCAATCTTCCCGCCGCCGCATCTCACGGAGTAAGCCGCAGCCCCAAAACCAACTCCGCCACAACGATTAAGGTCCGCAAGGGAGATACCCTCTGGAATCTGGCAAAATCCAGCCTGGGCCGCTCCTCCTATTGGCCCTGCCTAGCCGCCGCCAATCCGTCCGTCGGCGACCCCAACCGCATCTACGAAAACCAGGAACTTTTCGTCCCCGCAGGCTGTAGACCATAGATCAGCCTCAAGAACCCGCCACTACTCCCTTTCTCGCTTCAAGATAGTCCGTATATGCGCTACACGGCGCTTAAGAACTTCTAAAGCGATTGTAAAGCTGCATACAGTATTCGAGAATAGCCTTCAGAATTTCATATCGAATCATGGAACCTCACTTTCGAGCCTTGCCTCATTGCGAGTTAACTTACTGAAATTAAAAATCTTAGCGAGATTGTAAATTCCCGGATTTCTGGTAACACGATTGCGTTAGCAGCAAGTACCAAAATGTAAGAGAAGTTTTAGCACACGGTTTCATTTTGAGTATCGACGAAACGCCCTCAATGCTCGTTGCAGGTATGGCTGACCATCATGTTCGGCAAAATCATAAATGGGGACTATGTTCGGGTGTTCCAGCTGTGCCACTACCTTGGCACCACGCTGGAAGCGGCCCAGGAAATTGGGATCTCTTTGAACAGGCAGGGTGCATGACTTTAAGGGCAACATAGCGTTCCAGAAAGGGATGGTAGGCTTTATATACGGTTGCCATACCGCCCTGTCCTAACTGTTCGATCACCCGGTATGATCCAACGGTCTCGCCTGCCGAAAAAGGCATTCCAATCTCCACTGGGAAGCAAGCTGAGTAAACCAAGCTTGATTATAGCTTTAAGGCAGGAAACGTACAACCACCTAGTGAGAGAGGAGGATCCTGATAAAAGGCACAGGACAGGCTGAAAAACCAGCCCGTCCTGTGCCTTTTATCAGTTATTTTCTACTATTTATCCTGCAGCGCGGCCACACCTGGCAGGGTCAGACCTTCCAACATTTCAAGAGAGGCGCCG
>CAVSIW010000003.1:0-103265 GCA_963727945.1 uncultured Acidobacteriota bacterium
TTTGCAAGTGGATTGGGCATTTCCACGTAGCAGCCGTAAAGACTTAGCTCGGTCACTCGCGCTGCGATTCCCGCTTGCGCGCCTTTCTCAATAATTTCGGCTGTTGCGACAAAAGGAAACCTGGGAGTTCGGCGACGCTCGTCTTCCACGTATTCACCCCGGATGGCAGTTGCGGAATTCTATCGCTACTTGGGCATCTCTTGAGCCAAAAAAACGTGCAAAAAGAGGCGAAAGTAGGGGAGAAAGTAACGCGGTGGCCCGGCACCCGTTGGCGACTAGGTAACTTATACACGAATAAAAGGACTTGCGTACTATTCAAGTTCTCCGCGTTTCTGCCGATGATACGCTTCTATGCCGAATCTCTATTTCTGCCAGCCACACGCAAAAAATCAGGGGATGCTGCGCGCCGTGCTCTCCGTGAATGAATGCGAAAAAGTTGTCAGCAAGCATTCGGTCACGTTTTTTGGAGACAATTTCCCGAGCTTAGCCGAATGCCATGCCGGGGCCGGCGATTTTGCAGTTTTGCGATTCGCCGAAGAAGAAACCCATGGAAACTGGCGTCCGGGCTTTTACCGGCTCGACTCGGACCTCGGGGAACTAAATGATGTGCTTCGAGATCTCCAGCGGTAAGCTCGACCTTTACCTCATCTCGAACTAAAGCATTCCCAGACTCGGCCGCCCCAGCCTTTGATCTTGCCATTCTTGATGTGCAGTCCGGCCCGCCTCCTCCTTTCAAGTTGCGTTTCGCTTAGCGCATGAGTTTTTCTGCTTCGACATTGAGTCCCTTGAATTCTGCCACGCTCACGACGAACTGGCCAAGAAACCAGTTCATCTTTAGTGTCCAATTTCGTACAGATTTACAACACGCTCGCCGAAAAAATGGTATGGTTATCCCTGCCTATCGCTATCGGCACACCAGATATTCACGCATTCAACTAAGCAGATCGCCGGAGAAATCATGGAACTAGTCGCCACACAAGAAGCACGGCCGTGGGAACGTCCGTTTTGGAAGCCTGTACACGGCAAGGAAGGCGTTTTCGCCTATCTCGTTATCATCCACGTGCTGACGGTGGTTGGACTGATTCTTTTCCCGCTGCCCAGCTTGAAAGTTTTGGGTCTGGCTCTTCTGTTCATTGCTTTCGGCGGTCTCGGCACGACGGTCTGCTATCACCGCTTGTTGGCGCACAAGACGCTCAAGGTCAATAAGTTTGTCGAACAGGCACTCATTTTTTGGGCAGTGTTCAACGGTTCTGGCCATCCCGCGAGCTGGGTCGCTTACCACCGGTTGCATCATTCCGTTACGGACACGCCCGATGACATCTCCAGTCCCAAGCAAGGCGGCTTTTGGTGGGCGCACTTGCGGTGGCTTTATCAAACGCAACCTGCGGATAAAAATCGCTGGGCTCCGGAATTGACCCGTGGCATGTATACGGCGTGGGGCTGGCTCGAAACTCCCGTCATCATTCTTTCGATCTTCTCCGGATGGCTGCTCGGCTTCGGTTGGATGGGTTTCTTTTGGATCGGGGCGATCCGCCTCGTCTATACACTGCACATGCAATGTTTCGTCAATAGCCTCACGCATCTCGGACATGCCAAAGAGGGCGTCGAAGACTCCAGCATGAACGTGTGGTGGCTCGGTCCGTTCCAAATTACGGCCTGGGGCGAAAATTGGCACGCCAACCATCATTCGCATGCCGGCTCCGCGCGCCTCGGCTTGCGCTGGTGGCAAACGGATATCGGCTGGTACTTCATTTGGACGCTCGAACGCGTCGGTCTCGCGCATAGCGTCAAACGCCCACGCATTTCGTAGTTAGCCCTTAGCCCCGCCAAAAACGCCGCCGCCGCGATGTTATGATGGCGGAATGTACGCCCAAAAATTCAAAGTAGATGTCGTCATTCGGGGCGAGATCCGTGCTTGCCCCCTCGACTGGCTAGATCAATTCTGCATGCGCAATTTCACGAACTCCGCGGATTTCGACGACACTCTCCCCGTGGCGGATGGCAAAGTCCAGGCTAGCTTCCGCTTGACGCCGGAGCGCTTTGCCGAAGGCCTCGGCGCATGGCTTACACAGCGCGGCAAAGGCGAAGGCGAGCCTGTGGTCGTGCGGGTGACGCCAGAGTAGTCCGCATCTAACACTTGCAACGAAAATGAAATTTGGAGGCCGCTGTTATGCCGCGGAGTCGCGCTTCTCGCCGTTGATGGCCGCGCGAATTTCAGGCAGCGCGGCCAACGCTGCCGCTGCACCCGCCGCCACCATGTCCGGCGTTTTCGTGAAGTCATCCCAAACAAACGGTGTTACGTCCGGCTCGATGATCACATCAGCTTGCTGGCGCCAGGTCAGGTCGGAGTGTCGCTGAATGATCGTAAATGACCGGCTCAGAACATCGGTGAAGGTGCGTGGCTGTTCGACGTCGCCGGCCTCAAGATAAACAGCAATGACGACGTCCGCACCGAGAAGCATCGTGCCTTCCACAGGAACCGGCGCGGTCAGAAATCCATCCACCAGGGTCCGTCCTTCAAATTGAATGGGAACAAAAAGCCCCGGATAGGCGCACGACGCACGCAGCGGCGGGCCAGCAGGTCCGCGCGTGTAGTAAACAGGGACACCCGCGTTGATGTCTGTCGTAGCGATCGCCAGGGGAATGGTCATCTCTTCGAACGTCTTCACGGGCGTGAAGCGCTCGAGAAATTTTTCCAGGCGCTGATTCGTGGCGAGGCCAAGCCAGGACGGGGTCCAACGGCCAAAATCCGTGAAGCTCGTGGTCGCGCCGATACGCTCCATCTCATCGAGTGGCGTGCCCGCGCAAAAGGCCGCGCCGATTAGCGCCCCAACGCTCGTACCCGCTACCACATCAATCGGTATTCCAGCCTCGCGCAAGATGCGCAGCACGCCAATGTGTGCGATGCCGCGCGCAAATCCGCCCGAGAGTGCGAGGCCGACGCGAGGGCGTTCCGCAGGTTTGCGCTCTTCAGGCTGTCCCAGAGAAAGCAGTTTTTCTCTGGCGGACTGGAGCCAGCCGAGGGCGTCCGTTACTTTGCGAGGACTCATTCTCACATTACTTTATCGCGGGCTTTGCTGCGGGGCCATAGTTCGTTTGACCAGGGGATAGCGGTTTTGTAACCTGTCCCAGCGTCTTCATTTCCGGAAAAGGCTAGCCATGAAACGTCGCATCGAGAAAGTAGCTGTGTTGGGCGCGGGGACCATGGGTTCGCGTATCGCCGCGCATCTGGCGAACGCGGGGCTGCCATGTATCTTGTTGGACATTGTTCCTCCGGATTGGAAGCCGGGCGCGCCCGCCGCAGAGCGCAACAAAATCGTGCGCGCGGGGCTCGATGCGGCAAAAAAATCGAGGCCCGCGGCGTTTTTCACACCGGCCCTGGCGGAAAGAGTGTCCATTGGGAATTTCGAGGACGACTTGGCGCGCTGTGCGGAAGCCGACTGGATCATCGAAGTTGTTGCAGAAAACCTTGAAATCAAAAGGAATTTATTATCGCGCGTGGCGCAATTCCGCAAGCCGGGCGCGATCGTAACCACCAACACCTCCGGCTTGCCCGTGCATTTGATCGCGGAAGCAATGAGCGAAGAGTTCCAGCAGCATTGGGCAGGCACGCACTTTTTCAATCCGCCCCGCTACATGAAATTGGTCGAAGTAATCCCCGGTCCGAAAACGTCCAGCGACGTGCTCGAGACGCTCAGCGAATTTTGTGACCGCAGGCTCGGCAAAGGCGTGGTAATTGCCAAGGACACGCCGAACTTCATCGCCAATCGCATTGGGACCTTTTCCATGCTCAACGCCATCCGGCTCATGGCCTCGCTGGGAATGACCATTGAAGAAGTGGACGCCTGCACCGGACCCGCGGTGGGCTGGCCGAAATCCGCTACGTTTCGAACGGCCGATCTCGTTGGGTTGGACGTGCTCGTGCATGTAGTCAAAAATATATATGAGACCGCGCCAAACGACGAGTCGCACGAAATGTACAAAGTGCCTATGCTGATCGAAGAAATGGCGCGGCGCGGATGGCTGGGCGACAAAACCGGCCAGGGCTTTTACAAGAAAGTGAAAGGCGAGGGCGAAAAGGAAATTCTGACGCTGGACATGAACACGATGGAGTACCGTCCGCGTCAAAAAGCGAAATTCGCTTCGCTCGAAATGGGAAAGGCGATTGAGGACACTCGAGAGCGGCTGCGCGCACTGGTTGGGCCGCTGCTTGAGGGACAGAAGGGCGACAAGGCGCAGCAGTTTATCTGGGGCGGCCTGTCGGAAATGTGTTTGTACGCGGCGCGCCGCGTGCCGGAAATCTCCGATAGCGTTGTGGACGTGGACCACGCGATGCAGTGGGGCTTTGCCTGGGAGATGGGGCCGTTCGAAATGATGGATGCCATCGGCGTGAGATCCTTCGCCGCGCAAATCCAAAAAGAAGGCCGCGCTCTTCCCCCCGCGATCGAAAAAGTTTTGGCAAGTGGCAGAAATGGTTTTTACGAATCGGAAAAGGGCAAGACGACAATCTTCGACGTAACCAGCGGTACCGCAAAGCCTCTTGAAACACCGAAGGGCGTGATTATTCTAAAGTCGCAGAAAGAAGCCGGCCGCGAAATCGAGCGCAATTCAGGCGCCAGCCTTATCGATCTCGGCGATGGCGTGGTCTGCTGCGAATTTCACGCCAAAATGAACGCTATCGGCGCGGACTTGATGTCCATGCTGCAAAAAGGATTGAAGCGCCTGGACGCGGATTTCGACGCGATGGTCATCGCCAACCAGGCCGTGAATTTTTCCGTCGGCGCGAACGTGATGCTCATGCTCGTCGCGGCGCAGGAACAGGAGTGGGACGATCTCCACATGGCCGTGAAGCAATTTCAAAACGTGAATCTCGGATTGAAGTACGCGCCCAAGCCCGTCGTCGCAGCGCCGCAGGGCATGGCGCTCGGCGGCGGTTGCGAAATCGGTTTGCACGCAGCGAAGATTCAGGCTGCCGCGGAAGCCTACATCGGTCTTGTCGAAACCGGCGTCGGCCTGATCCCCGGCGGCGGCGGAACGAAAGAGATGCTCATCCGCGCCAACGAACACGCGGCCGGGGGCGAAGATTTGGATCTATTCCACGCCCTCAAGCCCGTGTTCGAAACCATTGCCATGGCGAAAGTTGGCACGAGCGCCGAGGAAAGCCGCTCTCTGGGATTTCTTCGCCGTGAAGACGGCGTCTCCATGAACCGCGACCGCCTCGTCGGCGACGCCAAAGAAGCAGCCCTAGCGCTGGTGCGCGGCGGATACAAGTCGCCCGCGGCAAGCTGGCAAGAAGGCGCGCAGACCACGCAAATCAAAGTTCTCGGCGAACAATTCCTGACCGGCGCAAAGCTGGCGATTCACATGATGCAGCGCGGCGGCTACATCACGGACCACGACGCCCACGTCGGCCGCAAGCTCGCGAACATCCTGGCAGGCGGCGCGTTGACGTCTCCTCAACTCGTCAGCGAACAGTACGTCCTCGACCTCGAGCGCGAAGCCTTCGTTTCGCTCTGCGGCGAAAAGAAAACGCAGGAACGCATGGCGTTCACTTTAAAAACCGGCAAGCCGCTGAGAAATTAGGCGCGCCGCATCATGCCGCGTTCGAAGGGACAAAGCGCAGCCGACGGCGCCAGCTAAGGGCAACTACGCGCAGAACTACGCAGCGGGGACGGAAAAATGTTCATGCGCGATGCGCAATTTGCCTGAGGCGTCCCGGTGCAAAACATGCGTCGCCCGCACGGTCTCCAACTTTTCCGCCAAGCGTTTGCCGCCCACATCGCGCCCGGTCGCCTGGAATTGAAACGTGTAGCTCGCCACGCCCGCATCGGCTCCGCACATCACTACATCAATTGGGCTCAGCTTCAGTTCCATGCGCGTGTCCGGGCTGAAATATTCGCGCGAACGGCGCATCGCTCCCAGTCTCCCCGGTTCGCTGCGGCCCATGGCAATTTGAAACACGGTGCTGCCCGGCGCGTAAAAATCGTTCAGTTCTTCCTCCGATTTGGCCAGGAAAGTGGACCAGAAAAGCTCGACGGCCTTGCGGACGTCATCGGCAGTCAGTTTCGCTGTGACGAGGGACATGAGTGGCACCCACGCGAATTCGTGTGCTCTTGCTTTTGTTACTTTACGCGACCTGAAAGCCTTCCAAGCCCGTAATTCGACATCCGTTGCCGAAGCGATAAAGAGCACCCGAGGGTACGGAAAGCGTGGAAAAATGTCGCATAGAAACGCATAGAATCGTACTATAATGGCGGTTTCACTTTAAACAAAACGGAACACCCCCGCTTGAGGAGTCCTAAATGCACCGAACCGCACTATTGCCGCCGCGAGAAGCGTCAAGAATCCTTGGAATCAGTTACCCCACGCTGAAACAGTGGATCTACCGTGGAAAAATCAAAACGGTCAAAACCCCCGGCGGCCACCATCGCGTGCCGGAAAGCGAAATCGACCGCATGATTCCGAAGAAGCTGGACCGCGGCGATATCGCGATGCGCCGCGGCAACTTCCGCAAGATCAGCGGCCGCAATCAGTTAATCGGCCGGGTAATCTCGCTAAAGTACAGCGGATTGCTGGCGCAAGTAACAATGTCTATCGGCGAGCAGCACATCACGGCAATCATCACCGCGGATGCCGCGAAAGAGATGCGGCTGAAACCTGGCGAGAGAGCCGCGGCCTTGATCAAGTCCACCGAAGTAATGATTTTGCGCGTGTGAGCAGTGCAGTGACTCGTGGTTGCTGGAGAGCAAACTTGCTAACCCGCCTCACCTTTTTGATCGCTGTTGTCATCACGCTGTCCATCACCAGAGCCGCGCGCGCGCAAGAAATCCGCGTTGCGGCAGCCGCGGACCTGCAATTCGCCATGCAGGATCTCGCGGCTCAATTTGAAAAGCAGACGGGAACGAAAGTGGACATATCCTATGGTTCGAGCGGAAATCTTTTCTCGCAGATGCAAAATGGCGCTCCGTTTGACCTCTTCTTCTCCGCCGATTTGGAATATCCGAAAAAACTGGAAGCGCACGATCTTGCCGAGCTCGGTAGTCTTTACACCTATGCCGTGGGCCGCCTTGTTATCTGGACTGCGCCAGACGCGAAAGTGGACGTTTCGCGCAAAGGCTTGAAAGCGCTTTTGGACCCAAGCGTCCAAAAGATCGCGATTGCGAATCCCGAACATGCTCCTTACGGACGGGCGGCAGTGGCAGCTTTGCAGAAGGCGGGTATTTACGAACAGGTGAAAATCAAACTGGTGTACGGCGAAAATATTTCGCAGGCAGCCCAGTTCGTACAGTCTGGAAATGCTCAGGCCGGCATCGTTGCAATGTCTCTTGCGGTTTCACCGGCCATGAAGGATGGAAAAAGATGGGAAATTCCTCCCGCTATGTTCCCTCCCATCGAACAGGGCGTAGTCTTAATGAAAAACGCGAAGAACAAGGATGGCGCCCGGGCATTTTTGGAATTCGTGAAGAGCCCTACCGGACGGGAAATTATCTTCAAACACGGATTTGCCCTGATGGGCTCCGGCTATGTGGGAACGGTCATAAAGTGAATCTCGAACCGCTTCTTCTTTCCCTTCGCCTCGCGCTTTGCGTCTCCGCTATTCTTCTCGCAGGTGGACTACCGCTCGCGTATTGGCTGGCGTATTCGAATTGGCGCGGCAAGTTCCTGCTCGAAGCCGTGGTCGCTCTTCCATTGGTTCTGCCGCCAACCGTGCTCGGATTTTACGTGCTCCTTGCCATGGGCCCGCACGGCCCCCTAGGGAAATTCTGGCAATCGTTTTTCGGGCATGGTTTGGCGTTCACTTTTGAAGGCCTCGTCCTCGCTTCCGTGCTCTACAGTTTGCCGTTCGCCGTTCAGCCGCTCATCGCCTCATTCGAATCCGTCGACCGTAAACTCCTCAACGCCTCCGCAGTCCTCGGCGCGGGCCGCTTCCGAACCTTCCGGCGCGTCATCCTGCCGCTCTCAATTCCCGGCGTAGTCACGGCTCTGGTTCTGAGTTTCGCGCACACCATGGGCGAATTCGGCGTCGTACTCATGGTTGGCGGCAATCTGGCGGGCGTTACGCGGACGGTCTCCATTGATATCTACGATCACGTGCAATCGCTTGAGTACGCCGGCGCGAATCGCATGGCGCTGGTCCTGCTCGCAATATCGTTCGCGGTTTTGTCTGTGGTGTACGCAGTCAATCGCAAAGTAGGCCGCCAAATCGGACGCCGTCTGTGGACACCGTGAGCAACGAAGTAATCGGGGCCACGCTGGCTGCGCGTATGCGGATGCAACGCATCCACGCGGGCTCTCCGCCTTTTGTGCTGGACGTTTCGCTCCAGGTTTCCCCTGGCATCACCATTCTTTTTGGCCCTTCCGGCGCCGGAAAATCCACAGTGCTCGATTGCATCGCAGGATTGGCGCGTCCTGACGCCGGACGCATCGCCGTCGGCGAAGAAGTGCTCTTTGATTCAGAACGCGTCGTGAATCTTCCGCCTCAATCCCGCCGCATCGCCTACGTCTTTCAGACGCTGGCGCTCTTTCCTCACATGACTGCGGAAGAAAACGTTTCGTACGGCCTTGATGGCTTGCCGCAGGCGGAGCGCTCCGCACGCGTGGAAGAAATTCTGAATGCCTTTCGCATAGAAAAGACACGCGCGCGCAAGCCCTCGGAAATCTCTGGCGGCGAACGCCAAAGAATCGCCCTGGCGCGTTCTTTGGTGACGCAACCGCGCGTTTTGTTGCTCGACGAGCCGCTAACCGGGCTCGATGCCAAACTCAAATCGGCGATCGTGGATGATCTCCGCGCGTGGAACGCCGCTCGCCGCATCCCGATTTTGTACGTGACGCACACCCGCGAGGAAGTAGACGCTCTGGGCGAGCGCGTCGTCGCCATGGATCACGGCCGCGTGGTCAGCGAAGGAACGCCCATGGAGGTCCTGGAAGCCCCGCGTCGCAAGCGTCTCGCGCAAGCAGCCGGCTTCGAAAATCTCCTCAGCGGAACCGTCGTGGATTTGCGCGAAGCCGACGGCGTGATGCGCGTGCGGCTCAGCAACGGCCCTTGCGAAATCGAAGTCCCATTGGGCTACGCCGCGCCGGGAGATCGCGTGCGCGTGGCTATTCGCGCAGGCGACATCCTGGTCGCAACTTCGCAACCACAAGGCCTAAGCGCGCGCAACGTCATCGAAGGCCAAATCCTGGCGATAGAAACTCGCGGCACGCTGGTTCGAGCCCGCATAACCTGTGGCGTGGAATTTATCGTGCACCTCACGCCGGGAGCGGCGCGGACGCTGGAGCTTGCGGCGGGACGCCGCGTGTGGCTTGTACTGAAAACTCACTCGTGCCATTTAGTCGAGGAATGACCGGGCTTCCCGCTCGAAGATTTCTCAGGTCTGAGGTTTGCTCGCAGGTGCAGTTGCGGTTCCTGGCGCGGAGAATCGCACCTCGGCCGCCTCGAGCGTGTCGCCCTTGGGCGTAGCGTGGATCACAACGCGGTCGCCCACAGCCAGATCAGAAACTTTCGCGGGCTTGTCCACATTCCCGCTTCTCAAAACATACGTCGTCGCCGCTACAAGTTTCACTTCAACCGAACTTCCGTCGGCAATTTTCACCGTCACGGAATCCGCGCTGGTTTTTTCTATCGTACCGGCCACATGTTTCTTGTCGCCGTGCGCCAGCGCGGCGCCCGCGATTAGCGCCAACGAGAAAAGAAGTGCCAGAACTCGAACTTTCATTTTCATCTCCACGCGGCCAGCCCGCGCAAGCCGCAAATTACTCCAAGATCCAATCCGCTGCAACGTCCCAGGTTCTCAGCGCCGCAACGCGCATTCCATCACTACTTATTAGTGCTGATGATGTGATTCTGGCTTTGGAGCTGGCGTTGCTCCATTTAAGAAATCGTCCTCCTGCTGTTCTTCTTTCCGGTCATCCGGGCTCTTCGGATTGTATTTTTCCATCTCCACCCGCTCTTCGTTCGTCAATTTCGGCAAATGGCGAATGAACTGGACGAGCTTCCAGCTGTCGTTTTGCGATCCGGGATTGGAAAACGCGGGCATTCCTGTAAATCGCACGCCATTTTCAATGACCCAGAAGAGTTCTCCGTCGGAAAGGTTCTGCGATTCGGGGAGCCGCAAATCTGGCGGCTTCGGATACAGCCCGCGCCCGATCATGGTATCGCCGCTGCCGTCGTTTCCATGGCACGTTGCGCAATGATCGGCAAAGTGCAGCCGCGCATCGCGCTGGTTCTCCGCGGAGTTTGCGACGGGATTTTCGAGGGCGCGGGCAGCGGCGGGAATCGCAAGATGGCGCGCGTCCCGAGCCATCATCGTTTCGATAATCGTTGGTGTTGCTCGCGCGCTGAGGCCATTGTGGAAAATCGAGACAACCACAACGACCACAAAGCCCGCGATAACCACCAGTACAACAAGAATGAGCGTTCCGCGCTTCATGGCCCTGCGACTAGCATAGACGACGCGAGCCGCGCGGGGCTAGCCCGGATTTGCCGGCTTTCGCCCATCCGTCGTAGCCTCGCTCGCAAAGTGGCTGCCGCAGACTTGCGCCTGCAGACTTGCACCGCCTCTGGTAGGATACGCCGAGCCATGAGACACAAAATCTACTCGAGCCTGGATTCAGCCGTGGCCGATATTCGAGACGGCGCTCGAATCATGTTCGGCGGATTCGGCGGGGCAGGTTTTCCCAACAATCTGATTCAGGCGCTGGCCCTCAAGGGCACGAAGGATATCACCGCCATCAGCAATAATTGCGGGACGCGCGATGGCGAACTTGGATTGATGTTCAAGAACGATCAGATTCGCCACGTGATTGCATCCTTCCCCGGTCCGCACTCGACTTATTTTCAGGAGCGGTTCGCGGCGAAAGAAATAACGCTGGAACTCGTGCCGCAGGGAATCCTTTGCGAACGCATGCGCGCCGCCGCCGCGGGTCTGCTCGGATTTTACTCAACCGTTGGGGTCGGAACGGAGGTTGCTGCCGGGAAAGAGGAGCGCGTCATCGAAGGAAAACGCTGCATTCTGGAAATGCCCATCCACGCGGATTATGCCCTCATCAAAGCAGAGCAGGCGGACGAGCTGGGCAATTTGACCTACCGTCTGGCGGCGCGGAATTTCAATCCGATCATGGCCATGGCTGCAACGACCACTATCGTGGAAGTGGACGAAATTGTGCCGGTGGGTTCGATCAAGCCGGAACATGTGGTGACGCCCGCAATTTTTGTGCACCGCATCGTGAAAGCCGAAGGGGTCCGCTATGCCGGATAAGCCGCGGCTGACCCGCGAGCAGATCGCCCAGCGCGCCGCAATGGAATTGCCCGACGGCGCGTACGTCAATCTTGGCTGGGGAATCCCAAATCTCATCGCGGATTATCTGCCGAAGAACGTCGAGGTCTATTTTCATAGCGAGAACGGAATTCTCGGCATGGGACGGCGCGCCAGACCCGGCGAAGAAGACTATGACTTGGTGGACGCGATGAAAGTTCCGGTGACGTTGATTCCCGGCGCTTCCTTTTTCCACCAGGCCGATGCGCATCTCATGACGCGAGGCGGCCACCTCGACGTCGCCGTGCTCGGCGGATTCCAGGTCTCCGAAAAGGGCGACCTCGCAAATTGGAAAATTCCGGGCGCAAAAGGCTCCGGCGGAATTGGCGGCGCGATGGACATCGCCGCGGGCGCGAAAAAACTGATCGTTTGCATGGAACACACCACCAAGGAAGGCGCCCCAAAAATCGTGCGCCAGTGCACGTATCCGCTGACGGGCCTAGCCTGCGTGGACACCATCGTTACCGATCTCGCCGTCATTGACGTAAAGCCGGAAGGACTGATGCTGCGCGAGATTGCGCCGGGATGGAGCATCGAAGAACTGCAGAAACTGACCGGAGCGCCGCTGATGTCGCTCGGCCGCGCGCCGGAAATAAAATTTGTTTGAGCGCGCGGGCGATGCGCCGTTGTTCGCGAGCATGAGCGAAAGCTGCGCGGCGCGGTTCGTGCATGGTAAAGTTTGGACGTTCAACGGCAGGAAGCGCAATCATCAGGAGGCAGCCATGGCAGAAAATATTCCCGAAAAATACGCGGACTTGCTCGAAAAGCCGGCGTTCGGCAATCTCGGCACGCTCATGAAGGACGGCAGCCCGCAAGTGACCCCGGTCTGGGTGGATTACGACGGCAAGTACGTCCGGTTTAATTCCGCGCTCGGCCGCGTGAAGGACAAAAATATTCGCCGTGATCCGCGCGTTTCCATTTCGCTCCAAGATCCCGCGAATCCTTATCGCTATCTCGAAATTCGCGGCCGCGTCGTCGAGATCACGCAGACCGGCGCGGACGACCACATCAACAAGCTTTCGCAAAAATATCTGGGCAAGCCAGTCTATCCGTTCCGGCAGCCCGGCGAAGTTCGCGTCCTTTACAAGATCGAGCCGGAAAAAGTCAGCTCGATGGGTTGAGAAAAAAGGTGAAAAAATAGTGTCCAATCTGAGGCGAGTTTCTTTTTTCTTGAGTCTATTTCTTGTGGCGGCGCTTTCCGCTTCCGCGCGGCCGTCGCACGAAGAGAACGGCCAAACATTCGACGGGCCCGGCGGCAAAATCTATTACGAAGTGACCGGCAGTGGTGCCGGCACGCCGCTCATCGTCGTGAATGGCGGCCCCGGCTTCGATCATACGTATTTGCACATCTCATCGGCGTGGGACACGCTCGGCAAAACTCGCCGCATCGTTTTCTACGACCAGCGCGGCGATGGCCGTTCATCACCGCTGAAGCCAGGACAGTCGTGCAATCTTGCCGACCAGATCGCCGACCTTGAAGCGCTGCGCGCGCATCTCGGCTTTGAGAAGTGGGACATGCTTGGCCACTCGTGGGGTGGCTACTTGTCCATGGCTTACTCCGCGCGTCATCCCGAGCGCATCGCTCATCTGATGATCGTGGATTCCGCCGCGCCAAAATGGAGCGACACGCTCTTTCTCTTCAGCCAGATATTCCCGGAAATCACGGAGCGCCGTGCGGCCTTCGCCTTCGCCGACGAAATGGGCGACAAAGCCGCGTCCGACGCCGGAATTCACGACTACCTCACCATGCTGTTTTACTCGGCGGAAAAGCGCGATGCGTTCGTCGCGCAGATGGGAGCCGGTGCGTTCCACAAAGACGCTTCACAGGCCGTGATGAGCGATCTGCCGCGCTTCGACTTGAATCCCGAAATTGCCAAGTTCAAATTTCCGGTGATTGTCATGTCCGGGCGCTACGACATCAATGTCGCGCCGCTCGTCGCCTACCGCATTCACCAAGCCATTCCCGGTTCGCGCTTCGTCGTCTTCGAAAAGAGCGGCCACATTCCGTTCTACGAAGAGCCGGACGCTTTCGTTCGCGTTGCCGAAGAATTTCTAAACGCAAAATAATAACTGCAAAACACGGGAGGCGCGTTACAGGCGCGCGGCAACGCGCGCCGCGATGCGTCCATCAGACGTGCGGAAAATCAGCACCAGGCTGTCCGTAAGCGGCACATCCGCTGACGGCACCCCGAGTTCGTACGACCATAGATACCGCTTGGGCAATTCCGCCGCAAGGTCCTTCGCGTATGGCTCGATGGGATCGGCAGTCAGCTGCAGGACGGTTACTTTTCCCACGGGGCGCAGGTCCACACCGTGTTTCCAATACAGCGAAAGTTTCAGCGCATTCATCGTTTCCGGCGTTAAGTAGACGCCCGAACCTACCGGTTGCAGGCCGGTGGGGCAAGGCTGATCGCGAATAGTCAACGAAAGCAGAAGTTTGTCGGGGAACTTGGTGACTTCCTCCGTGCCGCGGCGAAAAGTCACGCCGTCTTCGGAATCGAAAGACTTCAGTTCATTGAAGAATTCAGCGGAGGTGACGCGGCCGTTGATGCGAAAGCAAGGGCCTTTGGGGATGCCGCCATCGCCGATGAGAAAAACTCCGCCGTAGTAATTCTGAACGCGGATTTCGACAGGTTTGGGATGCTTGGGCTTCTTTTTCGATTGAGCGCCCGCGGGTAGGAATACAAACGAAGCGGCGAAGGCCAGGCAAAAGATTCGGGAAAGATTCGCGCCCATGGCAGATATCCAACGCCATCATTTTACTCCCGCAGGCTGGGCCCGGAGAAGGAAGGAAATACCGTCGGTCGTGTAGGAAGCTTTGCCGCCTTCGAGAGGCTTAGCCTCGACTTTTCCGGCGCGGACGTCTTCGATGGCGGCGACGAGCTTGGGCAGCACGGACTGGATCGGCGACGGGAACATTGTGCGCGCCGAGGACGAGTTTGATTTGCGGCGCGAGGGCGGCGAGCTTTTTGACGGAAGCGACGTAGGCGTCGAGATCGGTTTCCGGGCGATAGAGCCAGATGGGGCCGGGATAGTAGGTGTCGCCGGTGAAGAGCAAACCGTTGGCGCGGTCGAGCAGGGCAGATGGCGTCCGGCGTATGGCCGGGCGTCGCGATGATTTCGATGGTGCGGCCGACGCCGAGATTGATTTTGAAGCCGTCGTGGACGAAGAGCGAAACGTGCCAGGGCTTGGTGGCGTAGGTCTTCGGGTCAAAACCTTTGGGCAGGTTGCCGCAGATCATGCCGGGAACGAGTTCTTCCTGCGCGTCGTCGCGCGAGCCTTTGGCGTTGGCGCGCGTGAAGGCGCGTGTCCATGCCGTAGACAAACGTGAAAAGGGAATTGCCGCCGACGTGGTCGTTGTGCGTGTGCGAGTTCAGGACGACGACGGGGCGGCTCGTCAATTGCCTTACGACTTTGTGGATGTCGGCGATGCCCATGCCGGTGTCGAAGAGGAGCGCTTGCTTGGTGCCGACGATGAGATAGGAGATGACTTCTTCGGCCTGGTGCGGCTCGTAAATGGCGAAGACGCCGGGGGCGACTTTGTAGACTTCAAACCACGGCTCGTTGGAGAGGACGCGTTCGAGCGATTTGTATTCCGGGCGAGGAAGCGTTTTGCACCAGTCCGGGCTGATGGTTTGCGGCGCGAGGGAAACAGAAGAGGAAGAAAAAGAAGGAAAAGGATTTAATGCAGAGGGAAACAAAGAGACAGAGTTCACAGAGAAGAGCACGACAGAAAGCGGTAAAATCGCCAGCAAAGAATTAAGAGTCTGACGCGACACTTGTGTTCCTCCGTCCGAAGCGGCCAAAAAGTTTCCCGAGCGCGCTCTCGCGTTCAAGAACCTCAAACACTTCCCTTGTCAATCCAGGCATGTCTTGATCGTGCCGGTAGCCCGTAAGCTTCTTCGCTAACTCGGCGGGCACATCGTAAACGTAATCCACCTCGGCCTTTTCACCGCCAGCGGCTTGCTGTTTCGCAATCAGCTGCTCGGCGATAGCTTTTAACTCAGCTGGAGCTTCTCCCTTGATGTCGAGATGAAATCGACCCTTCTCGCAGTCGTGGACTACCGACCAGACTTTGTTTCTGCCACGCCACCCAGAAGCCCAGCTGACCATGACGTGGTCTTCAACAAAACAGCCGACGACTTCTCCCGAACGGGACAAATGAGCGAGCACTCGGTCTTTCAGTTCATTTCGATCAAACTGAATAAGGTACCATCCCGACGGAAGCTGAATGCCATCGATGCCGGATTCAGCAGCCTCTTCGCGTTTTCCCGTCGCGCGCAAACCTAAAGTCGCGCAGGCTGTTTGAAGATTACCGCTCTTAAGCGCCGCCCAAGAAAGTGACCAGCCCATCGCCGTCTACTTCGCACCGGAAACGAAGATGGATTTGGGCAGCATCATGTGCACGCCTTTGTTGCCGTCGACCAGCTCGGTGATGTGGAGGTCTGCGGCGACGCTCGAGAGCATGAAGGCGTCGTCGCGGGAGAGATGCTTTTCGGTGACGAGGAAATCGATCATCTCGCGGACGGCGAGCGTGGCGCAGGCGTTCAAGTCGTCGTTGAGGCCCATGGTGATGTAGTGCGTGGGCGTTTCGGCGCGCGGCCATTTCAGGTGCATGTCCTTGCGCACGATGAATTGAAACGTGCCGACGAGCGAAGTTTCGAGCGCGGTGATGTCCACTTCGCCGTCGCCCTGACCGGCGTGGCCGTCGCCGACTTCAAAGAGCGCGCCGGGCGCGTGCACCGGAATGTAGAGCGTGGTACCGGCGACGAGGTCCTTGTTATCGAGATTGCCGCGCCATAATCCATGGCGGCCCGCTGTTCCATTTGCCTGCGCTTTCCGGCGGCGCGTCGCCCATGCTGCCGAAAAAGGGATGCAGCGGAATCTCGATGCCCGGAGCGAATTTCGCGATCATGCGCTTTTCATCCAGCGAAATTATTTTCACTTTGGAGTACGGATAATCGTCGGGCAGATACCCGCGGCCCGGCCCGAACGCGTTGTACGCGTACGGAATCGCGAGTTTTATGGCGAGAATTTTTACTTCGAGCACGTCGCCCGGCTGCGCGTCCTCGATGTAAATCGGCCCCGTCAAAATGTGTCCGCCGGGCCCTTTGTCTTTCACCTGGTCGGTGATATCGCGCAGCGATTGCTCGACTTGATCCGGCGGCAGCCCTGCCTTCTCCAGCCCTTTCGGGCTGTTCGTAAGCAGCGTCTCGAATCTGCCACCGTGTCGCCCGACTTGACGCGCAACACTGGTTCCGCCTTCGCGTCGTAGTATCCCCACGCCACCGTCTTCGGCGTCGCCTTCAACTGATACGTCGCCTGCGCGCTCGCTTGCTGCGCAGCAGCCGGGTGCCAGGAAAGCAGAAGCGCAAAGCTCAGGAACATGGCGCGGCAAATCATAGGACCTCGCAGGGGCTGTATGTCGATTCCGGCACGGAATCGTGCGCCGCGCATCCCGAAAAAGCAAGCAACGTGTGCGAACCTTCGCCAAAAAATGAGGAAGGCCGTCGGGTAGCAGACGCTAGACTAGTATAGGCTGCAACCAAACTCCCAGGCCGTTCATCTGAGTGACGATGCCCTCGGGGTATGCGGCGATGCGGAACTCTGCTCGCCGCTGGCGGGAAGACATGGGTAGTACCGATGACGTGGGAAGGTCGGGGTTTGTGGATATGACGAAAATGTTCTTTAAAGGCAAATTTTTCCTCGCCTATCGAGGCCAAGCTTTGCGCTTGCTGAGCATGGCAATCGCGTTGCCGGCAGCTTGCGTCTGCGCCCAGCAGAGCGGCACATAGCCTGCGTCCGCGGCGACCGGAATCCTTCGACGTAGTGTGCTTCGAGGATCAGAGTCAGCAGACTCCTCCACCGGCGCAAACAGGCGCCCAGGGCGAACCGGCCAAGTCGGATGCGAAGCCCGACGGCCAAGCCGTTGATCCCACCAAGCAGCAACCAGCGCGAATCATGGGAGTTATGCCCAATTTCCGCGCGGTCAGCGCGGGAGCGATCCCGCCGCCTCCCACTCCCAAAGAAGCCTTCGTCATCGCCACGAAGAACACGTTCGACTACTCCTCGTTCATCTTCGTCGGACTCACGTCCATGATCGCCGAGGGCACCGATACGCACCCGCAGCTCGGGAAGGGCGTGGAAGGATTTGGAAACTATTACTGGCGCGGGTTCGCTCGACAAGACGAGCGGCAATTATCTGGTGATCTTCGCGTTGCCCACGGTGTTTCACGAAGACGAGCGCTACTATGCCAAAGGGAAGGGCAGCTTCGCGAAGCGCTTCCTTTATTCGACCTCCCGCGTCCTCATCACGCCGAATTACGACGGAAATAACACCATCAACGCGTCCGAGCTTCTGGGGCGAGGGATCGCACAGGGAATCTCTGTGGCGTACTACCCGAGCAAAACGCGCACGTTTGGAGCAATCAGCGCCAAGTACGGCTATGCGCTGCTGCGCGACGCCGCCACGAACGCCTTCCGCGAGTTCTGGCCCGACATCGCGACGCACGTGCTGCACCGCCATCCATAAGCCGGCCCAAACGCGCACGCTCGGCCGTCGAACGGCTGAGCGCAAATCAGTTGCTCCTCTTCTTCGAAATTTTGGCTTCCGGCCCATGATCGATGACGACACCCGTGGTATAAATTGTCAGTTCGTCGGGCAGATTCATTATCACGCGGTTGTCTTGTACAACGTCTTGGTCATCCAAGCTGTAGTGAAATCTCAGAGTGTGCTCGAAAGGAACGCCCGGTGGACATCCAACACAACCGAACGTCCAAGTCTTCACGACCTTTTCCGCATCATCCCTGAGAATTCCAAAGCCCGCTGTTCTTGAGTCTCCGGGCGAGGACTCAATGGCAAGAACTGCGCCGTCTGCCGCAATCCTAAGTTTCATCACAATTGTTCCACTCAGCCGCGTTTGTCGAGCGAGCGCGGGGTAGTGAAACGGCGGCTCTAAATGCTTCACATAAATAATCGGCTGCTTCTCCTCCTGAGCCGACGTAATCGCAACGAGAGCGGAGCGCTCAGCGGTGTCGCTTGACCTGATGCCCGGCACCGGCGTCACCTTCAGCATGTACCTCGATTGCGAATGCATATTCTGAGCGCATAGCGCACTTGCGAAAGCTAGAGAAACAAGAAGGGCGATTCGGCTACTCAACGGGCCTCCTGGAAAGCGAGTTGCGGACGAACAATAGAGTTTAGTAAATAACCAAGCAGGTTTGCTACAATCCTCTTTCCATGAGTACAGATGAGATCGATCCAGACGTTCTCGATGTGTTGATTCAGGAACGGAGCCGGGGACGGCGCGGCTCGCCTGAGGAGGCGAAGCGCAAGCGCGAACGGCAGAAGCTGGTATCCGCGCTCGATAACGCGATGCGGCGGGCGGACAAACACGGGTTCAGCGATGCGCTGCGGAACGGCGGGATAACCGAAGGTTCGGCCGCTTGGAAGAACGCTTGGACCGCTTACTATGCTTACCAGAGCTGGCGCTAAGCGCAGCGTGGACCTTCTTTAGCTGGGCTTGGCGCTTCTCTTCTGGCACTTGTTCCAAAGAATCCAGGATCAGGTCTGCCACATATCCGGCAGCTTTCTTCTGATAAACGCGTTTTTGTTTCGTCGTCACAGTTGAATCCTCACACCGGCATTAGGCTAAGTCAAGCTCCAAAAACTGACTGTGTTTCAGCAACCGACCTCCGCAGGCAGAGTCGCGTTCTCTGGCCAGCGAATGCAATCAACGGGATTGGTTGCGATACCTGCCTGAACAAGATCGAGCAAGCGCGGAGGAACCCAGGAAATCAGCTGGCGGTCAAAGTAGCAAACCCAAGTGTCCCAGGGCGGCGCATCCCGCTCATCAAAATAGCCCTTGCTCATGTACTCTGACGCTCCATCCTCGACATTAAAGTCGGGCTCATAGACGAGCAGCCTGCCACCCGCCAGATCGGATGATACGGCGGGGAATACATTCATATCGCGGAGAAGAGACGCGCGTTTCTCAGCAAGTGCTTCGACGAGCGCAGTGCGATTCTCTCCAGGCTGAAATAGTGAGTCGGCAAAGGAACGAAATTCTGGGTTCCTTAATTGTTGGCGAAGCGGCGGTTCGATGGAACCATGATCGGCGACGGCAAATAGGCGCTCTGCCTCAGCTTTCATCTCGCTCGCGCGCCGAATCTTCGACCAATTCATCCATCGCCAGATCCAATTTCTTTGCGCGTAGAACGACGGGTCTGCCTTGTACGCCAGACTTAACAATTCGGCGGCTTTGCGACTCATTTCTCGACGCTGAATTGTGTTCGCGTCCTCTTCAGGATCTACGATTGGTTCCTGCGCAGAGCACCACACAATTGTCTCCGCGAGTCGTTGGTTAAACGTCGCGTCAAGCAAACCGAATTTTGCTCTTGGCATGGTCATGGATGCGTCATGTCCTCGGGTTTGACGAGGGCGTCGAATTCTTCGGCGGTTACGAAGCCGAGTTTGATGGCGGCTTCGCGGAGGCTGATGTGGGCTTTGTGGGCGGCTTTGGCGACTTGGGCGGCTTGGTCGTAGCCGATTTTGGGAGCGAGCGCGGTGACTAGCATTAGGGAGTTGTGGACGTAGCGATCGATGGTTTCGCGATTGGCTTCGATGCCGGAGACGCAGTGGTCCACGAAGCTGTTGCAGGCGTCGGCGAGGAGCTCGACGGAGTGGAGATAGTTGAAGATGATGACGGGCTTGAAAACGTTTAGCTCGAAATTGCCTTGCGAGCCGGCGAAACCGATGGCGGCGTCGTTGCCCATCACTTGCACGGCGACCATGGTGAGGGCTTCGGACTGCGTGGGATTCACCTTGCCCGGCATGATCGAGGAGCCGGGCTCGTTTTCGGGAAGAATGAGTTCGCCGAGGCCGCAGCGCGGGCCGGAAGCGAGCCAGCGAATGTCGTTGGCGATTTTCATGAGCGAGGCGGCGAGCGTTTTTAGAGCGCCACTTGCGAAGACGAGCTCATCGTGGGCGCTGAGAGCGGCGAATTTATTGGGGTGCGAGCGGAAGGGGAGGCCGGTGAGCTCGGCGATTTTTTTCGCGGCGCGCTCGGCGAATTCGGGATGGGCGTTGAGGCCGGTGCCGACGGCAGTGCCGCCGATGGCGAGATCGTAGAGGCCGTCGAGAGCGACAGCGATGCGGCCGCCGTCGCGGTCGAGAAGATTGACGTAGCCGGAAAATTCCTGGCCGAGAGTGAGCGGCGTGGCGTCCTGCAAATGCGTGCGGCCGATTTTTACGATGTCGACGAATTCTTTTGCTTTGGCTTCGAGAGCGTCGCGAAGTTTTTTCACGGCGGGGAGAAGACGCTGGCGCGTTTCCGTGGCGGCGGCGATGTGCATGGCGGCGGGAAAGGTGTCGTTCGAGGATTGCGACATGTTCACGTCGTCATTCGGGTGGATGGGCTTCTTGCTGCCCATGACGCCGCCGGCAATCTCGATGGCGCGGTTGGAGATGACTTCGTTGACGTTCATGTTGGTTTGCGTGCCGCTGCCGGTTTGCCAGATGCGCAGAGGGAAATGATCGTTGAGCTTTCCGGAGATGACTTCGTCGGCGGCTTGCGTGATGAGCGCGGTTTTGTCGGCGGGGAGCTTGCCGAGGTCCTGATTGACGAGCGCGGCGGCTTTTTTGAGGATGCCGAAGGCGCGAATCAGCTCGGGGGGCATGGTGTCCTTGCCGATGGCAAAGTGGATGAGCGAGCGGGCGGTCTGCGCGCCGTAGTAGCGGTCGGCGGGGACGTCGATTTTGCCCATGGAGTCGGACTCGGTGCGAGTCGGGACTGTTAAGGCAGGTTGGATAGCGTCAGACATGAGTGGCTCCTGGACTTGGACGGGTAAATGTTACCTCGAAATGCGTGACTGTTGACTGGTGACTCGTGGAAGAACACAGCCAGGAATGGCTGTGCCATGGGGAGAGATCCCTCGCTTCCGATGGTCGCTCGGGAAAGAAATCCCTGGTCGAACCGCAAGAGAGATCCCTCGTCGCGTTTCTCCTCGGGACAGCTATCCTCATCGGATAGTTGGTTAACATTTTACCCCCGCCCCCCCGGGGTTTTTTCGTAAGTGCGGATTATAAAGGACTTTAAGTCTAATGAATTTGGAAGTGCGGATTCTAAAGGAGTTATGAAGGCGTTTTGCGGAAGTGCGGATTGCAAAGGACTTAGGGGAAAAGAGAGTTTGCGGCCGACAGCGGATCGTCGGCAGGCCGAAGAAGAAAGAGGGGCGAAGACTTGGTTGGCGAATTTCACGAGGAATTATAGCATGTTGGTGCTATTTGTCAATCAGTAATTGATAAGTCGTTTGGCTGCAAGAGGATAACAGGCGCCAATTCGAATTGGCACCACCGCAAGCAGTTAGTGGGCGAGTTTCTCGGTGAAGAAATTAGCCATGAGATGGAGCGCTTCCGTGGTTTCGGGGAGCGGAAAAGAAGTGTAGAAAGCAGTAGCGAAGAAGACAGGATAGCTTTTCTCGACACGGGGAAATCCTCCAAGCGATTCAGCGATTGAAAATCGCATCTGCCGCGCAACTGCCGCAGTTCGGAACGCCAAGATAATACTCGCAAGTGAGTTGGCGCGGGGCAGGAGACCGCCTGGCAGACGGCTATGGGGCATGAAATTCGGGGGGCGGAATGAAACGAAAGGAGAGTTCTCGACACCATCTAGCGCAGTACCAGCTTTATAAATGGAGAGAGGAGTTTTTTTTCATGGCGAACAACCGATTCGGGAAGCATCCCCCCCAAGTTGACTATCGGACGCTGCGGTTCAAGGATTATTTGACGGCTACGCTCGCACCGCCGCCTCCCACGTACAACGTTTTGACGAACGTCTACCAGAAGCTGAAGACAGCGGACCCCGCAAAGCTGTTCCCGATGGATGGCAACGATTCGCTGGGAGATTGCACGATCGCGGGTCTGGCTCACGCGATCACGACGTACAACGGCTTGATCGGCACACAGAAGATCATGACGAAGAACGCCGTGGTCAAGCTGTACTACCACCTGACGGGCGGAGCGGACACGGGCTTGAACGAGATGAATGTGTTGAATTACTGGCGTCAGAACAGCGTGGATGGCGTCGAGATACTGGCGTACGTCAAGCTCGATCCAAAGAATCACACGAACGTACAGCAGGCGATCCGGTTGTTTGGCGGGGTTTACCTAGGATTTCAAGTGCAGCAAAACTGTCAACAGCAGTTCGCCGACCACCAGCCGTGGACGCCGGGGCCGCTTACCAATGACGGCCACGCCGTGTATGCGGTGGCGTATGACGCTGCGGGCGTGACGGTGCTGACGTGGGGCAACACACAACAGGCTACTTGGGGTTGGTGGGACGAGTGTGTTGACGAAGCGTATGCCATCTTGCCACCGCAAGCGAAGGATCCAAATTTTGCGCCGGGCTTCAACCTGGCTCAGTTGCAAGCCGACCTAGCTGACGTAGCGAACTGAATGGGGTGCGTTCGGCGCGATTCGAAACATCCCAAGGGAGGCCGCGTGGCCTCCCTTGGGATGACTTGTGAGCGCTGAGTGATGGCACCTCCGCGGGCAGTTTCGTCGAGTTTGGTGATTAGAAACATACGCTGCGCCAGCCAGGAGGCAAGGGAGGGCCGCCAGCCACGCGTTGTGTATAATTGACTTCTTGGGGATTTAGCGGAATTCATGCCCGACGAGTCAAAACTAGTACAGGCTAGCGCCGAAGTGTTGCGAGAGCGGCAGCGGCGGTTCCGGCGGACGCGCGCGCGAGAGCTGAAGATGATCGCCAAGGCGCTGGCGTCCACGAAGCATCCCGTTTTGGTGCACATCATTCCGATGCGGCGATGCAATCTGGACTGCGGGTACTGCAACGAGTACGACAATGTGTCGAAGCCGGTGCCGCTGGAGGAGATGAAGAAGCGGCTGGATATCCTGGCGGATATGGGCACGTCGATCATCACGATCAGCGGGGGCGAGCCGCTGATGCATCCGGAGCTGGAAGAGGTGATCCGGCACATCCGGAAGCGCGGAATGATCGCGGGGATGATTACAAACGGGTTTTTGCTGAGCAAGGAGCGGATCGGCACGTTGAACGAGGCGGGCTTGGAGCACTTGCAGATCAGCATTGATAACGTGGTGCCGGACGAAATTTCGAAGAAGAGTTTGAAGACACTGGATATCCGGCTGGAGTGGCTTGCGGAGTTCGCGGTGTTTCAGGTGAACATCAATTCGGTGCTTGGGAGTGGGGTGAAAGATCCGGAAGATGCGCTAAAAATTGCGCACCGGGCGGTCGAGCTGGGCTTTACGAGCACGGTGGGGATCATTCACGACGGGAATGGACAATTAAAGCCGCTGGGACCGCGCGAGCTGGAAATTTTCGAAGAGGTCATGACGCTGGGGAAGCGGTCGTTCTCGCGATTTAACGATTTCCAGCACAGCGTGGCGCGCGGTAAGGAGCATGACTGGCGTTGCCGTTCGGGATCGCGGTATTTGTATATTTGCGAAGATGGGTTGGTGCACTGGTGCTCGCAGCAGCGTGGGTACCCGGGGATTCCGCTGTCGCAATATACGGATGAGATGCGGCATCGCGAGTACTACACGACGAAACATTGCGCGCCGATGTGCACGGTATCGTGTGTGCAGCAGGTGGGGATTATTGATAACTGGCGCGGCCCGCAGACGTTGAAGCCGAAACCCATGGCGCCGCCTTCGCCGCAGCCGGAGCTAGTGCAAATCGGCAGTACACGAAGCGACTCCTAATCGCGAACTAATTTTTTTCCTGCCACGGACTCTCTAGTTTCTCTCCGCGCACATAGATGGGTGTGATTGATTGACGGCAGGGCCGCGCTTCCGAAGAATGAGAGCATGCCCGGCGCAGCGATTGAAATTGAAAATCTGACGAAGGACTACCCGTTCGGGTTCCTGCACCTGAAAAAGAAAAGGTCGCTGGAAGGCTTGACCATGCAGGTCGAGAACGGCGAGGTGTTTGGTTTTCTCGGGCCGAATGGGGCGGGGAAGTCCACGACCATCAAGCTGCTCGTGGGGCTGATTTTTCCTGATGCTGGGTCGGCGCGCATTTTGGGAAGGCCGATCACGGACATCGAGATGCACCGCGACATCGGATATCTGCCGGAGCAGCCGTATTTCTACGACTACCTGACCGCGGCTGAAGTGCTGGATTACTTCGCGAGGTTTCACGATTTGACGGCGGCGGACCGGAGCGAACGCGTCGCGCGCATGCTCAAGAAAGTGGGACTGGAGACGGCGCGGAAAATTCAACTTCGCAAGTACTCGAAAGGGATGCTGCAACGCGTTGGGCTGGCGCAGGCGATTCTGCACGATCCGAAAGTCGTAATTTTAGATGAGCCGATGTCGGGGCTCGATCCCATCGGGCGGCGGGAAGTGCGCGACATTATTTTGGAATTGAAGCGAGAGGGGAGAACGGTGCTGTTCTCCACGCATATTTTGTCCGATGCGGAGATGCTGTGCGACCGAGTGGGCGTGATCGTCGGCGGAAAGCTGCGCGGCGTTGGAGCGCCGGGCGAGATCGTCGGAATGAAGGCGCACGGTATGGAAATTCTGTTTGAATTGCCGGGAATCGGCGCGAATGCCGCGGCCATAATCGCGAAGTCAATGAAAACGGGCGAGCGTTACCGGCTGCAAGTTTCTGAAGAGGAGCTGTACGCGGCGCTGGAACAGCTTCGAAGCGCAGGAGCGAAGATTCTTGCCGTGGCGCAGGTGAAAGCTTCGCTCGAAGAATATTTCATGCATCTGATCGAGGCCGACCGCGCGCAAGCGGCGGCCGTCGAGGTGAGTGGGAAATGAGGCGCGCGGGCGCGGTAGCGTTAAACACATTCCGGGAAGCGGTGCGCGACCGCGTGCTCTACAACCTCGTTTTTTTTGCGCTGCTGATGATGGCTGCAGCGATCTTCGTCGGACAGATTTCGATTGGTATCGAAGAGATGGTGATCAAGAGCCTGGGCTTGAGCGCCATTTCCGTGATTGGGCTTTTGATCGCGGTGTTCATCGGCGTCGGGCTGGTCTCCAAAGAGATGGACAAGCGGACGCTGTACGCGCTGCTGGCCAAGCCGGTGCGGCGGTGGGAATTTCTTCTGGGAAAATTCGGTGGACTGGTTTTGACGCTTGCGGTAAACACACTGGCGATGGCGGCAGGCTTGTTCGCGGCGCTGTTGTATGTGAAGCATCATCTCGAGCGCATGGACGCGGTCCTGCTCGTCGCAATCTATTTTATTTTGCTGAAGTTGATGCTGGTGGTGGCGCTGGCATTACTGTTTTCCTGCTACTACGACTCCGTTGCTGGCCATTTTGTACACGTCGGCGTTCTACGTTGCAGGATTGTTCGTCGAGGAAATGCGCACGTTTCACTCCGCGACCGTGAGCGCCAGCAATGGCGGCGCTCCTGCGCGGGCTTTCCTACGTGCTGCCAAATTTTGAAAATTTCAACGTGATGGCGGCGGCGGCGCACGGACGGGAAATTCCGAGCGCATTGATCCTGCAGAATACGGCTTACGCTGTTTTGTACAGTGGCATCGCGCTGCTCGCCGCCGCGCTTGTTTTTTCGCGCCGGAATTTGAAATGAATCTCCAGAATCCGAAGAATTGGCTGCTGCTGGTCTTGCTTCCGCTGGGATTTGCGGGCGTGTGGCAACTGCAGAAGCGCATAGATAGCCAGCGCGCCGCATTACACCAGGAACGCGATGAGATGGTGTTGCGCTCCGGCAAACTCGTCAAGGCCATGAGCCTCGAGTATGCGCCGTTGATGGCGGACATTTATTGGACCCGCGTAGTGCAATACTACGGCGACAAGCGCGCGCAGCACGATTCGAATTTTGAGCTGCTTTGGCCGCTGCTGGACCTTACGACGACGCTCGATCCAAATCTGCTGGTGGCCTACCGATTCGGATCGACATTCTTGAGCGAACCTTCTCCGCGGGGAGCGGGGCATCCGGAGCTTGGCATCGAGCTCCTGGAGCGCGGGATTCAGGCGAATCCAGAGTACTGGCGATTCTATGAAGACCTGGGCTTCATCTACTACTTTGAGCTCAAGGACTATACAAAAGCCTCGGCGGCGTTTGCGGAGGGAAGCAAGAATCCGGACGCGCAGATTTGGATGAAAATCATGGCCGCTAAAATTGCGGCGGAAGGCGAGTCGCTTTCGACGTCCATCTTTTTGTGGAACGAGGTTTACCAGACGACGAAAGATCCTCAAGTGAAGGAAAACGCGGTGACGCATCTGCACTTGCTGCGCGCCGAACAGGATTGCAAGCAGCTCGATGCGCTTGCGGATGAATTCCAGAAGCGGACGGGACGGCGTCCATCGCGCGTCGGTGAACTGGTGCAGGCGGGAATGCTGGCGCGGCTGCCGGTGGATCCGATGGGCTATCCGTATGTTTTCGGGCCGGATGGCAAGGCAGCGTTAAATCTCGACAGCCCGCTGCTCGAACAACAGCTTCTTCACCAAGACTCGAAGTGAGTTTCCCGCAAGGCTTCGCTCATTCCTGTATTTTTTCCGTTTGCGCTGTGGTGCAGAGGAGCGTCATTTGAGGGTCGATGACGAGCTTGTGCGGCGGGACTTGCGTTGTGAAGTGGAAGGACGTCTCGGGACCAGCGGCGGCGACGTTTCCGAGTAGAACAGTACGTCCCGAGCTATTGTTGGCATAAATCGGGACACTGGCGATGAAAGAGTGCGGGACACCGGTCTGAAAAAGTTTTCCGTGTACGACTTCGCCCTTGTCGGTGTGATGTGTGGAAAATTCCACGCGATAGTGCGGGATTCCTGTCCCGCGCACCCATTGGTCGAAAAACCATTCCATGGAACGGCCGCCTTCGAGATCCATGGAGGGCGTCATGACGCCCTCGATTTCGTGCTGAAAATCGTCAGTGGATAGGGCGCGATAAGCGTACTTTGTGGAAATGCTGCGAAGCAGCGCGACGAACTTCGCGTCAGGATCCTTGGCCCCCGGCTGGCGAAGCATTGTGCGCAACATGTGAATCACCCAGGAGCCTTTGCTGTAAATCACGTCCTCGAAACCAGCGGGGGACTTCGAAGAGTTCAAGCGGTTGCCGAGAGGCAAGGCTCCAATTTCGTCCGCAGGCGTGTCCGAGCCGGGAATTTTTTCCTGGAGCTGCTTGCGATAGCGTTCCAGCCAAACGCGAAGTGCGTGCTCGGAGGGTTTTCTGCTGTCCGCGAATAGCAGCGCAAGATAGTTTGCAATGGATTCGTCGATCCACTGATCCCGGTAACTGGACCAGCCCACTACGTTGCCCCACCACTGATGCGCAACTTCGTGATAGGGGACGATATCCGTAAACGCCTCCTGCCCTGTGGAAGAGAGTCCGGCGCGGTGCTGCGCTTCGGGCGACAAGAAAGAATATGTCGAAATATAGAGCAGTCCGGGCCAGCCTTGCCCGAACGTGCCGGGGATTTGCGAGACGCTCAGCGTGCGGTAAGGAAAGGGTCCGCTAAACGTTTCGTAGAAACGGATGGAAGCATCAATGTCCTTGGCAAGCTGCTTGAGTGCATCGGCGGGGCTCGGCGGCGGAGGCTGCATCGAAACGCGATTCCTTCCGCCGGGCATGCCGTAGGGAACATCTGCCGAAGGAATCGAATCCGGGCCGGTGGCATTCATGCGATTGCTGAGCGCTTGCTCGAGTTGGCGGTTGGCGTAGACGTCGATGGTGCGCGCCTCGGTGGTGATGGAACTGGAAGCGTATTCGCCGAGATTGAATCCAGCGACGGCGAGAGGCTTGACGCTTCGCCAATGGCCCACGCGGAGATCTCCAACGGTTTGTTCATCGAGCTTGGCGCCGGTGGCGACCAGCTTGAGATGGCGCGGCCAGCGCATGGTGAGGTCGTAAGAAGCAAAATCCGATTGATCGCCAAGGTGCGGGTACCAGCTTTCGCGTGCGCCGACGAAAAGGACGCCATTGCCTGCGTTTTGGATGACATTGCCGCGGTAATGAAAGCGGATCACGAATTCCTGGCCCTTCCGCGAGGGCTGAGGCAGCACGACATGGAGATAGTCATTGCCGCGGACGCTGCGCTCCTGCAGGTTCATCCCTTCGTTTTGGAAATAGGGCAGCGGCTTGTTCTGATCATCCGAGACGGTCTCGGCGCGAAGAGCGCGGGAAAGTTGAAAAGTCAGAACGCGCTCGCCGGAATTTTCAGCGCGTACATGGACGGCTGCGGTCACGTCCAGGGAGTTGTCCGGCAGGATCGTGGCGTCAATGGTGTAGTCCAGGGCGTGAAATTGGACTTGCGGAGGAACGGCGCCCGGCACGCTGTAGGAGGCCCAAGCATCGTAATAGGAAATGTTGCCGGATTTGCGGCGCTGGCCGAGAAGAACCTGCTCGCTGCGCTGGGGATCGAAAAGAAAATCGAAGGAGCCAGTCTCGACGCCTTCGAGAGCCGCGTAGAAATAGGGTTTGGGATTTTGCGATAGGCGGTCTTCCAGAATGCGCAATGCCTGGGAAGCATTGAATTGCGCGAGAAACGGGTCGGAGAGAGAAGCAAAAGCGGTGTCCAACTGGGGAACAAGTCTGGCGCCCTGGAACTGGTGGAGGAGATCGTCCGCGGCGTCATCGGTGAAGCGCACGTAGGCGCTAAGGAATTCCTGATCCAGAACGGGAGCGCCTAGAAAATGCGCCATCTGCTGTTTTTCCACCGGGTCGCGCGGGAAAGCCAGAGCGTGGCCGCGGCCGGAGAAGACGAATCCGGTAATGTGGCCATCAATGGGCGCAAAAAAAGCGAGTTTGCCTTCTTCAAAGTAGAGCTGCACATCGCCACGGCGGAGTTCGATGCGGTTGGCGATAACGAGCTGGTAGGTTGCCGCGGGGTCCACACGCAGGGCGTTGAGTGCGTCGTAGAGTTCGCGCGGCGATTGATCCGAGGCGTGAGAGAGGGGCGGCGCAATGAGACACCATAAGACGAGAAGTGCCACCCCTGGCCGCATGCAAGAAGTGTAGTCACATTCGGCATTGCGGAACAAGGCCGCGCCGGGCGCGCCGAGGAAGAAGATTAAAATAGAGAGATGCGGCCATTTTCTCAAGCGCGTCGGGTTTTGATGTTGGCTGTGGCATTCCTTTTTGCAGGAGCCGCAACGCACGCGGATACGATTGTTCTCAAGAATGGACGGCGGATTGTCGCACTGAACGTAAGAGAAGAAGGCGACAAGGTGAAGTATGAGACTTCCGCCGGTGAATTGAGCCTGCCGAAGTCTATCGTTGACCACATCGAAAAAGGCGGCGCCGTACCGATGGGGGATTCTCCCGCGGCGGCGGCTGCGAATCTGGCGATTACTCCGCCGGCGATGCAAGCGACAAGCGGGGGCACGGAAATTGAGAGCGGCGCGGTGCACGACGGCGCGATTGACCGGGAGTACATCGCGAAACTTGAAGGAGCGGCGCGAGGCGGTGGACAAGGCGCGAATGCAAGCGCGGCGCTGGCGCATCATGCGGCGGCACAATTCGAATTGTCGCGCGGCGACATGGAACACGCGCTGACGGACGAACGGACGGCACTGACATACGCGCCGGAAGAGCCGACGCTGCTGATGAACGTGGCTTACCTGCATCTGCGGCGAAGCGAGTACAAACAGTCGTTGGACTATCTGGAACGCGCGCGACGCGTTGCTCCAGACAATGCCGACGTGGCGAAGCTGGCGGGCTGGGCGTACTACGGCATGAACAAGATGGATCAGGCCGTCGCGGAGTGGAAGCGCGCGCTGGCGTTGCGGCCCGATCCGGAAGTGCAAGCGGCGCTCGACAAGGCGCAGCGCGACAAGCAGGAAGAGGAGAGTTACAAGGAAAATGAGAGCAGCCACTTTACGCTGCGCTACAGCGGGGCCGCGGAGCCGGCTTTGGCGCGCGACGTATTGCACACGCTGGAAGCGCATTTTTCGGCGATCGAATCCGAACTGAATTTCACGCCGCCGGATTCCATCGGCGTGGTGCTTTATACACAGCAGGCTTTTGCCGACATCACCCGCGCGCCGGGCTGGGTTGGCGCACTGAATGACGGGCGAATTCGCGTGCCGGTGCAGGGATTGAGCGGCGTGACTCCGGAGCTGTCTCGCGTGCTGAAGCACGAGCTGACGCACAGTTTTGTTGGGCAGAAGACGCGCGGCCATGCGCCGACATGGATGCAGGAAGGATTGGCGCAATGGATGGAAGGGAAGCGCAGCGGCGACAATGCTGATCTTCTCGCGCAAGTTTATCAGCAGGGGCACGCGCCTTCGCTCGGTCAGTTGGAGGGTTCATGGATGGGCTTGCCGAGCGATGCAGCGGGCTACGCTTATGCTTGGGCGCTGGCGAATATTGAATACATCGTGCAAGCCGATGGTATGGGCGACATCGAGCGCATTCTCGACCGCATCGGCAGCGGCAGTTCGACAGAAGAAGCGCTGCGCGCTGTGCTGCACAGCGATTACAACGATTTAATGCAATCTACCGCGGAATATCTGCGCAAGACCTACGGGCATTGATCCGAGCTATCTGTCGCGGTGCGGCTCATAATTCCATTCTACGGGGCGCTTTCCGCGCGCGGGGATGGTGGTAGGCAAGTACTAAGCCAGGAGCAGAGCAGCGAGCAGAGCGGCGCGGACGGGCATGGTGTTGATGAGGATGTGCTCGTCTTTGGAATGAGCGCCATGGCCGACGGCGCCGAGGCCGTCGAGCGTGGGAGTTCCGACGGCGGCGGTGAGGTTGCCGTCCGAGCCGCCGCCAGCTGTGCATTCTCCAAGAGAAAGATCCATTTGTGCGGCAAGCGCTTTTGCTTTGGCGAAGAGCGAGGTACTGGATTTGCGTTCTAGAGGCGGACGATTGAAGCCGCCGTGAATCTCGAGGCGAGCGCCGGGAAGAATGGGACGGAGCGCACGCAGCTGGCGCTCGATGCGGCCCATGTCTGCGACTCGCAGCGCGCGAAGATCGAGGATGGCGCGGGCACGCTCGGCGATGACGTTCACGCGAGTGCCACCTTCGATGATGTCTGCGTTGACGGTCACACCGCGGCGCGGATCGTTCCATTCCTGAATGCGCGCAAGCTGCCGCGATAGCTCGTGTATGGCGTTGATGCCCTCCTGCGGCGCGAGGCCTGCGTGAGAGGCGCGGCCATGTACGATGATTTCGGCCTCGCCGACGCCTTTACGAGCAGTTTTGATTAACCCCTTGTGTCCGAGCGATGGCTCGAGCACGAAGACTGCATCGCTGCGGCGAGCTTCTGCCTCGATAAGTTTTCGCGAAGAATCGCTTCCGATTTCTTCGTCGGAGGTCCAGAGAAATACCAACCGGTGCGTCAGCGGAGCTTTCGTGCGCTGGAGAGTGTCGAGAGCGAAAAGCGCCTGGACGATGCCGGCCTTCATATCGAAGATGCCGGGCCCATACGCTTTTCCGCCAGAAACTCGGAACGGCATCTTCGCGAGCGTGCCGGAGGAATAGACCGTGTCGTAATGTCCGAGAATGAAGAATTGCCCCTCAGGCCTCGATTTATTTGGCCACCAGGTGACGCGAAGCTGGTCGCCGCGGAGCTTCTGCGCGATTCGCTCGACGCGCGCGCCGCTCTTACGCCATTCCGCAGCGAGGATTGCGGCGCAGCGGTCGGCCGGAGCTTTCTCCAGGCTGGGGGATTCCGCGACGACTAGCCGTTTGAGTGTGGAAAGCATCTCCGGCAAACGGGGTTTCAGGAGGCGCAAGAATTCCTTCGGATAATTGGTGTCCGGCATGGCCGGGACATGCTAACAACGAGAGGCAACGGGAGCAACGGGGCAAGCGCAAAATGCGGGAAAGTGCCGGATTGCCACGCTCGGCGCGCGTGAGGCAACGGAGGAACGGCGCATATCCCGGTTGGCGCAGGTTCGCATATAATAGAAAGTTTGCTAGCAAAGAGTGGTCGCCGCAGAGTGGGCATGCGGTGCGATGGGGAGCAGGAATGATACTCGACGTGGTGGAAATACAGAAAATACTTGCCGCACCGCTATCCGTTTTTGATGGTGGACGCCATTTTGGAAATGGAGCGGCTGAAGTACATCGTCGGCGTCAAGAACGTCACCATCAATGAATCTCATTTTCAGGGGCACTTTCCGGGCAAGCCCATTATGCCGGGCGTGTTGATCATCGAAGCGATGGCGCAGACGGGCGGGCTGCTGCTCTTGCTGGAGATTCCGGACCGCGACAATAAGTTGCTTTATTTTGTGGCTGTGGACGGAGCACGCTTCCGGCGGCCGGTGGTGCCCGGCGACCAATTGCGTCTGGAAGTGAAAGTGATTTCGTGGCGCGGCGACTTCTGCAAGCTCGAGGGCAAGGCCACGGTGAACGGGCAGTTGGCTGCGGAAGCGACGCTGATGTGCAAGATGGTGGATCGCGCGATGGGTGAAAAGGGCGCGAAGGCGGAAGAACCCGCGAAATGAGTATGCCGGAGATTCATCCGCACGCCGTCGTGGCCGCAAGCGCGAAGCTTGCCCCGGGAGTGCAGGTTGGGGCGTACGCGATTGTGGGCGACGAGGCGGAACTCGGCGAGGGATGCGTTCTCCACCCGCACGCTGTTGTCGGCGGGCCTGCTAAGTATGGCCGAAACAATGTGTTCTATTCGTTTTGCGCGGTGGGCGGCGATCCGCAGGATTACACGTATCGCGGCGAGCGGACCGAGTTGGTCGTGGGCGACGGAAATATTTTTCGCGAGTACGTCACGGTCAGCCGCGGCACGCAAAAGGGCGGCGGCGTTACGCGGGTCGGCAACGAAAATTTTTTCCTGGCGTATTCACATGTGGGACATGACGACCAGATTGGCAATCAGACGCTGTTTGTAAATGGAGCGACGCTGGCGGGGCACGTTGCGGTCGATGATTTCGCCACGATCGGCTCGTTTTCCGTCGTACACCAGTTCTGCCGCGTGGGGCGGTACGCGTATGTCGGCGCTTGCACCGTGATTGTGCAGGATGTTCCGCCGTTTTCGCGAGTCGTGACGGACCGCGAGACGAAGAGTTACGGCGTGAACACCATCGGACTCGAACGCAAAGGTTTTTCGAAAGAGAGATTGCAATCGCTGGATCGCGCGTTTCGTTTGCTGAGCCGGTCCAAAATGAATACGACGCAAGCGCTCGCGGAGATGCGAGCGAAGTTAGCCGGTTCTGACGACGTACAGGAACTCATCCGCTTCATCGAGAGCGCCGAACGCGGAATCGTGAAGTAAGAGTCATCGCCCATCATTCACGCCATGCCAGAAACCGCTGCAAATACGACAGGATGGGGACTCATCGCCGGGAACGGCCGCTTTCCGTTTCTCGTGCTGGAAGGCGCGCGCAGCCAGGGCATTGAAATGGCGGTGATTGCGCTGAAGGAAGAAGCTTCGCCCGAATTGGAAAAAATCGCCAAGAGGATGCATTGGGTGAGTCTCGGCGAATTAAGCAAGGCCATCGACTTGATGCACAAGGAAGGCGTGACGCAAGCGGTGATGGCCGGGCAGGTGAAGCACAATAAAATTTTCAGCGCGATCCGCCCGGACTGGAAGCTGGCGAAGCTGCTTTTCTCGCTGCCGCGGAAAAGTACAGATGCGCTAATCGGCGGAGTCGCGCGCGTACTTCAGGATGAAGGGATTCAGCTTGTGGACTCGACGCTGTTCCTGAAGCCGCTCTTGCCTGAGGCGGGCGTGTTGACGCGCCGAGCGCCTAACGAACAGGAAAGCGCGGACATCGCCTACGGGCACAGCGTCGCCCGGCAAATCGCGGGCATGGACATTGGCCAAACGGTGGTGATTTCGGACCAGGCCTGTGTCGCCGTGGAAGCCATGGAGGGAACGGACGAAACTATCGCACGAGCGGCGCGCATCGTTGGCGAAAAACCTCTCGTGGTCGTGAAAGTTAGCAAACCGCGCCAAGACATGCGCTTCGATGTACCCGTGGTCGGTTTGCCGACCATCGAACAGATGAAGAGCTCCCGCGCCACGGCTCTGGCGGTGGATGCGGGGCGCACCCTGCTGTTTGACCGTCAAAAATTGATTGAGCTGGCCGACGCGGCGGATATCGCCATTCAGGCGTTTGCGCCGCCAGTGACAGCGGAACCGCAAAGCGCTTCCCGGGGAACTAAGAAAGAATGAGCAGCGCGGGAGCACCTACGAGAAAAGTCCGCGCCGCCGTTGTGGGAACGGGGGAGTTTGGGCGCAACCACGCGCGCGTGTATCGCGAGCTGGAAGGCGCGGAGCTCGTTGGCGTTTACGACCGCGATCAGGCGCGAGCGGAAGCGGTCGCTGCAGAGTTTCAGACAAGAGCGCTGCGCAGCCTCGACGAAGTCGGCCAGCTTGCTGAAGCAGTGACCGTTGCGGTACCGACCGTAGCGCATGCGGAAGTGGGTTGCCGGCTGCTCGAAAGCGGGCTGGATGTGCTGGTCGAAAAGCCCATGGCCGTTAATCTTGCGGAGGCGGATGCGCTACTCGAAGCGGCGCGACGCAATAAGCGAATCTTGCAGGTGGGCCACGTCGAGCGCTTTAATCCCGCGGTGGCAGCGGTTGAGCCGATCCTCAACCGTCCGCTTTTTTTCGAAGTGCATCGCTTGGGAGTTTTTACGCCGCGCAGTCTCGATGTGGAAGTGATTTACGACGTGATGATCCACGATCTGGATATTCTGCTGGCGCTCGTGAAGGAGCCGGTGACGGAATTGAAGGCGGTTGGTATTCCCGTGCTGACGGACAAAGTGGACATCGCTCACGTGCGGTTGGAGTTCGCGGGCGGCGCTGTCGCCAACGTGACGGCGAGCCGCGTTTCGACGGAACGCGTGCGCAAGATGCGATTTTTTCAGCAGCACGAATACATTTCGCTCGACTACGCGCGGCGCGACGCGCTACGCGTCGGCGTGAAGAGGCCCGGACCTCAGCCTGAGTTTTCGTTTGAAAAATTGCCCGCGCCGGACGTGGAACCTTTGCATGCCGAACTCGAAGCGTTCCTTGATGCGGTGCGCACCCGCCGGGAGCCGCGAACCAACGGGGCCGCCGGCCGGGCAGCGCTGGAATTGGCGACCCGGGTGATGGCAAGCATCCAGGAGCACGGAGAACGCGTCAAACTAGCAGCGTTCGCCTCACAAGAGAAAGCAGGAAAATGATTCCGCGGACCCTAGTCCCGCTTGGTTCCCGTTTGCCTGCCGCAGATGTAACCGCAACGCAGCGGCGGCGTCCGACGACGCTGGATGAGCGCACGCTCGTTCCGGCGATGCTGCCGATCATCGAGCTGGACGGGAAATCGAACATCCCCAGGTCGCTACCGCTCGAATCCATTGCCGCGCGCGTCGTAGTACCGCGCGATGTGAATCAGGAAGCGTACAACGTCAAGGAAAGCACTTCGACTCCGGTCCAACCGACGGACATGGATGAGCGCATCGCCGTGCCGCAAGGCGGAGCGCCGCTGGAAATGACGGAAGGGCCGCTGGTCCCTCCGGCGGATATCGTCGATCTCGACGTCTTCATGACCGGCGAGGTGAATCTCCTTACCCGGCCGCAAACGGAAGAAAAAACAAAATGGGATCTGATCACGCGCGTTTCGTCGTTCGCATTTCACGTGTTGCTGTTTGCGACCATTCTTCTGTGGGCAAAGATCTTTCCGCCTCACGTGCCGACGGCGCAAGAAATTGATCTCGCCAACCGGCAATTGACGTGGATTCCTCCGGAAAGTTCGTACAGTCCCAAACCCAAAGCGCAGCCTCGTACGGCACAGCCACCCGTCGTGCATGTTGATCCGCGCGTGCTGAACAAAGTGGCTCCTCCCATTCCTCAGCCGGCGCCCAGACCCGAGACAGAGATTCCGAAGAGAGAGTTGCCAGATGCTCCGGCGCCGAAAGTACAAGAAACTCCGCGGGAAGTAGAACCGCCCGCGCCAAAGCCGGATGCTCCGAAAGTGCCGCTGAAACTCGAAACTCCGGATATGCCAAGGCCGCAGGCGGGGCTGACGCTGCCGAAGAGATCCTCGATCCAGGACGCCATCCACGACTCCTTGAAGACGCCGGGCGGCGGCGGGCGAAGCGGCGCGATGGTTGGGCCTGGGCCACGTGGGAGCGGCACTCCCGGCGGAGGCCCTCCGGGGCAAGGCCAGGGCTCGTTCGGGAATGGGTATGAAATTTTGACGCCGACGGAAGGCGTGGACTTCAGCGACTACATGCAGCGCATGCTGGAAAACGTCCGTCGGAATTGGTACGCGGTGATGCCGCAGTCGGCGCTGCTGGGAGACCGTGGCCGTGTCTTGCTGAGATTTAAGATTATGTCGAACGGCAGCGTTCCGAACGACGACCCGTCACGCGAGATGGGATCAGGAAAAGAGCCGTTGGATCGCGCGGCGGTCTCCGCCATCCGTTCGTCCAATCCCTTTGAACCATTGCCGCCCGCTTTCCACGGTCCGTTCATCGAGATCCGCATCATGTTCTTGTACAATTTGCCCATAGAAGACGCATATAGGTGAAACTCGTCCGCCAGCAGGTTCTCGGTAGTCTCCTCCTCGCTCTTGTTGTGCTTGTCGTGCTGCTGGTCCGCGCTTGGCATATTCTCTTTCGATGATTCAGGCGCATGTCAGAACTGCCGCTTGTTACCGTGGTTGGACCGACGGCGTCGGGCAAGTCTGCTCTCGGCGTGTGGCTGGCGGAACAATTCGGCGGAGAAGTGCTGGCCTGCGATTCGACGCAACTCTACCGCGGCTTTGATATTGGGACTGCGAAACCGGGTCAAGCGGAGCGCCGCGGGGTTCCGCATCATCTGATTGACGCATTGACGCCGAGCGAAGAAGCGACCGCAGGCGGCTACCGCCAAATGGCGTTGGCTGCGCTGGAGGATTTGCGGAGCCGTGGCCGGCTGCCGGTTCTTACTGTTGGCACGGGATTGTATTTGCGTGCGCTGCTCGAAGGGTTGGCGGAGGTGCCGCAGCGCTCCGAAGAACTGCGGGAAAGGCTGCGTGCGAGTGCGGAGGAGCATGCGCCGGGCTACTTGCACCGGTTGCTCAAGCGCTTGGACCCGGAAGCGGCCGGAAAAATTGCGGCTGCGGATGCGCAAAAATTGATCCGCGCCGTCGAAGTGTGTGTGCTGGCGCGGCGGCCCGTTTCTGAAGTGCACCGCTTGGGACGCACACCGCTCGAAGGGTGGCGCGCATTGAAAATCGGATTGATGCCGCCGCGCGAGGCGCTCTATGAGCGCATTCATGCGCGCACGGACGCAATGCTGGCGGCTGGTTGGATGGAAGAAGTGCGCGGGCTAATGGACAGTGGTTTGCCGGAAAATGCCAAGCCGTTCGATTTTATCGGGTATCGCGAGCTGCGCGAAGTTCTTCGCGGAAAAAAGAAAATTGAAGAGGCGCGTGCGGCGATTCAGCTGGCCACGCGGCGTTACGCAAAGCGCCAGTTGACGTGGTTCCGCAAAGAGCCCGGCGTTCACTGGCTCGCTGGTTTTGGTGATGATTCGCGGGTGCAAGACGAAGCGCGGAAGTGGCTCCGTCAGGAGGGCTTGGCAGATTCGCAGCAGGCAAGCTGAGCGCGTATAATGACGCAGGTGAAGAAAGACCCTCTCCTTCATGGCTACTTCCGCACAATTGCTTCAGGACTGACTTCGTGACGAAAACTTCACAACCCGTGTCTACGGCGGATCGCGCCTTGCTCGTCGGTTTGGGTTGGAAGCGTGCGCCGCGCTTTCCTGGTATGCCTGCGGGTGAGCAAGGGCGTGAATCGCTCTTGGAACTTGTCGAGCTGGCGCGCAGTGCCGGTGCAGAAATCGCGGGCACGGTTTTCCAGGTACGCGAATCGGCGGACCCCGCGACGCTCGTGGGGCGCGGCAAGTTGGACGAAATTCGCGCGGAGGCGACCGCGCACAAGGCGCCACTGATCATTTTCGACAGCAACCTCTCGCCGATGCAGCAGCGAAACATCGAAGCCGCTACCGAGCGCCGCGTCATTGACCGCACCCAGTTGATCTTGGATATTTTTGCGCGGCACGCGCGCAGCCGCGAAGGACAGTTGCAGGTCGAACTCGCGCAGTTGAACTACATGCTGCCGCGGCTTACAGGCAAGGGCGCTTCGATGTCGCGGCTCGGAGGCAAGAGCGGCGGCGGTGGCGCTGGCGGAGCGGGCGGAGGAGCAGGGCGCATCGGCGTACGCGGACCTGGCGAAAAGAAACTGGAAACGGATCGCAGGCGGATTCGCGACCGCGTCGGCAAAATTCAAAACAGCATCGAAGACATACGCAAGCAGCGTGCCCTGCGGCGGGAAGCCCGCAACGCTGTGCCTCTCGGGACGATCGCGCTTGTGGGTTACACCAACGCGGGCAAATCCACTCTATTCAATGCGTTGAGCCGTGCCGAGGTGCTGGTCTCATCGAGGATGTTCGCCACCCTGGACCCCACCATTCGCGCGATTCGTCTGCCATCAAACCGCCGCGTTCTGGTGTCGGACACCGTGGGATTCATCCGTGATCTGCCCAAAAGCGCTACTAACGGCGTTCCGCGCGACGCTCGAGGAAGTGCAGGAAGCCGCGCTGATATTGCAAGTGAGCGACGTTTCGAATCCTCATCACGCCGAACTGGACGAAGAAGTGGACAAAATCTTGAATGACCTCGGAGTAGCGGACCGGCCACGGCTCCGCGTTTTCAACAAAGTGGACCGGCTCACGAAAGAACAAAGAGCTCCGCTTATTCATCCGTATGCGATGGGCGCGGGCACAAGCGGCGGACCGGTGCTAGTGTCGGGGCTCACTGGGGAAGGTGTTGAAGAGTTGTTGCGGCGCATGGATGCGGCTCTTCCGGTCGATCCTGTGGTGACGCTTTCGCTACGGTTGCCGCTAGCCGAAGGCCGCACACTGGCTCTCGTTCATGCGCTCGGACGCGTGCTGCATTCCGAAGTCGAGGACTCTCACATGTTGCTTGACGCAGAAGTTCCCGTTTCAATTGCGCGCAAGCTCAAGCTAAGTACTTTTTCAATGGATGGAACTTCGACCCGGGCGCGTGCGTAATAGAAAGTGAGGGGGTTGCCATGATTGCGTTCCTTCTGTGGTGCATCCTGTTCTTTTTTTGTTGGCCTCTCGCGCTGCTTGCTTTGGTGGTTTATCCCATTGTTTGGGTGCTTCTGTTGCCGTTTCGCATTGCGGGGATCGCTGTGCACGGCATTTTGTCGTTTTTGAGAGCCCTCTTTTTCCTTCCCGCGCGAATGTTGCGCGGACCGCGAGCGATTTGAGCGGCAGCCGCCTATTTCCGCCAAAGTAACTCCAGCACGATGATCCGAAAATCGCGAGTTTTGGCCGCTAAATAGGTCTTTCTTTAAGGGTTTACGGACTTTTGAGTAGCCGGCCCAGCTGTGGAAACCTTGTGGAAACTGTTTCGTGCAAAATTTTGCCGCTCTCTTTCGTTTCGCCAAAATGAAGCTATTCTGCGCCGGATATTCTCCTAACATGTTGATTGTAATGGCGTTATGACCCTCTTTACTGTTTTCTCAAAACTCACTGACACGCCAAGTTCGTCCACCGGGGATTTCGACATTTGCACAGCTTTGCAGCAGCGGGCTTACGAATGAGTACGAATTCCCCCGGCCGCAACTCATTTTAGTTGTTGACGTTACAGTACCGGCTCTCGTTCTCTATGATTCGCTCGCCAGGCGTTGACGCCCGCTGAGGAGGAGTCTATAGTCAGGCGAGCGGTGGTCGATGTCCTCAGGGGCGGCCTCTCCTTCGCCAGTTTCTATGAATCTCCCCAATTCACTTACGGTTCTGCGCATCTTTTTCGTTCCACTGCTGATTGCGGTCTTGCTCACGAAGAGCCCCAACGTCGAATTCCGCGGCTTCCCCATGCATTTTGAGTTCTGGGGAGTTCTGATCCTCCTTTTGGCGGCGGCGACGGACTGGGCGGATGGGTATTTTGCGCGCCGCCGTCTTCAAGTGACGACTCTCGGAATTCTCTAGACCCGATCGCGGACAAGCTGCTCATCTCAGCCGCCTTTATTTCCCTCGTTGACATGCACTTGGCTCCTGCCTGGATGGTCGTGATTATTATCGGGCGTGAATTCACGGTCCTCGGTCTGCGCAACATCGCGTCTGCGGAAGGATTCACGATCGCGGCTTCTCTGTTAGGCAAAACGAAAATGGTTCTGCAGGTGTGCGCCGTGGCCGTATTGATTGCCGGCGCTCGCCATCCTTCGCTGAACCCTCTAGCGCTCCTGCTACTGTGGCTGGTCGTGGTCAGCGCGCTGGTATCTGCCGCGCAATATTTTCTCCGGTTCTGGGGCCAGCTTGACGGCCGCATCAAGCAACGGCGGAAATTGCGCATGATGGAGCCCCACAAAAAGTCCGAGGATGCCGTTCCTCTCTGAAGCCGATCGCCGGTCCTTGCTGGAATTGGCCCGCCGGGCGGTCGCCGAAGCTGTTTCTCAGACAGAAGCCTGCCGGGAGTATTCCGCGAAGCGGACTCACTGCCGAAACGCAGGGTGTCTTCGTAACTCTCCACGCGCGCGGCCGTTTGCGCGGCTGCATTGGATCGTGGAAACCTCGAGCCGTTGGGCGAAGCGATCGCGCGGTGCGCAGCGAGCTCCGCGCTAAACGATCCACGATTCTCGCTCCGTCCGGCCGGACGAGCTTCAAGAACTACAAATTGAAATCTCCCTCTTGTCTCCGATCGAGCTGATTCTTCCCCACAACATCGAGATCGGTAAACACGGTCTGCTCATCTCTCAGGGGTCAAAGCGCGGGCTTTTGCTTCCGCAAGTTGCCGTCGAGCACAAGCTCAGCCGCGAACAGTTTCTTGAAGAAACCTGCCGCAAAGCGGGCCTGCATGCAAAGGCCTGGCAGGATGCGGAGACTCAAGTTTTTGGATTTATTTGCGAGGTCTTCTCGGAAGTGGAATAGGAACGCGGAGCAACCGTCGGCGGTAAATGAGCTACGCCATGACATTCGTGTGCGGAAACGCGCCGACGCCAAATAAAAAGCCCGCGCGAGGATTATCTCGCGCGGGCCGGAAGTTTCTGTTTCACGGGTTGTTCTATTCGATTTCGACGTAGTCCCCGTGTAGATCTCGATCGAGTTGTACGTGATCAGGACGGTCGACGAGTTGCGGCTCACGTTGATTACGATGCCTTCACCCAGCACCTCGCGCGGCAGGTCATTCCACTTATACCGCCCCGGTGAGCTGCCAAAGCCATACAGACGGTCCTGAAATCCTTTTGTCTGAGGAGCAAGCTCCGCCAAGGAGCCTTCGTAACGGAACACTCGGAAATAGTCGCCGACTCTCACGCCCTTCTCGGTCCCGAGGTTCACGTAGACAGCGCTGCCTCTCCCGGCGGACTGCTGATAGTCCTTCGACTGAACGACCATCGCCACAGGCTTCCCGCTGACAGGTGCGAAATGATCGAAGGCACCAGGATCTTTGAAAGTTGGGGAAGGCCTCTCCTGGAACGGCAGCACGATGTCGCCACGCTGCATGTAGTCGCAGGATAGCGTGACTTGCGCAATCGCTACCTTCGGCTGGACGTTCACGACGCGAAGCTGTCCCGCATCCAGGTAGTGCGTCCCCATCGCCTTCATCAGCTTGGCCTGCCACTTGAACCAGTCCGACTTCCGCGGGGTCGCCTTCCGCTCTTACGACGGAATACCGGTCGCCGACACGGACGCCTTTGTCCTGGCCGCGATTGAGGTATACATAGTCGCCGCGTGCGAACGTGATCTTGACGTTCGACTGCTCGCCAGAAATCAGCCGGGTTCCATCCGGAACCTTTTGGTCGGTTACAAAACCCGAACAATAGACTGTGGAATAGTCCGCCTGCAAGGCTGCAGGGGCCGTCTGCGCCGAACAAATTCCGGCGCCCATAAAGACAAAAATGCTTAGAGCAGCTAATTTAGCGCGCATTCCAAGACTCCTTCAAAACACGCCCTATGGGCCGTGCGGGGACGTTTCTTTGCGAAAGTATCAGGGCTGTCCCCACGCGTCAACAAATAGGCCGCGACTGCTTTACACTTTAGATACGGCGTGCTACAAGGCCTGTTTTCAATAATATGGCGAGAACAGCACAAGGGAAGAGCCTGTTTGGGACTGGTATACGACGCATCTGCGCGGTCGCGGCAGCTTCAACCGCGGCTGAAATGGCCCTCCTTGTCCGCGCAGGGCTTCGTGAAACCCCTACGATTGAACTGCGCCTGGACTGGCTCCGCAGCGATTCCGAGCGTTCCCGCTTCCTCCTGTGGCTGAAGAGGAACAGGCCCCGCAGCGCGACATTTCTCGCCACCTGCCGCCGCCGCGCGGGGGGCGGCAAGCTTCCTGGAGGCATTCAAGCCGAACTACATTGGCTAGCCCAGGCCCGCGAGGCGGGGTGCTCCTGGTGCGACCTGGAAATCGAGACGTTGCGCGATTTGCCGCGCAGCAAGAAGCTGAGCGAACTAGGACTGCCGCCGCGCATCTTGCTCTCCCTGCATGACTTTCAGCGCATGCCCTCGCGGCTTGAGGCTTTGCAGTCGGCCGCGCATCCCGATGCCGCCGCCGTGAAAATCGCCGCCCATGCTCATACGATTCGCGACAGCCTCCGCCTTCTGCGCGTCGCTAGCCGGTCACCCAACCTCGTTGCCGTGCCCATGGGCGAAGTCGGCCTTCCCGCGCGTATCCTTGCCTTGCGAGAAGGCAGTGTTCTGGCGTACGCGCCCATCGGCGAAGCCACAGCTCCCGGCCAGGTTTCCCTCCACGCATTGAAGCACCTCTACCGCGCCCACGAGCTAACCCGGCGCACCCGCGTTTACGGCGTGATCGGTGACCCGGTCGGACACTCGCTATCGCCTCTCCTTCATAACACCGGGTTTAGCGCGCGAAAAATGGACGCCGTCTACTTGCCTTTCCTGGTGAAAAATCTTCGAGATTTTCTCAAAGCTGTCCCGGAGCTTGGCATTCGCGGCTTCAGCGTCACGATCCCGCACAAACAGTCCATCCTGAAGCACTTGAAAGAATGCGAGCCGCTCGCCGCCGAAATTGGCGCCGTCAATACCGTCGTTGTTCGTAGCGATGGTTCGCTGTTCGGCTGCAATACGGATTACATCGGCATCTTGCGCGCGCTCGAAAAGAGACTGAAGTTTGCTGGGAGCCGGGTCCTAATTTTCGGCGCTGGTGGTGTAGCGCGAGCGGGCGCGTTCGCTCTGGCAAAGGCAGGAGCCAATGTCGCGATTTGTGCGCGCCGCGAAACGGCCGCGCGAGAGCTGGCCAAAGCCGTCGGTGGCGAAGTCGTTCCTCAACGCGCTCTTCGAAGCGAAATTTTTGACGCCATCCTGAACGCCACGCCGATTGGTATGCACCCTCACGACAAAACTTCGCCGCTCGCGCCCCGCGAACTGAACTGCCGCATCGTCATGGACCTCATCAACCGTCCGCAAATGACGCAACTCTTGAAATTCGCCGCGCGCAAAGGAATCGCCACGGTTTCCGGCGTCGAAATGTTTATCCCGCAGGGCGTCGCCCAATGGGAACTCTGGACCGGCCAGCGCGCGCCGGAATCCGTCATGCGCAAAGCCGTACTTCGCGCCTTGCGGTCGGAAGAAAAGTCCCGCCAGCACAGTTAATCCAGAAGTGCGATAATGCCGTCCTCTGAAAAACAAACTGTAGCCGTAAACTGACTCCATGATTCAGCCGGACTTCCGCGAATTTCAGCGCCTCGCCAAGCAGGGAAACCTCATCCCGGTCTATGACGTTTTTCCCGCGGACCTGCTCACGCCTGTTAGCGCGTATCTGCGCCTGGCCCAAGGTGCTCGCTATTCCTTTTTGCTCGAGAGCGTCGAAGGCGGCGAAAAAATTGCCCGCTACACGTTTGCGGGAGCGAATCCCGAAGAGGTTTTTCGTTATGCAGGCGGCGCTTGCGTGCTCGAAAGCCACAACCGCATCCTTTGGGAAGAGCGCGATCCCGTTACGTTTCTTCGCGCCCGCATGGAGCGCTTCCGCCCCGTTCGCTTGCCGGGTCTGCCTCCGCTTGTGGCCGGCGCGATCGGTTATTTTTCCTACGACATGGTCCGCCTCATCGAGCGGTTGCCCAAGCGCCTGCGCGACGAGATTGGCCTTTACGACGCCATGCTGATGTTCTATCACGGCATCATTGCCTTCGATCACGTGCAGCATCGTCTCTGGATCGTCCGCAATGTTCACACCGATGGCGAAGGCAGCCTCCGCACGAAATACAACGCAGCGGTTCGTGAGATTCGCAAAACGCGCCAGTTGCTCGAACAGGTTTCCCCTTCCGAGCAGCCGAAGAAGAAAACCAGGAAGCGCAGCGCACCGCTCCGCGTCACTTCCAATTTTCGCCGGGTCGAGTATCTCGAAGCCGTTCGCAAAGCGAAAAACTATATCCGCGCAGGCGATATTTTTCAGGTAGTGATCAGCCAGCGTTTTTCCGCAAAAACCCACGCCGAGCCGTTTGACATTTATCGCGAGCTCCGCGCGCTCAACCCATCGCCGTATCTTTTCTTTTTGCAGATGAACGACGTCGCCGTCGTCGGAAGCTCGCCGGAGATGCTCGTCAAAGTGCAAGGGCGTGATGTTTTCTACCGGCCTATCGCCGGTACGCGGTGGCGCGGCAAGGATGAAGCCGAAGATCAGCGCCTGGAGCGCGAAATGCTCGCCAGCGAAAAAGAGCGCGCCGAGCACATCATGCTCGTGGATCTAGGACGCAACGATCTGGGCCGCGTTTGCGAATATGGCACGGTGAAACCGGAAAAGCTGTTGACGGTGGAGCGCTACTCGCATGTCATGCATCTCGTCTCCAGCTTGCGAGGACGGTTGCGCGAAGATGTCGATTGCTTCGACGCGTTGATGGCCTGCTTTCCCGCGGGCACGGTTTCCGGCGCTCCAAAGGTCCGCGCCATGGAGATCATCGAAGAGCTCGAGCACACCCGGCGCGGCATTTATGCTGGTGGCGTTCTATACTTGGATTTCGCCGGCAATCTCGACTCATGCATCGCTCTGCGCACCATGGTCATCAAAAATGGTGTGGCACATGTGCAGGCCGGTGGCGGAATCGTCGCCGATTCCACGCCCGAGGGCGAATATCAGGAAAGCGTGAACAAGTCGAAGGCCTTGCTCGCGGCTTTAGAAGCGGCCCATCGAAAAGGGAAATGAGCGAAGTTTTGAAACTGCGTAACGAAAGCGTCCAATAACGTGATCCTGCTGCTCGACAACTACGACTCGTTCACCTACAACCTCGCCCAATATCTTGGTGAGCTTGGTTGCCAGGTGGAAGTGCACCGCAACGACAAAATCTCCGTCGAAGAAATTGCTCGCCGCAAGCCAGAGAAAATCGTCATTTCACCCGGGCCGTGTACGCCGCAAGAGGCGGGCATCTCGGTGGAACTGGTAGAGCGGCTCGCGGGGAAATTTCCCATCTTAGGCGTTTGCCTTGGCCATCAAGCCATTGGCGCCGCCTTCGGCGGCAAAATCATTCGCGCGCCAAAACTCTTTCACGGCAAGACCAGCGAAATCCACCACGACGGAAAGAACATTTTTCGCAAACTGCCTGAGCCGTTCACGGCCACGCGCTATCATTCCCTGATCGTCGAGCGAAAATCACTTCCTCGTGAACTCACGATTACCGCTGAAACTGACGACGGCATCATCATGGGCTTCCGCCACCGGCGCCACAAAATCGAAGGCGTCCAGTTCCATCCTGAATCCGTACTCACTTCATCCGGCAAGCAACTCCTCCAAAATTTCCTCGAGCTCTAAATTCAATCCCGGTTTCTCTCGCTCTTCTCCGTGTCCTCTGCGCTTTCCGTGCTCTCTGCGTAGAATCCTCTTCTCTTACCAATCCAAGTCCGCCAAAATCGCCGCGTAAATCTCTATCCCGCGCCACAAATGCCCAAGCCGCAAATTCTCATCCGAACTGTGCTGGTGATTGTCGTAGTTCACGATGGGCACGCCAATCCACGGCAATCCCAAATCCTCGAAAATATACATGGGCACGCTACCTCCCAGCGTGGGCGCAATCACCGTATCGCCGCCCGTCGCGTCCTGCACCACTTTCACCAGCGCCTTCGACACCGGCAAATCCATCGCCGTGCGCGAAGCGCGATAGCCGCCCTGGTCAACGACTTTCGCGATCAGCGCATGCGTGCGCCGCTCCTCCATCGTCGGCTCGCGGTCAATCACAAAATATCCCTGTTTCTTGATGAACGCCGCGATCTGCTCGAATTTCTTCTGCGGATCTTCGCCCTTCACCAGCCGCGCGTCGATCGAAGCTTCGGCTTTGTCCGGAACCACGTTTTGCGCATGCTCTCCCACGTACGCGCTCGAGATGCCGCGGATGTTGAGCGAAGGCTCCTGCAACAGTTCGACCAATTTCTTTCCAGCGCCTTCCGGCTTCGCGATACCCAGCTCCTTCTCGAGGTCGGCATCATTCACGGGCATCTCTGAAAGCGCTTTCGTTTCGAGATCACTCAACGGAGTCACGTCATCGTAGTAACCGTCGATCAGCACGCGCCCGTCAGCATCCTTCATTGACGCCAGCAGCCGCGAAAGCTCCATCGCCGGATTCGGCGCCCAATTTCCATAGTGGCCGCTGTGCAGGGCCCTCACCGGTCCGTATACCGTGATGTCCAGCCCGATGTCGCCGCGATTCCCGAAAAAAATCAGTTGCCGCCCAGATTGATGCACGGGTCCGTCCGCCGTAATTAGCAGGTCGCCCCCCAACAGATTCTTGTGCAGCTCCAATGTGTGAGCGAGGTTTGTTGACCCCGCTTCTTCCTCGCCTTCCAAGATGACTTTCAAGTTCACTTTCAGCGGAATCTGTTTCGCGCGCAGCGCGTCGAGCGCGGCAAGCAGCGCCACGATCGGTGATTTGTCATCGGATGCGGAGCGCGCGTAAATCCGCCAGTCGGCTTTGTAGACCGCCGGTTGCTTCGCGCTATTCTCCGGAAACGCAATCCGTTTCCCGCCGGCTTCGATCGCATCGCTTCGTAGGACGGGTTCGAACGGCGTGCCGTCGGTCCAAGCGGCAGGATCGACCGGCTGGCCGTCGTAGTGCGCGTAGAAAATGACTGTGCGCGTGGCCTCCGGCGCGATCAACTTGCCAAAGACCACCGGCCCGCGTCCCGTGATCGGCAACAGATGCGTTTCGATCCCGCGCGCTTCCAGCATCTCCACCAAACGGACCGCATTTTTCTGGATGTTCGGAGTGTCGCTCGCCACATTTGGGATGGCGAGAAATTCCGATAGCTCGCGAACGATGCGATCTTCATGGTCCGTCCGGTAGTCGCGCACCTCTTGCGCAACCTGCGCGGGCGCGATCGGAGCCGGTTTCTGTCCCATCGCTGGATAGATCAAAACGGCAGCAAACAAAGTAACCGCAATGAATCTCAAGGATTTTCTCCTTTAACTTTCTCGAGGGCTTCACTGCCTCGCAAGCCCACGCGCCTCGACGACTCCGCAGTTGGCGTTTTCATTTTCTCATTTTACCTGTACCAACGGACAGCCGTCCCTTCGGGCAGTCCCCGTTTCGTTTTGTGCGGAACCCGGTAACAGCCGATTACACAAAGTACCAGTGCGCCCGTCGTTTCATTAACCAACACTAAGAATTCGCTTTCCCTCGGAGGTTTCGCACCATTATGAGCCGTCGTATTTTGGCTGTTGCCCTGTCCTGTCTGATGTCCAGCGTTGCGCTGCCCGCGCAAACTACTCCGGCCGGCGTCGTACTGCAATCCGCTAACGCGCGTTTGAATACCGCCGATGCTGCTATCGGAACCACAGTCTACGACGGCGACCGCATGGAGACGCAAGAGAAGGGAGCCCTCAGCCTGCGCTCCGGCCAAATTCAGCTTACTCTTTCGGAATCAAGCACGCTGTGGATGAACCACGAGAATTCAGCGCTCACTCCCACGCTCCAGCGCGGTACGGTAACGTTCCGCGCGGAAACAGGCGAAGGTGTCGAGATTAAGGCTGACGACGTCCGCGTGCGGCCGCATGCTTCCGTGCTCACGGTCGGCCAAGTGACGCTCGAAGAGTGCGACGTTATGGTCACCGCTCGCACGCAATCCCTCGAAGTTACTGCGGGAAAAGAGACGAAGATCCTTGAAGAAGGAAAAACCTATCGCATCGTGCGCACTGGTGCCTGCGGCGCGGCTGCGAACCACGCGCCTATCGCTGTCGGACAAAGCCGTTTCTACCTAGCCGCTGCCGTGGTGGTCGGCGGAGTTCTAATTTGGGGCGTTCACAAGGGCCTCGAGAGCCCAGACCGCCCGTAAGTCGGCCCTTCAGAAAACTTTCGATCCGAGACGTTTCAACCAGGCTGTCGCGTAAAATCCACAAGCGCCGCCAGTTTTTCTTTGGCTGCGCCTGATGTGAGAGCTGCGGTGGCAAGTCGCGCGCCTTCGGCAAAACTCGGCGCAACATCGGCAGCCACAAGCGCCGCCGCCGCGTTCACGACCACGATGTCGCGCCGTGGACTTTTTATGCCCGCGAAGATATCGCGGATCGTCGCTGCATTCTCCGGAGCCGTCCCGCCGCGGATGGCATCCATCGGCGCCCTCGACACGCCAAAATCTTCCGGCGTCACTGTGAACCGGCGCACGCCTCCGCTCGCGACCTCGGCGACCAGAGTTTCTCCCGCAAGCGTAATTTCATCCAGCCCGCCCGCTCCGTGAACCACGAATGCGTGCTCCACCCCAAGTTCGGCGAGCGTCGCCGCAACCAAGTCAATAAGCTCCGGCGACGGAACGCCGACAACCTGCGCCCTCGCACCTGCAGGATTCGTCAGCGGTCCAAGGAGATTGAAAACCGTGCGCACCCCTATCTGCTGGCGAGCTGGGGCGGCATGGCGCGCCGCCGCATGCGCCGCCCGAGCGAAGAAAAATCCTATTCCAATTTCGCGAATCGCTCTCCCAAAATGCTCGACCGGCAAATCGATCCGCACTCCCAAAGCCTCAATCACGTCCGCGGAGCCGCTGCCCGAATGCGAAGCCCTGTTCCCATGCTTGGCCACTCGCGCGCCTGCCGCCGCCGCAACAATTCCCGCTGCCGTGGAAATATTAAATGTCGCAAATCCTTTGCCGCCCGTTCCGCAGGTGTCCACAAGATGCTCGGGCCGCGCCTCGCCCTCCGCGAAGACCTGCGCCGCGTGTCGCCGCATGACGCTCGCGAAACCGGCGAGCTCCTCGACGCGCACTGGCCGCGCATTCATCGCCGTGAGCAGCCGTACGATGTCTGCGGTCTCGACTCGCCCGCGTAAGCAGCTCTTCCATCACCGCTTCCGCTTCTCTTCGCGAGAAAATATGTCCGGAAACGGCGCCATCAATGAGGGATTTTGTCATCTGTATTCAGTCGCGTTGCGATCGCAATTCCGCCGCAACCTTGCTCCGTTTTATGCTTTCCGAGTACACTCTTATGTTTGCGACGACACGAAAATTCTAACACTACGGAACCCCGATGAAGATTCATGAGTATCAGGCCAAGGCCATTCTTGCCCGTTACGGTGTCACCACTCCCCGCGGCGAGGTGGCTTTCTCCAAGGAAGAAGCCCGCGAAGGCGCGGCCAGACTCAAATCCAACGTAGTTGTGGTCAAAGCGCAAATTCACGCCGGTGGCCGCGGCAAAGCGGGCGGCGTTAAGCTCGCGCACTCTCCCGACGAAGCCGCTGAGATCGCTTCGCACATGCTGGGCGTGAATCTCGTCACCGCGCAGACCGGCCCGGGCGGGCGTATTGTCAAGCGCGTGCTCATCGAAGAGGGTCTCGACATTAAGCGCGAGCTCTATCTCAGCATTCTCGTTGACCGCAGCGTGGGGAAAGTAGTTTTCATGGCCAGCGCGTCCGGCGGCATGGATATCGAAGAAGTCGCCAAGACGCATCCCGAAGCCATCATGCGCGAAACGATTCATCCCGCAGTGGGTTTGCAGCCTTATCAAGCGCGCAAACTCGTTTTTGGCCTCGGCCTTTCCGGTGATGTCGCGATGAAAGCTGGACCGTTTCTCCAGGCCTTGCATCGCGCTTTTGTGGACACGGACTCGTCCATGCTCGAAATCAATCCTGCTGTTGTGACCGCCGACGGGCGCCTCGTCGCGCTCGACGCCAAGATGACCTTCGACGACAACGGCCTCTTCCGTCACAAAGAGCTGCGCGAGTTGCGCGACCTGGACGAAGAAGATCCCCTTGAGGTTGAAGCCTCGAAGTACGGACTAAACTACATCAAGCTCGAAGGCACCGTGGCCTGCATGGTCAACGGCGCCGGCCTAGCTATGGCCACCATGGACATCATCAAGTACGCCGGCGGTTCGCCCGCTAACTTCCTCGACGTCGGCGGCGGCGCATCTTCCGATCAAGTGAAAAACGCCTTCCGCATTTTGATCGGCGATCCCGGTGTCAAAGCCGTCTTCATCAATATTTTCGGCGGAATATTGCGCTGCGATGTTCTCGCCACCGGCGTCGTCGCGGCTTCCAAAGAACTCCAGGTAAAAGTTCCGGTTGTCGTTCGCATGGAAGGAACCAACGTCGAACTCGGTCAGCAAATCCTCCGCGACAGCGGCCTCAACTTCACCATCGCCAACGGCATGAAGGACGGCGCGCAAAAGGTCGTCGCACTCGCTGGAGGTGCGCGATGAGCGTTCTAGTGAACGAAAAAACCCGCCTGATCGTGCAAGGCTTCACGGGCCGCGAAGGAACCTTCCACGCTCAGCAAATGATTGAGTACGGCACCAACGTCGTCGGTGGTGTCACTCCGGGCAAAGGCGGCACCAAGCATCTCGAGCGCCCGGTCTTCGATACTGTCAGCGAGGCGGTGAAGGGAACCGGCGCCAACGCTTCCGTCATCTTCGTTCCTCCGGCCTATGCAGCCGACGCCATTCTTGAAGCCGCCGATGCGGAAATTCCGCTCGTCGTCTGCATTACGGAAGGCATTCCCGTCATTGACATGGTCCGCGCCGCCGCCACGGTGGACTTCACCAAAACGCGCCTCATCGGCCCCAATTGCCCTGGCGTCATTTCCCCCGGCAAATGCAAAATCGGAATCATGCCCGGCCGCATCCACAAGCAGGGCAACGTCGGCGTCGTCAGCCGCAGCGGAACGCTCACCTACGAAGCCGTCGATCAATTGACCCGTCTCGGCATCGGCCAATCCACCTGCATCGGCATCGGCGGCGATCCCATCATCGGCACTTCGTTCCTTGACGCCATGCGCCTTTTCAACGACGACCCCGACACGCACGCCATCATCCTGATTGGCGAAATCGGCGGCAACGCGGAAGAAGCCGCCGCGCAATGGATTGCGGCCAACGTGAAAAAACCGGTCGTCGGCTTCATCGCCGGCCAAACCGCGCCGCCAGGCCGCCGCATGGGTCACGCAGGCGCCATCATCAGCGGCGGCCAAGGCACCGCCAAGGATAAATACGCCGCAATGGCCGCCGCAGGCATCCGCACCGTCGAAACTCCAGCGGACCTCGGCTCAACCATCGCCGCCGCACTGAAATAATCGTCTTGCTTTTGTAGCGCCGGGCTTTTGCCCGGCATCTTGAATTCGAGATTTTGGAGGATTCATTCGTGGCACTCGAACGTACATTCGCAATCGTAAAACCTGACGCCGTTGCACGTGGACAACAAGGAGAAATCCTCTCCCGCATTCACAAAGCCGGCTTCAAAATCATCGCCATCAAATCCATGCGCCTAACCAAAGAAGAAGCTGGCGGCTTCTACGCCGTCCACAAGGCCCGCCCTTTCTTCGGTGAGCTGACCGACTTCATGAGCTCCGGCAAAATCTTCGCCATGGTTCTCGAAGCCGAAGGTGCCATTCTGAAATGGCGCGACACCATGGGCGCCACCGACCCCAAGAAAGCCGCGCCCGGCACCATCCGCCACGACCTCGGCACCAGCATCGGCAACAATTGCACCCACGGCTCCGATGCTCCCGAAACCGCCGCCTTCGAAATCAACTATTTCTTCTCCGGCCTCGAACTCATCTAGTTTCGCGGTCGTGAAATTGCCAACGTTCATCGAGCAAACGGCTGCCTCCAAGTTACCCGCTTTACGCCCGTGTTCTCGGGTTCCGCTTAAGGCCGGTCAGGGCTCTCCACACCTCTCTCCGAACCTCTCCACAGCACGTTAATACCCGCCGCAGCCGCGGCGCCAATCGCAATCAGCAGCAACGCCCTGCCGTGCTTCCCGGATCTTTTCGTGCCCGATTCTCCTGGCGCGCCATCGTCCGAAGGATTCAGCAGCACGCGATAGGACTTCCCTTCCGCAATCGTTTCGCTTTCGCCGCGATACGAAATCTGCGCCGGCCCGCGCCGCGCAAACACCATCAGCTCACGCGGTCCAACAATCCCAACCTGAACCATCCCGCGTGTTTCGGCCATCGGCCGAATCCGAGCCGATCTCGCGGCAATTTCCCCGCCAGTCCCGGCCGTCACCGCGAGCACAACCGTCCCCGAGACAAGCTCCGCCTCAAACTCCTTCGTTGCGCCGCTCGCGCCATTGCGAAGCGTCACGCAGCTCTGGCCTGGCAAATACACGACGGCCTCGCCAACCAGCACTCGCAGGGATCCGTCGGCGTCGGTCGAAAGCCGATCGCCATCGTAGATCGTTGTTCCCTCGGAGGTGGCTTGAGAGCCTAGCCGCGCACGATCCGCGAGAACGACCAATCCAAGCGCATCCGCGTTACCGCTGCCGGAATTGCCAGTCAAGAAAAATGCCATTGCGATCGCCAGAAGGCGCTGGGTGCCTGCCATGCGATACCTCCCACTTGTCGTAGTGCGGGAATCGGGGTTGCCGGAACCTCTGCCCGGCCGCTTTGAACATAAGCGGATGTCTATATTAATCTATCAATAAATATATGCAAGGGAATTTGGGCGCGGTTCGCGCGCCGCGCGCGCCCTCTTCTATAATGTTTTCGTGGACCCGCTTCGCGAACTCGGCCGCACGCTTCTCCTGCTCGGCATCGTGCTCGCTGTCGTCGGCGCTCTGCTTTACTTCGGCGCCAAACTCCCCTTCCGCCTAGGCAAACTTCCCGGCGACATCATCCATCGCGGCGAACACACCACTTTCTATTTCCCGATCGTCACCTGCCTCGTCCTCAGCGCCGCGCTCTCGTTTCTCTTCTGGCTCTTCTCCCACTTCCGCCGCTAGTCCTGATCGCGCCCAATTTTCTCCGCCCGCGCGCAACGCAACTTGATATATAGTTCCCGCACTCAGCTGGAAAAACGCACTTATCTCATCCTAGGAAACAACGGAGACTCAACTCATGAAGCTCGCACTTTTCGCCTTAATGACCGCTGTGCTCGCCGCTCCTTCTTTCACCGCCGCGCAATCCTCTTCCGAGAAAGCCCCCGCCGCACAACCCGCAAAGCCCCCCTCCCAGCAACCCGCGCCCGATCCCTTCGTCGGCGCCCCCGCCGCAAAACCCGACGACGTGAAATCCGTCGACAGCCTCCTCGCCGCGCTCTACGACGTCATCTCCGGCCCTCCCGGCGAACGCGATTGGAACCGTTTCCGCTCGCTCTTCATGCCCAACGCCCGTCTCACTTCCGCCGGGAAAACTCCCGAAGGCGCAGTGCGCGTTCATCCCAACAGCGTCGAAGACTACGTCCGCCTCGGCGGCGGCTACTTCCTGAAAAATGGTTTCTTCGAAAAGCCCATCGTCAACCACATCCAAATCTTCGGCGACGTCGCGCAAGTTTTCACCAGCTACGAATCGCGCCACGCCCCGGGCGAAGCCCCCTTCGCGCGCGGCATCAACAGCGTCCAGATGGTCAACGACGGCACGCGCTGGTGGATCGTCAACATCCTCTGGGACGAGGAGCGCGCCGACAATCCGCTGCCCAAGGAATTCGCCGCCAAGCCCTAAAGCGCCTCCAAACCACAAGCGCGCCGCACAACCCATCCGCACGGCCTCGTCTCTCTTTACAGGCTCCCGTGCACCTCCTATAGTCCTTCTTGCATGCCGTTTGTTCCTTCCATCCATCTGCAGCGCTCTGCGCGAATTGTTGCCCAGCGAATTGTTTTCCTTTTTCTTTTTTTCGCGCTCGCTGCTCCCGCCGAAAAACTTAAAGACATCCATCCCACGGGCTACGTCACCGACCTCGCCGGTGTGATTCGCGCCGACACCAAAACTCGCCTCGAAGATCTCTGCACCGAGCTCGAGCAAAAAACAGGCGCGCAGATGGCCATCGTCACTGTGCGCTCGCTCGAAGATGAAACCGTCGAGCAGTTTGGCAACGAACTCTACAAGCAGCTCGGCGTCGGCAGCAAAAAAGAAAATCGCGGCGTCCTCCTCCTCGTCGCACCAACGGAACGCAAGTATTGGACTGAAGTCGGCTACGGCCTCGAGCCCGTTATCAACGATGCGCGCGCAGGCGATGCAGGCCGCGCGATGGTCCCGTTTCTTCGGCAGGGAAATTACAGCGGCGGCATCGAAGCTGCCGCCTGGCAGCTCGCCAAATACATCGCCGACGATCGCGGCGTAACCCTTTCCGGAGCGCCGCCCGCTCCGCCGGTCCAGCGGCGCGATGATGATTCCTCTTCTTTCCCCATCTGGCCGATTCTGATCATCATCTTCATCGTCATTCGCATTTTCAGTGCAGCCGTTCGGAACACCTCCGGCCGCGGCGGACGAGGCGGCGGCTGGTGGATTGGGCCCGTCATCGGCGGCATGCTCGGCGGCGGAGGATTCGGCGGCAGTTCCAGCGGCGGTGGTGGCGGCGGAGGGTTCGGCGGTTTTGGCGGCGGGAGTAGCGGCGGCGGCGGCGCTGGTGGCAGTTGGTAAGCGTAGTTCGTGAGTTTGCCTAAGGAGCGGTAGCGGAATGCTCTCAACAGAAGCGAAGCTGACGGATCTCGTGGCCCGGTTGAAGGAATTCGCCGGAGAGAATCTCGAATCTGTGGTTCTTTATGGCTCCGCCGCGCGCGGCGATTTTCAGGAAGGTCACTCCGATTTGAACGTTCTCTGCGTGTTGCGCTCTTTGGCCATGCGGGAATTGACGCGTGTTTCGCCCGCTGTCCACTGGTGGTGCAAGGAACAGAACGAACCGCCTCCCCTATTTTTCACCGCCGAAGATCTGCGCCAGTCCGCCGACGTCTTTTCCATCGAGCTGCTCGACATGCAGCAAAGCCATCGCATTCTCCATGGCCCCGACGTCATCACCGGCATTCACGTGCCCACGAATCTCCATCGCATACAGGTCGAGCACGATCTCCGTACGCTACTGCTCAAGCTTCGCCAGCATTTTCTTCTTACGCACCAGAAAGAAAGCGATCTGCGCGCCGCAGCCGCAAAATCTGCGTCGAGCGCACGCCTCCTCCTGCGTCACACCTTGATTGCCCTCGGCGAAGCGCCGCCCCTTGATCCCCACGATGTTTTCGCGCGCATTGCCGCATTGACCGGCGCGGACGCCGCCGCGTTTGCAGCCGCGTTTAAGCTCCGCGACCGCCACGCACACGTAGACAACATGGTTGATGCTTACGGACAGTACTTAAATGCCTTAAGTGTGGTAATTTCCGCTCTGGACAAGCGAGTGCCCAAGCGCGAGTGGCAACGAGCCGGCAAAGCCGGTTCCTGATTTTACGGAGGCAAGCATCATGAAAGCAGTTCTGATTGTTCTTATCGTTCTAGTTCTGATCGCGTTGTTGCTCGGCAGCTCGTTTATCTCGCGCCGAAACCAAATGGCCATCAAGCGAGAAGCCGTTAACGCCTCATGGGCGCAAGTGGATGTTGTCCTCCAGCGCCGCGCCGATTTGATACCCAATCTCGTCGAAACCGTCAAAGGTTTCGCTCAGCACGAAGAAGAAGTCTTCAGCGAAATCGCCAAAGCCCGCGAAGGCTACATGAACGCCACCACTCCCGCCGACAAAATCGCTGCCAATAGTCAGCTCGAAGCCTCTCTCGCCAAAGTTCTCGTCCTCACGGAAAATTATCCTCTGCTCAAATCCAACGAAAATTTCCTCCGCCTCCAGGATGAGCTGGCCGGCACGGAAAATCGCATCGCCGTCGAGCGCCGCCGCTACAACGAAACCGTCCAGGACTACAACACCTACATCTCTCTCTTCCCCAACAGCCTGGTAGCCAGCTTCGGCGGTTTCACTCGCAACGACGCCTACTTCAAAACCGAACCCGGCGCCCGCCAAGCCCCTAAAGTCAATTTCAATACAACTCCGGCCCCCGCATCCGCGCCGGCCCCCGCCCCCGCGAAACCGTAGCGCGCGCGAAAGTGTCCGCCAAACTGAAGGGGCCGCCCTTGGGCGGCCCGCCGCGTCCACACCACGGCCTCGACTATCGCTAACGATTCGAAACTTCCTTCATCTCCCAGTAAACAAACCACTTACAAGTAATTACTTGACAAAGGGTACCTATATGATATAATTTTGTTGTTTGCCGCGCGGAGGAGAAAGGAAGGCTAACGCCATGCCCGCTCTTCCTCTCCGTATTCTGTGCCTCTGCGCTAAGCTTTCCCCTTTTCCGGTAAGTCCTTTACAATCCGCACTTCCGCAAAACGCGCCCATAACTCGTTTAGAATCCGCACTTCCAAATTCATTAGACTTAAAGTCCTTTAGAATCCGCACTTACAAGAAAAGAGGGGGGAGGGGGGCCAAATTGTTAACCAGAAATCAGCCGAAGCATTTCTCCCCGTGGCACAGCCGATCCTGGCTGTGCTCTTTCACTCGTCCCTCGTCACTCGCCACTCGCCACTTCCTCCCATGAGCCAGCTCACCTTCAACCTCCAGCCCACTCGCCGCGCCCTCACCGTCAGCGAACTGACTGCCCGTATCCGCGACCTCCTCGGCAAAAACTTCACCGACATCTGGGTCGAAGGCGAAATCTCCAACTGCCGCGAAGCCCAGTCTGGCCACATCTACTTCACCTTGAAAGACGACCGCTCCCAGGTCCGCTGCGTCTTCTTCAAGCAGCAGCAGCGCGGCATCAAGTTCCGTCCCGAGGACGGCCTGCACGTCACCGTTCGCGGCTCGATCAGCGTTTACGAAGCCCGCGGCGAGTACCAAATCTACGTCGAGAGTATTGACCCCATTGGTCTCGGCGCGCTGCAGCTCGCCTTCGAGCAATTGAAGAAACGCCTCGAAGCGGAAGGTCTCTTCGCCGCCGAACGCAAAAAGCCGCTCCCCATGCTCCCCAGCCGCATCGGCTTGATCACCTCGCCGCGCGGAGCCGCCGTGCGCGACGTAGTCCGCATCCTGCGCCGCCGCTTTCCCAATGTGCACTTGACGGTTTTTCCCGTGCGCGTACAGGGCGAAGGCGCCGCCGCGGAAATCGTCAAAGCGCTTAAGTTTTTCAATCAGAAAAAACTCGTCGACGTTCTGATTCTCGCGCGCGGCGGCGGCTCCATCGAGGATCTCTGGGCCTTCAACGAAGAGCCTCTCGCCCGCGCCATCGCCGCTTCCGAAATTCCCGTCATCTCCGGCGTCGGCCACGAGACCGATTTCACCATCGCCGATTTTGTCGCCGACGTTCGCGCCTCCACTCCGTCCGCCGCCGCCGAGCTCGTCGTCCAGACGCGCCGCGAATTCGATAAGCACATCGCCGACCTCCGTGAAACGCTCGCCGGCCTCGTGCGCTACCGACTTCTCGATCTCAGCAAGCGCGTCCACGAACTTTCCGCGCGCCGCGGCTTCCGCCGTCCCCTCGATCTCCTCCGCCAGCAGCGCCAGCGCGCCGATGAAATGACGTCGCGCCTCGCGCTCGGCCTCCGCGCGCGCCTCGAACAATCGCGCAAGCGCTTCACCGCGCTGCACCTGCGCATTGCCACCTTCGATTTTCGCGTGAAAATTTCCGCGTTCCGCCTGCGCCTCGAAAAGCGCAGCGCCGATCTCGGCGTCCGCGCCGAACGCCTGCTGCGCACCAAGCGCGAGCGCCTCGAGCGCCTCGCTCTCCAGCTCGAAGAGCGCAGCCCCCTGAACGTCCTCGAACGCGGCTACGCCATCGCCACCGACGCCTCCGGCAATCTCCTCCGCGACGCCGCCCAAGTCAACATTGGCGACACCGTAGCCATCCAACTCCACCGCGGCAAATTGAATACGGAAGTAAAGAAAAAGGAGGTCTAATCTGAGGTCAAAGACGGAATGTGGAGAGAATTCGGGAAGTCTAGCAGAAAGGAGTACGAAGTATCAATCAACTTGGCGGATACGACAGACTGAAAAAGGTACGGAACAACGATCTTAAGAGTTGGAGGCTATCGGATTAGGTCGTGCGATTTGTGGAATCCACACGTCGAGCTAATCGTCGTCGGAAGAGGAGGCAACTTTGAGGACGGCGAGAAAAGCTTCTTGCGGAATATCAACCTGGCCGACGCGCTTCATGCGGCGCTTGCCTTCTTTTTGTTTTTCGAGGAGTTTGCGTTTGCGCGAAATGTCTCCGCCGTAGCATTTGGCGAGCACGTTTTTGCGGATGGCAGCCACGGTTTCGCGCGCGATGACGCGGCTGCCGATAGCCGCCTGGATCGGCACCTCGAACATTTGCCGCGGAATGAGTTTTCGCAAGCGCGTCACCAGTTCGCGGCCGCGTTCTTGCGCGAACTCACGATGGATGATCAGCGCCAGCGCGTCCACCGGTTCGCCGGCGACAAGCACATCCAGTTTGATCAGGTCGGATTCGCTGTATCCGGCAAGATGGTAGTCCAGCGAAGCGTAGCCGCGTGAAACGCTTTTCAACCGGTCGTAGAAGTCGAGCACGATTTCATTGAGCGGAAGCTCGTAGGTGAGCATCACGCGGGTGGGCGAAAGATATTCGAGATTTTTCTGCGTGCCGCGTTTTTCCTGGCACAGCTGAAGAATGCCGCCGACGGACTCATTGTTGGTAATGATCATCGCGGTGATGATCGGCTCTTCGATTTTTTCGATGTCGCTGGGATTCGGAAATTTTGCCGGACTGTCCACTTCAATCACTTCGCCGCTGACGCGCGTGATGCGGTAGCGCACGCTAGGCGCCGTCGTAATGAGGTTGATCCCGAACTCGCGTTCCAGCCGCTCCTGCACAATTTCCATGTGCAGCAAGCCGAGGAAGCCGCAGCGGAAGCCGAAGCCGAGCGCCACGGAATTTTCCGGCTCATAAAAAAATGCGGCGTCGTTCAACTGCAATTTGCCGAGCGCGTCTCGCAGTGGCTCGTAGTCGTCCGCGAGAACGGGAAATAGTCCGGCGAATACCATCGGCTTGATAGCTTCAAATCCGGGCAGCGGCGCTGCAGGCCGCGCAGCTTCCGTGACGGTATCGCCCATGCGCGCGTCGGCGACGCGCTTGATATTCGCGACGATGAAGCCCACGTCGCCGGCGCCAAGTTCTTCGAGTGCGACAGGTTTCGGCGTGAGCGTGCCGAGCGTTTCGACTTCGTAGACTTCGTTGCTGTAGCAAAGCCGGATTTTCGTGTGCTTGGTGACGCGGCCTTCCATCACGCGCACCAGGACCACGGCTCCGCGATAAATGTCGAACCAGGAATCGAAGATCAGCGCCTGCAGCGGATTTTCCGAGTTGCCTTTCGGCGCAGGAATGCGTTTCACGATCGCTTCGAGCACATCTTCGACACCGAGCCCGCTCTTTGCGCTGATCAGCAAAGCGTCTCCCGCGGGAATCGCAAGCACGCTTTCAATTTGCTCTTTGACAAATTCGGGTTGCGCAGCCGGTAAATCAATCTTGTTGATGACGGGGACGATCGTCAAATTATTGCCCGCGGCGAGAAAGGTGTTCGCAACGGTCTGCGCTTCGACGCCCTGGCTGGCATCAACGACGAGCAGCGCGCCTTCGCACGCGGAGAGAGCCCGCGACACTTCGTAGGAAAAATCCACGTGCCCTGGCGTATCAATCAAATTGAGCTGGTAAGTGATTCCGTCTTTCGCGGTGTAGTGCAGCCGGATGCTTTTCGCTTTGATGGTGATGCCGCGCTCGCGCTCGAGATCCATCGAGTCGAGCACCTGTTCGTGCATCTCGCGCTGCGTAAGCGCGCCAGTCATCTCGAGCAGCCGGTCCGCGAGCGTGGACTTGCCGTGATCGATGTGCGCGATGATACAAAAATTGCGTATGAACTTCGGGTCCATGTAGTTCGGTTATCGCTTCCGCATTGCGACTGCTTTTGTTTTTTTCAGTTCCCGGCAGGAGCCGCATGCTTCGAGGAGCCAAGACACCAGGCTGCGCAAAACCGTGCCGTGTGACAGTTCAGTTTGCCACAAATCGCAGCTCTGCGCAGCCGCGCCCCCTCTCGCGCACATGCTCTCACAGCGGCGATGCACGGCCGGCAGGGACGAGTAGAGGGTTTTTGAGGTGGAAATGAGGGTAGCCGTTGATCAGAAAAGCGAAATGAACAAAACTGTTGAGTGCGAGCTGCCCGAGGTGCATTCTTTTGCAAATCCGGAAACATGCTTGCTCGACATCGATCAAAAAGCTGAACAAATGTACAGAAAGCCGGACGAACGGATGGCCCGTCTAAGGGCTGGGAGGAATCCTCGAATGGTCAAAAGGACAACGATGTTTCTGCTGTTGATGGTGGTGATGGCGATGCCGACATTTGCGCAGGACCAGAAGCCGGCGCCGACGCTGAAGAGTGTTCTGCTCGAGCAATTGAAGAGCACACACAACAACAGCGACTGGTTCGTGTGCGCGAACGTGGCGGTGGCGGGATTGACACCGGAGCAGGCAAGCTGGACGGACGGCAAGGGGAATCACTCTGTGGGTCAGCTTGCGAACCACATCATATTCTGGAACCGGCTCAACCTAGAGAGGATGAAAGGCGGGCAGCCCAAAAAATTCAGCGGGAATAACGACGAAACGTTCAACAGCTTTGATGCCAAGTCCTGGAATGCGACGGTGCAGCAGTTGGACTCGGTCCTGACAGAACTCGAGAAGGTCGTCGAGAACGCGGACGATGCCCAGCTCAAGACGATCGCTCCGGTCATTGCAAATATCAGTGCGCACAACGCCTACCACATCGGGCAAATCGTGTTCGTGCGCAAGGAGCAAGGCTCCTGGGATGCCAGCAAGGGAGTGAAGTAGGGGAGCTGGGCAGCGTTTCCAGCCCCACTGGCTATCGCGCACGCGCGCGTGAAGGCCGCTATTTGCCGGCAGGACTTCTTGAGATGCACCGACGATGTCTAGGTTTGTGCCTGTGGCCCGATGTGCTAAATGCTACATCAACGATTATGGCGCGGGTTGGAGGGCAGGCTTTGGCGGTATATAGTGGAATGGGACTGTCACACCGGGCGGAGCGCACAGCCCAAGTGGTTCACCAACCACAATAAAGGCAATCGAGACGGATGGCCGCAGACGTCAGCAAGCATTTGGACCGCGCTAAGCGATTCCTCGAAAAGAACCGCGTCGAGGACGCTATCGAAGCCTATTTGGCCGTGCTCGATGAAGCGCCACAGCATCAGGAAGCGACGCAGGCGCTGGGAGACCTCTACGCGCGAATGGATCAGCAAGAGCGCGCCGCGGTTTACTACGGCCTGCTGTTCGATTTGCTGATCGAGCCGCGCGACGAAACCAAAGCGCTGGCGATCTACAATCGTTTTCTTCGCAGTGGCTCCACGCCGCAACCGCCGGAACGCATCGCGCGCTATGCGTTCTTGCAGCAGAAACAGAATCATCCCGAAGAAGCCATTGACCAGTACACAAAGGCCGCGGAACTCTTCACCAGCGCGGGCCGCCACGAAGACGCACTTTTTTGCTGGGAACGAATTGCGCAGCTCGACCCTGAAAATCTGAACCGGCAACTCCGGCTTGCGGAAGCAGCGGAAAACATCGGGAAGAACGCGCTCGCCGCACGCACGTTTCTCCGGGCGGGACAGCTTGCGACGGCAGGGGGCGCCGAAGCCGATGCACTCAAACTGCTCGGCCGTGCCCACAAGCTTGCACCGCAAGAGCGCAGCGTTGCGCTGCTCTACGCGCAGGCAAAATTGCGCGGCGACGAAGCTGCAGAAGCGGCAACGCTTCTGGAGCCCTTCGCGGGTACGGAAAGCGACACGGTTTTTCTCGAGACGTTCGGCGACGCGTTGATACGCGGAGGAAATCTCGATCGAGCGCGCGAAGTTCTCGAAAAACTCCTGCGCGAAAAAAACGCGGGCGCGGAGCGGCTTTTCGAACTTGCCGATGCCTATGCGGCTTCGGCACAAACCACAAAAGGCGTGGACGTGCTGCAGACCCTCAAGCGCCGCATGTTCGCAGACAAGCGTCAAAATGATTTCGCCACACAACTAGACGCCGTTGCGTCAAAGCATCCTCACTCGCAAGGCATGATGGAGTTTTGGGCGGCGGTTTACAACGAGCTGAACCGCGAGTCACAGTATTTCGAAATTCTGGTAAAACTTTTCGACGTGTATTTCAGCGCGGGCGATTTCCGGAAGGCGTGCGATTCGCTCGAGCGGCTTGTGGACATTGACGCCTACGACTACCGGAACCAGGAGCGGCTGGAAAAACTTCGCGGACACGTCGACGAAACGTTTTTAAAGCGAGTGGGTGGCAGGCTGGCGAAGTCCATGACCACGGCCCCGCCGCCCCCGTCGAACACCGGCACGGGAGCGAGCGTCGCGCCGCCGCCTCCTAACACAGACGAGGCGCGCAACGCGCAAGCGCTCGAAGATTTGATCGTACAAACGGAAATTTTCTTGCAGTACTCGCTGCAGACTAAAGCGCTTGAACGACTGCAAAAGATCGCCATCATGTTTCCCGGTGAAGAAGAGCGCAACGCTCGACTGCAAAATCTTTACCAAATGGCGAATTGGTGGCCTGCGGGCGCAGCGAAACCGAAACCAGAACCCGCCGCGCCTGCGCCAGCAAGCACCGGCGCCCGTCGTCGAGGCGCAACCGGCCTCGGTCACCACTCGGACGGGTGTTTACAGCGCGGAGACTTTACGCGATCTGTCCAAGATTTCTGAAATCAACCAGAAAATCTTCCGGCAACAGACGCCGCGCGCAATGCTGAATACAGCGGTCAGCGAAGTTGGATCACATCTGCGCGCCACACGCTGTATCGCGGTCGTCGGAGCGCCGGGACGTCCTCCGGAGATGTCCGCGGAATTTTGTGGCCAGTCGAGCAAGCCCGCGCCGGGAGCGCAGGTTGTTCTGCTGCTCGCGCAGATGGAGAAGGCGGAGCCGGATGAGCTGGGTGGATTGGTGGTTGACGCTACCGAGGGATCGATTCTCACTGAACTGGGACTTGGGACGGCGCTTGGCGTGATGATTACGGATAAAGAGACGCAAGCGCCCGCGGGAATGCTGATCGTGGGCCACTGCCGAGCCGCATAAGTGGAGGCCGAACGAAGCATATTTTCTGCAGGCGATCGGCGATCAGATGCTGATGAGCGTGAGCCACACGCGGCTGCGTTCGCTGGTGCGCCGCATGGGTGTTTCCGATGAACGCACGGGTTTGCTCAGCCGCAGCTCGTACCAAAGCTGTCTGCTGACGGAAGCGGACCGGGCGCGCAGCCAGGGCACGCCGCTAGCGCTGGCTATCTTGCAAATTGACCGCGGCGCGGAAATCCTGCGGCAGCAGGGCGAATCGCCGCTGGAGCGTTTTTTGGAGCAACTGGCGCGTTCGCTCCAGCCGATCGTGCGGCAGAACGACGTGGCGGTGAAATACACATCGTGGTCGCTGGCGTTTATTTTGCCGGACACGACGCTGGCCGGGGCGCAGAATCTTGCGGATAAATTGCGCCGCGCGGCTTCCGGTTTGCGGCCGCCGTGGGACACGACACAGATCACGTTGAGCGCAGGGATTGTTGAGGCAGTTGCGAAGCATGAATTCGACAGCGAAGATATCGTGACGGATTTGATCAATCGCGCGGAATTTAGCGTGGAAGAAGCGCGAAAAAAAGGCGGGGACACGGTTGTGACGCTGGATACACCGAAGGTCTAATTCTTACAGATCCGTTTCGGATCACAATTTCTGAAAAGTGAGGCGGGCATGTTTCCAACAGATGTGGTGATTGTGGCGGGAGCGCGGACGCCGATGGCGCGGTATACCGGAGCGTTTTCGGATGTGAGCGCGATTGATTTGGCGGCGCATGCCTCGAAAGAGGCGATTCGGCGTTCGGGCGCGGACCCAGCGGAGTTCGACCACGTGATTTTTGGCAACGTGATGCAGACGAGCGCGGACGCGATTTATGGCGCTCGGCACGTGGGATTGAAAGCGGGGCTGAAAACCGAGACGCCCGCGGTGACGGTGAACCGGCTGTGCGGGTCGGGGATTGAGGCGGTGTCGCAGGCGGCGCAGCGTTTGCTGCTAGGTGAAGCGACGATGGTGCTGGCAGGCGGCATGGAGAATATGACGCAGGCGCCGTTTGTAATTCGCGGTGCGCGAAGTGGATTGAAGCTAGGCGGCGGAGCGCTGGAGGATTTTCTATTTGTCGGACTGACGGATAGTTACTGCGGATTGCCAATGGCAATGACCGCGGAAAAGTTGGCGGAGCAGCACGGAATCACGCGCAAAGATGCGGACGCGTACGCGCTGCGCAGCCAGCAAGCAGCGGATGCGGCGTACAAAGCATGCCGGATCAAGGAAGAGCTCGTGCCCGTGGAAGTGAAACAGGGCAAGAAGACGATTGTGGTGAGCGAAGACGATCACCGGCGGCCGGAAACGACGATGGAGACGCTGGAGAAACTGCCGCCTTCGTTCAAGAAAGATGGGATTGTAACGGCGGGAAATGCGAGCGGGATTGTGGATGGCGCGGCGGCGGCGGTGGTGACGCGCGAAAAGACGGCGAAAGAGCGCGGGCTGAAACCTTTGGGACGGATTGTGGCGTGGGCGACGGCGGGAGTTGATCCGAGCATCATGGGGATTGGCCCGGTGCCTTCGTCGCAAAAAGCGTTGAAGCTCGCGGGACTGACGCTGGACCAGATGGACCGCGTTGAAGTGAATGAAGCGTTTGCGGCGCAGTATCTTGCGGTGGAGAAGACCCTGGGGTTGAACCGCGACAAGACGAATGTGAACGGCGGAGCGATTGCACTGGGGCATCCCCTGGCGGCGAGCGGGACGCGGCTGCTGATTACCATTTTGAACGAGTTACGTCGCAACAATTTGCGTTATGGTTTGGCGACGGCGTGCATTGGCGGCGGGCAGGGAATTGCGATGATTGTGGAAGCGCTGAACAATTGAGGTAAGTGAAGTCGAGGAAGTAAAGGACGTAAAGGAAATTCGTCTCTGGTAGACTTTGAACGCACGTGAGGAGGGCGCGGTCCCGACAGAAGTCGGGCAAGTCGTATCGTGTCCCCAAGGTGCGAGAGATTGTAGTTCTTCCTGCTGGCGCAGTGGGCGGGAATTCCAAGAGGAAAAAAAATGGCGATTCAAAAAGTGGGAGTCGTAGGGTGTGGCTTGATGGGGTCGGGAATCGCGCAGGTGTGCGCGGCCGCGGGATTTGCGACGGTGGTGCGGGAAGTGACGCCGGAGATTGTGGAGAAGGGGTTAAAGGGGATTGAGAAAAATTTGGCGCGGCTGGTGGAGAAAGGAACGATTACGGCCGCGGCGCAAGGCGAAATTCGCGGACGGCTGCGCGGGACGACGCTGCTGGAGGACTTGAAGGATTGCGACGTGATCGTCGAGGCGATCATCGAGCAATTGCCGGCGAAGCGCGAACTGTTTACCGCGCTGGATGCACTGTGTCCGCCTTCCACGATTTTTGCAAGCAACACTTCTTCGCTGACGATCACGGAAATTTCCGCGGCGACGAAGAGGCCGCAGCGGTTCGTGGGTTTGCATTTTTTTAATCCTGTGCCGGTGATGAAGCTGGTGGAAGTGGTGCGGACGATCGCGACGGATGCGGGCGTGTATGAAGAGATGGTGGCATTTGGGACGAAACTCGGGAAGACGGCGGTGCGCGCGCACGATTCGACGGGATTCATTGTGAACCGGCTGCTGGTGCCGTATCTGCTGGATGCGATTCGGGCGCTGGAAGAAGGCGTGGGTTCGATCGAGGACATTGATAATTCGATGAAGCTGGGTTGCGGGCATCCGATGGGGCCGCTGACGCTGCTCGATTTCGTCGGGCTGGATACGACGTATTACATTTCGCAGATTATGTTCGAGGAGTTCCACGAGCGGCGATTTGCGTCGCCGCCGCTTTTGAAGCGGATGGTTTTGGCGGGATGGAACGGGCGGAAGGCGGGTCGCGGATTTTATGATTATTCGGATCCGGCGAAGCCGAAGGCGATGAAGTTCTAAGGCCGAAAAAAGAGTCAAAAGAAATTTACACAGAGGTCGCAGAGGACACAGAGAGCCCGGAGAAGAGGAAGACGAGAGACGAAATGGCTTACGAGAACTTGTTGTACGAGAAGAGAGATGGGATTGCGTTCATCACGTTCAACCGGCCGAAGGTGTTGAACGCGTTGAACCGCCGGACGATGGAGGAGCTGCAGCAGGCGCTGCTGGATGCGCGCGACGATGAAGCCGTGCGCGTGTTGATCTTGACCGGCGCGGGAGAAAAATCTTTCGTGGCTGGAGCGGACATTGGGGAGCTTTCGCAGCAGACGCCGGTAAACGGAAAAGAGTTTTCGCTGTTTGGGCAGGGAGTGATTCATCTGCTCGAGACGATGGGCAAGCCGTCCATTTGCGCGATCAACGGATTTGCGCTGGGCGGCGGCTGCGAGATTGCGCTGGCTTGCACGATTCGAATCGCCAGCAGAACGGCGAAGCTCGGGCAGCCGGAAGTGAAGCTGGGAATTATTCCGGGCTACGGCGGAACGCAGCGGCTGGCGCGGCTTTGCGGCAAGGGCGTGGCGCACGAACTTTGCCTGACGGGCGAAATGATCAGCGCGGAAGAAGCGCAGCGGATCGGACTGGTCAATCACGTCTACGAGCCAGCGGAACTTCTTGCCCGCGGCGGAGGCGATGGCAAAGAAGATTATTGCGAATGCGCCGTTGGCGGTGAAGTACACGATGGAAGCGATCGAGCGCGGCGTGGAAATGCCGCAGGAAGAAGGTCTGTTCCTGGAGGCGACGCTTTTTGGCCTGGCTTGCGCGACGGAAGACATGCGCGAAGGAACGAAAGCGTTTTTGGAGAAACGGCCAGCGAAGTTCGACGGTAAGTAAGAAAGGAAAAGGAGCGGCGCGAACTAGATGATGGCGGAGAAATTACAGCCAGGAAAAATTGACGGCGGATTGAGCGCAGCAGGCTTGCGTTTTGGAATTGTCGTGAGCCGCTTCAATAGTTTCATCACCGAGCGGCTTCTTGCGGCGGCGGTGGACGCGCTGGAGCGCGCCGGGGCGGCCAGCAAGGATGTGGACGTCGTGCGCGTGCCCGGCTCGTTCGAATTGCCGCTGACGGCGAAAAAACTTGCCGCGACGGAGCGCTACGATGCTCTGATCGCGATTGGATGCGTGATTCGCGGCGACACTTCGCACTACGATTACGTCTGTTCGGAGACGGCGCGCGGATTGCAGCTCGCGCAGATGGACTCGGGCGTGCCGATTATGTTTTGCGTACTGACTTGCGACACGCTGGAGCAGGCGATTGACCGCGCTGGACTCAAAGGCGGCAACAAAGGATTCGAGGCGGGGCTTGCCGCGATTGAGATGGCGAATTTGTCCCGCAAACTGCGCGGTGCGCAAACGAAGCCATCCGCCAGCGGAAAGCCGCAGCGCAAGTAACGTGTCCCTGCGCACAAAATCCCGCGAGTTCGCGATGCAGATGCTGTTCCAGTGGGACATGAGCCAGCAGGAGCCCGCGAAACTGGAAGCGAAATTCTGGCGAGCTGCAAAGGCGGCGGATTCCACGCGCACATTTGCGAACCAGTTGTTTGAAGGCGCGGTGAAAGATACCGCGACGCATCGACGAACTGATCGTCAAGCAGGCGGAGAATTGGCGGCTAGAACGACTTGCGGTCATTGACCGCGCGATTTTGCGGTTGGCGATTTACGAATTGCGGACCACGGAGACGCCGCCGAAGGTGATCCTCAACGAAGCAGTCGAGTTGGCCAAGAAATTTTCCTCGGAAGAAGCCGGGTCGTTCGTGAACGGCATTCTCGATGCCGTCCACAAATCGCTGCAGAAATAATAACCTATCTGAGCAAGCATGCCAGATGCGCCAGCGGATTTGAAGCCCCGCCGATCTTTATTCTCGATCAGCGGAGCCAGCAAATCGAGCCCGGTCAGACGCGGATGGTTCCTTCAAAGACCTTAACTGCGGCGCCGCTGACGCGGGGGACCAGTTTCTTCCCGCTTTGAGTGACTTCCACTTCGATGTGGCTGGGCCGTCCCATTTCTTCGCCTTGCAGGATGAACAGCGTATGTCCAGGCGCTAGTTTGCCATGCCGAACGAGATACGCACCGAGCGAGCCAGCAGCGGAACCGGTGGCAGGATCTTCGTAGATTTCCCAAGGCAGCATGCCGCGCGAAAAAACTTTTCCGTGGCCGCCGAGAGCAAAGCAATAGGCCATCGTCGCGTTTTTGCCGAGTAGTTTGCGCAGCTCAAACATGTTCATGGCGATCTTGCCGAGCGCGGCGCGATTCCGGAGTGGCACCATGAGATTGAAGATGCCGGTCGAGACGCATTCGGGATCGAGATGAGGATCGAGATCTTTCGGAGCAAGGCCCAGCGCCTTAGCGAGGGCGGCTTTCTTGAACTTGATGGGACGGAACGCCGCTTCCGTCTGTGTCATCGTGACGCGCTGCGGACGGCCGTCCTTGAAGCGAATCTCGACGGGGAGCACGCCAGCGCCCGTTTCCTGCATGATGTGCACGCCGCCTTCTTGCGCGGGAACGACGCCAAGCTCCGCCAGAAGGAACCACGTGCCGACGACAGGGTGGCCGGCGAGCTTCAGTTCTTGTTGTGTGGTGAAGATGCGCAGGCGCGCCAAAGCGCGTTCGTCGGTGGGCTTTTGCACAAAAACGGTTTCCGCAAGATTCATTTCGCGGGCGATGGCCTGCATCTGATCGTTCGAAAGGCTATCGCCGTCGGTGAAGACGGCGAGCGGATTGCCTTCGAATCGCGAGTTGGTGAAGACGTCGAGAGTGTAGAAGCGGTGTTCCATTTTGTTTTGAGCCGTGGCCGGAGCGCTTAAGGAAATCAAGAATGCTCGAGCTGGGCGGCTGTCCTTTCCCTAAGGATATTACCCGTTGTCCGTGTTGATCGCGGTTCGAATAGGGTGACTGGTTGCATCATGGCACCTAGAGCTTACGGACTAATTCTGTCACGGCCGTAAGAACGCGCCGTGTCGTTTCCTGCTTCGACGTCTCGCAATAAACGCGAAGAAGATTTTCCGTGCCGGATGCGCGAACCAGCAGCCAGCCAATTTCGCCGAGATATATTTTGATGCCGTCCATGTTTTCGCGCCGCGGGATTGGCCAGTCCAGAAAATGAGTTACCTCGCCATCGGAGAAGTACGCGACGGCTTTTTGTTTCTGACCCGGCGTGGCGTCGAGATCCACGCGGCCGTAATGGTATTCGCCGAATTCGGCATGGAGCGCACGGAGCATGTTGCCGAGCGACTTGCCTTGCCACACCATCAGCTCGGCAAGAAACAGCGCGCAAACCGTGGCGTCGCGCTCGGGCAAGTACAGGCTCGTGCCGATTCCGCCGCTCTCTTCGCCGCCAATCAAAATGTTTTGCTCGAGCATGAGTTCGCAAATGTATTTGAAGCCGATAGGAACTTCGTGAAGTTTGCGACCGAATTTGGCGGCGAGTTTGTCGATCAGTTTGGTAACGCTGAAAGTTTTTGCAATATCGCCGGACAAATTGCGAGTGCCTGCCAGATGCCAAACAAGAAGCGCAAAAATCTGATGCGGGTTGACGAACGATCCATCGCAATCAATCGCGCCAATGCGGTCTCCGTCGCCGTCGGCGCAGAAGCCGGCGTCGTACTTGCCGGAGAGAACGGCCTTGCGGAGCGCATCGATGTGCGGCTCGATGGGTTCTGGATGCACGCCGCCGAAGAGCGGATCGCGCGTGCCGCGAATCTCGTCGCACGCGATGCCGTTTCGGCGGAAAAGTTCGACGAGAAGGCCTGCGGCCGAGCCGTGCATGACGTCGGAGACGAAGCGGAACTTGACCTTGCGCAGGCGATCCCAATCAACGAGTTTTTCGAGCGTATCGAGATAAGGGGCGCGCGGTTCGAACGAGTAGATCAAATCCTTTCGCGGCGGCAATGGCGGGACTCCGTTATTCAAGACTTCAGCGAGTTCCTTTTCGATTTGCGCGACGATGGATGGCAGTGCGCTGCTGCCGTAGCTCGCTTTGTACTTGATGCCGTTCCACCGATAGGGATTGTGGCTGGCAGTGATGACGATGCCGCCGGCGGCGCTGCGCTGCCTTACCAAAAGACTGATGGCCGGAGTGGGACAGGGTTTGTCAGCGAGCCAGGCAGGTGTGCCGGTGGAACTGATGACTTCAGCAATGGCCGCTGCGACGCGATCGGAAGCGTAGCGGTGGTCGTAGCCGATCAGCACGCCTTTGCGCGCGTCCTCGCCACGCACGACGTAGCGCGCGATCGCTTGCGCCACAATGCGGGCGTTTGCAAAAGTGAAATCCTCGGCGATAATTCCGCGCCAGCCGTCAGTTCCAAATTTAATTGCAGTCATAGAAGGCAGAAGAAAGTATACGCGAAGCGATATATCCGCCAAACAGCCGCATTGGACTGAGACAACCAGGCAACACTGTTAGAGCAGTTTGTTTCGCTTTTGCACTTCGAGCAATTTCACAAACTTGGCGACGTCCTGCGCTCGCTCGCGGGGAACGATGAGCAGAGCGTCGGGAGTTTCGACGACAATGAGGTCGCGGACGCCGATAGCGGCGACGAATTTCGAGGGGCTATAGAAAAAATTGCCGGACGCGTCCAGAGTGTGGCCTGGACCGGCCAAGACGTTGTCGCCCGATTGCTTGGAGAGGAGCTCGTAAACGGCAGCCCAGGATCCGATATCGCTCCAGCCGACTTCGGCGGGAATCACGTAGACCTGCGGGGAGCCTTCCTGGCGCGTGGCGTTTTCGAGAATAGCGTAATCAACGGAAATATTTTCGAGCTTCGGATAGATGGCACACAGGCGGCGCTGGTAGGTTCTTTTGCCGATCGTCTCGGCAAGGGATTCCAGAGCTTCGTGCGTTTTCGGAAGAAAGCTCTTCAAGTTTTCGAGAAATGTGGAGACGCGCCAGAAAAACATTCCGGCGTTCCAATGGTAATTGCCGGACGCAACATATTCTTTGGCGAGATCGAGCGCAGGCTTTTCCGTGAAGCGACGAACAGCGTAAACGGGAAAACCGAGCGAGTGAAGCGCATCTCCCATGCGCTCGACATATCCGAAGCCAGTTTCGGGGCGCGTCGGCGGAATGCCGAGCACAACCATGCGCCCGGGATCCCGCGCGACCTCGAGCGCCGCGCGAACAACGCGGTGATATTTTTCTGTATCGGCGATGAAATGATCGGAAGGAAGAACGGCCATGAGCGCATCGCCCTTTGTTGCGTGGCGCACATGAAGCGCGGCGAGTGCAATCGCCGCAGCGGTGTTACGGCCTACGGGCTCGGTCAAGACGCGCTTTCGAGCCGCGGCAGGCAGCTGTTTCCTAACCGCGGCGGCTTGCTCGGTGTTGGTGACAGTCCAGATGTGCGGCGCGGGAACAAGGTGGAGCAGGCGCTGGACGGTCTGTTCGAGCATCGTCTCCTTGCCAACGATGTTCAGAAGCTGTTTGGGCGTGCGCGTCCGGCTGCGCGGCCAGAAGCGCGTGCCGCGTCCTCCGGCGAGGATGACAGCGTGAATTTGAAGTTTTTCGTTGGGCATAGGAAAGAAGAAAGAATTTAACACAGAGGACGCTGAGGTCACAGAGATCACGGAGAAGCCGTCTAGCGCACGCGCTCTGCAGCTACCACAATTTCCACCAAGGCCTCTTCGAAACCCCTTGCGCGATGATGGCCGGTAAATTTTCTGCTATGCGGTCATACTCCGCGTGACAGCCAAATTCTTCATTGGTCGGATCGAAGGCTCTGCCCGCTTGGGGATCGTAAACGAAAAAACCAGCTGCCTTGCGGATGACCCGAAGGTACTCGGCTACCTGTTGAAACACGGCATCGGCTTGAGCTCCGGTATACCAATAGGGGATGGTCAGACCGACATGATTCCAGTAAACGGTTAGTTGGATGCTTAGGTCGCCCTCGGGGGGTTCAGTTCGATATGATTCCAGCGTGCCCGCGCTTCTTCGACCGAGACTTTCAGCATTTTGGCAACTTCATTGTGATCGATTTTGAACGGTTCCAGGCGCAGGTTGTGTTCCATTAATGCATTCGCAATACTCTGCTTGATTTGCCGGGCTTCTTGGTCGTCGCGGAACACTGCGTCTTCTTCCGAGGCGATGACAGCCTCGCCCTCCTTTGGATCCGGAACGGCTGAAGTGGGCCGATAGCAGTAGAGGTCGTAGCTCAGGTCTCACCCGAAGACTGATTGGGAGATGGCAGAGGCGGAAAGGCCAGCATCGTGGAGATATTTGGTGAGCGCGGGGATCTCCGGGACGTAGGTGCGAAGCACGGTAGTCGGTTGCAACGGATGCAGCGCGGCCAAGTCGACCGACGCAGGAAGGAACCAACACTCGCCGGCCCTGTAGCGCGCGGCACCGGCAGGCCAGCCGAGATTGCCCCGTCCGGCGAGGATGATGAGCAATTGAAAGTGTTCGGAGTCACCAGCGAATTCGCAGCGCTCAGAAAATTCGAACCGCTCGGCGGCGAAATAACGGCAGGCGCAGAGGAGTTTTGCGTGCCGGTGCGACCCTCCGAGAGCGAGCGGAGGAACCTTTCCACCGTGGGAATAGCCGAAGCGGATGACGTCCAGCGCCTTTTCGATGTGCAGCTCTCGCGGGTTCCCGCGAGCGTCAACGCGATCGTAGTCATAAACGCGGTAGGTGAGATCGGAATATTCCTGCACCTCGCAGAGGATCATGTTTGGGCCGATGGTGTGAGGCGTTCCGGCAGGGATGAAAAAAGTGTCGCCTACATGGACGTGATGCGCTTGGAAAAGATCTTCGAGCGTGTGCGCGGCTAAACTTTCCAGAAATTTTTCCTTCGTGACGCCGGACCTAAGTCCGGCGAGCAATTGCGCGCCGGGCTCCGCGGAGACAACGTGCCACATTTCGGTTTTACCGCGGCCACCGGCACCTTTTTCGTGAACGGTGGCGTACGCGTCGTCGGGATGGACCTGAATGGACAGTTTGTCCGTCGGGAATATGAATTTCACAAGAAGAGGAAACTCAGCGACGGAAGTCGAGTCTTGTGCCGCGCCAATCCGCGGACATTTCACGCCAGGCTTCGCCAAGCGTTTTTCCGGCGAACGGTCCGGTAGCCACTTTGCAATCGAGACCTGTCAACCACGCTTCGCCGAGCGGTTCGGTGAGATTCGTTTTCTCAGGAAACAATGGCGCAAGAGACCGCGCGCCCCAAATGCGCGGACTGAAAATAGGCTCGATGCGTGTCGGCTCAGGCCGCATGCATTAGGCTGCAGCTTCGACGCGAGTGAAAAAGCGTTCGAGACGGCGGAGTCCTTCATCAATGCGCTCGATGGACGTCGCATAAGACAGTCGCAAATAACCAGGAGCGCCGAACCCTTCGCCGGCGACGAGCGCGACGCGCGCCTGGTCGAGCAGCAGTTTCGCAAGCTCGCTTGTGTTTTTGGCAATGGCGTGGCCGCTTTCACCATTCGAAAGATGCGCCGCGACATTGGGAAACGCGTAGAACGCGCCGCCGGGCATTTCGCACTTCACGCCGGGAATGGCATTCAAGCCTTCCACGATGCGCTTCCGTCGCCGGTCGTATTCCGCGAGCATCGCGGGCACCGAGTCCATCGAGCCGCGCATGGCTTCAAGCGCCGCATATTGCGCGATGGATGTTGGGTTCGACGTCGACTGGCTCTGCAATTTTGTCAAAGCCTGAATCAGTTCCGCGGGCGCCAGCGTGTAGCCGATGCGCCAGCCGGTCATCGCAAATGTTTTTGAAACCGAGCCGATGATAATGACGTTGTTCTTCGAGTCCGGCGCACTGGCGATCGAAAACGGCTTGTGCGGCTCGTAAGTAAAATGCGAATAGCACTCGTCGCCCATCAGCCACACATTGTGTTTTCTGCATATAGCCAAAATGCGCGCGTACTCGTCGGGGGGAACGACGCCGCCCGTCGGATTGCTCGGCGAATTCAAAATCAAAAGTTTTGTTTTCGGCGTGATGGCCTTTTCAATGGCAGCGGCCTTCACGCTGAAACCGTCTTCAGGCCGCGTCTGCACGTAAACCGGCGTACCTCCCGCGTACTTGACGATGTCCGGAAAGCTCACCCAGTACGGCGCTGGGATGATCACTTCATCGCCCGCCTGCACTAGCACGCTCATCACGTTGAAGATGCCGTGCTTTCCGCCGACGGTGACGATGCACTCTTTCGGCGCGTAATTCGAGCCAAGCTCCCTCTTGTGCCACGAGCAAATCGCTTCGCGCAGCGGCATAATTCCGCCGGTAGGCGTGTACTTGGTCTTGTTTTCCTCGATCGCTTTGATTGCGGCCTTCTTGATATGGTCAGGAGTCGGAAAATCCGGCTCGCCAGGCCCGAAATCGGCAATGTCCACGCCCTGCGATTTCAGCCGGTCGGCTTCCGCGATCACCGCCGCTGTCGGCGAGATTTGTATGCGATTGATACGTTCCGTGAGTTGCACGCTTTCTCCTAGTGGGACAGGCTTCAGCCTGTCTCTTTGCGCCAAGCTGGGCGCACAAAAGGTCTTACAAAACTTTCGCTCGCAGCCGCTGCTCCACTTCCGGAGGCACCAAATCCTTCAATGGCCCGCCGAGCTGCGCAATTTCTCGCACGAGCTTCGAGCTTAAATAACTATACGATTCGCCGGGCAGCATGAATACCGTTTCCAGCCGCGGCTCTAGTTTGCGGTTCATCAGCGCCATCTGCAGCTCGTACTCGTAATCGGAGATCGCGCGAATGCCGCGCAGAATCACGCCCGCGCCGCGCTTGCGTGCATAGTCCACGAGCAATCCGTGGAAAACGTCCACTTCCACGCCTGGCCATTTCCGGGTGACCTCGCGCAGCATCTCCACGCGTTCCGGAACGGAAAAGAGTGGCTGCTTTTCGACATTGCTCAAGACGGCCACGATCACGAGGTCAAACATTTTCTCGCCGCGCTCGATCAAGTCGAGATGGCCGTTGGTGACCGGGTCAAACGAGCCGGGATAGATGGCGATGGATGTTTTCATGGGCGCGGCATGGAATTCCTTATTCTAACTCAGGCAGGGAAATTGGTGCGCCGCAAACTTAAATACCCGGGCAGCACTTGATTTTAGACCCGCGGATTTTCTCTTCGCACCGGACACCGACTGTGACAGTATCCTCCTTGCCGCTCTGTTGGCGAGGCGATCGCGGATTGTTCTTGCTTGCCAATTCAAAAGGAGTTCCGAAAACATGGCTGCTGGCCCCTCGATGCGAGGTTTCGGTCCGCTTGCGCTGGGTATTTTGATGATGTCTCGGTTGGCGAACGCGCAGGAGCAGCGACCTCTCTATCTCATGCCCGTTCCTTCGAGCGTCCAAATTGGCGCTGGGCGGCTTCTGGTGAATTCTTCTTTTTCCGTGGGACTCACGGGCTATACCGAGCCGCGCCTCGATCGCGCGGTCGAGCGCTTTCTCCGCCAGCTTTCCCGGCAGATGGCGATTCCTCTATCAGAGGAACCGCGCGCCAACTCAAAAGCCGCCCTCCTGATTCACACGGACCATGCCAGCAAGGAAATCCAGGAAGTTGGCGAAGATGAATCTTACATTCTCGAAGTGAGCGCGAATGGTGCAAAACTCACCGCGCCAACTCCGCTCGGCGTCTTGCACGGCCTGCAAACTTTTCTCCAACTGGTGGACGTCTCTCCAGATGGATTTGCCGCACCTGCGGTAATAATCAACGATACGCCACGCTTCCCCTGGCGCGGCCTGATGATCGATTCCGCGCGCCATTTTGTGCCTCTCGATGTGCTGAAAAGAAACATCGACGGCCTCGAAGCCGTGAAGATGAACGTGTTCCACTGGCACCTCTCCGAAAATCAGGGTTTCCGCGTCGAGAGCAAGAAGTTTCCGAAACTGCATGAGATGGGCTCGGACGGTCTTTACTACAACCAGGATGAAATCCACAACTTGATCGAATACGCGCGCGACCGCGGCATCCGCGTCGTTCCGGAGTTCGACGTGCCGGGCCACAGCACCGCTTGGTTTGTCGGGTATCCGGAACTCGCCAGCGGGCCAGGCCCCTACGAAATCGAAAGAAAATGGGGCGTTTTCGATCCCGCCTTCGATCCCACCAACGAGCGCACCTACAAGTTTCTTGACCAGTTCATCGCCGAAATGGCGAAGCTTTTCCCCGATCATTTTTTCCACGTAGGCGGCGATGAGGTGAACGGAAAGCAATGGGACGCCAATCCGAAAATCCAGGAATTCATCAAAGCTCACGGTTTGAAGAGCAATGAGGGCCTGCAATCCTATTTCAACAAACGCCTCGAGCCGATCGTGAGCAAGCACGGCAAGAGCATGGTCGGCTGGGACGAGGTTCTCGATCCGACGCTGCCAAAAGATATCGTCATCCAGTCATGGCGCGGACCGGACTCGCTCGCGGCGGCAGCAAAGGAAGGCTTTCGCGGAATTCTTTCCAACGGCTACTATCTCGATCTCGGATGGTCTGCGGCCCGCCACTACGCGGTGGATCCACTGAGCGGCGCCGCGGCAAATCTCGCTCCTGAAGAAAAAGCGCGAATCCTCGGCGGCGAATCGTGCATGTGGGCGGAGTACATCAATCCGGAAAATATTGACTCGCGCATCTGGCCGCGCAACGCGGCGGTCGCGGAGCGCTTGTGGTCCCCGAAGGAAGTGACGGATGTCGCCTCCATGCACACGCGGATGGAAATCGTCGGCGAGCGTCTCGAATGGCTCGGCTTAACGCACAAGGCCTATCACCGTCAGATGCTTCAGCGGATTGCTGGCCCAAGCACTCCCGAAGAATTTGCCGCGCTCACCACGCTCGCCAGCGTAGTCGAGCCGGTGAAAGACTACACACGAGAAGAGACCGCGACTGCCGAGCCCACGAGTGCCACGCCGCTGAACCGCGTCGTAGACGCAGTATCCCTCGAAAGCGCGACTGCCCGCCACTTCGGCGAATTGGTAGACAAGTTTCTCGCCGCTTCTTGCCATGACGCTGCCGCAGACGCGCGTCTGCGCGCGCAGCTCACTGCATGGCGCGACAACGACGCAAAACTTCAGCTGCTGGCCCAGCGCTCCTTCTTGGTTAAGGAAGCTTCCGCCACTTCGCAGGACCTCTCGACGCTTGCGGCTGTCGGACTTGTGGCCCTGGATTTCATCGCCAAGGGACAACGAGCGCCAGATGATTGGAAGGCACAGCAGCTTGCAATACTTCAGCAGATTCAAAAACCGAAAGGCCAACTCTTGCTTATGCCCGCGCCGGCCGTTCAAAAGCTGGTGGAAGCCACGTCTTCTGGCGGAGCCTGCTCCTCACCGAATTAACAGCAATAAACGAAAGATGCTGTAGGGGGGGCTTGCCCCGCCTGCGTAGGCTAGGTTGCGGGGACTGAATGGTGAGGACATTCGCCGGAGCCCGAGTCGCTGAATGTTTTCCCCTCTTCCGGAATGAACTCCCATTTGTAATGCCCCGGGGTGAGAGTCAATTTGATGACGCCATAAGTATCTATGTTCCGGACCTCACTGTTGGCAATCGCAAAACCCAAGGGATCGTGGCTACGCCCGCCCGTGCCGACCACAATCTCGCGAATTCCATCAGCTGGGTCAACGTGCCCATCAGGGTCCTGCGGCGCAAAGCGCTCGTAGGAATGCTCATGTCCCGCCAAAACCAAAGCAGCGTGATAGGCATACAGATCCTGCCAAAGCTCCTTCAATTCCGGATGGATGGCATGACTCTTGAACACGCCGCTACTGAACAGCGCGTGATGCCCGTAGGCGAGAATGCAAGCATCGGGATGCTCCGCGAGGTCCTTGCGCAGCCATTCCTCCTGAGGAGAACCCTTGCCACATCCGCCCAGATCCTTCGCCCCGCAGTTCGTGTTGAGCGCGACGATATGCCACGAGCCAAGCTCGAAGCTGTAATACCCCTTGCCCGTGTCCCCTGCCTGTTTACCCCAATACTGAAAGTAGGCCGAAGCAGTGGGCTCGGCGTACTCATGATTCCCCAGTGTAGGCCGCGTGCGATCTTTAAACTCTCCCCACGTCGCGCCATAACAATTCTGAAATTCCGCAGCGCTGCCCTTCTCATACGCCAGATCCCCAGCGGCAAAGACCGTTCCTGGTAACTTCTCGATGAGTTTGGCGGTAGCGCGAGCCCCCTCCAGGTCCTTGCACCCGGCGATATCTCCCGCTCCTACAAGGGTAAAGGTTTGTCCGTCAGGTGAAGTCTGAGATGGCGACGGGTCTACTCGCTGTTCGACAGCAGCAGGTTGCGCCGACTGTGAGCATCCGGCCACGCTAGATCGCCGCGATCATAAGGGCAGAAGCAAGCGGCCTGCCCTATGCAACTTGTGCGTCAGCGGCATGAAATTGCGTGATTCGGTGCTGTTCGTCCTTGTCATAATTTCGATGGCTAGCCTATCACGCCGAGCAGGCGAACCAGCCCAATTTACCGTTGACCCCTCAAAATCGACCGTCTATTGCTTAATACGACGTTTCGCCGCAATTTGCTGGCAAGTCCGACTAAATTAGTCTTATTATAAGCCGCACGAAATAAAGGGTTTGGAGGCAATTAGTAGCCCCGTTAGTTTGACTTGGAGCGCAAAACAGAGTATTCTTTGATTGCGACTGATTCAGTCGCATATCCTGCGGGGGCAGGAATCAGAGTGAGAAATGTTTAAGCTATCCAAAAAAGCCGACTACGGGCTGATCGCCGTCAAGCACCTGGCGATGCACCGTCAAGAACATGCCTGCAGCGCGAACGAAATCGCTGAGGAGTACGGCATTTCGGTTACGCTGATGGCCAAAGTGCTGCAGCGTTTGGCGCGCGAAGGCGTTGTCGTCGCGAAGCATGGTTCCACCGGCGGCTATCAACTTGGCGAAGGACCCGGACAAGTCAGCGCGCTGGATGTGATCTCGGCCATTGATGGGCCGGTGCTCATCACATCCTGCGTCACGAGCCACGGGAATTGCGAAACCACGGAGAGGTGCTCGGTTCGCGAGCCGCTCCGCCGGGTGAATGAGAGCATTTTGGGAGTTTTGAGCACGGTAACGATTGCGCAGATGAGCGAGGACCCGAATGAGCCCGCGCTTGTCGCATTGTCGGGCCCGATGCGCTCGGGTTCGCACATGAGTCGAGTTAGGAGACTAAGGAAATGGCTGTCAAGCTGCCGATTTACATGGACAATCACGCGACCACGCCGGTTGACCCGCGCGTCGTGGAAGCGATGCTGCCGTATTTCACGGAGAAATTCGGCAACGCCGCGAGCCGCAATCACAGCTTCGGCTGGGCCGGCGAAGAAGCCGTCGAAACCGCCCGTCAGCAGATTGCTTCGCTCATCAGGGCCACGCCGAAAGAAATCATCTTCACCAGCGGCGCGACCGAGTCCGACAACCTGATGATCAAGGGCATCGCGGAGATGTTCCGCGAAAAGGGCAATCACATCATCACCCAGGCCATCGAGCACAAGGCCGTCCTGGACACCTGCAAGCGCCTGGAAAAGGACGGCTTTGAAGTCACCTATCTGCCGGTGCAGAAGGATGGTCGCGTCAACCTGGATGAGCTGAAAGCCGCCATCCGGCCGACGACCATCCTGATCACCATTATGTACGCCAACAATGAGATTGGCGTGATCAATCCGATCGCGGAAATCGGCAAAATCGCCAAGGAACACGGCATTTTCTTCGCCGTGGACGGCGTGCAAGCCGTAGGCAAGATTCCGGTGGACGTGCAGAAGGACAACATCGACCTGCTGGCCATCAGCGGCCACAAAATTTACGGCCCCAAGGGCGTTGGCGCGCTCTACGTTCGCCGCCGCAATCCCCGCGTGCAGCTCTCCGCCATCATTGATGGCGGCGGCCACGAGCGCGGCATGCGTTCCGGCACGCTCAACGTGCCGGGCATCGTCGGCCTCGGCAAGGCCTGCGAGCTCTGCCAACAGGAAATGACGGAAGAAGCGGTCCGGCTGGGCGCTCTCCGCGACCGCCTCAAAAAGGGTCTCGAAGCCAAGCTCGACGAGGTCTTCATCAACGGCTCGCTGGAGCATCGCCTTCCAAACAACTTGAATATGAGCTTTGCCTACGTCGAGGGCGAATCGCTCTTGATGGGCATCAACGACATCGCGGTATCGAGCGGTTCAGCCTGCACTTCGGCCACTCTGGAACCCAGCTACGTACTCAAGGCGCTGGGCGTCGGCGAAGACCTCGCACACACCTCGATCCGCTTCGGTCTCGGCCGCTTTAACACGCAGGAGGAAGTCGACTACGTGATCGACAAGATGGTCCAGGTCGTCACCAAGCTGCGTGAGCTGTCGCCGCTTTACGAGATGGCTAAGGAAGGCATCGACATCTCCAAAATGAAGTGGCAAACGGCCTAAAACCTGCATCTAATGGTTTAGGCAGGACTAGATCTCAAGAACTGAAAGAAGAAGGAACAGCGATGGCAAACGAAGGAACAATCCGAATTCACCGCTCGATCGGCGGCACAGGAGCCGCATTTCGAGTGACTTTTGTACCCTATGAAGAAGGCGAAGAAGCCCCCGCCGCCGGCGAGCGCTCTTTCCATGAACTCCAGCAAGTCCGCGCCTTTCTGAAGATGCTTGGCGTCGGCGCGGAATTCATCAAGGACGCGCTTCGCCAGCTTACCGCAGGCCGCTCGGCATCCGTGCCCAACGTCTCTCTTTCCGAAAAGGCCGTGAAGAGCGCAGGCTTTGGAAATCTCGTCAATTTGGCAAGGAGCAACAGCTAATGGCATACAGCGATAAGGTCGTTGAGCACTACAACAATCCTCGCAACGTCGGAAGCCTGCCGAAAGAAGACCCCAATGTCGGAACGGGTCTTGTCGGCGCTCCCGAGTGCGGCGACGTGATGAAGCTGCAGATGAAGATCAATCCCGATACGCAGGTCATCGAAGAAGCCAAGTTCAAGACCTTCGGCTGCGGCTCGGCGATTGCCAGCTCTTCGCTCGCCACCGAGTGGGTCAAGGGCAAGACGGTCGAGGAAGCGCTCTCGATCAAGAACACGGACATCGTGCGCGAGCTTTCGCTTCCGCCGGTGAAGATTCACTGCTCCGTGCTAGCCGAAGACGCCATCAAGGCCGCCATCGGCGACTGGAAGAAAAAGCACGGCATCGAAGTGCCGCTAGCCGAAAAGGCCGCGCACTAATTCTGCGCGAGGTGGCTGCTGTGCCGCGCATCCCTTCTTTGTAGGGGCACGGTATGCCGTGCCCCTCTGTGGCACGGTTTCGTACTCATAGGCTCTTGGAGCATCTGATCATGGCAACAGAAGTCGCCAACCCAACCATCGCGAAGATCCACCTGAGCGAGCGCGCCGCGAAGAAAATCCGCGAGCTCCTCGAAAAGGAAGGCGTCTCGCCCGAACAAGGCGGCCTGCGCGTCGGCGTACAAGGTGGCGGCTGCTCCGGTCTCTCCTACGCCATGCGCCTGGACACCCAAGCCCGCGATCGCGACAAAGTTTTCGAAGAACTTGGCGCGCGCCTCTTCGTAGACCCAAAAAGTTTTCTGTATCTGAACGGCACGACGCTCGAGTACGAAGAAACGCTGATGCGCCAGGGTTTCGTATTCCAGAATCCCAACGCTGCCAGGAACTGCGGCTGCGGCAGCTCTTTTACGGCCTAAGTAGCACAGGCTTCAGCCTGTGCTCTTCGATTTTGGTTCTGTTCCGGCGGGGGAGTCGAACAGGCGAGTCTGACAAGTGGTTGGCAGCCGCACCCGCCAGCCACTTTTTTTGTGCTCTCAAACGATTCGGACTAATTTTGTCGGATATCTAAAAATGACACAGGCGATCCCAGCTACGAATCCTCCTTTGGTTTGTTGGAACTGCCACGAGCGCGCCCGCGGCACGCACTTCTGCCCGAGCTGCGGAAAGCTCCAGCAGTTGCAGGCGACGCGGATTATTTCGCGCTCTTTGAGATGCCGCGCAAACTGTGGATTGAGATGAACGCGCTCGAACAGAAATTTCTGCAACTCAGCTGGAAACTGCATCCTGATAATTTCGTCAACGCCACCGAGCAGGAGCGCGAGCTTTCCTTGCGCCGCAGTTCGGAGTTGAACGACGCCTACCGCACGCTGCGCGACCCGGTCGCCCGCGTCGAATATCTGCTCGGCATCGAGAACATGCGCAAAGAAGGCGAGCACAAACAGCAAGCTCCGCCCGAGCTGCTCGAAGAAGTCTTCGAGCTGAACGAATCGCTCGATGAACTACGCGAAGCGAAGTCTTCCGGCAGCGATCTGGCGGCGTTGAAGTCACGCCTCGAAGCGGCCGAGAAAAATTTCGGGGAAAAACTCGGCGAAGTCGATGCGCAACTTCAAACGACGGCGCGTGAATGGGACGCTGATGACGCAAATGCGGACGACGCCGCGCGCAAGAAAATCATGGCGCGGCTAAACGAATTGCTGAATCGCCGCTCCTACATCCGCAATTTGGTCACCAATGTGGCAAAGGAATTAGGAGAGGCATAGAGAAGCAGTATGGGACGCATCGTCGGCATCGATCTCGGCACCACGAACAGTCTCGTCGCGTACATCGATCCGCAGACGGGCCAGCCGAAGTGTATTCCCGGGCCGTATGCCAGCACGTTTTGTCCTTCGGTCGTCAGCCTCGATCCCGACGGCAGCATCATTGTCGGAGAAGCCGCTCGCCGCCGGCTGCTCACGCAGCCCGAGCGCACCATCTATTCGGTGAAACGACTGATGGGCCGCGGCCCGGCCGATGTCCAGAGCGAACTGAAACTTTTTCCGTTCCGCATTGATCCTGCAAGCAAAAACGTCATCCGCGTGATGCTCGGCGACAAAGTGTTCACTCCGCCGGAGATTTCCGCCTTCATTCTGCGCGAACTGAAAAGCTGGGCCGAAGCCTTCTTCGGCGAAACCGTTGACCGCGCCGTCATCACCGTTCCCGCCTATTTCAACGACGCGCAGCGCCAAGCCACCAAGGACGCCGGCAAAATCGCCGGCCTCGAAGTCCTTCGCCTCGTCAACGAACCAACCGCCGCAGCGCTGGCGTATGGTCTGCACGAAAAGCAGCGCGGCCGCGTCGCCGTCTACGATCTCGGCGGCGGCACGTTCGACATTTCCGTTCTCAAGCTCATTTCCACCGCCGAAGGCGACATCTATCAAGTGCTCTCGACCAACGGCGACACGCACCTCGGCGGCGACGACATCGACAATCTGCTCCAGTCCTTCGTCCACGAACAGATTCTTCAAGAAGACGAGATCGATTTCTCACCTCATGGGGAACTCGCGCAAGAGCTGCGCAAGGCGCTCATCGCCATCAAGCATCAGCTCTCGGAAACCGAGTCCGCGACGCTGCGTTTCCCGTTGCCCAATGGCGGCGTCTTCGTCCACGAATTCACTCGCGGCGCATTCGAAGCCCTGATCCGCCCGGTCGTCGATCGCACCATGGCGCCGGTGAAACAGGCGCTCGCCGACGCGCAGCTCAAGCCGACAGAAATCGAGGAAGTGGTCCTCGTCGGCGGCACAACGCGTACGCCGCTGATTCGCCGCACCGTCCAGGAATTTTTCGACCGCAAGCCGCACACCGAGCTGAATCCCGACGAAGTCGTCGCCCTCGGCGCCGCCGTCCAGGCCAACATTCTCGACCGCGGCGTCACGAACATGCTCCTGCTCGACGTTACGCCGCTTTCGCTCGGCATCGAAACCTACGGCGGCGCCGTCGCAAAAATCATTCCGCGCAATTCCACGATTCCCGCAAGCGCGCAAGAACTCTATACGACAGGCGTCGACAACCAGACCGGCATAGACATTCACGTCCTGCAAGGCGAACGCGAGCTAGCGAAAGACTGCCGTTCGCTCGCACGTTTCACGTTGAAAACGCCGCCAGCTCCAGCAGGCCTCCCGCGCATCGAAGTGAAATTCCTGATCGACGCCAACGGCATCCTGCAAGTCGCCGCAAAAGATCTTCGCACGGGCGAGCAGCGCACCATCGAAGTCCAGCCGAGCTACGGCATCAGCGACAACGAAATCGAGCGCATGCTCGAGGAATCCATCGAATACGCCGAACAGGATTTCGCCGAGCGCCAGGTCATCGAAGCGCGCACCGAATCCGAATCGATTCTCGCCGCCACCGCGAAAGCTCTGGCCAACGAGCAATCAAACAATCTGCCGTCCGAAGAGCGCGCCGCAATCGAAGCCTCAATCGCCGCGCTGAAAGAAGCCGTCGCCGGCACGGATTACAAGCTAATCCGCAAACGCATTGACGAATTGAATCACGCGACAGAGCATCTGGCGGAACTACTGATGAACAGCGCAGTCACAAGCGCGCTGCAAGGCCGCAATCTAGCGGAAGTGTAGCGGTTAAAATTTCGTCATTTCGAGCGAAGCGAGAAATCTCTCTTCGATTTTGCGATGGCGATCAGGCGATTGGGGGAGAGCACAAATGGGCGGAAGCAATCCATACATCGAAGAAGTCAAATACACGCCCGCAACGAAGAAATTCAAAGTCACATTTCTTCCCAGCGGCAAAACCATCGAAGTCGATCCGGCGAAAATTCCCTACGGCCACAACGGCATTCCCGGCAGCATTCTCGATATCTCCGAGGGCATCAAAGCCGGCCTCGACCACGCCTGCGGCGGCGTCTGCGCCTGCTCGACTTGCCACGTCATCGTCAAGCAAGGCCTGGAGTCCTGCAACGAAGCCACCGACGCCGAACTCGACGAACTGGATATGGCCCCCGGCATCACGCCAAAATCGCGCCTCGGCTGCCAGACCGTTCCCGACGGCACCACCGACATCGTCGTCGAAATTCCCGAGTGGAACAAAAATTACGCGAAGGAAGCCGATCACTAAAATCCCGTGGCCGTACTTCGGTCTTCGAATTTCGCATTTCTAATTTCGAGTTTCGCATTTCTCCCTAGGAGCCCTACATGCCGCCGACATTCGGTTGGGATCAAATCGAAGACATCGCCATCGCTCTGACTGACAAATTTCCTGACACCGATCCGCTCACCGTCCGTTTCACCGACATGCACAAGTGGATCACCGAGCTCCCAGACTTTTCCGGCGACCCCCTGGCCTCCAACGAAAGCAAGCTCGAAGCCATCCAAATGGCCTGGCACGAGGAATTTCAAGACCGCCAGAACTGAGCGAAACCGGAGACTCGGCTTGCCCGCGCGGTTGGATTTCTATTCTCCGCCGCCGCTTGTTCATTCCGCGAATTTCTCTTATTCTAGATAGGTTACACACCCTGCAAAATGTGGCGCTATGGTGCAACGGTTAGCACGCGGCCCTTTCAAGGCCGAAATACGGGTTCGATTCCCGTTAGCGCTACCAAATAATCCCATCAACGCGGATTTCCAACCTGGTGTTCTCCGCATGGCCGGTCCCAGCTATAATCCGCGTCAGCATTTTTATGTGCGAAGGTCGTCGCATGCTCCGGAGGAGTCGCTGTGAGCTATGTCGAAAAACATCTGATCGCGGGAGAAACACTTCAATATCAAACCAATCTTCATTGGATCGTCATGCTCGGCCACGCTGGTCTCGCGGCTTTCTTCGTTTTGGCGGGCGTCGCGCTTCTCGTATTTTCCTTCGGCGCGCGTCAAAACACCGAATCTCATTCCAATGTCTTAGTTTGGCCTGCGCTTGCGTCGTTTGTCGTCGCAGCAATTCTTTTCGCGGTCGGCCTCATTAAGCGCAACGCCACGGAAATGGGTCTCACCAATAAGCGCGTCATCGTCAAAACCGGCCTCGCAAACCGCCGCACCATCGAGCTTCTCCTCTCCAGAATCGAAAGCGTCGTCGTGGAGGAGCCCGCGATGGGCCGCGTTCTCGGCTACGGCACGGTCATTATCCGCGGCACCGGCGGAACTCCCGAAGTGTTCGAAAAAATCGCTCACCCTCTGGAATTTAGGGAACAAGTCCAAAGTCAGATCGCCAGCAGCCAAAAGCAAAGTTGATTGAAGTTTTCGGCCGATTCGTGACGGCTGTTAGAAATTGGTCTGCAGCCGGATGGCGTAACTTCGCGGCGGCCCAATCGCATTTCCTGAAAAAAGTCCGGCGAAATCAATCACGTTGAGCCGGTTGGTCAGATTCGTCGCGTCAAACTGCATCTTCACGTCCAGCTTGTCTGATTTCCAGAGTTCCGCGCCCAACGATGCATCCATCGAAAGGGACGGCCTCACCCGCCCGTTATTGAAGTCCACGCGATTCACGACAGCCTGTCCATATTGAGCAAGCGCTAGTGCTTCATCGCCAGAAAATTCAAATGGCAAACCGGATCCGTACTCTCCGCCAATACCTGCCCACAATCGTTTTGTGAATTCGTAGCGGATGCGCGTCCGAACGGAATTCCGCTGATCTTGTGAATCCCAAAACCGTCCGGTCGTTTGGCTCAAGGCATTGCTCGCATCCTCGCCAAGAAAAAGTCCGCCCGTCACCGGCAAATACGCCGATCCGACGATGTAGGAATAACTCGCAAAACCGCTGAAATGATTCCAGTGAGGCAGCTCCAGCTTTCCTTCTGCGCCGTAAATGTGAGCTTTGTCAAATGCGATAGGAAAACTCACGGCCGTGCTCAATAGTTGATCGTCGTCTGCATAGTTGTTCATACGTCGGTCGAACACGTTGGCGTCAAATCTCAACTGGCCGAAGAAATCCTTTGTCAGCCCCACCTCATAATAATTCCCGTGAGAAGGCTCGACGGGCAGCCGCAGGACGAGTGGATTGAGCGATGTCACGGTGGAAGAGCTGGACAAAAGAATATTGTCGGACGACGGCGTCTGAAAGATCCGGTCATAGGACGCGTGCACCACAACGCCGAAGCTTGGAAAATAACGAGCTACGCTCAACCGCGGGCTTACGGCATTCTGATTCACGATCAATTGGTAGTGATCCCATCGCAGCCCGGCGTTGACCGTCCAGTTGCCCAGACGAATCTGATCCTGCACAAACATGGCCTGCTCGAGGTCCGGCTTGCTGTCGATGAAACTGAACGTGGCCGGCGTCCCGGGATCAAATCGCGTGAAGTCCGTAATCATGTCGCTGAAATTTTCGTGTAGAAACATCGAATCGGATTCAACGCCTGCTTTCCACTCTTGTCTGCCGTGATGAACCGATACGCTCCCTTTGAAATATCCCTCACGAAAATAGTTGTGCTGAAATGCGATGACCGGCGTCGCATTCCGGTTGGAAGTGAGGTCGTTTGAGTCGTCCCTCACCATCCCGCGAAAATCGGCGACAACATTCGGCGAAAAAATATGTTGATATGAAACGATACCCATCGTCTCGAAATTGCCTGCGTTTTGCAGCTGTCCCACCGCTTGTTGCACCTGCTCGTTGGGAATTTCAAACCGTGATAATTCGTGGCGCACCGAGAAACTCAGCCGGTCATGGCTGGTCAAATCTCTTTCATAGCGCACAAAAAAATCGCCCGTAGTGCCCGTGTTCGTGTAGTTCTGCGGCACGACTGGGTTCAGATAGTGACTGGTCATGTCTCCGCTGGCGCTGACGCCCAGCGTATTTTTTCCCCACACGTACTGCCCCAGCGCGTAGGCTCCTGCCGTGTCAAAGCTGCCGCCGGACAAAACAACTTCTCCGTGAAAGCCTTCGCGTGTGTCCCTCGCGGTATTCACTTCCACAACGCCGCCCATTTTTCGGCCGTACTCCGCGGGAAATGTTGCGGTGTACACGCTCATGGATTCCAGGTCATCTGCTCCGATTTCGGGCCCAAAGCTTGGTGAGCGGTTGTCGGTCAGCGGAATGCCGTCCACAACAAATTGCGTCTGATATTCCGAGCCGCGCGGATGCAGGACGGCGTTGCCTTCGTATAGCCAGCCGGGCTGCGAATTCACCAAATCCTGCAACGACCGTCCGGGGAGCGAGCTGACTCGGTTTTCAATCATCTCCGAACCGATGCGGTTGATCGTTCCGGTGCGGTAAGGATCGATCAAGGTATCCGAATCCTTGACCACGACGGACGAGCTCGCCGCGGCGATGGTCAGCTTGGCCGTGTAGGCCAGAGGAATCGCGGAACGAATCTGAATGGAATCCGTGAACGTTGCGAAACCGGAATGTTCGACCCGGATTTCGTAGACCCCGAAAGGCAAGCGCTTCGCCGCAAGATTTCCAGCTTCATCGGTCGCGAAAGTTTCTTGGAACTGATTGGCCTCGCAGATCAGCTCAACGGCACTTTTCACCCCGAGCCCGGAAGGGTCCGTCACACTCAGGCGCAGCTCACCCATATTGCTCTGCCCAAAAAGTGGAGCGACACCCAACAGAAAAAGAATCAGGAATCTTTTCATTGATGGTTGGCCCATGGAAGACCCGCTGTCAGTCTGCGTGAGGCGCCGGGCGGCTGAAGTCTCTATCAGCATGACACACTTCCTTCAAACCCGCCTTGCCGCTTGCTCATCTAAACATTTGTTTTTCAGGCTATCCATTTCAGCGCTTTTTGCAACCGGCAAGCTTTGCCAGACCAACATGCTGCTGACGCAATGCTATCGGCGTCTCAGCTATCGCTTGCCGCTTCCGCTTGCTTTCGGCAGAATACCAGTCGGCTATATCCGGAATACAACGTGACGCCTCCACACACCAAGTCGAGCGGGATATTCACCATCGGCCACTCGAATCTCGATTTGGGCGATTTCGTCGCTGTCCTTGCCAAACGCGAGATCAGGATCGTCTGCGATGTGCGCAGCCGTCCCGGGAGTTTCCGGTTTCCGCAATTCAACCGTGAGCCGCTCGAAGCATGCCTCGCGTCTTCAAAAATTCAATACGAGTTTCTCGGCGAGACTCTCGGCGGCCGGCCCTCCGACCCGCGTGCCTATCATACGGACGGCGTCGTGAACTACGAAGAACGCCGCAAGGCTGAGGATTTCCGCGCTGGAATTGACAGCGCTCTGGAGCTGGCCCGCGCATCAAACATAGTCTTGATGTGTGCCGAGGAAGATCCCCTACAGTGTCATCGTTTCCTCATGATTTGCCCCGCGCTGCTCGACCGCGCTGCCACGCCATCGCACATCCGCCGTGGCGGCGAGCTGGAATCGCAGCGCGAAGCCGAGGATCGCCTGCTCAAATTGCATGACCTCGCCGCGTTTGACAGCGGCTCTCTTTTTGCTTCTGAACGCGACGCGGCTATCGAGGACGCACTTCGCCGCCAAGCGAAAGAGTTTGCGTACCGCGCTTCGCCCGAAGCCATCGAGTACTTTTGACGATATGGAAATTCTTCTTTGCACGATCGGTTTCGCGGGAAAGACTGCGGAGGAATTTTTTCGCCTGCTTGCGGACGTGCAAGTCGAAAAAGTCATCGACATCCGCCAGCATCGTGAAGGCCAGCTCTCCGGTTTCGCGAAGCATCCGGACCTCGCGTACTTCCTCGAAAAAGTTGCCCGCATCGGCTATTCCCACGAACCGCAGCTCGCGCCCACCCCTGAATTGCTCAAGACCTATCGCGATAGCAAGGACTGGCCTGCTTATGAAACCGGTTTTCTCGCCTTAATGAAAGACCGGAGAATCCCGCAGTCGCTCGATGCGTTGTCATGGCCGCCGCGAGCCGCCTTGCTTTGTTCCGAACCTGGACCGGAGAAATGTCATCGCCGCCTCGTCGCCGATCTGCTCGCCGCGCATTGGCGGGCACAAGGCCACAACGTCGAGATACATCATCTTGTCGCCGCCCGTGCGAAATCTTCAAAGCCGCGCCACAAAAAATCGAAGTCCGTGCCATGACCAAGCTGCTCATCACGGAAATCACCCGCATGGGGCCGGCATTCTGCGTTATCGGCTTGCAGCGGGAGAAGGACAAGATTCGCTCCGTTCGTCCTGTTTCCGCGACCGCCAATAGCTGGATGCATTTTCCCTATCGTCGAGGCGATGTGCTGGAGTGTGATCTTGCTCCTTTTTTCGGCGCCAAGCCGCACATCGAAGACCGCGTCTCGACGCGCGGCTTCCAGAAAGAATCCACCCTTTCCGAGGCGGAGGTTGTCACGCACCTCCGCAAGGCAGAATTCGCGAACTCTTTGCCCGAATTATTCGGCTGCACGCTGAAGGAAAACAAAAACGGCAGCGGACTTTTCGCCATGCCACTCGAAGCAAAGCGCTCCATCTGTGGAACGGCGACGCAAAATCTCCGCCTCGAGTTTTGCGCAAATGAGCTTCGCGCCACGCTAGCTCTTTCTTCTGGCGAAGTTTTGCGCGATCTTCCGGTCGTTGACCGGGATTGGCGTGATTTCATGGATGCCGCGCTGGCTGACGGCAGAGGCGCGAATCGCGCCGCCCGACTCGAGCGCTTCCTAAATTCGCAGTTTCACTACAAGATTTTGTCTTGCCCGTATCATTTCATACGGCTCGGTATCACGCGGCCGTATCAGGGTGTTTGCTGGCTAATGCTCGACACACTATTTCCGCTCCCAAAACACGAATGGCTCGAGGAGTTTTGATGCCTCCGATCCAGGATGAAAACCGCTGGCGTCGTATTGTTGAGGAGTGTTTCCGGCGCGAAGCCGGACCGCAAGCCTCCATCCCCGATCTTTCTCAGGATCTCATCGAAACAGGCGTGCTTGATTCCATGTCCTGGGTCAGTTTTCTGCGCTCCATGGAATCCGCGAGCGGCATCAGCGATCTAGGCGCACTGCTCACGGAGCACACGCCGTCTCTTGAGAGCATTTTCCAAGTTTTCAAAGAAGCTCAAAAAAAATCTCAGACCGAAAGTACTTCTCGGGACGTCGGTCCCACTGCTGCAACTGCGCCTGCGATAAGAGCTCCAGTCATGCTTGCAAGTTCATGTGCGGCTCGTTGGCTCGCGCACGATTCCTTCCGAGGATGTTGCCCGGGCTTTCGGCATGCCGCCCGGCAAACTTCGCCTGCGAGCGGGAATCGAATCGCTCGCCTATGCGGCTGAAGGTGAGAATGAACTCACGCTTGGCGCGCGCGCCGCGCACCAAGCGCTTCATGCCGCGGCTTGCGGCGCTCAAGAACTCGATTGGATCATCGCCACCAGCGAAACGCATCATAGCTATCCTTCCCTCGCTGCGCGGCTTCACTCCCAACTTCTTGCGCGCGAAACCTGCGGCGCGCTTGATGTCGGCGGGGCCTGTCTTGGATTGCTCAACGGACTTGCCGTGGCCCAGGGACTCATCGCTTCGGGACAAGCCCGCGCCATCGCCGTCATCACTGCGGACGTTCACAGCCGCATCCTCAGCCCAGGCCGCGTGGCCGGAGAATTCGGCGGCTTGTTCGGCGATGGGCGCCAGCGCATTTCTCTTGCGCGCGAACAATGGTTCTGAGCGCGACAATTCCGTGCCGCAGCTGGCCTACACTCTCGGAGAATTTTTCTTCGGCTGCGCCGGCCAATACGCCGGTGCGATTCGCGTGGCTCAAGTTCCCGACGGCAACCTCGACGTGCATTTTGACGGAGAGGCTCTCTCCCGCGCAGCCATCACGAGGCTGGAGAAAGTCATTCTGGACGCTGAACTCCGCAGCGGCATCCCGCGAACTTCGTTGCAAGGTTTGGCGACTCATCAGCCTAATCCGCGCCTGGTAACGCTCCTCGCGAAGCAATGCAGTCTGCCCGAGGACAAGTTTCCCCCCGTGGCCCAGACATTCGGGAATCTCGGCTCTTCCACCTGCGGTGTCGCGCTCGACGCGATTCTGCAGACGTCGCGTGGCCGTCGTACCGAAAGAAACGGCCCCATATTCCTGGCATCGCTCGGACCGGGGCTTCTTTTCGGCGGCGGATGGCTCGTTTCTGCTTGACGAAAACGAGTGTTTCAGAGGTGGCGACCTGTAACATTTTGTTACATTCTTCCGGTCTGCTCATTCTTCTTGAAATGCAAAATCTCCATAAATAAAAGAAAATAATACACTTACAACCGCTTCTGCCCTGGTGGAGTACGTGCAGTCTCTTCAGCACACGGCATGTGGGTCGGAGGAAATCTGAGGAGTACCGGAATGAGTAAGCGCACGAACAATGCTGAACAAGGGTTTTCGCTGCTGGAGATGGTGGTCGTGATGGGGCTTGCTCTCACAGTGATGGCCTTCGCCGTCATGAACACAATGAGCAGTACGCAAAATGCCGAGCCAATGCTGCGATGGACGGAGTCATATCGCAGCTTCGCCAGGCGCGCGAGCTGGCCATCGCCAAGCGCCGTAACGTTCAGGTGCAATTCACGGCGCCCAACGAAATCCAGGTGACGGTGCTGACTCTGCCGGGAGAGGCAATTCCACCGGCGCTTCCAGTGGTCTATCTAAATGACAACGTCGCGGGCGGATCGACCTTCACGTGTTCCCGTCGCTCCCGGACACACCGATGAACTTCGGCAACGTCGACAGCGATCAATTTGCAGCAGCCGACCGGTGGCGGAGCCTGGAGCGTGATGTTTACAACTTCCGGCGCATTTGCCGGTACTGCGCAAGCGGCGGCAAGTCTCTATCAGGCGACGAATAACAATCCCGTGAACGCCTCGATCTTTCTGGGGTGGCGGGTAAAACCAACACTGCGCGCGCCGTAACAGTTTTCGGCGCGACTGGCCGAGTCCGCTCCTACACCTGGACCGGCTCATCCTGGCAGGAATAGGGAGACAGGCTATATGAAACAACAACGCAAAATCTCTTGCCATCATGCCGGCTTCACGCTCATCGAGGCGATGATTTCGATTGTGATTCTTTCGTTCGGTGTGCTTTCGCTGGCGGCCGTCTACGCGCAAGGCATCATGTTCGCCAGCCTGACGCAATACGACTACATCGCGGAAAAGAAGGCGGAAGAGGCCGTGGAAACGATCTTCACGGCGCGCGATACCAAGGTTTTGACCTGGGCACAGATTCAGAATGTGTCCTCGAACGGCGTCTTTATTGACGGTCCCCGCCCGTTGCTTGATCCCGGCGCGGACGGGCTGGTCGGCACGGCGGATGACAACGCCGCTCTTCCGGATTCCATCATCATCGGGCCTGGTACGGACGGGGTATCCTGGGCACTGCCGACGACATTGTCGTCAATCTGAATCCGTGGATGACCCGGACGATTGCCATCACTCCCGTTAACGGGAGAAGCGAATCTCCGTCAGATCACGATCACCATCAACTACCAGGTCGGCAGTCTTCAGCGCACTTACACGCTCATCAGCTACATCTCGGCATTCGCGTGAGGATGGCAGGAGAAGAACTCACCATGAAGAAACAATCTGGATTCACACTAATCGAGTTTATGGTGGCCACCGGCGTAACGCTCGTCGCCCTGGCTGCAACCATGCTTGCTTTCAAGGACGCCACCAACACGAATCAGAGCGTCACTCTTAAGTCCGATCTTTCGGATAACCTGCGTGCCGGTGTAAACCTCCTCGAACAGGACCTCATTCAGGCGGGCCAGGGTATCCCGACCGGAGGCATCCCGGTTCCTTACACGCCCGGGCCGGCGAACTGTCTGGGCAGCGGTGGCGCTCCGATTAACCGCCCCAATCTGAACGGTGGGCTGACCTTTCCCGTCTGCAACGTGAGTCTCAACGCCGTTGAACCCGGCTGGCAGCTCGGACCGCCAATCACGAGCCCGGATTCCGCGCCCGGAGTAAATACCGATCTCATCACCATCCTCTATGCGGACAACACTCTGGCCCTCAACACCAGAATGATTAATGAACCGCCTCTCGGAGCCAATCCAGGGTGCCCCGCCGGAAGCATCACCAACAACGGACAAACGGTGACCTTTGATTCGACCTGCATCCTGTTTTCCCCCACGGGAGTTCAGATCAACCCCGGCGACTTGATCATGTTCAGTAACGCCAAGGGCAATGCGATTCAGGAAGTGACCAGCGTCGGCGGCGCAGACTCTGTCAGTTCTCCGCAGGCGACGGCTTGAATTTGAACGGCCGCAACGATCCACAGGGCACGATGATCCAGCTTGGAAAACACGAACTGTCGCCGGCGTGGCACGTACCCAACGGCACCTTTCCTCCGACGACGGCCACCCGCATCTGGATGGTCACCTATTATCTCGACAATGTGACTGACCCGCTGCATGTTCGGCTGATTCGCCGCGTCAATTGAAATCCCGGCCAGCCAGTCGGCGAAACGATTGAGAATCTACAGTTCAAGTACAACTTCGTTGATGGCGTCACAATCCGTCCGGCCAGCCCAGCATTCCCGTGGGCCAGTCGGAAAGTCAGATTCGCGCCGTCGATATTCATCCTCGGTGCGCGTTCTACCAACGCCTGGGGACAGAACCATACCTATCTCCGTAGCAATTTCATGACGCAGGTCAGCCTCCGCAGCATGGCCTACGTGAACCGGTATAAATAATGAGGAGTACAACCATGAACGCCGTAAAAAAGCTGATGCGACGCGATTCGGGCATCGCCCTTCTCACCACCTTGCTGCTCATGTTGCTGATGTCGAGCTTGCTTGTCGGCTTTATCCTGCTGATCACGTCAGGACAGAAGCTGAGCGGAACGAATAACGATTACAGCCGCGCTTTTTACGCAGCGGAAGCCGGCATGGAAAAGGTCACCGCGGACTTGGGCACGCTCTTTGACACCAACTACTCGCCCTCAGCCGCGCAGATCAGCGCCATTACCGCTGCGCCTCCGTCCATCAGCGGAATCCAATATGTTCAGTACAACGGAGCCTCGGGTTACCAGGTTAACTACGCAACTGACGCGAACGGGAATCCTCTGGCCACCGTTACACAGGTGCAATCCGGCGCTTATCAGGGTATGACCGCTTTGGCCACGCAATACACCTTGCTGGTGACGGCGCGCACTGCAAGCAACAACGAAGTGAAGCTGCAGCGCACGACGCAAACTGTCGGTATTCCTATGTTTCAGTTCGGCGTTTTCTCGGATACCGACCTCAGTTTTTTCCCTGGTCCAGACTTCAATTTTGGCGGCCGCACCCACACCAACGGCAACTTGTTTCTGGCGGCAGGCGGCACGCTAACGCTTGCTGATCGTGTCACTGCGGTAAAAAACGTCATTCGGACAAATCTCTCGAACGGCTTCCCCACGACGACTGGATCCTACGGCGGTGCTGTGAAAATCACCACTTCCCCCGGCACGGCTTCCTACCGTGCACTCGCCTACACCGAAGGCAGCTTGGTGGGGACAGTCGGCTCAGCAGTAAACCCCAATTGGACATCCATTTCGCTGGGTGCCACGAACTATGCCGGAAACTTGCGCAATGGCGCGACTGGCGCCACGGCTTTGAACCTCGGCATCGTCCTGCTCGGAAGCGGCACAACTCAGCCCGTGGACTTGATCCGCCGGCCGGTGGCCAACGAAAGCGCGGGCGTGACCAACCTGCGCTACTACGCCCAGGCCAGCCTCAAGATTCTGCTCTCGGACAACTCGACGGACATCACGTCGCTGCCGTGCATCGACACGTCCACGCGCCCTTCGACTTGTCCTCACTCGCTATGCCCGAGTTGGAAGTTGGACCGGCGCCGGCAGTCCCACGCTGCTTGACGAAGATGACCACCAATAACGCCGCGGGATACAACACGCCGCCGGTACCGCTGGCGGCTTCCGGCGCAGCTGTTAGGATGCAACGGCCTACAACCCCACCAACGGCTACTGGCTCCCGACGCCGAACGCTGCTTCAATACGTTACTGCCTCCGGTCTTACCCATCATTAAGGGCTTTATCAAGATCGAAGTGCAGACGGCATATGGCAATCCTTGCGGCACATGGAAAGACGTGACTCTCGAGGTTTTGAGTTATGGTTATGCTGGCCGCAACCTCAACCCGCTGACTGGCTTGACGGTCGCACAATTTGGCACTTCCGAGCCGTCTGCTCAGCCTGCCGGGGAGCCAGTTGGCCCCTTCCAATTGCCAGGATGTTCATCCAAACGCGATTATCCGTCTGGAGCGCGTTCGCGATAACCCCTCGAATTGGGCGAATACGAACGGTAATACCCGTTGCGGCGTAACAAACAGTGCTACGCCAGCCAGCCAGGCGTATCCGACGAACCCGGCGGACTACTGGCCCAACGCACTCTTCGACGTTCGCGAAGGAACTCTCCGTGACGTCAGCCCCACCGGATCTCTGGGAGGCATCAACTACTCTCAGATGGTGACCCTCAGCGGCGTAATGCAGTACGTCGAAATCGACGCAAAAAATCTCGCCCGCTACTTGGGAGGGGCTCTGCCGGGATCTGGTCATCTGTCGTATGACGCCGTCAACGCACCTAATGACTACGCGGTTTACATTTCGGACCGCCGCGGCAACTATACGGCTACGGCATTGACGAACGCGTGGCCGCCGCTCTCGCCCAGCACTCACGAGACTGGCGAATACGGGTGGGATGATTTTGTGAACCCCGCCAGCACGCCCGGTTGCCCGAATAACACGCAGGATGCCGGAGAAGATCTCGACGGCCTCGGCACCACCGGTTTCTATGCCTATGGGCAGGATCCCACGTACATCATGGCGGCGGGCACAGCTTACACAGGCTTGCTCGTCGGCCAATACGGGATGTACAGTCTGGCTTCCCCCGGCAATCTCTATGGCACCACCCCCACGACGAATGCACTCGCGGCCAATCCAGGGTGCACCGTCACCACGCCTTCGAAGGTCTGGCCGATGGTCGAGGTAATCCACGCTAATGAGGCGCGCGAGAATCCCAATCCCTTCTTCCGCCGGGCGGTCAAGATCATGGACGGCAATCTCTTGACGGCTCTCGGCACTTGCCCTGGCACTGTGCCCTGCGGCTTGGCGATCGCCACGGAAAATCCGGCTTACGTTCAGGGCGACTTCAACGCCAACTCTGCGGGCGGCGGCTTCAACGACGCAAACGTAGCCGTCTCGGTGAACGCCGATGCCGTGACGCTTCTATCCAACAACTACAATGATGTGAACTCCTTCGCCTTTCCCTACAATAACAATCACACTGCAGTGACTACCTGGTATCGCACCGCCATCATGGCCGGGAAAGGAGTTTCCTTCCCGCAGCCGAGTGGCTACGCAAGTCCTCAGGACTTCGGCACAGACGGCGGTGTCCATAACTTCCTCCGCTATATCGAGAACTGGGGAGGCCAGACGCTCGATTATCGCGGTTCGATTATCAGCATGTACTACAACCGCCAGGCTCTCAGCGCATACAAGTGCTGCACCGTGGTCTATTCACCACCAACCCGCGGCTACAACTTTGATACGGAGTTCCTCACTCCGTCATTGTTGCCGCCGCGCACGCCGCTGTTTCGCGACGTGAACACGACGGGCTTTACACAGCTCCTTTTGCCAAATCAGTAGAACGCAGCCAATCGCTGCAACCCCGACCGGCCCCGGATCACCCGGGGCCGGTTGTTTTCTTGTACATCTCTTTAAAGGAACAGAAATACGAGGACGAGCAGCGTTTGTGCGGCGAGGACAAACGTCATGATCCGGGACGTGTGCGCGTTGTGAAGCTGGTGTCTACAGCAGGCACCACACACGCCTGAAGTGGCGGCCAGCCGGCGTCCGTCGTCGGATTGCGACAGAGAGAAACTGTAGCGGGGCTGACGAGCGAGGGGAACACCGTGTTGTCGAGCGGCTCCGCATAGACTTTGTAGCTGTGTCCGACAGGCAGATGGCTGATTTCGTAAGTTCCATCGAATTGCGCGGGGCCGGGTGCAGCGCAGCTCCAGCCTCCAAGAGTCGCTCCGATCACCGCGCCGCTCACAGCGTCCACGGCCACCACGTGCGCGCCGAAAATTCCCGTCACGCCCGGAGGCGATGCCGGCAGAGAGAGTGGATTAGCTGGGAGGATGCGCCCGCTGAGCGAACCCACATTGACTGTGTCTGCTGGGTCCGGATACAAAACGCGCAGGCCTGTGCGGTCGTCATCGCCTAATGGGGCGGCTGGCTGTTGGGCGGTAGGCCGCGTGCCGGAGAACGTTCCCGGAGCGGGCGCGAATGGATACATCATCGCGGCCCATACTGCGGAATGGCTGAAGCCAAGAGTGTGCCCCAACTCGTGTATCAGCAAAGACTCGAAATCGTAGGCCGTTGGCGCTGCCGGGAGTGCTGAGGGCGTCGCAAACGTGATTGTGGAATTGCCGGGAGCAAAATAAATGTCGGCATCCAAAATTTGGCCAATTTGAGTAGCGGGCGCGCCCGTTCCCACTTGTACTCCGATGACGTCCGCGGTAATCACGCGCGTGAACGCTAAAATCCCCGGAGTAAACGCGCCATCGGCTTGAGCGAAGCAGATGGAGTTCACGCCATCGGAACCGCAGGCGTTTTGCGCCGCCGTCCGTGTTACAGGTGCAAAGCTGCCTGGCACGAGCGTCGTGCCGCTGACTCCTGTCCAAACCGCGAGCGATTGCGTGATGATTTGTTCGATTTCATTTAGCCGCCCGGCGGCTGTCTGGTCCTGCGTCAAGATGGTCACCGGATTCGTTCCCAGCACGGTGCTCCACTGTTCTGCAATGGCGCCGGGCGCAACAAGATCGTGCGAAGGCACAGGGCACGCCGAACCTCCGGAAACGCTGGCAGGTTGCCGCACATCCGGAACGATTTGGTTGAATGCGTATCCACTCGCTCCGGGAATGCCGAAGAGGGCGAAGAAAACCGCGAATGCGGCTGCGATCATTCTGTGAAGGATAGATTGATTATTTCGCTTATTCATCGGCTCCTCCCGCTGCTCACTGGTTTTCCTGGCGCAGAGCCTTGTGCAGTTTTTCTTTGAAGATGGCAACGGGCAGATTGCGAATCCCGCCGCGGCTGAACGCGCGGGCCCGCGGATCGAAAACCGGCGCGGACGCTGAATCCTGTGTGACGATTTCCAGGCCGGACTGCGGATTGCGCGCGATACGAAAGGTTCCTTGCGACCACCCCAGCACTTGATACGGTTCTCCTTCGCGTCCCCACAGAAAAAGATAGACCTCTTCGCCGGAGCGAAACGCGGGAACCTCCTCCACATGCGAATGAAGGTGTCCAACACTGCCGCCGAGCGTTCTCACCGTGACGATTCCCGGCAGCACGCCTTTTTCGCGTTGAATGACTTCGAACCTCGTCTCCGTCCAAATCTCTCCCTGCTCCCACTGGCTTGTCGCACCGAGGCAGCGCAGCCGCGCCACCGCCGTTGATTGCTGCGCCAGATCTTCGAGCTTCAGCCGCGAAAGTGTTGTCGCGCTGGCGACTACGGCCAGCAGTGCAAGTCCTCCCAGGAAAAGAATCCACAAAAATCGGCGTCGTTGTACGTAGTTCATTTTTCTCTACCCCGCATTCTTCACTGCATCACCAGAACTCCGCTCGCGGCGGTCTTGTCCAGATTTGTGTTTTGAATGAAAAGCGTGCGCGCGCCCGGCAGAGCGCTGGATGGAACTTGCAGCGTCAGGTGGATAATCCCCAGCCCTGCGGGCTGTTTCGCGATCACCGTCACGTCGGCTGGACCTGTGACCGTGTAGGTCATGCTGCTGTCCAATCCGCTCTCGGAGAACACGCAGATATCGAAGGTGGCGTTGCCGCTTGCTGGGCGCTGCAACGGCAGCGGATTGCCGGAGAGCGAGCAGGAATTGTTCGCGACGGAAAACATGCCAAGCGCGGCAACGTTCAGGTCCACATCGTTGCCTTGCGCGCTCACGCCAGCGGTCGCCGGATCAACAACCACGATGTCCCTGCCGGTGGCGTTCGGGGAAGCGGCGCTCAATGCGATGACGTCGTCCGACGTGTTCGGGAGAGCGACGACAAGAGAGACGACATTGGATTTTGTGCCACTGGGATTCTCGATCTGCACGGAAACATTTCCGGCCGGAGAGACGTCGGCCGCCGTGACTGGCGCCGTGCATTGCGTCGCGCGGTGCACGTAGTTGTTCGTGCTATTCCCGCGATCAACAAAACTGAACCCGGCCCAGGGCTCGACGCCGCGAAACCACTTCCTTCCACCAGCAGAGTGAAGCCGTCGGCCGCTCCTGCGTAGACACTGGACGGGTGCAGCGAAAGGATGTTGACTCCCGTGGAGATCGTTACGTTGGCCGCGCCGGACTGTGTGGTGTCGTCGGAGCTGATGGCCACGACCTGAAGCGCGTCCGGCGTTGGCGCCGAACTGGGCGCCGTATAGTTTCCGTTGGCGTCCATCGATCCGCAGATCCCCGCCGTTGCGCAAGCCGTGCCCTGAACTTGCCAAACCACGCTCTGATTGCTGGTTCCCAGCACGGACGCCGCGAACCCCTGCACACTCAGCGGCGCCAGCGTCACGCTCGCCGGCATCACCGACACCACCACGTGATTGATCACGGTGATCTGCGCGCTGGCGCTCTTCGTGGAATCGGCGGCGCTCATTACCGTGGCGTTCACCGGATTCGGCGAGGGAATTGCGCCCGGCGCCAGGTACTCCACCTGCGTCACGGTAGTGCTCGTCACACTCTGGCAGGGATTCGAACCCACGGCGCAGATCTGGCCGAGGGTGGCATTGCCTCCGGCGATACCATTCACACTCCAGGTGACGCCGTCATTTGATGTCCCAATGACCTGCACCGTCAGCGTCACGCGGTGATTTCCGGCCAGCGTTGCCGTCGCGGGCGAGACGCTTACACTCACTCCCGGCTGGATCGCCATCGTGGCCTGCGCCTTTTTCGAGGGATCGGCTTGCGGCGTCACGGTCACGGTAACGGTGTTCGGACTCGGCGCCGCTGCCGGAGCCGTGTACGTTGCCGAATCCGCGGTGGATTTTCCGCCCGCCGATTGCGTCGTCACCACGCTCAGCGTGCCGCAGGATGTGGCGCTGCAACCTGGACCACAAAGCGACCACGACAGCACTGTGCTCGGATTCGAATTCGCCGGGACGGGCGTCATCGTCGCGGCAATCGTCGCCGTTCCCCCAGCGGCACGCTCTAAGGCGCGGTAAATTGGAGCAGTAAAATTGCTCGTGATCGTGACCGCGGCGGAAATTTGTTTCGAAGGGTCGGCCTCGCTTTGCGCGGTCAGTGTCACGCTCGCAGGCGATGGAAGAATTTGTGGTGCTGTGTAATTGCCGGCAGTCCACGCCCCGCAGCCGCCGGGCACGCTGCGCCGGAGACGCTCCATCGCATCGTGGTATCCGGATTAATTGCTGAAACGCCCATAAGCCTCAAGACAGATCTCATAAGTGACGGATGAAAATCGAGATGTTTTGACATTATCGACTCGACCATTTATGGAAAAGTCGTGGCTGCATCCAGACATTGGAACTCCTGATTAGTCTGCAGCTTAACCGCCGTCGCTCGGCCGGCCGCAGAGCCGACTCGCGGCACCCTGGAAGAAAGAGTGGAGAGCTATCCTCGCCTGAATCGGACGAGTCACATCTGCAGTTGAACGACGTTAGCATATCTCATAATTAAGCACAAAAGATCTAACAACGTTTTCCGGAGTCCCGCGCGGTTAAACGCGCGGGGTGACGGGGCCCACTCCAGGCCGTGGCGGCCCCCCTAACCCCGCGTCCGCGCGGGAACAAATTATGAGGACATGCCCTCTTATCTCAAACGCATTCGAGAAGGCCCCAGATGGGGGCATATCCAGATCGGTGCCGGATGTCGATGATTTGATGCCTTGCGATCTTGATAACGAAAGGCCCCAGGTCCTCCACCAGCTTGCCCGCATGGCTGTGCGCGCGGGCGGGCGCTCACATGCACGCGGGCCAGGCCTAGGGGGGGTCGGAGGGCGAAAGAGGGAAGGAGAGCCATGTGGTCTGTGGCCGGTGGCAATGGGATGCGCAGATAGGGGGGCGGTGCAGATGTGGGCTGAGGCTGGCGAGTTTGGCAATGGGATGGTACCTGAGCAGTTGCAGACAGGGCATCGGTTTCGATTCGAGATTCCCAAATTCCATGCTTTCACCATAAAGCTAAACTACTGTCCTAATTTTCTCTATCGCCCAGTTAAATACGAGCAAGAACTTCTCCAGAGCCTCTCCATTCAGTGTCGATAATGGAATAGACGGGCCTTTGTCGATGGCGTCAATCGAAAGATTGATTCCTGGGATTTCATTTAACCTATTGAGCAATTCTTTGCGCAAATCCTCGCTATCAAATGGCGGTTTAGTTTTGAGGTAATAGAAATAAGTCTCGATTCCTCCTGTTGTCCAGACTGCAAAAAGATAGTGCGATGCACCCTTGCTCTCTATAATAGGAGTAAAGGAGCCTCGTGTCTTACCATTGCCCCACCATATCCTATCTGTATTTTGCTTCGCCCAGGCGAGAATTTTTTTTGCCGATTCGATTCCATCGGAGTTAGATCTGGATGCAAGCTCCTGGAAAAATGATGGCTCATCCCATTTGCCAACATTAGAAAGAGATTTCCTTGCGTTTGCCACAGCAGTCTGGCCTATTACTCTCGGAACCAATGTTTTTGATTTTTCCCCCACTATACTGTCTAACCTCTACAGCCAGAACCTCTGCCGGATTCATCTGTCCATTTAGAAATTCGACAATCTGTTGAAGCTCTTTTGGTATCTCATCTGCTACAAAGAGAAGCCTTATGTGGCCCGCCTGCAGATTGATCTTAACCTGGCCCCAAAATTTGTCGACAGGATTTATGTCTTCTGGAGTTGCATTGATCAGGCTTAAGATCATCTCATTTGGATCTTCTCCAGCTTCATTGGCCGTAGCTTCAAACACAGCACGAATAGACTCCACAGGCCAATGAGCGACGCAATTGGCTGCATAATCCAGCATCTGCCCGACAACCTTGCGTCTGGTGTCGTTATTATTGCTCTGCTTCACCTCGACTAATGTAGGTACGGCATCTTCGTCCAGGAATAAGTGATCCAGATACCATCTATCCGATCCGCCATCGTCTTCTGGCACCCCCATTTCTCTGGACACATGAAGCCATCGTCTGGGATTAGCTTCATCGATTTGATCCCCCGCCAGCAATTCAGGATGCTTTTCCAAGAGGGACTGAAGGATGTATTCGCTCTTGTAGGGTTCCTTATCCATCGATTCAAGTCTGCCATCATCCGATAGTGAATATATTTTATCAGCCATGTTGCATCCCCGCCTGTATGCTTGCAG
>CAVSIW010000004.1:0-3411 GCA_963727945.1 uncultured Acidobacteriota bacterium
CGCGAGGTATGAACGAATGAGCGGATTACAAGGGCAAGCCACCGGAAGAGCATGGGAGTCACGACAAGATGCAGCCACCGTTCCACGTCAGGAAAACCGGACTGAGACGTTGAACTCCAGTGGCCCCCAAAACTGGCCCGAATTCTTAAAAGGAGTATCGCTGTTTGACAACGCAATCCGTTTGCGGAATTTCATCTGGACGCTGCGGCGGCATTTTCCCGTTGGCGCTGGACTCTTGGAAGTGGGATTTGGGAGCGGAACCACGGCAGTTCTTCTGGCGGATCTCGGGTACCGGGTTACAGCGTGCGATATTGATCCAGAGCTCGTGCACCGCCTGGGGTCGAGGTATCCGGACTGGATCGCTCAGGATCGGCTCTCGGTTCAGCAAGCGGACATGTTTCAATTTCCCTGGGCCGGCAAGACGTTTGATGTGGCGTTTCATCAAGGAGTTCTGGAGCATTTTCCAGACGAGGAGATTGTTGCCGCATTGCGCGAACAGGCGCGAGTCGCGCGATTTGTTTTGTTTGATGTGCCGAACCATCGTTACGGAGCCCATCCATTTGGCGATGAACGACTGCACCCGATTCGACACTGGCGCGAATTGATCCGAAACGCCGGCATGGAACTCGTGGACGAACGCGGTCGCGACTTTCATCATTGGCTTTACTGCTTGCCGCATGCCCTATTCAGTCATCGAGCTTTGGACAGCCTGCCGTGGTTCTCTCGGCAGTTTGCGGTGAGTTCCATTTTCCTTTGCCGGAGCAAGCCGTGAGTGCGACGACGCACCAGCAGCGCTTTTACGAAGCGGCATACAACGAAGCGGCCGTCGGCGATGGATTCCCCGATCCGCATATCACCGACGGCGGCCGGCCCAGGCAGCAGCGCATTCTGACGCTTGGCGGCGGGACAGGCAACGATTTGTGGGATCTTGCCCGGGAAAATACGGTCGTTAACGCAGACTACGCGGCTTCCGGATTGGAGGTTGGGAGACGATTCGGCATTCAGGGGATTTTGGCAAACCTGAATTTGTCTCCGACACTGCCGTTTCCCGACCAGATTTTCGACTTGGTGGTCTGCAAGGACATTCTCGAACACATTTTGGAACCGCTCGCGGTGCTCAAAGAGGCCAAGCGCGTGTTGCGCGAAAACGGCACGATTGTGATCAGTGTGCCGAATCATTTTTATTGGCCGATGCGCGTGCGCCTGTTTCTTGGCAAGGGAATACTCTGGCGCGGGCTCCTGACCGATCATGGCGCGAGTTATCACGAGTGGGACTATATGCATATCCGATTTTTCACCTACAAGGGGTTTCGCGAATTCCTCGAGACGGCCGGCCTGAAACCGGTCCGTTTTTTTTGGGACTTCGGGAACCTCGCCTATTACTACAACCCGGACAGATGGTTTGAGCCGCAACTGCGAAAGCGTGCCGGGGGAGAGCGGCTATCTCGCCGCGCGAAATTTGGCTTGTACTTTTTACGGCCGCTCTGGCGAATCTTCAACGTGATTTTTCCCCGGCCGCTTCGGAGCGCCATCGTTTCTCTGGCGCCCGGGCTGTTGTGCGGAGGATTTTACGTCCGTTGCGTGAAAGGTTAACGGATGCAAATCCTTGCGCTTAATTTTACCGAGAAGGGCGTAGGAACATACCTTCGCGCATTTTATTTTTGCCGGGAGCTGGCGCGCGTGGGGCACAACGTCACGCTGGCCACGGTATCGCGCACTTCCCGCTTCCGCCCGGCGATTTCCTTTAAGCGCGACTGGATCGGTGAATCCAGCGAACCGCGTGGCGCAGGTCCTTGGATTCGGCTCATCGAAGGCCCGGCATGGGGCAACCGTCTGTTGCCGGGTACAGGCTGGGGCCCTTTGGATATCTGGGGACGAACTCGCGAGCTCGAAACGAGCAATTACGACGCTGTATTCGGCTTCGAGTATCAGCCGAATGTTTCCTGGCCGGTGTATTTCACGCAGCGGCGAAAACACTATGCGTTTTACTCGGACTGGTGCGACTGGTTCGGTGGCAGCTCGAATAATTTTCGCGGGTGGAAACTTGCGCACCGGATCGATTCCTATCTGGAAGAGAAAATTCGTTTTCGCGCGGAGCGCGTCAGCGTGACATCACAGGTGCTTCAGGAACGCGCTTTTTCGATAGGGATTGCGCGAGAGAAAGTAGCCTACATCCCGAACGGGGCGCCGACGGACTACATTTTTCCGCGGGACCGAAAAGAAGCGCGAAAACGTTTCCGTATGCCGGAGGATGCACCGATTGTGGTTGCCGTAAGCAACGGCGATATGTGCCGCGAGATGCGCATTTTTGCCGAAGTGCTGAGGCAAATACCAACGGCAATGTTCCTGATGGTCGGCCGCATTTCGAAAGCAGCGCTTGCGCTTGCTGAGCGTCTGGCAATCGACGACCGGCTCGCCAGAACGGGCTGGGTGAGCGATGAGGACTACCCGTGGGTTCTCGGCTGCGCGGATGTTTGCACTTGCCCGCTGGAAGACAGTCTGAACGATCGCGCGCGCTGGCCTACGAAAATTCTTGATTTCTTGTCTGCCGGACGCGCCACGGTGACAAATCCCGTCGGAGAAGTAGAAACGCTTTTCCGCAAAAGCGATGTTGGTGTTTTGGCGGGAAATTCGGATGAGGAATTCGCCGGGGAGATTGTCTCGCTGTTCCATCAGCCGGAGCGGCGGCACTTCTTGGGCGAAATCGCGCGAAACGTCATGGTCCATGAGTGGGATTGGAGCGTCCGCGGGCGGCAGATCGCCGGAATGATGGTGGCCTGAACCATGTTGTTCGCTATTCCTATTTTTTTCATCGCACTGGGCGCACTCTTGTTCTGGGTAGCGGCCAGCCCCTCGCGCCTTATCTACGTTTTGCCCGTGCTCCTGGGTTTCGAATACCGCACTCGCTTGAGCAGCTTCAGTTTCGATCTTTCGGAAATGACTGTTTTGATCGTGGTGCTTGTTTGCCTGGCGCGGGCCCTCGAAGGGAAGTGCATCGGACCACTGGACAAAACACATCCAGAGTGCTTTCTCGTTCTGGCGCTTGCTTTTTTCGCCTTTCCCGGTATTTTTTTTGAATACGACACCGCCCACGCCGCCAGTGTCTACCGGGATCTTATGGTTCCGTTTATTTTTCTCCTCGTGTTTTTGCATGCTGGCCTCGAGAAAAAACAAATTCATACACTTATCAAATTTGCCTGCATCCTTGCTTTGGCGAATGCTTGCCTCGGGATGGTGCAATACAGCACCGGACACTATCTCTGGTTTCAGGATCCTGACGAGGTGGAATGGCAGGCCTATAAGACAGGTTTGGCAAAGCTCTCGATTTTTGGTGATTTCCTCGGCGTGAAGGACACTTTGCCCATCGGTCTATACACGGGTGCAAACGCTCTTGGGTGTTTTCTTTCCGAT
>CAVSIW010000005.1:0-30743 GCA_963727945.1 uncultured Acidobacteriota bacterium
ACGCCTTAATCAGGCATGTGCCCCCGAAGTGTGAAAACTTCGAGCCAGTCTTCGAAACGCGTCTCGCCGAGTCGCGCGTCGTCGTCGGGAATAAGTGTCCTCTCGCTCACCTCGATGCCGTAGTAGCGCGCGTGCGGGTCAGCGATAACCTCGCGTGGATCCTTGCGTGCGGCTAGATCTCGCCGGACGAGTTCATCCAGACGAAACTGTTCGGGCCCGCCTATTTCCACGGTGCCATTCACAGGTGAGCCCATTGCGATCTGCCTACTGCACTGGCGACATCGTCGGCTGCCATAGGCTGGAAGAGCACAGGAGGCAGGCGCACCTTGTTGCCGTCGGTGGAAAGATCGGCGATGCCCTTGACGAATTCAAAGAACTGCGTCGCGCGGATGATTGAGTACGGAATTGAGGAGGCTTTGATCAAGTTCTCCTGAGCGAGTTTTGCGCGGAAGAAGCCGCTTTCGAGCAGACGTTCCGTTCCTACGACCGACAACGCAACGTGATGTCCCACGCCCGCGGCCGCTTCATAGTCGAGGAGGTTACGGGTTGATGTCTCGAAGAACTTCAGCACTGCCGCGTCCTCCCACGAAGGGGAGTTCGTTACATCGACGACCACCGAGGCACCCTTCAGCGCATCCGCGAGTCCCTCGCCTGTGACGCTGTTGACGCCGGAAGTGGGCGACGCGGCTACTACTTCGTGCCCTTGCTCACGAAGCTTGGGGACGAGCCTTGATCCGATGAGTCCAGTACCGCCAATTACTACGATTTTCATGTTGTTCCTTCCTTTCATTTTCGGTGTTGTGTTGAAGTGCATTTCTCATTCTGATTTCTTGCTTGAGAAGTCTTTCCAGCAATCTGTTCTGTGGCACTAGGATCGGAGCCCCTTGTCTTTGATGCGGCCGAAATGACTAGCGTCTTGAAATCCGGCATCTAGTCCCGCTTCGATGATGTTAAGAAACTTGTGGGCACCCCGCCTTCAAAGTACCGAGCAAGTGTGTGCCAAGGTCAACCTCCTAGAAGTTCGTTGCAGGACAGGAATGCCTCAGAACCAAGCTTATCTACCTTGCGCCTCAACGCTCTGCCTCGAAACATGGTGCGATAGGTAACAGATGGTCGGCAATCCGGGAGAAACCAGTGCGTAAACCCGGGGCTCATTACGGCTCGCCCACTGTGCGTATAACTGGGTTTCGGGTTTCCTGCGCCCCGGTGGAATTCAGGTCGCGGGAGGGACGGTCGGGTCCAGCACGCGCAGCAGGAGCAGACTTTGGTCATCCTGTTGTAGACCGTATTGTCGCACCTCGCGCATGATGAGATCCCAAATCTCTGGCAAGGCTCTGGTAGCGTGTCGCGTCAGCAGCTCTTGCAGGCGTGTCAGGCCAAATTCTTCATCTCTGGCGTTGACCACTTCCGTTATGCCGTCGGTAACCATCAAGAAGAGATCGCGCGGTGAATAGCCGCGACGCACTTCTAGCATCAGGAACCGCCGGGGATGACCCGGCGCGGAAGCTGCTCCATCGAGAGCCGGGCCGTGTCACTGCTGCAGATGCCGATAGTGGAGGATCGGCGGATGACCGGCCAACGCGTATTCGGCTTCACTGAAATCACCGAAGCGGAGCAGGGCCAGGGTGGCAAACATTTCAGGTTCCTTGAGAGCTGGCAGCACGCGGTCCACACTTTCGAGCGCTGCTACCGGCATTTGGCGGAGTCGAACTGCGAGTCGCATGGCAGTCTTCAACATCCCCATGAGCTGGCCAGCTGGCAGGCCGTGGCCGGAGATATCGGCGACGTAGGCCACCAACCCGCCGTCGCTCTCGATGACGTCGATCAGAATTCGCCGCCCATTTCTGTGCTAGGGATCGACTTGCCGTACAGCTCGAAACTCGCTCTCGAAAGATGAGATTTGGACCCAGGGTCGCCTGAATGCCGTGGGCCAAAGAAAGCTCGGCCTGCATGCGCACGCTGGCCAGGCCCTCCGTACCAGCGAAGAACAGCAGAAATCGAGTCCCGAAACCGATACCAACCAAGATCCCCATCGCATCGAATAGCACACGCCGATGTACAGCGACGGGGACCAGGAGAGGCGGCGAAATGTGCGAGGCCCAGTAGCCCAGCCAGGCGGTCACGACAACCAGCAGAAACACGAGAGGGACAAGACGAAATCTTTTGATTCCGGCGGCCCTAAGCGCCGCCCGTGCCCACTAAGACGGGCCAAAAGAGACCTCCGCGAGCGCGGGAAGCATTGAGCTGCAATAGATCGAGCGCGAAACCGCCGGCGGCGCCGATGAAGAAGTACCCTGCCAGGAACGTCTTCATCCGCCCCAGCGGCAGCACGTGCCAGTAGGGGCTGAAGGCGGTGGGAAGACCCGAGCGCACACCAGCCAACCACGTACGGAGCTTCTTTTTCATGGGTACTTCCCCCCGGCGTCCCGGATTGCACGGAGACTGAGCGCTAAGCCAGGGCTTCGACGATTCGTCGGTGGAGGCTGTAGAACGCTTGGAATCCGAGCAAGAGGACGGAGACGAAATGGATGAATTCATTGACTAAGGTGGTTACCAGAAACGTATAAAGATCACAAGTGAGTGGCGAACTTGAATGGCGGATCTTTGATTTTGAATAGCATTCCTGACAGCCTAATCATCACCGGGGCACAGTTCGAGGTAACCGAGCTGTACAGAGAAGCGCCGTTGCCGTCGGCCATATTCCGAGCGAGTGGTCGGCTACACGGAAGTTATCCAGAAACGGCGTTGCGGGAAACGTCCGTTGGAGGTCAAGATGCTGCAAATTCGGCTATCATCCCTGGCTGATTAGATGACGTTGTCGGCTCCTTCTTCCGAGTAGACTTGGTTGCGCTAACGACCAAGGCTCGGAAGAAAGGAGCCGAGCGATGTTGATTATAGGATGTGATTTTCACACACGCTATCAGCAGATTGCCATGGCCAGAGAAGAGACCGGCGAGCCTGATTGAGCGGCGATTGGACCACGAGAGCGGCGAAGCTCACGCGTTCTACCGGGGCTTGCGAGCTCGCCAGAACCGGTGCGTGTGGGCATCGAAGCCACCGGCCCGATTCACTGGTTCGAGCGCTTGCTTGAGGAACTGGGTCACGAACTGTGGATCGGGGACTCGGCGAAGATTCGAGCCAGCGAGGTGCGCAAGCAGAAGACCGATCGAGCGCGACGCTGCGCTGATTCTCGATCTTCTGCTCGCCAACCGCTTTCCGAAGATCTGGGTTCCCTCACCGGCGGAACGCGACCTGCGGCAACTGCTCTGGCACCGTCACAAGCTGGTGCGCATGCGCACCATGCTGGGCAACCAGCTTCACTTTCTGGCCATGAGCCAGGGACTTTGCCGGAAGAAAAAGTTGTTCACCAAGAAAGGCCGCGTGGAGCTGGAAGGCTCGGCTCTGGGACCGTGGTCCAGCCGGCGGCGAGCGGAGCTTTGAACCTGCTCGATCAACTCGATCCTTCGATCGCGGAACTGGATCGGGCGGTACTGGAAGAAGCCAAACGTCGGGAGGATGCGGTCTCGCTTGATGACTCATCCCGGCATCGGTCCGGTCAATGCACTGGCGTTCGTGCTCACCATCGGTCCGGTGACGCGCTTTCGACGGAGCAAGCAGGTGGTGAGTTACCTGGGACTGAATCCGAGCGAGCACTCCGCGGCGGAAAGCAACGGCTCGGAGCCATCAGCAAGCAGGGCAACACCATGGTGCGCTGGCTGCTGATCGAAGCGGCACAACCCACGGTGCGGTTGGATCCCGCATTGCGGCAAGACTATCAGCGGTTGAAGTTCCGTAGAGGACACGCGGTGGCCAAAGTGGCCATCGCGCGCAAGTTGGCTGTGCGTATGTACTGGATGCTGCGTAGTGGAGCAGATTACGCACAGCTGGTTCGCAGGCAAGGCAGCCCGGGGGCCACCCTGGTGAACGCAAGTCCATCGCTGGGCTGATTGGGCGCCTTGCTCCCCCGAGCGATCGCGGCGTCTGAACAACGAATCATGGTCGGAAGTACAGTGACCGAATAGATGGTTGGTGGAACCAGAATCCACCGCTAGATTCACAGAGCGAGCCTTGGTCGATGAAGGAAAGAGAAAAGATTCTCGGTTGAAGAGAAAAACGAGCCATCGCGACTCGTAAACTCGAGGTGTCTCTTGACAGAGCCGACAACGTCATAGAGGGTGGCCCACACGTCGGTTTTACGTGTGGGGTTTTTGACTTTTCCCACACCTTTCCACAGCCGTAGCAAACCCATCAATCCCCGCCTAACTCCCTCAAACCCCGTGCTTCCTTATCCCATTCGAACCCGCCTCCCGATTCGAATGAGCATCCCAGTAAATTGACAATCTGATTGACAACTGGTTACTCTCCCTGCTACCATTCCCCATGTTCCGCCCATGCCACTCTGTTCTTTGCCTCGCCATCCCCGCTGAATCTCCCCGCTCCTTTAGCCTCGTCCTCCCCCGATCCCTCGAGTCTTTCCAACTTTCAGCCGCCCCAACCTTCCTGCACGCTAACCTCTGTAGAATCCGCACTTACGAAAAACCCGCTCGTAACCCCTTTGGAATCCGCACTTACAAAACACAGGACTTAAAACCCTTTAGAATCCGCACTTACAAAAAAAGGGGGGGGGAGGGGTGGCACGGACTTCAGTCTGTGCAGACTTCCACTTCACCCCAGTTGCGGTCGGGAAGCACACTGCACTCACGGCGGCACCACCGATTCAAGATGATAGGATGGCTGCCGCATTCCATGACCACTCACGTCCCAGTCCTCATCGTCGGCGCCGGAATCTCCGGCCTGACCTGCGCCTACTACCTGCGCAAGTCCGGCATCGACGCCCAGATTGTCGAAGCCTCCTCGCGCCCGGGCGGCATGATTCGCTCCGAGCGCCGCGACGGCTTTCTTCTCGAACTCGGCCCGCAAAGTTTCAGCGGCACTTTTCCGCTCCTCGATCTCTGCCGCGAACTCGGCATCGAAAACGAGTTGGTCGAAGCTCCTCCACACGCGCCCAGATTCCTCGTCCTCGATGGTCAACTAAAACCAGCGCCTCTTAGCCCGCCCGCCTTCTTCGCCTCTTCCCTCTTCAGCGCTCGCACAAAATGGAGCATCCTCCGCGATATTTTCGGCCGCAGCACTCCTCCCGACGACGACGAATCCGTCGCCGCCTTCATCCGCCGCAAATTTTCTCGCCGAACTCCTCGACAAACTCGTTGGCCCGTTCGTTTCCGGCATCTACGCCGGCGATCCAGAAAAACTAAGCCTCCGCGCCGCGTTTCCCCAACTCCACGAAGCCGAACGCTCCGCCGGAAGCATCATCCGCGGCATGATGCGCGCCGCAAAATCCAAACCCGGCCCGAAACAGCGCCCAACTCTTCAATCCTTCAAGAATGGAAACGAAACACTAGTCAACGCCCTCGCCGCAAATCTCGGTCCTGCCTTGCGCTACGGAGTAGAAGTAACGGAGATTCAACGGGGAGGGACTGGCAACCCTCAATCAGGCGAAAAATTTGTGGTAAACGCCAAAACTCTGGACGGCACCGAAACTCTCGCCGCTGACCAACTCGTTCTCGCCCTACCAACCTACATTGCAGCGAAATTGCTCGACGCCAAACTTGCTTCGTCCCTCAGTGAAATCGAATACGCTCCTGTCGCTGTCGTCTCGCTCGGATACCGCAAACAAGACGTAGGGCATTCACTGGATGGGTTCGGATTTCTCATCCCTCGTTCGGAAGGTCTCCGCACACTTGGAACGGTCTGGAATTCGTCACTCTTTCCCGGCCGCGCTCCGCAGGGCTCTGTTCTGCTCACGAGCTTCCTTGGAGGCGCGACGGATCCCCAGGCTGTGGCGCTTTCCGCCGAAGACATAAGCTCCATGGTTCATCGGGAAATTGCACCGATCCTCTCTATCCACGGCGTTCCCGCCTTCTCAAACGTACAGATCTATCAGCGCGCTCTGCCTCAATACAACATCGGCCACGCCGCGCGCGTAGGCAATCTCGAACGAGAATCTTCGTTTCTGCTAAATCTTAAGCTTGTGGGAAACTATCTCCGCGGACCGGCCATCGGCGCCTGCATCGAACAAGCCCTTGCCGTGGCGGACGAAATTAGAACTGGAGTTTCACGTACAAGTTCGGGCTGACCACAGGCAGTCATCCGAATTGCCGTTTGCGCCGTATAGTCTTTCAGGAGAGGAAGAAGCCGACTCTCGTGTTCCTGGCGGCTTTCACATCCAGCGGTCCCCGCGAAGTGTCGCCAGACGCGACGCTCTTGTCGCGCCTTCTTCAAAAAGACGTGAGCGCCTTTGAACAGCTTTACGATCGCCATTCGCGCCTCGTCTATGGCTTGGTCCTGCGCATTCTCCAGCAGGCCTCCACTTCGGAAGAAGTCGTCCAGGACGTTTTTCTCCAGCTTTGGCGCAACGCGGATCAGTACGATTCTTCGCGCGGCCCTTTTGTCCCGTGGCTATGCACCATGGCGCGAAATCGCGCCCTCGATCACCTTCGCCTCAAAAGCGAACGCCAGCGCCGCCGCGAGGATCAACCCGACGAAATGCCGAGCGTCGTGGTCGCTCCCGAATACGAAAAGGCTCTCGACGAGAAGCGCCGCGCTGATAAAGTCCGCGCATTGATGGCATCTCTCACGCCGCAGCAGAAAAAAGCCATCGAGTTGGCGTATTTTGAAGGCTTGAGCCATTCAGAAATTGCAGCGGCCTTGAAAGAACCTCTCGGCACCGTAAAAAGCTGGATTCGTAACGGTTTGCTTCGCTTGAAAGAAGGATTGCAGGCAACAACGTGAAAAACTGCGGCCAATTCCGTGAACTGATCGAGGCCTACGCTCTCGGCGCGCTCGATCCCCAGGATCGCTCCGCGCTCGATGCGCACCTCGCGACCGGTTGCGTGGACTGCGCCAAGGCCGTCGAAGAAGCGCGCTGGCTCGTAAGCCAACTCGCCTACACAGCCCCCGAAGCGGCCCCCTCGGACATGCTTAAGGGCCGCCTGATGCAAACTGTCCGCGCCGAAGCACAAGCAAAGCCCCACGTCATGCCCCCCAGGATCGTTATTCCCATCTGGTTGTGGGCAGGTGTCGCCGCGCTATTGGCCTTTTCGATCTACTCCGCTTGGAACACGCGTCGTCTTCAATACGAAATCCGCCAGGCCAACGATCGCGCCGCGACACTCCTCCAAGAACACCAGAAGACCGAACAAGAGCTTGCCCATGGCCAAGCGCGAAGCCATGATCTGATGGACCCTTCGTCCCGTAAAGATTGCTCTTGCGGGAACTCGCACGCCCAGGGGCCGCAGTTGGAAGCTAAGTGGCATCCTCAGTTGGGCATCTGCGTCATGGGAGAAAACAGTTCCCATGCCATCTCCCCATCACGTTCTTGCAAGTGTGGTTCATTCCCAAGGCGCCGGGAGCAAAGCCCATGCCTTCGATGATGATTCGCCCGGATGCGAATGGCAAATTCGTTCTCTGGTATCCAATCCGCCGGAATCCATGGACGCAACTAAAGCGCTCGCGATCACCGAGGAACCCGCCGGCGGCAGCCCCTGGCCCACCACCCGCCCCGCTGGTCCGGTAACGTCACCTACGTAAATCGTCAGCTAACTATGTGTCGCTTTCCGTAACGCAACGCGAGCCGAACTTCGCGCCGTTTCGCCGCCTCCCGGAAGCGTCGCCTCTCCTCCGCTGTCTTCAAGATCAGCGGCGCCACAGGCTTGGGAAGCCTGGTGTGTTCGTCGATCGCCACGAACGTCACATACGCCGACGTTGTGTGCTTTCTCTCCTCGGTCATCGCGTTCTCCGAATAAACCTCGACGCCAACTTCCATCGAAGTCCGGAACACTCGATTCACCTGCGACTTCAAGTTGACGATCTCTCCCAGGTTCACAGGATTACGGAAATCAATGTAGTCCACCGACGCCGTCACAACATAACTGTTCGAATGCCGGTGCGCCGCCATCGCCGCCACCATATCCACCAAATGCATCACCTGCCCGCCGAGCAATTTCCCCAAAGGGTTCGTCTGCGCCGGCAACACAATCTCCGTCATCTCCGACCGCGAAGCACTCACCGGCTTCCCCCTCAACGCCATTTCCCCGCTCTTCTCACTCTTCACTAGCTGCTTGCGCTTCATTCGCTCCCCGTTCCTCGGCTGCTTTCAGACGCAGTCTCATTACCCGTATAATACGGGAGCAAACTATGCCAGACCAAAAGAAAACCCGCCGCCAGATGCTCGAAGAGTTCGTCGCAAAAAAACCCGATGACGCTTTTTCGCGCTACGGCCTGGCGATGGAATGTATGAACAGCGGCGACCCCAGCGCCGCAGACAGTCACTTCCGCGCCCTCATCGAGCGCACCGCCGACTACATCCCGGCCTACCTGATGTACGGTCAGCTTCTGGCTCGCGAGTCCCGAAACGACGAAGCCCGCCAGGTTCTCTCAAATGGCATCGCCGCAGCCGCCCAAAAAGGCGACCAGCACGCTCGCTCCGAAATGGAAACCCTCCTAAACGAACTGTCCTAACCATCTCGCATCACCCCGCCACCTAATCTCCCTTAGGGCACAGACCGGGCACATGCCTGGCACTTTCTAGTCCGGTCCGACAAGGGGATGGGGGCAGGGGACGGGGCGTAATCGAACGAAGTGCGGTCGAAGCAAGTGCAGTCGAAGCGAATGCAATCGAAGCAAAGGTGGTCGAAGCAGATGTAGTCGAAGGAGGCAGATACTAAGGGGGCCGATGCACGCGAACGCGGCTTTCTTAAGTACGCAGTAAGGCCCTCCCCCTCGAGCGTCCGTTGGCAGCGCAACCCCATTTCGCTCCGCGGATCACGAGACACGGATCACTACCCACCGTTCACTGCCCACTACTAACTACCCGCCACTCACCCGCCATTCTATCCCTCCACCCACTTTCCCCTTGCTTACCGAGGGGAGCTCATGTACCGTACTCTCGGTAACCGAGGAGAACGCATGAGCAAACCTTCCGATCTCGTCCAGGGCACTCTCGATCTGCTCCTTCTGAAAATCCTCGCACTCGAACCTCTCAACGGCTACGCCGTTAGCCTCCGCCTCAAGCAAGTCTCCGGAGACGTTCTTCAAGTCAGCGACGGCTCGCTCTATCCCGCTCTGCACAAGCTGGAGCAAGAAGGCTGGATTACCGCCGAGTGGAAACCCACAGAAAATAATCGCCGCGCCAAGTTCTACTCGCTCACGCGCCTCGGCAAAAAGCATCTCGAAAAAGAATCCGCCAACTGGAGCCGCCTCTCGGCCGCGATTTCCAATGTCGTCAAACTCAAAGAGGCCTAAACGCGCCGTGTCCTAGCAAGGAGCCATCATGCGCCCCGAACATTGGTTCTACACCTTGCCGCTTCGCTTGCGCTCGCTGTTCAAGCGCGAGCCAAGTCGAGCATGACCTAAGCGAAGAGCTGCAATTTCACCTCGAACAGAAAACCCAGGAACACGTAGCCTCGGCGGCTGACGCTCGATGAGGCGCGCCGCAAAGCCCGGCGCGAATTCGGCGGCCTCGAGCTATCCAAAGAAAATTGCCGCGACACTCGCCGCGTCAGTTACATCCACGACCTGCTGCAAGACGTGGGTTTCGGTCTTCGCATGTTCCGCAACAGTCCGGTCTTCGCTCTCGTCGCCATCCTCACGCTCGCTCTCGGCATTGGCGCCAACACAGCGATCTTCAGCGTCATTCATGGCGTGCTCCTTCGGCCGTTGCCCTTCCCTAAGCAGGATCAACTCATAATGCTCTGGGAAAAAGACAAAGACGGCAGGCGCTCGCATACTTCCTGGGCTACGTTCATGGACTGGAACCGGCTGAACCACTCGTTCACCGGAATAGCCGCCGTCAGCTTTTGGTCACCAACTTTCATCGGCGCGCACGACGCGGAGACTCTCAACGGTTTTCGCGCCTCCTCGGCGCTGTTTGATCTGATGGGCGTGAAGTTTGCGCGCGGCCGCAGCTTTCTCCCCGCGGAAGACGTGCGCGGAAACAATTTCGTCGTGATCCTCAGTTACGGTTTCTGGCAGCGGCGATTCGGCGCCGATCCCGCGATCGTCGGCAAGTCTGTGCAATTGGGCACCCGCGCCTACACCGTTGTCGGTATCCTCCCTGAAGAATTCCCTTCCGTGCTCTCTCTCGATCCGCGCAAGCCGGCCGACATCTACACACCACTAGCCTACGACGAGACGCTGCCGTACGCCTGCCGCGACTGCCGCCATCTCCGCGCTTTCGCCCGTCTCAAAGACGGCGTCAACTTCGCACAAGCCGAAGCCGAGATGAATCAGATCTCCGCAAACCTCTTCCGCGAATATCCGACGGCATACTCCGCGGCAGGCGTCACGCTGACCCCGCTGAAAGATTATCTCGTTGGCGAGGTCAAAACAGCTCTCTGGGTTTTACTTGGCGCCGTAGGATTCGTTCTCCTGATCGCTTGTGTGAACGTTGCAAATCTTCTTCTGGCGTGGGCCGCGCGCAGGCAGCGCGAGGTCGCCCTTCGCGCCGCTCTTGGCGCCAGCCGCGCACGCATGGTTCGCCAATTCCTAACCGAGAGCTTGCTTCTCTCTCTTCTCGGCGGCGTCTTCGGACTTTTACTGGCGTGGGTCAGCGTCGCATTGCTTCAGCGAATTCAGCTCGCGAATTTGCCGCGTCTTCAAGACGTGCACATTGACGCCTGGACATTCACTTTCACATTTGGAATTTCTCTGATAACCGGTCTGGTGTTTGGTCTTCTGCCTGCTTTCCGCGCCTCCAAACTCGATCTCAACGAAACGCTGAAAGAATCCGGCAAAAGCTCGGCTGGGAAGGAACGTCACCGTCTGCGCAGCGCACTCGTCTTTGCGGATGTGGCGCTGGCGTTGCTGCTTCTCACCGGCGCGGGCCTCATGATGAAGAGTTTCGTGCGCCTCCTGGAAGTAAAGCCAGGTTTCGATTCTTCTCACACGCTGACGCTCACGCTTTCTCTCTGGGGTCCAAAATCCGCAGACGCTCCAGCCGTTGCTTTCTTCGATCAGGTTCTGCAGCGCGTTCAAGCGCTTCCCGGAGTCAAATCCGCCGGAATCGTCAGCCAGCTTCCGCTCGGCGGCAACGTGGACATGTACGGAGTTCACGTCGAAGGCAAGATGCTGCCGAATCCCGAAGAAGATCCCAGCGCCGATCGCTATTCGATCAGCCCAGGCTACTTGCACACGATGCGCATTCCCTTGTTGAGCGGCCGTGGCTTCGATGAACGCGACGTCGCCACTTCGCCGTTAGTTGCGCTCGTCAACGAATCCATGGCTCGGCAGTTTTGGCCCGGCGAAGATCCCATCGGCAAGCGCCTCAAAATGGGCGATACAAAAGGCTCGTGGCGAACAGTCGTCGGAGTTGTGGGCGATGTCCTGCACAGAGGACTCGACGCCCCGCACACCATCCAAATATATTTGCCGAACACGCAGTTCACCGATTCGTTCGTAGTCCTCGCTGTACGCACAGAAAATGATCCGGCGTCGCTCGCCGCCGCAGTTCGCTCAGAAATTGCCGCGCTCGATTCGCAAGTTCCCGTCTCCGATGTGGCAACGATGGACGAAGTAGTCTCCACTTCCGTAGCCAATCAACGATTCGGCGCGCTGCTATTTCTTCTGTTTGGCGCCATTGCGCTTCTCCTCACCGCCGTCGGCATCTACGGCGTGATCTCTTATGGCGTCGCCCAGCGCACACACGAAATCGGCATCCGCCTGGCGCTTGGCGCGGGCAGCCGTCAAGTGCTCAAACTAATCGTCGGCGAAGCGATGAGGCCTGCGCTTTTGGGAGCGGCGCTCGGTCTATGCGCGGCATTCGGGCTGACTCGCCTCTTGACGCGACTGCTCTACAACGTCAAGCCCACCGACCCGCCAGTTTTCGCCGCTGTTCTTCTGTTGTTGATTGGTGTCGCGCTGCTCGCGTCTTACATCCCCGCTCGCCGCGCCACGCGCGTGGATCCCATGGTTGCGTTGCGCTATGAATGAAAAAGGAACGATGCGAACTGGCTTCACTTCGCCAGCAGGCTCTTCCACCGTTCCCATGCGTCTGTTCGCGCCTTCTTGTTCGCATCGTTCGCATCCGGCGCTTCGCCTGCGCGCATGAACCCGTGGCCCGCGCCGTCATACGTCACCGGCTCAAATGTTTTCCCGGCGGCCTTCATGTTGGTGATCGCATCGGGAATCATCGCGCCGATTCGCGCATCGTTCCCCGCAAAAAATCCGTAAACGGGAGCTTTGATGCGGGCCATTGCGTCCTTATCTGGCGGCGGTCCGTAGAAAACAAATGCAGCTGCAAGGTCACCGCGATTCGTTGCGAAGCGGAACGTCTGGCCTCCGCCCCAGCAGAATCCGCCGACAAATAGTTTGCCGCTCGACGCCGGGATTTTGTTTGCATAATCCGCCACGGCGTTCAGGTCCGCCGTCACTTGGTCGGGATTCAGCTTGCTCACAGCTTCCATCGTCTTGCCTTCCGCGAAAGACGAACTCCGGCCGCCGTCGGGCCCCATTCCCGAAAGCAGGTCCGGAGCGACCGCGATGTAACCGGCTGCAGCGACTTGATCCGCCAAATCCTGCACCCAATCCGACATCCCGAAAATTTCGTGAATGATCAGAACCACCGGCCGCTTGTCCTTCGACTCCGGATAGACAACAAAAGTATCCACCGAACGGCCGTCATGCTTCACCGTCACCCACTCGCTATGCCGCGGCGACTTTGCGAGCGTCGCTTTAGCCCAGTCCTGCGCGGAAACCGCCTGCGCCGCTGCCAAAATTATCAACGCCAAGAATATTCGCTTCATCTATCCCCCTCAGCCTCTCATGCGGCAAGTCGCGCTTGAGCCGGGTGCGCTGCCGCAGGTTCGCATCATATATGTTCCTCCTTCGTTACTTCAATCCCGACTACCAGCCGAGCGCTTAGATGAAGAAACTCACAGCTATTCAGGGAACAAACCAAGCGCGGCGTGCGTGTCGCCGGTGCACCGCGCAATGCGTGTGTGTCCCATCATCGCGTTGCGTTACGACTAGACCTCCGTAGAGTGCTCACGAGCGGAACATTCACTCCTTGGCCCTGTGGAAGTTTCAAATTTCTGTTGCGCACGCGCTCTGTTTCCAAGAGACTGTGCCCCTGTTACTTCTCCTTCGGAGGCGACATGATACGGCTTCGTACACTCTTCGTTCTTATTGCGCTCTGCGTTCTTCTTCCTGCAATGGCGCAACCTCCTCAAGTACCGACACCTCCCAAAACCGCACCGGCTTCCGCGGCTGCGGAGACAAAACCATCTCCCGCAACCCCTCCGGCCGCCGCGCATCCTCTTGAAAAGGCCGACCTCGAAGCGTTTTTCGACGGACTTGTTCCGCTACAAATGGAGCGAAGCGACGTCGCCGGCGCCACGGTCCTCGTGATGAAAGATGGAAAAGAACTTCTGAAAAAAGGCTATGGGTACTCAGACGTGACGAAGAAAACTCCGGTTGATCCGGATACGAGCATGTTTCGACTGGCTTCGATCTCGAAACTCTTCACCTGGGTTTCCGTTATGCAGCTCGCCGAGCAAGGCAAATTGGATATTGATGCCGACGTGAACAAATATCTCGATTTCCAAATCACGCCAGCGTTTGGAAAACCCATTACACTCCGAAATTTAATGACTCATACCGGTGGGTTCGAAGAAGAAGTTCGCGACATCATTTACGTTGATGCGAAAAAAACCACTGCGCTCCGCGATTTCATGATCGCGAATCAACCGCGCCGAATGTATCCTCCCGGCGAAATTCCGGCCTATTCGAATTACGGAGTGGGCCTCGCGGGCTATATCGTGCAGCGCGTCAGCCTCGAACCATTTGAACAGTACGTGTCAGAGCACATCTTCCAACCGCTCGGCATGAAACACTCCAGCTTCAACGAACCCATGACCGCGGAACTCGCTCCTTACGTCTCCGACGGCTACAGAGCGACTACAGAAAAACCTGCGATTGGTTTTGAAGTGTTCAATCCCGCTCCCGCAGGCGGCATCTCCTCGGCCGCAGGCGACATGGAGAGATTCGCGCTAGCGCTGATGAATGGCGGCGAGCTCGACGGACACCGCATCCTCAAAACCGAAACGCGCGAGGCCATGTGGACGCGGCAATTCGGCACTTCCGATGCCCTACCCGCGATTTGCATGGGTTTCTACCAAACCTGGCGGAACGATCTGCGCTTCATCGGCCATGACGGAGACTTGGTCGCGTTTCACAGCATGTTTCTGATGGAGCCCACGCAAAAGCTCGTGATTTTTGTTTCCTATAATTCCGCGGGTTCCGCAAGCCGCAACCGCGCCGAACTCTTGAACGGCTTTGCGGATCGCTATTTCCCCGCTTACACGCCGCCTGCATTTCAAACACTTTCCGCCGAACAACTCAAGGATATCGCCGGAAACTATCAATCCACGCGCCGCGCGGACAGCACCAAGCTGGCTATCTCGAATCCCGCAAGTCAAAGCACCGCGAGCGCCGACAAAGACGGCGTCTTGACCATAGACACTTCCAAGGATCTGCGCGGCCACACGCGCAAATGGAAGCCGATCGGCAAGGATCTTTGGCAGGCCGAAGACGATCAGGCCCGCATGTTTGCCATCCGGGATTCGTCGGGGAAAATTGTCCGCCTTGCCGTCAACTTCGCAGGAGTGCAACTTCAGCGTGTGCCGTGGTACGAGCGCAAATTCTTTGTGGGAATTTCTCTTGGTATCAGCGTTGTAATTCTGCTCTTCGTCGTCACTGCAAGCCTGACCCGTCTTTTCAGGCGGCTCTTCCTCCGCAGACGCCCGCAGCCCAAACCCCAGCCCGGCACTCTTTGGATCACCATCGGTCCACGGCTCGCCGCTTTCCTGTGGATCATCGTCACCATCTGGATCGCTGCGTTGTCGGCGAACCTACAGAGCGAGGCTTTGCCTGCGTTCCCTATCATCGAGCGGTATTTTTGGTTAATAAACTGGTTCTCCGTCCTGGCGGTTTTCTTCAGCATTTTCGCGATCTTTGCCGGACTGCGGATTTGGCGCCGCGCTGACGTGCGCGTCATCTCTCGGGTGAAATTCTCGCTGGTGGCGGCGGCTTGCGTATTCTTGACATGGTATTCGATTCACTGGAATTTGATCGGGCCTGTCCATCGCTTTTAGGCAAGCGCCCGCCATTAGGGACGCGGCATGCTGCGCCACTACAAGTGAACCGGCTAAGATTTCGCGACCGAAGCTGCGGCTAAATTTCCCAGCCTTTGCGCCGGTCTGGCTTCACTAATTTCTGAGCGGCATCAGAATTCGTTACTTTCAACGCGGCGCGATCCCAGTGCAATCGCTCGCCTGTTCGCGACGCGACGTTCCCCAAAAGCAGCGTTTCCGTCACGAGGCCGGAAAACTCAAAATTCCCTCCGGGCTTCACTTTGCCACCCTTACAGGCGTCCAGCCATTCCCGTTCGTTTCCAGGCGAACGCGGCAGCGTCTTCGCGGGCTGTTTGTATGCGTCCATCTTCGCTTGCGGAATCAACTTCGGATTTCCGCCATTGAAATTGCACAAAATCTTTCCGTGATCCCCAACGAACAGCAACCCTTCGTCTTCTTCCTCGTCTTCACCTTTCCACGGACGGTTCTCTTCCAACTCTTCAGCACGCGCCGGCTTCAATCCGCCGTCGTACCAATTGAATTTCACCGCCGGCATATTGCCTCGCGCGGGAAAACTGTACCGGCAAATTGACGCGATCGGGTAAGTCTCTTCATAGCGATCGCTTGAGCTTGCCTCCACGCTATCCGGGGCCTCCAGCTTCAAGACGCGGAAAATCGTGTCGTAGCTGTACGAACCCATATCGCCCAGCGCTCCGCAGCCAAAGTCGCCCCATCCGCGCCACACAAACGGCAGATACGCCTGATTGAAACCGCGCTCCGGCGCAGGCCCAAGCCACAAATCCCAATCCAATCCGTCGGGCACAGGCTGCGTATCCTTCGGCCGCTCAATCCCCTGGGGCCAATAAGGACGGCTCGACCAGTTGTGAACTTCCCGCACTGGCCCAATCGCTCCATCCCAGATCCATTCGCTCAGAAGCCGCGTGGCTTCGGAAGCTTGATTGCCTACGGCAATCTGCGTCGCCACGCCAGTTTCGCGCGCGACTTCCGCCATTCTGCGCGCTTCATAAATCGTGTGGGTAAGCGGCTTCTGGCAAAACACATGTTTGCCTTTCTTCATCGCCGCGATGGACACGGCCGCGTGCAAATTGTCCGTCGTGCACACCACCACCGCGTCTATATCTTTTTGTTTTTCGAGCAGTTCGCGAAAATCCGTATACGCCGCGCAGCCGTTGTACGTGCCCGAGCGCTGCTGCGATCCGTAATATCCGTTCACAATTTTCTGGCAAGGCTCGCGGCCAGCCACTCCGCCGGTCACGCGCAGCGAATGCGTCAATTGAATTGGCTGGTCCGGACTCAGCCAATCCCATCCGCTCTCGACGCCCAGCAACTTACGCACGGAATTGCAAAATTCGTGGTCGCTCCACTGCGGATAGTTCGCGCCGGTCTTGTTCGAATCGCACACAGCCACGCCCTGGACGTCCGGCTCCTTCAAAAAGTGGAGCATCACCCGCAGTCCCTGCGCGCCTACTCCTATAAACGCGATGTTCACTTTGTCGCTTGGCGGCACATACCCCGGCCCGCCCAAAACGTGCCGCGGTACAATCGAAAATCCCACGGCCGCCGAAGCGGTCGTCCCCAAAAATTCCCGTCGCGAAACGCCGCTCTTCAAACTATCTCTCGAATGATCCCGTTCTTCCATTTCGCCACCTCGCCGGTCGAATTCTACAATTAAATCGGTTTAAGAGAAGGCCTAAGTTCAGGCCAGTCCTAGAACGCCTAGCCTCTCCGTCCTACCCCGAGCCCGCCGGCGGTCCAATTGCTTCCCCGTACCTCGCCGCGTATGATTGGCAATTCATGCTCCCGGCTCGGTCTATTCTGTCCATGACGCGCAAAATCTTCCGCATTCTAGGTCTGTTAGCGCTGGCGTTTGCGGCCTTCCCGCCGTTCCTCACCGCGCAAGCGCAAGCCCAGGCGCCGGCCTCCACCGAAATCCTTCCTCTTAGCGAAGTTCGCCCCGGCATGCAAGGCTACGCGTACACCATCTTCGCCGGCGACCAAGTCGAAAAATTCGACCTCGAAGTCCTCGGCGTGATGCCCAATTTTCTGGGCCCCCGCCAATCCATTATTCTCGTGCAGCTCAAGGGGCAAAAAGTAGAGCACACTGGCGTCGTGGCAGGTATGAGCGGCAGCCCGGTCTATTTCAACGGCAAACTCGCGGGGGCGCTTTCTCTCAAGCTCGGCGTTTTCACCAAGGAACCGATTGGCGGCGTTACTCCAATTGAGGACATTATTCGCCTGCAGCCGCAAAACGCCGCGCAAAACATCCCTTCCGATGCCCCAACGCCGCAACTCCCGCTTCCGCAAGGTGCGGCTTCTCGCACGGGCCTCCCCACAGGTTCCGCGCTTGAGCCCATCGAGACCCCGCTCGTCTTCTCCGGCTATCAACCAGAAGCTCTCCGACAGTTCGCCGGCCAGCTCCAGAGCTATGGGTTCGTGGCCGCGCAAGGCGGGACTGCCGCTCCCAAGCCTGATGATGCACATCTCGTACCCGGTGACATGGCAGGCATGGTCCTGGTGCAAGGTGACACCTCCATCAGTTCCGCATGCACTGTCACCGCGATCCGCGCGAACCAGGTCTATCTCTGCGGACATCCCTTTCTGAGTCTTGGCGACGTGCAATTCCCTATGGCGCGCACCGAAGTTGTCACGACGCTTTCTTCCGAGCTCGCTTCCACCAAAATCATTAACGTTGGCGGCTCCATTGGTACGATTACGGGCGACCATCTCACCGCGGTCACCGGCAGGCTAGGCGCGCCCCCTCCGATGATCCCGATCGACCTGACTCTCGTCGTTGGCGCGGTGCTGAGAAGAAGTTGCACTTCGAGATGATCAATCACCCCAAGCTGACGCCGCTCCTGGTCGGTCTGACGGTGTTCAATGGGCTGACACAGAACTCGCTCTACGGCGAAGGGACCACGCTTCATCTCTCCGGCGAGATCCTCGTGCATGGTCACGCGCCCGTTCAAATCGAGAACACCTTCGCGCCAGGTGACGCTTTTTCTCCTGATGGTTTGCCCATTGCCGTCAACATGCAAAACGTCTTCATGCGCCTCTTCACCAATACGCGAGAGACTCCCGTTTTCGACCGCATTGCGCTTCGCGTCGAGAGCGTTCCCGGCCGGCAATCCTTCAGCATTGAAAGCGCGTGGCTTGAAAAGGGTGAAGCGGCGCCGGGCGAAACTCTGCGTGTCCGCGTTTTGCTGCGCCCTTATCGCGGGGCAGCGCGCGTGGAAGAAACGACCGTACGCGTGCCCGATCAAGCGTCACGCGGGACGACACTGCGCGTTCTGGTCACCGACGGGGACATGCTCAACCGCGCGTCTCGCGGATTCTCTTTTTCCGGCGCGGGCGGGAGCTCAACGGGACTCGATCAACTTATCGCGCTCCTGAATCACGAGCGCCGCAATGATCGGCTCTATGTGGGGCTGTTCGCTCCCACGCCCACGATCCTTTGGGACGATAAAGAGCTTCCCAATGTGCCGCTCTCCCAAATTAATGTTATTGACGGACGCCCCACGCCGGGCACGGTTCAAATCCTGCGTGAGTCTCTCGCCAGCGAATCTTCCATTCCGCTGGGAGGGCCAGTTTCCGGCGTCATCTCGTTGAATCTCCAAATCCGGTGACCATGCAAATGCACAGTCTCAACGACCAGAAATTCACTGCGCCTCGGCATTCCCCGCGAGGCGTGTCTCGCAAAGCAGCCCGCATCGCCACTGTCTCCCTGCTTCTTTGCTTCCTTGCGTCATCCGTCTCCCTACTGCACGCCGAACACACGCGCCGCTGGCTGCAAACCACGTACGAGGAATTTCTAAAGGGCACGGCCCACGGCGTCGCCGTGCGCAGCGATGGGCGTCTCGAGCTCGCTCCAAAATTCACGCTTCTCGCGGACGCCGACGCGTCTTATCTCTGGTCGCTGCGCCTCGACCCAAAAGGCGCGCTCTATGCCGCAGGGGGTTCGCCCGCAAAAGTTTTTCGGTTCGATGCGGGCGGCAAGCCATCCACCGTTTTTGAATCCACCGATCTGGTTGCGCAATCTATCGCGTTTGACGCCAAGGGCATGCTTTACGTCGGCACTTCGCCCGATGGCAAGGTCTATCGTGTTTCCGCCTCTGGCGAAAAGACGGTCTTTTTCGATCCCAAAACGAAATATATTTGGGATATCGCTTTCGGCTCTGATGGCATTCTCTACGTCGCCACCGGCGACAAAGGCCAGGTTTTCGCGGTCTCACCGGATGGCCAGAGCGAACTCTTTTACGCGAGCGACGAAGCCCACATTCGCGTTCTCGCTTTCGACGCTCACAACAATCTTCTCGCGGGCACCGAGCCCAACGGCCGGATTCTCCGCATCGCGCGTCCCGATGCAAAATCGCCGCGCAAAGGCAAAGACTCCGCGGCGACCGCGGCCGAAGGCTTTGTCCTCTACGAGACTTCGAAACGCGAAATCACTTCTCTTGCTGTTGCCCCAGACGGCTCGATTTACGTTGCCGCGATCGGCGAAAAACAGCGGGGCTTTATTCCGTCTCCCACAACGATCCTCGCGTCGCCTCAAGGAACCACGACGATTACCAGCGGTGGCGTGATGGGCACGGTTTCTGGTCAGTTGCCGCAGCAAACGCCTTTTATCGCTTTTCCGCCCGCGCTTTCCAGCAGCATTTACCGTCTTTCTCCCGATGGCGCTCCCGACGAACTCTGGACTTCCCGCGACGACGTCGTCTATTCGCTCGGGTTCGCTTCGGATGGCCGCGTTCTTGCGGGCACTGGCAATAGCGGCTCTCTTCTCGTCATTGATGGACATGGCGTCTTCGCGCAGCTTGCCAAAGCAGGCTCCGCGCAGATCACCGGCATCGCGCGTAACTCGGCGGGCAAAGTCTTCCTTTGCACTGCGAATCCCGGAAAGGTTTTTTCCGTCGGACCGGAGTACGAACCCGAAGGCACGTTCGAATCGCGCTCCTTTGACGCGCAACTCTTTTCGCGATGGGGACGCCTTGATTGGTGGGGGCCTCCGCCTGCGGCTCCTTCGAAATCCGCGAGCACATCCGGCGAACCGCGTCTCGAATTCTTCGTTCGCTCCGGTAACACCGAGGAACCGGGAAAGGAATGGTCGCGCTGGTTCGGGCCCTATTCGAAACCCGGTAGCGCTGTGGAAGCTCCTGCGGCGCGCTTCTTCCAGTGGAAAGCCGTCATCCATGACGGACGCCCTGGCGACGGCATCAACTGGGTCAGCCTCGCTTATCTTCCGCGCAACGTTGCTCCTGTGATTGACGCCATCGTGCTGCAAGAGCCCGGCGTGCGCGCGCAAAGCACCACAATCATTTCTTCTGGGCAATCGCCGAGCGTCGCCCTGAAAATGCCGCCGACTCCGAACGCGTCCGGCATTTTCATCGCGCAGACCACTTCGCCCGCAAAATTCGAACAGCCTCCGCAAGGCTTCCGAGAAAAAGGCTACCAATCCGTCTTGTGGAGCGCGCACGACGATAACGATGACGATCTGCGCTATTCCGTCTACTTTCGCGGTGAAAACGAACGCGCGTGGAAATTGCTGAAAGATAAGCTGGACCAAAAATTCTATTCCTGGGATACGACATCACTTCCTGATGGCGCGTACTATCTCAAAATCCTCGCTTCGGACGGCGTTTCGAATCCCCCCGCCGTGGCTCTCGAAACCGAACGCGAAAGCGAGCGCTTCGAAGTGGACAACACTCCGCCAGCGATCGAACGCCTCGAAGCAACTTCCGCCGCAACACGCGGCGGCAGCCCCAGGCTTGTTTCCGTCATTGTGAAGTTCGCTGCGCGCGACTCTGCGAGCAGTATTGAACGCGCTCAGTACAGCGTTGATGGGGGCGACTGGACACTCCTGGCTCCAGTTGGAAACGTCAGCGACGCTACCGAAGAGAACTACGAATTCACGCTAGGCAATCTCGCTTCAGGCGAGCATACGATTGCTGTGCGCGCGTACGACCGGTTTGAAAATGTAGGCAGCGCAAAGACCACGATGAACATCCCCGAGGTTAAACCCTAAGTTGGCATTTTTCTGACTGGTTTACGTTTGAAAGTCTGCGAGACTCGGCGCTCTTACGCGGGCGCAGAGGTAAATTTCACGATCTCTGCGCCAAAACCGATTCGTCCGTCCCCATAAGCTTCATTCCGGACGTGAACCACGCGCGCAATGCAGCGCATCTCTTCTGACTGGCTCCCGGTCACTTCCCCCGGGACACGCATGGTAACTTCGATGGGCATGCCAACCTGCAATGGCGCCGACGACGCGAAATAAAATCCTCCGCGGGAGATATTCAGCACTTCGGTGAAATGCTCGCTCGTATCCGCAACCACACCTGTCGAACGGAACCGCAGCGGTGTGCGGAGGTTGTGGCGGGTAAGTTGTCTGCGTTCTGCACCTTGCATAATGTCCTCCTCTAGGCGAGGGAGGCGATGACGCTACCCTCGCGCCGTGTGAGAAGGGGTATCTCAGCGTAGCAGACCCAGTTGGAGGGTCAAGCATCAATCCTTAGTACTAGAGGTACTTGGGTTTTCTGAGGGCTTAGCTGGGTATCTTCCGCTCAGTGCCTTTCAACTGTACATCTATTAGGCTTTTGGATAGCCCGCCACTAAAAAACAGGCTTGCAAATCGCCCGCATATAAAGAAGAGTACACCTCTTTCCATCGGCTGGATCATTAGAGGCCAACTTCGCCCAAAGGGGGAATCCATGATCTTCGGTATGACGCCACTAACGTTTATTCACGTCGTGTTGAGCCTGATCGGCATCTTCGCGGGGTTCATTGTAGTGTTCGGGATGATCGGCGGGAAGCGGCTTGACGGCTGGAACGGGATCTTCTTGCTGACCACTGCGCTGACGAGCGTCACCGGCTTTTTCTTTCCGTTCCACAAAGTGACGCCCGGGATCATTCTGGGCATCATTTCGCTGGTCGTGCTCGCCGTGGCTATTCCTGCCCGGTACGTGCTTCACCTGGCTGGCCCATGGCGAAAAATCTATGCAGTGACCGCTTCCATCGCCCTCTACCTGAACGTCTTTGTCCTGGTTGCCCAGCTCTTCATGAAGGTGCCTTCCCTGCATGTGTTGGCACCGAATGGATCCGAGCCACCCTTCTTGATCAGTCAAGTGGTCGTGATGGTTCTTTTCATCGTGCTGACGATTGCCGCCGCGATCAAGTTCCACCCGGAATCAGCCCACGCTTCTTGAAAATCCGCATCTGCGGAAAGGATCCCGGATAACCGCAGTCTAAGTTTTGCTACGGTTTTGCCGATAGTTTGTCCAGCAGTTGGTACTGGTCGCGCTGCTGGTCTGGCGCTGCGTGGGGCTTGGCGACAAGGTGCATCACGTCATGCGAGTCTTTCTCACCGTAGCGCGGCCACTTGGGGAGTCCAGGGCCGTTGGGATCTCCTGTTTTTGCAAAGTTCGTCCAGTAGGAACCCATCTGCTCGGATAGCTCGCGGTCTTCAGGCCGCCACGGGAGTTTTTTCGAGTCGAGCGCTCCGAACACAAATTCTATTTCCGCGGAGTGGTATGCCCGAGGACTTTCCGCGGGGGGTGCGCCGGGTGGACGGGGGCGCCAACGGCGGGGCCTGGTCAAACTCATAGCGGTAAACGGGCGGATCAGCTAACTTCGTCTGCATTTCGATCCACTTCCACGTGCCGTAGCCGATGAAGTTCGCGGTGGCCAGCAGATCGGCCGAGCTTTTGACCTGCTCGTCCCCCTCAGCTCGAAACAGCCTCAAAACATCCGCGGCGTTCTTACCAAACATTTGGTTCAGCTTGTTTGCATAGTTCTCGGACGTGGGCGGGTCGCTTCCGAAAAACATGTGGTAGTTGCCCTCGTCGTGGTTCCATCCGGCGAGGAGCGCCACATGCGCCTGGTTGCCCTTGGCATAAATCTCTACTGGGTTCTCCGGGAAAAAATATCCGTCAATGTTCGGGCCGAACCGGAATGCATTTTTGTCCTTCGAAGCAGCATCGAGCATTTGCTGAGCGGTCATGGCGCGCAATTTTTCGAGAGTATCGGCTCCAATGGATTCGCCGAACTTGACGGCATCCTGTTCGCTATCCGCCAGCGGCTTTGCGGTCAGCGTCCTTCCGAAGAATGCCCCGCTTTCACCGATCGCCCGATGGATTAATCCTTTAGAGAGCGGTGAAGCCATTAGAGCGCTCACGGAAAATGACCCTGCCGATTCTCCGAAAATCGTGACGTTCTCCGGGTCGCCGCCAAACGCCGCAATATTCTTGCGCACCCATTGCAAAGCGGCCACCTGGTCCTGCAATCCGTAATTGCCCGACGCGTGGTGCGCTGATTCCTTGGTTAGCTCCGGATGCGAGAAAAATCCAAAAATTCCCAAACGGTAGTTCATGCTGACAACGACCACGCCCTTGTGCGCGAGGTGTTCGCCATCCTGGCGCGGCTCGGACGTGGCGCCGGCCTGGAATCCACCGCCGTAAATCCATACCATCACGGGCAGCTTCGCGTTCGCGGACGTCTTCGGCGTCCAGACGTTTACGTAGAGGCAGTCTTCGCTCGGCGCTGCGTCGCGAAATACCATGTCGCCGAATACATTTCCCTGCATGCAACGCGCGCTAAACTCGGTGGTCTTGCGCACACCTTGCCAGGCCTGGACGGGCTGCGGCTCCTTCCAGCGCAACGCGCCAACCGGTGGCGCGGCAAACGGAATCCCCTTGAAGATCTGCACCTTGCCGTCCGCGCTTGTGGAGCCCTCGACGGTCCCTGTCTCCGTGCGCACCTGCCCGGCCGCAGCACAACTGAGTCCGAGAAGCGCAAAAACCAGGCTGGCCATCGCGCGACGTATGCCGTTTGCATGAATTCCCATAAACTCTCCTCGAATTTCCGACGTTTCTCTCACTCAAAGCCCGGAAGATAGTACCTCCCAACAGCCACGCGGAACAATTCACATTCTTCCTTCTGAATTTTTTCCTCTCGCGGCAATCGCACGCAGCGCCGCGCGAACCATTTCTTTTCTTTCGCGGCCACATTGGCCTGCTCGCGCGTTTGCCATGCGCTGCTCTGTCTCCCCCTGACACTCTTTCGGTATGCAATAATGTGACTTGGAGTGGGGCAACCATGAGCACAGCGCCGCAAGTCGAATCCACGAATTTTCAGCCGCCCACATGGGACGCCATTCGCGAAGCGCACGCGCGCATCGCTTCGCGTATTCATCGCACGCCCGTTCTCACTTCGCATTCGCTGGACGCGATGGCGGGTGCGCAATTTTTCTTCAAGTGCGACAATTTTCAAAAAACAGGCTCGTTCAAAATACGCGGCGCGGCCAACGCGATCCTTTCGTTGACAGATGCGGAAGCCGCCCACGGCATCGTGACGCCCTCCAGCGGCAATCACGGCGCTGCGGTCGCGTGCGCGGCTGCATGGCGCGGCGTGCCTGCATATATCGTGATGCCCAAGAACGCGCCGAAGGTGAAATGCCGGGCCGTCGAGAGTTACGGCGGACGCATCACGTTTTCCGAGCCGACGATCACGTCGCGGCAGGAAACCTCCGCGCGCGTTCAGGCCGAAACAGGGGCCATATTGATACATCCCTACGACAACGACCGTATCATCACCGGCCAGGCCACTGCTGCGAAGGAACTTCTCGAAGAGGTCGCTGACATTGACGCGGTGTTCGCGCCTGTCAGCGGCGGCGGGCTGCTCAGCGGGTCGTGCCTTAGCGCAAAGGCCATTCGTGGCGACATTCGCGTCTTCGGGTGCGAACCGGCTCGCGCGGATGATGCTTACCGCTCGATGGCGACCGGGACGCTGCAATCGCTCGATTCGAGCGACACGATCGCGGACGGCTTGCGCGCTTCGCTGGCTCCTCGAACGTTTGCGATTTTAAGGCGGCATCTTGAGAGCGTGCTGTTGGTTAGCGAGGAAGAGATCATCGCGGCGATGCGGCTGGTTTGGGAACGCATGAAGATCATTATCGAGCCCAGCAGCGCCGTAGCCATCGCTCCCCTCCTCCGTCCGGGAGCAGTCGCTGACCTAAAACTCCCCGTTCGCTCCGATGGCGCACCGCCAAAGCTGGGTGTCATCTTCTCCGGCGGCAACGTGGACTTCTCCGCTCTTCCCGTTCTAAAGCCGCCCGCGTAGCGTACCACTGCCTGAAAGACCTTCCAGACGAAACCTGCTTGAGGCGTGATTTTGACGCCAGAAAAGCGGGGAGCGACCCTCTCCCCTATCCCGCTGTTTGCCTAGGTGAAAGTAACGTTGTTCGGTCATGTGATAACCTGCCGGTAAAAAGATTTTCTTTTGGAGCGCAACAAATGGGGAGGCGCTGGGTTGTTACCTGGTTACGGACTGGCTGCCAAACAGTTATGCGGAAGCCATGGGAACGTCGGGAGTGGTTTTGCGGAATAAAGGAATAAAGGACAAGGAGTTATGGTCAAGTAGTGTGGGGACGTGTTCACCGTAAAATTCGAGGACAAACTTGGGTGGTGGGCGGGAAAGTCTTGGGGGTAATGTCGCTTATGCAAACTCCGCAGCAAGATATTGGAAAGACTGCAAAGAGTTTGTGGTAACCTCTCCTCCAGTTTCTTGGGAGAAATCGCTTTCGTTCCGGGCCCCCTGCCAAGGCAACCAATTTATAAGGGCGACACTCCTTATGGATACGGTTGCTCCCTCTGGACCGATGGTGGTTCCCAGAAATACACACCAAATCTGCTGCGTGGGCGGGTTATGAAAACAACTAGCACTCTCATTCTTCGCAATTCCCTTCTCCTTTTTGCCACCATTTTTGCGTTTTGCAGCATGCGCGCGACGGCGCAGACGAAGGTAGCGGCTCCGCGGATTACGCAGGCTATTGATGAGGCGAAACTTGTGCCGATGCACGCGCGTGTGCATCCTCTGGCGCGTCCGGAGTTCGACCGTGGAGTCGTGGCAGATTCGCAGCCGATGAACCGGATGCTGCTGCTACTGCAGCGCACACCAGAACAGGAAAAGGCGCTGCGCAACTTGATGGATGAGCAGCAGACGAAGAATTCGCCGAACTATCACGCGTGGCTGACGCCGGCGCAGTTTGGGCAGCAGTTTGGCGTGGCGGACGCGGATATTCAGAAAGTGACGGACTGGCTCTCGCAAAAAGGGTTTACGGGAATTAAGGTGGGGCCGGGCCACATGGCGATTGAGTTCAGCGGAACCGTTGGACTGGTGCGCAACGCGTTCCATACAGAGATGCACAGCTTCATGGTGAATGGTGAGCAGCACATGGCGAACGTTTCCGTGCCGCAGATGCCCGCGGCGCTAGCGCCGGTGATGTCCGGCTATCCACTCGCTGCATAATTTCCGAAAAAAATCGTTCATGCATTATTCGCAAGCGCTCACGCGCGCGAAGGCCAAAGCCGCGAGCGAAGGATCGCAATTTACGTTCGCGTCTGTCTGCGGCACCGCACCCGCAACGCAGCCTTGCGCGGCAGTCGGACCGGCAGACTTCGCGAAAATCTACAATATTCCCGCCGGCCTCGATGGAACTGGTCAGACGATCGCGATCGTTGCGCGGTCAAACATCAATGTGCAGGACGTCATTGATTTCCGGACAGGCTTCGGTTTGGCGAACCCGACAACCTCATTCACAGCAGCCAACAACATCGTCTTGAACGGCCCTGACCCGGGGATCATCCCAGGAGACGACGGCGAAGCAACTCTCGACGTGGAGTGGTCCGGTGCAGTGGCTCCGAACGCCACGATCAAGCTGGTTGTGTCCGACGGCACTCTGACCACCAGTTTTGCGGATGGCGTGGACCTTTCCGCTCTCTATATCGTGGAGAACAATCTGGCTCCGATCATGAGCGAGAGCTTTGGACTCTGCGAAGCCTTCGCAGACGATGAGTTTGATAGCTCTCTGTGGGAACAGGCCGCCTCGCAGGGCATTACGGTGATGGTGTCTACGGGTGACAATGGATCGGCGGGTTGCGATCCTGACCTCAGTCCACTAGCGGCAACGGATGGACTGCAGATCAGCGGCACGGCTTCGACACCGTTTAACGTGGCGGTTGGCGGAACGGACTTTGATGACGCAGCCAATCCGTCGACCTATTGGACTGCGACGAACACCGGCGCGGGTCTACTTTCCGCGAAATCCTATATTCCGGAAATTCCCTGGAATGATACGTGCGCGGCTGCGGCGACCGTAGGTGCGGGCGGGATTACAGGGCACTGCACGACCGTAGACCAAGGAGGGCTGGACCTTGTTGCGGGAAGCGGCGGGCCCAGCAATTGCGGAATCCAAGACGTTAATTTCAACTGCGTTTCGGGTTATCCAAAACCAGTGTGGCAAACAGGAACTGGGGTTCCGGCGGATGGTGTTAGGGATATTCCCGACGTGTCTTTGTTCGCCGCCGCGAACAGTGCGAGCAACAATTTCTACATCTTTTGCCTGGCGGATTCTGGGAACCAGGGCGGCCTGCCTTGCAGTCTAAGCGGGGCGAATCTCAACTTCAGCGGGGTAGGCGGGACTTCGGCGTCCTCGCCAGCGTTCGCGGGGATTATAGCGCTGGTGAATCAGTCGGAGGTGACTGCAACCAGGCTGAAGGCTGGAGAGGGCCAAGGTAACGTCAACTTCGTGCTGTACAAGCTTGCGGCGGCTCAGGCGACAGCGCCAGGTACAAGCGCCTGCAATTCCAATGGGGCTACGGCACCGAACGCCGCATGTGTCTTTAACGACGTGACCAAGGGTAACAATTCCGTTGCGTGCGTTGGCGCATCGCCGAACTGCAGCAGCTCAAGTGCGAGCGGGTTTGGCATTTTGCTCGAAAGTCCGGTGCCGCCGTATACGGCAAATGCGCCTGGATGGACGACGACACCTGGCTATGACTTGGCAACGGGACTTGGGTCCGTCAACGTCACCAAACTTGTCGGGAATTGGGGTTCGGTGACAACCAACTTCGCCGGCGCGACGACGGCGATCACTGCGCCTGCGGCGGGTTCTGTGAGCATCTCGCACGGCGCGACTGTAAGTTTCGCGGCGTCGGTTACTCAAGTGACGGGCACGACAACGCCGAGTGGGGATGTGTCTTTGATTGCAAAACCAACGACAGGGCCGCAAATGAGCGTGTCCGCTGGAACGCTATTGGCGAACGGAACGGTGGCACTGCCCACCAACTTCCTGCCGGGAGGAACGTACCCGGTCTTTGCCCACTACGCTGGTGATGGAACCTTCGCGGCGAGCGATTCGCCAGATTTTAGCGTGACCGTCACGAAGGAAGGCAGCAGTGTACAAACGATCATGGATTCGGAGGACCCGGTCACTGGGGTTCTGACCCAAGTTACGCACTGCGCCCTACGGCAGCGCTTATTTGTTCCGTACGGATGTGCTGGGAACGTTGAATGGAGATAATCAAATCTGCGCAACCCCGCCGATTCCCTGCCCGACAGGGACAATCACTATTACGGACACGGGCGGAGTGCCCCTGAAAGATTTCTTGAACAACGGCGCTTCGACGAACACAGCGACGTTGAGCTTTTTGGGATTGGTGGAAGACCGGTTGCTTGGAACCAGCGGACTCACCGGAGGACCGCACAGCTATACGGCCAGCTACTCGGGCGACATAAGCTACAACGCAAGCGCGGGGCCGGGGCTAGCGATCACCATCACACCTGCTTTGACGGCGACGACGGTTACCGCGAACGGTGCGGCGACAAAGACAGTGAGCACAGGGCAGGCCGTGACGCTAGTCGCGACTATACCGGGATTCTATGTGGCCGACGGCGCGCGTCAAGCCAGTAACGGAGCCGGTCCGACGGGCACAGTTACCTTCTCGGCTTGTGGTACTGCGGCCTCCTGCACGGTAACTGCGGTTCCGACGGCCTTCACCAATGCGAATGGTCTTGCGTTTGCCACGGGCACGCTGTCCATCCCGAATGGATTCAGCACGGCGGAAGTGCAGAACATCACTGCCACGTTCACGACGGCTGACACAAACTACTCGAGCTGCTTGACTGCGGCCCCACCAAACGGCTGCACTTTTACTGCCGCAGTGGTGACGGTGAACCCTGCCGTCACGGGAGCTTTACGGTGGCTTCAACGCCACTGACGTTGATTTCGGCGACGGGGGCTAGCCAGAATTCGACGATTACGGTGACGCCAGCCGGCGGATTCACGGGGACGGTGGCGGTGACGCCGACGGCGGCAAGTTTGCCGGCGGGCGTGACATGCACTCCTTCCCCGCTAAACATCAACGTGACTGCTGCTACGGCTGTTACCGGAACGTTGGGTTGTTCGGTGACGGCAACATCCACGGTGTTGTCGGCCTCCAATGCTTTGCAGGATCGGGTGCTGGAAGCGAAGACGGCTCCTTCGATCGGGGGCAAGGGATGGTGGACGCTGAGCGCGGGAACGGGCTTTGCGGCGCTCTTCCTGCTCTTCCTGCCGGGCGGCCGAAAGAAGCTGCCGCGCGGCACTCGGGCTGGGCCTTGTTTGCGTGCTCAGTTTTACCTTAGGTTGCAGCAGTAACTACGGAGGAGGCGGTGGCGTGACCAAAATGGCCACGGTTACGAAACTGACCGTGATCAGCGCGAAGGTTATTTCCCCCGCTACGTTCTCGTTCAGCGTGGCCGTGACTGGCGGGACTCCAGCCGGGCAGGTAGCGCTGTTCGACGGCGGGACCATGATCGGCACGGCGGTAACCGTCACCGGTGGTACTGCGACACCTACGGCCCCGGCATTGTCCGTGGGAACACACACAATCAGCGCGCATTATCTGGGAGACACATATACGAATGCGTCCGCGAGCGGTTCGCTCAATCTGACTGTCACGGGTACAACGACGATTGCCATCACGACGAGCCCCGTGGCAACACCGGTGGCGCCGGCGATCACAGTTACGATCAACTAACTGGCAATCCATTTTGGGAGAAACCTGAGGCGGCTCCGATGCGAATCGGGGCCGCTTTTCTTTTGGGGCTGTTGCAATCGTAGATTGAAGATTAGGAAAAAGGAATTAGCACCCCGACCGGGTCGGGGCAGGCGCCGCGCACTGACGACACGGAGAGCGCAGATAAGAGGATACTTTTGAAGCGCGGCGCTCGCTGAGACTGATGATCCTTGTCGGATCGTCAGTTAGCGGCGGGCGGGAAGAAAATGCCCCAGAAATTTGGGGAGGGCGAAGTGAACTCAACGGGAACGAGCGAACCTTCGTGGCTCATTTGCGGCGGACGCACGACACGGGCTTCGACCTTGTTCTGGGTCTTGGCGTTTTCGACGGTAACTTTGGTGCCCTCGGCAAGAGGCTCCGAAATAACCAACATAGCGCCGCTGGCGCTGACGGTATGGGTATGGCCTTCGAAAGTATTGACCTTCCCCATGACCTGAACCACAACTCGGATCCTGAGCAGGACGCGCTGGGCGCGGCGGCGCTCTTCAGCCGTCGGCGGACGCGTAGAAACCACACGAGGCGGGGTGGCCGGTTTGAGGTTCGGATGAGGTTTCACAGCTCAAGCCCCCAAAAATCCATCTCCGGCGCGACAAGTTCCACGCCGTACTCCCAGCCATCCGGGCGCGGAACCCCGCGCCAGACCACGACGGCCGCGTTGCTGGTGTCCGTGGCAAGGTTGGTGAGCAGCAAGACGAAACCGGAAACC
>CAVSIW010000006.1:0-26930 GCA_963727945.1 uncultured Acidobacteriota bacterium
AGAACAATATCTCGACAACGCTGCGGCGTTCTTATTTAACCGAATGGTTAAATACATGGCCTCTTCGTAATTCAGGCTGGCAGGCCGCGGCGCGTCTTCAGATCGTTCAGCAAGCGTTCAACCTCGTTGTCGCGGCCGAGACGCGTGAGCTTCTCACCCATGTCGTCCGTGATCAGCTCGACCTCCGCGGTGGCCACCGCCTCGGTGTGATGCACGCGATCCTTCAGCCGGTCAAACGTAGCGCTCTTCGAATTGTCACCGAGCGCCGTCTGCGCGCGTGCCGCTTTTCCAAGAGCCACGCTGCGGCGATGCCGCGCCAGAAGCAAATCGCGTTTGGACTTCGCTTCATCGAGCTTTTGTTCGAGCTTCTGCAATGCGAGCTTCAGAGCCTCGACCTGCGCTGTCTGATCGTCCACCTGTTCGCGGTAGCTTGTCGCGAGCTGCCGCGCCGTGTGAAAGCGGTCAAGCGCGCCGCGAGCCAGATCATCCTGTCCCTTATCCACGGCAATCTCGGCCTTGCGCATCCAGTCCTTCCCCGAATCTTCGTTTTCACGAAGCTTCTTTTCGAGCATGTGCTGGTCGGCGATGGAAACTGCCACCTGCGTCTTGACCTGGAGATATTGGTTCTCCATGTCCATCATTACTTGCTTGATCATTTTCTCCGGGTCTTCCGCACGATCAATCATGTCGTTCAGATTGGCCCGGATTAAAGTGCCTACTCGTTCTAAAAGTCCCATGACATTTCTCCTTTCAAACAGTTAAAAACTTTCGGTACCGCAAACAAAATAAGAAATCCAAACCTACTGGCCCACCATCGCAGGCGGGATCCAAACCAAAAGTCTGCTAGCGCAAATGCCCAGTAAGCAAATGCAGGAGGCCGGGCATATAGGCAAGGCTGAACGCCGCCATTTGCTCCACTAGAGAAACCGCCCCTCCAAAAAAATGCCGGGCGGCAAACGCAATCACTACGGTGCAGAAGATCCACAACATCAGGAGTTCGTCTTTCCACGTCATGGCGGTCCCTCAACTGCGATCAAGCGTCCCGACAAGCCCGAAGGCTCGCCGGGACGGAAGCAAACGTTACGTCTTACGCCTTGGGTGAAGCTGGTTTCTCTGACTTTGGCGCTTTGTCGCCGATCATGCGCACCTTGCTGAGCAGATCCGCCATCTGCATGCCCGACAGAGCTTCGAAGAGCGCCGGCACTTGCGCGGCAATCTTCGTGATGTCGCCGGTCAGTTTGTAAGCGCCGGCTGCGTCGCCATTGCCCGTCGAGACGATGGTGACTTTGTCCACCTTGCTGAGCGGCTCTGCAAGAGCGCGAACGACTTCCGGCAAACTGCTGATGAGTTTGTCCACCACGGCGGCTTGGTTGTACTCCTGGAAAGCTTCCGCCTTGACGTTCATGGCCTTAGCTTCCGCTTCGCCTTTCTTGAAGATGATTTCGGCTTCGGCTTCGCCCTGCGCGCGAATGGCTGAGGCACGCCCTTCGGCTTCGCTAATCAAACGCTGACGCTCGGCATTCGCAAGCGTCTCGATGCGCTGGCGTTCGATCTCAGCTCCCTTCAGCACGGTGGCGATTAGTTCGCGTTCGCGGCGCGCGATTTCCGCATCCTGCACCTTCACTTGAGCCTCGCGCTCCACTTGCTGAACACGGACGGCCTCGGTAATCACCTGCTGTTGCATAACGTTGGTCTCGATTTCATACGCTTTGTCCGCTGTGGCCTGGGCCTTCTTGGTCATTTCCAGGTAGCTGGCTTTCTTGATGTCCAGGTCGCGCTCGGCTTCGGCCTGCTTCGCGAGCGAAGCGGTTTCGGCGGCGACGCGTTCCTGATCGGCCTGTGCTTTCGCAACGGCCGAGGCCCGCGTGGCTTCTGCGCGCTTGATGGCGATATCGCGGTCGGCTTCAGCGGCGGCTACTTCCGCGTCTCGCTTGATTCGGGCAATGTCCGGCCGGCCCATGTTGGTGATGTACTCGTTCTTGTCGCGGACTTCTTTGAGCGTGAAGCTGACCACTTCCAGCCCCATCTTGTTCATGTCGTCAGCGCACGTGGAGCGCATGCGGTCCGCGACCATTTCCGGCTCCTTGACGATCTGCTCCACCGTGAGCTGCCCGATAATTCCGCGCAGATGGCCTTCCATCACGAGCCGGATAAGTCCTTCACGCTGCTCCGGCCGCTTGGTCAGGAATTGTTCCGCCGCCGTCCGGATGGATTCAGGGTCGGACTTCACTTTGATCTGGGCAACCGCCTCGATCGTCACGGCGACACCTTGCTTGGTGTAAAGGCTCTGCTGCGGAGCGACGTCGAACGACATCAACTCCAGCGAGAGTTCGCGGCATTGCTCGATCATCGGAAAAATGATCGTGCCGCCGCCCTTGACGATGCGCGTGCCGCGCAGGCCGTAAATAATCAATGCCTCGTGCGGGCCCGCTTTTCTGAACATTCTGGCCAAGAAAGCCATGCCGAACAGAATCGCTATGATGGCCAGCCCGGCAACAACTGGGATCAGTGGCAACCCGAACATAAAAAACCTCCCTTTTTTCACTCGTCCGAACTGTTTGCGTCGTGCGACAGTCCGAGAAACCTTTTGCTCTAAAGCGTGTACTCGTCAGCGCGTGAACTCTTCCCACCGGCGTACATACGCAATTCCCTTCTCGTACTTCTCGATGACCACTTCGGCGCCTTTCTCAATGGTTGTCCCGTCCTCGCAGCGCGCCCCAGCGCCGCGGCGTACGCCTCCGAGCGAGAAAATCACCTCGCCGGTGCCGTGTTCGCGAATGGGCACACTGATCGAACCGACGGATCCTTCAATCCGGTAATCAGCCTCGTTCATCTCCGAGTCACCGCCACGCATCAGCTTCAGCATGAACTTGAATACCAGCCATCCGGCAACCAGCCCCGCAAGCATCGCGAATCCCAGCGATGCGAGCGCCACAAGATGCGAGCGCGTCGAGAGGATGTAACCTGTTCCGCCAAACCAAGCGAGGAACGCCAGCAGCGTAGACATATTGAGCCACGGAATATGTGCGGAAGCTTTCGAGCCGCCGCCAGCGCCGCCGTGGTGCGCGGTATGGAATGGCAGGTGCATCTTGAATGGCAGGTGAATGTGAACTGCGCCCGCGACGAACGAGAGCACGCTGAGCGAAAATCCCACAATAAAACAGAGCAGATAAAAATCAGACCAAATCATAAGACACCCCGAAACGCAGCACCCCGCTGCGCAGACTGGAATTCGAGAGGCAGACCATTCGGGTCAGTTATTCAGAGAACTCGCAGGCGGTGGATGCCCACTGCCTTGCTGCTTGCCCGAATGCAAAACTTCGCCGAGACGATCCGCCAAACCCGGCGTGCGAAGAATCTCCGCAAGGAGCAACAGCGCCCTGCGGGAATCTTCGTGTTCCGCAATGACCAAGAGACCAAGCCGGAGATCCGGATCGGCGGCAAACTGTTCCGCACCGGCAAACAGCCAGGAATCGATCTTGGCGTCCACGGCGCGAAGAGCGGACTGCAGCTCCGGCGTGTAACCCTCCGGATCGTCCACCAGAAATCCCGGATAGACGCGGAAGAAACGCGCCAGAAGCGTGCGCGTGCCGTGCGTGAGGTGCGGCCGTGTACCGCTCTCAATTTGCGAAAGGTACGCTTGGCTTAGTCCGCGGCCTACTTCCTTCTTCATGGCCGCGGCCAATTCCTGTTGCGTCATCGGACGGCCGAAGCCACGCAGGGAACCTTCCACGGAGCGAAGGGAACGGAGTTTGTCACCGAGAGTCATCGAGGAACCTATTTATTGCAATCTGCAAAAAACATATTACTTTTCGCTATTTGTGTCAAGAACTATATTTTCCCTGTTTTCAATGCTTTACAGGACGAAGTAGAAAGTCTCTGGTGCGAAACGGAAAGAAGTGAACCTGTGACGCGGCCGAACGGTCAGTCCGGTTTGCGGAGCGATTGCAGATCAATTCCCAGTTGCTGGCACTTCTTGTAGAGGTGGCTGCGCTCCAAACCCAGCGCTCGCGCCACATTCGTCATGTGAAAATTGTGCCGCTTAATCTCGCCGAGTAGCACTTCTTTTTCGAATGCTTCCGTGCGTTCAGCAAGGGTTCCCGATGTAGCGGCGCCAGCATTTGAAGAAGCTGAAGAACCGGCAAGCGCGTCTTCGCTGGGAAGTACCAGCCGCACATCCGCCGCCGTAATGGAATCTTCCGCGGACAGAAGCACCAGCCGCTCCACCACATTGCGCAGCTCACGAACATTTCCTGGCCACGCGTAGCGGCGCAACTCCGCAATCGCATCCGCGGCAAAGAGTTTCTCCTTCCAACCATTTTGCGCGGCCACTTGCCGCGCAAAATGCGTGACAAGCTCCGCGAAATCTTCCGGTCGCTCGCGCAGCGGCGGCAGCACCAGCGGAAAAACATAAATCCGGTGAAAAAGATCCCGGCGAAAGGCGTTCTGCTTCACCAAATCCTCGAGGTTCCGGTGCGTAGCAACAAGAACGCGCACGTTCACTCGGATCGGCTTGTCCCCGCCGACGCGCTCAACCTCGCCCTCTTCGAGCACGCGCAGCAGTTTCGCCTGCATTGAGACGGGCATGTCGCCAATTTCGTCGAGGAACAAGGTGCCGCCTTCGGCCTGCTCGAATTTGCCAACGTGCTTTGCCGCCGCGCCCGTGAACGCTCCCTTTTCGTGGCCGAAGAGTTCCGATTCGATCAGCTCCGCCGGGACGGCCGCGCAATTCAGAGTAATGAAAGCATTTTCACGGCGTTGCGACTTCTCATGAATGGCTCGCGCGACCAGCTCCTTGCCGGTTCCCGTTTCGCCAAGAATGCAGACGCGCGTTTCGCTCGCGGCCACGCGATCAATCTGCGCAATCAGCTTTTTCATCGCGGGACCCGATCCCACCAACTCATGTTTTCCCAGCCGATGCCGCAGCTCACGGTTTTCGTCTTCGAGCCGCGAAAGCCGCAGCGCATTTTCCACCGTAACGAGAAGTTTTTCCGTTGAGAGCGGCTTCTCCAGAAAATCCAGCGCGCCCAGCTTCGTCGCCTTGACTGCCATTTCGACATTCGCCTGGCCAGAGATAAGAACGATCGGCGTCTTCACGCCGGCATGTTTCAGGTCTTCGAGCAGTTCGATGCCACTCTTTCCGGGCATGACCACGTCGGAAAGAATCAAATCGAAGGATTCGGTGCGCAAAAGCTCCAGAGCACGTGGCGCGTTGTCGCAAACGGTGGCTTCGTGCCCGGCGAGCCGAAAAGCACGGGACAGCGAAGCCAGGGTATTGGGGTCGTCATCAACGAGCAGAAGATGAGCTTTGCGTGGCAAATAGTTGTCCTTTGCAGCGGCGCGTCAGTCGGAGGCGGCCACGGTAAAGCTCTGGGGCGGTTTTTTTTCTGTTGGTGCTTCTTCTGTCGGAACCGAGGGATGTGCGGACTGACGTTGAGGGAGTTCGATGCGAAACGTCGTGCCGCGCCCTTCGTCGCTGGAAACAGAAATAGTTCCGTGATGATCGCTAACAACCGATTGAATAATCGCGAGGCCGAGGCCCGTTCCCTGCACCTTCGTCGTGTAGTAGGGCGTGAACAGCCGCGAGCACTCTTCCGGCGTCAGGCCTTTTCCAGTGTCCGCCACTTCGATACGAACGCTGCCATCATGCTCCGAAGTGCGCATGGTGAGCGTGCCGCCTGCGGGCATCGCGTCCAGAGCGTTCAGCACGAGATTCTGAAACGCGCGGTGGAGCAGATCGGCGTCCGCATCAATTTCCGGCACTGGCTCGGTAAGAAAATATTCGGGAATCACTGGCGGCTTGCCGACAGCGTTGAACTGCGGTTCGAACAGGCGCACGGCATTGCGCAGCGCTTCATTCACGTTGACACGCGTAAAGTGTGGCGCAGGCATCTTTGAAAAATCGCTGAAGCGTCCGACGATCGTGTTGAGGTTCGCGAGTTCCGCTTTCAATGTGGCTGTGGATTCGTTAAACACTTCCAAGAATTGTTTCGCGTCCAGTTGCCGCGCTTTTTGTAAATTTTCGACCGTGATTTGCAGCGGGAAGAGTGGGTTGCGCAATTCGTGTGCCAGGCGCCGCGCCAGTTCGCGCCATGCGGCGACTCGCTCCGTCTGGACTAACTGCTCGCGCTGCGTGGCCAGCGTCTGCGTCATTTCATTGAACGCGGAAGCAAGCTGGCCAATCTCGTCGCGTCCGCGCAGGTTAATGACGGTATCCCACCGACCAGAAGCGACTTCGCGCGCCCCTTCGGCGAGTTCTTCGAGCGGCCGCGTGATTCTTGCCGATACCCACAAACTGATCAGCAAGCCGATCAGTAACGCCGCTCCCGCCACCGCTGCCGCGATTTGCAAAATGTGGCGCGTCAAAAGCACAAGCTCTTTGCGCGAGCTCCCCAGCAGTAGCACCGCAAGTAGTTCGTTGTTGCGGCCCGGCAGCGGAATCGCATGAAAGGATTCGGCGGCCGCCGCGTCCGAAGACCAGTCAATCGTTCGAACGAGCGGCTGCGGCTGCTTCTGGATCTGCTCGATCAGCGGTTGGAGGCGGTCCGCCTGCTCGAACGACCCGTTCACGTCAGTGAGCGCCGTCGCAACAAAATTGGGCTCCAGATTGCGATACAGCAGCGCCCGCGTTCCCGCAGGGGGAACCAGGGAGGCAAGAAAATTCTGGTCGAGCCGCCGCCCGCCGATGATGTACATGTTCTTGTCATTTCCGCCGGAAAGCATGCGTACAACCGTCAGCGAAAGCGCCACTCCGTCAGGTAATTCTTCTTTCCTCAAGAAAGGCGCGGAGTCGTTCCAGTTTTTGTTGGACGTCACCCAATCGTTTTTATAGCCGACACGCGCAGGGTATTGCGCGGAAGAGATCAGCGTGCCGTCCCAATTCACAAATTCCACAAAGTCCAGCCCATGATCCTGTGCCGCTCCGGCCGCGTCGTGGACGTAGAGCGATTGGTCCGGCCTGGCGCCTGCCAAATCGATGGCCACTTTCAGGGTGATCTCAGCGTCGGTAATGTTTTTCACTTGCCGGGCAATCTCATCGCCTCGCTGCGCGTATTCTTTGTTGAACTGCGCGACGAGCGCTTCGCTGCGCTGCGCGTCCGATTCCTCGAACGCCGCTTGCGTATAGTGCGTCACGCCATAGGCAACCAGCGAAACCGAAGCAAGCACCGTAATCAGAAAAACCAGAAACAATTTTGTGCGAAAGCTCATGGCTTTGCTCCGGGGGCAGCCGCCCGCGGTTGCGGGGAAGATGGTGCCGCACTGTTTGCGGAATTCGAAGAGTCCGTCACAGCAGGCTCGGGAAGCTCCAGCCAAACATCCGCGAGATGCCATTCACCCCAACGCGCAGGCATCCAATCGCGCACGTTTGCGCCGAGTCCCACGGATTCCGCTTGCATCACGAGCGGCAACACACGCCGGTCTTCCAAGACCCGCCGCTCGCGCACATAAAGCTGCTCGTGTTCCGTGCTCGTGGTGTTCACCTCGGAAGTCTCCGTCAGATTATATGCCGCAAACAGGTAATCGAGTTCCGCGCGCGGAGAAAGAGAGGAATAGTGCCATGCGAAAAGATGAACACCTGAGGAGGGATCAGATGTTGCGGCCGTTGCAATGCCCGCACGCAAGACTGGTTTGCTAATGACTTGCACGAGAATGGAAGCCTGGCGCGCGTTCACGGCGACGCGCTCTCCGAGAAGTTTGGCGAGGTCGCCCGTTTGGTCCACGCGCAAGCGCAGCGGTTCCGCGCCTGCGGCAGCATTCGCAGGAAGCGCGCGGCGCAATTCCTTTGCGCGTTCGAGGTTGGTGTCCACGTTGAAGAGGAAAGCATATCCCGAGAGCCACTGCGGCAAAAGGGCTGCTGCAGGTTCGGCTTGCTTTTGAAGCAACACGTTGGCCATGGTGCCGCGGTCGAGCGCAAGGGAGAGAGCTTCGCGGAGGCGAACATCCGATGCTGCGGCCTGTGCATCGTCAAATCGCAGGCCATAGAGCGTGACCGGTTCCGAGATCCACACGCGAAGATTGGCTTGTTTTGCTCGGGGCACGAGTTCGGGCGAGAGCTCGATCAAATCCGCCTTGCCGAGTTGGAGATCAAACATTGCGCGCAGTGGAGGAACCCCGAGCGTGACATCAATGGCGTTGACGAACGGACGGCCAGACCACGCGTCCTCGTTGGCGCGGAAATAAAGATGCGAGCCCATGCCACGCACCGGGGCGCCGCTGGAAGTTTCCGTGCGCGGCGAAGCGGTGTTTTTCTCCTCGCTCGATCCAACGCCGATGGGGGCGGGAGCTTCTCCCAGAACAAACGGTCCTGTTCCGGTGAGCGCTCCGCTTGCCAGCACCCGATAAACAAAGTAGCGCCCGGAGGCAAGCTGCTCTGGCAAATCGGGCACTGGCGCGGTCGACTGCATCACAACCGCATTGCCGGACGCGGAGATTTGCTCTGTGGCTGGAAGCACCGGCTGGAGCGCCGCAACGACGTCCTCCGCACTCAGCGCCGTACCGTCCGAAAACTTTACACCCGCTCGAATCACAAACCGCCAGCGTTTGTTCGAACCATCGTGCGACCACTCCGTTGCCAGCACGGGTTGAAACCGTCCGTAATTATCGAGCGCCACAAGCCTTTCGAATATCAGCGCCGCCAGCTTCTGATTCGTGGCTGATTCAAGCGAGCCAACTTGCCACTCGCGCGGATCGAGCGACGCGCTCGCGGCATGTACCTCGACATGAGCGTAATCGCTTGGACTGCGCGACTCGGCCGTCATATTAAAAGAAAAGAATATACGGAATATTAGGGCACAAAGGGCAATAAGCGAGCCCGATACTTGGTAGGAAAAACATCAATCCTATGCGTTTGAACCAGGTAAATTTAAACTTCATATTTTTTTTGTAAAAAAGAATTACTACATATAGGACAATTATACAGATAGAAAACAGGATCAGCGCAACCTAAAACTAAAACACCCATTACACTACTGGTAGGAAATCTAACCGGTAGTAAAAATACTTTAACAAGATGCCTAAGCCAGTAAATAGGCAAAACAAACATCTCCTCCTCCTCCGCCCCTACAAAACGTATTGCTGAGTCCGAGTGCTGTTGCTTGGCGGATTTGAGTGTAGCTCCACGGGTTGTCCTTGAGTTTGGAGCCTTCGAAGCTTGCGATGACTTTGATGGATTCAACGTCCATGGCTACGCGGTCTCCCGAAGCAAGGATGACCATTGGGTTTCGAATCTCGCCGTTGAATGGACCTCCAGTTATGAAACATTTTCTGCCATCCATGATTATCAGGTTTGGATGCACCACAAGGTTTAGATCAACGAGTTTCTCCTTCAGGTGTCTCAAGTGAAATGAATTTCGCTCGCTCTTCTTTGTGAACCCAAAGCCTAGTTTCAGGCTGAGCGAGAAGTCAGCGCGGAAATGAGTTTTCAAGCAACAAGAATAAACTATCTTGTCTACATTCATGGCTGTTTTGGCTAAACTCACGTTCTTAAGTATTTTCCACCCACATCTACTTTAACGTATTCCTCTTCGTCAAGAAACGCGACCTCGGCGCCTGTTCCTTAATCATGGCAAGTGCTCCAGTTTTTTCCAGCGCCTTCCGAGTGCTAAGCATCTGCCAAGAAGATTCGCCCAAAATGACCTTTCCCGCGCCATGTTCAAACAACAACTCGACTATGGCCTTGAGGAATCTGGGTCGCTTGAGGCAGGCGGAGGATTGTCAGTGTTGTAGTTGGGTTTGAGCAAGACCGTGTCACCTTTGTTTATGACCCTATGCAAGCCACCAATTAGGTCTATGGCTTTCACGATATCCAGTTTCAGGTCCTCCGTCGTCGCGATCTTGCTTATCAGGACTTTGCCATCTTTCGTAAACGGGTTGATTGAAGCTTTCCCTATTCCTACAAAGGCTGACAGGTATATACCTCCGAAAAAAGTGTTCGGTCAGAATCTTGCCTGATTATTGAAGAATCCGAAATTTAACTTTAACTGACCATCGACAAATCCAATTCAGAAAACCAACTTTTCCCCTGGCAAGTCGAAAACAGGCATTTCGAACACAAGAGTGAACATGAAAAACATAATGGGAGGGGAATATTGAAATTGAAATTTAGTCGTTCATTTGCTTCGGGTTTTTCCTTGAATAGAAAAGTCGTTATTTGTTCAACAAGTTTGATTGTTGATTTCATGGTTTTTTCCAGTTTTTCGATCCTGTTTTCTAGGTCATTCGATAAAAGTTTTCCTTCTATTCTGTTGGCTGATTGAAACATCAGGAGCATTCTGAAAATTTCCAAAATTGCCTTTTGCTGTTCTTCAGCAGTTGCCTGTTTGGTTCCGGCGCATATGGACAATAAGTCTATGTAATGTTCTTTAATTTTCACCTCAGCATTGACCGATGGATCAACTGGGAAGGATATAGCCAAGGGAGTCTTCTTTGCTGAGTTCAGCCGCAGTTGGAAAGCGGATGGTGATATCCCCTTTTATCCAGGCTGAAACGAATGCCAAAACAAAGCTTCTGACATCCTTCTGAGAAAACAACAGAGTAGATTCTGATTTTATCTTATTCCTACTATCTTTTCGGACTTCGCCTGCTGTTTTGATGTTCTTTTCCGTTTTTGTTTTCCTCCAAATGACACGTTCTGGTTTAGTAATCAATCATATGTTCTAATGAACACGCGCGTTGTGTTGTCTCATGCTTTCCGAACTTTTATGAATTGCGCAGAAATCTGCATAAATTCAAATGCGCAAAAATTCTGCCAACATGGTAGCAGAGAAGAAGTGCTCGGATTTGTAGGTTATTTGCTCGAAGAGGAAACCGGAAAAAGTGTTACCTTACTCAGCCTTCAAAGCTTTCTCTAACCAGTCCCTGAACAGCTTTTCACTAGATACCTGAGCCGAGGCTTCCATCAAGCCGTTTGGTTGCTCTTCCGTCGTCGAACAGAATTATTGTAGGAACAGCTTCTAAGCAATACTCTTCCCAGAGGGGATTAGAATCTTCATCGACGTTGACACGGATAAACTCGCTGGGGTCACTTTCTTGAGCATACTCTGGTCAAAAACCAGTTGAAAATTCATACAAAATGGACACCAGGAAGCGTAGAAAAAGGCGACAGCTCTTTTATGTGCTTTAAGTTGATCAAGAGAATAGCTCTCCTGTTGCCGACTTCAATCATACTGGACATTCCCAAAGATTTGTTAGAGATGGAATCTATTATGTTTTTACGTTAAATGTTCACATTAGAGAATTTTTGCTTGGCTATGTCCATTTGCATGATCCAAGATTGCTGTTGATAACAGTGAAAAGCTCGAAAGTTGGGTTTCATTCAGCCTTTTGCTTCCTTTTTGGGTTGGGTGAAAAGACTTAAGAAGCCAGTCGCAAACCACTTAAGGCTAACGAAGGGCAATTGGCATGGACCTAAACAAGCGGAAGTTGAGAGGAATTTTTTTCGATTTAGATGGCACTATCGTAGATTCAAAGGAGGCGTACGTGGAAGCTGCAAAAACTGCATTCGCATTAACTGAACACAGAATTGTTGAAACTTCAACAGCGCTTGAAATCCCTAAGCGGCTTGAACAAAACTTGCCATTGAACGACATCGTAAAAGGGAACCTGAAGGGTTTTTTGGATGTATATCTGCAAACTTACTACTCTGTTACGAAGGAGAAAACCAGACTTATACTGAACGTTGCGAATGCGCTTGTAACCCTTTCGCAGAAGGCAAAACTCGCGCTGATTACCATGCGTTTCGTCCCAGAGGAAGCAATTATCGCAAGAACTGAGGCACTTTGGCTTGGCAAATTGCTTCGCCTATGTAGTAACGGCTTTGGATACGCATAAGCCCAAACCATCGCCTGAAGCCCCTGAGAAAACGCGTCAGAGTTTTGACGTTCAAATATGTGACTGTGCTATCGTGGGAGATTCAGTTTCCGAGGTTCCAACTGGAAGCTGCAGGCGCCATAACTGTGGCGGTGTTGTCAGGGCTTTTTCGACTCTTGATGAGCTCTTGAAGGAGAATCCGGATTTCATTTTGAAGGATGCCTCGGAGCTTCCGAAAATTCATCAGGTAGGCACTAAAGAAACCGGAAAACTGGATTTGAGAATCGGAATATTGCTAAAAACCGCCTAAAACAGTTATATTAGGAAAAGAAAAAATAAACCTTAATTAAAAGGTGATTGTCTAACTAAAAATGGAGAAAGGCTTCGGAGGAGAGCAAATGAAGTTTGTAGAAATGATGTTAACAGAGAAACTGAAAAGATATTGACCCCGCGCTGAAAGGGTTTCGGGTCCGACCGAAAAGTTCTACAGGAGCCGGCCAGTATTTCACAACTATCTTAAGTTCCACTGGGTATCTGATTCGGAAAAGAAGCAAACCAATGCGAAATAGTGGAGAGACTGGAACAATTCTTTAAAGAGAACCCCAGCGAACTGGAAGAGTTCCTAGCAGATGGACAAGCATATGGTTCAAAAAATGGAAAGAAAACGTGTCAAGTTGCTAATAGGAGTACAGAACTCGAATAAATGGACCAAGGTGTCAAAAATCTAAGCAACGCAGAGCCTTTGTGGAGGGAAACTTAAACACAAACAAGAAATCGAAGAATTGGTGGTATTTACACTTCTAAAGAATGGAGAAATTTGTGGCACCGAAATCCTTACAGAAAACCTCTTAAAAATGGAACTCGGCGAAAAAACTATGCAGACCCTCAGCGACAAAGAACAAGTTCTGACTGTCGTAAATAACGCTTTGAGAAAAGCACGTGACATGGCTCAAAGCAAGGGACCATTAATCTTTGTCAAAATCGACAAAGGCTACTACGGCACAACAAGCGAATAGAAAGGCAGACTCAATAAAGAAATGCGTGTTTCTTTTTTCGATTTTCAAATCTACCGTGAGTTGTCACGCGGTGTTAAATTGTAGAATCCTGTTTGGCTTGTAGTTTTTTGGCAAGATTTAGCAAACCCCATAAGAAATGAAGGGATTGGCAAGAAAGGGTTATAGCCAAAGGTAAGGCGCCTCAAAGCGCAAAAAATGGAACGAACTCAGTCAGGAATGAGGCTTAAACAACCTCAGCTTCAGAGCACTCTTTGCCTTTGAAGAGTCTTCGTTCGCCATGCGTAGTTTCTCAAGGTTGTAGTTTCGCCATAGCCGCACGCTGCGCATCTCTTGTGACGCACATGATAAGCTCTTCTTCCGCATCTTCTGCAGTGAATGTGAACGACTTTGCCCATGCGTTTGCCGAAAGAGGGTGTCCCTTTTCCCAATCGATGTCACCTAGGCGGAGGCGAAATAAGGACCACGTTGTCTCCACGGACGATTATCAGACCCAGCTTCTTCAGGTTTTCAGCGTTTGTGGTGTCTTCTGTTTCTTCCAAAACTAGATTCAGATGCTGATCGAAACCCTTCAGTCTTCCCCGTAGGCTTTTGCCCCCCTTGAGTCGCACAAGCACAATCTTGCCCAAATTCTGTTCAAGAATTTCGGTAGTGATTTCACTCATTCTGAACCCTCATCCGCAGCTATCTCTTGTATACTTGAACTCTTCACATTTAAATCTATCTCAGCGCCAAACGCCATGTTAAAGAGATACCACCCGGATCCAACGGACAAGTAAAAGCAATCTCAATTTCCATATTATCCATGACTCCGTGGTTTTTTCTTACAAAAGAAGTTTAGAGCAGCAAAACTCCCATAAGCCACAACGTAATACAAAATCATCCAATTTGTGTATGCTATCATCATGACGATCACTCCATACAGTGGAGTAAAGAAGAGCATCCATAGCACATTGAATAAACTCCCAGAATTAGCAAGTGGATAAACGAAGGGGGATATGAAAATCAGGAACGCGAGACAAAATAGACGATGGTTCTTGTATACAGACTTCAAGATTACAAGAAACCCAAAATAAATAGCGACATCCGCTAATGAAAACAGAACGTAAGCCATCAACAAACCTGAGTCCAAACTCTTTCGCCAGCGGCCTTAGGATAATATTCCGTAAACTACTACTGTCCCGCTGTTCCTATTAGCCTTGCGTGTGAATTCGCAAATTTGATTCAGACTCTGCGATAAAATGACCTTTCTAGAGAGCGGGAGCAAATACCTTTCCTATGTCTTTTAGCCCCAAAGCTTGGGTTAATCGTTAGGTCTCAAGCTCAAGTTCTTCCTTACGGAAAATGGCAAGTTTTAAAACACAAAAACTACTTAATGTGCAAAGAACAATCAGAATGCAATGGAAGTTAAAATTTGACTACTGCTTGGAAGAAACTTTGGAAGAATGAGTATTTTCAGACTGCCCTGACAATCGTTTTCATTGTGTTGGTAGTCTTTGGGTTCTGGTATGGTTCCCAAGCGGTGTTGGACACGAACTATCCTATGTTGGCTGTGGTGAGCGGCAGCATGGATACTGTGCAGGGAAGCCCGCCGTGGTCGCATCCCTTTGCCCACACCCTTCACAGGGGCGACCTGATAATAATACAAGGAGTAAACCCGTCAAGCCTCAATGCCAACTACCCCAACAGCGACATCATAGTCTACCATAAACCAGGCAACGGCGAACTCATCGTACACCGAATCGTTAAGGAAACCGTGATCAACGGCAAACTCTACTTCTACACCAAAGGAGACGGAAACCCCCTCGTAACGTGGCCCAGCCCAGTTCCAGACGGAAACTACGACCCCTGGAGCCCGGTATCCCAGGACCTGGTAGTCGGCAAAGTCGTCATGCACATACCATGGATCGGGTATGCGGCGCTACTCATGCAAACCCCATGGGGAGTGCCAGTGGTTATTCTTCTCATTTTGCTTCTGATGATTGTTGAGTTCATTGTTCCTCTCTCCAGAAGCAAAAAGGGTTCCGCACAACCTGACCAGTCGCGGTAGAGTTGTTCAAAGAACGAATCTGCTGCGATCGAAACCAAAAAACCGCGTGGGAAGACAAGCTAAATATTATATGTCAACACATACAACGCATTGGGATTTCCACGCTCGTGAGAATCGCCATGTCGCAGAAGTATCGAAGATATTCCCTGAAGCCTAAAGAAGCAAAGCAGAATTTAAACAAGGTTTCCGAAACCCTCAGAATCAATTTGGAAACGGTTATGCGAACAAAATCAAACGTCGAAGCGGCGGACACGGATCTTCGGTCAAATTCTGCTTGTCAATGGAAAACCTCTGTTCTTTAAGGTCGGCGAGAAGGTTTTGCCGACATTACTTTTCGCAGAGGTTTTGGCGCGACTTCCCGAAGTTGTAGTTGACATGGGCGCTGTTCCTCACGTGTGTAACGGCGCCGATGTGATGGCTCCAGGAATAGTGCGAGTTGAAGGCGAATTCAGGAAAGGCGATTTAGTTCTTGTGGTAGATGCGAAGCACGGCAAATCACTAGCTCTGGGAGAAATAATGTATGACTCAGAAAACGTTAGGAAAATTAATCAAGGAATGGTTGTGAGAAATTTCCATTTTGTTAGCGACAAAGTCTGGAACTTCTGCTAAAACGTTTGCTGAGTAAACCTCGCATTGGGGTTGTATATCGATTTATCTTTGCAGTTGAATGGAGCCAATTTGTTTGCTGTGAGCCGCTTCCTGAAACAAGCAACTTAATCTAGTTTTTGGCAAACTTGCTAGTTTTAGCTAAAAACAATTCTCTTTTCTTTTGCTGGCTGCGAAGGTTTGATTTTTCTATTCGATAGCCTGGGCGCGATTCTATAAATGCAGTATCAAAGAACTGGTGGTTTAGAATTATCAGTGGTTTGTTACGTATATTGTGGATATGAAGAAACTTGGTCAAAACACTTCTAATATTGGTTACAAATATCTGAAGTTATTATGATACTGGAATCATCTACGAGATGAGCCGTTCCGTTAGGACAGTAGACTTTGCCGCCAGTTGCCACTTTCTGAAAGCGTTTGTTGCATTCTTTAATATTTGGAGCAGCCATCGTACTTTCCTGATAGCAACTTTTCGTCACCTCGCTATTTCTTCCTTACGCGATAATAGAAGCGCTAAATTCTCTATTAAGAGCTTGCGCGTACTCAGTTCAGCTTTCGGGTACGAATTGTAGCTAACAGAAATCGGAGTTGATTTGCAGCAGTTCGGAAGTGGTGAGATATTTCGATTTTGGCAGTATTACGGGCTTGGAAATTTGGCTTAAATTTTCAGACTTCCTGCTTTCATTAAGGTGGAGAAAGGTAACGTGTTTTGGAAGGGAATTTCACCAAGGTTCAGATTTGGAAAGCTCTTGAAAAAGCGTCATTATGTCACTGCAATCCTTCGAGAGAAAATCATGATAGATGAAGCTGAAAAAGACATAGTATCTGAGACCGTGGAAGAAGTTTTGGATTAAGCCTATACCCCGTTGAGCACCATGAGTTGACCAGAGCCAGTCAAAGATCGCTATCTGCTGGATGGATACACTGCATGGACACGTGCGATACATAGGAGTTTTTGGAATTAGGAGAAGGTGCGTATTTAGTGGGATTCTTCGCTTTGGAGGGTTTGTGTGTGCGCACAAGCCTACCCCCCGGTCAGATAGATGCTCCAAATATGGTCAAAAGGTCAAAAGGATTTTACTGCCGAGCAGATTCGGGCAGCGCCTAAGTCAAAAAAGCTTATGGAGCTACCGAAAAAGCAAAAAACTAACGACCTAAATAAACAATAGTAGAAGGTAGCGTCGCCGGTGAAATTTTGCGGAAATTGCGAAAATCTTAATCTCGAATTCATAAGACTTTAAAAACTAAATCAGTATTATACATTAGAATTAGAACTTGAAATTGAGAAACACTTAACTGTATAAAAGACGATTAAATAGCAGCTAGAGAGGAAAGATTTGCCTAACCTGGGAATATTCCGCAAATCGAGGAAAGAAGAGGAGGAAAAAACAGTCTCAGCGCCTTCCGAAAGCAAAGAGCTTCCAGGTAAGACTTACCTTAAGGCAATGCCTCTCCGTGATTTATCTGATTTGGAAGCCATAAAGAGTGAAGTTAGCAAGGGAAATATCCTAATTCTCAGAATTACTCCTCTTGCGAGCAAAAGCATCGAAGACGTGAAGCGTGCAGTGAATGAGTTATCCGAGTTTGCCGAGTCCGTTGGAGGAGACATAGCGCGACTTGGGGAAGAACGAGTTGTTCTCTGTCCGCCTAAGATACGGATTTGGCGAGAAAAAACGCAGGTTTCGAACGAACCCTTGCCTACAGCAGCCTGAAGGTCTCCAAAACCGCCGGGACTACGGTGCTGATTCCAGCCTTCTTGTCAATGAAATCGGCCAAACTCATGGTTTTAGCTTTTTCTCCGTGGCAAACGAAGATCCTCTCAGGCTTGGGTGACAGATGAGTCAAATAGTTTACTAGCTGTCTCCTGTCCGAGTGTCCCGAAAAGCCTTCAATCGATTCTCCTCGGAGCTTGACCTGTACGACGACCATTTTGCCATCATTATCAATCATTGTAACTTCGTTGACTCCTTTCTGGACTCTCCTTCCTAGAGTGCCTTCGATTCTGGTAACTGACGAATATTATTGCGTTTTTCTCGTTTTCGGCCCAACTCTTGAAGTACTCTATCACTGGTCCACCTTCGAGCATGCCAGAGGTTGCCAAGACAATGCAAGGCTCGCCTTCGATGATGCTCTGTCTCACGCTAGGATGCTCTACGATGGTGAAGTAGTCTGACTGGAAGGGGTTAGCTTCCTCGTGTAGTATGCTGTGGCGGACCTCTCTGCCTAGGTACTCCGGATAAGCGGTGTGAATCGCCGTGGCTTCTGAGATCATGCCTTCGATGAACACTGGTGCTTCTTTCATCATTCCTCGTCGCATGTAACCGTCGATGATTAGCATTATTTCTTGCGCTCTGCCCACGGCGGGCACAGGAATGAGCACCTTGCCTCTGTTTTCCAGGGTTTCATTTATGACCCTTGTCAAGCGTTCTTCCGCTTCCACTCTAGACGGCATTATGTCATCTGGCTCCTCCGTAGGTGCTTTCCGTGATCACGGTTTCAACGCGCGGAAACTCGGTTGCAGCTGCTTCCAGCAGCATTGTTCTTGCAAATTTGTAGTCGCCCGTGTATACCAGGTTGTGCAAACCTTCGCCTATGTGTAGGTGCGCCATGGCGGAGCCGAGAATGTGCCCTGAGTTGTGCAGCGTTAGGCGGATATCTGGAGCTATGTCGGTTACAACGCCGTATCGCAAAGGAATTGTGTGAAGAACACACTCTCGAACGTCTTTTTGATCGTAATGTGGAATGACTCCTTGCTTGCTTGCCACGTCTAGGTAGTCCAGTTGCAGCATAGTCATCAGATTTGAAGTGGGCGCTGAACAATAGACTGGTCCATCATAACCATGTTTGTAGAGAAAAGGAATTAAGCCACAGTGGTCAAGATGAGCGTGGCTGATGACCACGGCGTCCAAAGCGTCTATTTGAAATTCGGGAGAATCAAAACGTGGAAACGCCTCAAAGGGCTTCTGTGAACCGGGGTTTATGCCACAGTCTAGGAGGACGCTGCTTTCTCTTGTTTTGAGAAGCCAGGCCGAGCGACCCACCTCTTGGGCTCCGCCGAGAACTGTCAATCTGACGTCTCCAACTTCCCAAATCTTGGGCCGGAAAATTCTCTCGCCGATTGTGCGAAGAACTCTTTCTCTTTCTTTGCTTTCTGAATGAAGATAGTGACGCATGTGAGTGATTATTTTTGAACGTATTGGAGGACTTCGAAGGACATGAGGGCGCCACTTGGGTTTCCTAATTATTTCCTGAAGAACCGTTCCGTTTCTTCCGATGACTCGACCTGGCTTCTTTGTTTCGATTGTTATTTCGCCTAGGCTTGGGTCGAAGGTTATGTCTGTTATTTCGGCTTCGGGAGCTATTAATTCACGTGCGATTCGTTCTGCTTCATTTCCGGAAACCTGACTGAAGGGATCGGGTCGTACAACAATTCTTTTTCGGATTACGCCGACGATTTCCGCTACTACGCTGCTTTGCTCGACGAGAATTTCAGGTTTCTTGGTGTAAACGGAGAGCATGGGTCCTTCATATTCGATTCTGGTCACTTCTGCCTCTTCGGAACTTTCTCGAGAATATAATGACTAATTTCTAGTTTGTCCTTCTCTGAATTTCTCGCCACGACTTTAACTCCTTAACTGGCCGAAGTTTGCGTTTTTCTTCGTCCGTCAACTCGCGATAGCCCTTTTTGTCTATTATCGTGATGTTGTAGTTGTTGCCGCTTGCAACATCCCTCTTCATCGCAGCATTGACAGCCTTAACGATTATTGGCAGGAGTTCCTCGATGGTCATGCCCGGTCGATATTTGTCTTCCAGCACGCCGTAGGCTATGGGTGAACCGGAACCTGTTGAAGCTGATGTTTCTTTCTGTCAAACTTCCGAAGGGATCCAGAGGAAAATAGGTGAGGACCAGTTGCATCCATGCCGCCTAACAGAATTTGAACTGATAAGCCTCTGGCAGAGTGCTAGAGAGATGGCCGTATTCCTCGCCGCGGAGCTGACGGGATAGTCGGTTCATGTTGATTCTGTAGAGTTCGCGTTTACGGTGATTATGTCGACCACTCTCTGGGCGTCGCGGCTACGTTTCCTGCGGCTATCGTCATTCCTAGGTGGTCGTCGATTTTGTAGACTTTCTTCCCAAGTTTGTGAGCTACGAAATAGCCCATCGTCACTCGGGTGTCTGAAGCCAGGATAACTCCGTCTTTGCAGACGACGCCTATGGTTGTGGTTCCTTTCAGCACTAGTTGACTAGCCGAATTATTGTGTGCCATTTTGTTACGGTCTCCCTAAAACTCGGATTCGTAGCGAATTCCGTCGCTAGGAAGTAGTGTGTTGTGATTATGCTGAGAGATTTATTAACATTGTGGTGTTAGACATTTTGAACAATGTCCATGTTCAGTCCGTTACGAAGCACTTAATTCGCAAAGTTTTAAACCTTTGATGCTTCGTGAATCTATGATTACACATAGCAGTGTGATTGCGTTTGCCTTCATTACCATTACATGCAACTTCCAAGAGAGGTGATTGTTGGAAAGGGAACTCTGTCGCGAGTCACTGAAGTTGTGAAGAGACTTGGGCTTAGCGGATCCGCGCTTGATGTTGCCGGGGTCGAAGAGTTATGAAGTTGCTGGGAAAAGGGTGCGAGAACTCTTGCGTCAATCGGATATGGAAGTTGATACTTTTCTTGTTGAAGGGGCAACTATTAGAGAAGTTTTGGCTGTTGAGCAAAAAATAACTGCTTGGAGACCAGCAGGTGCTTTTTCGGCGTTGGCGGCGGGTCCAAAATAGACGTAGCGAAATTGAGTTCCGCAAGGTTGGGCATACCATTTTTCAGCATACCGACCACTGTTTCTCATGATGGAATTGCAAGCCCGCTCGCATCCATTAAAGGATTTGAGAAACCTTATTCTATCATGGCTCAAGCGCCCCTTGGCTATAATCGCCGACACGGAAATCATAGAGCAGGCGCCTTGGCGTTTCGTTGATAAGCGGATGCGGAGATGTGATCGCCAAGTTCACTGCAGTCAAAGACTGGAAACTTGCTCATGTGGAAAGTAATGAGTATTACGGAGAGTACGCTGCCAGCTTAGCTTTGATGAGCGCCAAACTTGTGACACAAAATGCACAGTTCATTAAGCCGGGAAATGAGGAAAGCCTGAGAGTGCTAATTGAAGCGCTTATAAGCTGTGGAGTTGCCATGAGCATTGCTGGAAGCAGTCGCCCAGCTAGCGGTTCGGAACACCTGTTTAGTCATGCCCTCGATCTGATGAAATGTCATGCGATGCACGGCGAACAATGCGGCATCGGCTCCATAATGATTGCGTATCTCCAAGATGCAAATTGGAAGCGAATCCGAGACACGCTTAAGCAAATAGGAGCGCCCACAACAGCCAGCGAAATAGGCGTTAAGGACGAAGACGTGGTTAAAGCCTTAGAATTCGCGGCGACGGTGAGACCTGAAAGGTACACTATTCTCCACAAGCTGAAGCCGAACCATGAATTTTGCGAGAAAGTAGCGAAAATGACAGGAATAATCGACTAAACAGTGCAGAGTTCAATTTCCAATTTCTCGGGTTTTTGCCTTTCAAGTATCAGTGTTTTAGCATGTATTAGCCGAATAGACCCTGTGCATGTTCCTTTTTTGGACCAACTGCGAATATGAATTCTGAGTATGAATTCTATTTTCATAAGACTTTAGCCTATAGAACATGCTGTTTACTTGATGCAAAATGAAGGCTCCGCGGAAGAAACGGAAATACACAACCCCAATTCTCAGAGAGACGATCATGACTGATGCAAACGGAGAAGACATTGTGCTGGGAGACGGTAGAAGAAGTTTTGGCGTAGACGCGATGTGAACTTGCGGCTTTCGCGATGGGCTTTGTTCTCGGATTTATGCCAGTTAGTTATTTTCTCAAGGGCTTTCCTTTCTGGCTTTCCAAGTTTGGTACTTGCGCATCTGAAGGGGAAAACGATACTCTCGGTGGTTCTTCATTATCTAAGGTTTTTTTGTGGCTGTCCGTAAGAATGTTTAAGAGGCTTTACTTTCTCGCCTACGGTTTTGGCTTTGTTGAGGGCGGCGGGGTTTGGTTTTTCGCTGGAAAAGAACGAGATGTTCTCGTAGTTAGGTTTTTGTTTCTGGTTTCGGTTCGCTTTTGAAGGTTTCTGCGAATCTTATTGTGGTTATTTCGGGGAAGTATTTTTGCACGTCGTTGGCGATGCCTCTTTTTGCGACTTGAATGCCTTCTATGTAATAGGTTTCTTCGGGCATCTCTACGCTCAGTGTGTTGTTCTCGATGGTTAGTTTGAATTTGGCGGGTTCTGACAACTGGGATTCTGCGGTGTATGAGGTTGGCTATTTTTTCTTCGGTGTTTTCGAGTTTCTTGTTTACGGTGACGTCGTAGACTAGGGTTTTTCCCGCTAGGGGGGGGTTGAAGTCTAGAAGCACTCGTCCGGCGCCGATGGCGCGTATGCTCGCCATTTTTCCATTGTATTCGATTCGCATTCCGATGGCTGGGTTTGTGCCTTTGCTTGGTTAATTGTTTTAGTGGGACGCGTTTGACTTTTTCTGCGTCTCTTGCTCCGAAGGCTTTTTCGGGGGGAATTTCAACGGTGGCTGGTTTGTTTAGTTCCATGGTTGTGAGGCTTTCATCTAAGGCTTTGAGGACCCAGCCTTCTCCGATGGCGACGAGTTTGGGTTCGTAGATGTCTCCTTCTTTGTAAAGGTGTTCCTTCTTGGCTGTTTCTTCGTTTGTGGTGTCAAAAACCTCGTTTGTTTCCTTCACTTTGGCTGTGTAGTCTATTAGTATGAAATCGTTTTTTTGTAAAGACATGACTTTTCATCCTTCCTGACGGTTCAAAAGAAAGCTTCAAGGGTTAATAAAAACTTTCTTGGTAGGTCCAGAGTTAAACGTTTGGAAGTTTCCAGCCCTCTTTTAGCCTTGTGCCTGTGATGCTTTGACTATCATCTCAGGACTTTCTGTAGCGTTAGCACAAAACTTTTGACGCCTTGAGGATCGCTGATACCTCGGAACCGCATTATTTCTCTTCCTCCCTAAAGGAACACTAAATCTCCGGCTTTGGTTAGCTTTTGCCCGTGAGATGTCCCGACACCGGCCAAGGTACCGCCTCCGGTTCCTCCACGAATGACCCACGTGGTTAGCATTAGACCTTCGTATATTTATTTATGACAACTACATCCGCAGTTGCCAAGTTTACTTCGGTGGCAATACTCTTCTTTCGTGTCGTTGATGAGTGCTCCTCCGATTTGTTATTGCCCATGTTGCTTTTTCCTTCAGATATTTCTTCGTGACGACATGCACCCAGAGCGTTTGCGTCTTTTCTGGTTTATCGTTTTATACATTAGGCAGTTCTACTTTTTCTTTCTGGTGTTGTCTTATGATTTTTTGGATGTCAAGCTTAGAAAAGGCAAACTGGATATGGTGACAAACCTCCCAATTTTTGTCCTCCGCGCATTTCAGCAAGACGCAACCGTAACGAGTAAAAAAAAAAAAAAAAAAAACGGCGCATCGCCAATTGCTGCTCTTCACCGCACCGGCCCTGCTCGTGCTGACCTGGCGCGCCCCGGGGCGGTCGCCGGTTCGCCGAGTCTTCGAGGCTCTGGGTCCCCCGATGCTGCTCTTCCTGGTGGCAGTTCTGCTTCACATCGCCGAGGGCTACAACGCCGCCTGGTTCCGGCACGAGTTCCTCGAGGGGAAGAACGCGCAGAGCATCTGGATCCCGCTCGGGCAGGGGCGGGGGCTCTTCACCGTCTACCACTGGAAGGACCTGTTCAACCTGGCGCTGATCACGGCGCCCGTTTGCCTCCTGGTGGCGCTGACGGCCTGGCGGCGGCTGCTTTCTTACGCGCGCGAGCCTCGCTATCTCTTTCTGCTGGTGCAGATCGTCTCCCTGGCCGGCATGTCGGTGGCGGTCGATCGGAAGCTCGGCGGAGCGCGGGACTGGGACCTCCTGGCGGCGCACTCGGCGGGCTTGATCCTGCTGGCGGCGATGCTCCTTCCCGGAAGCGACTCCGGGCGGGGCGGTGGAGGCGGCTGCCTCCGCGCCCGTGGCGCCGGCTCCACGCGGGCGAGGGAGAGGCCGCGAGGGAGCGGGCAGAGGAGCGGCGCGCGTGCCCCGCGGGCTCTTCTCGATCGGCCGGGTCCGGTCGTTCCCCTGGCGCTGGGCGTCTCCTTCCTCGTGGGGTTGCCTTGGATCGTCTTGCTGCACTGGGAGGACCGCTCCATCTCCCGGTTCGAGGATATCGTCGCCGATTTTCCCGCGTTCCCGCGCGGGTATGCCTACGAGGAGGTGGCGAAGTACTACCGCAAGGCGGGCGATCTGGATCGAGCGCAGCCGCTCTACGACCGGCAGCTCCTCGGACAGGGCCAGCCGGTTGACCGCGGAGGTGGTCACCCCCAGGAACCGGGCCACCTCCGCGCCGGAATGCCCCGTCCCCTTCACCGCCACCTGGCAAAAGAGCCGCCGCACCCGGACCACCGCGCGCCGCCGGATGCCCGACCGCAGCGCCGCCTCCGTGATGCCCGCTTTGGCGGTAATCTTCTGCACCAGGGGGCTGGTAAACCCGCCCTTAGCGCGGGGGCGGGCGTACGGCTTCCGCATCGTCTTGAGGAACACCTTCCCCGGCCAGGTACATTACGCCCAAATTGTTTTGGGCCTCCGCGTTTCCCTGGTCAGCCGCTTTGCGAATATCCGCCACAGATGGAATGTTTTTTTTCATGAATTATTCTTGGAGAATGTTTCTTCAGTCAAAACAGCTTCTTGATTTTCAAACCATTCTCTAAAATATTTCCGCTCAATTGCGTAATTTTATCGTCTGTTCATTAAAAGACCTGAATTTGCTTTCTTCGGTAATTTTGAATCATATAACACTATTCATTATTTTTTAAAGAAGGTAAAAACACGATTTCATCGATAATGATTTTTAATCCTGTATCCGGCCTTTATTTGCATTAAAAAAGGCAGGAGAATTGATTCTCCTGCCCTTGTACACTCTTCTGATAAAATTATCAGCGACAACATGGTGGAGGAGGGGCGTAACCGTCATTTTCCCAAATCCGGTTGTAGGAATGTTCATACGTCCTGCCGCAGTTGATAATATTCATTTGACAGAGTGTTTTGCGCCATTCATATTTTATCAGGATGGATTCAACTGCTCTCTTTTCAGGCTCAAATTCGACGCGATAGGAAGGAGAATATTCTTCATGGCCATAGCCGGTGCCGGCACTTTCCAAAGCCTGAGCATTGCCTTGAGCAGAGGGAGCTGCCGCCTTGTCTCTGGCTTGCTCTTTCATTCTCATTCTCCGTGGTCTGAGCTGGAGTAATCCATTGGCGGTTCATAACGCTGAATTTCCGGGTAAGCGGCAACGGCAATCACTCCCATGGCGGATTCATCACCAAAGGCGGCGGCATAGGAATCGGGAACATCGGTAAAATAAAAGCGGTTGATTTTATCCTGACCGGTCCGCCAGCCGGAATATTCATTGGTGGAATACGCGTCAATAATATACATTCTTTCCGTATTCTTCAGCCATGATTTCTGACCGGAAATGATATTTCTGCCGTCAACCGCGATAACCACACCGACCCGGCGATTCAGTTTATTGCGGACAACAATCCGGTAATGATCACCTTTAAAGGCTTCGGCATAAACCTTCTTAAGATCATGACGGCTTTTAACCGGATAAAACGGCAGCGCCCATCCGTTATCAGTAATAACGCTGACCTCAACCGCATCGCCGATAGTTGCCGCCGTGGCAATGCTTACCCACATCAATAAAATAACGCATGACAGATAATAATTTTTTCATATATTCCTCCTTTGTTTGTGATTTTTCGGCTTTTGATTGCCTTTTGCCTGTTAGACAAAATAAGCGGCAAAAAAGTTCCCGAATATTTTTAAGGAGGTATGAAGAATTTTAGCATACTGCCATAAATCATAGATTAAGTGTAGCGAAACTTAAAGGATAATGTAGTATAAGATAAGGCAGGAGTTTAAATGGTTTATGAGTTCTTATAATGTATTGATTATAGGTTCCGGCCCCGCCGGTTTGTTTGCGGCGATGGAGCTTGAACGTCAGGGCATAGACAGGATTGCCATCATTGATCGAACCCTTATCCGGCCGGAGGATTGCTAAACGACGGCAAACTGAATTTTGACTATCGAATTGGAATCGATCTGGATGAGTATATGCTCAACGATACCCCCAGTAAAAAAAAAAAAAAAGAAAACAACAACAACGCGACAAAATAAAATTACCAATTGCTGAAAGAAGCATGGTGTGCTGGCTGAAAGGAGTCTATGTAGACACAGGGGTCTTCGAAGGGGGAGTTGACGAGGGTGGGGTGGAATACCGGGGTCATGGCCGCGTCCTTTCATATGATGATTATAGCGCCCCCGCTTGTTGCCAACCGGGCCATCCCATCTGACGTGCCGTTGGAGCGAGCCGCACAGCAGGTGTTCATTTTTGCGCGATGGGGGGTATGATAATAGCAGAGTATGCACGAAGATGACGTGTACGAATTCTGACCCGAAGGGGAGGGATATGTCAAGCGGAAAAGCGACAGATGTGCTATCACCCATGCCGCGATGGTTCACAGTCGGGATATCCTGTACGCAAAGGTGAACTGGGTATTAGATGCTGATGTCAGCAAATTCTTCGATTCGGTTAGCCATGATTGATGCACTCGCAATTTCTCTTTTTTTGTTTTTGCACTTCAATAATATCAGTATATTACAAGGCTCACAAACAGGCGTTTTTTGAGCTTTTGCGAGTGCATCAATGATAATAGGAACAACTTTTTGAGCAGTTATCGGATTGGTATAAATGTAGCAGTATATAAAACAGCAGGTTTGGTCAAACTATATCTATTGGTAATAATAAATGGAATAGACACAATCGCTTACTTAACCAATGAGCTTTTTTTCAGGTGGTACCGCCTTGATATTCCGCGAAAACGCTTACTGTTCCGTGTTCTGACTCATGGCGTGGTAGTTATTTGGCTAATATTTGATCTGGATGAGCCTAACTTCTATCTGGTACTCCGTTAGTAAATATTTAAATACATAGAAAAGGAAACAAACGAATTAAACAATAATTAATCCTTGATACCCGTTTAAGAGACTTTATAATTCTATATCAATTCAACATCAGTTTATAGGATTTAGATTTGAGACAAGGCGTTAGCAACTCATATTGTCTCCATCACCCACTGCATCTGCTTAGATCTGGTCGGATAGCGCAGATTTTTGCTCTCTGCTGTTTGGGTGGCTTACAGTGTTATCGACTGCACCTTATTTATAGTGATTCTTTTGACGCCACAATTCAGACTGTTTGGATTATCGCCACCGTTGATGACGACATTAGCGATCACAATACAGGTTGCCATTTTGAGGTGCCCGCAATATTTGAGATCTTCAAATCTATATCGCGAA
>CAVSIW010000007.1:0-16635 GCA_963727945.1 uncultured Acidobacteriota bacterium
TCCGGCAGGCGCTCACGCAGCAGAGAAACTTCCAGCGTCGGAAGTCCATGCAGCCGCGGTCCCGGCGCGATGTTTGCGAGAGTTTCCGCGTTCCCGCCGAGCGCAACTGCAACTTGCTCACCGAGATTCGGCCGCGATGGCAGGCGAGATTCCAAGAGCGCGCGCACGTACCTCCGGACTTGTTCTGCTTGCGCCGGGCGTATCGCACCAGGGATATTCAGCGTACTCATCAAGCGCACAGTTCCGACAGGCAATTGCGTACTCTGTTGCAATGTGTGGTCGCGGATGATGCTGATTTCCAGGCTACCGCCGCCCAAATCGGCGATGCATCGCGGCGGCGACTCCGGCCCGAGGGCCGCAAGCACTGCGACGCGCCCCAGCCGCGACTCTTCCGCGGAACTGATCACCTCGAGCGCGACTCCGGCCTTTTGCTTGATGCGCCGCACAAACGCGTCGCGGTTGCGAGCCTCGCGAGAAGCGCTTGTCGCCACGGCGCGGTAGCGCGTGACTCCAAACTCCTCCATGATTTCGTGAAAATGACGGAAGGCTTTGACGCCTTTTTTGAAAAGCTCTTCGCTGAAGCGGTGCCGCAGAAAAACGCCTTCGCCGAGCCGCAGCGAATATCTTTCGTTGACGAGCGGCTCGATATCCAGCGCGGAATAGGCCCGGGCAACCGCGAGGCGCACCGCGTTGGAGCCCGCGTCAATCGCGGCAATATGAACGGGCTCTGACATTTCGGAATTTACCGCCAGAGATGCGCGAGCGCGGCGGAGGGCGTGTACTTCGTCGCGCGAATTCCCAATTGCTCGCCGATGCGCTGGCGAAGCTGTTTGTTGACGGCGGAGACGCTGGCCTCGCCGTCGAGTTCGATGAACGAGTGGCGCTTGGCCATGACTTCGAATTCGCGCTTGATCATCGTTTGGTAGCGAATGAAGGACCAGTAGAGGTCATGCGAGAGCGACATATCGCGCCCGGCTTCCCAATAACTGATGGCTTGCGCTTTTTTGAACTCGCGGGCAAAAGCCGTTTCGGGACGCACGTTCAGCCAAAATGTGAGATGCGGCCGCAGCGCCATGGCGTAAAGGCCATTCAAATAGTCGCGGTTGATTCCGCGCACGACGCCGCGCGCGACGAGCGTGAAGATAAACCGGTCGGCGAGAACGACAGTTCCGGAGCGAAGCGCGGGCAAAACGCGGTGCTCCACCTGGTCGAAGAAATCCGTGGCGTACATCAGCGAGAGCGTCAGCCGCGTCACGGCATTTTTCGCGAGCAGCTCGTCAATGTCTCGACCGACGAGATTGGAGCGCCGCAATCCGCTGGTTTGGACGGCGAAACCTTCCGACTCCAGCCATTCCTGGAGCAGGGCGATCTGAGTGGAACGTCCCGAACCGTCCATCCCCTCGATCACGATGAGGTTCCCGGTAATTTCGCTCGGGTCAAAGCCGACCAACGCTTCACCGTAAAAATATTGAGCTGCGCCGTCTTCGCCGGGCACAACGGGTTTTGCCGGCGGCAAAGGAGTGCCCGGCGCTTGCGGCAAATCCGCGGCAAGAACGGGCGCGCTCGGTTTTCTCTTTTTCTTTCTCTTTTTCCTGATCGGACATGCTCACTCCGGAGCCGGAACGCCTGGCGCAAAGCGCTTCAAGTCAATCTTCGAGGCCACAATGTCTCTCATTTGTTTTTGCAGCTTGTTCACCGGCAGCGTGCCATCCAGCACGACAAAATTATCCGAGTCCACCATCTTGTCGTACTCCTCGAGGATACGCGCCTGGAAGAGACGAAAGCTCTCCGCGCGGTCGTAGGACAAGGCAAGATCCATTCCCGCTTCGTAGTATTTCAGTTTGGGACGGCCACTAAGGATGCGATGCACGGCCACGTCGAGCGGCGCACGAAAATAAAAGGTGATGTCCGGTACCGGCGCGAAGCGGTAAAGATTTCGCAGCCAGCGCGCGGGACATCCGCGAGCCGCGTCGCGCGCGAATGCTGTGTAAATGTAACGGTCGGCCAGCACCAAATAGTCGCCTTGCAGCAGCGGCAAGATCTGGCGTTCGCAGCGATCCGCAAAATCAGCCGCATGCAAAAGCGAAAAGGTTGTCGGCGTGAGCAGGCGGCGCTGTTTTCCGCGACGCGTTGCGGACTTCACGAGCGGCGAGGAATTCCATTCCGTAAAATGCAGGCGATATCCGCCGATTTCCAGCCAGCGCTTCAATAAATAGAGCTGCGTGCTTTTGCCGGAGCCGTCTGTTCCTTCCACAACAATGAGCGCGCCTGGATACGCGCGGCTCGGCACCGGTTTTCCCGGCTGAGGAAGCGTGGATTTGCCCGGTTCTGTCCGTGGCTGCTTTTGCGCGATGTCCTGATTTTCCATTAAGCTCTTTGCGAGAAGCGATCTGGCGATTCAGAGTAAACCCGGATTGTTACAAAAACATTACAACACACCCCGGTATAACTGGCAAAGTGCGCTGGAAGTCACCTGGAAACGGGCGCGCCTCAGAAAACCGACACTTTGATGCGGAGGAATTTCTTTGGATTTTGCCGGAATTCTCCAATCAGCAACCGCATGTCTCCTGTGAGGCCGCTCAAGCTGTCATAGAGTTTCGGGTCGGAAAACAGTTTGCCGACGGTGGTTGTGTTGTCGTTTAGTTTGGCGGTGGCGCTTGCCACGTTGTCGCTGGTTTCCTTGAGCTTGGTGTAGAGTGTATCGTCGGTCGCCAATTTGCCGAGCGTGCCCTTGCCGGCGCGCACATCGCCAATCATGGCGTTGCCATTGGTGATCGCTTGCTTTGCCTGGTCATAGAGCGAGGGATCGTAGAGGAGCTTTCCGATGGTTCCTTTTTGCGAGCGAACATCCGTCAAAATCACGTTTACATTGTCCAAACCTTTGCCCACTTTGTCGTACATTTCGTCGGACACCACCAGCTTCCCAAGAGTTCCCTGCCCCGCCTGGACATTCGCGAGCAATACGTCGCCTTTCGAGAGAATCCCGTTCAAATGATTGTAGGCCTGGTCGTCGGTCAGCAATTTACCGAGCGATCCTTTGCCTTGTTTCACGCCATTGATAAGTTCCTGGATGTTTTCCGAGAGCGCCTGCAGATTCCCGAGCACATCCGCGCTGCGCTCGACTACTTCCTTCATCGCCTTTTCTTCTGCCCCCGGCACTTCCTGCCCGTCCTTCAGTGGCACACCCGTCATTCCCAAGCTGATGTTGACGTAGCGGTTGCCTAGCAAACCTTCCGTGACGAGACTCGCGGCGGAATCCGTCAGAATGTCGTTTTCATAGTGTTTGCCCACGCGCATGACGACTTCGATGTTTCTGTTCCGGTCGTGCACCTTGCCGGGCGTTCGAGGCGCGAGCTTGATGGACTCGACGTTCCCTACTTCAACGCCGTCCAGGCGGACTGGTGCGCCGTTCGCCAGACCTGACACTTCCGGCAGATAAGTGATCAGCCTGTATTTTGGGCCGATTGTTCCCGCACCCGTCACGTAGAAAATGCCGGCGGCGAGAACCGACAAGCCCACCAGCACGAAAAGTCCCACGCGCAGTTCCGTCCAGGTCAATTGTTTGCGCTGAGCCATTTTTCTTCCCTCCCCTTTTGTCCAGAAAACGAATGTCCAACCAACGGATGTCCGGCCAACGGACTAACGCAGACTCACACCAGAAACCGTTTCAAGTAATCGTCCTTCGTATTCGCAAGCTCTTCCTGCCCGCCCTCGAAATAGACTCCGCCATCGCGCAAAACGAGAAAACGCGTGGCCGCCATCTTTGCGCCCGCGGAGGCATTCCCGTTGGACGCGCTGTGGACGACCCGCTTGGTTGCAGGGTCGAAGCGAAAATTCGCCAGCGCAAAACCGTCCTGGAGGCGTTGCGTGGCGAGCAGTGCCGTTACGCCGTACACGTCGCGCAACCGCAAAATCAGCGTGATGATCGTTTGCGAAGTAACCGGGTCAAGCCCGGCCGTCGGCGAATCGTATAACACAATGGGCGGCTGATTGATCAGCGCTCGCGCGATCGCAACGCGCCGTCGCATTCCACCGGACAGCTCGGAGGGCAAGAGGTCCATCGTGTGGTCGAGTTCAACAAAACGCAAAACTTCGCGCACGCGCGGCTCAATCTCTTCGTCCTTCAGTCTGTCCTCGATGAGCCGATAAGCTACATTGTCCCCGACGGTCATCGAGTCGAATAGCGCGCCTTCTTGAAAGACGAATCCAATGTGCCGCCGGAATTCCAGCAAGTCCCGCTCTTGCATGCTGGAGACTTCCTTGCCCAGCACATGGATGGCGCCCTGGGAGGGCCGCAGGAGTCCCGCGGCGAGTTTAAGCGACAGAGTTTTGCCCGTGCCTGTTTCGCCGAGGAGCACGAGCGTCTCGCGCTCCTGGACCTGAAACGAGACGCCACGCAAGATGTCGCCTTCATCGAAGCCAAGGCGCACCTGCTCGAATTTTATGGCGGGATCGGGGTCGCGACTCGATGTGGGGGCGCTAAGCATCGGGCGTGTGCCGCCATTATAGCGGCAATTCTGTCACCGTGCGGGAAGGAAACGCACCGTACAGCGAGAGTCGCCGCCGGGCTCAGGCGGTCGGGGGTCTAGAAAAGTTTGTCGGCAAGGTACAAAGCTACTTTGGTGAGGAAGGCGTCAGCCACGATGATCATCACGGAAGAGAGCACAGCGGCTTGCGTAGTGGCCCGGCCGACGCCCTGCGTGCCTCCGCGCACGGTCAGGCCTTTGTAACAACCAATGGTGGCGAGAATGAAGGCGAAAAAAAACGGCTTGGTAAAACCTTGCATCAAGTCCGCAAAATCGAGGGCGTCGATGGCGCGGCGCCAGAACTCAATGGCGCTGAGGCGCAGTGAAAAAACGGAAGCCACGCAGCCGCCGAGCAGACCCATAAAATCCGTCATCGCGGTCAGAAGAGGCAGCGTCAGCAAGGTGGCAATCGTCCTCGGCGCAACGAGCTTGCGAATGGGATCGGTGCCCATCGCGCGCATAGCGTCCACTTGTTCCGTCACGAGCATGGAGCCTAGTTCGGAGGCGATTCCAGTTGCGCAACGGCCCGTGACGAGCAATCCCGTCAGCGAAGGTCCCAGCTCGCGCACCAGCGCAATGGCTACGACGTCGCCAGTCAGCGAGCTCTGTCCGAAGCGCGTAAACTGGGAGCCTGTTTGGAGCACCATGACCGCGCCGATAAAAAATCCGGACAGCAAGATGATCGGAAGCGACCCGGCGCCGATGTTATCCATCTGCTTAAAAATGTCTTGAACGTAGTACGGCGGTGAGAAGAGAGTGACAAGCGTCCGGCCGCAGAGCGTGGCGTAGTCCTGCACGTCTGCAACCGCGCCTTTCGCCGCGTTTACCAACACTCCCGTGACGGTGATTTGCTCTTCCGTCTTGTCTTCGCGACTTGCGACCTGGAGAGGTGTGTCTGCCACGAGTACCTGTTTTGTCGGCCGTTTTGCTGAACGACAGCGGCACAAAATGCTGAGTCGGAAGCGTAACCGCGTGCTAAGAACACGTCAAGTAAGCAGTCAGCCAAACGAGGGGCTGGCAGAAAGTATTCCGCGCCCAGAGTCAGTGATTACTGGGTGGAGTATCCTAGTTTGGGACGGACACCATGATCGCTCGCATTGACCACGTTCAAATGGCGGCTCCAAAGGGCTGCGAAGCCGCCGCTCGCGAATTCTATGGCTCGCTTCTCGGACTGCGTGAAATCGAGAAACCCATTTCCCTGCGAGGCCGCGGTGGCTGCTGGTTCCAATGTGGCGATCAACAACTGCACATCGGCGTCGAATCGGATTTCCTTCCTGCGAAAAAGGGGCATCCTGCCTTTGCTGTCGCGGAGCTCGATCAGTTGCGCGAAAATCTTATCGGGCACGCCGTAAAAATCACCGACGACGATTCTCTCCCCGGCACACGACGCTTCTTCGCAGAAGATCCCTGGGGCAACCGCCTGGAATTCCTCGAAACTACGCCGTGATACGGAGACTCTGCGGGATGGCCTAATTACCCGTGGTTTGCGTCTGGAGCATGATTCGCACGATTTCGAATTGCGCGGGTTGCAGCGGCGCAACACCTACGAGCACACTGATTCGCCCCATCTCGATGTCTTGCTTAGTCATCGTGCTCTGGTCGCACCGGACAAAGTACGCTTCCGCCGGCCTTGCTCCGGCCAGCGCACCTGCCTTCCAGAGATTCAGCAGGAAACACTCCACCGCCGAGCTAATCTTCGCCCACAAGGCTGGGCCGTTTGGCTCAAATACCACCCACTGCGTTCCCTGATCAATCGATTGTTCGATGAAGATCACAAGCCGCCGCACATTGATGTATTTCCACTCCGCATCCCCGCTCGTCGTGCGTGCACCCCAAACCAACGTTCCTTTACCCGGGAAGGTTCGCAGAACATTAATGTTCCGCGAAGAAAGCAATTCGGATTCCGCGTCGGTTATAGCTTGCGAAAGCGACCTCACGCCAAGGATCGGCTCACCGGCGGGCGCCTTCCAAACCCCTTTTGTGATGTCTGTGTTCGCGTACACGCCAGCAATGTGACCGCCTGGAGGAACTGTCACCGATGTCATGCCGTCGAGCCCCGCCACCGTCAACCAAGGGTAGTAATACGCCGCAAACGACGACTGCACGGGAACAGAATGATTTGCGTTCGGCGTCACCGGCTGCGGTGATTGGAGGATGCATATCCTGTCCTTGCGGCTTTCGCAGTGCGCCGACATAACTGCAGCCGCATTCACAAAGTTTGCTTCATCCGGACAGCAAAGTATCGATACCTTTTCGTTTGCGAGGGCCTCGAGCCCCGCCTCTAATGGATCCTTCGCGTCAATGCCTGCCAGATAGCAGAGCTGTCCGCCATTCTCGAAGAATCCTCTCACCGCGATAGCCAGATTCACGCTCGGGTTCGTTCCCACAAGGCTAGCGAATTCTGCGAAGCTTGCGATTTTCGCGGTCGCCGGCACAGTGCGGGCTATACCAACGAATCCTGTGGTGTTCGTAGATACCCCCGCGATTGGTTTGAAATCCGGCGGCAACTCTTCGAGGTGCACACCAGGCGCTAAATATTCAGGCATGGCAATCACACTAGTTCCCGTTTTTGCTGAAAGCAAGCGTACTTAGGATATCCAGACTGACCCTGCCTGCTGAACCATCACGCCAATCGGCGAGACTCGCTGGACGACTGACGCAACCACAGTTAAACTGCTTGTTTCCACCGATCCAAGTCTCGAAGTAAGGGAGGGCGTTCGCGCAGATGCTGAAGTTCTACACCGCCGGTGAATCGCACGGACAAGCGCTTCTTGCGTTTGTTTCGGGGCTGCCCGCTTCGCTGCCGGTGGATTTGAACTTCATAAATCACGAGTTGCAGCGGCGCCAGCTCGGCTATGGCCGCGGCGGGCGGCAAAAAATTGAAAAGGATCGGGCGGATATTTTCGCAGGGGTCCGCCATGGGCAGACGATTGGGGCGCCCATCGCGCTGCGGATCGAAAACCGCGACTGGGCCAATTGGGAGAAAATTCTTCCAGTCGAAGCAACGGCTGAATCCGCGGGCCAAGAAAGAAAACTTCTCGCGCCTCGACCGGGGCACGCTGATCTGGCCGGTTCACAAAAATTTAATTTTCACGATGCACGCTACGTGCTTGAGCGGGCATCCGCTCGGGAAACCGCGGCTCGCGTCGCCGCCGGAGCTTTTGCGAAGCTGCTCCTTCGCGAGTTTGGAACGGAAATCGCCAGCCACACCATTCAAGTCGGGCACGTGCGCCTGGAACGAGGCGCGACCTGGAAGGAAATTCAAGCGGTCGCTGCCAATCTGGATTCGCCTTTGCGCTGCGTGGATGCCACCACGCAGGAAAAAATGAAAGCCGAAGTGGACGCCGCGCTCAAGGCCGGCAACACCGTCGGCGGGATTTTTGAGATCGTCGCCCACAACGTTCCCGTTGGCCTGGGCAGCCACGCGCAGTGGGACGAAAAGCTGGATGGCCGGCTGGCGCAGGCGCTGATGAGCGTTCAAGCCGTCAAAGCGGTTGAGATCGGTGCGGGTGTTGCAGGCGCAGGCTCCTACGGCAGCGAAGTTCAGGACGAAATCTTCGTACGAAAAAGCGGCTCGCCGTTTTCGCCGTTCCACAAATCGCGCGGGCGGCCTCGAAGGCGGGATCACCAACGGAGAGGACGTCGTCATCCGGGGATATCTAAAACCGATTTCGACGCTGCGCCAGGCGCTTCACACCGCGGACATGGTCACCAAGGAACCTGTTGCGGCCGCTTACGAGCGCTCCGACTGGTGCGTCGTACCGGCGGGCGCCGTGGCAGGCGAAGCCATGGTGGCACTTGTGCTCGCGGATGCTTTTCTGCAAAAATTTGGGGGAGACTCCCTTTCCGAGATGCGGCGGAATTTCGACAACTATGTCAGACAAATCGACGAGTTCTGAAGAAGCTTCGAGCCCGGCCACGACGTCCGTTGACGCCACCACAGCCGCGCGCAAAATCTATCCCATCGTCAAGTACGGCGATCCGATACTCGAAAAGCCAACTCCACAGGTGAAAAGTTTTGACGAAGAACTCGAGCAGCTTACCGAGGACATGTTCGCTTCCATGTACGCCGCACAGGGCGTTGGCTTGGCCGCGCCGCAGATCGGGAAGAGCATGCGGCTTACTGTGGTGGACGTCACCGGCGGAAAAAATCCCGAAGCCAAAATCGTGCTCGCCAATCCGGAAATCATTCATGCGGAAGGCGAAGTTCGCGAGGAAGAGGGTTGCCTCTCGATTCCCGGCTTTCGCGGCTACGTAATGCGCCCGCAATTCGTCACCGTGCGCGCGCAAAATGCAAAAGGCGAAACATTTGAGATTCGCGGCGAAAATCTGCTGGCGCGCGCCTTTTGCCATGAAATCGATCACTTGAACGGAATTCTATTCCTACAACACCTCAGCATGCTCAAGCGCGACCTCATCAGGCGCAAAATCAAAAAGCTCAAGAAACAGGGCGAGTGGTAGGCTCTGGAGCCGGCTGCTTCTCCGCCGCAAAGATTGCCGAGGATATGCATGCGAGTCGTTTTCTGTGGCACGCCGCTGTTCGCCGTTCCCACGCTTAAGCACCTCCTCGCGCAATCTGATTTTCAAATCATCGCGGCCATTACGCAGCCGGACCGTCCGCGCGGGCGCGGCCAGGAAGTTTCCTTTTCGCCGGTGAAGGAAACAGCGCTCGCGGCGGGCATTTCCGTGCATCAACCGGAAAAAATCCGCGCTCCGGAAGTTCAGGAGCTTCTGCAAAAACTCGCGCCCGACGCGATCGTCATTATTGCCTACGGACAGATCATCCCTGCGCGACTTCTTCCGATCCCCAAACTCGGCTGGATCAACCTCCACGCTTCCCTGCTTCCAAAATATCGCGGAGCTGCTCCCATCAACTGGGCCATTGTGAACGGCGAAACAAAAACCGGCGTCACGTCCATGCGCATTGACGCGGGGATGGATACCGGCGAAATCTTGCTGCAAAGAGAAATGGAAATCGGCGCTATCGGAGACCGCTTCGGAGCTGGCCGCCCGTATGTCGGAACTTGGCGCACTGCTCATGGCGGAAACACTGCGAGGACTAGCCGCTGGAACAATTGTCCCGCGATCGCAGGATCACGAACATGCTTCGAGCGCGCCCATGTTGAAAAAGGAAGACGGCCGCATTGACTGGTCGCGTCCCGCGCAGGAAATATTCAATCGCATTCGAGGCTTCGCGCCGTGGCCCGGCGCGTACACATCATTCCGCGGGCAAACCTGCCACATTTGGGGCGAGCCGGCGTCTAATGATTTGGGTGAACAGAATCTGCCTCAGAACAAAGCTGCAATTCCAGGAGCATTTTTGGTGCGGCGGAATGAAGTGATGGTCCGCTGCGGCGGCACAACCCATTTGCGGCTGCTCGCCGTCAAACTGGAGGGGCGCAAACAAGTCTCAGTAGCGGAGTTCGTCAATGGCGCCCATTTGCAGTCCGGCGAACATTTCGAGGAAAGCTAGTTTGCGTGCGGCGCATCGGTCAGGCATACTCAAAAATTGACCCACTTTTTTAGTCAAAATCTGCCAAGGCCGTCGGCAGGATAGGTTTTGGATACACCAGCATCGGGAGCTCACATTCCATGAACAGTTTCGCATCGCCTCGAACGCGCGGGAGCATGAACGCCCGCGCGAAACAGTTTCTGCGCTATGCCGCTTGCTGGTCGCTCGCCGCGCAACTCGCATGCCTGCCGCTCGCATACGCAACCGGCGACACAACCGCGCCTGCGGCCGCCGATAAGCCCACTCCCAAAGACGCAAGCGATCCGGTCATGAAGGTCATGCAGGCAGAACTCTCCCGCGCATCCACGGAACTTGGGAAGACGGACTCCGCTCCTTATTTCATGAGCTACACGGTCTACGACCAGAATCTCGTCGTTCTCGTCGGCGCATACGGGAGCCTCCTCACCGATGCCTCGTTGCAGCGGCGTCAAGCTGACGTCGTGATGCGCGTGGGCGCACCCGGGCTCGACAATACTCATGGCCAGAGCCGCTCGACCGGAATGACCTCGGGCACGTTGCCAATCGGCGACGACCAGGATGCCATCGCTCGCGTGCTGTGGGAATTGAGCGACCGCGAGTACAAGCGCGCCGCACCCGCTTTTCTAAACGTGAGAACCAATACCGCTGTGCGCGCCGAAGAGGAAGACAAGTCGCCTGACTTCTCGAAAGAATCGCCCGAAACACACTTGGGTGCAGTCGCTCCCGCACCCGCCTTCGATCGCGCCGCTTGGGGAGGCGAAGTCCGGCGTTTGTCCGGCGCTTTCCGCAAGTATCCCGGATGTCTATTTCGCGACGGTTGTTTTGCAGGTGACCGATTCCAACTCTCGAATGATCTCCAGCGAAGGCAGCGCGATTGAAACTCCCAGCGCCGCCACGCGCCTCATTATGGAAGCGCAAACGCGCGCCGATGACGGCATGGAATTGCTGCGAGTCGAAACCTTTCAGGCGCCATCCGCCAGCAGCCTCCCGAGCGAAGCGGATCTCAACGCCAAAATCGCCAAGATGGCCGAGGATCTCAAAGCCCTCAAAAATGCTCCGGTCGCCGAGCCCTACGACGGCCCCGCTCTCTTGAGCGGCCGCGCCGCCGCCGTCTTTTTTCACGAAGTCCTCGGCCACCGCCTCGAAGGCCACAGGCAGCGCGATGAGGAAGAGGGCCAGACTTTTACAAAAAAGGTTGGCCAGGAAGTTCTACCGAAATTCCTGAGCGTCACCGACGACCCCACAGTTCACGAGATGGCCGGCATGAAGCTCGCAGGTTCGTATGACTTCGATAACGAGGGCGTTCCGGCGAAGCGCGTCGAGGTCATCAAGGACGGCGTGCTGAAAAATTTCCTGATGTCGCGCATGCCGATCAAGGATTTTGGGCAGTCCAATGGCCACGGCCGCAACCAGCCTGGCTTGATGCCCACGGGCCGCCAGGGCAATTTGCTCGTCACGTCCACGCAGAGCGTTCCGGAATCCGAGATGCGCCAAAAGCTTATTGATGAAGTCAAAAAGCAGAACAAGCCATATGGGCTCTACTTCGACGACATCCAGGGGGGCTTTACGCTAACTACGCGTTCTCTGCCGCAAGCGTTCCAGGTGCTTCCCGTGATCGTCTACAAAGTTTATGCGGATGGACGGCCCGATGAACTGGTTCGCGGCGTGGACATCGTCGGCACGCCGCTCGCGGCGCTCACGCGCATCCTGATGACCGGCGACCAGCAGCACGTTTTCAACGGCGTTTGCGGCGCGGAAAGCGGACAGGTGCCCGTCTCCGCCGTAGCACCGGCGATGCTCTTTTCCGAAATGGAAGTCCAGAAGCGGCAGCATTCTCACGATCGGCCTCCGATTTTGCCTGCGCCTGGTTTTGAAAACTCTGCCCCAGCAAAAGATGCGCAAGCCAAGCCAGAGGTGAAGCAATGAAAACTCTTCGCGCATTCGCCGGATTAGCTTTCGCCGCTTCGTTGTTCTTCGTGGGCGCGAGTCTAGAGGCCGGCGCGCGCAAATCATCTTCTGACGGCAACTCGCCAGAAACCGCAATTCCCGGTGCAGTGGCTGCGCATCCAGCCGCCGGAGGCGATGCACTCCTCGAAGCGCTTCTCACTGAACTGGACCGCTCCAAAGCGCAACTCAAAATTGACCAAGTCCAGGCGCCCTACTACATCGAATACCGCGTCAACGACATTGACGACTTTGATGCTGACGCTGCGTTCGGGGCCCTTCGCGAAAGCCAGCACGTTCACCTCCGCGTCCTCCGAGTGGTCGTGCGTGTCGGCGACTACAAGCAGGACAGCTATTTCGGCCAGGGCATGGGCGAAACCAACATTCTCCCGCTTGACAACGATCCCATCGCGCTTCGCCACCAGATCTGGTTGACCACTGACGAAGCTTACAAAGCCGCTGGCCAAGCCCTTGCGGAAAAACAAGCCGAAATGAAGCGCTTCAGCGCCGATCCTAATCCGGTCGACGATTTTTCCAGAGAGCCCGTCGTCACTGCTCTCGACCCCATCGTTTCACTCAAGGTGGATGAATCCGCGTGGGGCAAAACTCTCGAGGAAATAACCAATCTGTATCGCCGGTATCCCGAGATTCAATCCGTCAGCGCGTCGGCACGCTTTTCGGTCATCAACGAATATTTTGTTGATTCCGAGGGCACCGTAACGCGCAACGGCAAAGCCACTTACAATCTTCAATTGAACAGCTCCGCACAGGCCGAAGATGGAATGCGCCTGAGCCGCAATCCTTACTGGATGGTTGGCCGAGCGGAAGAACTTCCTTCGCGCGAAAAATTGCTCGGCGACGCGAAGCAGGCTATCGAAACGGTCGTTGCTCTCCGCAAGGCGCCCATCGTCGAGGAAGAATATCGCGGCCCCGTGCTGTTCGCTCCGGATGCTTCGGATGACGTGATCGCTTCGCTCGTCGGTTCGAATGTCGTGGGCCGGAAACCACAGCCGGGCAAACCCAATCGCACGGTCGGCGCGTTTGCTACCAGTTACAAGACTCGCGTATTGCCCAGTTTTCTCACGATCATTGACGACCCCACGCTAAAAGATTTTCAAGGGCGCAGCTTGGTGGGCAGCTATGACGTGGACAACGAAGGCGTAAAGGCCAAGACCGTCAACATCATCGAAAACGGGATGCTCAACAACTATTTGGTTGGCCGCCAGCCAGTCCGCGATTTTCCAGCATCGAATGGGCACGGGCGCGCCGCTCCCGGATCCTTCCCTTCTCCGAGCCTCGGCGTACTGCTGCTGAAGAGCGCGGATGCTCAATCGCCGGACGAGCTTAAGAAAAAAATACTCCAGATGGTCAGCGAACAGGGCAAGCCTTACGCCTACCGCGTTGACACGCTCGGCCCCGGAAATTCTCCGCGTCTTTTGTATCGCGTGTACGTGGATGGCCACGAGGAGCTGGTGCGCGGCGCCGTCTTCAATGAGCTTGATGTGCGCGCGCTTAGGAGCAATCTGATCGCCGTGGGTAACGACCCGCTCGTCAGCAATCGCAGCGGCGGAGTGCCCACAACCATCATTTGCCCTTCGCTGCTCTTCGACGAACTCGAAGTGAAGCGCGCGGACACCAGCAAGGACAAATTGCCGGACTATCCCGCTCCGCCACTAAGGAAGTAAAAACTCTTTCCTCAATTGGACTTGCGGTTTTACACTTACGACAGAAAACTGAAACCTGAGAACGGCCAACTCTTATGACTCTCAGAGAAAGACTTGAATGGGCAAGCCGGATGGCGCTGCTCGTCTTCATCCTGGCGGCAGCCGCGTTTCTTAGCGCCATCACTGCCATGCGCATTGCCATTCATGGGCGCGAAGTGAACATGCCTAATCTTGTCGGCAAAAATGTCACCGAAGCCAACGGCCTGCTGCGCTCCCGCGGCCTCGTGCTTCGCGTTGCGGACCGCATTTACAGCGAACTTCCTATCAACGTCGTCGTGCGGCAAAGTCCGCCGCCCGGCATGCTCATGAAAGTTTCGCAGCAGGCGCACGTGGTTCTGAGCCTTGGTCAGCGTCAGTTGCAAATTCCGCTACTCGAAGGAAATTCCCTTCGCGCATCTCGCATCGAGTTGCTTCGCGCCGGTCTTCAAGTCGGAGAAGTTTCCGGCATCACCATGGCGGACGAGCCGGCCGATACGGTGATTATCCAAACGCCCCGCCCAGGCGCAGGCTCGGCCACCCCTCGCGTTGACGTCCTCGTCTCCGCCGGCCCGCGCGAAACCGCTTACGTCATGCCGCATCTCGTCGGATCAAGCGAAATTGATGCCCAGCATCGCTTGGATGTCGCGGGCCTGCGCCGCAAAGTCAATTATGTGACGGCGCCTCAGTGGCCGCACGGCGCCGTCATTGATCAAACTCCGCTGGCAGGCCAGCGCATTCCCGCCGCCGTTACCATCGAACTTACCGTCGCTAACTAGTCTGCTGCACAATGCAAAATTCCATGAAGCGCAAACGACACACGCGGTCGCGTGCGCGCGAAAGGAACCAACCGTGGACACGAATACGCATGCAAGCACAGGTGACAACGGCCAACGCATCGAGGAAGGCATGTTCGTCGAAATTCGCGGCGTGCCGCAATGGATCACGTTCCGCGGAAGCGACCGGCGGAACCCAGCGCTACTCATTCTTACGCCTAGCCGATTGACGCCTTTTTTCGCGCCGTGGGAGCAAGAGTTCACGCTCGTCCAGTGGGACCAGCCGGGCACCGGCGCGACGCAAGCCAAGAACGGGGACGCAGGAACAGGTCCGTTGACTCTTGATCGCATCGCGGCCGACGCGATTGCTGTCGCCGAGTTCGCATGCCAGCATCTCCGCGCCGGGAAAATCGCCGTGCTCGGTATTTCTAGCGGCTCGATCATCGGCCTCAAAACCATTAAGCAACAGCCTGAACTTTTTTCGGCCTATGTCGGAACGGGGCAAGGCGTGAACTGGCTGCGTCAGGAGCAGCTCGGCTACTCGATGGTTCTCGAGCAAGCGCGCACATCGGGCGACCAAATCGCCATCACTGAACTCGAAAAAATCGGCGCGCCTCCATACAAAAATGCGGCAGACGACGCCATCAAATCGAAGTACTGCAGTGCGCTGACGCTTGCCGAGCAGGCTTACCTTGCCGCGCTCGACCCAACAATTATGGCTGCAGTGAGAAATCCCCCCGCCGGTGCGAATTGGATCGCTCCAGGATTGCCGTTGCTGGACCCGCGAGCCACCGCAATGGCGGTGTACGAAAAGATGAGAGCAGACATTTTCGGGTTCGACGCGTACCAGCTTGGCCTGTCTTTCGACGTACCCGTGTTCTTTTTCCAAGGCGACCATGACGCGTACACCGTCACGTCCGAGGTCGAGGCCTACGCCGCCAAAATCCAAGCACCGCAAAAACTCTTCGTCACAATCCCAGGCGGCGGCCACTCTGTCTTCTTCCTCCGCGACGCGTTCCTTGCCCTACTCGGCGCTCACGTTCTTCCCATCGCAGCCCGCAGCGCAACAGCAGGAAGCACTGAACGCTGATCCGCGCTTGACTCCCCCTAGTCCTCCAGCGTCGGCAAGCTCCGCAGGATTTCAGCCGCCCTGGGCCGATTGAGCACCGCTTCGTCTTTGCGGATTCTTCCGTCCCGGAAGACCAGCACGCGTTTAGCAAACTGGGCGATGTCGTGTTCATGGGTAACCAAAACGATCGTCAGCCCTTTGTCGTTTAGGGTTTGAAAAATCTCCATGATCTCGACCGAAGTGCGGCTGTCTAAGTTGCCTGTCGGCTCGTCCGCCAGCAAGATGGAAGGACGGTTCACCAGCGCACGTGCAATCGCCACGCGCTGCTGCTGCCCGCCAGACATCTGCGAAGGAAAATGTTGCGCTCGTTCGGCGAGACCGACCATCGCCAAAGCTTCCGCGGCACGCTTTTCGCGCTCCGCTTTGTCGATTTTCGTATACAGCGTGGGCAACTCCGTATTTTCCAGCGCTGTCGTGCGCGCCAGCAAATTGAAGCCCTGAAAAACAAATCCAATCTTCTGATTTCGAATAAGTGCGAGCGCTCTCTTATCGTGCTGCGAAACATCGGTGCCCTCGAGCAGGTATCGTCCCGCGCTGGGACGGTCAAGACACCCAAGTATGTTCATGAACGTGGACTTGCCGCTGCCGCTCGCGCCCATGATGGCCACGAATTCGCCGCGCCCAATTTCTATGCTTACGCCGCGAAGCGCGTGCACGCGTGTTTCGCCCAAGTCGTAATATTTGTGCACCTCTTCGACGCGTATAACCGCGCTCGCTGCCGCACCGCTTGGTGTCTTTTGAATTTGGTTGATGGCCTCCATGCATTCCTTGGAGTCGTCTCGCGCTTCCGACCCTTACCGCCGTATTCCGCCGGGCGCCTGCGATTTTGGCGCCACAGACCGAATAATGACGTCGTCTCCTTCTTTGAGCTGCCCTTTGAGAAGGCCACTCACTTCCGTATACGCATGATCCGTAATTCCAAGAGAAACCTTCACCGGCTCCATCGTGTTATCCGCGTGGAGCCTCCAAACAACGGCACTATCTCTTTTTGGCGCGCGAGGCGGATTCTGAGCCGCTGCACCGGCTTGCCCCCCACTCCCGGCTGCCATCAGCCCATCAGCGGCCTGTT
>CAVSIW010000008.1:0-6583 GCA_963727945.1 uncultured Acidobacteriota bacterium
GCAGGAGACATTTCGCGCCATCATCGAGACGGCGGGCGGCGTGTACAAAACCCGGACATCCATCAGCGGGCAATATCCGTTCGGTATTACCGAGGGCGGAAAAATCATTCACGAGGTCGGCACCGCGCGCATGGGCGCCGATCCAAAATCCTCCGTCCTGAACGGATACTGCCAGGCTCACGACGTGAAAAATGTTTTCGTCATGGATGGCGCGCCGCTCGTCACCAACCCGGACAAGAATCCCACACTTACGATCATGGCGCTCGCATGGCGTGCGTCCGAATACCTGCTCGACGAAGCAAAAAAAGGTAACTTGTAGTCGCGCCAGAGCCAGAATCAGAGGAAGAGCCTCAAGAGAGACGAACAATGAGCGAAAACTCCGTAACGCGGCGCGACATACTGAGAACGTTGGCCGTGAGCGCCGTCGGCGGCTCCGTGCTGCAAGTGATTCCCGCTAAGGCAGCGGAATACGCTCATCAAGCGGTTCACAATGAAAAGGCCGTGTCGCCCGCGGGAAAGTACGTTCCGAAATATTTCTCTCCCTATCAATACGCCACGCTGACCTGGCTTTGCGACGCCATCATCCCGAAAGACGAAAAATCCGGAGGAGCCGTGGAAGCCGGCGCTCCGGAATTCATTGACCTGCTTACGAGTGAAAATGAAGAGTATCAACTAGCTCTCGGCGGAGGGCTGATGTGGCTGGATACTTTCTGCTCCGACCGCTATTCCAGTGTGTTCATGGATTGCACTCTGGAAAAACGCAAAGAAGTGATGGACCTGATCGCGTTCCGCAAAAACGCGAAACAAGATCTCTCCCTAAGCCAAGGCGTAGCGTTCTTTGCCTTCTTGCGCAAGCTGACTTGCGATGGTTTCTACACGAGCAAAATCGGCATCGAGGATTTGCAATACATCGGAAACACAGCTCTGCGCGAATTCCCCGGCTGCCCTCCGCTGCCGGAGGCCTAGATCAAACCTCTCCGGCGCGGTGCCGCGTGCTTCAGACGAAGCTCTTCTCTGTTTACAGCTATTTGTGCGGTTTGCCTTCCCCATGAGGCTTGCTTTCCGCTTGGGGCTTGTTTTGTGGATGCGGCTGGTTCTTCGGCGCGTTGACCGTATTGTTTGCGTGCGGGCTGGCTGTATTGTAAGCATGCTGAGCGCCGGTATTGTTTGCGTGCGAAGCGTTAGACGCTGTTCCGCTGCCTGAGTTGTGCGAAGACGGACGATCCGTCTTATGCAGCTCGGCCGCGTTGCTCGGATGCCCGCTCCCGCCGTTTGGCGAACCGGGGTGCGAAGATTCATGGGCTGCTACGACGCCGTGGCCTGAAAACTCGCCCGGCCGGGCGGTTGCGGCAATCGCAGGCCTGCCGTGATTTTCGGAAGCCAGCAGCGCGCGATTCGAGCTTGCAGAGTGCTCGTGCTGCGTTTGCATCGACGTTGGAGCGAAGTGATGCTCACGCTCGGCCGCCATTTCCGTCGAGGACGCACGGGCTGAGACTCCGCCTGTCCCGCCGTTGAAGCTCACGCGATTCACAGTGACGTTACGCACGACCGTCCTGTCCACGTACGTGGTATGGATCACGGTCGTGTTTACGTTCATCACCGCCGTGTTATACGCGAACGCTCCGTGTTCCCAGCGCCCGCCAACAAAGCCCGTCCCACCGTAGCCAAATCCATAATTAATTCCGCCGTAGAATCCGACGTGCCGTCCCCAATACCCTGCATGCCAAAGGTACCCGCCGCCGCCCCAGCCCCAATAACCGGGCGTCCAAAGCAAACCAACGGAAGGTGCCATGACCCACGTTCCCGGCACCCAGTAATATCCATCCGGGCCATAAGCCCAATAACCGGGCGTCCAGAGATAGCCCGCACCCGGGCAAATCGGCTGCTCGTATACAGGCAGCGCGGGTGGTCCAATGTGCACTGCGACGCCAACGCTGATTTGCGCGGACGATCGAGACGGCATGAACATCACTATGGCGGCGAGCAAAACCAATACCACGACATGAATTTTGCGCATTTGCGGCACCCCTCGGTTGAGTTCCACCTTCATTATAAAACCCGTCTAATCTCCCGAAGTTGCGCTGTGGCTCACTGATAACACCCCTGAGCTTCGCGGGGGGACACAAAAAATCGGGCGCCTCCCACAACTACAAAGGGGCGCCCGCAAAATTTTTGACAATTTCCTGCCGATTATGGAGACTGCTTCGCCTGCATCGTTACGTGGATTTAATCGTTCCGGACGCCGCGTCCCAAATGACCGCGCTCTTCCGGAAGTACGATTCGTTGGACATGTGGCACGCCAGCGCAGCGTTGTTCCCAAATACCGCGTCTTCCGTGACGGGCTGGTGGTTCTTAACGCCCTGGAAGTATCTCCAAAGGTGCGGCTTTTCGTCATCCCAGGAGTCGCCGCGATAGGAATACCCCTCCAGAACCGGCTCTTTCCCTGGAACCGGATCGTTTTTCGCGTGCCAATCCGCCACATACGCATCCCGCATCTTTTGCGGATAGCCGGAGGTGTAGTAGCTCGGCGCCTGATCTTCGCCCGTCTGCGGATAGTAGTTGATTGCAAATTCGGTGACTTCCAGAATGCCCTTCGAGCCCTGGAAACGATAAATCTCCGGAGTCTCGCATCCCAGATTCAACCGCAGATAGACCGGCGCGCTTCCGTAATCGAATAACGTGGCGTGCACGTCCGGCATGTTGCGCCCATCCGGGAAGCGAAGGATCGCACCAAGCGACATGGCCTTCTTCGGCGGCGCATTCCAGCCCAGCATGAAGTTCATGCCGCTGACCAGATGCACGAGCAGGTCGCCCGCAAGCCCCGTCCCGTATTCCTTCCAGCAGCGCCAGCGCGCGAAAATATTTGGATTGAAGGGGACTTTAGGAACGGTGCCCTGCCAAGTATCCCAATCGAGATTCGACGGAGAAAGGTCCGGCGGCGGCGGATACTCCCATGCGCCCGTGGGATCGTTGCGCCCAAGCGAGCCTTCCACGAGCGTAAGAGTTCCGATGGTGCCCTGCGCGATCATCTCCTTGGCTTTCGCGCAAATCACGGAGCTCACGCGCTGCGAACCAATCTGCACGATGCGTCCCGTCTTCTGGGCGGCGGCCACCATTGCCAAGCCGTCTGCTGCGGAGTGCGACATCGGCTTTTCGCAATAGATGTCCTTGCCCGCGCTGACCGCGTCCACCACCACCTGCTTGTGCCAGTGATCCGGCACCGCGGCGATGAGGCAATCAATCTCCTTGTTGTCCAGCAAATCCTGATAGCGCCGCGTCGTCGGAATTTTCTTTCCGACAATTTCTTGCGCCAGCGTGTGCCGCCCGTCGTACAAATCGCACGCCGCCACGCATTCGACGCCCGGCAATTGCACCGCGGCAGTCAGCAAGCCCGAACCCTGCATCCCAATCCCGATGATGCCGAAGCGCAGGCGGTCGCTCGGAGCCACGGCTTCCAGAGCAGAAGGAATGTACTCCGGCTTTAGGAAGATGCTCGGAGCCGCCGCCAGCGCACCCGTAGCCCCGGCAGTGCTCTGCAGAAATCTTCGACGCGAAAAACGGTTCTCGCCCATTTCACCCTCCTGATTTGACTCGGTCTTTCTCTTCCTGAAATCGTTACTTCAATGCCTGTACACTCACTTCTTTGAAGAACACGATGTCGTTGTCGCTATGGTTTTGCAGGCCGATGTAACCTTCATCTGGCCGCCGGCCGCGCTGCGGTTCGAAATCAAACTTCCGCTCCGGAACGGGCTGGCCTTCGGTGTAATCCGTGACTTTCACATCATTCAACATCACGATCGTGTGCGGCCCGTCGAGCGTAATCTCCATCGTGTTCCACTCGGGGCCGGGTTTGCCTGGTTTGGCGAGCGGTTTGGTCAGCGAATAGAGAGCCGCCGTGACGTGATACTCGTCTTCGTTCGACGTCTCGGGATGATTGTCAATTTGCACTTCGTATCCATAGTGAACCGGCATCCACGGTTCCCGAGGCTCGATCGGAATGCGAATAAAGACGCCGGAATTGTCGTTGAAGTCCCGCATCTTGTAGACCACGCGAATGCGGCAGTTCGCCATTTTGCCGCCGGTCCAGTAGAGCAGCCCCATCCCGCCGTGCGTTCGGATGAGGCCATCTTCGACTGTCATTTCGCCCGGCCCGACGTGCTTCCAGCCCGTCAAGTCCTTGCCGTTGAAGAGTTGCTTCCACGCCGGGGCCTGAGCACGCGCCGCAAGCAATAGAAAACCGCTGGCCAGAACGCAGACTAAAGTTAGAACCCCTTTACGCACGATGGTCCTCTCCCTACGGAACCGCCCCGAGCTAGAAGCGCAGGGCGTTCAAGTAGTCGTAGCTGATCTTGATATCTTCAAACGGCGTTTTCGCGTCGTCATTCTCGACAAAATAATGCTTGATGCCGCCCTTCTCCGACTGCGCGAAGATGCGTTTGAAATCGATTGTGCCCTTCCCGACATCCGCAAGGCGGCCTTTGAACTCCACGGAGCCGGTCGCCCCTGCGTAGCTGCTCGTTGCGTTGGGATCGTTCACATAATCTTTCACATGAACGAGCGGAAAACGCCCCGGATACTTCTCGAAGTAGCTCACCGGATCTTTCCCCGCCACGCTGATCCAGCACAAATCCATTTCCATTTTGACGAACTTCGGATCCGTTTCCGCTAGCAGAACGTCGTACGCAAGCTTTCCGCCCAACGTCGTGTCAGGCGCAAATTCGAACGAGTGATTGTGATAGCAAAACTGTATTCCCGCCTTCTCGCTGGCCTCTCCCGCTTTGTTAAAGAGTTCCGCAGCCCGCTTCCAGCCATCCGCATTCCGCTGCTTTTCATCGAGCCACGGGCAAACAATGTATTTGTGCCCCACAACGTGCGACGCTTCGAGCGTCTCAGGCCACTTCTTCTCTACAACATCGTAAGGGATGTGCTGCGCGGGGGACGTGAGACCATTCTTGTCGAGAATCGCGCGGACATCTTTCGGCGAGTGCTCGAAGTAGCCCGCGAATTCCACTTCCTTGTAACCCGTCGTCGCAACCTTGGCGATCGTCCCTTCAAAGTCCTTCGGCATTTCTGACCGAACGGTGTAAAGCTGCAATCCCACTTTTTTGATCTGATGCACGCTCTCGGCGGCCCACATGGGGCGCGCCGCATAGAGACCGGCTGCGATCGACGTTCCGATAAATGTTCGGCGTTTCATGGCGTTTTTCACTCCTCCTTGGCGGGCGGAGGGAGTATACAAAAAAGCGAGGGCGGCGCTCAGGGAAAAAAGCGCCGCCCACTTCTTGCCGTTCTGAGCTAGAACTGGAACCGCAGGCCGAACTGCATGCGGCGCGGCGCGTGTGCACCGTCCAGATGCAGGAATCCTGAGCTATCCAGGCTCGCCCCTGGATTGGTCGTGTCCATCCCACCGCCGATGGAATTGAATTGCGTATGATTGAAGAGGTTGAAATTCTCCCACCGGAAGTCTATTTCCTTCGATTCTCCGAACACGAATTTCTTAAATAGTCCGAAGTCGAAGTTCAAACGTCCGGGAAGATAAAGCGTATTGCGTCCCACGTTTCCAAACGTCAGTCCCGTTGGAACGGCAAATGCCGCCGGATTGTAGTACAGGGGTCCGCGCACATCGGGAAAATTGGCTTGCGGAATCACATAGGGGTTGCCCACCAAGTCCGGGCGTGATCCCGTGCCCACACCATTGCCGACACCGGCGCTGTCGCCGAAGTCTGATCCGTTGGTTACGCTGAACGGCGTACCGGTTTGCGCGATTGTGATTCCGGACATCTGCCATCCGCCAAGCAGCGTGTGCGAGAATCCGTTTGCTGACTTAAAGAAGGGCAGTTGGTACACGTAGCTGATGCCTAGACTGTGGCGCAAATCGAAGTTCGAACTGCCACGGTTTGCTGCTACGTCGTACGCATTGACGAATGCGGAGTCAAAGCGGTCGGACGAATCGTCAATCGAGTGGCTGTAGGTGTAGGAACCACTGACTGTCAGGTCGCCTACTGTGCGTTGCGCCGTGACTTGCAGCGAATGGTAGATCGAGTTCGCCATATTTACCAGCTGAGTGATATTCCCATAGCCAGGGAAGTTTGTACGGGAAGGATTCGGATCGTTGCCGCAGGCCACACCGAGGTTACCTATTGCTTGACCGGTGACTGGAGTTCCATTGGCGAGCTGTGGGATTGGAAGACCCAAACTTGTGCAGTCCGCCGACGTGATCGGTTGTCCAGGAGCAAACGGATTATTCCCGGCAGCTACAGGGAAAATCTGGTTGGAGTTGCTTAGCAAAGTCAAATGCGTCCCTTTGCTGCCAACGTAAGCCACCGACGTAACAATGTGGCCTGGCAGTTCTTTCTGCATGCCCAGGTTCCACTGCTGGACGTACGGCCAAATCGCCTTGTTCGGAACCGACGTCACCGACAACGGGAAGAGCAAGCCGCCGCCGATGCAGTTATACCCTGTATTCCCTGCGGCGCAGGAGCCTTGTCCTCCGGCTATGTCGAATTGCGATGCCTGAAGTGAGAGGGGAGCTGAACCTTCCAGCGACTCCGAATTCCCCTCGTTCCCGTTCGTGTGCTCATAG
>CAVSIW010000009.1:0-6548 GCA_963727945.1 uncultured Acidobacteriota bacterium
CTCTCTTGCAATTCCAAGCACTCGCGCAGGTCAGGCCAATCCGGCCGATCAACCTTCACAAGATCAAGCCGATCAGCCCGCGCAAAATGACGCAGGTGATCCGCCAACTCGCGTTGCACGTATCAGTTATCTCGATGGTGCGGTTTCTCTTCAGCCCGGTGGCCAGGGCGACTGGGGTAGCGCCGCACGCAATCGTCCCATGACGATTGGCGACAAAATTTGGACCGACAAAGACTCACGCGCCGAGTTACAGACCGGCGTTGTCTCCATCCATCTAGGTAGCATGACCGCCCTCTCATTTCTCAATCTCGATCAAAACATTACGCAGATGCGCCTCGCGGAGGGCTCTGTCAATTTCCGCGTCAAGGAAATTCGCGAAGGCGACACGTACGAAGTAGACACGCCCAATTTGGCTTTCACCGTCAAGCAGGCCGGTGCCTTTCGCATTGACGTAAACGAGAACGGCGACAACACCGGCATCACCGTGATCCGCGGAGCCGGACAAGTCACCGCGAGCGGGAAAACCTACGATCTGCAGCCCGGCCAGCGCGGTGTGTTCAACGGCGCCGATGACGTCCAATCCGCGATTGCCCAGGCTCCTCCTTCGGACGGACTCGACCAGTGGTCCAACGATCGCGACCTCGGCGAACAGGATTCCGTTTCCGCTCGCTACGTTGCGCCGGACATGCCCGGCACCTCCGACCTCGATAACAACGGCACCTGGAGCGAAGACGGCGACAACGGTCCCATTTGGTATCCCTCGGAAGTCTCGCCTGACTGGGCTCCCTACAGCAACGGATATTGGAGCTATGTTGGTCCTTGGGGCTGGACTTGGGTGGACTATGCACCCTGGGGCTTTGCTCCCTTTCACTATGGACGCTGGGGATTCATCGGCGATCGCTGGGGCTGGTACCCAGGTCCGAGAATTGGTTTTTCAATCTATGGCCCTGCGTGCGTCGGTTTTCTCGGCGGAGGCTTCGGGTTTGGCGGCGGCTTCGGTGTTGGCTGGTTCCCGCTGGGTTTTGGCGAACCGTTTCGCCCCTGGTTCCGCGCTGGCTTCGGCTTCAGGGAGCGTATCAACGTTCGGAACACCTTCATCCGTAATGTGAACGTCATTCACGGCAACAACTTTAACTACGCCTTTGCGCACAACACTCGCGCCGTAACGGCTGCCTCGCGCAGCGCATTCACCGGTGGCCAATCCATCAATCGCGGTGCCGCGCATCTCACGGAAGCCTCTCTGCGAGGCGCGCAAGTAACTAATCATCTCGGCGTTTCTCCGTCCAGGCAAAGCGCATTCGGCGCAGCAAACGCGAGAGGGAATGTTGCACGGCCATCCAGTTCGGTCGAGAACCGCTCCGTTATGGCGCGCACCGCGCCGGCTGCTGGGGCATCGCACATTCCAGTTCGGACCATGAATACCACCGGTCTAAGCGCCGGGCGGCCTGGCAGCTTCTCCGGAAATGCCTCCGCGCGCGAGAATCAGCTTTCGCGCAACCGCCCTACGTCCGGAGCCGGTAACAACATGCGCATGCAGAACAGCATCCCGAACAAAGCGGGAACGTCCGCGCCGCAGAATGATCTCTCGCGGAATCGTCCTCCATCCGGAGCTGGTAACAACATGCGCATGCAGAACAACATCCCAAACAACACTTCCAATCAGCGCGCGACCAACAACACACGCACTTGGGAGGCTCAGGGCAACACATCTGACCGCGGCCGTGCTCCTCAGGGTTTCGGCGCCTCCAACAGCCCTGCCAACAGCTCCCCCATGACCGCGCGCGGCAACCGTCCACCGTGGGCTGGTGCTAGTGCCGGTGGGTCGGCCAACAATGAAATGCGCTCCGCAGGCGGCAATCGCTCTTATACTCCGCCGCAGGGCAACGCGCCTTCATACAATCGGAGCTACTCAGCGCCGTCTCGCTCGAACCCAGCTCCCAGCCGTTCCTATTCCGCGCCGACCCGTTCTTATTCGGCACCCAGCCGTAGCTACTCTGCACCGAGCCGTTCTTCCTCCGCACCCAGCCGCACCTACTCAGCTCCAAGCCGCAGCTATGGCGGAGGTGGTGGCGGTGGCGGGGCATCACAGTGGTGGAGGCGGCGGGGCATCACATGGTGGTGGAGGTGGTGGTCGCCCCCATCGTTAGAATTAACAGACGATTTGAAAACTGGAAAAGCCCGCCTCTCCTATCGAGGCGGGCTTTTTGTTTCTATTTTCTTCCCAGTCCGTCCAAGGAGTGCCCACAACTCTCTCTGCACGCGCGTGTTCAATAGGTAGTCTCAGGCCCAGCCATTTCTTAGTTCGACAAAATCGAAAGGCGCGATCCCGGGTTTGCCGCACTACGATGCTATTGTTTGAAATACAGCATGGGGCCAGGACGCTTAGTTCCCAGCACTCAAAGTATCCGGTTTTGAATTCGTTGTTCCGCGCACGATAGGGCCAACATCGACCCGGGCATTTCAGGAGAGAGGAAATCGCAAATGAAAAGATACACGCTTCACTTGGTGAGTCTGCTCAGTCTCGCGCTGGCCGTGGCTTTCCTTATCCCGCCACGAGCCACCGCTGACGATGACGATCCGCCGGGCCGCGTCGCGCGCCTGGGCTTTATCCGGGGAACGGTTTCCTTCGAGCCTGCTGGAACCGAAGACTGGGTTTCCGCCGTCGTCAATCGCCCCCTCACCACTGGCGATAAGCTGTGGAATGACAACGACTCTTTCTCTGAGCTGCATCTCGGCTCGGCCACGATCCGCCTCGGCAGCAACACAGGTTTCTCTTTCCTGAATCTGACCGATAACATGGCTCAGATTCGTCTGACCGAGGGCACGCTCAACATTCGTGTCCGTCGCCTCGCCGATGACGAAACCTTTGAAGTGGACACTCCCAATCTGGCTTTCACTCTCCTCCGTCCCGGCAATTACAAGGTCAACGTAAACGAAGCGGGCGACGCTACCGTCGTTCTTGTCCGCGACGGCCAGGGTGAAGTTACCGGCGGCGGCTCTGCGTACACCGTCCACCCGCAAGAGATTGCCACTTTCAATGGGATAGACCAACTCGACGCCGATGTCCAAAGCTGGGACAACTCCAGCGACGATTTCGACGACTGGTGCGCCGAGCGCGACAGCCGCATAGACCACTCCGTTTCAGCACGTTACGTTTCCGATGACGTCATCGGTTATGAAGACCTCGACGAATATGGCGGCTGGCGCCCCACTCCGGAATACGGCACCGTTTGGTTCCCGCATGTTTCCATCGTCGGCTGGGCTCCCTATCACTATGGTCACTGGGTTTATATCGCCCCTTGGGGTTACACCTGGGTGGATGATGCTCCCTGGGGTTTCGCTCCCGTTTCACTATGGCCGCTGGGTCGTTGTTGGAGGAGTCTGGGGCTGGGTTCCCGCTCCGCCGCGATCCGTGGTCGTCGGCGCAGTCTACGTCCGGCCCGTCTATGCGCCCGCGCTCGTCGCGTGGGTTGGCGGTCCGCATTTTGGTGTAGGCATTGGAGTTGGGGGCGGCTTTGCCCCTGGCGTCAACGTTGGCTGGTTCCCGCTCGGCCCGCGGGAAGTCTATATGCCTTCGTACCACGTCAGCCGCACGTACGTTACTAACATCAACGTTTCCAATACGCGGGTCGAAACCAGGGTCGTGAACAACTATTACAACACCACCGTGGTTAACAAAACGACCGTCACGAACGTTACCTACGTCAATCAGCGCGTTCCTGGCGCGGTTATGGCCACCACGCCCCAAGCCTTCACGTCAGCCCAATCCGTTTCCAGGAATTCGGTTGTCGTCAATGAACGCGAAGTGGCTTCCGCTCAGGTAAGATACGACGCCCCCGCCGTCGCCCCCACCAGACAAGCCGTTCTCGGCGCTGGCGTTGCCGTCAGAGCCAGACCTCCGATCATGATGGAAAACCGCGCTGTAGTCGCGAAGGCAACTCCTCCGCCGCCACCGCCTTCTTTCGAAAGGCAACAACAAGCGATTCAAGCTAATGGCGGCAGGCCTCTGGCGACCTCTCAAATTCACCAGATTCAGCCTGCGGCCATTCAGCCTCATTCCAATATCAGGATGGCTCCCACCGCCACCCCGCAAAACATTCAGGCTAACCATGGCGTCCAGCCCATTCCCAACAGGCCTGTGGTTACGCCCAATAGCGGCGTTAACAAGGGTGTCAACCCGGGCGGCAATCCGCCGGCCACCAATACCAATGTAAAGACCTTCGGCGATCGTCCGCCCGCTTCCAGGCCCAACACGCCGCCTGTCAACGCCAACGTGAATCCGCAGCTCGAACAGAAGCATCAGCAACAAATCCAGAATCTGCGCACCCAACAAGACTTGGAGCGCCAAAAGATCGAGCAGCAACAACAAAAGGACCGGGCCGATCTCGCAAAAAAAGCTGCCGACGATCAAGCGCAGCAAAGGCTCAATCAACAACACCAGCAGCAGCTTGAGGCTCTGGAGAAAAAGCACGACACCGAAGAGGTGAAACTCAAGCAACAGCAACAGGTGGAGAAGAAGAATCCGCCGAAGCCCCCAAAACCTCCGAAGGAAGATAAACCTCCGAAGAAGGACAAGCAGTAGTCCTTCACACGTTCAGCTTCCGGGCGGGGAGTCTGCCATCAGGCAGGCATCCCGCCCGCGCTTTTTCCGCTCGTTAATCTTTTCTCTGATGTGAAATCATCAGGCCTTCTCGCGTAAGATTCTTCCTCTCCATCATGGCAAGCCAATCTTCACGTCCGTCCCGGTTCAAGCGACAGTCCCACTCCCATTCGCCGGTCACTCTCTTCGTCATTCCCGGCCTTCCGGAAATTCGCAAAGGCCATAACCTGCGCAAACTTATTGCTCTCGCCGCCCGCCGCTCTGGAATCACTCTCGAAGACGGCGACATTCTGGTCGTCGCCCAAAAGATTATCTCAAAAGCAGAAGGTCGCCTCGTGCGTTTGTCAGAGATTCGTCCTTCCCCTCAAGCCATTGCCTTAGCGAAAAAACTTTCTAACGACCCACGCTTCATCGAGGTTGTTCTCCACGAATCTTGCCGCATCGTCCGCGCTGACCGCGTCCTCATCGTCGAAACACACCACGGTTTCGTCTGCGCCAATGCCGGCGTGGACCACTCGAACGTCCGCGGCCGCGATTCCGTCACGTTACTCCCGAAAAATCCCGATCTCTCCGCCCGCCGCCTCGCAGCGGCTATGCGTAAGCAAACCGGAAAGCGCCTCGCCGTCATCATCAGCGATACATTCGGGCGCCCCTGGCGCTTGGGCCTAGCAAACGTGGCTATTGGCGCGTCAGGGGTTCCCGTGCTCGTTGATTTGCGCGGCGCGCGTGATCGCCATCGCAAACTTCTCCATGCCACGGTTCTCGCCGTCGCCGATGATCTCGCCGCCGCTGCAGGACTCCTCATGGGTAAAGCCGCGGGCACTCCCGTAATTGTTATTCGCGGCTATCGCTATCGATTCGTGCAAGAGCCCGCGGCCCGCATCATCCGCTCCGCCAAAGAAGATCTCTTCCGTTAAACTCTCACCAGTTTTTGCCGTTTAGTCTTCTGCTCCCTGCCCCAGTTTTCCACTTGCCGGAATCTGCTTCCGCCGGGCATCCTTAACTCCTCCATGTCTCCTTCAAAAAAACTCACGGTCACAGCTCTTGCCGGCGGTATCGGCGCATCGAAACTGCTTCTCGGTCTTTATGGCGCCATGGATCCGCACGACCTCACCGTCATCGTCAATACCGGCGATGACATCGTCTTGCACGGCCTGAAAATTTCTCCCGACCTGGACATCGTCACGTACACGCTGGCCGGCGTCGTCGATCCCACCAAAGGCTGGGGCATGCGCGGCGAAACGTTTCATTTCCTGAAAAGACTCGGCGTCTATGGCCGCGAAACCTGGTTCAATCTCGGCGATCGCGATCTCGCCACGCACGTCCATCGCACCAACTTACTCGCTCAAGGAAAAACGCTCACCCAAGCCGCGGATCACATTCGCCTCGCTCTCGGCGTGAAGTCGCGCATTCTCCCCATGTCCGACCAGCCCATTCCCACCATCATCGAAACCCGCGACGGCAACCTGCATTTTCAGGAATATCTCATCAAGCATCGCACCGAGCCGGGCGTCCGCGGCATTCACTTCGCTGGAATAAAACACGCACACGCCGCCCCCGGCGTTCTCGAAGCCATCTGCGACGCCGGCCGTGTCATCATCTGCCCCAGTAATCCGCTCATCAGCATTGGCCCGATCCTCGCCGTGCCACGCGTGCGCGAACAACTTCGCGCCCGCAAAGAAAGCGTCATCGCCGTCTGCCCCATCGTCGGCGGCAAATCCCTTAAAGGCCCCAGCGACAAAATGCTCATTCAACTCGGCTGCGGCTCTTCCGCCTCCGCCGTCGCCAAACTCTACGCCGATTTCACCGGCACCTTCGTCATTGACCGACGCGACGCCGCCCAAGCCGATACCATCCGCGCTCTCGGCATGAAAGTCGCCATCCTCCCCACCGTAATGCGCACCCGCGCCCAAAAACGCAAACTCGCCCGCGCCCTCCTCGCCCTTTA
>CAVSIW010000010.1:0-81860 GCA_963727945.1 uncultured Acidobacteriota bacterium
TGCCCGTCTCAATGCAGGCGAAACTGCTGCGCGTGCTCGAAGAGGGCGAGGTTGAGCGCGTCGGCGGGGACAAGCCGATCCGAGTGAACGTGCGCGTTCTTGTTGCTACGCACCGGAACCTCGAGGATTTGGTGAAGCAGAACGCCTTTCGCCGGGATCTTTTTCACCGGATTTATGTTTTTCCGCTGGTGCTGCCGCCGCTGCGCCAGCGACCGGAAGATTTCGCGGAGCTTGTCGCGCATTTTGCGCGGGAAGTGGCCGCGCAAAATGGTTGGAAGGAGAAACTCTTTGCCGCGGATGCGATTGGGGAGTTGCGCCGCTACGCGTGGCCAGGAAATGTTCGTGAGCTGCGCAATGTGGTGGAGCGGCTGGTGCTCTGTCGCGGAAGATTCCATTACGGCGGCGGATGTGCGGCTGGTACTTCCCAGCGAAGACGCGCTTGCCGGTTCTTCAGCTTCTTCAAATGCTGGCGCCGCTACATCGGTAATCCTTGCTGACGCACGGAAGCATTCGAAAAAGAAGTGCTACTCGGCGAGATTAAGCGGCACAATTTTCACATGACGAATGTGGCGCGAGCGCTGGGTTTGGAGCGCAGCCACCTTTACAAGAAGTGCCAGCAACTGGGAATTGATTTGCAATCGCTCCGCAAACCGGACTGACCGTTCGGCCGCGTCACAGGTTCACTTCTTTCTGTTTCGCACCAAAAACTTTCTACTTCGTCCTGTAAAGCATTGAAAACAGGGAAAATATAGTTCTTGACACAAATAGCGAAAAGTAATATGTTCTTTGCAGATTGCAATAAGTGGGTTCCTCGATGACTCTCGGCGACAAACTCCGTTCCCTTCGCTCCGTGGAAGGTTCCTGCGTGGCTTCGGTCGTCCGATGACGCAACAGGTATTGGCCGCGGCCATGAAGAAGGAAGTAGGCCGCGGACTAAGCCAAGCATACCTTTCGCAAATTGAGAGCGGTACACGGCCGCACCTCACGCACGGCACGCGCACGCTTCTGGCGCGTTTCTTCCGCGTCTATCCGGGATTTCTGGTGGACGATCCGGAGGGCTACACGCCGGAGCTGCAGTCCGCTCTTCGCGCCGTGGACGCCAAGATCGATTCCTGGCTGTTTGCCGGTGCGGAACAGTTTGCCGCCGATCCGGATCTCCGGCGTGGTCTCTTGGTCATTGCGGAACACGAAGATTCCCGCAGGGCGCTGTTGCTCCTTGCGGAGATTCTTCGCACGCCGGGTTTGGCGGATCGTCTCGGCGAAGTTTTGCATTCGGGCAAGCAGCAAGGCAGTGGGCATTCACCGCCTGCGAGTTCTGCTGAATAACTGACCCGTATGGTCCGCCTCTCGAATTCCAGTCTGCGCAGCGGGGTGCTGCGTTTCGGGGTGTCTTATGATTTGGTCTGATTTTTATCTGCTCTGTTTTATTGTCGGATTTTCGCTCAGCGTGCTCTCGTTCGTCGCGGGCGCAGTTCACATTCACCTGCCATTACAAGATGCACTTGCCATTCCATGCCGCGCACCACGGCGGCGCTAGCGGCGGCTCGAAAGCTTCCGCACATATTCCGTGGCTCAATATGTCTACGCTGCTGGCGTTCCTCGCTTGGTTTGGCGGAACAGGTTACATCCTCTCGACGCGCTCGCATCTTGTGGCGCTCGCATCGCTGGGATTCGCGATGCTTGCGGGGCTGATTGCCGGATGGCTGGTATTCAAGTTCATGCTGAAGCTGATGCGTGGCGGTGACTCGGAGTTGAACGAGGCTGATTACCGGATTGAAGGATCCGTCGGTTCGATCAGGTGCCGATTCGCGAACACGGCACCGGCGAGGTGATTTTCTCGCTCGGAGGCGTACGCCGCGGCGCTGGGGCGCGGTGCGAGGACGGGACAACCATTGAGAAAGGCGCCGAAGTGGTCATCGAGAAGTACGAGAAGGGAATTGCGTATGTACGCCGGTGGGAAGAGTTCACGCGCTGACGAGTACACGCTTTAGAGCAAAAGGTTTCTCGGACTGTCGCACGACGCAAACAGTTCGGACGAGTGAAAAAAGGGAGGTTTTTTATGTTCGGGTTGCCACTGATCCCAGTTGTTGCCGGGCTGGCCATCATAGCGATTCTGTTCGGCATGGCTTTCTTGGCCAGAATGTTCAGAAAAGCGGGCCCGCACGAGGCCTTGATTATTTTACGGCCTGCGCGGCACGCGCATCGTAAGGGCGGCGGCACGATCATTTTTCCGATGATCGAGCAATGCCGCGATCTCTCGCTGGAGTTGATGTCGTTCGACGTCGCTCCGCAGCAGAGCCTTTACACCAAGCAAGGTGTCGCCGTGACGATCGAGGCGGTTGCCCAGATCAAAGTGAAGTCCGACCCGGAATCGATCCGGACGCGGCGGAACAATTCCTGACCAAGCGGCCGGAGCAGCGTGAAGGACTTATCCGGCTCGTGATGGAAGGCCATCTGCGCGGAATTATCGGGCAGCTCACGGTGGAGCAGATCGTCAAGGAACCGGAAATGGTCGCGGACCGCATGCGCTCCACGTGCGCTGACGACATGAACAAGATGGGGCTGGAAGTGGTCAGCTTCACGCTCAAAGAAGTCCGCGACAAGAACGAGTACATCACCAACATGGGCCGGCCGGACATTGCCCGAATCAAGCGAGACGCGGAAGTAGCCGCCGCTGAAGCCGACCGCGATATCGCCATCAAGCGCGCAGAAGCCACGCGGGCCTCGGCCGTTGCGAAAGCACAGGCCGATCAGGAACGCGTCGCCGCCGAAACCGCTTCGCTCGCGAAGCAGGCCGAAGCCGAGCGCGACCTGGACATCAAGAAAGCCAGCTACCTGGAAATGACCAAGAAGGCCCAGGCCACAGCGGACAAAGCGTATGAAATCGAGACCAACGTTATGCAACAGCAGGTGATTACCGAGGCCGTCCGTGTTCAGCAAGTGGAGCGCGAGGCTCAAGTGAAGGTGCAGGATGCGGAAATCGCGCGCCGCGAACGCGAACTAATCGCCACCGTGCTGAAGGGAGCTGAGATCGAACGCCAGCGCATCGAGACGCTTGCGAATGCCGAGCGTCAGCGTTTGATTAGCGAAGCCGAAGGGCGTGCCTCAGCCATTCGCGCGCAGGGCGAAGCCGAAGCCGAAATCATCTTCAAGAAAGGCGAAGCGGAAGCTAAGGCCATGAACGTCAAGGCGGAAGCTTTCCAGGAGTACAACCAAGCCGCGGTGGTGGACAAACTCATCAGCAGTTTGCCGGAAGTCGTGCGCGCTCTTGCAGAGCCGCTCAGCAAGGTGGACAAAGTCACCATCGTCTCGACGGGCAATGGCGACGCAGCCGGCGCTTACAAACTGACCGGCGACATCACGAAGATTGCCGCGCAAGTGCCGGCGCTCTTCGAAGCTCTGTCGGGCATGCAGATGTCGGATCTGCTCAGCAAGGTGCGCATGATCGGCGACAAAGCGCCAAAGTCAGAGAAACCAGCTTCGCCCAAGGCGTAAGACGTAACGTTTGCTTCCGTCCCGGCGAGCCTTCGGGCTTGTCGGGACGCTTGATCGCAGTTGAGGGACCGCCATGACGTGGAAAGACGAACTCCTGATGTTGTGGATCTTCTGCACCGTAGTGATTGCGTTTGCCGCCCGGCATTTTTTTGGAGGGGCGGTTTCTCTAGTGGAGCAAATGGCGGCGTTCAGCCTTGCCTATATGCCCGGCCTCCTGCATTTGCTTACTGGGCATTTGCGCTAGCAGACTTTTGGTTTGGATCCCGCCTGCGATGGTGGGCCAGTAGGTTTGGATTTCTTATTTTGTTTGCGGTACCGAAAGTTTTTAACTGTTTGAAAGGAGAAATGTCATGGGACTTTTAGAACGAGTAGGCACTTTAATCCGGGCCAATCTGAACGACATGATTGATCGTGCGGAAGACCCGGAGAAAATGATCAAGCAAGTAATGATGGACATGGAGAACCAATATCTCCAGGTCAAGACGCAGGTGGCAGTTTCCATCGCCGACCAGCACATGCTCGAAAAGAAGCTTCGTGAAAACGAAGATTCGGGGAAGGACTGGATGCGCAAGGCCGAGATTGCCGTGGATAAGGGACAGGATGATCTGGCTCGCGGCGCGCTTGACCGCTTTCACACGGCGCGGCAGCTCGCGACAAGCTACCGCGAACAGGTGGACGATCAGACAGCGCAGGTCGAGGCTCTGAAGCTCGCATTGCAGAAGCTCGAACAAAAGCTCGATGAAGCGAAGTCCAAACGCGATTTGCTTCTGGCGCGGCATCGCCGCAGCGTGGCTCTTGGAAAAGCGGCACGCGCGCAGACGGCGCTCGGTGACAATTCGAAGAGCGCTACGTTTGACCGGCTGAAGGATCGCGTGCATCACACCGAGGCGGTGGCCACCGCGGAGGTCGAGCTGATCACGGACGACATGGGTGAGAAGCTCACGCGTCTCGGCCGCGACAACGAGGTTGAACGCTTGCTGAACGATCTGAAGACGCGCCGCGGCCTGCCAGCCTGAATTACGAAGAGGCCATGTATTTAACCATTCGGTTAAATAAGAACGCCGCAGCGTTGTCGAGATATTGTTCTCAAAAATAGTTTGAGGGGCGGTCCAAGCCATTGAAAAAAAAGTACAGTTAGAAGGAAGTCAGCCCATTTATGAGATGGCTTTAGTGTGGCAACAAGAACTGCAATACGAAGAAGACCGCGTTAATCCCTGCGGAGATAAGGAATGCCTGCAGTCGGCCGATGCCGTCCACCTCTTCAAAGACCATCATCAGAACGGCGGTCCAGGCGATAGCTGCGGCTAGGGTGCCGGCGACTGGAATCAGGATCAGACAATTCACAAACCAGCCCAGCAACAGAGGGCGCATTACACCAAAGAACGTTCCTGTGGCGCCGAGAAACCATCTGGCGATCAAATGGCAGAGTCCGAACTGGATGAGGGCGATAGCGCCCATATAAACCCAGACGAATACCAATCCCAGGAGCAATCCCCAAAAGATCGTTCCAGCGGTCGCTCCTTCACGAGTCAGCATCTTCGGCAGCGCAGTCACGAGAAAAATAATCGCCGCGCTGAGCGCACAAAGGACCGCGCCATAAGCGAGCGCATTTGGGTCTCGCGAAGCGCGGCGGATAGCCACGTCGTTCCAGCGAGCAATGTGGAAGGCCAAGCGCAAATAATAGATTGGCGCGAATCCGTCAGGGACTGGCGCCGCTTCTTCAGGCGAGAGAGCCGGCGCGACTCCCGAACAATTGTGGGATAGACCGTACTCCATCCCGCACACCTGACATTGCATCGAAGTGCCTCAGCGAGCAAAGATGCGCAAACTTTATCACCTTTGCAGCGTCTACTCTAAGGATGCATCCCGTTCTATTTAGGCGTCGTCCGTCATAACGTGCGAGAATGTTGCCGATGAACCCCTGGCTGATCGGCGGGCCAACGGCTTTGGCATCTGCTGCCGCGGGAATTGTCGCGTACGCAGCGGCCTATCCACGTTCGCAACTTTTCGGCCGCACGGTTTGCCGGACGAATTTGCCACGCAAGCTGGCTCTCACGTTTGACGACGGGCCGAATCCCGCCATCACGCCGAAGCTGCTCGATTTGCTCGATCGCTATAAGGCGCGCGCGACTTTTTTTGTGATTGGGAAACACGCGCGCGAATGCCCTCAACTTCTTAAGGAGACCGCGGCGCGCGGCCACGTCATTGGCAATCACACGGACGCACACCCCAATCTTTTCTGGCTCAAGCCCGATCGAATCACGGTCGAGCTTCGCTGCTGCAACTATTCCATCGCCGCGGCAACAGGTGCTGCTCCGCGGTGGTTCCGGCCGCCTTTCGGAGCTCGCAATCCTTGGGTCATCCCGGCCGCGCGCGAACTGAATCAGCGCGTCGTCATGTGGACGCTGATTCCCGGCGATTGGCGCGCTACGTCCTCAGAGTGGCTCATTCCGCGGATGCAGCCTATCGCCGCGCACGCCGCAAACTCGGCGGCCACAACGGGAGACATCCTTTGCCTCCATGATGGCTCTCACCGTCAGCTCAACGCCGACCGTCTGCCGACACTCGCAGCCCTTGAACATTGGCTGCCACGCTGGCGTGACCTTGGCCTGGAATTTGTTACAATTGAGGATGCGGTGAGTACGCCCGCCACTTAGCCATGGACGAACGCGCGTTTTACAACGAGAAGGAAGAAACCAGGAAGATCAAGCTCGTTTGCCCGAGCTGCCACGGCGAATTCGAATTTCCCGTGCGTTGGAAGGTTTCCAGAAAGAAAAGGGAACTGCCGCGCGGCGCGGGCGAAGAAGACCGGAGAAAGTTCGCCAAGGCGACATCTTTCATGGTGCGGCTTGATGACCTCGTGGCTTGTTTCAAATGCCGCAAACGTTTTGAGCTGACAGGGCAATCCACCGTGCTCATCAACGATAATCTTGGCGACCCCAACTCCGATCCCGAAAATTTCGGCAACCGCTGATTCATTCTTGAAGTTACAACCACAAAGCTCTAAATCCTAAGCGCTAAATCTCTGGGTACATTTCAAAAAAAGCCGCGACTGACTCGTGAAACGTCGCTTCAATCTCTTCTTTGCTGCCCTCAATCAGGTGCATGGTAACGCGCGCCGTCTTGCCATTTTTCAGCACTACCGTGGCGTCCTTCAATTCGCCGAGTTCCTCTTCGGGGAGCAACCGCATTCCATAGATCAGCGCCAGCTTCGCCATGTACTTAGCCTTCTTTCTTTACAGCTTCAAGAGATGCCCTGAGGCTACTCAGTTTCCATCTGCGCCGTCAACCTGGACGAACAGAGGCTGCGCGGGCGGCCGATGTGAACCGGCTAATTTCGACTCTCCATCCGTAGACGCAAGCGATATACTCAGACATCCACTACCCGTCTCGGTGCATCGCACCAAGCATAACGGAGGGATGTCATGAGAGAGCCGCCCCGCCGAAGTCTTCCTTTCCATTGCGTTCTTGCCGCAGCGAGCCTGCTTTTGTTTCCGCAACTTGGCCGCGCGCAAGAGCCCCCTGGGCCGCAGACTGCCGCGCCTCCTCCCGTAACTCCTGCGCAGCCATCTGCCCAGCAACCGCCTGCGCCCTCGGACAAAATCAGGATTCCCGCGGGCACGCGCGTCGCCGTGGTTCTCGAAAACGGCATCTCCACCCGCAGCGCCAAAGCTGGGGATTCCGTTTACTTTCATACTTCTTTTCCCATCACGCAGAACAATCACATCATCATTCCCGTGGGTTCCTATCTTCGAGGGGAGCTGATCGAATCCAAGCGGCCTGGCCGCGTGAAAGGGCGCGGCGAATTTCGCATGCGACTGGACACGCTGATTTTTCCGAATGGGTATACCGTGGATTTGAACGCAACTCCCCGCAGCGCAGACTCCGGCGGAAAAGAGACCATGGATTCCGAAGGAAAGGTCACCAGCGCGGGTGGCAAAGGGAAGGACGCCCAAACCGTCGCAGAAACGACCGCGACTGGCGCGGGCATTGGCGCCATTGCCAATGGGCCCAAAGGCCTCGGAATCGGTGCTGGCGTCGGCGCTCTTGCGGGACTCGGCGCGGTTCTCTTAACGCGAGGTCCGGAAGCGCAATTGCCTCGCGGCTCGACGCTGGACATTGTGCTCGAACACGAGCTGGCCTTGGACAAAAGCCAGATTCAATTCAATAGCACCGGGCGAGCCATGCCCATCACGCCGCCTCCCGCTCCTCAGGAGTAACGATCGTCACGCTGCCAATCGGCAAAAGCACATTGAAAAATCGCCACGCGCATAAGATTATTGCGTCCGATATTTTTCAATCCATTTTCAGAAAATCTAAGCTGGCGCACTCCTCACGGAAGCGGACTGAAATCGCATGGGGCTGAAGCGGTCCCAATCCACGCTGACGCGCTGCTGTGTCACCCACTCGCGCACGAGCCGCGCCGTGATGGGCGTCAGGAGGATTCCGCCGCGAAAGTGTCCCGTCGCGATGAGCAAGCCTTCGACGTCGGTTGGTCCGAGGATTGGCAAGTGATCCGGCGAATCAGGCCGCAGCCCCGCCCAGGTTTCCTCCACGCGAGCGTTTGCGAGACCGGGCGACAACTCGATCGCTCCGGCAAGAATTTTTTCGAGACCGCCGGCCGTCAACCCTTTCTCGAAGCCCGTATATTCCACTGTTGCACCGGCAAGAATCCTGCCGTCATTTCGTGGCACAAGATAAATTTTCTCTGACCAAAGAACTCGCTCGATTTTCAAATCGTCCGCGCGCAGCGCTACCATTTGGCCCTTCGCTGGCCTCACCGGAGCATAAGCGGCCACTCCTTCAATGTTTGCGGAAAAACATCCAGCCGCGATGATCGTCCACTGCGCTTCTATCTTTTCGTTTTTCAAATTAAGCCCAACGCATCGGCCACCTTCACGCCAGATTGCCTCCGCGCCGCTTGCGGAAAAAAACTGCACACCGCTTCGCCGTGCGGCTTCGAGCACGGCCTGGGTCAATGCACGGTTGTCCACGGATGCTTCGTCTGGGCGCAGCACCGCAGCTTCGAGTTCATCGCTGAGTGAGGGCTCCAATTCGCGTGCGTCCTCTGCACTGAGCGGCTCTGCCTTAAGCCCCAGCCCGTGATGAAGCGCAATCACCGTGCTGAGCTCTTCGCGTGCGTCCCGCGTAAATAGCGCTTGCAGCGTCCCTGCGGGACGGTAACCCGCGCTTTGGCCGGAGATTTCCTCGACCATGCGCACGAATTCCGGATAGCTTGCCATGCTCGCCTTGGCCAGCGGCACAAGTGGAACCATCGCCGCACTCTCCGGTGCGGGCGAGAGAATCCCCGCTCCTGCCCAAGACGCTTCCTGCCCGGGTTCCTGGCGGTCGAACACTCCGACGCGCAGCCCGGCTCGCGCAAGTTCGAGCGCAATGGATCCGCCGATCAGTCCGCCGCCCGCAATCGCAACTTCAAATTTCTTCATGCCGCCATCTTAACGCATCCCCGTTTCGGCTTCACTCTGGATACCAGACGAAGGAGAACTACAATGATCCGGCAAGCTCTTCCGACAAAACCTGCGCCTTCTTCGCCAGATCGCGCGCTCGCGCCCAATCGCCGGCTCGGCCTGCTTCTCGCGCATCAGAAATAAAGCTGCGCACCTTGGAAGCAAGGTCGGCTTGCGTGGCGTCCAACGATTTTCCAGCCGTGGCGGCAAGGTTGCGCTCGGCGGCGCTCAAGCTTTGATCGGTCTCCCGTTGCAGGGACGCCGATTCTTGCGCCGACAAATCAGGAACGATCTGAGGAGTATCAAGTTTTCCGGCTGGCGCATGCTGATTTGCAGAAGGCGCCACGCTGTGCGGCCGTGCTGGACCTGTTCGCCCCACAGCCAGCTGCGCAGGAAGAGCCGGAATTTCCAGCTTGAGGTCCGGCGCCGCATCATCGGCATTTCCAGTTAACGGAGGATGGTGCGGCGCGACCGGCCGGACAAGCACTGCCGTGCTCCAGGGAATGGCCGGTTTTTTTCGAGCGGCACAGCCGCTTGCCAAAATCGCCGCGGAACCCAGCACGCCGAGTAAGACTCGCGCTCGAATTCGCATCGCAGCAATGTGGGGTTGGGCCGAGATATACGCCATATTCAATGGGAGCCGCGCGGCACTCCGCATCATGCCGCGAGCGGCAGCTCGATTCGAAACGTCGTTCCTTTGCCGACCTCTGTTGTGAAGTCTATCGAACCGTTGAGAAGCTGCACAATTCGAAACGTGCTGGCCAGACCGATGCCGCTCCCACCCGGACGCGTTGTGAAAAAGAGTTGGAAGATTTTCTGGCGGTGCTCGGGAGGAATTCCTTTCCCCGTGTCCCCGACGCTGATCTCCGCCATTTCACCGCGGCGGCTCAGCACCAGCCGCAATTGTCCGCCGCTGGGCATCGATTCGCCCGCGTTGAGCACCAAATTCAGCACGGCCTGCTTGAGGAGGGCGCGGTCAACATAAACTTCCGGCACGTCAATCGGCAAGAGCTGCGCCACGTGAATGTTGGCTTTTTGCATCTGTGGCTGCGCGATTTCGAGAACTTCTTTCAGCAATTCCGCAAGCTGCGTGGGCTCGAGCCGCACTTCCATCGGCCGCGTGAAATCCAGAAAGCGTTTCACGACGGCGTCCAGGCGATCAATCTCCTTGTCGAGCACTTGCACCGCCTGCTTTGCGCCGCCGTCCGAATCAGGCGGCAAGGATTCTTTCAAATTTTCCAGCCACAATCGCATCGAGTTGAGGGGATTTTTGACCTCGTGCGCGACTCCCGCCGTGATGCGTCCCAGCGCGGCCAGCCGCTCGCTCACCTGCAGCTGCGTATTGATGCTCTCGATGGAATCGAGATCGCGCAGCGTCAGCAGCGCGCCCATCCGTTCACCATCTTCTTGAATCGCCTGCACGCTCACGCTGACACGCTTCTCTCCCTCCGTCGTCTTCAATTCTATTTCCGCGGCGATCTCCCTTAGCTCATCGCCTTCGATGTGCAGCGCATCCCGCAGCGGATGCCCAATCGGAAATATCTCGGTCACACGCCTTCCAAGAAACTGTCCCGCGGGCGCGCCAAGAAATTTTTCCGCAGCCGGGCTGACCATCACCGCCCGCGCGTCTCTCGTAAAGAGCAGCAATCCATCTTCAAGCCCCGCCATGACCGAGTTCATGTTTTCGCGCATCGTGCTGAAGATTTCGTGCACGCCGCGCAGTTGCTGGCCAACTTGCGTAATCTTCCGGCTGACTTGGCCGAGTTCGTCGCCGCTTCCCGCGAAGCCGGTGACCTCCGGTGCGGGCGCATCGTACTGACCGGCGGAGATGCGGTCCAATTGCGCGGAAATGCGCGCCAGGGGCGCAAGCGCCGCTCGGCTGACCACCGCGGCCAGAACTGTGGAGATTACCAGGGCGAGCAGGACAATCGTGCCGAGCTTCTTCAAGCTCGGCAAAAGGTCGTTGACAAGCAGTCCGGAAGAGATGGCCACCCGGACCTCGCCGAACGGCTCATCGCCATTGTTGAACAGAAAATCGTACTCATAGATCTTTGCTGGGCCGGCCAGAATTCTCACCGCATGCAGCAAACCGCGTTGGGTCAGCTGAGAGATGGGCGTGCGCCGCGCCATGAATTTTCCCTGCATCGACTCATCAGTCGATACCAGCACCATTCCTTCCTGGTCCGTGATCAGCACTTCATAAATAGAAAAAGTTCTCTGGTCGGCGTTCAACTGCGCATGCAAACCCTCATCAATCTCGAAGGCGTGCCGTACATAATCATGGACGTCTTTAGGACTCGTCGATTCGGGCCGCACTCCCTCATTAGAGGCGTTGAGCACGGCGCGATGTGCTTGCAGGAATACCTGGCTGGCAATCTCTCGCACTTTCTTGTCTGTTTCCTGGAGCACTTGATCCAGCAATTGCGCGACAAGCACCGTGCACACCGCCGCCACAACGAGCAGTACCAGTCCCGTCATTACGAGCGTGAGCTTTGTTCGCAGCCGTAGCTGCATCGCGGGTTCCTACTCTGCCTCGGCGCGTTCGCCGCCGTATTCTTTCAGCTTATTGTGGAGTGTCTTCAGGCTGATGGCGAGCAATTCGGCCGCCCGCGTCTTGTTATTTCCCGTAGCGTTCAAGGTTTGCAAGATTAACTCGCGCTCCATCGCGTCGACCGTCGTCCCAACAGGGAATTTGATCGAGGACAGATCGCTGGGGCTCTTCGGCGCCGTCTTGCCAAATTCTCCCGGCAGGCACGCCCGCGTGATCAGCTCTTTGTCGCACATGATGGACGCGCGCTCGAGAATGTTTCGCAATTCCCGGATATTTCCCGGCCACGTGTGGCTCATAAAAATATCCAGCACTTCCGCGCCAATCCCGCGCACGTGCTTCCCATGCTTGGCGTTGACGTCGCGCAAAATGTGCTCCACCAGCAGCGGAATATCGTCCTTGTGCTCGCGCAGCGGCGGCAGGTTGATATGGAACACGTTTAACCGGAAATACAGATCCTGCCGCAACTCCCCGCTGGCCACAGCTTTTTCCGGATCCTTGTTTGTCGCCGCCAGCACACGCACGTCCACCGGCGTCTCGCTCTTGCTTCCGAGCCGCCGCACTTTCCGGTCTTCCAGCACGCGCAGGAGTTTCGCTTGCGTGGGCGCGGGCATCTCGCCGATTTCGTCCAGCAGCAACGTGCCGCAGTCAGCCAGTTCAAAGCAGCCGATGCGCCGCTCGGCCGCGCCGGTGAACGCGCCTCGTTCGTGGCCGAAAATTTCGCTTTCCATCAGCGATTCGGGAATTGCAGAGCAGTTGATGGGGACAAACGGCCCGTTCGCACGCGGTGAGAGTTTGTGGATCGTTCGCGCGACGATCTCTTTTCCCGAGCCCGTCTCTCCAGTGATTAGCACGGAAGCCGAGCTTGGCGCCGCCATCTCCACGATGCGCATCACTTCCTGCATCGGCTTCGACGCGCCCACCAGTTCGCCCAGCCGCCCTGCCTCGCGCAGTTGCCGTTGCAACACGACGAGCTGCCGCGCATCCCGTGCCTTGCTCAAAGCACGGTCCAGCAACGCCCTCAGGACCGGCCCCTTCAGCGGCTTTTCGATGTACCAAAACGCTCCGGACTCGATGGCCGCTACCGCGCGTTCTTCGCTTCCTTTGCCCGTGATTATCACGGCGGGAACGTCCAGCAGTTCCGGCCCGAGCTGTTTGAGCAAGTCCAGCCCGTTCATTCCGGGCAGTTCGACGTCCGCGATCAGCGTATCCGGCTGATAGCTCGCGAATTTCGCCAGGGCCTCTTCTGCAGTTGCCACGCCGAGCACATCAAAGCCCCATCTTTGCAGCAACTGCTCGTAGCCTTTGCGCGCGTTGTCTTCGTCCTCGACAATCAAAACGCGGTCCTTGCGCTCCAGCGGCTCCATCGCGCGCGCTACGCTTCTTCCTTCATCCCCCATGTGCCTAGCCTCTCCCAAGCTCCATCATCTGGCTTCGTTTTCGCTCTTTTGCTGGGCACCTTGACTCTAACAAGCCCCTCCGCGCTTGCCAAGCGTCTGCCGCCGTCACATCGGCCCCGCGCGGCAGTAAATTTTTCGGTCCGCACGCCTCCCAAAAGTGCAAAAGCCGGCACAGCCTCCGCGCTGCGCCGGCTCATCCCCGGCTTCGGACAAATCCATGGTTTGGCTCTGACTTAATCTTTGGCTTTGTTCCCTCGGCCTCTGATTTCCAAAAACAACCGCCGAGGCTTGGCCCGCACTACTCCTTCAACAGATAAAGCACACGCTCAAGTTCCAGTTCAATCTTCGTTCCTTTGGGAAGGTCCAACTCGTGTCCTCGGCCGGATTCCACCAAATACGCGGTGATCGCTCCCAACGCCGCGCCCTCCGCAGCTTCCTTCTTATTCTTATCCTTTACGCCTTTCACCGCGCCAAGCGCCGCTCCCGCCGCCGCCGCTTGCGCCGCGTCCTCCTGCGTGCTGCTTCTTCCTTCGATCAACCCTTCCTGGCCGGGCTTGCTCTTCACGCTGTGCTCGCCCGGCACGCTCACGACTTCCGCCACGATCGGCAAGCGCCCAAACTTGGTATGAATCTCATCGAATGTCAGCCAAATTCTCGCGCGTCCCGTTGTGCCCGCCGGCCTCCACGTGACTCACGTGGCCTTCGATTTCCGCCCCGGACGGCAAGTAGATCCCGCTGCCTGCCTCCAGCGGTTCCAGAGTCTTCACTTTGAATTTTGCTCTGTCTGGTGTGCCCTTGGTGCCCAGCTCGTCTTCCAGCGCCACCAGAAATTTCGTCCCTGGCGCAACGCCGTAAGTCTCCAGCGGCAAACCGTGCCGCTTGCCGTCCGCAGCCTTCATCGCTTGATCGTCAGGTGGCGCGATCTTGTCCTCCGAAAGTACCGGCCTTTCAAGCGCCGTCGGCGGAACTTGGACTTGCGAGGATTCTTGCGCCGCGCATGCCATTCCGAACCCTAGCGCCCCAGTCAGTACTGCCGCCCCCGATGAAAATCGTCCCCAATTCTTCGCCCGCATCTTTGCCTCCCGGACTCACTTCTCAACAGTTCCGATGTGCAGGTCGCTCGCCATTGTCAATTCGTAGTGCGCCGCTAAGCGGCTGAAAAAGCAGCCAGTTGAAAGTGGGGGCAGGCAGCCTTGCCCGATATCCCAGCGATGTGTCCGGAATTTGCGCCACTCCTGTGTCTGCTAACGCTGACAGTGCAGCGAGAATCTTTACCAAGCTTCGAGCGTACTTCGGGGAATTTATTTTTCGAGGAATCGGCTGATTCGCCGCAAAACCTGCGCGTACATGGCAGCCGTCACGCGTCCCGTCTGCGTGTTTTGCTGGCTCGGATGATAAACTCCAAACAGCCGCACTCCATCGCCTGGCAGTACCGCTTCGGCGCCATGCGCAAAGTGAAACGCCGCCCTCGAAGCAATCAGTCCGCGCTGCTTCAGAATTTCCAGGTACGCATCCCAAGCGATTTTTCCAAGCGCCAGCACTGCGCGGGGCTGCAAAATTTCTAGCTCGCGCACCAAATATCCTCGGCAGTTAATGATTTCCGCTGGCAGAGGCTTGTTCGCCGGAGGCGCGCAGCGAATCGTCGCAGCGATATAAGCATCTTTCAATCGAAGGCCATCGTCGCGCCGCACGGAAGTCGGCTGATTCGCAAAGCCCGCCTTGTGCAAGGCCGCATACAAAAAATCCCCCGACCGGTCCCCTGTGAAAACACGCCCCGTTCGATTCGCCCCATGCGCCGCTGGCGCAAGCCCAAGAATCAGCAATTCAGCATCCGAATCGCCGAATCCCGGCACCGGCTTGCCCCAATACGTCCATTCGCGAAACGCTCGCCGTTTCTCCCGCGCCACTTTTTCGCGGTACCTGGCCAGGCGCGCACACTTCCTGCACCCCACGATCTCTTCATTCAGAACCCTGAGCAGCGCGCTTTTCTTAGCCATATTTGCAAGGAAGTGGTCAGGAGCGAGGGCGCGCCATCATGCGATTCAGTTCGGCATAGGGAACAGTTATCTTCATCAACGAATCGTAAGATCCGTGCGCCAGCCAATCTTCCGCGACTCGCTGAAACGCCCCCATTGCCGCGCGCATCGCCGAAGATCCCGCGCTCGCGCGAGCCACGCCCATTTTTTCCAGCTCATCGAGCGAAGGGCATCCCTGCGACACCAGAATGTTCAAAGGCGCGCCAACGGCTTTCACAAGTCTCGCAATGATCTCGCGATCGCACAGGCCCGGCGCGAATAAGCAATCCGCTCCTGCGTCCCGATACGCGCTCAGCCGTTCCACCGTCCGCTCGAATCGCGTTGCCTCTGGCCCGATAGGCATCAAATAAACGTCCGTGCGCGCATTGATCACCACCGGCACTCCCAGCGCCGCCGAAGTCTCTCGAATCGCGCGAATTTTCTTCACTTGCAGCCCCAGCTCCACGTGCGTGCTCTCATCGTCTCCCGTTACGTCCTCAAAGTTCAGCCCCACCGCTCCCGCCGCCACCGTGGCTTTCGTGAACTCCGCAATCTCTTCCGGCGTTTTTCCGTAACCAGACTCCAAGTCGGCAGTGACCGGCACACGCACCGCACGCGTAATCCTGTCCACCGCATTCAGCATCTCCTCCCGCGAGATTCGCTGCCCATCGGGATATCCCAGCGAGAACGCCACCGCTGCGCTGCTCGTCGCGATCGCCGGATGCCCGACTTCCTCCAGGATTCGCGCGCTGACCGCATCCCACGCATTCGGCAAAGCCAAAATTCGCGGCCCATGATGCAGTTTCCTGAGCTTCTCAGCTTTTTCGGCCTGCGCTTTGATGTCCATCATCATTCCCCCGCGGAACAAAATCTGGCGCTCAGTCCGCATCTGGCGTTTAGTCCGCCAATAAAGGGTAGGGATTCGCCATTCAACAGCAAACATCCCATTCGGAGACCGATTTCCGGCTTAAAAAAATTCGCTACTTGCCGACCCTATGCGAAATCTGTCTCTCACTTCGCAAACGCCAAATACCTCGCATGCATTTTCCGACTCACTGCAAAAGCGCAAGCACCTCTTCATGTATCTTCCCGTTCGTGCTCACCATATTCCCGCTGTAGATGGAACGATTTCCATTCACGTCCGTCGCCCGCCCGCCCGCCTCTTCCACAATCAAGCCCAGCGGAGCCAGATCCCACGCCTTCGAATGCAAGTCCAGCGCCGCGTCCGTCGCTCCCTCGGCCACGAGCATGTGTTGCCAGAATCCGCCGAGCGAGCGCCCGTGCCGCGCCGCGTCCAGAAGTCGCCGCATCTTTTCAATTCTCTCCCGATTCTTGTTCTGGCCGGTCCCGCCCGTAAATGCCATTCCGTCCTTCAATCTTTCGACATTCGAAACGTGGATTCTCTTTCCGTTTCTCCACGCACCTGCACCGCGATACGCCCACCAACGCACGCCCAGCGCGGGCGCGCTAGCCATCCCGGCAACAATCTCCCCATCGCGCTCGATTCCCAGCAGCGTCCCGAACGTCGCGATCCCGCGCGAAAACTCCTCGGTTCCATCAATAGGATCAATGATCAACCGAGCCCGTCCCGTGGTAGCCGGGGCCTTCGCGTTCTCGCCGCCCATCTCTTCTCCCAGAACGTCCATCGCCAAACCGCTCGCTGCCACTTTGGCTCGCGCCATCTCTTCCACGCCGCGGTCCGCCTGCGTCACCGCCGACCCATCATCCTTTTTATCGATGCGAATTTCTTCCGTTCGGAAAAACCGCATCGCAATCGCATCCGCCTCCTTCGCGAGCTCTTCCAGCAACGCCCCATACTCTTCCCGGTATCCCATTCCTTCTCCCAGTGACCACTTTTCTTATGGAAGCCAGTTTCCCGTGGCTTCATCTCTCGGCTTTCAACTTTCAACTTTCAACTTTCAACTTCTTCCTTCCCTCCAATTGACACTACTACCTTCCGCCTCTAGCATACAAAGCAATGGCTATGAGCGCCCATGCCGACAGCGGGACCGTCCTCGATCGCATCCTCGACGCACGCCGTCTTGAGGTTGACCACCGCAAACGCGTCCTTCCGGAAGCGGCGCTGCGATATGGTGTAAATGCTGCAACTCCACTGCGCGATTTTCCCGCCGCCCTCACACGCGATTCCCTAAACATTATCGCAGAGCTGAAGCCCGCCTCTCCCTCGAAAGGGATTCTCCGCGATCCCTTCCATCCGGTTGAATTGGCGCGCTCGCTCGAAGCCGCAGGAGCTGCTGTTCTCTCTGTCCTCACAGAAGGAGAATTTTTTCACGGCTCGCTAAAGAATCTTCGCGATGCGCGCAATTCCGTGAAACTCCCGGTTCTTCGCAAAGGACTTCATCTTCGATACCTGGCAAGTCTGGGAGACGCGGGCGAACGACGCCGACAGCTTCCTGCTAATCGTCGCTGCTCTCAGTGACGAGCTCCTTCGCGACCTCATCGCTCTCGGCCGCGAGCTGCGCATGGAGCCCGTCGTTGAGGTTCACACCGCCGCCGAACTCGACCGCGCACTCGCCGCCGGCGCTCGCATCATCGGCGTCAACAATCGCGATCTGAAGACTCTCGACCTCCGCATCGAGACCTCCTTCGAACTCATCGAGCGCATTCCCGACGCCTGCACCGCCATCAGCGAATCCGGCCTTCGCACGCACGACGATCTCGCCAAGCTCCGCACCGCCGGCTTCGACGCTTTTCTCATCGGCGAAAGCCTCATGCTCTCGCCGGATCCCGGCGGCCACCCTGGGAACTTTTCTCGGCCGGTCGGCGCTGCCGGTTTAACCACGCCATGATCCTCGTCAAGATCTGCGGCATCACCAATTGGCCGGACGCCAAGGCCGCCTGCGAAGCGGGCGCCAACATGCTCGGCTTCAACTTCTACGAGAAAAGTCTGCGCCGCGTTTCCACCGTCGAAGCCGCCACAATGCGCGCGAAGCTCCCCGGGGGCGTTGAGCCCGTCGGAATCTTCGTCAACGCCAAGCCCGCGGAAATCCTCTCGCTCCACGGTTTTGTGCGCTTCAACGCCGCCCAGCTCCACGGCGACGAAACTCCCGCCATCGTTTCTGAAGTCACGCGCACCGTTCCGGTCATCAAAGCCTTTCGCGTCGCCGCCGATTTTCCGCTCTCAACTCTCGACAAATATCACGACGCTTTCGCTTTTCTCCTCGATGGCGCCCGTGCGGGCCAATTTGGCGGGACAGGGGCCGGCGCCGATTGGAATGTCGCCCGGCGCGCCGTCGCCGCCCACCGTATCATTTTAGCGGGCGGTCTCACGCCCGAAAACGTCGGTGCCGCGATTCGCAGCGTGCGTCCCTATGCGGTTGATGTCGCAAGCGGTATCGAATCGAAGCCCGGCAAGAAAGATCATGCGCGGATGAAAGAATTTATCGAAGAAGTCCGCCGCGCCGAAGAGCTGTTGAACGCGCCACAAGTAGGACAACCCGCGCCATGAGCTCGACTCTTCACTCCGCAACATTCGCTCCCGGACGCTTCGGCCCCTACGGCGGTCGCTACGTCCCCGAAACGCTGATGGTGCCACTCTTCGAGCTCGAGCGCGCTTACGAAGCCGCGAAAACCGATGCGCGCTTCCAAGCCGAGTTCGCCGATCTCCTGAAAAATTTCGCTGGCCGCCCCACGCCTCTGCAATTCGCTTCGCGCCTCACCGCGCATCTCGGCGGCCCGGGCATCTATCTCAAGCGCGAAGACCTCCTCCACACTGGCGCTCACAAAATCAATAACGCCATCGGCCAAGGCTTGCTCGCGGTGAAAATGGGCAAGCCGCGCATCGTCGCCGAAACTGGCGCGGGTCAGCACGGCGTCGCGTCGGCCACGGTTGCCGCGCATCTCGGCCTCGAATGCGTCGTCTACATGGGCACGGAAGACATGGCGCGCCAGGCGCTCAACGTCTCGCGCATGCGCATGCTCGGCGCGCAAGTCATCGGCGTTGATTCCGGCAGCCGCACTTTGAAAGACGCCATCAACGAAGCCATGCGCGACTGGGTCACCAACGTCCGCAACACGCACTATCTTCTCGGTTCCGTTCTCGGCGCGCATCCGTATCCCACGATGGTGCGCGATTTTCAGTCCGTCATCGGCCGCGAAGCTCGCGAACAAATTCTAGCCGCAGAAAAACGTCTCCCCACACACCTCTTCGCCTGTGTCGGCGGCGGTTCGAACGCCATCGGCCTCTTTCACCAATTTCTCCGCGATCCCTCTGTGAAAATGGTCGGTATTGAAGCTGGCGGACGCGGCGGCCAGCTTGGCGAACACGCCGCCCGCCTCGCAGCGCATCAAGGCTTTACCGGCGCTCGTCCCGGCGTCTTGCAGGGCACTTACACGTACATTCTGCAAACCGAAGACGGGCAGATCGCCACCACCCATTCCATCTCCGCCGGCCTCGACTATCCCGCCATCGGCCCCGAGCACGCTTGGCTAGCCGACCAAGGCCGCGCCGAATACTCCGCCGTCTCCGATTCCGCTGCTCTCGAAGCCGCGCGTCTCCTCTCGCGTGCCGAAGGCATCATCCCCGCCCTGGAATCCGCCCACGCCCTCGCCGGCCTAATCCAGCGCGCCCCCAAAATGTCCGCTGACGACCTAGTCATCCTCAACCTCTCCGGCCGCGGCGACAAAGACATGGACACCTATTCCCGCCTGCTCTAATCTTTCTTGAAAAACAATGCCCCTAACGACCTCCAACTCGACTCGTATCTCCAAACGCTTCGCCGCACTCCGCGAATCCGGCGAACTCGGCATCATCGCCTATATCACCGCAGGCGATCCGTCTCTCGACGCCACGCTCAAATTCGTCCTTTCCCTCGCCGACGCGGGAGCCGACGTCATAGAACTCGGCATCCCCTTCAGTGATCCCCTTGCCGATGGCCCCACAATCCAGCGTGCCTCCGAACGTGCCCTAAAAGCGCACACGACGCTAGCCCAAGTCATCGATCTAGTCCGCGAAATCCGCAAATCCAGGGAAGTTCCCATCGTCCTCTTCAGCTACTACAATCCCGTCCTTCAGATGGGCCTCGAAAAATTTGCATCCGCCGCCGCAACCGCTGGCGCCGACGGTGTACTCATCACCGATCTCACTCCAGAAGAATCGGCCGACTATCAGCAAATTTTAGCCGCGCATCATCTCGACACGATTTTCCTCGGCGCTCCTACTTCCACCGACGAGCGCCTAGTCAAAATCGCCGCCGCGTCCTCCGGTTTTCTCTATCTCATCTCCCGCACCGGCGTAACCGGCGCGAAAGACTCTCTCCCCGACGATCTTCCAACGCTTTTGCGTCGCGCCCGCAAAGTTACGCAGCTTCCCATCGCCGTTGGCTTCGGCATCTCGCTTCCCGGCCACGTCTCCGTTCTCGGGGGCCTGGCCGATGCTGCCGTAGTCGGCTCGGCCCTTGTCACCGAAATCGAAAACGCCACCGCCGCAAATACCACTCCCGCAGCCATTGACGCCGCGGCCACGGCACTCGCCGCTCGCATTCGTTCCCTCAAAGAAGCCGCCCGCCACGGCCTCTCCCGCCGCGAGGCCGCCCCGTGAACCTATCTGACTGGCGCCGCCGCATCGACGAAATCGACAAGAAACTGGTCGAGCTTCTCAACGCGCGTTCTCACTGCGCCCTCGAAATCGGCAAGCTGAAGCAAGCGGCCAACATCCCGCTCTATCAACCGGACCGCGAAAACGAAGTCCTCGCGAACGCCGAGCGCACCAATCCCGGCCCGCTAACGGATGCCGCGATCCGCCGCCTGTTCGAGCGCATCATTGATGAAGCCCGCGCCGCCGAACGCGACGCCATGCATCCCGATGGCAAGCAGAACAAAGGCGGGAATGAATGATCAGTTTGCTCGGTCTTATGTGGAAGAGTATTTGTAGCGCCGGGTCTCACCCGGGCATCTTTACCGTGTTGAATTGGCTGCAATCGAAAGGGAATCAGGACTAATCATGGTTATCGTCATGCAAGAAGGCGCCAACGACGCCCAAATCCAGCACGTCATCGATCGCCTCGTCGCCGCCGGCTTCAATGTTCACCGCTCCACCGGCGAATCTCACACCGTCCTCGGCGCCGTCGGCGTCCATCGCGATTTCGATCACCGCGATTTCGAGATTCTCGAAGGCGTGCGCGAGGTCATGCGCATCACGCAGCCTTTTAAGCTCGCCAGCCGCCAGTTCAAGCCCGAAGGCACCATCGTTGATCTTGGCCGTGGCGTACGCATCGGCGGCAATGAAGTTGTTGTTGCGGCCGGCCCCTGCTCCGTCGAATCCCGCGAGCAAATCCATTCCATCGCCGAAAGCGTCGCCAAAGCCGGAGCAAAAATTCTCCGCGCCGGCGCCTTTAAACCGCGCACCTCGCCTTACGCGTTTCAAGGCCTCGGCGAGGCTGGCCTCAAGCTAATGCGCGAAGCCGCCGACAAATTTGGTCTCTTTACCATCAGCGAAGTGATGGACGCTTCGCAAATTCAGATGATGTCGCAGTATGTCGACATTTTCCAAGTAGGCGCGCGCAACATGCAAAATTACTATCTCCTCCGCGCGCTCGGCGAAGTCCGCAAACCCGTCCTGCTCAAGCGCGGCCTCTCCGCCACCATGGAAGAGCTTCTCCTCAGCGCCGAATACATTCTCGCCGGCGGCAATTACAACGTCATTCTCTGCGAGCGCGGCATTCGCACCTTCGAGACCTACACGCGCAACACACTCGACATCGCCGCCATTCCCGTCATCAAAAAACTTTCTCACCTCCCAATGATTGCCGATCCATCTCACGGCACCGGCCGCCGCGACAAAGTTCCCCCCATGGCCCGCGCCGCCGTAGCCGCCGGCGCCGACGGCCTCCTCATCGAGGTCCACAACGACCCGGATCACGCCCTCTCCGACGGCGCTCAATCCCTCCACCCCGACGACTTCACCCAGCTCATGGCGGAGCTTCGCATCATCGCCCCAGCCATCGGCCGCCGCATGGCCTAAACTCCAAAACAATGCCCGCTCCATTCCCAACTTCCTCGCACTGGTGGCACAGACTTCAGTCTGTGCATGTCTCAACTTTCACGGAAGTTCGCGCCACACATTTCGCTTCTCGTTCACCTTTCTTCCAATGACACCTCATCTCATCTCTCGCGTCACCATCCTTGGCACCGGCCTAATCGGCGGGTCCTTCGCCCTCGCTCTCCGCAAATACACCACCGAAATCCACATCACCGGATGGGACCGCCCCGAAGTCCTCCGCGAAGCCCAATCCCGCGGCGCCATAGACGCCGCCTTCTCCGCCGAACTCGGCCCCGCCCTCGAAAACGCCGATCTCATCTATCTCGCGCTACCCATCGGCGCAACCCTGGATCTTCTCCCTGAAGTTGCTCGCCTGGCCCCGCCGAACGCTCTCGTCACCGACGCGTGTAGCACCAAAGTCCGCATCACCGAAGACGCCGCCGATCTTTTTCCAGACGATTCCACAAAACTTTTTCTAGGCGGCCACCCCATGGCCGGCAAAGAACTCGCAGGCATCGCCCACGCCGACGCCGACCTCTTCCGCAATAACACCTATGCCATGATCGGTGCCTCTTCCGATCAAACCGATCCCCGCATCTCCGCCTTCGTAAAAATCCTGGAAAAAATCGGCGCCCGCCCCCTCTGGCTAGGCGCCCAACAACACGACTACGCCGTCGGCCTTGCCTCTCATCTTCCTCAACTCGCCGCCGTAGCTCTCGCCTCTTTCCTCTACGATCATCTCGACGAAAACGGCCTTCCCATCACGCTAGCCGGCCCCGGCCTCCGCGACTCCCTTCGTCTCGCCGGCAGCCCCTACTCCACCTGGCGCGACATCGTCCTCACCAACAAAGAAGTCCTCTCCGCCGCCCTCGATCTCTTCGCACGCCGACTCGACGACCTCCGCGAACGCCTCGCCTCCCGCGACCTCGAAGCCGACTTCGACGCCGCCAACGAACTCTACAAACTCCTCCGCTCTTTGTAACTTGCAACCAACGACTCACACCCCAGCCGCACTCCGCGCACACCACGGCCCAGCCACTCCCCCCGCCCCAATTTTTCTTTTCTATTTCAGTTCGACCGTGCCCATTAGCGGGAGTTGCTGCGACGATCCCCCCACCATGAACGCATAGCTCCCCGGCACCAATTTCCATCCACCGGCAGCCTCATCGTAGATCGACAGATATTTTCCATCGACGCTCACGCTTACTTCCTTGCTCTCGCCCGCTTTTAGCCAAACCTTGCTCCATCCCACCAGCCGTTTTGGCGGCTCTCCTGCATTCGCCGGCAGCGCCGCGTACACTTCCGCAATCTCCGCTCCGTTACGGCTCCCGGTATTCTTCACTGTAAAGTTTACCGTGGTCTCTTTTCCCGCCGTCACTTTCAATCCCGAATAGGCAAACGTCGTGTACGACAGCCCAAACCCAAACGGAAACAGCGTCGCCTTCTTCTCCGCGTCGTACCACTTGTACCCGACCTTCAAGCCCTCGTCGTACTTCACGCTGAACGTCGGCTTCGCCTCGCCCGTCTTCATTACCGCTGCTTCACCCGTCTCCCCTGGCCCTGGTTTTACCAAACGCGTGTGCGGCAAATCCGCTTCGCTCTTCGGAAAAGTCATCGGCAGCTTCGCGCTCGGATTCACGTCACCAAACAAAATATTTGCCACCGCGTCCGCGCCCTTGCTCCCCCCATACCACGCTTCCAAAACTGCGCCCACTCTATCAAGCCACGGCATCGTCACCGCCGTTCCCGTCTCCAGCACCACGATCGTCTTCGGATTCGCTGCCGCGACCTGCTCGATTAGCTCGTCCTGTTTGACTGGCAGTGACAAATTCTCTAGGTCCATCCCTTCGCTTATCCATTGGTACGCGAACACAATCGCCACATCCGAATTCTTCGCCAGCGCCGCCGCGTTCGCGGGATTCGCGCCCGAATCAAACTGCACATTTGCCACCGGAAACTTGGCTTGCAGCGCCGTCACGGGTGACGGTGGAAACCACACTTGTGCCTGCCATCCCGCCGATGGTCTCCCCGGCGCATCCACCTGCGCCGATCCACTGCCCGACATCATCCCCTCATTCGCATGCGGCCCGATAATCGCAATCGACTTCACCGCCGCACGGTTCAGCGGCAGCAGCCCGCCTGCGTTCTTCAGCAGCACAGCACTTTGTTCCTCGACCTTTTGCGCTGTCGCCAGGTTACCCTCAACATCTGCCACGCTTTTTTGCGTCGGGAAATCGATCAGCCCGCAGGCAAACTCGGAACGCAGCACGCGCCGAACATGATCATCGAGCTCCGCCATCGAGACCTTTCCGGCCTCCACCGCCGCCTTCAGCTTCGCGCCAAAAAACTCGTCCAGCGGCTGCTCATTATCCAACCCTGCCGCCGAAGCCTTTACGGTGCTCAGCGTTCCGCCCCAATCCGAAACCACAAATCCCTTGAATCCCCACTCCTTCTTCAGCACATCCGTCAGCAAATATTTGTTCTCGCACGCAAAATCCCCATTCACTGCGTTGTACGAGCACATCACCGCGCCCGGCTGCGCGATCCCCACTCCGATTTCAAACGCCAGCAGGTCGCTCTCCCTCATGGCGCGCTTGCTGATAATCACGTTCACTTCATTCCGCCCGCTCTCCTGATCGTTCAACGCGTAATGCTTGATGTCCCCGATCACATGCTGCGCCTGCTCGCACTTCATCAAATTTCCCACCAGCGTCCCCGCCAGCACTGGATCCTCACCCATATACTCAAACGTTCGCCCATTACGCGGCTCTCGCGTCAGATTCACGCCTCCGCCCAGCGTCATGTTGTAGCCCTGCGCGCGCAGCTCCCGCCCGATCACCGTGCCATACGCGCACGCGGCCTCTGGGTCCCAGCTTGCCGCCGCCCCGACGTTGGAAGGCAGCGCCGTGGAATACCTTCCATTCTCCGCGCTGCTCCTCACGCCATACGCCGCATCGCTCATCTGAATAATGGGAATCCCCAGCCGCGGCACTCCCAGCACGAATCCCGCGCCGCCGTTTCCCAGCTCTGGCTCTGGATTCTGCACCTCCCTCGGCCACCCCGGCATCCCCATCCCGTGCAGCAGATCAATTTTCTCGTCGAGAGTCATCTCCTTCAGCACCATCTCCGCCCGTTCGTCCGGCGAAAGGCTCGCGTTCATCCACGGATGGTTCCGGTCTTCCTTTACCTGTTGACCATGCATCCGGTGCTGCCCATAAACAGTTGTGGCCCATCCCAAACAAGCCACCGCACATCCGGCGAGCACACAAAATCTAATCGTTGCGGAAACGCCGCCCCGCAACCGCCACAACCGGTTCATTTTCATTGGGACCATCCTCGACCATGAAATAAATCCCACTATAATATCGATATTTTGAATTAAAGCCACAACCAAACCACTCTCTCCGTAGGGGCACGACACGCCATGTTCACAAGCAGCTTGACGTCACCCTGACCTTGCGACCAGTTGACCGGGCGTTGCGGCCTGCTACAATTATCTCAAGCACTTTTCCAGGAATTCGTTAGCGGCAGGTTGGCTGTCGTTTTTTCATTTCAGGCTCTTGGCTCGGCCTCACGCCAAAATAGCCCTCGAGCATCCTCAAAGGTTTCGCTTGCACTCCGGAAGCGCACAAACGATACGAATTATGTTTACTTCCAAGCCCTTTAGAATCAACACTTGCAAAAACACCCACAAGTGTTGATTCTAATAGACTTACAGAAAATCTAAGTACTTTAGAATCAGCACTTACGAAAAACAGGGGGTGGGGGGGCTAGCTAGGCCAATTCTCCCAAGCTTCGCGGCATCTCTTCAGAACAGTAGTTCCTTACTTCCTTGCGCCCCAAATGCAGTCTTGCAGTACACTCCTCCTTCGCCCGGGAGTTCCCTTGGACAAGCGCATCTATTCCGCCGACGCCGCCATCGCTAATCTCACCGATGGCGCCACCATCCTTATGGGCGGCTTCGGCCTCTGCGGCATCCCGGAAAATCTGATCGCCGCCGTACGCCGCAAAGGCACAAAGAATCTCACCATCGTCAGCAACAACGCAGGCATCGACGACTTCGGCATCGGCCTCCTTCTTCAGAATCGCCAGGTCAAGAAAATGGTCTCGACCTATGTCGGCGAAAACAAACTCTTCGAGCAACTCGTCCTCAGCGGCGAGCTGCAAGTCGAGCTGAATCCGCAAGGCACCCTAGCCGAACGCTTACGCGCTGGCGGCGCAGGCATTCCTGCGTTCTACACGCCCACCGGCGTCGGCACCCTGGTCGCGGAAGGCAAAGAAACGCGCGATTTCGAGGGCCGTCAGTATGTCCTAGAGCGCGCCATTCGCGGCAACTTCGCTTTCATCAAAGCATGGAAGGGCGACCGCTGGGGTAATCTCATCTATCGCAAGACCGCGCGCAACTTCAATCCCATGATGGCCACCGCCGCCGAGTACGTCATCGCCGAAGTCGAAGAACTCGTCGGCCTGGGCCAACTACCGCCGGACCAGGTTCACACGCCCGGCATCTTCGTCAACGCCATCTTGCAAGGCCCAAAATACGAGAAGCGCATCGAGCGCCGCACCACGAGAAAATCATGACGTCACGCTGCATTTTCGCGGCGTTCGTTTCGGTGGCTTCACTGCTTGCGCTGACGGAGCGTCTCTGCGGCGATTCACCTGCGACATTTGATGGCGCACGCGCCTACGAGCATGTCCGTCATCTTGTGGAAATTGGGCCGAGGCCACCGGCGTCCGACGGAATTCATCGCGCGCAGGCCTATATCATCGGCCAGCTCGAAAAGTTATGGCTGCCCGGTCGAGGAGCACGATTTTCATGCCTCGACGGTGCTCGGCAATCTCGCAATGAAAAATATTCTTGTCAAACTTCCCGGCACCAGCCCCAGAATTATCCTCTACGCTACGCACTACGACACCGTGCGTATCCCCAACTTTGTCGGCGCGGACGACGGCGGCTCCGGCACGGGAACCATGCTCGAACTCTCCCGCCTCTTCTGCTCACGAAAAAATTCACTCAACGTGTGGATCGTCTTCTTCGACGGCGAAGAAGCGCAGGGCAACTGGACCGACAAAGCCAGCGTTCAGTGGAACAACGACGGCAGCAACAACACTTTCGGCAGCCGCGAATTGGCCGCGCAAATGGCACTTTCCGGCGAACTCAAGCGCACCAAAGCCATGATCCTGGCCGACATGATTGGTCCCGCAAATGTCAGAATCACACGCGACACGGGCTCCACTCGCTGGCTCACAGATTTCATCTGGGAAACCGCCGCTCAACTCGGCTACAAGAACAATTTCGTCAACGAGGACTATGGCGTTGGCGGCGACGATCATTTCTCCTTCATCCGCCGCGGGGTCGCTGGCTGCGACCTCATCGACTTTTCCGTCCGGGACAGCTACTGGCACACGCCGCAAGACACCCTCGACAAAATCGATCCCAAGAGCCTCGCCATCGTCGGTCGCGTGCTCGCCGAAACATTGCCAAGGCTCGAAAAGAAATTTCGCTGAAGTTGTAGTGCCGGGCTTTACCCCGGCACATTCGTTTTGGGTTTTAACTTTTAACTGTAAACTGTCGACTGTGAACTTCTTATGCCTCTAACCGACGACCAAAAACGCGAACGCATTGCCCGCCGCATCGCTCTTGAATTGCGTGACGGCTACTACGTCAATCTCGGCATCGGCATGCCCACGCTCGTCGCCAACTATGTGCCCAAAGGCATGGACGTCATCCTTCAATCGGAAAATGGCATGCTCGGCGTCGGCCCTTATCCGCTCAGATTCCGAAGTGGACCCCGACCTCATCAACGCCGGCAAAGAAACTGTCACCGAATTGCCCGGCACGTCTTATTTTTCTTCCGCCGATTCTTTCGCCATGATTCGCGGCGGCCACGTTGACCTAACGGTTCTCGGCGCGCTCCAGGTGGATGAAAAGGGAACTCTCGCCAACTGGGCCATTCCCGGCAAAATGCTGAAAGGCATGGGCGGAGCAATGGACCTCGTAGCCGGCGCCAAACGCGTCTTCATCGCCATGGAGCACGCCACGCGCGACAACAAGCCGAAAATCCTGAAAAAGTGCACCCTCCCGCTGACCGGCGTCGAAGTCGTGGATCACATCGTTACGGAGCTTGCCTTCATTGACGTCACCCCTGAAGGCCTCGTCCTCCGCGAACTCGCGCCAGACGCCACACTCGAACAAGTGCAATCCCTTACCGAACCCAAACTAGTGCTCCCATCCGGCGGCCCCAATCCAATGCCGGTCTGATCAGAGACCCTCTCTTCTCTGTCGTCTTTTGTGTCCTCGGTGTAAATTGTTTTTCTTACGAAGTAACTTAAGAAGAAGAGCTGCTCAGGTGCCGCGCCGTGCTGAACGAATAGTGAAGCGCCGAAACAACGCTGAAGAGTGTGACCCCGTAAACGAGCAAGTGAATGATCTTTGCAAGATGAAAATCTGGATACGCCGCGGAAAACACGATCGTAAACACCAAGATGATCTGAACGGCCGTAGTCATCTTGCCTAAGATGCTGGGTGGAAATGGCCGATAACCGGAGATGAGCAGAATCACCACGGCCACCACAAGAATCAATACGTCGCGGCTGAAAACGATAATCGTGAGCCACCACGCGATCTGCTGCTTGAACGCCAGAATAATGAACGAAGAAGACAGCAGGAGTTTATCGGCTATCGGATCGAGATATGCGCCTAGAGACGAGCGCTGATTAAGGCTGCGCGCGAGCAGGCCATCGATGCCATCCGAAAGTCCCGCGACCACGAGGACCAACAAAGCCCATTTATAACGCTCGTAGGAAATAAGAATAAGAAAGAACGGCAAAAAGCCGAGGCGCAGCAGAGTGATTTGATTGGGTACCGTCCAGATGCGGCCTTTCATCGCAATTGAGGATAGCGCAGTTCAGTCGGCTCTTGTCGGGCAAAATCTGTCCTGCAAATTGTGCTGTGCGGATATGTCATGCGAACTGCGAGAGATACTCAGTGAGGGAGCGGCCGATCTTGCGTGCGAAAAGTTCGTTCATCGAAGGGATTGATCCGCTCGGTTCATCCAGAGACACGCGTTCGACACGGTTCATAGGGAAAAAAATCGTCGGAAAACCGATGCGCTCACCGTCGGGCTCATTGATCTGTCGAATGAAATGATCGAACGAATTCAGATCAATGCCCCGCAGCGTGACGCCGGAAGTATTAATATCCAGCAGCTCGCCCCAAACCTTCTCCTTGGGCGTGTGCAAACTCACAACGACGATGGAATGTGGATCCATAAGCATGGCGCTCGAACGGTTCTCCTCCAGAGTACCGGAATTGCGTCCGAATGGGGGTCGAGTTGCCGAAACAGTCGATACACTCCGCCCGATTTCGGAGGAAGCACCCTGCTGCTGAAACGGCGTGGGATCGCGATAGTGCATAATCATCAACGCAAAACTCGCAACAATAACTAGCCCTGCAAGCCATCCCAGCACGTAGGCTCTCCGGCGTTCTCCTGCGCTCATTGGCTGACGGTCCGCGAAAATCTTTCCCCAAGACGAATCCAGCTGCCAATCCGCCGCCGTGCGCCCAATTATCCATTGCCATGAAACCGGAGAATCCCATCACGAACAGAATGACAACTGAGCTGATCAGTCGCGAACGTAAATCGCGCATGTATGTGCCGCCGCGTTTCGTGGTGATCGCGAGCATTACGCCGACGAGACCGAGCAGCGCGCCGCTGGCCCCGAGTGAAAAATGTCCAGTGAATGCGCTGAGCAAAAAGCCAAAGGCTCCAGTGATCACGTAAAGAAACAGATACCGTGCAGACCCGTAGACCTCTTCCACCGCGGGACCAATTTGCATCAGCGCCATCATGTTGAATCCGATGTGGATCAGCCCCCCGTGGAGAAACATCGCAGTAACCACTCTCCACCACTCATTCATGTAGAAAATTGGCGGGCCGTAGCTCGCTCCGAGGCGATATTGGGGTTCACCGGACAATCCCCACAAAATCGTCAAGCCTCCTCCCTTGCCGATGGCGGCGTATGCAAGCCAACTGACGCCCAGCATCACCAAATTCGAGATCAAAAGCGCCGTGGTTGCCGGAGCTTCATGCTCACCGAACACTCCGGAAAATTTCTTGCTAAAGGCCGCGAGAGAAAAGCGCAAGCTCGTGCCGCACACGTGGCATCTTGTGGCGCTGATGCCGACGAGCGCTCCGCACGCGGGGCAGATTTGCGGACGCGGCTGATTGTTTCCACTTCCGCCAAATAATCCCTGCAAGCCGTTCTTCCAGCGATCCAAACGCCGCTGCCACTCGTAAGAAAGCGCCATTCTCCTCCTTGCGACCCACGCACCGCGTTCCTATAATACAGAATTCACAGCTTTTTACCGTGCATGAGGAGCGGGGGGCATCACCATGGACAAATTCGAGGAATTCGGCCGCCGTATTGACGAGGAAGTATCGCGATTGAAGCGCATCAACAACTTCGAAGCGTTCGGCAAGCATGTTGACGAAGAACTCAAGCGCGTGAAGAGTTTCGTGAAGGAAGACGTCGCTCCGGAAACGGAAAAACGCACCGCGCAATTCTTGCGCGAAGTTTCAGAAAAACTCACCGAAGCGGCCGCTTGGATTGAAGCCCGAAATACGGCGCGCGCCGAACGGGATTCGCAGAAACCGCCATCGCAATCCTGATGCGAGCCAACTCGTGACCGATCGCCAGGCCACCCGCCGCGCGCAACTCCGCTTCTTGTTGAACTTCGCATGTCTTATGTTGTTTGCCGGCTGTGGCAGGCGGCACGTCACGGCAAATCCGCCGGTTTCATCCCCCGCGCCGGAAGTTTCCGGCGAGCCTGCAAATCACCCCGCCGAGGCGGAACCCAAGGCAGCGCCGTCGCCGCCCCATCCCACTCCCTCGCCGAAACGCAGCAAAATGCCGAGCGCCCCTGCGCCGGAAGGCTACACGGAAGAAGGCAACGCTTCGTGGTATGGCATTCCTTTCAACGGCCGGCGCGCCTCGAACGGCGAGATTTATGACATGTATAAGCTGACGGCGGCGCATCGTACGCTGCCGTTCGAGACGATGGTCCGTGTCACCAATCTCAACAACGGGAAATCGACGACCGTGCGCATCACCGACCGCGGGCCGTTTGTCGAGAACCGCATCATCGATCTTTCGCTGGCCGCGGCGCGCGAGATTGAGTCCGTCGGGCCCGGAGTCGTGCCGGTGCGCGTGGAAGTTCTCACGCCCGGCATCGATCCCACCGGCGGCTACTTTACTGTGCAAGTCGGCGCGTTTCGCGATCCCAACAACGCGCAACGATTGCGCGACCGCCTGAATCTTTCCTACTCGCCGATTTTCATTCAACAGTACGATTCGCCTGATGGCACTTATTACCGCGTGCGCGTCGGCAAAGTTTCCGGAGAAGATGCCGCGCGTCAATTTGGCGAACAGCTCCGCAACCGTGAAGGTTTTACGCCGTTTGTCGTGCGCCTCGATGAAGGCACGCCTGTAGGAGGGAATTGATGAGTGCTGACTGCCTGTTCTGCAAGATTGCCGCGAAACAAATTCCCTCGAAAATCGTGTACGAAGATCCCGACATTTTCGCGTTCGAGGATATCAGTCCGCAGGCGCCCACACATATCCTGCTCTGCCCGCGAAAACATTTTGTCTCCGCTAGACGACGCACAGCCCGAGGACCAAGCGCTGATCGGCAAGCTGCAGTTGGTCGCCGCGCAGCTCGCCCGCGAACGCAATCTCCTGGCAGGCTATCGCACCGTCTTCAACAACGGCGCCGGTGCCGGCCAGTCGGTCTTTCATTTACATCTCCACTTGCTAGGCGGACGCCAATTCCGCTGGCCGCCAGGCTAGCGACCGGCTCGCTGTATTCGGCGAATCGAAGTAAGGCCCGTCAGACCAGCGCGAGGAAATCCTGGCCGCGGTTTTTGTCGGGCAGCAGAGCCAAGACTCCGCGATCCATGGTGGCAAGCTTTCCCTTTCTATTTATCGCAAGTCCCAACAAGTAAGCGTCGGTTACTTGTTGATGGCCTGCCAATCGTGGTGTGAGCAATTCAAGAGCCTCGATGATGCCGAGGTCATCCTGCCAAAACCTATGCGCGGGATGGGCGAAGTTGGTTTCTAGAAGAGCGACAGCATCGCGAGGTGTGAGCGCGTTGGGAGAAAAAGCAGGATTCGAAAGTATGCGAACGAAGGCAGTCTGCGTCATGGGACAAGTCGCCCAGCCCTCATGCGCGTGGCGCGAAAGCCACTCCATGACCTTCTCGTGGCCGCTGTGGGTGGGCCAAGCCATCGCGATCAGAACATTGACATCCAGCAAGAAACCGGCCTTCACTTCAATTCGTCCTGGAGCCGATCGACGTCCTCAGAGGTTACAGGCGCCGAGCCAGGCGGCAGATCGACAACGTGAAAACCATTGACGACGCGGGTCCGCAAGGGGGCGCGCAGTCCACGCCTTACCAAGTCTGATACTGCTTTGCCGATGGCAACATCCCGGCTCTTGGCGTATGCCTTCACTTCTTGAAGAACATCATCATCCAGAGAAAGTGTGGTTCTCATGCGGTTATGATGCTATAACACTGGAAAGATGTCAAGAAGGAGAAAGCGCATCATATTAAAATTGTTGATGTCGAGATCGGTCCGTAGGATTATTCATAGCGAAGAGCGATCATCGGGTCGACGCGCATGGCGCGGCGGGCTGGGATGCAGCACGCGGCGCAGGCAACGACGAGGACCAAGGCAGTGGCACCGAGAAAAGTGGCTGGGTCAGTGGGTTTGACGCCATAGAGTTGGCTGGCGACGAAGCGGGCGAGGGTGAAGGCTGCAGCAGCGCCGAGTACGACACCGAGCACGACAGGCAACAATCCCTGACCGATTACCATGCGTAGAACGTCGCGCGGGGACGCGCCGAGTGCCATTCGAATGCCAATTTCCTGAACGCGTCGCGCGACGGAGTAAGAGATGACGCCGTAAACGCCGACGAGGGCCAACGCAAAACCAATTCCCGCGAACACGATGAGCAGAATGCTGCGAAGGCGCTCATTGCCGACGGATTCTGGAGATGTTTCGCGACATCGTCGTGAGGTGCGTGATGGGCTGGTCGGGATACGCAGCCCAGATTTGGCGTGAAATCGTTGTGGCAAGAGCGTCCGGATCGGTCTTCGTGCGCACGAGGAAATGCATCGAGCCCGTGCCGCCCTGAAGCATCGAGAAGAAGTAGGTTGGCGAGGGCTCGCCGCGAAGATTCACCTCGCGTGCATCCGTCACCACGCCGATGACTTCGTTCCAGGACCTCTCGCCTTTGTCGTTCTTGGACGTGCTGAGGCGCTTGCCAACCACGTCGAGCGTTCCCCAATACTCGCGGGCCATGGCGGCATTCACGACCACTGCCAGCTTTGCTTTACCAGCGTCGCGATCTGTGAATTCACGGCCGCGAAGCATCGGAATTCCCATCATGCGGAAATATTCCGGGTAAACGTAGCGTGTGCTGGCGCTGCGAGTCTCCTTCGAGGAAGGCGGAATCGCGCCGTCGACCATCAGATCGGACTGCATCATCATCATGCCCGTTAGTAGACCGTGATCGGAGGCGGTGACCTCAGCGACTCCCGGTACCAGTTGGATCTTTCCAATGATTTCCTGAATGCGAGCGGTCTGCAGGAGATCTTCGACCTTATCCGGATCGGATGGGGGCGGCTGAGGAAGATCGAAAGAGAGGAGATGATCGGTGCGGAAGCCGGGATTCTGATGAAGCAGGCGGGAGAGAGTGAGGGTCATCAGCACGGAGCCGACGATAAGAACGAAGGCGAGAGCCACTTCCAGGGTGACAAGCGCGTTGCCAAGGCGCGATTGGCGCGCTGATCGCGCACTGCCGAGATTTGCGCCGGAGCCCTCTTTGAGGGCCTCGTTGGGGTCCATGCGAGCTGCGCGGCGAGCGGGAACGATACCGAAAAGAACTCCGGCAGCGAGAGAGATGAGAAGAGAGAACCACAGGAGAGTGGAATCGAGCGAGATTTCGTTCAGTCTCGGCGTGCCCGGAGGCGCGATGGCACGGAAGAGGCTGATGCCTTGGGCGGCGAGCACTACGCCGATTGCTCCACCTACTAACGCGAGCAGGCAACTCTCCACAAGGCCTTGGCGAAGAAGCCGTCCGCGAGATGCACCCAGCGCGACGCGGAGGGCCATTTCACGCTGGCGGCCCGAACCTCGAGCCAGCAGGAGGCTTGCGAGATTGGCGCAGGCGATGAGGAGAACAAACGTGGCTGCAGCCAAGAGCATGAAGAACGCGTCGCGAGCGACTCCGACGCGGCTGGAGAGAAGCGGCTTGGCGGAGAAACCATAGCCACCTGCAAGGGCCGGATAGTCCTTCATGGTCTGCTTTGCGATGGCATCGAGCTGGGCGTTGAGTTTTTCGATTTTCTCGCCGCGGCGCATTTTGCCGATGGTCTGCAGCATGAAGTAAGTAGGATTTTGCCGATCGGCAGCAGATGAGCCGAGCGGATGCCACCCCTCCGCCGAAGAGGGGAAGGCGAACTTCGGCGCGGCAACGCCGACAACGACGTAGGGCTCTTTGTCGAGGATTAGAGTCTTGCCAACGATGCTTGGGTTGGCGCCAAAACGAGTGCGCCAAAGAGAATCGCTTAGGATGAGGACAGGATGTTGCCCAGGTTTGGACTCGTCTTCAGTGAACAATCGCCCAAGTTGAGCAGTGAGCGCCGAGTTCCTCGAAAAATCCGTCCGTCACGGAAGTGATGGAAAGCACAGCCGGTGCCCCGTTTCCCGAGAGAGTTTTTTCTGTTTCGGAATACGCGGCAGTTTGCTCGAGGGCGGAGGCTTGCGCGCGAATCTTCTCGAGGTTGAGCCAAGATAGGCCGAGGGAAAATGTCGGGAACATGGCGCTGCGTGTCGAGATTTCGACGATGCGGGAGGAATCTTTGTAGGGGAGTGGGCGCAGAATGACCGCGTTAACGATACTGAAGATGGCGGTGTTGGCGCCGATGCCGAGAGCGAGCGTGATGGCTGCGGCGATGGTGAAGCCGGGATTTTTGCGCAGAATGCGGAAGGCGTAGCGCAAATCCTGGAATAGAGTTTCGAGGAGATTGCCGCGGTGGGCTTCGCGGGTTTCTTGTTTTATGGATTCGAGGCCACCGAAATCGAGACGGGCGCGGCGGCGAGCTTCGGCCGGCGTCATGCCTGCGGCGATGTAGTCAGAGATCTGCCGTTCCATGTGGAAACGCAGCTCGGCATCGAGATGTTTTTCGGATTTTTCTTTTTGAAAGATGCGAGTTAGCCAGTTCATTGTCGCAACTCCTGTACTGCCGATTCGAGGATCTTGACTACTCTGTTTTCGTTATTCATAGCGGAGGGCAACCATGGGATCAACATGCATCGCCCGCCTTGCGGGAATCCAACAAGCAGCAAGAGCAACCGCCAACAGCGCCAGGGTTACGCCAACGAAGGTTGCCGGATCGGAGGGGCGGACTCTGGTAAAGGAGAGTTCCCAAGAGCCTGGTCAACGCAAACGCGCCTGCGAGCCCAAGAACAAGACCCGTTGCTGCCAGCGGAAGGCCGCGAGATAGAATCATCCAGAGCACATCGCGCGGTTCTGCGCCCAGCGCCATACGAATGGCAACCTCGCGAACACGCTGGTGAACCGAATAGGCCATCACACCATAAATGCCGATGGCCGCGAGGAACACAGCGAATATCGCAAAGGCGCCGAGGAGGGCAGCGTTAAACCGTTGCGAAGCGAGTTCTCCTTTGAGCAGACTGTCCATGGTTTGAACATCGAAGAGCGGGAGATTCTTGTCGAGTTGCGAGACCACGGCTCGGACAGCCGGCAGAAGCGTTATGGGGTCGCCCTGAACGCGAAGCAGCAGGGTCAACTCGGGAGGACACCATTTTTCAACGGGTACAAATATCTCAGGCTCGACGTCGACGGCCAAGCCTCGTTGCTTGGAGTCGCGTACCACTCCCACTATGGTCCATATGCCCTGGTCCGCAACCTTCAGCCGTTTTCCGAGCGCGTTCTCGTTGGGAAAATAGCGACGAAGGAATGCTTCATTCACGACGAGGCCATTTGGAGACACGCGACCGTCATGGGAGTCGAGCAGCCGGCCTTGGACCAAAGACATGTGCAGCGCGGAGAAGTATCCCGGAGTGACAACACCGACTCCTGTGCTGGGTAAGGTTCCCGGGGGTGCGGGAGGAAGATCTTCGCGTTGGACCCATGATTCCGAGACTCGAAGCCCTGCAAGGGGAAGCACATTCGCAAGCCCGGCGGACTCGACGCCCGGGAGAGAGAGCGAGGCGTTTCTCGAGACTGCGGAAAAAGGCGAGTTGTTGTTCTTGCGTCTGATAAAGGTTGATCGGCAAGGAAATTCGCGCAGTGAGCACGCCGCGCGCATCAAGCCCGGCGGTACGGAGGTCAATTGGACGAAACTCCTTACCAAGAGCCCGGCGCCAATGAAGAGGACAAGCGCCCCGGCGAGTTCGATTGCCGTCAGGAGATCGTGCGAGCGCCTGATCTTCCAGGAAGGTCCTGTGGGTGTTCCACTCTCCTTGATTGTTTCCACGATCGGCAGGCGAAATGCGGCCAGCATAGGCGCGAGACCGAAGAGAACGCCAGTAGCCAGCGAGACGATCAAGGCAAAAGCAAAGACGGGCAGATTGAGCTGTGAGCTTGCAAGATGAGGAATAATGGCGGGGCCGCCGGCACGCAATACCCGGACTAACCAGGCCGCGATAGCAAGCCCACTGGCGCCACCCGCGAGCGAAATGATCAGATTCTCCGTGAGCAGTTGGCGCAAGAGGCGTGAACGGCCGGCGCCCAGTGCTCCGCGGATGGCTATTTCTTTTTCCCGCGAAGCGCCACGCGCCAGCTGGAGATTCGCGATGTTCAAGCAAGCGATCAGCAGCACGGAAGCAACCGCGGCGAGCAATACCAAGAGAGCAGGCTGCGCTTTTCCGACCAAGTGTTCACGGAGCGGGAGGACTTGTGCGCGCGTTCCTTCCATCATGCCGGCCCAGCTCGGCGGATATCCGGCCCAGATGCGCTGATTCGCGGCATCCACATTGGCCGCTGCCGCGGCAGGAGTCATACCTTGGCGCAAACGGGCCACTGCGCGGACCATGCGCATGGGTTTTGTGATGGAGAGCTCTCGGTTTTGCAATGCCAGCGGAACAATCACTTCGACGCGAGGGTTGTCCAGAAATTCGAACTGCGGAGGCAGCACTCCAATGACGGAATAGGATTCATTGTCGAGAGCGATGGAGCGGCCAATAATGTTCGGATCGGAAGAGAAGTGCTGATGCCAGCAGGCATCGGTGAGCAAGACTGTGTGCGCGACGCCGGCGCGATCCTCTTCTGGAAGAAACGAGCGGCCCATCCGCGGGAGAACGCCGAGAACGTCGAAAAAGTTGTAGGTGACCGCGCCTCCATTCAGACGAACCGCATCTCCTGAGCCAGTCAACGCGTGGGTCTCGCCGGGCTCATAAGCAGCGACGTCCTGGAAAACTCCCTTGAGCTGCTGATAAGCAAAATAGTCGGATTCCAGCACGACGGTCATGTGGGCGCGCGGATTTTCGTCGGCAACCCACATGAGCTGCGCGGGGTCATGGTAAGGAAGAGGACGAAGCAGAGCAGAACTCACGACAGAAAAGATCGCGGTCGTGCCACCGATGCCGAGCGCCAGGGTCAGAATGGCAACAGTGGTGAAGCCGGGATTCTTGCCAAGCATACGGAATCCGTAGCGGACATCCTGAAGGAGAGTTTCGAGGAAATTGCCGCGACGGGATTCGCGGGTTTGTTGTTTGATGGATTCGAGGCCGCCGAAATCGAGGCGGGCGCGGCGGCGGGCTTCGTTTGGTGGCATGCCTGCGGCGATGTAATCGGAGATTTGCCGTTCCATGTGGAAACGTAGTTCGTCGTCGAGATGTTTTTCGGATTGTTCTTTCTTGAAAGAGACGGCGAAGCCAGTGCATGAAAGCGCCTCCTATTCCGCGGTGCGGAGGATTAGAGCCACGGCGTCGGAGAGCTTCGCCCAGTAGACGAGCTCGGTCTCCAACTGCTTACGGCCTTTTCTTGTGAGCGTATAAAACTTTGCGTCGCGGCCGGTTTCTGATTCGCGCCAGTCTGAGGTGAGCCAGCGGCGGTCTTCGAGGCGGTGAAGCGCGGGATAGAGCGAACCTTGCTGGACCTGGAAGAAATCTTTCGAGATTTGCTGGATGCGCTGAGAGATGGCGTAGCCGTGGATCGGACCGAGAGCAACGACCTTGAGGATCAACATGTCTAGAGTTCCCTTGAGGAACTCTGATTTTTCCTGCGTCATCTGGACACCTAGAAGTCCTACAGTTAAGCCCTAGAAGTTCTACCTATATGAAAATATCGGCTAGATGTCAAGCGCGGAAATTAAGAGGGACCAAGATTGGCTTGCGTTGACGCGCCGGGCGGGGCGGCGTAGGATTCGCGGCAACTTCTCGTTTCTGGAAAGGCGCCCATGACGCAAGGACCGACACGGCGTGAATTTCTCGGCTCGATGGCTGCTCTGACGATGTTTCCGTTGGAGCAGGAAAAGCCGGAGCTGATTCTGCACAACGGAAATATTTGGACGGTGAACGCGGCGGAACCGCGCGCGGAGGCAGCGGCGATTTCGCGAGGAAAATTTTTCGCGGTGGGAAGCAATAGCGATGTACTGAATCTCGCGGGCGCGGGAGTTCGAAAGATTGATCTAGGCGGGAAAACTGTCTTGCCGGGATTCATTGACGCGCATTCGCATCCCGCGGAAGCCGGCAGGCTACATTTGCGGATGGTGGACTGCGACCTGCGCTCGATTCAGGCGATTCTTGCGGCGTTGCGAGAGCGAGCGGCAAAGACGCCTGCGGGCGAATGGGTGCTGGGATTCAAGTACGACGATACGAAAACGGAAGAGGGCCGGGCGCTGACGATTGCCGATCTGGATGCGGCGGTGCCGGACCATCCGGTGCATATCCAGCACCGCGGCGGACATACGGCGTATGCGAATTCGCTTGCATTTCGCAAAGCCGGGATTGACGAGAAGACGCCCGATCCGCCGGGCGGACAGATCAGTCACGACCCGGCGACAGGAAAATTGAGCGGGCGCGTGGCCGAGAGCGCGAATGATTTTTTCGACAAAGTGATTCCGCTGAAGTTCACGCGGGAGGATTGCCGGGAAGGAGTGAAGCTGATTTCCAAGATGCTGGCGCGTACGGGGATCACTTCCGCGACCGAAGCGCAGGGCGCGCCGGATGATTTGCGCGCTTATCAGGATGCGCATGAGGCGGGCGAGTTGCTTTATCGCGCGTACTGCTTCATCAACTATCACTATCTCGATGCGATGATCGCAGCGGGCGTGCGCACGGGGCTTGGAGATGAGTGGGTGCGCGTGGGCGCGTGAAACTGGTTTGCGATGGGTCCATTTCTGAGCGGACAGCACGGCTTTCCACGCCGTACGAGGGCCGGCCGAATGATTACGGCATTCTGGTGATGACCGAAGAAGAGATGTATACCCACGGGCGTAAGGCACATCTCGCAGGTTGGCAGATCGGCACGCATGCGAATGGGGACGTGGGAATTGACACGACGCTACGCGTGTATGAACGGCTGCAACGCGAATCGCCGCGGCATGATCCGCGCTTTCGGCTGGAGCATTGCACCGTGGTGAACGATGAGTTGATCGCGCGGATGAAGGCGCTGGGAGCGATACCGACTCCGTTTTCGACCTACGTTTATTATCACGGCGAAAAAATGCGTTACTACGGCGCGGAACGGCTGAATCACATGTTCGCTCTACGGAGTTTTATTGATGCGGGGATTCGCCCGACGCAGGCGTCGGATTATCCGCCCGGGCCGTTCGAGCCGATGATGGCGTTGCAATCCGAAGTGACGCGCACGGACACGAAAGGGAATGTTTGGGGACCGAAGCAGCGCATCACGATTGAGGAGGCGATCCGCGTGGGGACGCTGCATGGCGCATATGCCTCGTACGAAGAAAACATAAAAGGATCGATCGAGGCAGGGAAGGTGGCGGATTTGGTTGTGCTGGGCCGCGACCCGTTGCGCGAGAATCCATCAACGCTGGTCACAATTCCCATTGAGCGGACGATGGTTGGCGGGCGCTGGTCGTTTGAGGCGTGAACTTGTTTTAATTGATTGCCGCGAGGAGCAGTGTTTCTGCTCTGCTCAGATCGATTTAGCTGAACTCAGCTTAGCTCTGCGATCAACTCGATTTCGACGCAGGCGCCGAGTGGGATTTGGGCGACGCCGAAGGCGCTTCTGGCATGCTTGCCGCGGTCGCCGAATATTTCGCCGAAAAGTTCAGAAGCGCCATTGGCTACGAGATGCTGCTCGGTGAAGGCCGGGTCGCTATTCACCAGCACCATGAGCTTGAGGATTCGCGAGAGCTTGTTCAGATCCCCGGTCGCTGCGTGGAGAGTTCCCATCAACTGGATGGCTACCTCTCGTGCCGCTTCTTTTCCCTGAGCGGTGGTGATGTCCGCACCGAGTTTTCCTGTCCAGGGCTTGCCGCCTTTCTTGGCGATGTGGCCGGAAATAAAGATCAGATTTCCCGAACGTACAAACGGCGAGAACGCTGCAGCGGGCGGAGCGACTTCCGGCAATGAAATTCCTAGAGCTTTCAAATTTTCGTAAACAGACATCTCAGTCTCCCGTGATTGATTTGGAAAAAGGTTCGCGCATCAAGGAGTGCGCGTTTTGTTCATTTGGCGCCAGATGAACGAGAAAAATCAACGGCGCTCGTGTTTCCTCCGCAGATGAGGACGCCTACGCGCTCGCCGGGCTGCGGTTTGTAGCGGCCGGAGAGGAGGGCTGCGAAAGCGGCGGCTCCGCCCGGTTCCGCGACGATGCGCAAAACTTTCCAAAGAACTTGTTGGGCTTGCTGAATCGCGTCGTCGGTCACGAGTACCGCATTGCTGACAAATTTTTGCGCGATGGGGAACATCAGCGCGCCGACGCGCTTGGGAGCTAGCGAGTCCGCGGCGATTCCTCCGGCTGGACTGTCAACTGGATGACCGGCTTGCAGAGCATTGTGCAAGGTGGGCGCGGCTTCGGGCTCGACGCCAATAATCTTGATGCGATTTGCGTACCAAGAGGCGACGCCGCCGATGAGTCCGCCACCGCCAACGGCGACGAGGAGCGAATCGAGATTGGGCGATTGCTGTTCGAGCTCGAGTCCGACGGAGCCCTGGCCGAGGAGCGTTTCGGGCTGGTCGTAGGCGTGCACCGTGAGGGCTCCGGACTCGGCGGTCCAGCGTTCGCTCGCGGCGAGCGCGTCGGCGTAGCGTTCGCCGGTGATGACGAGTTCCGCCCCATAGTCGCGAATGCGTTCGATTTTTTCCGGCGAAGCAACGGTGGGGACAAAAATCTTTGCGGGCACTTTTAGTTTCATGGCAGCGAAGGCAACGGCGGCTCCGTGGTTGCCGCCCGACGCTGCAACGACGCCAGCAACTGGAATCTTGCGGAGGAGCAAGTTAGCGAACGCGCCGCGGGCCTTGAATGAGCCGGAATGCTGGAGCAATTCCAGCTTGAAGACAAGCGGGAGGGGAGCGAGGCCAAATTCCGCGCAGTCTGCTTCGATAACGGGGGTACGGCGAATGTGCGGACGGATGACTTTTTCGGTTGCGGCGATTTGGCCGCGGTCGATGAGTTTATCTGGTGAGGGAGTCATTGGCCGTGCTAGTATACTTAGGGAGTTGGCTAATTGTCTATATGAAATTCGAGCTGGTATTCCACGCTCTTTCGAGTTCGAAGAGACTGCGGATTCTGGAATGGCTGAAGAATCCACGACAACACTTTCCGCCACAAGTCTATGGGGATCTGGTAAAAGACGGCGTGTGCGGCGTATTTATCGCGAGAAAGCTCCGCGTCAGCCAGCCCACTGCCAGCGAGCATCTGAAAGTGCTACAGCACGCGGGTCTGGTCCGCGGGAAACGCATCAAGCAGTGGACTTTTTACAAACGCGATGAGGCGCATATCGGGCGGACTAAAAAACTCATTACCTCCAAAGTTTAACGGGCCGGCGCGGTCCTGCTAGGGAAGTTCGATGATTTCGCCGCGGACAGTGCCGGACCAGCCGGGGAAGGGCGCGGGCCAATCGACGGTTACGACCTGGCTGACCTGGGGATCGGCGAAAATCAATTCAAAGGGATACTGGAGCGGCCCGGTTTTGTCGCTGCTGCCGGACATTGCGCCCAAGGGCGAACTGCAAGTTTCGCGGGCGGCAGTCTGGACCTGACTGAAAGTGAGCTTGACTATGATTGGATTTTGCGGCGGAGAAGGAGGGTCGCCGGTTGGCTCCTGGGAAGAAGGAGTGATATCGGCCCAGGAGCCTTTCACAACGATCTTGATCTCGTTGTTACGCTCGCCTGTGCAGGAGACAAGCGGAAATGAGCCCTGATTGTCCGTCATGGGTGTGGCCATGACTTCGCCGGACAACGAACCATCGTCTTGGAACTTAAGCGGGATCTCGGGCAAAGTTGTGCCTTGACCGGAGAATCGCACGTTAAATGTGAAACCGGGCATTAGCAAGTGGCCAAAAGCGGACAAGCGGAGCGCATAGTGGTGTTCCTTGCAGCCGCAATCTTCTGGCTGGCGAAATTTGCCGCCCATGTCGGCGACCCAGTCTTTGGCCAATTGGAGAGCCTGGCCGCGGGTCATGACTGTGATGGGACCGGGGTAGCCGCCTTCGTCCTTGAGTTTGTCCGCTGCGGTGTCCGTTTGGCTAGGGTCGAGCGCCATCTTGCCGCCAAAGGCGGTTTCCAGGAAAGGCGCGGCGGTGTTGCCGTTGTCGTCTGTCATGTGGCCGATGAAACCAGCGGCACCGGGAACCCTTCCACGAACTTTGACCTGCTTGCAGAGATCTATGGGAGCTTTGGCGATGCCGCTCCCACCGATGGCGAATTGTTTATCGGGCTGGAACGGAGCGAGATGCCAAGTGCCCGCCGCAAAGGCGCCCGCATCATGGCAGGTGACGCAGGCTTTGAAGGTTTTCCCGAAGTTTTCAGTGCCATCTGGATCGAGCACCACCTTGTCCTCGCCATCAAACAAATCGGGATGGGTCCCTCTCCTCTCGAGTTTCTTGGACTGGTCACCCATGGTCATGGCGACAAAAGGATTGATTCCCCCGTGGCAATTGAAACAGCGCTTGGTCATGAAAAGCGGCATGAGCTTTTCGAACGCAACGGGCGCTTCTCGCTCTTGTCTATCGCTCAAGGAACAGACGAAGTTCTGGCCATGCAAAGGCATGGTCAGACATACAACCAGAGCAAAGCCGAAAAGAAGTCTCCGCCGCATGAGCGGCAGTATAATACAGACCATTCGCGTATCGCTCACCTGGCGTTCAGAGATGGCATTCGGAGGTAATCATGGCGGTTAGGTTGTGGATAGCGAGTGCTTGCCTGCTTTTTGCGATGAGCGGGATGGTTCATGCACAAGAGAAAAAGCCGCTGACGAATCAAGACGTGGTCGCCATGGTGAAGGGCGGGCTGGATGACAGCACGATTCTGATGGCGATTCAGGCGAGTCCGAGCGAGTTCGATGTTTCGGTGCCAGCCCTGATTGATTTGAAGACGCAAAAGGTGAACGAGACTCTGATTCGCGCGATGGTGGCGGCGGAAGGGCAGAAGCGGGGAGTGGTAAGCAGCGTCGCGAATAATCCGACGGCAAGTTCCACGAGCAGTTCCGGAAGCAATGCTTCGATCAGCCGCGCGAACGCTCCGACGAGCAGTGGTGCAAGCGGTCCAGCAAGCAAAACGGAGAGCAACGCCACCAGCGTTGCTCCCACTGCGCCGGTGCACTATGGACCAGCCCACTTCACAGCTTACCCCGTGGATTTTTATGCCGAGGAGTTTGTCACACTTGGGGCGACTGCAACCGCAGTTTCGGATGGGAAGATGTATGTCGGCAAGGGAAGATTGCGTTTTGAAAGTACTGGCAAACAACCTCGCGAAACAACAATCGTGGATCCGCTGAAGCCGGTTGCGTACATGCTGGTTCCAGGCAAGGCCATGGAAGTCAAAACCATTTTCCAGGGCGTGCGAGGGGCTCCAGCGATGACCGCGGGAATGAGCATGTTCCTGCTTCCCGCCGACCCACAGGACCCCTGCGAAAACTGGGACGCAGTCGAATGCACAGCAATGGGAACAGAAACTATCGGAGGCCGCTCGGCTCAAAAATGGGATCTGAAGCATACATTCGAAGCCGTAACCTGGCACTCCTATATCTGGGTTGACGTTCGGCTGCACATCGTCACCAAGCGCCAGTTCAAGGAAAACACCTTTGAATTGCGGGATATCGTGGAAGCGCCGCAAGCGTCTGGATTGTTTGAAGTGCCTTGAGACGAGTGAGAGTTACCAGCCGAAGAGTCCTGAAATCGTCAGGGCGCGACGATATCTTTGAGCTTGGGCTTGACCTGAACGGCTGCGAGACTCGATGCATCCCAGCCGCCGCCGAGCGCCTTGACGAGCAGAACACTAGTGACCAAGCGCTGACCTTGGATGACGGCCGCTTCTTGCTCGTTGTTCAGCAAGTTTTGTTGAGCTGTGACAACATCCAGATAGCTGACTAGGCCGCCTTTGTAACGATCCTCGGAAATATTAAGCGTACGGCGCGCGGCATCCACGGCGAGCTGCTGGGTATCGCGAGCTTGTCCGAGAACGGTGAGTCCCGTGACGTCGTCCTGTACTTCCTGAAAGGCAGAGAGCACCGACTGGCGGTAATTCGCCACGCTGATGTCGTAGCCGGATTTCGCAAACTCGACCTGAGCGCGGCGAGCGCCGCCGGTGAAAATGCTTTCGGCCACGTTTGCACCAAGCGCCCAGAAAATGCTGGAAACGTTGGCAAGCTTGACGATATCCGCGGCTTGCCAGCCGCCATTTCCATACAAATTAAGCGAAGGATAGTACGCTGCTTTGGCAACGCCGATCTGTGCGTTGGCGACGGCCATCTGACGTTCGGCTTGCGCGATGTCCGGACGCCTTTCCAATAAATCCGAAGGAAGGCCCAGATCAATCGGCGGCGGCTCGACGTTCAGTTCTTTATTTGGAATGTGGAAGTCCGGCGCAGGCTCGCCGACGAGCACGGCGATGGCATCTTCAAACTGTTTTCGCTGTTGAAGCAACAGCGTGGCTTGCGTGCGCGTCGTCTGAAGCAGGGTTTCTTCCTGAGCGACATCGAGTCCGGAAGCGACGCCTCCTTTGTGGCGCGAATCCACGAGTTCGAGGCCACGCTTCAGCGTGTCCACAGTGCGGTTCAGAATGCCGAGTTCGGTGTCGAGTTGCCGGAGGGTGAAGTAATCGCCCGCCAGCTCCGCGGTGATGACGAGACGGACGTTTTCCAGGTTTGCCGCGCTCGCTTGATACGACGCTTCCGCGGCTTCAATCGTTCTGCGCCGCTGCCCGAACAAGTCCACTTCGTAGCCCGCGGTGAAACGGCAACGTGATGGAGTTTTGTGTAACGGGTTGCAGCTGTCCGATTGCGCCGCTTGGTGGACGGTTGCCGGAAAGACGTTGACGGTAAGCGCTTGGAGCGACGCCTAGGGTTGGGAAAACCGTTGCGATTTGAACAGCGGCCGCGGCGCGCGCCTGGTGATAGTTTCCAATCGCCGCTTGCAAGGTCTGGTTTGCGCCGATGGCGTCTTTTTCCAGACCGTTTAGCTCGTCATCGTGAAAAACGCTCCACCATTCGCCTTTGGGAACAGCATCCTTTGGCGCGCTCTGCCGCCAGGGTTCCGAAACGTCCCACTTCGCCGTAGTTGGCGCGGTGGCCCGCTGATACTTGGGTCCGACTGTGCATCCGGCCAGAAGCGAAACGAAGCCAGCCCCAAGCAAAAGAGGCAGAGAAAATTTCTGCTGGGGCATTACTTCTTCGCTCCGGGTGCTCCGCTCGTGTTGGGAGCTTTATACTGGGGTGCGGCGGTCGGCGCGCTGCTGGCGTCTGCTTGCGTGACTTGTTTGACGCGGACGTCCTGGCCTTCGTCGAGCGAGTCCGCGGGATTCAGAACGATCCAGTCCGTGGGCTCGAGCCCTTGCAAGACTTCCAGCATCGTTCCGTAGTCGCGTCCGATGGTCAATTGGCGGAGATGCGTCTTGTGATTTGCATCCACAACCACGGCGCGCAAGCCCTCTGCTCGGAAGAGCAGCGCATTCACCGGCACTTGCACTCGGGAAGCCGCAACCTTCACTTGCAAATGGACCTGAGCGTAACCGCCAGGGAAAAGCTGGGCGGATTTGTTCGGAACATCCACTTCGGTCAAGAGTGTTCTTGAGTTGGGATCAATGGATTCCGCCGTGCGAACCACTTTTCCTTGAAAGTTCTGTCCGGGATATTGGGTCAGCTCGAGAAAGGCTCCAAGCCCCGCGCGGACGGATGGCGCGTACATCTCGGGCACGGTCACGTAAACGCGAATGGGATCCGTTTGTGCGAGGGTAAAGAGTTCCTGCTGAGCGCCGCCGTTGCCGGCGTTGATCAGCGTTCCGATATCAATGTTGCGCCGAGTGATAACGCCGCTGAAAGGCGCGTAAACGCGCTTGAAAGATTCCAATTCCTCGAGACGGCGAACATTGGCTTCCGCGGATTTTACAGTGGCGGCCTTTGCTTCATAGTCACCGACGGCATTATCCACTTCCTGTTTGGAAACACCGTCCGTCTTAATGAGGTCTTGAAATCGCGCGGCGGTAATTTTAGAGAGATTGGCGTTTGCTTGGGCGGTGTTCAGATCGGCGCGGGCCTGGGAGAGCTGTTGATCCACTTCCGGTGTGTCAATCTCCGCCAAGAGCTCGCCTTTTGGCACTCGGCTGCCGATGTCGTGGTACCACTTCTCGAAGGTAGCCATTGGTGCGGGCGTGGATGGGCGAATCCACATAAGCCTGAAGAGTGCCCGGCAGAACGAGATCTTCCTGTGCGACCTCGGCAGTGGGATGGATGACTGCCACGGTCGGAATGGCGAGCGCTTCCGTTTCTTCCGCCAGCGCGTGATATTGCGCGCGGCGCTGGAAGAGGGTGAATGCGCCCAAGATCACAAGGACAATCACGCCGATAATCAGAAACGTGAAGAGCCGGTTGCCGCTTGCGCGCCGCTGCTCCCCTTGCTCGGGTTCCATCTGTAATCCGCCTTCCTTCATTGTCCGGTGCACCGGCATTTCAGAGAACTCTTCCCCACTTAGGCTAGCGCAGGGGATGGTGAATCGCCACGGCGCTTTCTCCGTTCGCGGCGACCATGAATCATCGAGAAGACGCAAGGAACGAAAAAGAGCGTCGCAAAGGTGGCGAAAACAAGTCCGCCAATCACGGCGCGTCCCAGCGGAGCGTTTTGCTCGCCGCCCTCGCCGAGGCCGATGGCCATGGGCACCATGCCGATAATCATGGCGAGCGCGGTCATGAGGACCGGGCGGATGCGCACAAAGCCCGCTTGCAGCGCGGCTTCGCGCGCGGACTTTCCTTCGCTCATTTGTTCGCGTGCGAAGGAAACCATCAGGATGCTGTTGGCGGTGGCGACGCCCATGCACATGATCGCGCCGGTAAGAGAAGGCACGCTGAGAGTCGTGTGAGTGAGCAGCAGAATCCAGCAGATGCCTGCGAGAGCGCCCGGAAGCGCGGTAATGATAATGAAAGGATCCAGCCACGATTGGAAGTTCACGACGATCAACAAGTACGCCAGGACAATCGCGCCAATCAGGCCGATACCTAGGCCCCGGAACGAGGAGCGCATCGTTTGCACCTGGCCGCGAACTTCGATGTGGCTGCCGCGCGGCAAATCTTTTTTCACGGCGTCCACGCGCTTCAGGACTTCGTCGGAAACAGCGCCGAGATCGCGGCCGTCCACCGCGGCGTAGACGTTAATCATGGGTTGCACATTGTAGTGAGAAATCTCCGCTTGTCTCGCCGTGGTCCTAATGTCCACAAGATTTTCGAGGATTTGAGGCGAGGCTCCCGGCGAAACTCCGGTCACCGGCGTGTTTTGCAGCGCTTGATAGGTATCCACCCGATATTGGGGTGATTGTACGGCCACGTTGTAGCTCACGCCGTTCTTGGGGTCCAGCCAAAATGCCGGCGCCGTCTGAAAGCTGGAGCTTAGAGAAACGAGAACGTTTTGCGCAACATCCTTGGCCTGCAAGCCAACGGACTGCGCGCGAGTGCGATTCACATCCATGTGCAGGGTTGGCTCGTCGAGAGCCTGCTGCACGTGGACGTCCACGGCTCCCGGAATATGCCGAATTTCATTGGCGAGTTTTTCCGCCACCACATAATTGCCACGCTGGTTGGCTCCCGTCACCGCGACATCGATGGGCGCCGGCGTACCGAAATTCAAGATTTGTGTCACGATGTCCGCCGGCTGAAAGAAAAATTGCACACCGGGAAATTTTTGCGGCAGTTTTTCGCGAAGATCGTTGATGTAGGCGCCGGTGGCCTTGCCGCGTTCTTCTTTCAACTGCACCATGATTTCGGCGTCGGAAGTCCCAAAGGTGCCAGAGTTGCTGTAGCTCAGATTGATACCGCTATAGGGGACGCCAATGTTATCGAGGATGGTTTGCAGTTCGTGAGGCGGAATGGTTTCGCGAATAGCGGCGTCTACCTGATCGGCGAGGCGTGCGGTTTCCTCGATGCGCAGACCGGTGCGCGCGCGGAAGTGCAGGCGAATTTGCCCGGCGTCAACCTTGGGGAAGAAATCCCTGCCAAGAAGCCCGACAAGGCCAACGGAGAGGACGCAAAACCCCAGAAAACAAGCGCCAAACAACTTGGGCCAGTCGAGGGCGGACGTCAACCCCCGGCGGTAAGCCTCGCGGAATCGCTCGAAGGCGCGCTCGAAGCCCTGCTGGTAGCGGCGGAAGAATCCTCGTTTTTCGCCAATATGCTCTGCGGGGTTGTATTCGTCCTCGCTGCTCAGGAGGTACATCGCCATGGTGGGAACGATGGTTCTGGACCACCCGTAGGACGCGAGCATGGCAAAGATGACCGCCTCGGCGAGCGGAACGAAAAGGTACTTCGCAACGCCGGAAAGAAAAAACATGGGAATGAAGACGATACAAATGCAAAGTGTGGAAACGAAAGCAGGAACGGCGATCTGCTGAGCGCCATCGAGAATGGCCTGGACTGTCTCTTTGCCCATGGCCAGGTTGCGATTGATGTTTTCGATTTCGACGGTGGCATCGTCCACCAGGATGCCGACGGCCAGAGCGAGGCCGCCGAGGGTCATGATGTTGATGGTTTCCCCGAGGGCGCTGAGCATAAGGATGCTCACAAGAATGGAGAGCGGAATGGAGATCGCGATGATGAGCGTGCTCTTCCAATTTCCGAGGAAGACCAAGATCATCACCGCGGTCAAGCACGCGGCGATCAGAGCTTCGCGCAAGACTCCCTGGATCGAGGCACGCACGAAAAGGGATTGGTCGAAAAACGTCGAGACTTGAAGGCTTTCCGGCATGGAGGAAGCATAGTTCCGCAATACTTCTTTCACGCGGTCTACGATATCGAGGGTCGAGGCGCCGCCAGTTTTGTAAGTGCTCATCAAGACGCCGCGCTGCCCATTCGCACGGACGATATTGGTTTGCGGGCTGAATCCATCCCGGATATGAGCGACGTCTTTCATGTAAATCGTCGCGCCATTGACAGTCTTAATCGGCAGATCGTTCAGCCCCTCTATCGTCAGGGGGCTGCCGTTCATCTCCACGAGATATTCGAGCGACCCGAGTTTCACGGTTCCCGTCGGCAGGATCAGGTTCTGCGCATTGACGGCGTTGACGATGTCCACGGCGGAAAGTCCCTTGGACTGCAGGGCGGCGGAATCGATATCAACGGAGATGTTGCGCTGTTTTCCGCCGTACGGGAAGGGCAGTGCCGCCCCCTGCACGGTGGCAAGCTGAGTGCGGATAAAATTGTTTCCAAAATCGAAGAGTTGTTGCTCGCTCATCCTATCGCTGGTCAATCCAATTTGAATAACGGGAACGGTTGACGCGGAAAAAATACTCACGAGAGGCGCTGTAGTACCAGGCGGAAGATTTTTCAAAATGGTCTGCGCGATGGCAGTCGTCTGCGCCAGCGCTGTTTGAACGTTTGCGTTTGGCTGGAAGTAAATTTTGACGATAGCGATGCCATTGAGGGATTGCGATTCGATATGCTCGACGTCGTTTACGAGCGTGGTGACGGCGCGTTCCGAATTGCTGGTGATGCGCTGTTCCATTTCCTGGGGCTCAAGTCCCTGGTAGTTCCAAACCAGGCTGATCACCGGGATGTTGATCTCCGGGAAAATGTCCGTCGGCGTGCGAAGGAGCACCACGGGCGTCAGCAGGACAATGACGAGAGCGAGGACCACAAAGGTGTAGGGCCTCGATAGCGCTAATCGGACAATCCACATGGAGTTTCGAAGGTTCCTCTAAAGGGCCAATCGCCCAGCCGCCCAACTTGAGACAGTTATTCCGTCACAGTGCTTTAGTCTTAGATTCGTAAACTCAATTGTTTGGGTACGCCCCTGCGACCCGGTACGATATATCGGCTGCTCAAATAGTTAGCACACAAATCGTTTCTGACACGAACATTCAGAGATTCGCCACCGGCCATTCGTAGTAGAGCCGCGCCGGCGCCCATCGCGGCCAAACCCTTACGGATCAAAGTGTTAGACAAGAGGCGGGGCCGCGCATCCATTATCTTACCTCGTTTTTGATGCCCATGATTTGACGCGGGTCACATTCAACTTTTCGGCCAATTGGGACCGCAGCTCTTTGAACTTCCAAATTTTCCGAATGGATGCGTCTTTCAGGTATAGTCCTCCGTCATTAGATTTGCTGCGTCTAACCAATCGCGAGAATTGTGCCTGAAGGATGTACCAAAAGGAGCCAACCCCGTGCTTTCCATTCGCAACCTTGCCAAGACCTATCCGGGAGGAGTACGCGCGTTGCGCGGAGTTTCGCTGGAGATTTCTCCGGGGATGTTCGGCTTGCTGGGGCCAAACGGGGCCGGCAAGTCCACTTTGATGAAGATCCTCGCGACATTGCTCGATCCCGATACAGGCTCGGCGACGTTGGATGGACTCGACCTGATAGCGAATAAGGATGCGACGCGGCGGCTGCTCGGCTATCTGCCGCAGGAGTTTGGCGTGTACCCAAAGATGTCCGCCGTGGACATGCTGAATCATCTGGCGGTGATGAAGGGAATAGCGAAGGGCGGAGAGCGGAAAGAAATTGTCGAGGGTTTGCTGCAACAGACGAACCTGTGGGATGTGCGAAAAAAAGCGCTGGGTGGATATTCGGGCGGAATGAAGCAGCGGTTCGGGATCGCGCAAGCGCTGCTGGCAAACCCGAAGTTAATTATTGTGGATGAGCCGACGGCGGGACTCGATCCGGCGGAGCGGAACCGGTTCCTGAATTTGCTGAGCTCGATTGGGCGGAACGTCGTGGTGATTCTATCAACGCACATAGTGGAAGACGTGCGGGAGCTGTGTTCGCGGATGGCGATTATCAGCAACGGGGAATTGATACTGGAGGGCGTGCCGGCGCAAACGATCGATGTGTTGAAAGGGCGGATCTGGAGCAAGGTCGTGGCGACCGAAGCTGAGCGGGAAGCCATCGAAAAGGGATTCCAGGTTATTTCAGCGCACATGGTGGGTGGCTTGAACGAGTTGCGAGTTTACTCGGAAGCGGCGCCCGGTGATGGATTCACGCATGCTGAAGCCGACCTCGAGGACGTTTATTTTTTCAACCTGACGCGGCACCAGAGAAACTGAGCGGGGGAGTAGAGCATGTTCTTCGACTTCTTGCTGTTCGAGCTGAAGCTTCGGCTTAAGAGTGCTTCCACATACATTTTCTTTTTGCTGGCTGCGCTTCTTCCATTCTTTTCCGTGTCAACGCAAGGGATTGGACCGATCGGAAGCGGTAAAGTCTTCCTAAACAGCCCGTTCGCCGTGCTGTTGATCACGACGTTCGTCATGTTTTACGGCTCCATTCTCCTCGCAGCGATTTTTGGACCGGCGATTCTGCGCGACTTTAATCAGGATACCTACCAGCTGATTTTCACGAAACCGGTTTCCAAGTATGCCTATCTCGGCGGCCGGTGGGCCGGCTCGATGATAACGGCCATCTTCGTCTTTTCAGGAATCGTGTTCGGCTGTGCCGCAGGCACTCTGATGCCGTGGGCCGACAAACTGCGGCTCGCGCCTAACGATCTTGGCATGTACTTCCGAGTGTTTGTCTCGATGGGAATCGTCGAGGTTTTCTTCCTGGGCAGCCTGTTTTTCTGTGTCGCGGCGCTGACGCGCAACATCGTCGTCGTTTATTTGCAGGGCGTGGCGCTCTTCGCGCTCTATGTCATCGAACTCATCACGGTGATCACGTCAAACAAGCTGGAACGCACCTGGGCGTCCATCAGCGACCCGATGGGGATCATCATGATCCAGAGTTTGACGCGTTACTGGACCGTGGTCGAAAGAAACTCCCTCCTCCCGCACTGGACAGGCGTGTTTCTATACAACCGCTTGTTGTGGATGGGTGTCGGCTTGATGGCGTTAGCCGTGACTTTCATATTTTTCCCCATGTCGGCGGAAGTATTGGGATCGAAGCGTTCGAGCAAGCATGCAAAGGCGGCGCGCGCGGAGGAGGCTGCGGAACAGGGAAAGCCGAAAAGGCTGTTCGCGGTGGAATTGCCGCGGGTGACACAAATATTCGGGAGCATGACGACATGGAGGCAATTGATTTCGCTGACCCGCTTGAGATTTTTCAACATCGTGCGTGAATTGCCATTCTGGGCCATTGCGCTACTGATGATCCTATTCGTTTTAATCAGCGGGCATTTTGCCGGGAACAATAATGGCGTGGAGGTTTGGCCAGTCACATTTTTGATGGTGTCGGCGGTCTCTGGCCAAGCAGGACTGTTCCTGATCATCGTGGGGGCGTTATACGCCGGCGAGGTGATCTGGCGAGAGCGAGACGTGAGATTCGAGCAGATTCACGATTCCTTGCCGCTGCGCGATTGGGCCGATTTTGTGAGCAAATTTCTGGCGCTGGCAATGGTGGAAACGCTACTGGTGTCCGTCGTGTGGATTTGCGGCATGATTTCCCAGCTTACGCAGGGATACTTCCGCTTTGAGCTGGGGCACTATGCCAAAGACCTGTATCTTGTCTACCTGCCCCAAATGCTGATGGTGGTGCTGCTGGCGCTGTTCCTGCAAACAGTTCTGGGAAACAAGTTCATCGGACACGCGGTCGTGGTCGGATTCTTCCTCTTGATTCCGACACTGTACTCGTGGGGCTTCGAGAATCGGCTGTACATGTATGGTGAAATCACTCCGTATACGTATTCGGACATGAACGGATACGGTCATTTTGTGAAGGCACTTTTCTGGTCTATTTCCTATTGGATGTGCGTGGGGGGCTTGCTGGGAGTGTTTGCAGTGGTGTTTGCCCGGCGCGGAACGGAACAATCCTTCGGCGCGCGATGGAAGACGGCCCGGCCTCGGATGGCGCGCTTGATCCCTGCTGCGGCGGCTTTTTTGATTTTGGCTGGCACGTGCGGGGCGGTGTTCTTCTACAACACGCATGAGCTGAATCAATTCCGCACGGCGAAGCAGAACCGGCATCGCGCCGCGGAGTACGAACAGCTTTACAAGAAGTATGAGCGGCTGCCGCTGCCCAAAGTGACGGCGGTGGATGTTGCCGTGAACATATTTCCGGAACAGCGGTCGTTCTCGGGAACGGGCTACTACATGCTCGTCAATCACACGGGCAAGTCGATCGACGAAGTGCATGTCACAGACACGCGGGATTCGGTAGAGGAAGTAACGTTCGACCGCGGGTCCAAGCAAACGCTCGCCGACAAAGAGCATTTCTACTCAATCTACAAGCTGGACAAGCCTCTGGAGCCGAATGAAACGATGAAGATGAATTTCCGCGTGGGATACACCTCGCGGGGATTCAAGGACGGCAACGAGCGGCCGGAGTTCGCTTACAACGGCACATTTTTTGACCGGGACTACTTCCCGTACGTCGGCTATAACCAAAATATCGAGATCGATGATCCGGTTCGCAGACGGGAAGAGAAGCTCGGACCTCTCGAGGAGATGGCGCCTCCGGGCGATCCCTACTACTCCAACATCAATTTGTTTACGACCGACTCCGAGTGGGTGACGTTTCACGCCGTAGTGAGCACCTCGCCGGACCAGATCGCGATTGCGCCCGGCTATCTGAAGCGGGAATGGACAGAAAACGGACGCCGCTATTTTGACTACGACATGGGAAGCACGAAAATCAACAATTTCTTCTCGTTTCTTTCCGCTCGTTTCAGCGTGAAGAGCGATCAGTGGAAAAACGTGAAACTTGAAATTTATTATCAGCCAGGCCATGAGTTCAACCTGGACAAGATGATGGACGCCTCGAAGACCGGTCTGGACTATTACGAGAAAAATTTCGGCAAATATCAGTTTGACCAATTTCGCGTGCTGGAATTTCCGCGATACCGGCAGTTCGCGCAATCTTTCCCCAACACGGTCCCGTATTCAGAAGATATCGGATTCATCGAGCGTATGAAGAAGCCCGACGACATTGACCTTTTGTATTTTGTTACGGCGCACGAACTGGCGCACCAGTGGTGGGGCCATCAGTTGATCGGGAGCCAGACGCAGGGCTCGAACATGATGAGTGAATCGCTGGCTGAATATTCGGCGCTGACCGTGATGTCGAAGAAGTACGGCGAAGACATGCTGCGCAAGGATCTCCGCTATGAACTCGACCGGTATTTGAGGGGCCGGGCGGGTGAGACGCGGCACGAGCCGCCGCTCGTTCTGGTGCAGCGCGAGCCATACGTCTGGTATCAGAAGGGAGCGCTGGTGATGTTCGCGCTGGCGGATTATATCGGCGAGGACAAAGTGAATCTTGCGCTGCGGAATTTCCTGGAGAAAAACCGGTATGCGACCGGGCCGTTCCCCGATACGCGCGGATTCGTCGCCGCTTTGCGCGAGCAGACGCCGCCGGAATTGCAATATGTGATCACGGATATGTTCGAGTCTATCGTTCTATACGAGAACAAAGCCGTCTCGGCGACGTACGTGGAAACGCCGGACAAGAAATACAAAGTGACGCTGAAGGTGAGCTCGCAGAAGAAGAAGTCGGACGGGTCTGGAAATGAAACGCCGATGACCATTCACGACCTGATTGACGTCGGCGTGTTCAGCGGCACGAAGGAACATTTGAAGCGGTTGAACCTGCACAAGGAATGGATTACGCAGGAGAACGGGACGTTTGAGTTTGTGGTGGATGACAAGCCGACGTTTGCCGGAATCGACCCGTACAATAAATTGATTGACCGGGATCCCGCGGATAATTTGATTGAAGTGGAGAAGCCGTAACGCGCGCGTCGCACGGGGCCGACGCACTACTTGTGGGTCATGACGAATACGCCGTCCCAATTTGCGGGCGGTTCAACGGCGATATACTCCTGGCAGCGTTCCATGTAAACGCGAGAAGGGCCGTCGTTCGGCCACTTGTCGAGGAATTCCTGGAAGGCGCTCTGAGCGGCTTTCCACTTGCGATTGCGATAAAGTTCACGGGCGCGTTCAAAGAGTTCCACTTGTAAACGCACTGTTTCGGCAGAGCCGTCCGCAGCGAAATCCTCTTGCCGCCCCATCAGCTGGTAGATTGTGACGGGCTGCAGCTTGCCTTTGACGCGCATCAAATCCAGCTCGCGAAAAACAAATCCGTCTCCCTTTGCCGCTTGATACGTCGTCTCATTCACGATGATGTGCGTGCCGTAGTCCTTGTTTAGGCCTTCGAGCCGTGAAGAAAGATTTACGGCGTCGCCAAGCGCCGTGTACTCGGATCGCAGCTCCGATCCCATCTTGCCGACGCTGGCCACACCCGTGTTCAGCCCGATGCCAATTTCGAGGCTAGGCTTGCCCTGCGATTCCCACTCCCTATGCAGCTCGCGCACGCGCTTCATCATTTCCAGCGCCGCGTTACAAGCACGTGTTGCATGGCCGGCTTCTTCGAAAGGCGCGCCCCAGATGGCCATGACTGCGTCGCCGATGTACTTGTCGAGCGTACCCTGATACTTGAAAACAATGCGCGTCATGTCCGAAAGATATTGTTTCAGAAAGAGCGCGAGCTCCTGCGCGTCCAGCTTTTCGGAAATGCTGGTGAAACCACGAATGTCGCTGAACATCACGGTGATGTCGGTTTTCTTCGGATCGACAAGGCGCGGATCGACGAGCAGCCGCCGAATCACCTCTGGGCTGAGGTACTGCCCAAACATGGCGCGTACCTTGCGTTTTTCTTTTTCCTCGACGAGTGCGCGGTAAAGCGAAACAAGCAGCACGTTCCCAGTAAGTGTCATCGCTGGAATCGTAAAGTTCAGCCACCAGCCATGCAGAAACGCTGCATAATCCACGGCCACGAGCGGGATGAGCAACCCTGCGCCGAACCACATCCAGCGTGGCTGCACCAGGGCCATCCATATGCCGAGCGGAATGCCAAAAGTGAATATGAGCAGCGCGTCGATCAGAGCGGATCTTGCGTCGCGCTTTATGAAGCGATCGTTGAGGATGTTGTCGATGGTATTGGCATGGATTTCTACTCCCGGATAGTTCGTGCCTCCGAAAGGAGTCGCGCGCAAGTCGCCGATGCCCGTGGCGGTGGCGCCAATGAGAACGAGTTTTCCTTGAAAAGTTCCTGGAATAAAATGTTTCTCCAGAACATCAGCGATCGAATAGTGATGGAAGGTTCCCCAAGGTCCTTGGTAGTTGATCAGCATCTGCCCAAGCGCGTCGGTGCGAATCGACAGCTTGTTGCCGAAATCAATTCGCACAATCCCGACCGGGCCATAATAGAGATTGGTATCTTGCGCCTCTTTTCCCATGAGCGCGCGGGCGGCCATCACGTCCATCGAGGGATAGAGGTCCCATTCAGCTGGATTTTCCGAGCGTCCGTAGGGCAAGAGAAGAGTCGTGCGACGTACAACGCCGTCGGTGTCAGGCGGTTCGTTGAAAAAACCGGTCCATGAACTGTCACCGGATAGCCCCGAAGTCAGGCTGTCAAGATTGGCTTCGGCTCCTTTGGGCATGAGCCGTGCACCCTCGAAAATTTCCATGAGGTGGAGTTTGTCTTCTTTGCCGAACTGGGCACGCAGTGGATGTGCCGGCGGATAGGCGAAAAATGCTATTTGATCTGCGTAAGCTTGCAGCGTTGCCTCCGAGACGCCTTCGAGGTCTGCTCGCGTGAATAAAAAATAATTTCCCAGGATGACGGGACCGAATCGCTTGATGGCTTTTGCGAACTGAGTATCTGCGTCGTATCTCGCGGCAAGTTGACGAACTTCGGCAGTCAGCTTTGGGTCGACAGTTTCTCCCGCCTGTTCGCGCTTTTCGAGCTCTTCGGCTAATGCGCGTATCGGGGCGGCGCTTTGATCGGGCTTGCTGAAGGTGATGTCGAATGCCGCGACTTGCGCTCCGTCTTCGCGGAGGACGTCCAGCATCTTTGCGAAATAGGCGCGAGAAAAAGGCCAGCGGCCGAGCACTTCCTGGGCTCTCTGATCGATATCCACGATAACTATGCGCGGATCGGGCGACGAAAAGCGCTGAGGCCTGTAACGAAACCGGGTATCCAGAGTGTCGAGTTCCAGCCGCTCGGCAAGTTCAGAAATGGGAGTTCGCTTTTCCTGCAGAAAAACCAGGTAGTAGACAGAGAGAGATGCAATCGTGATGCACAAACTAAGGATGAATGAGACGCGGTGGCGCCACCATGACTGGAGAAGTTCGTAGAGGCCGAAACCGCCCCGCCGCTGCCACCATCCGCCTGACGGAGCTGCCATCTCGGTTCGCGAGCTATTCGCGGTAAATGAAGTTCATGCGCAAGCCGCAGATCTCGATGAGGTCGCCGTCGTTCAGGCGCACGGGGCCGGTGATCGGCGTGCCATTCACGGTGGGCATTTTGTCGCCAGGGCCGATGTAGTAGCCATCGTCGCGCTGGTTAATCTGAGCGGCCATCGGTGGCTTGAACCAGCCTTTGACTTTTACCGTGGCCATCGCGGATTTGCCGATGACCGTGAGCTTGTTCGTGAGCATGTACTCTTTTTGATCGGTTCGTCCACCGATGACGACGAGCGTGGGAACTTTCAGGCGCCCGGCCGCAAACTGCACACGTTCGCCGGTTGCCGCGGCTTGCTGAAGCATTTCGCGCCGCACTTTGGTGTCCAGAACCATTGTTTCGTTGATGCGCGGAGCGCTGGCTTTGCGTCCGGTATCCCACGGTACAGGCGCGTCACCGGAAGCATCCACTTTGATGTGATGTTTGCCGATCCAGATCGAGTCTCCATCGTGGAGGGTGGCGCGCTCGACGCGCAACTCGTTCACAAATGTGCCATTGAGGCTATCGAGGTCTTCCACGACGAGGCGACCGCCTTCGAAATAAACGCGGGCGTGATAGTTGGAGACCGCCAGATTATCAACGGGCAAGTCGTTGTCCGGGGAGCGTCCGATGCTCACGGGCCGGCTGCCGACCGGCACCTCCTTGACCATCTTCTCCTCAAACATCAGGCTGAGCTTCGCCATCTCAAATTCCTCCTGCGGCGCCATTACGAGCCGCTTTTTTTCGCGCCCCACCGAACAGCCAAGAAAACCAACCTCTGGATTCCGAGCCCACGCGCACGACGATGACGGTGATGTTGTCCACGCCGCCGCGTTCGTTGGCCAATGAGATCAACTTTTCCGCGGCCCTCGTCGGGTCGATCTCCGCCTGCAAAGTGCCTGCGATCTCCGGTTCAGTGACCATGCGCGTCAGGCCGTCGCAGCAGAGCATCAAAATGTCCCTTGCAAACAACGTGTGCTCCTCGGTGTCGACCTCAATGTCCGGCAAAGCACCAAGCGCGCGGAGAAGGACGCTTTGCATTTCGCTTTCTTCCGCTTCCGCAGCAGTTATGATTCCGCGCCGCACCTGCTCGGCCACCAGAGAGTGGTCGCTGGTGAGCTGTTGCAGCGTGCCGCTTCTCAACAGATAGGCCCGCGAATCTCCAACGTGCGCGATGCTCAATTTCGAGCCATCAATCCAGGCCGCGGTGAGCGTTGCTCCCATCCCGTGCTGTTCGGGATGCGCTTCCGCAGACTCATAAATATTCTTGTTCGCCAAGTGCACGGCACTCGTCAGGCGCTTGGTCTTTTCGCTCCATGTCGGCTCGGAGTTGCCGAGCAGTGTGGCCGCAAAATCCGCCTGCGCATCCATGCAATGCTTGACGATGGTTTCCACCGCGAGCGCGCTGGCGACTTCTCCATGCGCCTCGCCGCCCATGCCGTCAGACAGCACAAAAAGATTCAGCGAGTCGACAATGCGGAAGCAGTCTTCGTTATTCGTGCGCACCCGCCCTAGATCGGTGACGCCGCCGCTTACGATCCGCACAAATTCTCCCGGTGCTGCAAGCTGCCCGAACCACTGCCCACACCCGTACCCGGCAACCCTATGCTCACGCTATCAGACCCCTTCCTGCGGCGAAAGGCTGTGACGCCTACTGATTACTTGTTTTTACGCCGCATTTGCCGATTCGGCCTCACAGAGGGTACAACCAAACCGGCTGATTTGTGCCCCTGTTTCTGGCGGGCCGCAACGCTCACGTGCCTCGCCCGTTCGCTTCCGCTATAATCTGCGCCTCACCCAGTGATTCTGCGAGCAAAGGCGGCTTGGCGTCCCTCATCATGGCTAAGGTGAAAAAACCGCTGCGCAAGCGAGTGACCGCATCGCGGCGGACTGGTTTGTCCGCTGCCCAGGCGGGGCGCGAACTCGAGGAACTCAACCGCGTCGGCATCGCACTATCCGAGACGCGGGACGTTGAGCGCCTTCTCGCGATGATTTTGCTGAAAGCGCGGGAGATCACCGGGGCCGACGCAGGGTCGCTTTATTTGGTCGAGCAGACTGGCGGTAGTTCCAGCGGCTCGACCTCGCGCGGTTCGAACGGGGCGGAAAATGCCCGGCGGCTCCGTTTTCGGCTGGCCCAGAACGATAGCGTGCAGTTTCCTTACACTGAACACACGCTTCCGATAACCGAATCTTCGATGGCAGGCTACTGCGCGCTTCACGGCGAAGTCATCGAACTTGCGGATGCCTACCGCATTCCCAAGTCGCGGCCCTTCCAGTTCAATTCCTCTTTCGACGAGCAAGCCGCATACCGCACGCGCTCCTTGATCACGCTGCCGATGAAAAACGGCAAGGGCGAAGTCCTCGGCGTGCTCCAGCTGATCAATTGCAAACGCCAGCCGAAAGCGCGGCTGTCGGATGCGAACGCCGTGCACCGTCATGTTCATCCTTTTCCCGAGCGCGCCGTGCGGCTTGGACTGTCTCTCGCTTCGCAGGCAGCAGTGGCTTATGAAAACTCGCAGCTTTATCGCGACATCGAAAATCTCTTTGACGGTTTTGTGAATGCCGCGGTGAAAGCTATCGAGCAACGCGATCCCACTACCTCCGGCCACTCTCAGCGCGTGTGCCAGATGACGATTGCGCTCGCCGAAGCCGTGGATCGCGAGCCGCAGGGACCGTACGCGGATTTGCGCTTTTCGCGCGAACAGATGAAAGAGCTGCGCTACGCCGCGTTGCTTCACGATTTCGGCAAGGTTGGTGTGCGCGAAGAAGTTCTCATAAAGGCCAAGAAACTTTACCCGCTTCAGTTTTCGCGTCTACTGGATCGTTTCGATTACATCCGGCGGGACATCGAAGCGCGTATCGCCGAACAAAAGGTCGAGTGCCTGCTGGGGCTTTTTCGCAAGGAAGCGGAAGCGCGGGTGCGGTTGAAGCTGCTCGACGGCGAAGCCAGCCGGCTTCTCGCCGAATTGGACCGTTACGTGGAATTCATCACCCACGCGAACGAGCCCACCCTCCTGCCATCAGGCGAGTTCGAATTGTTGACGGAAATTTCGCAGAAAACGTACCGTGATCCGCGAGGCGCCGAACGTCCATATCTTACTTCGGAGGAAGTCAGGTACCTTTCGATACCGCGCGGCAGCCTCGACACCAATGAGAGGCGCCAGATCGAATCACACGTCACGCACAGCTTTAATTTCCTGACGCAAATCCCTTGGACGGCCGAATACCGCGGCATCCCGGAAATTGCACGAGCCCACCACGAAAAGCTCAACGGGCGTGGCTATCCGAACGGCCTCACCACTCGCGAAATTCCCATTCAAGCCAAGATGATGACCATCTGCGACATTTTCGACGCGCTCTCCGCATCCGACCGTCCTTACAAGAGGGCCATTCCCACGGACCGCGCTCTGGAGATTCTCAAGCTCTGTGTGCGCGACGAGGAAATTGACGCCGAGCTGTTTCGGCTCTTCCTCGACGCACAGGTCTACCGGCTCGCTTCAAAGCCTGCCCAATAGAGTGCAGCGATTACCTTTTGGCTTGCCTGGCCCGCTTAGATTCCTCGCAAGGCTCTTATCTCTTTTACACTAGACATCGGGCGGGACATGATGCTTTACCTTCTTGGGCCGTTTCTTGCGCTGCTTCCCAGGCGCTGGCGTAAAGCGCTTCCGTTCTACCAAGCAGTGTCGTGGCGCTCCGCATCAGTCCTCAGCGGGATTGCAGAATCGGTGGTCGCGCTCGGCGCGCTCATGTACTGGTATTCGTACTCGGTGACGACTTGGGTGTCTCGCGCGCTGGACAACGCGCTCAGCAAGAATGCCGCTACCGGAATCACCGATCATGAGATTGGTTTTGCCGCGCTTCTAATTTGGGCCACTCATCCATTGACATGGACCATTGCCTTTTTTGGAATCGAGGGGATGGCCCGCACGTGCGCTGCGATCACGGAGACCGTGCTGGGCATTTTTCCGCTCTACCTGGTGGATAAAATCTACTCGAAGATTTTTCGCGGCGGTGAGCCGGAACCCGCCAGTGCCGTGAAGTTCTCGCAGGGTCACGTTTCTTCCTACGTGGCCACCATCAAAGAAAAAGTTTTGACGGCGAGGCTTTCGCAAGTTCCCGACGAGCTCTGCGTTGCAAAAAATGAGGGGGAAGAAATTCTCGAAATACGCGCCTGGCGCGCGAAGCCCGAGTGGAATCCGCCCCGCGTGGTTCGCTATGAAGATCGCTACTACCGGCTGGAAGAATGCTCTCGAGGTTCTGCGCCGCGCCCATTTATTTACAAATTGCGCCGATTGGCGAGAGGTGTTCCGGGGCGCACCGTGCTCACCTATTCTCCGGACGAGGAACCGGTCATCGCGAGCTTCTGAGCAGCGGCGTTGCTGCTCCTCTGCTGCCTCTTTTGTATAAAGGTTCGTGGCTTTCTCCTCGCGCCGCCTCTCGACTACAATCTCAGCATGCTGTCTCGCCGCTCCCCCGCTTTCCGCGCTCAACGATTCCTTTGGCTTGCGGCGGCGCTCTTTATTCCCTTGTGCTCAGCCTACCCGCAGCAACCTCCCTCTGCGCCAGCAGGGCGCATACTGCTTTTGCCGCGGACGATTGTTTCGGGAGAGCGTGCAACTCTGGCAGTCCTCGACGTGAACGGCCGGCTAACTCCCGGCGCCACGGTCATTTTTTCAAACGGCGACCGCCTGACCACCGACGCAACCGGTCGCGCGCTGTTCGTCGCGCCGCTCATTCCCGGCGTCATTTTCGGATCTATCTCCGGGCGCGAAGGGCGCGTCCCCGTCACGATTTTGTCGCCACAAGAAGGTGCTGCCGCTGATTCCTCAACAATAGAGGTAGGATCGGCTCCGAAAATCGCCTCGCTAACCGACCGTTTCGAAATCGCAGGCCGTGGTTTTTGCGGCGGCGCGGACGCAAACCAGGTCACCATTTCCGGCGAGCCAGCTTTCGTACTCGCGTCTTCTCCGACCTCGCTCTTGGTTTTGCCGCCCGCGGATTTGCAGCCAGGCCGTGCTTCCGTGGACATCGCTTGTGCAAAGCGAAATGGACCGCCACTCGAAGTTGTTTTCGTTGCGCTCGATCTCGAAGCCGATTCTTCGCCGCTCGCGCCGGGCGTACATCGTTCGCTCACCGTGCGCGTGCGCGGCACGACGACGAAAGTCGGCCTGGAAGCAAGAAATTTGGCGCCTGACATCGCCGAACTTACGGGCGGCAATCCTCTTCGTGCTTCCAGTTCAGGTGGCGCGGAAAACCTCGCACACTTCGAGGTCGTGGGCCGCAAACGCGGAAGCTTTCTGATTTCGATCCGGCTGCTCTCGCCACGCTCCACTTCCCACTAACGGCCGCAATCTTCTCCGCCAGCCCTGTGTTACATTTCTTGTTTGTAGTAGGCAAGACAATCCCGGAGACGCCTATGATCTGGACGTTCGTGGTCTGCGCCGGCCTCGCCCTTGGAGTCGGTGTGCTCTTGGGCTGGCTGCTCGCTTCATCGCGCGCAAATCGCCTGCAATCGGAAGCCGCCGGCGTTTCCGCCCAGCTTGGTGAAACGCGCAAACAGCTGGATGTTTCCCGCGCCGACCTCGACAAGCTGCGCAGGGAACTCGCCGCCGAACAGACTCTTCGCGCGAAAGCGGAATCTGACCGGCAGAACGAGCGGGCGAACCTCGAAGAGCAGAAAAGCCTCCTCAGCGAAGCCGAAAGTAAGTTGCGCGAAGCTTTCGATTCGCTCGCGGGAAAAGTCCTGCAAAATTCGAGCGAGCAGTTTCTACAGCTAGCTCAAGAACGATTGGGTACCTTCCAGAAGCAAGCGTCCGGCGAACTTGCGCAGCGGCAGGAATCCATCAAAGGAATGGTCGATCCTCTGCAGCAGCGGCTTACGGAACTGCAAACGCATCTCCGTGAGCTTGAATCGAACCGTCAATCAGCCTATGGCGAGCTTCGAACCCAAGTGCAGCAACTGGGAGTGACCAGCCGCGATCTACAGAAAGAAACCGTCTCACTCGTCAGCACGCTGCGACAGCCTCAAGTGCGAGGGCGCTGGGGAGAATTGACGCTTCGGCGATGCGTGGAATTAGCGGGCATGTCGCCGCACTGCGATTTCGACGAGCAGGTGTCCGTCTCGGGAGATGAAGATGAGAAACGCTTTCGTCCCGACCTGGTCGTGCACCTTCCCGGAAATGCAAACGTCATCGTGGACGCCAAGGTTCCCTTGCATGGATTTGCAAACGTAGCAGCAGCCCAAACCGACGCGGAGCGCCAGGCTGGACTCGCGGAGCACGTGCGCCTGGTGCGAGACCACGTTTCTCAGCTCTCCTCGAAAGAGTATTGGAAGCGCTTTGATCGAGCCCCGCAATTCGTGGTGATGTTCGTGCCAGGCGAATCTTTTTTCAGCGCTGCGCTGGAAAGTGACCCGACTCTTCTTGAGGATGCCATGGAAAAGCGGGTGGTCCTTGCAAGCCCCACGAATTTGATCGCTCTGCTCAGAGCGGTGGCCTACGGATGGAGACAGGAACAGATTGCAGAGAACGCGCAGGAAATCAGCGACATCGGCAGAGACATGTACGACCGAATTGTGAAGTTCATCGAACACTTCAATGACTTGCGCGGCGGACTTGAGCGCGCAAACAAGTCATTCAACAATGCTGTGGGCTCTTTGGAGGGGCGCGTGCTGCCGTCCGTTCGAAAGCTGAAAGAAAAGGGAAGCTATGCGGCCGAATTGCCTGCCATAGAACCCACCGAGACTGCCTTGCGTGCGTTGAACTCGTCTCTTACCGAAGGCGAAAAGTAGAAGTTCGCACAAAAAGGAGGGCCTCCGCACAGCCGAGACCCTCTCTTCTGGAACTAACAGTCCCAGGATTCTAGGTGTTAGCTTCTCCTACCAACTCAGCTTCAACGCAAACTGAAACTGCCGCGCGTCGTACGACGCTGTCGGCTGCCCTGCGCTGCAAGTGGACCCCGCGCCAGGATCGCATAGTTGATTCACAGCGGCCACATTGAGCCGGTTCGTCAAGTTGAAGCCGTCCGCTATCACGTCGAACTTCAGATGCTCGCCCAGATTGAAGCGCCGCGAGAGGCGCAGGTCCATCTCGAAGAATCCCGGAGTCACAAACGCGTTGCGCCCCAGATTGCCATCGCACCCGAACGGTGGCGTAATTCCCGCGATGCTGAACGCTTGACCGCCATTTGTCAGGCAGTTTGTCGGCACCACAAACGTCATACCCGAAATAAACGCCGAGGTTGTTCCTGCGCCCGCTAGCGCCGACGGAAGGCCGGCCATTTGATGCGCCAAGGTCCAGCCGGTAGTCGGTTCCCGTGATGATCGTGTACGGCCGGCCGGAGAGACAGCTCGATGATCGGAGACAACGTGAAGTCGCCGATGAAATGTTTCCATGCCCCATCGCCGCTCTTTGCCGCCGGCGACTGGAAAACCGCGCTCGTCACCCAGCGATGCCGCTGATCGAAGTCCGAATTGCTGCGTTCGAAAAACGGGAAGCGGCTGTCTTGCGGCTCCAGAGGAGACTGCAAGTCCGTCGAGTCGTCAATCGTGTGCGACCACGTGTAGCTCGATAGCAGCTCGAAGGCGTTGGAAAAGCGCTTCTGCACGTTCACGGTCAACCCGTTGTAGATCGAATTTCCGTCGGAGAGCTGCGCGTCCACGCTGTTGAATGCCACCGGCGCTCCGAAACCCGCCGGGTAACATTTCTGAGGTGCTCCCGCGCCGAAAAATCCCGCTGGGAAACAGGACGCCTGCGCCGCTCCAACCAGAAACGGGTACGCAACCGCGTTCGGTCCCGCGAAGGATGGATTAGGTCCAGACGGGCGGAAGAAGTTGAAAGCAGCTGCGGTTGCGACCGGTGTGCCATTCAGATACCGCGAGCGGCCCGGGACAATTGCTCAGAGTTCCCACGAGGCTGGGAATTGTTGGCGTAAAGATGCATCCATTGGCGGTAGTCACTTGTCCCGCCGGTACGCTGATGCCCACCGGCGTCGAACTGCAAGTCGTCAAGCCTGCGGCGATGCAATCCGCATAGTTTTGCGTTAGCAACTGCGGATCGGTCGAGTTAACGTCCACTGGCCGGTTCAGATGCTGCCCCTTTGTGTACTGGTAGCCGACGCTGATTTTCCATGACCCGGCAATCTGTCGTTCGATGGTGAGGTTGCCCTGCTGCGCGACGCCGAATTGGAAATTCCTTGCCACCGGCAGCACGAACGGCAAAATCGGCAGCGGGAATCCCGCGGCCAGATAGTTCTGATTCGCGAAGAGCGAACCCGAAGCAAGCGGATCAAATCTCTGCTGATTCGCCTGGTAGAACATGTTCGGGAGTGAATTCAGCGCACCCTGGAAAATGGTTGAGCCGTTCAGGTTTGTCGGACCATCCAGCGCGTTGCCCGTGACGCTAGGACCACACATCGGATACCCCGGAGGCGCAGACCCTGCGGGAAGAACTCCGCAAGCCGAGGATCCGCCGCCCGCGGTGATCAGCTGCACCGACCGGCCACCATCGGCCGTCGCGGAGTCAAATGCAATGGCCAGCAAAGGATGATCGTAGAACAGACCGAATCCGGCGCGGATCACCATTTTCCCATCGCCCTTAGGATCCCACGCGATTCCGAGGCGTGGAGCCACGTTGTTATAGTCGCGCGGTATTCCTTCTTGCACCCCCAGCGCTTTTTCCGCGGCGCCGTTAAAGGCGTTCAAGGGAGAGAAGAGCGGGGTAATTTCCACGTCGTACCGGACGCCGTAATTGATCGTCAGGTGCCGGTTTGCCCGCCAGCTGTCTTGAATAAAGAGGCCAATCGGGAAATTGTCGAATGGCTGGCTCGATTGGCCGATACCCTGAATGTAGGTAGTCGGTATCCCCAACCCGTAGGACTGCAAGCCGGTCGTCCCGAACAGTTGAACGGTATCGCCGCTCGGCAGCGTCACGGAATTAGGCAATCCGAAATTGGAAACAGCGAGCCCGCCGAAATTTACGACCCCGCCATAGTCCAGCTCGAAGATCTGTGCCTTGCCGGAGCGCAATTGAATGAGGTTGTAGTCGCCGCCCATCTTGAGCGTGTGGTTCCCGCGGATGAGGCTCACCTGATCGGTGAATTCGAACCGCCGCTCGATGCGGTCCACCGTCGAGTACGGCTCCCGCCCGAAGTATGCGAAACCGGGAATGTTCACGCCGATATCGCTCCCGCCCGGAAGCTCGGAGAATCCGAAATGCAAGCCGCGCCGCGCTACTTGAGCGCGGAATTCGTTAAATCCGGTGGCGCTCAAAATCGTGTCGTGCTGGAAGACGATGTCGAGGTCTCGCGACTGGTTTACGCCGGTGCGCGATCCTGCGTTCTCTCCGAACGTCTGGTTCTGCGCCGTGGACTCGATTCCGGTAACCAGCGACGGGGAAACCCCGATGCGGAGGAACGAATTGTTTTGGTTGTTCCACTTCTGATCCAGCCGCAAAGACCACAGACTTGTTTTTTCCGTCACCGGAAAGTTCCCGCGCAGGCGATTCAATGCTTTGTACGAAGTGGGAAGCGGCACCATGCCGAACGCGTAACCGAATCCAGGCGCAATCGGCGTCGAACGACAGACAACATTTCCGACGGTAACGCCTACTGGGCAGGTCACCGGCACGGGAAAATTCGCTCCCGGTCCAGGATTCAAGCCAAAATTCGTCGCCACCGCACCGAAATCCAGTTTGTTTAGCGCCACGCTCGACGCGGAACCGAGCAGCAGCCCGTACGATACGCCGAGCTGTTGGAAGGCCGGTATTCCGGTGGTCAGCAAAGATTGCACCGAAGCTGCCTGCGAGGGCGTCAATTGAACATTCACCGCGCCGCCGGGCGTCGGTAGAGGCACGTTGATCATTCCCCATGGGCCGGTGCCCGCCGCTGCCTCTGCCCGATGCTCGAGAATCCGGTTTCTTCGCGCAGCGTATCTTCGTACGAGAAAAAGTAAAATGTTTTGTCCTTCTTGAGCGCGCCTCCAAGCGTCACACCTGCTTGCACGCGCGTGTAGGCTTGCTTCGTCGGGTCGAGTTCTCCGGTGGTCGGGTCCACTTGCCCCGAGAACGCGTTGCGCGCCTGAAACGCTTTGTTGCGGAGGTAACCGAAGACATCTCCGTGGATGTCATTGCCCGCCGCTTTTGGTCACGATGTTGACGACGCCGCCCGTTGCCCGCCCATACTCCGCGCTGTAGTCCCCCAAAATCAGCTGAAATTCCTGCACCGCTTCCTGCGAAACCGTTGCGCGTATGCCGTTGATCGAGTTGTCCACGGCATCGGCGCCGTCTACGCTCACTTCGTTCGAACGCGCTCGCTGGCCGCCAAAGTTCAGCCCGCTGGTCGGCGCCGGGCCAATCGTCGGTGCCACGTCGCGATTCACTTGTGAGTTAGTCAAAGTAAAGTTGATGTAGTTCCGCCCGTTGATCGGAAGATTGTCAATGCGCCGTTCATCCACGGTTTGGGATACGTCTGTCTTCGTGGTTTCGATCGGGGAAGTTTCCGTCGTCACGGTAACGGTTTGCTGCATGCCTTTTAGCTCGAGCCGTGGGTCGAAGGTGGCGTCCTCACCGACAGTGAGCACAACCGAATCGTTTTGATACACCGCAAAATTTGCGCCGCCATCAATGCTCACCTTATATCTGCCCGGAGGAAGGCCCACGACTTTATAGCGGCCGGAATCGTCCGATTCCGCCGTGCGCGTGGCGCCGGTTCCGGCATTGGTAATTGTTAGCTTCGCGCCTCGAACGGCGAGGCCTTGCGGGTCGGTCACCGTCCCTGAAAGCGTCGCCGTGTTCACTTGCGCCTTGGCCATCGAGACGCATCCCAGCACCAACAGGCACAGCGTGATCCACGCAAACACACTATGACGTCGTTGCATCTGACTCCTCCTAGTGAAAACCTGCCAATTTTCCGCTACCCCTAGCGGCCGCGGGATGCCCCGCCGAACGATGGCTGCTCAATGGAATACTCGGCTTTTACTTCAATAATCCGTTCGTTTCAACTAAAACTTGTTAGCCGAGGTCCTGAGTCTAAACCTCACTATGCAATTGTTCACGGTATGTTTGAATGGACAATACTTGAGGAAGTAAGTCGGCCGGGGAGCAAAGAATTAGGAAGGCTATGCGCCAGGAAGGAGAACGTTGCGACTTAGATTTGAAGGTGGCGCTGAACGAGCTTGCGGAGTTTTTCGCGGTCTTCGTCTTTCATGTGCACAAATTCGACGCCGCCGCCGTCCGGGCCGACATTGCGCACCACCGCGGTGAAGTGAATCTTGCGCAGTCCAGAGCGGACTTCCAGTTTGATCGAATCTCCGACGGAGAGCTTCTTCGGCGATTCCAGGTACGCTCCACCCAGGCTGATGGTTTTCACGCGCGCAAGCCCTGCTTGCGAGCCGTCAATCTGCGCTCGAAGCGGGGATTCCAGAGGAACTCGCACATACCTTCGCGGAATGACATAGCTGGCATTCGTCTGCGGGGCCGATTCAAACGCCGCACGCGCCCGCGCCGAACTCGGCCGGTTCTCAATCATCGCCAGGGCATCTTCCGCCGCTGCACGCAGTCCCGAAGGCTCGGCAAAGGCAAGTCCTTCGCGGCCTTCCGCCAGCATGCGTAGCAATTCGGCCGCTTCCACCGCACGCATGCGGCCGATCGCTTCAATAGCCTTGATGCGCACAAACAGGTCGCGCAGGACTTCGTGCTCGCCCGCGGCAATCTCCATCAATTGCGGCACAGCCGTAGTCTCTTGAGCCAGGCCGATTTGATCAATCATCATGGGAACGACGAGCGGATGCGCGTCTGCCAGAACCGCTGAAAACACAAACGCCGCGCTTTGCGCCGAACCGGCATTTGCGGGCCTCGAGAGTTCGCTTACTGCCAGATCCTGCAAATTCCATTCCCAGCTCGCCAGCGCTCGCGCGAGGCCGCGAAGCAGGCGTTCCGCGTCAGCGGCGGCGAGCAGTTTGATGGCTGCGCTAACACGCTGCCGGCGCGCTTCATAGAGCCGCGTTTCAAGAAGGTTTAGCACTGGCACGCCGATGCTGCGCAGCAGGCGTGCCATCGCGGCCACCATTTCCGCGCCGCGTGGTTCCGTCAAAAGCAGCGTCAGGCGATCGAGCAATCTCTCAGGATCGCGCTGCAGCAGCCGCGGCAAGACCGGATCGAGCGGCCGGTTGGCCAGCGCGGCATCCACCAACAGCAGCCAGCGATCCTGCGCCACCAGCCGGTGCGCGAGCGCCGCCATGTGATCGTGCTCTTTGTCTCTCGGCACACGCTCCAGGCCGATCAAAATGTTTTCGAAGCCGGAATAATCCGCTCGAGTCACGGCCACGCGCCCCAGCGTCTCGAGGAAAGCCGCAAGCAGAGCCGCCGTCTCTGGAATGGTTTCCTTCTCAAGCGCTTTCATCGTCCCGCGGCTCAAATCCTCCGGCAATTGATTGGGCCAGAGCGATTCGATAATCGGCGTCATTTCATTCAATCCGGCCGCCACTGCACGCCGCGCCGAAACATTCTCGTTTTCCATGCGCCGCGAATAATTGAGCAAAATATTTCGCGCCTCGCGCCGCGGAGCGTCCGCTCCCGCGTCCGCCAATTGTCCGAGCGTTCGCTTCAGCGCGACAACGGGCACGCACCACACTTCCGGTCCGCGCAGCACCACGGACTTCTCGCGTGGCGGCAGTTCCAGCCAGAATTTCTCGACAATTTGTTCCCGGTGCGTGTCGCTCGCCCAGGTGGTCGCCAGCAGCGACAGGTGTTGCGAAGAGTGCGGGCCCGTATATCCGCCCGAAGAAACCAGCACATCGCTCAGCTTATGAAACGTCTGGCGCACGACGGCTGGCGCAAGAGTTCCGGCGGCAAACTCCGCTCCGAGGAATTCCAGAACCAAACTCTCAGAGAGACGCAGCAAGTAGGGCTGCGGATGTTCGCCCTCGCGCGGAGCGTATTGCGAAATCGAACTGAGCAGCATACGCACCGTCTCGCGGCTCGCATCTTCCATCGCACCGTGAATCGCTCGAGCTGCGTCTTCCGGCGAAAGCCCGCGTGCTGCTTCGAGCGGCGGTGTCAGCCGGCCGATCAAACGCAGCGCACCGATAAGATCGTCTGTCTCCGGCGGCAGTATCGGAGTTTCGCTCACCTCGCGCGGCGAGTTTCCGCCGTAGGCCACGAGCGCGCCCATCAGACTGGCGAGCACCGTATCCACCCTGCGTTCCGTTTGCGTGTTTACGGAAATCCCTTCCACGCGATTCTCCAAAAACCGCGCGGCCCACCAAGAGCTTCCCCCGCGCTTTATAGACTCTTCCGATCTTAACAACGATGCCTTGAAGAGTTGCGCGAGCGTGTCCAGTTCGCCTACATGAAATTGTCCTGCGAATGCCAGGGATTGAATTCCCGCGCGCTGCAAATCCTGCGCGAGCGACTGCATCTCGCCCCGCACATCCGGCAGATGCGCGTCGTTCAGTTTCGGTACAACTAATCCGCCACGCTCAACGTGGATTTCAATGCCGTTCAATGCTCCGGCGAGATCGTGCAATGTCTCATACGAGGTGTCCAAACTTTGCAGTCGCCGGGGGTGGTTCCTGTCGTAGAGGCGTTCCGAGCGGAAAAGCAAATGAAGGCATCGCAGGCCGTGTATCAGTCCCGCCGTCCTGGCGTCTGGAGTGGGCGCAATCCCTTCCCGGACCGCTCCTGAGAGTGGCCGTGCCGCGTTGCGCACCTGCGGTTCGGCGTGAGGACGCGTTTCCGCCTCGTAACGCTGTTCCTCCATCGGCATGATGGCCCTAAGTACCAAGGCATTCCCCGCTTGCTTCCGTCTAACTCATTCGACCCGCTGGCCTACGCCAGCAGGTAGGGACCACAGCCTTGCATACCCCCATTACGGTTGCACGAGGGCAGGGTACCCTAAGCCATAAAACAAGCACGCTGCCTGCCCGGAAATCTGTACGCTAACCTGTTTGTTTTGAATGGATTAATTCTTGAGTTCTAGAACCGCTGCAGGAGGGTTGTTACAAAAAGTTACGTCCTTGGTAGGGGGAAACCTAGCCCAATAGCTTCCTCCGGGAGGGCTCTAGAACCTTTCAGACATACAGTTCCATGCCCCGACGCGCCTTATTTCGGCGGCAAAGTCACATTGGTAATGTTGACCGTTCCGCCCTCGGTAGCCTGTATGGTTCTCCGTACCTGCTGGTAGCCGGCAAGCCTAACGGTCACCGTATGGAGACCAGTGGGCACTTGCACCCGGGCCGGCGTGGTTTGTCCTGTTGCTGTCCCATCCACAAGAATCTCAGCTCCCTTTGGGTTGGTTTCTACTTGAGCCCACGCCACTTTGACGGTGTTCTTTTCCTTCAGCTCCACGTCAAGCTGAGTCTGAATGTTATCCTTCACCTGGACGCTTCCGGCATACGCTTCATAACCCGGCATGCGCACCACCAGGTTGTACGTACCCGGTGCAAGTGGCAGCGTCACCGGGGTCTGCCCGGACTGCTTCGCTCCATTGATAAACACATCCGCCCCCGCCGGCTTGCTGCTCAGGTATAACCCCTTCGCCAGCGATTCGAGCGTGGCCTTCTGATCGATAACGTTCCCCGCCTTTACCTGCAACGCGGTTTGCATCGGCTGATAGCCCTCTTTTTCCACTTCCAGGCTATAGCGTTCCGGCGCAAGGTCATTAAAGCTGCAGGGCGTTTGGCATTGGCTCACCACGTGTCCTGCCGGGCCTCGAAGAATAGCCTTGGCGCCGACAAGATCCGTCACGACGTGGATCGCGCCACGGTCCCCCGTTGGAACAGGGTGCCCCCCGTCTGCGTCACCCCCTTTGTCAGCGACTGGCGCATCTTCATACTCAATGTGATCCACCACGCGCACACTCGCAGGAGCATTTCGCAAGAATTTCAGCAGCGCGCCATGATCCGAAGGACGCAGCTTTCCCGACAACACCAGCGTGCTTCCAATTGCCTGCACTTTGGCGCGTCCATTCAATCCCTTCTCGGCGATCGCTTCTTCGATCCGCCCTTTGTATTCCGCTGCCTGCGCAGTCACAACCGGCTCGCTCTTCTTAGGAGCGAGTTTCTCCGGCCTAACTTCCGCGGGCTTCTTTTCGCCCGCGCCAGCATCTGTGTTCGTTGTAGCCGGCGTTTCATTTTCGGCCGGTATGGCAGTAGGAATCTTTGCTCCGTTTTCTGCGGGTGCTGTCGCGGAATCGTTGTTAGCAGATTTTTGAGCCGCGTTAATCTTGCGAGCATCTTCAATAACCGGCCGCAGCTTTTGCACTCCATAGGCGATTACGCCCAGCAAAATCAATGCAATAAAAATGCTTCCGATCACACTCTTCTTTTTCGGCTCTTCGACAATCGGCGCTATCGGCCCGGTGCGGCGCACCACGGGCGTCTGCGTGGGACTGGAAGCTCGCGCGTTCAGTGACCGTGTCGTCGCAACGGTCATCGGATCTTCCGCGTGATGATTTCGACCGCCTTGCGCACCCACCCCCATTCCAGCGAGATGCAGCGTCGCGTTCGGCGCGCCCTGGTTGCCTGCGACCATCGTCTTGTCCGGATTCCCGCCAGGCGCGACATTCCGGTAATTCCGCAGATCTTCGAGCATTTCGCGGCAGCTCTGGTAGCGCGCTTCCGGCTCCTTCGCCAGCGCCTTCATCACCACCGCGCTGATCCCCGGATGAATCGAAGGGTCAATCTGGCGCGGTGGAACTGGCTCTTCGTTCACAATCTTGTAGATGACCGTCGTGATGTTTTGCCCAGGAAACGGCTTCTCTCCCGTCACCATTTCGTACAGCAACACGCCCAGCGAAAAAATATCGCTCCTGCCGTCCACCGCACGGCCCTTCACCTGTTCCGGCGACATGTAGCTTGGGGTGCCCATCACATGCGCCGTCTGCTGCATCGTGCCGAACTGCAAAATTTTAGCCGTGCCGAAGTCCGTGACCTTCACCGTATCGTCGGCCGTCAGCATGATGTTCGCCGGCTTGATGTCCCGGTGCACCACATTTCGTTCGTGCGCAAACTGCAGCGCGCCGCAGGTCTGCTCCATGATGCGCAGCACGCGCGGCAGCGCAAATGCTTGCCCACCATCAAGATGCGCCTGCAAACTCTTGCCTTCCACCAGCTCCATCGTGATGTAGTACAGGCCGTCTTCTTCGCCCGCATCAAACACCACCACAATGTTCGGGTGGGTGAGCAAGCCAGCCGCGCGGGCTTCCGTCTGGAACCGCGTCAGCAGTTCGGGACGCGATAATCCCGTCCCTTCCTCGCTCAATTTAATGGTCTTAACCGCGACCGTGCGCCCGATCACCGGGTCCGTGGCTTTATAGACGACACCCATGGCGCCACGGCCAAGCTCGCCGCTAATCTCGTAACGTCCTGCTTTTAAACCTGTTGTCATCGCCCCGTTCGACTTTCCGTCCACCACATCATCGATTGCGAGCCATATATTGCGTGCTGTAAACTGGCCCGTGTGTATTTAACCAGCTGGTTAAATACGAGCCCCTGTCAAAAATGAACCAAATGCCTGTAGGCCGCGCCCAATCCAAATGCCGCGCCGCAAAATGGGTCTTCTGTCGGTCGCTAAAACTAGGGAAACACGTCTGCTTACACCCGGGCGCCCTATCATGCACAGTACCCACTAAATTTTCAGTTGGTCAATCTAACCAGGGTACCAGTGTTTCGCACTCGACACGTGCCCAGCCCGCGGGCAACCGATACTTGCCCCAGACCGCATGCAAGTCCTTTTCTTTCAGCGCAAACGGCGTGAGGCCTATATATCTATAATAAGGACCGCTTCAATTCCTGGCGGCCTATGGCCGCGGCGGCCCTTCGCCGGGCGACATGCTCCGCTCCGGCATCGGCACATTAGTCTCGCGAACGGGCCGGTCAACTTCACCTGGCCGCGCGGGAGCTTCCAATCCGTCCGTGAGCAAATATCCCTGCAAGGCCAGGCCGTTTGTCCACACCCCTTCCAGCGCTGCTATGTATTCGATCTGTAGCTCGTAAAGTTTCCGCTGCGACTCCAGAACGCGCGGATACGATGCCAGCATCCGTCCGTACTTGTCCACCAACAGGCTGTACGCCTTCTTCGCATGCGGAAGAATTTCGTCGCGGTACTCCATGGCCATCAATTTGGCATTTGCATACTGATCAACCACGGAAGCAGCGCGCTCGCGCAGCGTAAGTGCCACGCGCGTTTTTTCCTGCTCCGCGCGGTCTACGTCAGCCCGTGCCGCGGCGATATTTCCCTGGTTGCGGTTGAAGAGCGGAATCTCCACGCTCGCTTCCGCCAACCCTTCCCAGCCTTTGGCGAACGGCACGCTCCCCAGAGTCTCGTGGTTGTATTCCATTCCGGCGCGGATCTGTATGTCCGGAATCGGCTCGCGTTGTGCTCGCGCCAGCAATGCTTGCGCGCGTCCCGTCGCCGTTTCCGCGATCTGCACCGCAGGGCTTTGTTTCGCAATCGTTTCTACCGCTTCTTCTTCGTTCAGTTCCGGCCAGCCTCTTTCTAGATCCCCAGTCACCGTCGCCAGCGGCAAACCTGGCTGTCCAATCACTGCCGCCAGCGATCGCCACTCCTCCCGCAAAGTGTTCTCCTGCATCCGCGCCGCCATGCGCATTCTTTGCGCCTCTACCTCCGCTTCCAACACTTCGGATTCATCCGCCTGCCCGGTGTTCATCAACTCTTTCCGCGTCTGCGCGGCGTTTTCCGCAATCTTCGCCAGGTCGCGTCGCGCGTCGAGCCACTCCTGCGCTGCCAACACACGCAGGAACGCCATCTTCACGGCCGTTTCGACGCGGGTGCGTTGCTCCTCGGCTTCGATCTCCGCCAGCTTGGCCTCTGCGCCAAAAACCTCGCGGCTCTTTCCGAGTTTTCCCGCAGTCACGATCGTCTGTTGCACAAAAAATCCCTGCTTGCCTCCGCCGACCGAGCCGCCGCGTATTTCATCGCCCGTATAGCCCACGGATGGATTCGGGTAGAGCCCCACCTGCTGCTGCCGCGCCTTCGCCGCCCGAATCTCCACTTCCGCCTGCCGTAAAGTAGGATTCATCTCCCCAGCCATCTTTTCCACCTGATCCAGCGTGACAACTTGCCCGCCCGCGCGCTCCTGCGCGCGCCCCATTCGCGGATATTCCGCTTTAACGAGCGGCACATCTCCATGGTGGTGCTGCATCTGTTCCTGCATCGCCATGGCCGGCGCTGTCTTCGCATCCTGCGCCGCAGGCTTCTCCTGTGCTCGTGCCGGCGTGACAAGCACCAGTGCGAACGCCAATAATCCCGTTCCAAAGTTCATCGCCAATCTCATGCTCATCCTCGAATTCTCCGTGCCCTCTGCGACCTCTGGGTTCTCTGTGTAAATTCTTTCATTTCGTGCCGCTCAAGACTTGTGATCGTGCTGCACTTTCTCGTTCGCTTTCGTTCTATCAATCCGCGCCATCATCTCCTCGTACTCCTTGTCCGGCAGCACACGCACGAGCGTCATCATCCCCATCATCCCCGCGCTCCAATTCGCCGGGAGCCCATGCGTCTCCGGCTTCGCCACGGCGTCATCCATCCCCATTTCCATGAACGCATCCTGCGGAAACCCCGGTACGCTGTTCGCATTCGCCGCAATCGGAGAGTGGTGCACGTGTTCGAACGGCACGCTCTTCGCCAGCGTTTCCATCTGGCTTAGCGCTCGCGCATCCGTCGAGTCTGCCGTTTCAATCGCTCGGTCGCGCAAAAGATCCATCATGCTGTTCATCATGTGGTGCGGCAGGTGGCAATGTACCATCCACGCGCCCGGATATTTCGCTTCGAACTCCACCACGCGCGCCTGGGCCACGCCCACCAGCACCGTATTCATCGGACACCACGTCGATTCCGGCGCGCGTCCTCCTTCCGTTCCCGTTATAACGAACTGATTCCCATGCAAATGGATCGGGTGGTGATCCATCCCCATGTTGACGATGCGCAGGCGCACCCGGCTTCCCAGCCGCGCGATCATCGGCGTAATTGCCGGCGCAGAAACTCCGTTGAACGTCAGCCAGTTGAATTCCATCGCCGCCGTATTCGGAACAGTGTTGTTCGGCAAGACCGCCCATTCCTGCAAAATTAAGCCAAAATCGTGATCCGCCCGCGGCTTGTAACTCCTTTCCGGATGCGCCACGAAAAATCCAAGCAAGCCCATCATTTCCTGCATCGCGCTGTGAGCGTGGTAGAAAAACGTCCCCTCCTGATGCACCGTGAATTCGTAGATGTATTTTTCTCCCGGCGCCACTGGCTTCTGGCTGATCCACGGCACGCCGTCCTGCTCGATGGGCACTTCCAACCCATGCCAGTGCAGGGAAGTAGACTCCGGCAATTTATTTTCAAAGACCACGCGCACGCGGTCGCCCTGCTGCACCTGAATCGTCGGGCCAGGGCAGCTTCCGTTGTAGCCCCAAGCGTCAATCGTTTTGAACGGTGCGATCTTTCGCTTCACCGGCTCCGCCACCAGCCTGAAAACTTTCACGCCACCATCCATCTCGTGCGGCAAGTCCGCGCCGTCCGGCGTGATCATCAGCGAGTACGGATCCGGACCAGTCGGCGCAGCTTCTTTTTTCTTAGGCTTGCCGTACGGACTGTGATGCCTTCCTTGTTCCATGGCCCGCGCCGCTTGCGGATCGCTCACTTGCGTGTCCCCGCGCACTGCCTCCGCCAATCCAAGGAATCCCGCGCCAAAAAACGCCGCATCCTGAAAAAATCGTCTTCTCGAACCGCCCATGTTCGCCTCCCCAGTCGCCATTCAAACTATTTCTAAATTGAACTAGCACTTACGACGCCATCGCACCGGATCAAGCGCTACGCTGCCAAGATGCAACACTCACACTTGTATGCGAACAGAATTCTCTATTGGGATAGTTGCGGAAGGAAAAAGTTCAGATGCGGAGAGGCGGTATCAGCAGAAGGGAAGTTGCAAATTCCAATGGAATTCGATGCGCGCTCAAATGCCCAAGACTTGTACGCAAACTTTCAAAGTACTGCTGGTGCGATCCACCGATTAGCACTGGCGCAGAATCGCTCCGCATTCCCCGCGAAGACATATTCTGCTCATCTGATTTGGAGAGCACGGCCGAAAATTCGGCAGCCCCGCAAGTTTTGCCGGGAGCAATGAACTGTTCGTCGCCAGCTCCCATCCCATCCATGCCATGGCAATGTACTTGGCGCGCGCCCGAAGAACAATTCCTGGCTGCGCAAAGCGGCGCGCACATCGGAGCAGCCAGCAACACCAGTATCGTCATGAGCGCGAAAACCACCGCGCTCGCTGGCCGCGTTCGAATTGGAATCATTTTCCGCATTCTCTCCACTTTACGCTACGCCGCCCGTTTCGAGCCGTCAACTTTCATCCCGCCAAGTGTGCTCTCCTCTGTTTCGGACTGTTCTAATTCGTCTAATACTCATGCTCGTGTGACTCGCGGCCCACTTCCACTTTCCCAGCAAACGAACGGTATACAAGCGTGAAATAACCCGCAGCCAAGATCATCCCGATAACCCACCAAATCATTCCGATCTTCAACCCATACGCCCCGGCCTTCGCCCCGTTCACCGTCAGTGAGTACAGCGGATTTCGCGCCGGGAGCACCATGGGATAAACGCCAAACACCACGCTCGTCAGCATCCCCGTGAGATACGCGCAGGAGGCGAAGAACGCTTTCCGCTCTTCGTGCTTCCTCAATTCGAACGCGACGCCCGCCAGCCCCGCGACGGCCAGCAACGGAAAAATCAATCCCCATGGCCAAGTAACAAAATTCACCTTCACTTGCGGCTGCACCTGAAATGTCACGGCCGTCACGATCGCCGTCAGCGCGACTACGCCCCACCAGACGCGCGCGCAAAGTTTCCTCGCGCGCTCATTCACCGCGCCGCTCGTTTTCAATTGCACCCACAACGCCCCGTGCATCATCAGCACCAGCAGCGCCAGCACGCCCACCAAAACCGTGTACCAATCCAGGATTCCCGTCACTTCACCGAGCCGGAAATTCGTCCACAGCGGCTCAAAGAAATACCCGCTCGCGTCGAGCGGTACGCCGCGCACAACGTTCGCCAATGCCGCGCCGTAAAACACCGCCAAGAGCAAGCTCGACGCGCAAAACAAAAAATCCCACAACGGATCCCACACCGCGCTCTTCACGTGATTGCGAAATTCAATCGAGCTCCCTCGCAAAATCAGCAGCCACAACACCATCATCAACGGCAGGTAAAATCCGCTGAACGCACTTGCATAAAGCGCGGGAAACGCAAAATAAAGCGTCCCTCCCGCCGCCAGCAGCCATACTTCATTCCCGTCCCAAACGGGCCCAATGCTCGCCAGGATCTGCCGCCTCTCTTCATCCGTCTTCGCAATCAGCAGATGAATCGCGCCCGCGCCCAAATCAAACCCATCCAACAGCACGTACATCGCGATCATGATCGCTACGAGGCAGAACCAAATTGTCCCCATCTTGTCCTCCTCAATTTCAATCCGCTTCGATGGAAACTCTTGCTTCTGTCCGCGAACCTTCTTCGTCGGGTCCGGGCCCCGCCTCGATCTCGCGGTACACCAGGAACAGCCACAAAATTGCCAGCACCGTATACATGCCCATGAATCCAATCAACGTGAACCACGCATTGCCCGCTCCCACGCGCGGCGAAACTCCGTGGGCCGTCCGCATCAATCCATAAATCAGCCACGGCTGCCGGCCAAGCTCCGCCGTCATCCATCCCGCCGTATTCGCGATGTACGGCAAAGGCACGCTGATCATCAAAATCCACAGCATCCATCGCGACTCGTAAAGCTTTCCGCGCCACATCAAAAATGCCGCCACCACCATCACCGCGATGAATATCGTTCCCAGCCCCACCATCACGTGATAGCTGAAGTACAGCAGCGAAATCTGATCCGGCCACTGATCTTCCGGAAAAGCTTCCAGTCCGCGGACATTCGCGCTCCATTGTTTGTAGGTGAGGAAGCTCAGCATATCGGGCACCACGAGCGGATTATCCAGCTTCCGGTTCTGCACATCAGGCTGCCCGAGGATTGCCAAAGGCGCGCCCTGTTGTGTTTCGAAGAGTCCTTCCATCGCCGCCAGCGTCACCGGTTGATTTTCCGCGATCATTTTTCCCTGCGCGTCGCCGCTGGGAAAAAGTTGTAATACCGCGGCAACCACGCCCACCAAAACCCCGCCCTTCACAAACGTGCGCCCATACGCTTCATGCCGGTTGGTCAGCAAATAAAACGCCCCCACCGCCGCCATCACGAAGCACCCCGTCTGCACGGCTCCCAGCATCGTGTGAGCGTATTGCCACAACGCCCACTTGTTCAGCAGCAGTCCCCAGAAACTCGCCAGCTCAATCCCGCCGTTGGCCCCCATTCGATACGCCACGGGATGCTGCATCCACGCGTCCGTCGCCACAATCAAAAATCCCGACATCCATGACCCAAGCCAAACAAAAAACGCCGCCCACCAATGTCCCACGCGTCCCAGTTTTTTCTCCCCGAATAAAAACAATCCCAAAAAGCTCGACTCCAGAAAAAACGAAAACACGCCTTCCATCGCCAAAGTCTGCCCAATCACCCCGCCTGCGGTTTTCGAAAACGCTGCCCAATTTGTTCCGAACTGAAACTCCATCGGAATTCCCGTCACCACCCCCAGCGCAAAGTTAATCCCGAAGATCCGCGCCCAAAACCGCGCCGCCCGGTTGTAATGTTCCTCGCCCGTCCGCAGCGCTTTCGTCTTCAAATAGACGAGCAGCAGCGCCAGCCCCATCGTTAATTGCGGAAAAATGTAGTGGAAAGTTACCGTAAACGCGAAGTGCAGCCTGTGAACGCTCAGAGCTTCATTCATTTCCACTCCTCGCTGCTTCTCAGCCCTTCACTACTCCCGCGAACTTCAAATCCATGAAACACACACTTGCCGCAGTTTTATTACCTGCATTCTCCCACTTTCTCTGTGACGTGGGACACATTTTCGAACGGGCGCACGTAAATTATTTTTGGTTTTTCTGATCGGGAAGAAACTGGTGGGGCTGGGGAGATTCGAACTCCCGACAAACGGTTTAGGAAACCGTTGCTCTATCCATCTGAGCTACAGCCCCGCTCTTCCACATTGTAATACGTTCCCGGCTCAACGCGTCGCAGCCCTTTGCAACGCCGTCAAGGAAGACTAATTCGGCGGAGGCGCCCGGCGGCGCTGGCTGCCCCGTGTCCGGCTGCAATCCTGGAGCGACCTTGTCGATCCGCAACCTCTTGAAAATCGTCGGCCAGTATTCCTTCAACAGGTTGTTCGCCGCGCTGAATGCGATTCGAATGCCGTAGCGCTCAAACGTCTTTCCTGCAGTTCGTTCCGAATCCGGGAAGATACGTGTTCGCCAGCCCCTCCGCTGCCAAACGGCCCCAGAGTCCCCGGCAGATTAAACGCTTCCTTTCCCGGCATCCGTGCGAATCACCAGCGCCCGCCGCAGTGCATGTCCTGCTCGCACCTTAAATCCGCCGTGCAGTTTTACAAAGAATCGCGGATCTTCATGCAGCACGGCCGGCAACAAAAACGTGCCAAAGAAATGACTCGAAGCCCCGCTGGCCATCGAAGATCCGAATCGCTTTCCGAACCCCTCACCGCCTTGCCCGTAGCCTGCCAGCGTTCCACGCGCCTCGCTGATTCCCGCCCCGGCCGCCGAACTGAGAATCTGCGGGGCGGCTATGCTCTTGCTCAGAAACAATTCAAATTTTTCGCGGGATGTCAGCGGTCCCGGCGAAGTCGCCAGTTCGGGATAGACGTAGGACTTTCTTGTAATCAGCCCAAGCGGCGTGGCAAAAATATTCTTGTCTTGTTTCTGTCCTGCGTCGCTTGGGTCTGGTTTCGGTTTCGGCGCATCGGGCAGATTCGCAGGTGCAGGCTTCTCCTGCGCCGTCGCTTCCCGGCCGGCAAAGAGCGCCAGTGCTGCCGTCAGCAGAACCTGCGTTCGTCTCTTCATTTCTGCCATCTTAGCACGCGCCCGCTAATGCCCGTCGCCAACCTGATTGACCCACTTTTCTTGTCTCGCCGGGCGGCCCTCACGAAAGGATGGCCGGTGGGGCGCTTTGGCCCCTCCACGACGCCCGAAC
>CAVSIW010000011.1:0-27544 GCA_963727945.1 uncultured Acidobacteriota bacterium
CTCGGACCATGCTTTCATTTTCTCGCCGCCGCGGTGTGATTTCTGTCGCCTGTGCTTTCGTGCTTGTGCACTCCGCGCATCCTCAAGAGTCTGCCCAGAAACCTCCCGACATTCGCGTCAGCGTGGACCGCGTAAACGTTGGCGTCGTCGTCACCAACTCCCGCGGCGAATTCGTCGGCGGCCTGCACCGCGAGGACTTCCACGTGTTCGACAACGGCGCTGAGCAGCCCATCACGGATTTCCTTAACATTGACGATCCAGCCCAAATCCTTCTGCTCATCGAAGCCGGCCCAGCCGTTTACCTCCTCGAAGGCGGCCATCTTCAAGCTGTTCACGCTCTGCTCGACGGCCTGTCGGCCGGCGACCGCGTCGCCATCGCGCGTTACAACGATGCGCCCGAACCCATTCTCGATTTCACACCAGACAAGCTCGTCGCCGCTGCCGCGCCTCGATGCAGTTCCACTTCAATCTCGGCTTTGCGTCAATTGAATCTCGCGTCCAGCCTCGTCACTGCTCTCGATTGGCTGGCGCACGTTCCAGGAAAGAAAACATCTCGTCCTGCTCTCGACCGGCGTCGACACCTCGCCCTCCGGCGCCGCGCAGAACTCCTCGCCCGCCTGAAATCGACCGACGTCCGCATCCTGGCCATCTCTCTTGGCGGCGAGCTCCGCGACGCCAAACCCACCGAAAGAAAGCATCGCAAAGAAAGACCAAGCCCCTCCGGAAAAATCGCAAGCCGCCGCCGAAGGCTTTGCTCAAGCCGATGATGAGTTAAAGGCCATTGCGGAAGCCAATGGAGGCCGCGCCTATTTCCCCAGAACCACCAAGGATTTTGAAGGAGTTTTCACGGAGATCGCGCAGCTTGTCCGCCACGAATACAACCTCGGCTTCATCCCGCCAGCGCACGACGGAAAACTCCACTCAATCGAAGTCCGCGTCACCACGTCTCCGGGTGCAACTTCAGACCCGGCGCCAGCCTATCGCGTGGATCACCGTCAAGCCTACGTCGCCCCAGCGCCGGATCACCCGTAGAGCGGAGTGCTCTGATTGTTTTTTAGATGTTCGAATATTCTGCGGTGTGCAATCCAGAAGAAATACTAGTCGAACCCTTTCAGCGTCTTCGCCATCTCGCTCAATTTCTCATTCATCAGCCCGAAAACCGTTTCTGCCTCAAAGCTGCCGTCCTCCATTGCGCCGACCCGGCCGCGGATTTCGTCAAAACCTCGATCCCCTGCTCGACTCTACCCACCGGCCAGATATGAAACTTCCCCGCCGCCACCGCATCCATCACGTCCTCACGCAGCATCAAGTCTTCGACGTTCGATTCCGGCATGAGCACGCCTTGCGTGCCCGTCAGCCCCTTGATCCGGCAAACGTCAAAAAATCCTTCGATCTTCTCGTTGATTCCGCCGATCGCCTGAATATCTCCCTGCTGATTCATCGATCCCGTCACGGCAATATCCTGCCGCAGCGGAATCCGGAAAGCGCCGACGCCAGCGCATAAATTTCCGTCGAGCTCGCGCTGTCTCCATCCACTCCCGAATACGATTGCTCGAAGCAGATGCTCGCCGCCAGCGAGAGCGGCTTGTCCTGCGCAAACAGGCTTCGCAAATACCCCGCAATGATGTGCACGCCTTTGTCGTGAAATCGCCCGCTCAAGTTCGATTCGCGTTCGATATTGATCAGCCCGACTTTGCCCAGCGCCGCCGACGCGGTAATCCGCACCGGCTTTCCAAACGAATACCCGCCGATTTCCAGCACGCTGAGCCCATTCACCTGGCCGACGCGCTCTCCCGTCACGTCCACAAGCAGCGTTCCTTCTTCAATCATTTCGCGAATGCGCGTCTCGATCAGGTTGTGCCGCTCCATTTTCGAAGCCAGCGCGTCCCGCACGTGCGCCGCGCGCACCACCGTCTCTCGCCTGCAGCCGCTGCCGCGTAATGTGCTTCGCGCGCCAGGTCCGCGATATCCACAAAGCGCGCGGTCACTTTATTCCGCCGGCCCGCCTTCCGAACTCCGTACTCCAGCATCGCCGCAAACGCCCCACGATCGAAAGGATACAGGCCCTCTTTTTCCGACAGCGTCGCGCAGCCGCCCGGCGTACTCGGCGATGACGCCGTCGCTCATCGGCATCTCTTCGTCAAACTCCACCCGCACTTTGAAAATCTTCTGGAAATCTTCTTCGTATTCGTAAAGCATCTCGTACAGTTGCCGGTCGCCGATCAGAATCACCTTGACGTTGATCTCTACCGCCTCCGGCTTCAGCGCGCTTCCGCCGAACGGATAGAACATCTCCAGCGGCTGAATTTCCAGCCGGTTGTGATTCAGCGTCCGCTTCAGCGCTCGCCAGACTCCGACCTCGGACATCGCTTCCATCGAATACATGATCAAGAAGCCGCCGTCCGCCCGCAGCAGCGAACCGCCGCGCAAATCCATGAAGTCGCTCGTCCAGCCGCCTCGCGTGTCGTAAGCGCGCTGAATGGTCCCAAACAAATTTGCGTACGTCGGCGTCGTCTCGAAAATCACCGGCGATGCTTCTTCATCACTGTGCGCCAAAATCACGTTCACGCCGTACACGCGGAACGGATCGCGCTCCGGCCCGCCCGAACCTGGCATTTTCGGCAATCCGTCGGGCGTATCGCTTTCCTGCTCTCCCTCGCCTTCTCGCTCCTTGAAAGGATCGAGATTGTCCAGCAGGTGATGCCGAACCTCTTCGAGATATTCGGCGACGTTTGTCCCAGGATATTTCTCCTTCAGTTCTTCGATCACTCCATCCACAAGCACCGACGCTGCTTCCTGCTCCAGATAACTCAGCTCGCTCGCCAATTCCCGTGATAGCGTCAGCGTCTTCCGGTAAACGACCGTAAATTCCTGCCGGAACTGCTCGTACTTTCTCTCAATGTCTTCCGCCACCGGCGATTCGAGCTTCCCTTCGTGCACCATCTTCGAAATGTCTTCGATCGGCACCATCTGCCCTTCGAGTACCGGAAAAATTTCCGGCAGCGCCACGGCGCCCACTTGCATGTGTCCGAGCGCAAACTGCTCCCGCGCGATTCGCCGCGTGAAATCGTCCATCAGCTCTTTTTCGCGCACCGTGAACCGCTCGACAATCCGGCCCTTCTGCCTTTGGAACGGCTCGCCTTCAAACACTTGCGGAATCCGCCGCCGCAGAAAATCAATTCCCGCTTGCATATCCTTTTTGAACGCGTTCGCCTGCCCGCGAGGCAACGAAAGCAATCTCGGCCGGTCGGTGATCTTGAAGTTGTTGACGTAGCATCGGTCCAGCGAGGGCTTCGTTGGCGGGTGTAAATCCTCGATCATCCGGGCGATGGTTCCACCTCGGCTGGTTCCCGCCAATCCGCAAACAAACACGTTGTAACCAGGAGCCGATAGTTCGACGCCCATCTTCAGCGCTCGCAGCGCGCGCTCTTGCCCGATGAACCCTTCGCGCAATTCCGCCTGCGCCGTCGTTTCAAACGGAATACGTGCAAGCTCGCACCGCCACCGCAACCTCGTCGGCGGCAGCTCTGTATGAGCTGGAGCGGTTTTTAGTGTCTTGGAACTCATCCGAGCCGGGTACTCTAGCACACCCATGCCGCGCCAAACGTAGTTTCCCCGTCAGCGTTTCCCAACGAGAAAGAGTTCGTCACCGCGGTCATGCACTTTTCGCCGCAATCTCATCTCGGTGCTCCATGTACACACGGAACACCCCCATCGCCGCCGCCACTATCGTCGGCCCTACCACCAACCCAAGCAGCCCGAACGCCTCAAGCCCACCCAGCACGCCGATGAAGAGCAGCAATTCATTCAGCCGCGTCCGGTTTCGCAACAGCATCGGCCGCACAATGTTGTCCGCAACCGTCGAAACTCCTCCGCAAATCACCACCACCAAAAGCGCCTTTCCCCAATGCCCACTGAATACAAGCCATAGGGCTGCCGGCCCCCAAATCAGCGCCGAACCCACCACCGGCACAAGCGAGAAAAACGCGATCAGCACTCCCCAAAAGAGCGGCGCCGAAATTCCCACCAATACAAATGACACGCCTCCGAGCACACCCTGTATTGCCGCCACCAGCAATCCCACCGCCACGCTCGCAAAAATTAGCTCCTTCGACTCCTCCAACATGTCCGTCTGAATCTCTTCATCAAACGGCAGCAGGTGTTTTGCTCCATGCACGATGGCTTCACCATCACGAAACATGAAGAACAGCGCAAATATCAAAATGAACAAATCGACGAAGAAAGTAACGAGGTTCTTCAGCAAGCCTGCAAACGCAGCACCAAGAAACGATGCAATTCTTTCGGCCGCTTGCTGCAAAGGATCCGATATATCCATGGCTCGCCACGATTCCGGCAGTCGTATGCGAAGCCATTCCTCGCCTCGCAGGATCAGTCCTTCGCTTGGGCCCTGGCCGTGCACGGCCAGGGCGCTCTGCAACCGCGCAGTCGCATCCAATGCTTCGCGCGCCGTTAGGACCAGCACCAGCAGCGCAGGCACGATCAACAGCAGCGTCACTCCCAGCGTGCTAGCCAGCGCCGCCTGTGTTGGCTTCATTTTCCGCATGATTTTTTCGTGCAGCGGGTAAAAGAAAATCGCCAGCACCGCGGACCACGCCAGCGGCACCAGGAACGGCGCCACGATTAGAACCACGAAATATCCCAGCAGCAGAATCGCCCCGTAAGAAAGTACAGTAGTTAACTGGCCACTTGTTGTAGTGTTCGAAGGCGTGACGGCTTTCATGCGCGGTATATAATCTCTCTCAGACTCTTGCGAACTCAGGTCTCTCTTGGCCAGTTGAGCAAACCAACTATGGCGTCGAACTCCATTCCTCTATCTTCCTATCAAATTCGACTCCTTGCTGTACTTGCTTTGATCAACTTTGTCAACTTTGCCGACCGCCAGGTCGTCGTTCCGCTGCTCCCTCTTCTCCGCCAGCAAATGAACGTTACCGACGCCCAGCTCGGTTCTCTGCAAACCTGGCTTCTCGTTGTCCTCGCTGTCGCCAGTATTCCCTGTGGATTTCTCGCCGATCGCTGGAGCCGCACGCGAATCATTACCGCCGGTGTTGTTTTCTGGAGCCTGGCCACCATCGCTTGCGGCTTCGCCTCCTCTTTCATGCTCTTACTCGTGGCGCGCGCCTTGATCGGTGTCGGCGAAGCCGCTTACGCTCCCGCCGCCCAGTCCATGATTTCCGATTCCTTCCCCTATCAGCGCCGCGCCGTGGCTCAATCCATTTTCGCTTCCGGCATGCTCCTTGGCGGCGCTGCCGGTCAGGCCTTTGGCGGCGTCACGGGCGAAGTGCACGGCTGGAAATACACTTTTATCATTATCGGTCTCGTTTGCATGCTCCCGGCGCTCTTCGTCATTAAGCTTCCCGAACCCCCGCGCAGGCCCCGCTCCGAGGTTGTTCCCATCTTCAGCCTGCTCGCCGTCCCTGCCTATCTCGCCATGATTGTCGCCGGAACCTGCATCACTTTCGCCAGCGTATCGCTCCTCACGTGGGGCATCGACTTTGCCGTCAACTACAAGGAATTCAGTCTTCGTGAGGCCTCTCTCTCCATTGCCGTCGTCGCTCTGCTCTCTCTCTTGCTCGGTGTCCTCTACGGGCGGCTTTCTGGCCGACCGTCTCCAGCGAAAGTATTCCTACGGCCGCATCATCGTCATCGCCGCCGCTTTCTTGCTTCGCCGCTCCCTTCGTTCTCCTCGCCATCCAGACTGACGATAAGTGGGTCTTCCTCACCGCCCTCTTCATTGGCGGCTTTTTTATGTCCTGGTATCACGGCCCCGTCACCGCCGTCTTGCACGACCTCACACCCCAGCGCGCTCACGCCACTTCCATCGGCGTCTACATGTTCGTCACGCAGCTTTTGGGCGCTTTAGGACCGCAACTCGTGGGGAAAATTTCTGATGCCAGCGACCTTCAACTCGGCCTTCAGGTAGCTGTCGCCGTGATGGTATTCGGCTCGCTCTTGATGTTTCTCGTGATCTATTTCGTTCGCCGGGATGGCTTGCACCATCCTCGCCTCGCCGCTTTCCGCGTTGAACCCGGCGACTAGCCGCATCGGCGGCATTCCATCATCAGCTTTCAGGCTACCTTGCTACTTGATTCCCACCAACTCCACCAGCCTCAGCACATCCTCCTGTGTCACGTCATACAGAGGCCGCTCATCCTCTTCTTCAAGCCTTTCCCGCAAATATTCCGCCGCCGCAAAGCTTGCTTCCCGGTCCGTCAAGTCGCGTCCCGTCCGCTCGCGAAATTTCACGAACGCCGTATGTGCCAATCCCACGACGCGCGGCACGCCATCCACAAAAAATTTTGTATCAATCGTGTCGCTGTGCCGCGTCGCCACTCCATTCCACATGTGCGAAAACCGGCATTGATACACCTGCCCGCTCAGCTTCGACGTCACTTCAAACACTCCGACAAATTGGCTCATCGCCCCAGCATTCGCAAGTACCGGCCGTGTCGTCACAAGTCTCCTTCTTTTTCCTAACTTCTTTACTTCCTTCTTCTCTTTACTTCATTACTTCCTATCGGCTCACCGCTGCCGCCGTCTCCGCATGCGAATAACTCTGTATCGCCGCAGCCACCCCAGCTCCCGCGGGCGCACGGTAGCCCTGATCCTGCAGCACCTTTTCCATCGCCGACAAAAACAGCAGCACGAACGGCTTCTGGCTGCAATAACCCATCAATCCCACTCGCCAGATTTTCCCCTTCACCGGCCCAAAACCGCCCGCAATCTCAATATTAAATTCCTCCAGCAATTGATTCCGCACCTTCACGTCATCAATCCCGTTCGGAATCATCACTGCCGTAACCGTCGGCAACCGGTCCGCCGGATTCTTCACCAGCAGTCCCATCCCCATCGCCTCAACTCCCGCAATCAGCGCCAGTTGATTCACGCGATGCCGCTCCCACCGCGCATCGAGCCCTTCCTCCACCACAATCCGCATCGCTTCGCGCAACCCATATATCAATGATATCGGCGGCGTGTGGTGATACAGCCGTTCTTTCCCCCAGTAATTCATCGCCGTCGTCAAATCAAAATACCAGCTCTGCACCTTCGTCTTTCTCTTCCGGAAAACTTCCTCCGCCGCTGGACTCACCGTGATCGGCGACATCCCCGGCGGCGCGCTTATCGCCTTCTGCGATCCGCTGAAACAAATATCTATCCGCTCGCGGTCCACGTGCAGCGGAACCGCCGCCAGCGACGCCACCGTATCCACCACCAGCAGCGCCCCCAACTCATCCGCGACTTTTCGGTACGCATCAATCTTCGTCACCACTCCCGACGAAGTCTCTCCGTGCGCCAACCCAATCATCTTGATCTTCTTGCCCTTGCCTGCCCGCCGCACATCCTCCGCGTCCACCGGCAACCCATACGGCGCCTCAACCTTTGTCACCTTTGTCGTGGCCCGCGACGCAATCTCATACATACGGTCCGAAAAAACTCCGTTCACCGCCACGATCGCCTCGTCGCCCTCTTCCAGCGCGTTGAGCACCGACGCTTCAATCCCGCCCGACCCCGACGCCGACAGCGGCATCGTCAACCGGTTTTCCGTCTGGAATATCTGACGCAACAATACTTGCGTCTCATCCATGCACCCTTTGAACCACGGATCAAGATGCCCCACCAGCGGCGTCGCCAGCGCACGGTACACCCGCGCGTCCACGGACGACGGCCCCGGTGTCAGCATCAATCGGTACGGTGGATTGAGTTCACCAACTTGTTGCGTCATCGTTTTTGTCCTTCTTTTTCTCGCACGAACTCTTCAACTCGAACACCGTAGCCGCCCCGCCTTCATTCTTCTGGGGACTCTCGGAATCGCGGCAGGAACCCCAATTTTCGCGCAACGCCGGAGCCACCGCAACCGACAAATTGGCCGCACCCTTCATCCGCAATCAAAATCTCACGCCGCCTGTTTGCCCTGCATCCATCCACCCGCGAGAAACAATACCGCCACGGCCACCGATATGTACACGCCAACGAACGGCCCCAGAAAATGCAGCAGCAGCGCCGCATTCACAATCATCGTCGCCCCGCAAATCAACACAATTCGCCCGCCGCCGGCCATCGCGCTCGCCACCATCGCAATCACCGCTAGCGCCACCATCTCACCGGAAAAAGCCAGCCAGCATCCTCTCAAAATTCCGTCTAGCGGCGCCTTCATCCCGCTCGCCGCGATCATTCCCTGTACTTGCACGAACCGCGCCCCATGCCCGATTCCCGTCAAAAACAAAACCACGCCCCCGACCCCCGTCAACCAACGCCCCGTTTTCATCGCCCATCCTCTTTCGACAAATCCTGTTCCCGCATTCCATCGCCACGCCGGATTGTACAATGCCTCTTCCCGTATTGGTATTCGCCGCCTCCCCCATCCTCCCGAACCCGCCGTTCCACTTTGGCACCGTTACTCTCCTGCTCTATCTCCCTCCATCCCCCGGCTATCTCTCTGGTAATATCCCAATCAGAAACGCATACTCGGCTGAGAAGGAACACTTATCCGCCGATTCCGCACGGAACCAGTTTTCTGAATTTGTAGAGGATACGCGTCGCAATGTCCGGAAAGAAAATCATGATCGTCGAGGATGAGAATCTTCAGCTTACGGCTCTCGCCCGCCGCCTAAAATCTGCCGGATTCGAAATCGTCGCCGCGCGCGACGGCATGACCGCCATCAGCACCGCCCGCAAGGAACTACCCGATCTCATCCTTCTCGATCTCGGCCTCCCTGCCGGCGACGGCTTCGTCGTCTTGCAACGCTTGCAGATGCTTCTCAACACGGGCACTATCCCCGTCATTGTCGTCAGCTCGCGTACTCCTATCGGCAATCGAGATGCCGCTCTCAAGGCCGGAGCGATTGCCTATATTCACAAGCCCGTCAACATGGACGTCTTGCTGAAGACCATCAACGAAGCCCTCGGCATTTCCCCTCCCGATCCCCCGCCCCAGTCCCCTCCCTCTCCAGCCCAGCCTTGACCTCGCTCCCCACCGCTAATTCCATATTTTCTGCATTGAGAGCGCCCCGCGAACGGTGTATACCAATGCCAAAGTGCCCGCAGCTCGCCCTAAGGGGAATGCATGCCTTACCTGCAAGATTCACTCGCCAATCTGGAAATCTTCGAAGGAATTGTTCCCTGGATGTACTTGGACACAAAAGGTTTCGTCACTGTCGCCGTCGGTGAACTCCTCGCAACTCCCGCAAGCGCTCTCGCCCTCGCCTTCGTGGATGCCAACAACCAACCTTCCACTCCCACGGCCATTCAAGCCGAATATTCTCGAGTCTCCGCTCTGCCTCCCGGCAAATATCCTGCCGCTTTCTATCGCTCACCCGCTTCGCCGACTTTGCCCCATCCTGCCATTGACGCGCTTCTCTTGCACCATCTCACTTTTTTTGACACGCAACTCAGCCAGCGCTTCCCGAATTACCCCGCCTTTCCAGACCCTGCAAAGCTCGGCTTGCTCGATATGATCTACAACCTCGGCGTGACCGGTCTCTTCCGCGGCTTTCCCACTTTCATGACCTACGTTCAAAATCAAAATTGGGCCGGCACCGCAACCCAGTGCCATCGCAACGGACCCAGCCCTCAGCGCAACGACTGGACCCGCCAGCAGTTCCTAGCGGCCGCCGCGAGCGCCTCCACTCCGCCAAACTCCGGCTCCTAATCTCGCACTCTGCCCGCCGCGTGTGAAATCTCTACCAGCTTCTCTGCCAGATTCGCTTCAATGGAAGGTCGTTCGTTGCTTCCAGTGCTTTCAGCAGCAGCGCTTCTCTCGGCCGTAACTCTGAGACGATTTGACACAACACCCTCCGTCCGCTACATTCCCCCACCTGAAACAAATGTTTCAGAATTTACCAAATCATTTTCCGTTCTTCGGAAGAGGTATCTCGCATGCTCCTATGTAAATTCGGCAAATGGACCTTCGCAGCCCTCTTTGGCTCCCTCTTGCTCATCTCTCCCGCCTGGGCTCAAAGCGATAAGGACAAAGGCATTGACCGTCTCCAATCCCGTGTCGCAGAGCTCGCTCTCAGTTTCCCTGGAACCATTGGCGTCTACGCTCGCAACATCGAGACCGGCGCCGAAATAACCTACAAATCCGACGATCGATTCCCCATGGCGAGCGTCTACAAAATTCCGATCATGGTCCAGGTTTTCCGCGAAGTAGATGCCGGCCGCCTCTCCTTGACTGATCGCATCGAACTAACCGAAGCGGATAAACGCCTCGGCAGCGGCCTCTTCATGTACATGACTCCCGGCCTAAAGCCGACGCTCCATGATTTGCTAACGATGATGATCGTCGTGAGCGACAACACAGCAACGGATAAGCTTCTCAGCATCGTTGGCGCCCAGAATGTGAACGCCATGCTAGGTACGCTCGGCATAAAAGATGTTCGCGTCGACCGCCCCACCTCCGACCTCATCACAGACTGGCTTGCCTACGGCGACCCCGCCGTCCGTAAACTCACGCTCGCCCAAATGGTCTCCAACGCGGATTTTTTCGCGTCGTTTACGCGCGAAAAAATAGAAAAAAGCGACAAGCTCTTTCTGGACGATCCGCGCGACCACGCCTCCCCTCGCGGCATCGCTGACTTGCTCGTCAAAATCTTCCGCAACGAAGCCGCCAGCGAGAAGTCCTGCCGCGACATGCTCGAAATTCTAAAGAAGCAGCAATTCAATGACTCCGTGCCGCGCTACCTCCCCGAAGGCACCGTCGTCGCCCACAAAACCGGCGAGATCGGCTACACCCGCAACGACGCCGCCATCATCTATGAAGGCAACCAGCACATCGTCATCACCATTTTCGGATTGCGCGGTAGCGAAGACGTCCCCGAGACCGACCTGAAGCAGCGCATGGGCACAATTGCCCGCGCCGTCTACGACTACTTCCAGTACGTGAAATAATCCGGCCTCGCCTTTAACCTTTGATCTTCAACTCTTCCTCATCTCTTTACCTCATTCCTTCTTTCCTCCTTCCCCCTTCGCTTCTCAGCTGTACAACTCGCCCCAGCCGCAGCCGAAGGAATCTCGAGTGGGACAGCCAATCATGGCTGTCCTCTTCCAGCTTTCACAGATCACTGGTCCCGTCTTTTCTGCGTGCAGCCGCGAGATCGAAGGTGCGCAGCCGGGGCGAGAAGAACTCTTCCCGCGGATGTGCTATCGTCCGTTTGCAAGGGAATCTCGCAGTTTCACGCATCCACTCCTATCCCGGTATTCACCAAGGAGCAGAGGAACAATGGCAGAGCGCCCCGTACTCGTTGGACTCGTACCCCAAGTCGTCGTTCTCGACCCTGGAGATCAAATCTCCTGGATCTCCGACGCCGGCAATCTTCGCGTCGAATTCGACGTCAATCGCTGCCCCTTTTCGTCCAACATTTTTCAAGCGCCGGCCGGCATGCGCCTGCTCAGCGGCCCGCCCCGCGTCGGCCTCAAGGCCGCCACCTACAAGTACCGCCTGTGGCTCAACGATCAACTCGTCGGCCAGGGCGAAGTCATCCTCCGCGAAAAATAGCGCAAAAATAAAAAAGCCCGGCGTTCTCACTCGCCGGGCTTTTCGCGGATGGAAGTAATTTATGTTTGGACTTGAAATCCTTGAGACGCAGGAGCCACCAGACACGGACGCGCTGCTGCTTAGACTGCTTGAGCCCAGCTACTTGGGCTGTTTGGCGATGACCAGCGCCTTGATCTTGGCGTACGTCGCCGCCGGGATTATTTTCTTGTTTACCAGATCGGTCTTCGTTTTATAAGGGCGGCCATCAATGATTTTTTGCGAATAGGCGTCGCCGATGCCGGGCAGCGCCTTCAACTGATCTTTCGTCGCGCTGTTGATGTCCACCAAGTCGCTCGCTTTGGCAGCCGCTTGCGCTGCGGTAGGCTTAGCCGGCGCAGGCGCCGTCTGTGGATGTGAATACGCAACGCTCACTCCCAGAATTAGAATCAGCGCCGCCAAAATCATTCTGCTCATTTGCTTCTTCATTTTCTTCTCTCCTTTTTTGCGGTGAATATTTTGCCTCTACAAACTTTGCGCTGCTTTTCTACTTTTTCTTCCCCTCTGCTGCAACAAATTCTCTGGTCCTAGTTCGCTGCGCTTACTTTGCAGGCTTGTATCCTGCTTTGATCGCATCTGCTTCCAGCATGTACTTGCCTTTCTTGGTCTTTCCGTACCAGCGCGTTCCCGGCTTGTGATACACGCCGGATTCCGTGTTGACCCACACCATTCCCGCGGCCTTCGCTTGCGTCGTCTGCTTCGAAGCAGTGGCCGCCGCAGGAGTTGTGGAAGGTGTAGAAGTGGAAGCTGGCTTTGCCGAGCTCGGCGCCGCAGAACTCTGTGTGGCGGAGATGGGCGCAGGAGCGGGAGCAGAACTTGCTTGCGGTTTGTCGGAGCTGCTCGATTGCGCGGTCTGTGCGTTCAGCGTTGAAAGGCTCACCGCCAGCGCGTTCGTAACGAGCGTGGACACCAGGAGCAGCGCGAGAGACAACTTCTTCACATTGCGTTTCATCGCTTTGCTTCTCACTGAAATGCGGCTCACGGAACCGCTGGTCCACCAGAATTCCGGCATGATGGCGAAGAAAGCGGGTGAAGTCAATATGGAAGAGGGCCAGATTCGCTGGCCAAATGGACAGTAAGATCAAGCTTCAAGTGATCGTGTGCTGAAGTAAGTCTTCCGCGGCCCGGCGATTGGATCAGTCGCCGGCAAGGGCGCTTCGAGGTGCTTCGACGGATTCGGCAAGGCCGCGTCGGACTGGTCCGAGGACAAACGCCGGGACTTCGCGTTCGGGCGCGATTGAAAGGTTGGTGGCTCTTCGGGGAAACTCGGTGCGATGATCCAGTTTGAGGCCCGCCTCGCGCAGAAACTCGGCGGAGAAGCCCATGTCCTCGGCGCGGTCCACGCCCCAGAACCAAAGTTTCTCCTCATGGCGCTGGAGAAAGTCCAGGGACTCTTCAAGCTTCTTCATGGCTCGGTCAAACGAGGACGCCAGGAAGAAAACTCCCAGATTCCAGGCGTGGCGGGGGTAAAAAACTTGGATTCGAACGCAGTACTTGCCAGCCTGGTTTCTTTCCATGCTGCAACGGTAGTCATTGCGGGCGGTCGAACTGCGGACGGGCGTGGTGCGAGGTGGCATCTTCTTCATGTTCATGAGGTCCTGAGGTCTTGGCGCTGGCGGGCCATAGCAGATTGTGTTCCGGTTTCGGCTGGCTTCCGGTCGGCGATTCGAACCGCGTGAGGCTATTCGAATGGCGCTTACCGAGAGCCGAAATCGGCGAATTCGGAGACACCAATAGGCTACCGGGGCGCGTGGAGAAAGACAAGTGCCTCGCGAAAGTCCCTTAAGACATTTATTATCAATTACTTATGCTAGCTTGTGGCCCCAATTGTGCGGAGCTTTTCGGGCATCAGCTGCAGCTTGCCCTCTTTTTTCAGACGGTCTTCGAGGGCGGCTCGAAAGGCTTCGAATGCGAGCGAGCGCTTGTTTTGGAGGACCGTCTCCGTGATTTCCTTCTTCTGTTTGTCGAAATCTTCTGGTTTAGGCTCTTGCTTCTCCACGACTTTGTAGACGAGCCAGTTACTGCCGAGGTTGAGGGGCGCGCCAACGTCTCCGGGCTTCGATTGGAACGCAGCGGAGAGCTGCTTTCCGCTGGCAACATTGGAAATTGAGCCGTTGCGCGCAAAATCGTCGCTGGTCTTGGCTTCCAAACCGAGGGCTTTGGCTGCGGCGTCAAACTTTTCTCCCGCCTTTACCCGCCTGATCAAATCATCCGCTTTGGTACGAGCTTCCGTGGACGCCTTTTCCTGCTTCAGGTCGGCGACAATTTTGTCCCGCACTTCATCAAGGGAACCTTGGTGGGCGGGAAGAATCTGCTTGATGGAGAGGACTAGGTAGCCGCGATCCGTGTGCACGGGCAGGCTGAGCTCGCCTTCGCGTAGCCGGAAGATGGAATCACTCACCTTGACGTCCTGCGAATTCCCCAATTCGAACAACGGGTCGGTGGCGGCGACGGGGCGAGTTTCCCCAACCGTCAGGTGATACTGCTTAGCGAGGTCGTCAAGAGAAACCTTATTGGACTGACGGATGGCTTGGGACAGCTTGTCGGCGATATCACCCGCCTGCTTATCGGCCTCTGAGAGAAGCAGAGGAGTGCGGATGGAGTCCTTTACTTCCTCGAAAGGCTTGGTGTGCGCTGATTCCTTATCGATGATTTTGAGAATATGGAAACCGTACTGGGTCTTGACGAGGTCCGAAATGCTGCCCTTCGGAAGTGAAAACGCAGCTTTCTCGAATTCTGGCACCGTCTGGCCCTGAACGATCCATCCGAGGTCCCCGCCTTTGTCTCTCGATCCGGGATTTCCGGGGCTGCCGCCGTCCTCGGAGTATTTCTTGGCGAGATCTTCGAAATTCGCGCCTTTCTTGGCTTGATTGAGGATGTCCTGGGCCTTCTTCTTGATTTCTTCGACTTCGGCGTCCGTCTTGCCCACGGTCATCAGGAGAATGTGCTCGACGTGAACGCGGTTCGGGACTTGATAGTCCTGAATGTTCTTCGTGTATTGCGCCTTCAACTGTTCGTCTGAGATTTGCATGCTCTGACGAATCTGGTTGACGTCCAGAATGGCGTAGCGGACCACGCGCTTTTCCGGAACCTGGTACTTGGCTTTGTTTTTCTCGTAAGAGGATTTGATCTCGTCGTCAGTCAGCGTGATCTTTGCCTGCAAGTCTTCCGGTTTGATGAAGGCGTAGTCGAGCTTCACCTTTTCGTTGCTGTAGAGGAACTCTTCCTGGAGTTCAGCGGGCCCAGCGCTGATGCCGTCGGTCACGAGCTTCTGGAACTTTTCCTGCAACATGCCTTGCCGGACATTGTCCTCGAATTGCGACACAGACATCTGCGCGCGTGTTTGGACCAGGGCAGCGTACTGATCAGGGGCGATGGGCGTGTCACCATTGAAGGCAGTGGGAAGGATGAGCTTGATGCGGTCGGCGATTTCGTCATTCGAAACGCGAATGCCAAGCCGGCCGGCTTCGTATTCCATTTCCTTCCGAAGGAGGAGCTCCTGCAGTATGCGCTGCGCGTAGTAGGGTTCCAGCACGGGAGGCACTTGCGTGCTCTGCTTGATCAAGTTGAGCTGCTGGCGAATGTCGGCGACAGTGATGGTCTGGTCGCCTACCTTGGCAACGGCATCGGTGGACATCTCGGTGCTGCCCGGACCAGTCGGCACGAGATAGAGCAACATGCCGCCGGACAAGGCGAGTACGACCGCGCCAAGCAAAATGCGGGAAAAAAGTTTTTGCGTATTATTGTCTGAGCTGCCAGCCATCCGCTGAATCCCCCAAGTCTCTAAGCAAACTTAACATTATAGGAGATAGAAGCCACGCGCCTCAATTAGAATCGTGGGTCTATCGTGGGGGAGGCTTCCAGCCGCACCATAACCGGGCTGGGCCGCTGTGCGCGTGTTAAGCAAGGAAGAGGTCATTTTCATGGTGGGCTAAGGGCCTGCTTTGAGTTGCTTGGCTTTGGTTTGGCAATTTGCGCTCGGGTCGTGCCACGCAGATCGCGCGGAAATCAATACGAGGAGTTTTCTTATGCGACGTCTCAAGGGGTTCGGGCTCATCGGGTGTTCTGGCGCTGTGGCTGACCGCGCCAGCTCTCGCCGCGGAAAAGTCGAATGCGATGCAACTCATTGAGCTGGCGAAGGCGAACAGTCCGGGATTGCGCGACGCGATCACGGCGAGCTTTGATGCGAAAGAGCTGAAGGAGGGAACCGCCTGGATTGCTCGCGGGGCGGACTTTTTCTTTGCCACTGAGGCTACCTCGAAGCCTGCGCTCTTTATTGATGGAGCTCCCGGGCCGCACATGCAGAGTTTTGCCGCGTCTGATCTTTGGTACGCCGCAGCGCGGATCGAGCCGATGGGCAAGTTGCACTCGTTCTACTACCTCATCGGCGACGCTAAGGACGCGACGAAGTTCGGAGGCCGGCTGGACTTGCCAGCGTTCGGTCCGCTTTCCTATCAGCAATCGGGAATTCCCGCGGGGACGCTGTCGCCGAAGATCATCCATACCAGCAAAATCTACGACGGCATGAAGAGCGAGTATTGGATTTATGTACCTGCTCAATATGACGCGCAAACTCCAGCCGCGCTCATGGTCTTTCAGGACGGTGAGTGGTACCTCGACCGGGATGGAAAGAATCCGGCGCTGAACGTGATTGATAACTTGATTGCGCAAAAGAAAATTCCGGTGATGATCTGTGTGTTCATCAATCCGGGCGACATTGAAGCCTCGCCGGGCACGGCCACCTACGAGTCGGTGAAGGCGTATTCGGAAAAGTGGAAGCGCTCGCTGAAGGATTCGATGCGCAGCACGCTGTATGACACCGTCAGCGACCGCTACGCGCGCTTTCTGCGAGATGAAGTGCTGGCCGAAGTCGCCCGCAAGTACAACATTCGCAAGGATGCATATAGCCGCGCGATCACTGGGCTGTCATCTGGCGCAATCTGTTCGTTCAATGCGGCGTGGCAGATGCCCGATCAGTTCAGCCGTGTTATTTCCTGGATCGGGAGTTTCACGAGCATCCAGTGGAAGGAGGATCCCGCGGTTCCGGACGGTGGGCAGGATTTTCCCGAGAAGGTTTTGCACGAATCACACCGCAATCTTCGAGTGTGGCTTCAGGACGGCTCCGAGGATTTGGAGCTGGAAAAATACGGGAGCTGGCCGCTGGCGAACATTCGTCTCGCCAATGCGCTGAAGATGAAAGGCTATGACTTTCATTTGAGTTTCGGCAAAGGCACGCACAATTCGGGGCAGGGGGCGGCGGAGTTCCCGGAAGAGATGACGTGGCTCTGGCGGGACTACGACTCCAGCAAAACTGCGCAGACATATGAGATGGAACCGGCCGAGAAAGCAAAGCCGCTCTTTCGAGTGGCGATCACCAATCGTGAAGCTCAATAGGTCAGTCAATAGACACGAAGGATCCCTCACGGATTTGGAGTGAGACGGTCTTGATAGGTTACGTGTGCTCGACCGGTGCGGCAGAGACGCGGGTGGATTTGCGCCAGCGGTAGAAGAATGGAACGCCTGCGAGGATGACGACAAGGCCGAGCGAGGAGCGGACGGGACGGATCAACCATAGGTTCGCGGTGAGCGCAATCGCGGCGACTAGAAAGATGAGTGGAGTCCACGGATAGCCCCAGGCATGGTAGGGGCGCACGAGGCCGGGCTCTTTTCTGCGGAGGCGGAGAAGAGCGATCGCGGTTAGCGCGAAGAAAATCCAGACCGCGAAGACGAAGAGCGAATAGAGCTCTTCGTAGGTACCGCTGAGGGCGAGCAGCGCGGCGATGGAGCCGAGGAAAATCAGCGAGCCGCTTGGCGTGTGAAAAGAAGGGTGGAGGCGCGTGGCGAACTGGAAGAAGACGCCATCGCGCGCCATGGCGTAGGGGATGCGGGCGCCGGTCAGGACCACGACATGGAGCGCTCCGAGAGCGGAGACGGCCATGGCGATCGTCAGCCAAGCTGCGCCGCGAGAACCGGCGAAGGATTGGACGACGTCCGATGCAACGTGCTGCGATTGCGCGAGATCGTGCAGCGGCAAAATCCGGAAGTACACGACGTTTGCCAACAGATAGAGGCCGCCGACCGTGAGAAGGCCGAGGATGATGGCGCGAGGGATATTTTTTTCGGGATGTTGAATTTCTTCACCGAGATCGCCGAGGTCGTTGAATCCGTTGTAAGCCCACATGGCGGGGACGAGAGCCGTGAGAACGGCGCCGATTGTTCCCCAACCTAGCGGACTCAATCCGAGAGGCGCGCCTGCGGGTACTGGGGCGAAGGCGTACGGCTTTCCGAAGAGGACACCGGCGACGACGATTACGAGGATCGTGCCTATTTTTAAGGACGTGAGCAGCACCTGGATGGAGCCGCCGATGCGTACGCTTAAATAGTTGATGGCGGTGACAGCGACCACGACAAGCGCTGCGAGCGGCTGGGCTGCAGTGAAGGTGAAGTCGTATCGCGCCAGGTGAAATGTGAAGAGCGGGGTGGCCACGACCGGGAAAATGAATCCGAGGAAGCGCAGAAATCCCGCTGCAAGAGTGGCCATGGCAACGGGGCGCTCGAGAAACGAACTCATCCAACCGAAAAGAAATCCCCAGAGAGGGCCGAGGCCGCGGTTGAGGTAGACGTAAGGACCTCCGGCCTTGGGGAAGGCCGCACCGAGTTCGGCGTAGCAGAAGGCGCCGAAGAGAACGATGAGTCCGCCGATGATCCAGGCGGCAAAAACCAGAGCGGCTGAGCCAACGGCGCGGGCCATGTCACTGGTGACGAGGAAGATGCCCGTGCCAATAGTGTCGCCAATGACGATGGCGGCGGCGGACCAAAGACCGAGGCCGCGGACCAGATCCGATGGCCTGGGATGCGCGTGTGAGTCTGAATCGTCGTTCGAGAGCATGGAGGCGCAGAGACTACTATTGGGGATGGGAGTGGTCAACCGGCGCGCGCGAAGGATGCACGCAGGCGAGCATGCATTTGCGCGATTGCATGGACTGTTTCGGAGCAGGAAGAGATTGCCCGCGCTGTTTCTATGGTGAGCATTTACGCGTTATCATCGGAGCCGCGATGACTGCGCAAAAATCCATGTTGAGCGAATTCGGCTGGGACTCTCGTTATGAAGTGTCCGGCGTTGAAGAAGTGATGACGCCTGCGCTAGTGGTCTATCCGGAAATCGTGGCTTCCAACGTGGAGCGAACGCTGGAATTGGTGGGCGGCGATGCGGATCGCTGGCGCGTGCACATCAAGACGGCGAAGCTGGGCTACACGTTGCGAATGATGGTCGCGCGCGGCGTGCGCAATTATAAGTGCGCCACGACGCTGGAACTGCTTGTGGCGTGCCAGTCCGGCGCGGCGGATGTGCTTGTTGCGTATCCGTCGGTGCGTGCGAACGCGCGAAGAGTGAGGGAGATTGCGGAGCAGTTCCCGGAGGTGCGCGTTTCCGTTCTGGCTGAGAACGAAGAGCAGGTGCGGCAGTGGCACGGCAGCCGATTGGGAATTTTTCTGGACATAAATCCTGGAATGAACCGCACGGGGATTGAGCAAAGCCATGGCGCGGAAGTGGTGAGGCTGGTGCGCGCGATCGGCGAAGAAGAATTGGAGTTTCGCGGGCTGCACTATTACGACGGCCAGTATGGAGCGCTGGCGGAGCGCGAACGGACTGCGGCCGCGCACGCGGGCTACGATGATTTGCTGAAAATTGTGAGCGAGGTTGAGCGCAGCGGAACGCGTGTGCCGGAGGTGGTGACGGCGGGGACGCCGACATTTCCGTGCTCGCTTTCGTACTCAGGATTTCGCGCGGCGGGGTTTGTGCACCGGATTTCTCCGGGAACGGTTGTTTATTGCGATGCGACGAGCCTGGCGCAACTGCCCAAAGAGTATGGATACCGGGCGGCAGTGCTGGTTCTGGCACGTGTGGTCAGCCGGCCGCGCGCGGGGATGATCACTTGCGATGCGGGCCACAAGACGGTGTCGGCCGACGCTGGGGTTCCTACGTGCGTGGTCGCGGGACATGCGGAGCTAACGCCGCTTTCGCCCAGCGAGGAGCATCTGCCCATGGCAGTGAAGGAAGGCGAGGCAGGTCCGAAAGTTGGGGACGCGCTGTATCTTTTGCCGCGGCACATTTGCCCGACCGTGAATAATTTCGATGAAGCGTTGATTGTGCGGGATGGCGAGATCGAGTCGGTGGAGAAGGTTTCGGCGCGCGGGCGAGAAACGCCGTTGCTGCGGACAGCCGGCGCGGGCGTCCCTGTCAGCAAACTTGAGGGATGATCGAGACAAGACTCATTCGAACGAGGCTCGCGGCGTTTGCTCCTGCTATTGTGCTGGTTTTGTCTGGTGCGCTCAGCCTGGGAACGCAAGTACAGCGGGCACAAGACGCCGCGCAACAGCACTTCACTCCGAACGCTGCCACTTTTTATCGAGATGTGCTGCCGATTTTGCAACAGCGATGCCAGATTTGCCATCGTGCGGAAGGCATCGCGCCTACGCGATTCGAAACCTACGCGCAGACGCGGCCTTTCGCAGCGGCAATAAAAACCGCAACGCAAAATAAATCCATGCCGCCATGGTTTGCCGATCCGAGTGTCGGGCACTTTTCGAACGACCCGTCGCTGTCGCCGGAGCAAATTGCTGCGCTGTCAGCCTGGGCGGATGAGGGCGCGCTAGCCGGTGATGCGGACGACGCTCCGCCGCCACGGCATTGGGCGGAGAGCTGGAGTATCGCGCATCCGGATCTGGTTTTGAAGATGCCGCGCGGCGTGGCGCTGCCTGCAAGCGGCGATGTGGAGTACACCTACGAAATTGTGGCGACGGGATTCAAGGAGGACCGCTGGGTGCAGGCGGTGGAAGTTTTGCCGTTACTGCGCGCGAATGTGCATCACGCTGTCGTGTATGTGCGGCCGCCGGATTCGCAATGGTTGCGGCATGCGCCCGTGGGAGTTCCTTTCACGGCTTCTACGCTCACCGATCTCGACGACCGGCGTGGCGCGCACTGGACGGACAGCGACGTCTTGCTCGTCTACGCGCCGGGGAGTTCGCCGGACAATTGGCCGGAAGGCTTGGCGAAATTCATCCCCGCCGGATCCGACCTTGTCTTGCAGATGCATTACACGACCAATGGCCACCCAGGGACCGACCAAACCAGTGTGGGACTGATTTTTGCGAATCATCCGCCGGCGCAGCGCGTGCTTACTCTGCAACTGACGAACGACCACTTTGTGATTCCGCCGGGCGCGCCGGACTATCGCGTGGAAGCGCGCGGCACTCTGCCGAACGATGCGACGCTGCTGAGTTTTTTTCCGCACATGCACCTGCGCGGAAAACGATTCGAGTACAACATTATTCATGGAGAAAAGAATCCAGGCGCGCGGCCGGATCAGGACATGGAACCGCTGCTGGACGTCCACTATCATTTTCACTGGCAGATGAGCTACCGGCTTGCCGAGCCTCGTTTGCTGAAAGCGGGGACGGAGCTGCAAGCCGTCGCCTGGTACGATAATTCGCGCGACAATCCGCACAACCCAGATCCGAAAGCGGCGGTGCGCTGGGGCGAGCAGACCTACGATGAGATGATGGTGGGGTTCTTCGACGTGGCCGTGGCGGCAAATCTCGACAAGCGCAGCTATTTCATCCGGCACTGAACGAAGACACACGGCGGGGCACTCAATAGAAACTTGCGACGGAACTTGCGGCACAGGAGCGAAAATGGAAATCAGCGGCGAGTATGTGCAACTGAGCGTCAACGATAGGACGACGATGCGCGCATGGGTTGCGCGGCCAAAGGAAAAAGGCGCGAATCCCGGACTGCTGGTGTTCCAGGAAGCTTTCGGCGTGAACGCGCACATCCGCGACATCGCCGGGCGATTCGCTCGCGAAGGATTTGTCACGATTGCTCCGGAGTTGTTCCATCGCACTGGTCCCGGTTTCGATGGGCGCTACGACGATTTTCCAAGCGCCATGCCGCACATGAAAGCCCTCAACGACGCATCGATGGCGGCAGACCAGCGTGCCGCGTATGAGTGGCTGCGCGGATATATTGGTGCGGACCTGCCGATCTCCGCGATCGGCTACTGCATGGGCGGGCGGGCGTCGTTTCTTGCGGCGATCACCTTGCCGCTCGCGGCGGCGATTTCTTACTACGGGGGCGGGATCGCGCCGAACGCCACGAATCCAGGCCTGCTTGGGCGCGCGAGCGGACTGCAGGCGCCACTGTTGTTCTTCTGGGGCGGACGCGACAAGCATATTCTTCCGGAGCACGTGCGCGCAGTGAGCGATGCGCTGCGCGCGGCGGGAAAAAACTTCGTCAACGTGGAAATTTCGAATGCCGACCACGGATTCTTCTGCGACGCGCGAGCCAGTTACAGCCCGGCGGCCGCGCTCTTGGCCTGGCCGTTGACGCTGGCATTCCTTCGCGCCAAGTCGGCTTGAGTTCGAAACCATAAGAACACACGTAACAGACCCGCGTGCCGCTGAGTAGCGCCGACTGTCCTTTCGGGCAAAACGTCCTGACCTAACGTCTAGTATGCGCAACAGCTATTTGCTGTTTAACTACCGCAAGCTGCAGCAGGCGTCCGCGTTCTAATTACTGTGCTAGATTCCAAGATTGGCGGCATTGCTGCTCGAAGACCCGTGAACACACAGACACCACACGACCCGAACCACCCGAAGATAAAGCGAGTGGAAGTGTATTGGCATACGGTGACGTACAAGACCGTGGCCGTTTACGTCGTCCTGATCGCGGCGATTGTTTTCGCGGCTGTCTACCTGATCGACCCGAATTTGTACTCGGCCGCGATCGATAAGTTCAGCAGATCGATTGGCAACGGCGAAGGCGATGCCATCCCCATCTCGCAGATGCAGGCGAAGTTCGTAAACCTCGACGGAAAAGTGCAGGTAAAGAAAGTCAATTCCGTGCAATGGCAGGACGCTGATTTCCACACCACACTGGACAAGGGCGATCAAATCCAGACTTCGGCGGACGGCGCGGCGCGCATCACCTTTGCCGATGGCACGACGTACACGGTGAAGTCCGGAACGTTTATTACGGTGGAAGAAAATTCGATGGGGCACGAGAAGCCTTCGAGTTCCGGAGTGCGCATCAACATTGGACAGGTGGACCTGAAGACGCCAAACTATTCCTCGCCCGATTCCAAAGCTGCGGTCAGCATGGAAGACTCCGTGGCGCAACTGCATTCGAACAGCAGCGCGGCCGTCAAAGCAGACCCGCAGAACAAGGAAAACGAGGTCGTGGTCTCCAGCGGAAGCGCGGAAGTCCAGCGCGGCCAGGAAAAGGTGGAAATCGGAGCGTATCAGAAGGCGAGTTACACGACGGGCGGCCCGATTACCAAGTCCGACGTGCTGGCGCCGCCGGACCTGAGCTCACCGCGCAACTTCGAGCCGCTGATCGTCGAGAATCCGAAAGCGGCGTCCATTCATTTTGAGTGGAAGCCCGTGTCCCAGGCGGTCTCCTACACACTTCGAATCAGCACGACGGCGATGTTTACGAGAACCGTGAAAGAGGCACCCGGAGTTTCCGGAACCACCGTGGACATCTCGGGGCTTGATGCGGGCGATTATTTCTGGAACGTGACAGCGACGAACGCCAAGAAGGAAACCAGCGAAGTCAGCGAAACGTTCCGGTTTACGCTAGTCGCGCAAGGAAAAACGCAGGAGATGTTGCTCGAGATTACCGGCACGCAGATCCACGGCCGAGTCGTGGAAATTATCGGCAAGACGGAGCCCGGTGCGGCGCTTATCGTAAACGGGCAGCCGGTGCCGATTATTGCGGCGGACGGCACCTTCCGGCACTTTACCGAGCCACTGGAGCCTGGCCCGCATACTATTGTCATCATCGGGCAAAACCGTCGCGGCGGCACGAACCAGCAGAAGGTGCCGATCGTTGTGCCAAAGTAAGAGTTTCGAACGAAGATCGCTTTTTGGTCTCGCAAGAAAAAAGACGCGGGCGCCTTTGCGCCGGTCGCCAAGTCCAGAGACAATGGTCTAGTTGGCCGCACGCGGTCCGAATGGACCGTAGCGCTGCAATGCAGCTCGATGTCGGCTGGACGGCGGAGAGGTTTTCTCCGCAGGGGGCGGAGGGATGAATAAGAACGGTTACAACCTGAGGTCGATCTTTAGTTTGTTTTCCTCCGACCTCGCCATTGATCTGGGAACCGCGAACACGCTGGTGTTCTCGGGCGGCAAAGGCATTGTCGTAAATGAGCCTTCGATCGTGGCCATTAATAAGTCCAGCGGAGAAGTCGTGGCCGTCGGCCGCGAAGCCAAAGAGATGCTCGGCCGCACGCCGGGAAATGTTGTGGCCATCAAGCCGATGAAAGACGGCGTCATCGCCGACTTCAAAGTCACCGAAAAAATGCTGACGTATTTTATTCAGAAGGCGCACAACCGCCGTGTGCTGGTGCATCCGCGCATCGTTATCGGAGTGCCCAGCGAAATTACTCCGGTGGAAAAGCGGGCGGTGCAGGACTCCGCATATCGCGCACGGGCCAGCGAAGTCTATCTTGTGGAGCAAGCCATGGCCGCGGCCATCGGCGCCGGCCTGCCCATTGAAGAGCCTTCCGGCAACATGGTCGTGGACATTGGCGGCGGCACGACGGATATCGCCGTCATCTCTATGAGCGGCATCGTGTACTCGCGTTCCGTGCGCGTCGCGGGCAATGAGATGGACGAAGCCGTGATGCAATACCTGAAGCGCAAATACAACCTGCTCGTCGGCGAGCGCACAGCGGAACAGATCAAGATGGAGATCGGCTCGGCGTACCCGCTGGAAAAACCGCTGACGATGGAGGTGAAGGGCCGCAATTTGATCGAAGGCGTGCCGCGGACAGTCACTATAGATGACAGCGAAATTCGCGAAGCCCTCAGCGAATGCGTCGCAACCATTCTGAATGCCGTGCGCGTGGCTCTCGAGCGCACACCGCCGGAGCTTTCCGCCGACATCAGCGATCGCGGCATCGTGCTGACCGGTGGCGGCGCGCTGCTGAAGAATCTCGATAAGCGCATCCGGGAAGAAACCGGTCTGCCCGTTTCCATCGCCGATGACCCGCTGGCTTCCGTGGTGCTCGGTACCGGCAAAATGCTGAGCGATTTCAAGTTGCTGCGCCAGGTTTGCATCGACTAGGAGTCGGGATGAGGTTTACTCGAATCGTAGTGAGAATCACCTGCGCGGTAGGCTTCCTGATTTTCACGCTTGGTGCATCGGTATGCCGCGCGCAGTGCGCGCACACCACGTACGCCTACGAAGATCGCGTCGTCGTCATGGCGTGCAACAAAGCCGGCGCGCCGGAACTGCGGATAATTCTTCTTGATGATGCAAGCCCCCTGAAAGTCGCGGGGCGTGTCGGTGTGCCGTCGGCTCGCGGCTTCGATACTGCGGCGCACTACAACAATTTTCTGATGCTGGTGCGCTGGGACAAATTTGAAGTCTACGATTTGACGGATATCACTCACCCGGCGCTGGCTGCGACATTTGATTTGAACAAGCGCGGAAGCTTTCCTGGCTACGAGAGAATCGAGCAAACTGCCGCGAACAAATTTCTCGTGATGACCTCGCTCGGCGCCGTGGAAGTGACAACGGATGGCGACCCGCCGAAATGGAGCCTCGCGGAGGTTCCGCCGAGTAAGGAGTTACAGAAGAAAATGTCGGGTCGCCCGCCGGAATGGCGGTTCGTGGACCAAAATGAACGAGCGGTCGTGGTGCGGGAAACCGCTCAATTCCGCTACGAACTCGCCTGGAAAGAAAAGTCGTCAACTGGCGAAATTCTGCACCGGCAATATCTTCGCAAAGTAGATGTAGCGGCTCAGCGAGGCGCTTCGGAGCTGTTGCTTGGCGAACATTTGGAAACCATCGATTGAAGCGGGATGGACTGTGACGCATCGAAGTCGTCGCGTTGATCATGAAAAGTTTCTGAGGAAATTGTAGACAGATGGTCGCTCTTCCCTCTCGTCATCGATCGCTTTTCCTGCTTGGAGGCGTGGTGCTTCTGCAGGTGCTGCTGCTGGCCGTGCAAATCAAGCGCGACTCGCAGGGCCGGCTGATCCGCGTGTGGACGGTTGGTGCGGTGTCTCCGTTCGAGCGCGCGGGCGCTCACGGCATCAGCCACATTCGTGAAACCTGGAATCACTATTTCGCATTGCAAAATACGTCGCGCGATAATGAAGACTTGAAGCGCGAAAACGGCGCGCTGAAGCTGCAAATCACGCAGCTCCAAAGCAAAGCGGGCGAAGCCGACCGCCTTGCCGCTCTGTTGAAGTTTCGCCAAACGAATGTGGACGTTCCGATGGTCGCCGCGCGCGTGATCGGAGGAAGCGCGGACTCCGCCAGCCAAACCATTTATCTTGACCGCGGCGAGCGCGACGGGATCCGCCGCAACATGGGCGTGATTACGCCGGACGGCGTCGTCGGCAAAGTCATCGAATCCTACAAGGACACCGCACAAGTTCTGCTGCTCACTGACAAAGACAGCGGCGTCGGCGCGATGTTGATGGATTCGCGCATCCAGAGTCCCGTTGGCGGCACTGGCGAGCCGCTTCTGGTCATGAAGTACATCCCCAACGATGACAACGTGAATTCCGGAGAACGCGTGGTGACGAGCGGAATGGATCGCATCTTTCCGCGCGATCTGCCCGTGGGAACGATCGCGGATATCAAGGCGGGCAATCCGTTTAAACAGATTCGCGTGCGACCGGCTGCGAGTCTCGAACGGCTCGAAGAAGTTTTTGTTCTATTGACGATGAAGCCGCTGGAAATGAATAAAGGTTTCACGGAGCCGAACTCTGGAGCCCCAGCGGCGGCCGCTCCTTCCGCAGCGGCAACCAGCCCGGCTTCGCCTGAGAAACCATGAACGACACATTCGACATTCGCAGCAGCGAATTGCACATCGAGGTGCATAAGTTTCGCGCCGGCGCGATTGTTTTGGCTACCGCTTTTGCGCTCGTGTTGCAAGCTTTTCTGCCGATTTATTTCCCAAAGGCTGCGATTCTGGATCTTCCGCTGCTCATCACCATTTACTTTGGTTTGAGCCGGCGGAATCCTTCGACGGGACTGCTTCTGGGCATGGTGATCGGCATCTTGCAGGACAGCCTCAGCGGGCCGACCGTTCCTCTCGGTCTATACGGCATCGCAAAAACCGTGATCGGATATCTGGCTTCTTCGATTGGCGCTCGCCTGGATACGGAACATCCCGCGGCGCGCTTCGCTTTGACGATCGCTTTCTTTGGCGTTCACCAGGGCCTCATTGCTTTGACGCGGCGGTTGCTGCTCTCTCAGCCTGAACCGTGGTTCACCATGCATCTCGGCGCAGCCGCCCTCGTCAACGCCGTCGTCGCCGTATTTCTCTTCATGCTCCTCGACCGCCTCCGCAAACCCTCCTAGTCATCACTGACCTAGAAGAAATTGCTTGAAGTCGTCGTAAGCGCTCGACATAGGCAAAGACAATTTGTCGCGTTTCAAGTAGACAGCAAGGCGATCTGGTAACGGCGGGGCCATGCCTATGCCTCGTTTCACGACCTCGGCGAATTTTGCGGGATGCGCGGTGGCGAGCACCAAGCCTTGCGCAGGCTCAGAATGCTCGCGCTTATAGGCCTCCCAGCCAAGGACGCCAACAGCAGTGTGCGGATCGGCGATATAGCCGAAACGTTCGTGGATGGACTTCATCTCTTGTAGCGTCTCTTCGTCCGTCGCGGCGTGGCCCCAAATTTCCCGCCGTACATATTCAATCCGGCCGCGGCACAAATCCAGCAAGCGCGGAAAATTATTCGGATTGCCGACGTCCATCGCGTTCGAAAAGGTCTGCGTCGCCGGGCGCGGATGAAATTCGCCCGACCGCAAATACTCCGGCACGACGTCGTTTGCGTTGGTGGAAGCCACGAACATCGCCACGGGCAAGCCGATGCGCTTGGCGAAAAGTCCGGCGGTCAAATTGCCGAAATTCCCGCTGGGCACGGACACAATCAGCGGCACGGACGCCACCGGCAATTGCCGGTATGCGG
>CAVSIW010000012.1:0-47116 GCA_963727945.1 uncultured Acidobacteriota bacterium
CCTGCTCCAGGCGTCTGCGGAGTTGGGTCAACCGCTGATGCATTCGTTCGGCCTGGCGCTTCCTAAGGGTTTCCTCGTGGGTTTTATCGGAGAGCAAGGACTCTTCAATCTGAGCCAGAACGTCATCCGGGATTCGGATCGCTTCCAAGACCTGCCCGAGACGCTCGGCCATCGCTTCTTCGCGAAAGTACGGTAGATCGCATTTGCCTCGATAACCAGTGCAGCGGTAATAGGTGTACTTCTGCTTCTTGAATTCAGCTGTCACCGCACAATTGTCATAAGCACAGCGGAGCAAACCGGAAAATGCGAACTCGTGTGGAAGTCGCGAACCCGGGAGAATATTTCAGGGCTCACAAGGGGAGGATGCGTGCCTGCGTAGCTCTTGCCTTCCCACTCGTAGGTGCCGATGTAGAACGGATTCCTCAGTAGTTTTTCTAAATGCCACTTCGAGAGGACCTTGCCGTACTCGGCTTTGAGAAGCTGACGCAAAGCTGGCAAGCGAGTACATTCCTGTAGCGTATAGCTCGAACATTCGCTGCGCGATCGACGCGTTGTCAGGGTCAACCTCAATCGTGCGCAGCAATTTGTTGTTTCGGTAGCCCAACGGCGGCCGGCTCGGGTAGATGCCCTTGGGCTGCCTTCTCGCGCATGCCCTTGCGCACTTCGTCGCGCAGGTTCTCGATGTAGTTCCGGGCTATGACAAGCTGAATGCCGTGGACGAGTTTGGCCTGTGACTTCGAGTCTTTGCTGATGACCTGGCCCTCTTTGGGAAGATGGATTTCAACGTCCAGGTCTTCTAGCGTCACGCAGTCGCGGAAGTTGCGATACAGCCGGTCGGTTTTCTCCACCAAAACGACGCGGCACGTCTTTTGATCGCGCAGAAAGCGCACCATTTCGCCGAATTGTTTTCGGCCAGTCGTTTTGGCCGTCTCCACATCCACAAATTCATGCAGGACGTTGAGCTCGTGCGTTTGCGCGTATTCTCGGAGAAATTTCAGTTGCGCGGGGATTGAGAAGCCCTCTCGCTCTTGGTCTTTGCTCGACACCCTCGCGTATAAGACGGCTTGTCTCATCTGGTCCTCTGTCGGCGTGCGCTGACGGCGCACGCGTTCCGGTGACCTTGCGCCGATTCAGTCTGCGTGTCAATGGGAGTCGCGGGCTTGCTGTTCCGATCCCATGCGTCGAGCAAGAGGAACATCATCCGCAACGCGAGCAGATCTCGCGGAGCGAGGGGCTTTCCTACTGTGGTCCCCTGGGTTGGGGACACCTCTCGCGTGTCAAGTGTGGTGACGGCATGCTGTCCGCTGGGAGGTGGGCTTCCTACGAGGAATTACGAGGAAGGCCGAAGGGGCGGCCTACAGGAGTACCCCTCTACTTATACTAATGGGCAAGAAGTTCGAAAAACATTTCAGGGAAAATGAACTTTTTTGCTTTTGGGGCTCCGAAAGGGTCGTGCCGATTTCCGATAGGCGATTTGGGCGGGAGCGACCCGGTGAGCACTTTTGGGCGGCAAAACCGCACAAATACCGGCGTCGCTCCCGCCCAAATCGAGGTTTTCGTCCGCGGTCTTTTTGCAGACTAATTCTCGCAGACGAGTTGCTGTGTGGACCTTTATCCGACGTGCCGCAGAACGCGAAGGGTTTCTTTCGACCAGAACACTGCCTGTGCTTCAGTGTTCTGCCACGCTGAACCACATGGGAGGGGGAGGGGCAGCTCGTTATAGGCCAGGACCTGTGGACGGTGGCTCATTTCGACGACAGCGGTTTCAGGTTTAGAATTGAAGACACTATGACGGCCGCGATATCCGGATGCTGGCGACCTTCTGCCAGATGGTTTATTTTGTTCGCCTTCACAGCCACTTTCGCTTGCCTCGGCAGGGGTCAGGACGAACTACTCGTAGTCGTGCAGAATGGAAAATACGGATATATCGACCACGCGGGCAAGATTGTTATTCGACCACAATTCATCTGGGCTGACGACTTCTGGCGCGGTTTAGGTACCGTCTATGTCTGTGGTCAGTACCTGTCAATAGATTCTGCCGGAGCACTTCTGCCTCTCCGAATTACGGTTCAAGGCCGCTTGGAACCGAAACGCGACGGTGAAAAAGTTGGGTTTGAGGATGACCACGGGCAATTCAAAATCAGTCCCACTTTCGATGATGCACTTCCGTTCTCAGATGGCATGGCTGCCGTCAAGATTAACGATAAGTGGGGATTCGTTGATGCAGCGGGCCATCTAGCCATTCAGCCGAAGTTCAGCAATGCGTATTACTTCCGTGAGGGGGTAGGAATCGCACAGTTAGAGGATTTCGGCGATGTGCTAATCGACAAGGCGGGAAAAATACTAGCGACTGAATTTGGATTTGTCGACTTGGTTTCAGAGGGCCGCGTGCCAGCCACGCGAGACGGGAAGAGTGGCTATCTTGATCTTCAAGGCAATGTGGTAATCCCAATTGTGTACGACGCTGGTCGCAGTTTTTCCGACGGTCTGGCTGCAGTAGAGAAAAGTAACAAATGGGGATATGTAGACCGCGATGGGCGGACCGTGATTCCGTTTGCATTTGACGAAGCAGGGCAATTCGGAAATGGCTTGGCCCCTGCCAAGGTAGGAAGAAGAACCGGATTCATAAACAAGTCTGGGCGTTTCTCTTTTGACTTGTCTTTCAGGTATGCGCCTGGCTTCTTAACCGGGGACCAAGAATCCAACACTTTGGTTGCGAAGACGGATGTGTCCCGCTTTTGGACGGACGAGCAGAAATTTGGGTACGTAGATTCCTCTGGCAAAGTGATTTGGGGACCGATAGAAGGAAGCCCTGACCATCCCCCACTTCTTGGCTGGTCAGAGGAAGCCAAGACTCAAAGCTGCGAGGGTATTTCAGATGCGATGAGAAGGAGAATTGCTGGATTTCCTTCTCACTAAACTCGGGGTCAAGTCCTCGTTTGTCGCCTAACCCGGTCAAGTCAGCACTGGGACCCGCTTTCCGGCAGCGGCGTTTCCGAACGGCACTTGGGCGCAGTCGACAAAGGGCGCTCGGTGCTCTGCGTTAGAATCAGAGCAGCGAGAGCTCTCCAAGGTGTGGAATCCCTGCGACGATCTGACCCAGCGGAAGAGTTCTGAAAATCGTCAACTAGGGCCCACCATTCTCTTCGATTCGAAGATCGACGAAATGCCCGCCCACATGAGCGTTTCCTTTCTGTTGATTCCAAGTGTCGCCTAAATCGCCTTCGCACTAATCCTTGGAGTTCGCTCAGTCCTGCCTCGTTAGAGGCTTGAGAAGTTCGTCGAGATAATCTGGCTTGGTTAAGTCGCGGACGAGATGGGGATACTTTTCGCCGCCATGATAGTCCACGGTGCAAGTTTTGTAGTAGTCGTCGACGACCACGAGAAATTGGATGGGCTGTGAATTGTGGAGGCTGGCTTTGAGCGCGTCATTGAGAAGATCGGGCGTGAAGACGCGGCCATTGATCCCGATGACTTTCATTCCGGAAGTGATGCCGGCTTTGAAGGCCGGGCCGTTGTAGATGGAGTCCTGCACGGTGCCGTCGCCGCCGAGGGTCAAACCAATCGAATAGGCCGCGCCTGGGCCGCCGCGAGAACCGCGAGGAGCGGGCGGTCTCTCGTCGTAGGAGAGCTTCCAGCCGGAGGCTTCGATGCCGCCCGTGGGAGCGTCCGGCGAATTCGAATTGAGGCGAGTGCGAAAGAAATTGGCCCAATCGTACGGGACCACTTGATTGAACGTTTGGACGAGCTGCTCGAACGTGTAGGGCTTCACTTCGGGGCCGTTGTTCGGGCCCCCGTAAAAAATACGGAAAAAATCTTCAAAAGATTTCTGCCCGTGGCTTTGGTCGTGAATGATGTTCGCGACCTCCAGCCAAATTAATTCCCCTTCCTCGTAATAGTCCGAGCCGCGACGCCAGTTGCTCCAGCCCCCTCCGCCAAACATTCCGGGAATCGCGACAGCCGTATCGAGGAGCGGACGCCAGGTGCGCCCAGGACGGCCCGGGCCAAGGCTTCCAGCAATGCCAGCGATCGCTTCGCGATATTCCTCCGGTTTCCAAAGACCGCTGCGCGCGGCCAGCAGGTCACCAAGATAAGAGGTATTGCCCTCGTAGACCCAAAGGAGATCGGTTTCCATGGGCGTTTGAAAATCGGGCGTGGAGAGATCCTGCGGGCGGCGGAATTTCCCGCTCCAGGAGTGCGCGTATTCATGCGCAAGCAAACTGCCGACGTCGCGGGCAGCCGACGGGGAGAGAAGAATACGCTCGGGCAGGCGGCTGTCGTTGGACTCGTGATGCTCGACGCCGAAATGCGGCATGTGATCGCTCAAAGTCAGAAGGAAATGGTATTCGCGGTAGTGTCGGGCGCCGAACAGCTTGCCTGCTTCGGCGACGACATTTGTCAGGCCGCGCTGCACTTCGGGGCTCATCGCAAGCGCCGCTTCGCTATCGGCTACGAGATCGATTTCGTGATGAATAGGCTCGCCAGGCGGGGTGAGATCGATGGCGCGATAGTACTCGCCGGCGATGAGCGTGGAATCCACTAAGCGGTCGAGAGCGGCCGGCTGAAACGAAATTTCAGCGCCAGAGGAATTCGCGGCGGGCAGAGCAGTTCCGAACTTCCAGCCGACGGGCAGAAGAAGAGTTGGCTTAAAGAGGATTTGGGCCGCAGGTGTGCCCGCTGGATACAGCAGGACTTGGTTCCAGTTGAGCACGAGAAGCTTATCGGTGGCCGAGCCGGCGGCAGGCCCGGCCATTCCACTCGGCTCGAGGTAATCGAAGGAGACTTCGAGTTGTGTGGCGCCTTGCGGGACTTCCAAGTGAAACGTGAAAACATCGCGGAGGTCGCGGCGCCAGGGAATAGTTTTGCCATTCGCGGTAAACGCGAGTCCGGTGACGTTTGCTATGGGGCCAGCAGGCTCGTGGAGGCCGGGAATCCATTTGGGATAGTAAAGCGTGAGCGGTCCGGCGGCGACGGGCATCTCCATGTGACTGTGGAGAATTTTCAGCGGGGCTTGCCGCGCGTCAACGGTGAGGCGAATCGCGGGGCCATTTTGCGCGAGCGCGGGAAATGCGCTGCACGAGAAAAGTGCGGTCAGGAATAGGAAAGCTGCTTGAAAACGAGATTGCTTCATAGGATTGAGTCCACGCTTTCTGGAATCCGCGGCAGTTGCGCAGCCGAAGTTTGAGCCAAAGTAGAGAGCGGCGAACTATACCGCGTGTGTGGTCAAGGTTCAATGACGCTAGCTAGGCGCCCGAATGCTTCCCCGAAGGAACCGGAGTTTGCGAGGGAATGCGCGCGAGTTCCAAAACGGAACAATCGTTCCCACAATCGCATTCCTCTTGAAGCGTTCTCCAACGAAAAGCCAAGAAACAAAGAAGCCTAAGAGAGAAAGAACTTCCAGGGAAGTGTTCCTCGTGGAACTAAAGTTGCCTTTGAATTAACCGATGCAGCCTCTGAGAGCCCTCAATGACGCGGTTTGACGATCCTGAGATACTCCGCAGCGTGCTGGAAGACTTGCCGACTGGGGTGTACCTGGTGGGGCGGGACGGGAAGATTTTGTTTTGGAACTATGGCGCGGAGCGCATCACCGGACATCTGCGGCAAGACGTGGTGGGACACGCGTGCCGCGAGGATTTTCTGGGAAACACGGAAGGCAACGAGGAACAGGTTTCGGGAGCCGCCGCGGCGCTGGAAGCCGTCCTGCGAGACGGAAAAGCAGCGGAATCGCAGGTTTCTTTCCGGCATAAATCGGGACATCTTGTGCCGGTGCGGCTGCGGGCCATACCGATGCGCGACGGGGCAGGCGCGATCATCGGAGCAGCGGAGTGTTTCGATGAAATAGTGGACTTGGGGGAGTGGAATCGGCGGCACAGCAAGCTGGCGGAGTATGGCTGCCTGGACGCGGCTTCGGGCGTCCTCAATCACAAGATGATGGAAGCGCGCCTGCGCGAATGCCTCGCGACGTTCGCCGATCAGCCAGTTCCCTTCTGCATCGTGTGCATAGCGTTTGATCATCTGGAAGAAGTGAAGGCGCGTTACGGACCGGGGGCGATTTCCGCGGTCCTGCGTGTAGCGGGACAGACTCTGGAGAATAGCCTGCGCCCGACGGACTATCTCGGGCGGTGGAGAGAGAACGAGTTTCTCGCCATCGTGATGGAGTGCAGCCGGACGGAGATTCCAAAGGTTGGCGAGCGGCTGAAGAAGAATGACCTCTGGGGCGAAAATTACGTGGTGGGGCGATTCTCTGCCGGTGACGATTTCGATGGGGGCAACGGCGGTGAAGGCCGAGGACGGCGTCATCGAGATGATGCGCCGGGCGGAAGGAGCTCTGTGCGAAAGCATCGCTCTCGGAGGAAATCGAATAGTCGTGTGGAACGATTGAAGATGGAAAGCGCTTGAGGGCCGATTCGCTATGTTCGTAATCATCGGAATCGTGGTGGTGTTCGGGTCGATCGTGGCCGGGTACCTGATGGAGCACGGCAACCTGAGAGTGTTACTCCAGCCGGCCGAGCTCGTGATCATCGCAGGCGCCTCAATAGGGACGGTGCTGATCGCAAATCCGTTGCATATTCTAAAAGCGATTGTTGGGGGGATCGGCGGAGTTTTCGGAGGAGCGCGGTTCGGAAAAGAGAAATATCTCGAAACGCTGAAGATGATGTACGAATTGTTCACCCGGGCACGAAAAGAGGGGCTGATGGCGCTCGAGACCGACAGTGACGCACCGGACAAAAGTCCGGTTTTTTCCAAGTATCCGAAATTTCTGAAGGACCATCACGCGCTGGAATTCGTGTGCGACACGATACGAATGCTGTCGGGAGGAGGTGTCGAGCCTTTTGACGTGGACCAGATGATGGAACTGGACATGGATGTGCACCATCACGATACGGGAGTGCCGATCGCTTCTCTTTCCACCATGGCGGACGCGCTGCCTGGATTAGGGATTGTGGCGGCCGTTTTGGGCGTGGTGATCACCATGGGGGCGCTCGGCGGGCCACCGGAGGAAATCGGACACAAGGTAGCAGCGGCGCTGGTGGGAACATTCCTCGGAATTTTGCTTTGCTATGGATTTGTGGGACCGATCGCCGCGAACATGTCGAAGTCCGCTGACGAAGAACACGCGTATTACCATGTGCTGCGCGTGGTCATGGTGTCCTTCATGAAGGGGACGCCGCCGACCGTAGCTGTGGAATTCGGACGCCGGGCCATCCCGGGGCACGTGCGACCGACTTTTCCTGAGATGGAGAAGCACATCAAGAATAAGGACGGAGCGGCGGCAGCGCCCGCGGCGGAAGCAGCCGCTTAAGAAATGGAGAAGCACATGGCGGGAACACCACCCATCATCATCAAGAAGAAAATCAGCCACGGCGGACACCACGGCGGGGCGTGGAAGGTGGCGTATGCCGACTTCGTGACGGCGATGATGGCTTTGTTTATCGTGCTGTGGCTGATGAATAGCAGCAAACAGATTCAGGAGGCGGTGGGAGGATATTTCAAGGATCCAACGGGGACGGCGAAGCAAGCAGGCAGCGATAAAGCTGGTGCGGAAGAAAATTTTGTCGTGACCAAGGACAATATGGAGCATCTGAAGGATCAGCTCGAAAAGGCCATCAAGGAAGTGCCCAAGTTCGACAAGCTGAAGAATCACATTGACATGACGGTCACAAACGAAGGATTGCGGATTGAGCTTACGGAATCCGCGGCGGGAACGTTTTTCGACAGCGGAAGCCCAAAGATTAGCGAGGATGGCAAGGATTTATTGGAAATGCTTGCGCAAGAGCTGGGCAAGCTTCCGAACAAACTGGCCATCGAGGGGCATACCGACTCAAAGCCATATGTGGAGGGAAGGGATTATGGGAATTGGGAGCTCTCTTCGGATCGGGCGAACGCGGCGCGACGGCTGATGCAACTGCACGGCATCGGCGAAGATCAAGTCACACAAGTAAGGGGATTTGCCGATCAGAGACTGCGCAAGCCTTCCGATCCGATGGATCCCGCAAACCGCAGGATTTCGCTGATCGTGCAATACATGGACAAGAAATCCGCAGCTGGGCCAGCACATTCCGGAGAGCCCGCGGAAGCAAAACCCGGCGAAGAAACAGCAAAACCCGCAGAGAATCCCGCCGAAAAGAAGTAGCTCCCGGTGGCAGACCTTGCGAGTTGGAAGCTATTCGTAGCGCAGAGCCACGATGGGATCGACACGCATGGCCCGCCGAGCTGGAACGTAACACGCCGCGAGCGACACACGCGACAAGAAGGGTGATGACGGAAGAGAAAGATCAGCGGGTCGGTGGCGCTCACTCCGTAGATCATCGTCGAAATGAATCTGGTCGCGAGCAGCGCAAAGACAACGCCCAACGCCGCGCCGGCGAAGACAAGCTTCAAACCTTCTCCCAAGATGAGACGCAGCACGTCGCGCGGGTGGGCGCCGAGTGCCATACGCACACCGATTTCACGCGTGCGCTGTGAGACCGCGTAGGAGATAACTCCGTAGATTCCCACGGTTGCCAGAGTCAGAGCGAGCGCGGCGAAAAGACTGAGCAAGAACATCATGAAATTGCGAAGGGCAAGCGAGTGGGAGAGCACTTGATCCATGGTGCGGATCGAGCCTGTCGGAACGATAGGATCGACGGCGGCAACCGCGTCGCGCACGGCACGGCTGATGCTGAGAGGATCAACGCTGGTGCGCACGACGACGCTCCTTGGAAACCAGCCCTCGAATACTCTCGAAACGTCATAGGAAGCCTGTGCCGCAGGGATGAAAGTCGTGCGCCGGGGAGGCTGATCCAGATATGACTTCACGTCGCCAACCACACCGACGATTTCGCAGAAAGGCTCTCGGCTGATGAAGATGCGCTCGCCGAGGGGATTGCGGCCCGCAAAGTGTTCACGGACAAACGCTTGATTGACGATCACGACCTTGCTGGCCGTCTCAGAATCAGCTTCGGAAAAGGCCCGGCCCTTGAGCAAGGGTATGCCCATGGCACGGAAAAATCCGGGAGAAATCTCGCGATAGTCCACGTTGTAGCCCTCAGTGGAATTGGGTAATCGCACGCCATTGTTTCCGCCGCGCTCCAGCGGGAGGCCCGCTGCCACTACAGCGGCAGACCCTACACCGGGAATAGCTTCGAGACGTTGAACGACTGCACGGTTAAAGGCTTCGATTCGCGCCGAGGAATCATATTTCGAGCCAATCAGCCAGAACTGAACAGAGAGCATACGCTGAGGATTGAAACCGGGATCGCTGTGGATGAGTTTTGAAAAGGTAGCGATCATCAGGCCGGCGCCCGTCAGCAGTACAAGAGAAATTGCGAACTCGCCGACGATGAGCAATTTGCGCAGTAGCGCGCGGCCTGGGGCGGAGCTGGCGCGGCCAGCGCCTTCTTTTAATGCTTCGTTGATGCCAGCCTTGCTGGCTTCGAGAGCTGGGGCGAAGCCAAAGAGAACTCCCGTCAAGAGCGAGACGAGAAACGTGAATGCGAAAACCCAGCCGTCCAGATGGACATCGGAAACACGCGGCAAGTCGGCGGGCGCAGCGGCGAGCAGCGAACCGAGCCCCAGAAAAGCCACCAGAAGGCCAACGGCGCCGCCGGCGAGCGCGATGAGCATGCTTTCGGTCAGCAACTGCTGGAAGAGTCGCCAGCGCGATGCACCCATGGCGATGCGTACGGCGATTTCGCGGCCGCGCAAACCGCCGCGGGCGAGAAACAAGTTGGCCACATTGGCGCAGGCAATCAGCAAGACAAAACCGATGGCGCCGAGCAGTACCAAGAGATACGGGCGCACGTCGGCCCCAATCATTTGGCGGTAGGGCAAGAAGCTGATGCCTGAGTTCTTTGCCAACTACGCCGGGAAATTCGCGGCGGAAGTCTTGCGTGACAATGTCCATCTGCGCCTGAAGCTGCACGGGAGTGACGCCTGGTTTGAGGCGCGCGAGCACGGCGATGTTTGAACCGCTCCCGGCCGTCTTGGCCACCAGCGCCAGCGGAGTCCAAACGTCCGCCGCTCCACTATTCGGAAGATCCGTGGCAGCGGCGACTGGAGAGAACCCTCGAGGCATTACGCCGATGAGGGTAAAGGGCTCACCATTCAGCAGAATTTTCTGGCCGATCTGTGACGGATCGGCTCCAAATCGGCGCGCCCAGAGGTTGTAGCTGATGATGGCGACACGCTGCCCGTCTCCATGGTCATCTTCCTCCGTGAAGTCGCGGCCGAGAAACGGCTGGATACCCAAGACGCTGAAATAAGAGGCCGAGACCGGCAATCCACGCAGATGTTCCGCTGCGGTCCCTGCCGCAAGGTTGTAGCCGACCGAGGTGTATCCGGCGATATGGTCGAAGCGTTCTCCGAATTCCTGCAGGCGCTTCAATTGAGGCGCCGTAAGATCCATTTCATCGGTTTGCTGTTTGTAGGATTCGGCGAGCTGGACAATGCGATCCGGTTCGGGAAAAGGCAGCGGGCGGAGGAGGACGCCGTAGACGACGGTGAAGATCGCGGTGTTTGCGCCGATGCCGAGTGCGAGGGTCAGGATGGAAACGACAGTAAAGGCTGGGGATTTTGCCAGTACACGCAGGCCGTACCGAAGGTCTTGCCAGAGAGTGGTCATAGTGTACCTCGCGGAAGATGTGGGCCGTCCCGGCTGGTACCGGGCTCAATCGCAGGCCGATTCTTGCATAGGATACGACGGACGCGAGGAAATTGTTTCCGGCAAGAGGTCCGGTAAATGCGCGGCTCCTGAATGTGAATGGGTAAATGTTACCTTGAAATTGAATGACTTGTGACGGGTCAGTGCTGACTGGTGGCAGAGCAAGGAGATCCCATCGCCTGCGATGGTTGTCCCGTACAACTATTCAGGATGCAAGAAACGCGCTTGAGATAGAAATCCTTCACCGGATTTCTAGTTCCCGGGGTATCCCCTCCCCCCCGGGGTTTTGCATAAGTGTTGATTCTAAAGACAGATAAAGTGGTTTGTTTTGATATACTTTTGCAAGTGTTGATTCTAAAAGACTTGTTTGCACGAAAATTGTGCAAAATACGGTGAATTTCGCAAGTGTTGCAAAGACAGAACTTAGGCCGTGTAGTAGGTTCCAGAAAACAAAACGCCAGCAAAGACACTGGCGGCATGGGAAACAAGACGCAATTGTTTACGAAACCAATGATACGGGAGGAGTAACCGCTTGTCAAGGAAAAAGGAAGTGAAAATGGTCTATGAAGTCTGGCGGTGTGCTCCAGGTTCTGCTCCGCGAACGGATTTCAGACTAGGACGGCGGCGAACGGGCATTCTACTGGCCGGCGGGTTTCTTGTCCGGCGGCGCGGGTGGAGGCGGCGGAGCGCTGAACTTGGCATCGTCAACTGGGACGTTCTGCTGGACCTGGTCAACTTGAATGGTGAAGCGGTTGCCGGGGCGCGAGAGCGTCCAGCGATATGGGATCTTTACGCCGTCGGCGTCGCGGTAATCGGCATAATCAATCTGGGTGGGGTTGCGGCCGAGAGGGGTTTCCGCGTAACGCACGAGGCGAAGCAATAGGCCGGATTGCTGATCCAGGTAAAGCCGCAAGGGCGGCTGGCCTTCGTTGCGTCCGAGCACAAGATAGGTATCGTGACCGTCGATTTTTTCGCCGGGAACGACGGTGAATTTCTTGTAGAGAGTTTTGACGTGCGCGGGGAAATACAGGTCGGCGTCAATGCGCACGGCATCGTTCTCCGCGGCGGACATCATGTGGAGATGGCCAGCATTGCTCAACCAGCCCTGTTTGCCGTCGAAGGCCGTGATGCTCTCGCCGTTAGGGAGACGCATGATGGAGATACGCTTGTCCGGAGCTTTTGCGTAGACTTCGATGGAAAGCTGCTGGCCGTTGGCGTTTATCTTCCCTTTTTCCACGCGGCTTGAGATTTTTTGCAGGGCGGCATCGCCTCCAACGGCAGCGAGATACTTATCGAGAAGCTGTTCGCCAGTGGGCAAAACAGGCTTTGCATCGGCGCCCGGTTTTCCATGCTCCGCTTCCGGCTTCGGTTCCTCCTCGCTGATGATGGGAGTGCCGACAGGATCGGCAGCGCCGCGATGGCAGGAATAGCAGGTGACTTCGCGGTGCCCTTCAAAATTGCCTTTGTTGATGGCAAACATCATCTCCATCATCTTGCGTGCCGTCTGTTTTGTCTTTTTGTCATCTTTGTCGAAATCAAGCCCGCGATCACCGCGGACATGGCAGAACTCGCATTCGACGCCGAGCGAAGCAGTGATGAATTGCATGGCGGGAAATAGCTGATCGGCGGGCACGCCTTTCAGAACTTTGATGTTCTTGAACTGCTCTTCGGCGAGTTTAGGCGCGGGCGATTGCGGCGCGGCCCCGGATTGAGCTTTCGCCGCGGCGATGACCAGCCCGGTGCTTAGCGCCAATCCGCACAGGACAAACATTGTGTTGCGTCGGTTCAAACTCATCCCAGCTCCCTGAGCGATAATTTTTCGAGGAAAAGTGTACCAGAAAGCGACGCCCGCTCGCGCTTGGAGAAATTGCGCAGAAACGCCGCAGACAGGGATCAGGCAGAGAGATCGCCGTGCTTGGAGAGGGCGGTGATGCGGTCGGCGGCGCGAAAGGCGAGCGCCTCGATAGTCATGGTGGGCTGGCCGCGGCCGGAAGTGACGAGGCTGCTGCCGTCACAGAGAAAAAGATTTTTCACGTCGTGCGTTTGATGATCGGAGTTGATGACGGAAGTCTTTGGATCGTTTCCCATGCGGCAGGTGCCGAGCAGGTGCACGGCAAATTGCTGCTCTTGGGCTGGGAAGGACCACTGTTTCTTCGCGCCCGCGGCATCGAGAAGCTCCGTTGCTCGGGCGTACAGCCAATTGGTCAGCTTGAGGTCGTCCGGATGGTCTTTATAAGTCATGCGCAACGCGGGAAGACCCCAAGAGTCTTTTAGCTCTGGATCGAGAGAAAAGCTGTTGTTCTCGACAGGCAGAGAAGTTCCGTGACAAAAAATCTCGCAAGTTCGCGTGAAGTTATGGCTTAAAGCATCCTTGAAATCTTTGCCCCAGCTAGGAGAACCTGGGGGGAGGTTGCCGAGGGCGAAGCCGATCGGCGTCATATCGAACCGCGCGTCGAGGCCGCCGCCGCCGCAGAAACCGACTTTTTGCGGGTCGAGTTCGTAAAAATCATGAAGAATGCGGCTGACTGCGAATCCCTTGTAGTCGTTGAGCGGCTCGTCAAAGACGGCGGTCGCAACGCCGCCACTGTTGAGCATCAGATATTTGCCGACGAGGCCACTGCTGTTGGCGAGGCCGTTGGGAAATTGCTTGCTGGCGGAGAGCAGAAGCAGGCGCGGAGTTTCGGCGCCGTTCGCGCAAACGACGACCGCTTTCGCTTTTTGGCGCTGAACGATGCGCTTCTCGTCGAAATAGACGGCTCCAGTGGCGCGGCCTTTGGCGTCAAGCTCGATGCGATGCACATAAGAGTTCGGGCGGATTTCGCAGCGACCAGTTTTTTCCGCCATGCGAATCGCGGTGGCGAGTGAGCTTGATTTCGCACCCACTTCACAGCCGAACGCGAGACAAAATCCACAGTTGATGCAAGCGCTGCGACCTGGACGCGGCTGCGAGAGAATCGCCATCGGCGCGGGGAACGGATGCCATCCGAGCTTGCGCGCGGCTCGCTCGAATATCACCCCGCTTGACTTCACCGGAAGCGGAGGCATCGGATACGGCTTGGAACGCGGCGGATCGAAGGGGCTGGCGCCGGCCTGGCCGGAGACTCCAATCTCCCATTCCACCTTTGTGTAATACGGTTCGAGGTCGGCGTAGGTGATCGGCCAATCCGCCAAAGCGGCGCCCGCGATGGGGCCGACTTTGCTACGTTCTGTAAAATCAATTTCATGGAAGCGCCAAAAATTCGCCGTGAAATGCGTGCTTGTGCCGCCGACGAGGCGGCCGTAGACGAGAGCGCGCTGCGGCTTGGCTTTTTCCTGGGGCGTTTTGCGAAAAGTAGTGGGTTGAAGCTCCGGATGATTGGTCAGGAGATCCTGGTTCAGGACTTTGATCTCGTCGTGAACAAAATCTTTTTCAGTTAGGTACGGGCCCTGCTCGAGCACAACAACGCGGAAACCGCTGGTGGAAAGTTCCTTGGCCAAGATGCCGCCAGCCGCGCCGGATCCGATGATAACGAAGTCGACGTCGTCCGTCGTTTTGTACTTCGGCTGCTCAATCGTCATGTCTTGCTTTTTTCCGTCTCCGGAGGATTTGGCTGCCAGCCGGGATAGTCCTTGTCGTAGTGGCCAAACGGCGGCTGGAACATGTGTTCGCGTTCGCGGCCGATCACTTTCCAGCCGACGCCATCGCGATTGCCGCGCCGATCGGAGTCAGGGTCAATCAAAAATCCCATGACGGTATGCACGCGGACCAATTCAAAAAACGAGCTCGCCGATGAATGAGAACGGCGGCCGCGCGCGGCGGCGGAATTTTCGTCCAAGGATTGCAAGATTTGGTCTTGCTGCTCAACAGTAGCAGCGGAAAATTTTTCCGCGCTCGGAAACATCTCGCGGACCCGTGCCTGGAGATCGCTCAATCCGTCGGCATACATCTTTTGAGCGTCCTTCGCAAAGGTCGAGAGCGCGCGGTCAATAAAAAATACGACGCCGGCTTCGCGGGCTCCCGGCGTGTCGGTCGTAGGAATGATGCGGGCGGAAATCGCGTCAATCTCCGCGGCCTGTTCGGGCGAAAGAAACTCAAATTTTGCGGGCGAAGCAGAATTGGCAGACTGGCGCGCATGGGTTGCGGCCGAGAGCATGGCGGGCCAGTGCACCGATATCCAGGCGGCCGAAATCCCGGTTAGACTTTTTGATAAAAATCCGCGTCGTGAAAGGGCGCTATCCATAGTTTCGCGTGCACATCGCGAAAGAGCGAAAGTGAATGTATGCTGTGAAGCGGGCACGGTCAAGAAGAAAACACCTGAACGCATAAGTAATCTAAGTCTATTTGGCTGGCTCCGTTTGCGGAGTGCCGCGAGCCTAGTGTACGATTTCGCAGGCAAGTAGAAAAAATCAAATTCCCGATTGGCCGAAGCAAAAGAATGGCTACCTTTACTGGCGCGATAGGAACCGGAAGCAAGTGGCTGCTCGACAAGATCGTCGGCGTCTTGGCGGCGACGGGCGTCAATCCCAATTTTCTGACGTTTCTCGGCTTGGTTGTAAATTTCGTGGCGGCGGCAAATTTCGCCTTGGGACATTTCCGGATCGCCGCGCTGATTATTTTCTTCGCGGGTTTTCTGGACATTCTGGATGGCCAGGTGGCGCGGCGCCAAAACCGCGTGACCGCGTTCGGCGCTTTCTATGATTCGACGCTCGACCGCTACGCGGATATGGCGTTGTACATGGGGCTGCTCGTGTACTACTCCGTGAGCGGGCGCACTCCCTACGTCGTCCTCGCCGCGGTGGCGACCGCTGGGTCCGTAATGGTCAGCTACGCCAGAGCGCGCGCGGAGTCGCTCATCCCGCTTTGCAAAGTCGGCTTCATGGAGCGCCCTGAGCGCCTAGTCTTGCTGATTATCGGCGGGATCACCAACCGCATGGCGGCGGTGCTGTGGGTAATTGCGGTGGTCTCCACGATCACTGTGATCGACCGCATCGTCTTCACCTGGCAGGAAACGAAAGCGGGCCGCACGATTCCTGGCATAAAGCTTCCTTCCTGACTTTTCTTTTTTGGATTCCTGTTCAGCGATTGGGGTAGATCGACCGCAGCCCTTAAATACTTTACTCAGTCGGCTTTTCTAGACTCGGTTTGACGGGCGCAGAGATGATTTCGTGAACCCGGTCGCGTAGCGCCGGAACATCTCGCTTGGTCATGCCCTTTGTCTCGATGATGTCATGTAGATGGACCGTGATGGTCGCGGGCCAAAGCATCCAGTGGCCAGTGCGATGATGCTTGATGGAACCGACCAAGCTGACGGGAACGATCGGAATGCCGAGCTGTTGCGCGACGCGGAAACCGCCCTCCTCAAATCCATCCACGTGGCCGTCGCGCGTGCGCTTGGCTTCCGGAAAAATGATGAGGCTCGTGCCGCCGTCGATGGCGTCCTGCGTGAGGCGCCACATGCGTTTGAGGTCGGAAGGACGGCGCACGTCGGGGACGGGAACGTTGCCAAAGCGCTTCATGAGCCAACCGTAAGCCGGAATTTTGAAGTGGGATTCCAGTTCCCATCCGCGCACGTATTGCGGGATGGCGCAATAGAGCATGAAGGGATCAAAAAGATTGACGTGATTCACCATGAAGAAGCAAGTGCGGTCGGGATTGAAACCTGGCGAGCGTTTTACCTCCACGCGCGCTCCCGAGAGAAACGCGATCCTGCGGCAGAAGCTGCGCTGAAGCCAGTCGTGCTTGCGCGGGTCCAGGAAAATTCCCAGGAAGACGAGCAGCGGCGCGACCGCAAAAAAATGCAAGCCGCTTAGAACCCATAAAGACGCGCTGCGCAGGGCGAGCAGTCCACGTTTCATATATAGATGTCCACGGCGGCAGGAATCACGTCAAGGGACACACATTCGAGCGCGGCGATTTCGCCGTCGATCAGCACGTCCACGGGAACGCGTGTGCCAAATTCGATGCGGCGGACGGCTCGGCGCGAAGCCAACGGATGTTCGATGTGCGTGCCGTCATAGAGTTGGGGAAGCATGCGCAGCAATCCGAGGCGCCCAATCGGCCCCCAGCGGACAAATTCGATCAGACCGTCGGTGGGGTCGGCGTGAGGTGCGATGAGCATCGTGCCGCCCGTGATATTTGCTGTTGCTGAAGGCGAGAAATAGGCAGCGGCTTTCATCCCATTCTTTGTCCTCGTCGCAACGCAAACGGAAAGCGCGTCGCCGCAACTGGATGACGCGGACGAAGACGCCAAGCAGATACCCGAGATAACCGAACGGCTTGAAATAGCGATTGGTTAGAGTGCCCACGTCAGCGGTGAAACCCAAGCTCAGCAGATTGAACGAATAGATTTCGCCTTTGGTGTGCGTCAGCCGAATGAGATCGACGGCGCGTTTTCGGCCTTCGATGAGGGCTTGCAGAGAAGCGTTCGCGCCGTCCTTCGCAAAATCGCGCAGAAATGAATTGCCCGTTCCTAGCGGCAAAAAACCGAGAGCGATGCGTTCTTTGCCGCGAGCATGCTCATAAACACCGTTCAGAATTTCGTGCGCAGTGCCATCACCACCGACGGCGATAAAGCTCCGGTATCCCTGTTCGTAGGCTTCGCGGGCAAGCTCGATGGCATGGCCGGGCCCTGTCGAGGCCACGACATCAATCTTCAGCCCCTTCTCGCGCAGTCCAGCGAGAGCCGGCCCGGCAAGCTTGGCCGAGCGTCCGCCACCGGCGGCTGGATTGACGATTGCAAAGAAGCGATTCTTCAAAGCCGGCTTACTTCCTCACGCGAATGCCTGCAACTGTCCAACATCACAAAGGCAAGAATGCGGCGGCGCGATCTAGTTTCGCGAGCTGTTCAGCAAGCGCGTTCCTCTTAATCTTCAACGAAGCGGTGCGCGGAAAATCCTCGTCGAACAAAACCACGCCGTGAATCCGCTTGTAGTTCAGGAGCTTGCTGTTGCGCGCGGAAATGTCTCGGCGAAGCTCCTCCGTGTAAGTTTGGCCGGGCTCGAGATGGAGCGCAAGCAGCAGCTGCTCGCCCACCATCGAGCGCTGAGGCCAGATGTAGTTGGCGGCGAAAACGCAAAATTCCTTGACGGGAAGGCTCTCGAAAACGGCCTCGATATCCTCAGGATAAATGTTCTTCCCTTCTTCGGTCACGATCATGTTTTTCTTGCGTCCGAAGAGCTGCAAATGTCCTGCGGCGTCGAAGCGGCCGAGATCACCGGTCATGAGCCATCCATCCACGATGGTTTCCGCGGTGAGCTCGGGCTCGTTCAGATAGCCGGACATAATCGTTTTGCTGCGAACGGAGACTTCGCCGATACCATCGTCGCTCGGATGGACGATGCGAACTTCCATCCCTGGAAGAGGCTTCCCGACAGTGTCTGCGCGGAAAGGCTGGAGATCATTGACGGTGATCGCAGTGCCCGCTTCGGTGAGGCCATAGCCGTTGGCGACCGGAATGCCAAGATCGTAGAAAAATTGCAGAGTCTGCGGCTCGGTGAACGCGCCGCCGACGATGATCGTGCGGAGTTCGCCACCAAAAGGATCGTGGACTTGTTTCAACAAGCGGCGGCTGAGACCGAGCCGTGGGCGGCTTTTCGTGAACGCTTTGTTGACGGCAACAATCGCGTTAAACACTTTGCGCTTGCCGGGCGAAAGCGCGTCAAAGCGCGCCTGCAATCCTTTCTGCAGGTTTTTCAGCACCAGCGGAACGAGGCTGACGTAAGTGATCTTGTATTTTGAAAAAGCCTCACGGACAAATTCCGGCCGCAGCGTGCGCAGATGCACCACTGCCGCGCCACAAATGAAGGGCCCGAAGAAACCCACCATAAAGTCGATAGCATGATTCGTCGGCAAGATGCTGAGGTAGCGCACACCGGGCGCAAACGGATAAATCGAGGTGAGCGCAACGCACTGTTCGAGATAATTTTCGTGCGTCATCATGCAGCCTTTGGGGCGGCCGCCCGTGCCGGAAGAATAGACGACGCAAGCCACATCCTTGCGCGTGCGCGGAATGAAAGTTGGTTCGCCGCTGCTCCGAAAATCCTCCCAGCGCTGGGCACCGTCGAGATCGGCGTTCTTGGGAGCTTCCGTTACAAGAACAGTGCGGACGTTCGTTGCCGCAGCACGGCCCTCGGCCACGCTCAGCTGGCGCCAGATGGGATATTCGGTGATCAGAACTTTTGCGCCGGAGTGCTTGAGCAATTGCCATTGCTCATCCGGCGTGAGCTTATAGTCCAGGGGAACCAGAACGCCGCCGGTGTAAAAAATCGCGTAAGCCGAAATCAGCCACTTGGACTGATTCGTCATGATGATGCTGCCTCGATCGCCCGCGGCGAAGCCCGCTTCTTGAAGCGCTTTCGCAAGCGGATGCGCGCGCTCTTTGAAATCCTTATAGGTGAGACGCTCTTTTTCTTTCTCGCGGTCGGCTTCAATCAGGCAGACTTCGTTTGAAAATTCTTCCAGCGCCTCTTTGAGTGCCGCGCCGATGGATTGATATTTGGAGAGGTCCAGCATTACAAGCGGGATTGAATCCGCGAAGCAAGCGTGCGGAAGTCGCTTACGCCTTGCACTTCATAATCGGGCAATTCGACGCCGAAATGATTTTCGAGGCGGCTCAGCATCTCCAAGGTTTGCAGGCTGTCAATGCCCAGCTTCTTGAAGAAATCGTCTTCCGGGGCGAGCGAGCCCGCAGGAACGTTGAAGTGCTTGGTCGCCAGATCGAGAACTTCCTGGGTGGTTTGCTCAAGCGTGCGCATGGAAGTCTAAATTTACCATTTTCGGGACAAAGAAAGAAAATCCGCGTCCTTGCGCCGCGTCAACCTATCCGAGCGATCGCTCTAAGGAAGATACGGCATCGCGTCGGTGGACTCGACGAATTTTTTTAGGGCAGCCATCACCGTGGGACGCGCAAAGAGTTCACAAAAGAGGTCAATTTCGCGACGCAAGTCTTCATGCGGAATGGGCTTTATGAACTTTTTCGCGGCCGCTCGCGTGACGCCGTCAAATTTCACAATCTGAGCCGCGGTCGCTCGCGCAATGCGTAGCGCCTCCCCTTCAGCGGCGAGCTGTGCGACTAGCCCAACGGATTGCGCGCGCGTCGCATTGACGCTGCGGCCGGTCAACAGCAGATCACGGATAAACGCGTTGCCGAGGTCGCGCTTCAAGCGCGGGATACCACCGAACCCGGGGATCAAGCCGAGACGCAGCTCGGGAAATGCAAACCGCGCCATCTTGTCCGCGACAATAATGTCGCAGGTGAGGGCGAGCTCGAATCCGCCGCCGAAACATACCCCATGGACCGCCGCGATGGTTGCGAAGGGTGCGGCATCGATGGCATTGAACACCGCGTGAATGCGCTCAAGAAATGCGCGCATACCGGACAGGCGCTCTTTTTCGGAGAGCTGTGCGGCGCCGTGGTAAAGCTCGCGGAGGTCGGCGCCCGCGGAAAAACCTTGCTTGCGCTCACTGTAGAGGATGCACACGGAGGTTTCCGGCGCCAGCAATTCCATCGCAGCAACAAACTGTTCCAGTTCCGCCAGCATCGCAAGCCCGATTTCATTCGCCGGCTCGCGATCGAGCGCCAGCTCGATGACGCCATCGCGCCATTCCCAGCGAAGCGCTTTGCCGGTGAACGACTTCACGCCTGGCTCCCGGCGGCTGCTTTGCTTTCCAGGGCCTCGGCGTACATCGCATTGATTTCCGCCGCAAATCGCGCGTTGATGGCGTCGCGCCGTAATTTGCCCATGACCGTCAAGAGCCCACTCTCGGCCGTGAAGTTCTCAGTAAGCAAGGTGAAATTTCGAATCTGCCGGTAGTGCGGAAGCTCAGGATTCAATGCATCCAAGCGCGGCTTGCACAGTGGCACGCTCGACAGCCCCCGTCACAAGCGCACACAGAAACCCGCGTCCATTGCCCACCACGACGGCCTGTTGCGCACTGGGAAGCAACCGAGCCAGCTTCTCTTCGATGGGCTCAGGTGTAATTTTGTGCCCCGAATTGAGCACGATTAGATTCTTGATGCGGCCGATGATCCTCCAATTGCCCCGAACATTGACCTCACCCTGATCGCCCGTATGAAACCAACCATCCTGCAGCACGCGCGCCGTTTCTTCCGGCCGATTCCAATAGCCCGGAAAAATATTCGGCCCGCGAACGAGGATCTCTTCGTTTTCGCCGGCTTTCATCTCGATCCCATTGACCGCTGTACCCACGTAGCCTGGTTCGACAGGAACGCGAGGATCATCCAGCGTGCAAATGGCGGTCGTTTCCGTTAAGCCGTAGGCCTGTAGCACGGGAATACCAAGCATCAGAAAAAACTGCTGCGTCTCCGGGGCGAGCGGCGCCGATCCGCAAATCAGCGCGCGAATGTTCGGACCAAAACGCTCCTTAATCTTGCCAAAAACAAATCTGCGGCCGAGGCTCAACCACAAAGCATCGGCGGCGCGGCCCCGGCCCGCATGCTTTCGTACCCAAGCATCGCGCGCCTTTGCATAAAGTGACCGGATCGGCGCAGACCGCTTCGAAAGCGCTTCTTCGACGCCGCGGCGCACACGTTCAAGAAGCGTGGGCACGTTCAAAAAATAGTGTGGAGAGGCGAGGCGCATCTCGTCCGCGAGCTTGGTTAAATCCATCGACAGTGTCAGCACGCTCTCCCGCGTAAGACACGTCAGCAAAAGAATCCACGAAGCCGCGAAACTAAACGGCCCATAGTGAAAGACGCGGTCGGGCTCGTGCGTCGTTCCCACAAGCAAATCAAGCCGCTCGCGCGTGCAGGCAAGCATGTGCGTCACGTTGCCGACATTCAGACAAACACCTTTCGGTTCCCCCGACGTGCCGGACGTGTAGATGATGGTGACGAGATCGGCGTCCGCACGAGTGTTCGGCACATCGAGCGGTTGCTCATCCGCCCCGGGCTCCTGCAAAACTTCATCAAAAAGGACCAGTCTTCGCGCGTTCGACCATTGCGGCGGCAACGCCTTTGCCACGGCCTCGCCCAGCGCCACATCACTTGTGAACAGAAATCGCGGCAGGCAGTCTTTCATCATCGCGGCGAGTTCGGCCGGAGCCTGCCGAGCATACAGCGGCACGACGATAACACCTTCGGCCAACAAGCCGAGGTTGAAGGCCACCCACCGCGCTGAATTGGGAGCGAGAAGCGCGCAACGCTCACCGGGCTGCAGTCCAGCGCGGCGAAGATGGGCGCGCACGTGCTGGACCTGCTCGAGCAATTCCTTCCCCGAAACGCTGACGAACTTCTCGCCGTGAATCTCGCGCAGCACGACGCGGCTATCGGCTCGTTTCAACTGCGCGAAAATGTCCTCGAGAAAATTCGGCATGAAGGTCAGGCCTCGGCGATCCTCATCGCGACGCCGTTCCGACCGCGGAGGCTTGCGGAGCTGCAACCGAGGAATCGTAGCGCTCAACGAGCTTCAATACCGTCTCGCTGAGTGGCGGCAGATAATCTTCCCAGGAGAGCACTCCCGAGCGGAGCGGAAATTCCGGATACGTGCGGCGCATCGCATCTTCCAGAAAAGTTCCCATCCGCGCCATGACCTTTAGGTTGCGAACAAATGTTTTTCCAATTCCGTCGCGCACAGAATCCGCTTCCGCCACCAGCGTGTCCATCATCTTTATCAGCTTGGGCTCGAGATCAGGATCGTCCACCGTCAGAAAAAGATGCTGATGCCCGCGCTCGCGCATGAGATTCCGGATGCGCTCATCCATCGTGACGCCGGCCGACGCGACCTGGCTCGCCATGCAGGTCACAATCCCGTGATACCTCGAGGAAACCATGTACGTGCCGCTCCGCAATATGGAAACAATCTGGAACATGTCGTAGTCGTCGGACGTAAACACCGGAATTCCCGGCAACGCCTTCTCGATATCGCGGCAAGCGACCGCGTCCAGCCTCTCCATTGCGACAAGAATTGGGAAAACATTGTGCCGCTCGCGGAACGCGGTTAGCGCTTTAACAAAGCTCGTAATGTAGTGCCGGTATTTTGCTTCGACGTCCGATCCCGACTGAAAAAAATAAACCGTGCGGTACTGGCTGTCCTTATAGGCGCCCGTCGTAACACGCGCGAGGTATTTCCCGATCGAGGCCTTCACCGGCCACACGAACGGATGAATCGGACAAACTACCATCACGGGCGTCTTCTCATCCCACCCGGCTTCGCGCAGGACTTTTCGGCCGTATGCCGGCGGATGCGGCTCAAATGTCCAAGCGGTATCCGTTCCGAGTTCCGTCGGAATACTCAAAGAACTGAGGAGCTTCTGCGATTCCTCGTTGCGCGTGATCACCAGCGAATCGTGCACGTAGCGCTCGCACATCCTTTCAATGAGGCGATCCATGTGCCCTGCTTCGCCGCCGTAGCCGATGGATAGTTTGTTTTCCGCCGATGCCAGGCCGAGCGAGCCGATCATCATCGTCGTCAGCGCATTGGCGAACTTACTTTTGAACATCGAGCCTTCGCACGTGACGACGCCATGATTCTGGCGGACCTCGCGGAACAAAAATGGCGGAAAAACATCTGGAAGATGAACCTGCTTCGTGCCGTCGAAATAACCGCGCGTGCGGTCGAAACTCTGCGTCATCACACTGAAATCTACGTTGTCCGCGCCCAGCACATGCCGGACCTGCCGCAGCATTTCCTGGACGCGAACGTCCGAGCCGGTATTCCGCGTACCGTTGTAGCCTGCAAAGAGCAGCCGTAGTTTCTCGCCCGGCGTCCAGCGCTGCCCCAGGCCGAATGTCCAACCCAATCGCCTGATCTCGATCAGCGCGCTGACCCAGGCAACAAGAAGAAAGTCCGTCATGCGCGAGCGCTCCCGGCTGCTGCGGATTTTTCTGGCGCGTTCATATCCATCTCCGGCCATGGTTTTGCCGGATAGCGAAATTTGTTTTCGCGGCTGAATTTCAGCAGTGGAAAAGCGTAGGTCGAAAACTTCGCCGGCGCTTCACCAAGTTCCGCCACCACGCGCGAATTGTCGAACACCGTGTTCCAGTCCAGATAAGGCCAAAAAACTTTTAAGAGCGACGCTCCGTGGCCAACGGCCCCGTTTCGATTCGAAAACCAATTCACCGTACCCGAAAACGCGCGGCCAATCCAGGGCCAGTACGCGGGACGCCGCCAGCCTCCAGCCTCCGCGAGCGCGTCGGTCAATTCCTTATAGGTCTGCGACCCCGTGCCGGACGACAAATGATAGATGCCATGGACGGCATCTGCCTTCTGGTGAATCGTTACGATCGCTTTGCTGACGTAATTCGCCGGCACGATATCGATTTTATCGCGAGGACGGAGAGGGAGAACTGGCATCCGCACAAGAACGTCGAAGGCCTGAACCATATCGAACTGCGAAGTTTCTGCGCGCCGGCTGTCGCCCAGAACGATCGCGGGCCGAAAAATCGTGTGTGGCACGTCGGCAAGCAATTGGTGAAGCATGTGTTCGCCAAATTTCTTTGTGCGCGCGTAGGGATCGTAGTCCGAGCGCGCCCAATCAATCGCCGCGTCTTCTGTTACGACTTCGTTCCGCCGCTTCCCCGCAACGGCCACCGTGGACACATGCGAATACCGCCGCAGCCCATTGCGATTCTGCGCGCGCCGAGCCAGCTGAATTACTTCGAGGCCGCCGCGCAGATTGACGTTGAGGCACTGCCTCTCCGACTTGCGGTTGAGCGAAGCAGCGCAATGAATGATCGAATCGGTCGTGTCCACCAGTGCGTGGTATTCGTCATCGGGAAGGCCGAACCGCTCGTTCGTCAGGTCGCCGCGAAAAATTCGTACACGCGATTGCAGGTAGTCAAGAAATTCGCGAAACCCGAAATGGAGTTGAAGCGACGTCCACAAACGCTCGCGAGCTTCTTCCTCGCTCTTCGCGCGAACCAGAAGATTCAACGTGTCGCGGTGTTCGGTGAACAATCCCGCAGCGACGTAGCTGCCCAAATACCCGGTCGTGCCGGTTACGAAGATCGCCATAGTGGGTCCGACGGCGTCGCAGAATTAGAGACAACAGCGGCCCGGGCATGTTCAGGAGACCAATCCAGCTCGCGGGGAGCACGCGATTCGAGCGGGCGGCCCTCCATCAAGGGATAGCACCACCGGCGCAGCGCCGGAATGTGCACGTTGATCCAGTAATCCCACCAATCGATCGATTCGGGAGCAAAATCAAATATCGCCTTCTCTTCGGCGCAGAGCGCCGCGGAGAGCAGCCTTGCATTTTCGCATTCGAAGACGTGCTCGTTGTGAAGAATAAACGGCTCGTAAAGCTCGATCAGCTTTTCCGCGCGAATCAGATCGCGCTCCTGCTTGGCCAGCGGAGCTTTCTTCATGTGCAGCGAAACCGCAACGCGGTTAATTCCGGAGATGACCGCTTTCTGCATCGGAATGGACAGGCGCTCATAACGCTGTTTCGAGACAGGAATCGTTTCGAATTTCACCTTGAGCCAGTGCTCGATTCCCTGTTGTGTCCTGTAATGTTTCCGGTGCGCCAGGCCCGTGAGCTCAATGCTGCGGCCCATGTTCACGGGATTGATCGCCGAAGTCGCCAGCTGGTACATCCGCGCGTGCCGCCGCGAAATCACCGCCGCCGCAATCAGCGTCATCCCGCGGCAAACCATGTCCACGGGAATCACATCAAGGCACTTGCGCTCGTTCGAAGGCAGTTGGCGAAAATTTGTGCCCAGCAAATAGGAGAGCGGCCCGGAAGTATTAATCCCTTCGTTCCAACCCATGAACGGCGAGCGCTCCGAACTTTCCACGATCGAAGGCCGCACAATCGCAATCGGCAACTCGCCGCTGCTACGCGCGAGAATGGACTCGCCGAGGCTTTTCGTGAACGTGTACGTATTTGGCCAGCCCAAATGCTGCGCGCGTCGTAGCCCGATGCGCACCAGCCGGTTGCGTGCCCAGCGCAGCCGGTTCCTCTTCAATACGCCATCCAGCTCCGTCGCAGGCACAGCTGCGGGATCGCCGCCTTTGCCGAGCGCCTGCCGCCGAAGCGCTTTGGTAAGTTCGGGGCTTTCCGCTCGCTCTTCGACGCGCCGGATCGTTTCGCGGAGCGAAGCGATCTCCTTTTCGGCGTCGAACGCCGGGTCGCGCGAAGGATTGTAGTTGTCCTGCAAATCTTCCGTCACGCGCCCGTCACGCATGCCAACGACGTAACACGTCGAGAGGTGCATCAACCCGGCGTGGTCGCACTTCCGCAGAAAATCCAGCAGATGGAGCGTGGAATCCACGTTGGAGGAAAGCGCGTCGCGCAAATCGGGATTGAAATCGGTCAGCCCAGCGCTGTTTACGACCAAATCGAGCGATTTCGCCAGTCGCTCCTGCGTCGCCTCATCCAAACCCAGTCCCTGCAAGCCGACGTCGCCTTCGACAACTTCGACTTTCTCCTCAAGCAGCGTTCCCAATTTTCGCCCGTATTTCTCCTGCAGCGTGTCGAACGCCGGCGACTCCTCGATAATTTTTTGAAAGCGCTTCTGCGCGGAAGTCGTCCTGTTTCTGCGAATCAGCAGCGTGATCTTGCCGATGTTCGGAATATTTTCGAGCAGATCGACCAGCCAGACCTTGCCAATAAAACCGGTCACGCCGATCAACAGGATGTGCCGGTTCGTAAGCGTTTCGCGAACCGAGAGCGGCCCGGTGCGCGGCGCCCCGCCAAAAAGCGTAACCGATGTGCTTGCGGGCGGCGCGGGACGCACCGCCGTTCGCAACGCCGTCTCCAGTTGCCCCGGCTGCTTCGTCCAACCAAGCTGCCGCAGCAATTTCTCGCGCTCAATGCGACCGTCGGTGGCGCCGCTCGTCAGCCACGCAAAAGGCCCGCGCGGCCGCACGATTGGATCGAGCAGCCGCCCGGTAGCGTGCTCGCTGCGAAATTCCATCCGGTTGGAAAGAAACGATTCGACGCCCAGATGCTGCGCAAGCGGCCGCAAAATATGATCCAGGAGCTGGCCGACGAGCACTATCCGCTCGCCGCTCTGCACCGCGTCGAGCAGTTTCTCGACCGCCTCGCGTCGAAGCTGCGGCTTCAGCACATAATGAAAATACTCTTCGCCCAGCAGGTCCAGCCGGTCGCGGCTAACGCCTCGCAGCAATGTGTGCAGCATCCTCGTAGCAAACGTCCGGTGTGCTCCATAGGCAAACGGCCGGGTCAGCGTCATCCCCGCCATTCCAGCACGCCGCGCCCACCGCTCGGCAAAACTCTGCGCGTTCCACGTAAAAAATCCCACCGGCCACAAAGCCCCCAGCTCCAGCAAAGACCCTTCGACGCGCCAGTACGTCGCCGGGCGCGCCGCTGTCTCACCGTTCACGCGTTTCGAGTTGGAAGCTGGGTCAGCCATTGCTATTCAATGCCATCGAAAACAACCGGCCAGCGTCAGGCCGCTCTTGCAAGGTAAAGCAAATCTGCTCTGAAAGTTTGAAGTAATGATTCGCACCCTAAATCATTTCATTCAGGATCGAATGCCAAACCGCCGCCCGCCCCCACACCCACGTGTGTCCTTCGACCTGCGCGGTCGTCGGCTGCATAAGAAAGTGTAAAAGTAGCATCCTCAGCGGGTTACCGCAAGCCAGCGGCCCGCTCAGCGGGGCGTCAGTTTCCGACGATCCGATCTATCGGGAGTTGGCGGTATCGGAGAGTCGGATAGTGGCCGGCAGGGGGCCAGTCATGAGCTATCCGCTCAAGCTGTCGTCCGCGTTTAGGGAGAGTGATCGCAGGTGATACGCTTCGCCGTGACGCGCTGGAAGCGTGGGACGAATCTCGGGAAATCAAAGTGCGGGTGTGCCCACCCGCGCAACTCCATCCCGTGTTTTTCTAGCTTGAGGGTGACACCACTAAAACCGTTTGTCCATACCAGATAAACTTGAGTGCTGGATTCAATCTGCCAATAGGAATAAACCGGATGTACCGTGGGATCACGCTTTTGGTGTGGAATTGCGCGAATGATGAGGCCGTACTTCTCGAATCCCTTTGTGCCTGGTTCCGAGAGTAGCTCGATGCGAGTGGGCGGAGTCACGTAGATTGTGTCCTCCCCGAATGACCAGGGCCACCATCTTCCGAGCACCAGTTCGTAACACCCCAGGAAAGATGAAATGTCGTTTCTGTGTAGCGTCTGGGAGTCCGAGGACGGATTGCTCACCTGGGCGGGACATCTCGGCGACATGCCTACAAACATCATAAGCATGGCTGCCAGATGACAAGCTGCTCTAACTTTACCAAGTCTCCTCATACGTGATGTTCGTATTCAAATATCACACAATCTTATTCTTATCCTACATTGGCTCCAGGATAAAAGTGTGAATCGCAGAGTTGTGAGTGGTCAGTCATTGCGGCGCTCAAGTCGCGAGAAACAGAAGTGATAACCCGAAACCAACCGACTCCTGCACACAACTGCATCTGCGGGCCACGGGGTTAAATTGTGGAGAGTAACGTCTGGACAAGAATCACGCAACCGCCCGCGTTAAACACCCCAGCCATATCGTTCGGCGTGCTCAAGCGTCCGCTGCATCTCTTCGCGCAGCATCTCCGTAAACACCGACCCACCAATCGTGCTAGCCCCGGGCTGAGCAATATCCGGCGTACGGTATCCGCCCGCGAGCACGCGATGCAGCGACTGCTCGACCCAATCCGCTTCGAGCGAAAGCCCAAACGCATCGCGCAACATCAACGTCGCGCTCAGGATCGACCCAACTGGGTTAGCGGAATCCGTTCCCACCAGCGACGGTGCCGACCCATGAATCGGCTCAAACAGCGGCGCGCCCGTCCCAAAGCTCGCCGAAGGAATCAACCCAATCGAACCCACCAGCGCCGCAGCCGCATCGCTCAAAATGTCGCCAAACATGTTGCTCGTCAGCATCACGTCAAACTGCGAAGGCCTCAGCGTAAGCTGCATCGCCGCGTTATCCACGTACATGTGCTCGAGCTTCACCGAAGAGTAGACGCCGCTCATCGCAACGACGGTCCGTCGCCAAAGCTGCGAGCTCATCAAAACGTTGGCCTTGTCCACTGAACAAAGCCGCCGCGACCGATTCTCCGCCCGCGCAAACGCAAACGTCGCAATCCGCTCGATCTCTGGCGTCGAATACGATTCCGTGTCCCAAGCGCGCTCAACGCCATTCTCCGTGACGTTGCCCCGCTCGCCGAAGTACATTCCCCCCGCAAGCTCGCGCACAATCTCAATATCCAAATCGCCCAATCGCTCCGGCTTCAGCGGAGAAATCCCGCGCAACGGCTCCAGCACCTTCACCGGACGCACATTGACGTACAGACCCATGCCTTTGCGCAGACCAAGCAAGCCACTCTCAGGCCGCTTTCCCACCGGCAGCGAATCCCACTTTGCCCCTCCGACAGCCCCAAGAAAGACCGCGTCCGCTTTCCTGCAAGCATCCAGCGTTTCGTGGGGCAGCGGCGTTCCGGCAGCGTCAATCGCCGCGCCGCCAATCGGAAACTCCTGCAGTTCAAACTCGTGGCTGAATTCATGCGCGCACTCGCGCAGTACTGTCGCCGCGGCGCGTGTAACTTCCGGCCCGATTCCGTCTCCCGGCAGAAGAACTATGGTCTTTTTCATCTGGATCCCCAATGACTAGTAAATCTCGAAGTGCAGCTCTCTCCTAACACAACTACGCTGCGGAACTCGCCTCAGCCGCCATTGCCGCCGCAGGTCTCCGCCGCATCACTTCATGCGCAATCGCCACCAAATCCCGCGGCCGCACCTGCTTGGCTTCATCCGCGAGCGTCGTCACTCGCTTGTAGCATTCCGCCAATTCCTCTTCGCTCGGCTCATACCCGAGATTCCGCAGGCTCACCTTCAAGGCATTGCGCCCCGAATGTTTCCCCAGCACAAACGACCGCGAAGGCACTCCCACCGTCTCCGGTGAAATAATTTCGTACGTCAAAGGATTCTTGATAATTCCATCCTGGTGAATCCCGGCCTCGTGCGCAAACGCGTTCGCGCCCACAACCGCCTTGTTCGGCGCCACCGCCGCTCCGGTAATCTCCGAAAGCATCCGGCTCGACCGGAAAAGCTCGTCTAACTTTATCCCGGTTGTCACTCCAAAACTTTCCTTGCGCACCGCCAGCGCCACGGCAATTTCTTCCAGCGCCGCATTTCCCGCTCGTTCGCCGATTCCGTTGATCGTGCACTCAATCTGCCGCACGCCTGCGCGAACCGCCGCCAGCGAATTGGCCACCGCCAGCCCCAGATCGTCGTGGCAATGCGCGCTCAACGTGATGCCCTGCGGATCGCCGAGATGCTCGCGCACCTGCTCGAACATCGCCCCATATTCATCCGGCACGGCATAACCGACCGTGTCCGGCAGATTCAAGACCGTCGCGCCCGCATCCACCGCCACTTGGCACACCTGGCATAGAAAGCCGATGTCCGTGCGTCCCGCATCTTCCGCCGAAAACTCCACTTCCCCAACACTCTTCCGCCCCAAACGGATCATAGATCCAATCGCGTCGAGCGCCTGCTCCCGCGTCATATTCAGCTTCACGCGAAGATGCAGGTCCGACGTCGCCAGAAAAACATGCAACCGCGGCGCCGCCGCCGGTTCGAGAGCCTCAATGGCGGCCTCAACGTCCTGCTTCTTGGCGCGAGCCAGCGCCGCGATAGGAACGTTCCGAACTTCCTGCGCCACCCGACGCACGGCTTCAAGATCGCCTCGCGAAGAAATCGGAAACCCGGCCTCAATGACATCCACTCCCAGCGCAGCAAGCTGCCGCGCCATGCGGATCTTTTCCTCGGTGTTCATCGAGAATCCCGGCGATTGCTCGCCGTCGCGCAGCGTCGTGTCGAAGATGCGTACGGAGTCCATGGAGTCCCCCTAAAGTAGTAGTAGGACAGAGGAACGCCTTGCGGTCAAATTTATCTTTGTTCTACTTTTGATAATCTAAGCTTATACTCTGCGGAGAGGCACAAGCCATGGATCTCGGCGAACTCCAGGTATTTTTGATGGTTGCGAAGGAAGGTAGCTTCTCACGCGCCGCCGAACGCCTGTACCGCACCCAACCGGCGGTCAGCCTCACGATTCGCAAGCTCGAGGACGGACTCGGCCAGCCTCTGTTCGTCCGTGGCGCGCGCCCAGTGCGCATGACCGATGCCGGAACACTACTCAAGGACTATGCCGAGCGCCTGATCAATCTTCGCGATGAAGTAAAGAAAGGACTTAGCGAGCTCGAAGGTCTAACGCGGGGCGAGCTCTCACTCGGCGTGAACGAAAGCTCCATCCACGCCCTCCTCCCCGCCCTTGCCACTTTTCGCCAACTGCATCCCGGCGTCCTGGTCCGCGTCCATCGCATGTTCTCGCGAGACATTCCCCACGAAGTTCTCAACTACCGCCTGGATGTCGGCGCCATCTCCTACGTCCCGCAAGAACCCCAGCTCCAGGCAACGGAAATCCTAAAAGACGAGCTCACTCTCGTGGTCCCTCCAAAACACGCCCTCGCAAAAAAGCGCGAAGTCGACGTCGAAGACCTCGGCAACGAAGACTTCATCGCCCACAGTGTGGAATCCCCTTATCGTCGCCGCGTCATCGAGCTTTTTGCGCGCAACCGCACCGAGCTGAAAATGCCCATCGAAATGCCCACCATCGAAAGCATCAAGCGTTTCGTGCAAATGGGCATGGGCGTGGCCATCGTTCCGCGCATGTGCGTGCAATGGGAGATCGAGCACGGTTGGATGAAGGAAGTGAAAATGCGGCAGATGAACATGCCGCGTCACGTCTATCTGGTCTCGCGGCGCGGTGCGCGCCTTCCGCATGCCGCCGCGGAACTCATTCGCATCCTGCGAGAAGTTTGAAATGATCAGCAAATTTGTGAGAAGCAGGCGCGAATCGCGCCAGTCGTTTAACGCGGGCGGTCTGCTTTCCCATCCATGCACATCACCGTCGCAAGCATCGTAGCGCAGTGGTTCTCCGCTCCGCCCTTGCGAACGAACACATCCGCTGTGCAAATCTTCAGCGTCTTTCCAGAACGCACCACGCGTGCACGCGCGATCAACTCCTCGCCATCCGCTGGCGCAAGCAAGTTCACCTTGTATTCCACGGTCAGCACCGAAGAATCCGCCGGCATCAGCGTGTACGCGGCATACCCGCAAGCGCTATCCGCCACCGCGCCCGTAACACCCGCATGAAAGTAATTGTGTTGCTGCGTCAATTCGGCACGAAACGGAACGCGAATCTCGGCCCCACCAGCTTCCAGCGAAGCCAATTTCGCGCCCAGATGTTTCATCAGCCCTTGGCGTTCGAAACTTTCCTGAACGCGTCGCGCAAATCCAGGGTCCGGCGCTACAAACTTTGATTTTTCGTTCATGCCGCCGAGTATAACAGCGAGCAGGATTTCTCAGGCCAGCGACCAACAACTGCGGCCCCCTTAACTCTTTGCTTCCAGCGCCGCTGCAACCGGCACGTTAGTCCAGCGGCAGCCCTACCAACATTACAGTTTCTTAACAATCGCCCCCTCCCAAAGTCCAGAACTCTCCAGAATATCCACAGTTCAGTATATTAAATACTTAGATATATTTTGTTGACTCTGCTCTTTTTCCGGCTTACCTTGGAAGCGCTATCGTTTCCCTCTCGGATCCGATGAGGTGCCGCTTTTTTTGACGGCCAAGGACGCCACATGGCCCAAATACGCGCGTTTTCGCATCTTTCCACGCAGACAAACCACTCTCGCTCAAAGAAATATTTGAAAACTCTAATAATTCTCTCCGTCCTCGCTTCAGCGGCGTTCAACGTCTCCTCCGCACGCGCCCAGTTCCAACAGCCTCTCGTTTTCTCCTCTTCGGGTGCCGTTGCCGTCCGCAACGATCAAACCGGCGCGCTCACGCCAGTCGCCGGCTCTCCCTTCACCGCCGTCAACCAATCCCTAACGATTGATGTCCAGGGCCGTTACCTCTTTGCCATCGGCATCAACAGTATTCGCATGTTTCAGATCACCGATGCCACCACCGGCGCCTATCAGGAGGTCGCCGGTTCGCCCTTCGCTTCGTTAGCCACGAATCAGCCGGCCTTCATCGCCGTCGAGCCCACCGGTCAATACATCGCCGTGGTCAACCGTGTCGGACAAAATCCCGGCGAAGCCATGGTCGAGTCTTTCCTAATTGCGCCGACTGTCCCGGGCGGCCCCGCTCTTGTTCCGATTCAGGGCTCCGCCACCGAACTCGACTCCACTCCCATCGGCGTCGCTCAGCCACCTGGTAACAAGTCGTTTCTGATCTTCATGGGCCCGAACCCTCAATCTACGAACTCCACTCTCATACAGGGCTCCGAGTTTCAGGCCCTCGCCATCGATCCTGTAACTGGCTTTATCACCGGGATTCAGTCAAACGTAGCCCTTTCCCAACGAGGCGACAGTTTCGCCATGGATCCCCAGGGGCGCTACTACGTGACCGGCTCACAAGACAATCTCCTGGAGTTCGGCATTGTTCAGCTCTTCGGGCTTGGTGGAGATGGTCTTCTCGGCAACCTCCAGTTACCTGAATTCAATTACCCCGAAAGCCTCTGGATTGACAGCACCGGATCCTTCCTCTACGTCGAAACTTCCGATCTGAATCTCCCTTTAGTTGTGAACATCTATTCCGTGAACCTTCAAACCGGTCAGCTCACAGAAACCGCCGGTTCTCCTCTGCTTGGCTTCACCTCGATTCCTCCTTACTTCGCCGATCCCAGCGGCTCTTTCAATTACGGCTTTGGTTCAGATCAAAATACGGCCATCGCGTACACGGTGGACCCGCAAACCGGCTATTTTCTCCAGACTGCCAACTCGCCTTTCACCATTCCCCAAATCTCCGGTTCGCTCACCTTTAGCATTCCCCCCGGACAGCAAGGCGTCAGCGGCCCTTCGGCAACTCTTTCCGCCACGAACCTTTCCTTCGGCTCGCTGCAAACCGGAAGCTCCAGCATGCCCCAATCAATCACTCTGACAAGCAACGGCGGTGAGGCCCTCAGCGTAACCTCCATCACTCTCGGCGGCACGGACCCCTCTCAATTCGCTGAGTCCGACACTTGCCAGATTCCCTCGGTCCTGCAACCCACAAAATTCTGTTCCATCAGCATCACCTTCATGCCCACGAATACCGGCTCTCTGCAGGCCACTTTGATAATCACGGACACGGCGCCTGACAGCCCGCAAACGATTCAACTCACCGGCACGGGCGTCGCTCCACCGCCTCCCGCGCCCGCCGTCACCGTCAATCCGAACCCCGTCAGTTTCCCTGCCACGACGCAGGGCGCCACCAGCAATCCTATTCCTGTGAGCCTCACGAACTCTGGCAATGCCACTCTTAACATTTCTTCCGTAACTCTCAGCGGCAACAATCCCGGTGACTTCAGCATGACCAACGCCTGCAGCGGCACCTATGCAGCAAACGCCAACTGCATGATCACCTTGACGTTCACTCCTCTCGCTGCGGGTCAGCGCACGGCGACTGTCTCCATATCTGACGACGCTCCAAATTCCCCGCAATCCATCCAAATCACGGGTACAGCTACGGCAGCTCCGCCAACCAAACCCGTCGTCTCCCTCTCCCGCAGCAACTCTTGTGTTTGGAGCCATCACACAGGGAACGGCGAGCGCCTCACAATCTGTCACGGTCTCGAACTCGGGCGGAGCCCCGTTACATATTTCTTCCATCGCTCTTGGAGGTGCAAGCCCCAGCGACTTCAGCCTGACGAATGGCTGTACGGCCAGCGCCTATGCGGTGAATGCAAGCTGCACGATCAGCGTCTCGTTCGCGCCACTTCTGACAGGCTCGCGTGCAGCTTCCGTTCTTCTTGTCGATGACGCATCGGATTCGCCTCAGACTATCAATCTGAGCGGCACAGCCAATCCGGCGGTCATCGTCGGTCCAGCTCCAAACGGCTCTACCTCGGCAACGGTCGCCGCGGGACAAACAGCAACGTACAACCTTCAGATAACGCCCGGCGCGGGTTACACCGGCAGCATTGCTCTCGCCTACACCGGAGCCCCGCTCGCCGCGAGCATCCAGGGACCGTCCTCACTACAAATTTCAAATGGGAATGCTGCGCCGTTTACAGTGACGATAATGACCAGCGGCAGCGCCGCAACGCTGCCGCTTTCCTTTGCGCCGCGCTCAATGCCGTTCACCGGTTTGCGCTCTGTTCCAGCTCTGGCCGCTGGCGCCTTCTTGCTACTCTTGCTGGCCCTGGGCGCAAAGCGTGATTTGATTCTGCGCCCGAGGCATCTGGCGTTCGGCGGCGTGATCGCAACGATTGCCGTTTTTCTGGTACTTGGCACCGCAGGCTGCGGCGGCGGAAGCACAAGTCTCGCTGCTCCTCAAGCGCCTCAAGTTGTGACCCCTCAAGGCACATCCACAATCACGATCACGCCGACGGCAACGTCGGCATCAGGCAAGCCGCTTCAGTTGCAACCGATTCAATTGACGTTGATAGTGAATTAGTCGCGTTCTACTTCGCGACCGAGATGCGGTAGATTTTACCGCCGCCATCATCGGCAATGAGCAACGATCCGTCCGGCGCAACGGCCACTCCTACCGGTCTGCCGAGCACATCCGGCGCGCTTGGATCAGGCACCAGCCCGGTCATGAACGGTACGGGATCGGCCGACGGCTTTCCATCCTTGAACGCCACAAAGGCAATCTGATATCCCGCCCGCGATGCCCGGTTCCAGGAACCGTGTTCCGCCACAAACGCTCCGCCCCAATAACTCTGCGGAAACTGCTTCCCCGAATAAAATGCAAATTGCAGCGGAGCCACATGCGCGCCCAGCAGCACATCGGGGATAATCGCCTTCGCAACCAGCTCGGGATGTTCCTGCTTCACGCGATCATCTACGTTGCTCCCGATGTAGCTGTACGGCCATCCGTAGAATCCACCGTCCGTCACCGACGTAAAATAATCCGGCGGCAGGTTGTCTCCCAACTCGTCTCGTTCATTCACTCCCGTCCACAACTTTCCTGTGACTGGCTCGATCGCCAAGCCCACCGGATTGCGCAGCCCGGTTGCAAACAGCCGCGCATTCTTCCCATCTGGATCGCAAATCGTAATTGCGGCGCGAATCGGATCCTCGCCTGTGTTGATATTCGAACCCGATCCCACGGCAACAAACAAGTGTTTACCGTCTGCCGAAAACGCCAAAGAACGCGTGTTGTGGCCGCCGGATGGCAATTTCATGAGTGGTTCTGCTTCGCCCAGCCGTTTCGACGTCTTCGGGTCATAGCGGAATCGCGCGAGCTGATTCGTGTTCCCCACATAGACGTAGTCGTCTTTGAACGCGATGCCAAACACGCGCGTTGTTCCCGTAGCGAATACCTCTCGCTCTGTCGCTGTTCCCTTATGCTGGGGGTCGCGCATCACCACAATCTGGTTCGCTCCCGTCTCCGCCAGAAAAATATCCCCATTCGGCGCCACAGCCATCCAGCGGGGCGTCTTGAAGTCCGATGCAAATACATTGATGGCGAACCCCTGCGGCACCTTGGGCAGAAATCCCGGAGGCGGCGCTTCATTGCGCGGCCCATTTCCCGCTGACTTCGTCGAATAAGGCGCCGGAAGCTGGGGCTTCTGGCCGTGCGTAACCTGTGCGGAAAGAATTGCCGGCAAAATCAAAATACCGCTCATTGCAGAGACGGCGCGAAGCCGCATTTTCATGAAACTCTCCTCTGTTCGTTCTTTAAAGTCTTCTGTATGATGCCGCGCAAACGCGGTTAGTTCCAGCGTTGAATTTTTCTCCATCAGAACCCAAACACATACAGCACACGGTCGGCGCTAATCGCGATTCGCTGCTTGCCATCCACCGTGAACGAAATCGGATTCGCCCCGATCGCCCCGCCCGTCTGAAAATCCCACAACGCCTTTCCCGTCCGGGCATCAAGCGCATAAAAATTTCCCTCATCCGATCCCGAAAAAACCAGCCCTCCCGCCGTTGAGAGCACTCCCGCCCATGGCGGCGAGTGCAGCTTGAAATTCCATTTCGTATCTCCCGTCTTTGCGTCCAGCGCGCGAATCTCGCCCCACGCATCGTCCGGCGGCAACTCATCCTCTCCACCACCCGCATAAAATGTCCCCGGCTTGTATTCACTGTCTCGCTTGAAGTACACCGAGCCAATCTCGCGCACCGCCACATAGAAAAATTCCGTCTGCGGACTATACGACGGACTAAACCACACCGTCGCTCCATTCAAGTTCGGCCAAACCAACGCGCCCTTCTCTGTCGGCTCCGAATCCGGCGCCATGATTGGCCGCCCTTTTGCATCCAGCCCGCGCGCCCAAGTCTGCTTTGCATACGGCTGCCCCGCGATAAATTCACCTGTCAGGCGGTCCAGCACATAGTAAAACGCATTCCGGTTCGCGCTGGCGATCAGCTTGCGGTCGCGTCCATCAATCCTCGCGTCGAAAAGCACGGGGACGTGCGCCGCATCCCAATCGTGTGTGTCATGCGGCGTGAATTGAAAATGCCAGCGCAGCTTTCCCGTCTCGCCATCCAAAGCTACGAATGAACAACTGTAAAGATTGTCGCCTCGTCGGGGATCTCCATTCCAATCCGGGCTCGGATTCCCCACTCCCCAATACACCAGCTTTAGCTCCGGGTCATAGGCTCCGGTCACCCACGTCGGCCCGCCTCCGGTCTTCCAACTGTCCCCAGCCCAGGTCTCGTGCCCCGGCTCTCCCGGACCAGGAATCGTCCAAAAACGCCAAGCCTGTTTTCCTGTCTTTGCATCATACGCGTCCACAAACCCGCGGATTCCTGCCTCTCCTCCGCTCACTCCCACAACAATTTTTCCAGCGATCGCCAGCGGCGCAACGGTCATGCTGTATCCCAATTTATAATCCGCAGCCTTCGTGCTCCACCGCTCCGCCCCGCTCTTCAAATCCAGCGCCACCAAATAGCAATCCAACGTCGAAACATAGAGCTTGTCGTCGAGCACCGCCGGGCCGCGGTTCACACGCCCGAATCCAATGTTGTGATAGTCCGCGGGGATCGCTCGGTTCCAAGTCCACAGCCTGCGTCCCGTGTGCGTATCCAGCGCCGCCGCCCAATTCGGCCCCGTGATGTACATTACGTCGTCCACCACGATCGGAGACACTTCGCTTCTGTCGTTTGGAAACTGAAACGCCCACTTCACCTTCAGATTCCCCACGTTTTCCGATGTAATCTCGTCCAGCGGCGAATATCGGTGTCCCAGCAAATCTCGCGAATACGTCAGCCAGTTCCCCGGCTCTTTATCTGCATTCACGATCCGTTCGAACGGCACTTGTCCGAAAGCCGCAGCAGACAAAACAGCGCTCAGCAGCCCCGCGCAAAACACTCTCATTGTTTTCCTCGCTGCGAAGCCAGATACGCGACCAAATCCTGCAATTCCGTCGCGCTGAGAATTCCTTCGAATGACGGCATAGGAGTTTCGCCCCGCAGTTTGCGCAACTCCGTCAAATCCTGCTTCCGCAAACTATGATAGTGCCCGTCAGAATCCTTGATCTGGATCGTGAACGAATCTTCGTTCGCTCTGATTCCTTCAATCGTTTCCCCCGAAGCCGTTGTCGCTTTCACCAGCAGGAAATCTTCGGGCAGCACAGCGGCAGGTTTGCTGATCGTTTTTTGCAAAAACGCAGCGCTCCGCCTGTCTCCAATCCCCGTCAGTTCCGGTCCGTACCCCGCGCCCGCACCGTCTACAACATGGCAGCCGCTGCATCCGCTCTTCGCATAAACGCTCGCTCCTCGCGCCGCATTGCCGGGCACCGGGTCAGGTGGAATTTTGCTCAGCGATCGCACATATGCCGCCAGGTTCGCAACGTCCTCATCATTCAGAAACCATCCCTCGGGCATGTTCGGCGGAATGCCCTCCGCGATCACCGTCTTCAATGCCGCGTCGTCCGGGGCGTGCGCGAGACGCGCTCGATTGAGCGCCGGCCCCCGCCCTCCCTTGCCATCGATCCCGTGGCACAGCGCGCAATGCCGCTCGAACAATCGCTTCCCCACAGCCGCATCCGCGCGCGGAGATTTTTTCTCCGAAGGCGGCCGCCCTGGCCAAGCCGCCGTCAGCATGCCCGCACTAAGCAAACCGCCCAACACCATCAGCGTCAGCTTTTTTGCCTGCACAAGTTTTATCCTTGGGAGCATCTCGAAAAAAGATTGCTCGATGTTTTGGGAGCGTACCTTTGGCTACATGCGCTGTCAATTCAATCCCACAACCTGCAGCCGTCGCGAAACATCCAATCTCTTGCGGCAAGCGTATACTTTACTAGACTGCTTTTCCGGAGTGTTCCTCGTGCGCGCTGTTCTGATAGCGGTTCTGATCTTTGCGGGAGTAGGCGTCCTCGCCTGGGCCACGGCTAAACCCAACGACGGCCGCGCCAACGCCAAGGCTGCATTTCCGAAACCCGCCGTGGATGCTCCCCTCGCATCTGTAAAAGCACGGGATACAGCTGTTCTCTCCGGTGGCTGCTTCTGGGGCATACAAGCCGTTTTCCAGCACTTGAAAGGTGTCGTCTCCGCGACTTCCGGTTACTCCGGCGGCGAAGCTAACACAGCCCATTACGAGGATGTCAGCACCGGCGCAACCGGCCACGCAGAATCCGTGAAGATCGTCTTCGATCCTTCGCAAATCTCCTACGGCCAAATTCTGATGATCTTTTTTTCCGTCGGCCATAATCCCACCGAACTCAACCGCCAGGGTCCCGATTACGGCACGCAGTACCGCTCTTCCATTTTCTTTTCGAACGACCAGCAAAAGAAAATCGCCGAAGCCTACATCGCCCAGCTCGACGCCGCAAAGGTCTATTCGCGGCCCATCGTCACGCAAGTTGTACCTCTTCAAGCCTTCTATCCTGCCGAGAACTACCACCAGGACTATCTCAAGCACCATTCCTACGAGCCCTACATCCTGATCAACGACCTGCCGAAACTCACCAGCCTCAAAAGGGATTACCCGGAACTCTATCGAAACGACTGACCTGCGAATTCTGGATCTTTTGCAATCCCTCCTTGTTCCTCGTCTCTTTTCGGTGGGCGGTATTTGCCCCAAGTTCGTCACCCATAGATTGCCTTCAGCTTGGCACGTATCTAAAAGGGTACAGCGTGGAATATCTCGCGGCTCGGCGGAGTTAGAGTAGATGGGTACTGCTTTGCGCAGTGCCCTGAGACCATTCGAAACAAATATTGAAAGAGGTGATCCCAATGAGGGCAATCGTATGTGGGGTGTGTCTGCTCTTTACTCTTGGTTCTGCCGCCAAAGCCCAGGAGGCTCATAGCCGTTCCGCTTCCAAACCGGTAACCGTCGAGTTCAAAAATCCCGAAGGACAGAGCGTCGGATCAGCGGCGCTTTCCAGTACGCCGAAAGGCGTCAAAATCACGCTCGACATCAAGAATCTGCCGCCGGGCGAACACTCGATCCACATTCATCAAGTCCCGAAGTGTGACCCACCCGACTTCGCGACCGCTGGCCCGCACTTCAATCCTGGCGGCGCTGAGCACAACCATGCCGCTGCGCCTGCGGGCGACATCCCGAACTTCGCGCTCATCGTCGGCGCCGACGGCACAGCCCATGTCTCCGTTGTCGCGCCAAACGTGACCCTCGGCGACGATGATCACTCCGTTTTCAGCAATGGAGGAACAGCGATCGTAATCCACGCGGTCACCGGTGGCACGGGAACGGCCGCCCCCGCGCGCATCGCCTGCGGAATCATCAGCAAGCCTTGACGAATGTAAGCAGAATGAACGAACGCTCAGCGAACTAGCTCTGCGCTGGCCGCTCTGTCACCGGCTTACCACCGGTTCCTGGCAACCCCGTTTTGTTGCCTCCGCCCGCTTCGCTCTGCAGCAACGTCTCGAGGCTGGGATACGCATAAATAGTCGGCGCGTGATTTTGCATCAGGCCTCCGGTATCCGCCGTCGGCCCATAGTTGCTATGCAAGTCATGCGCCAGCATTCTCAGCATCGCCATCTGCTGTCCGCGATGATGCGCGGTGTGTGCGATGCGCCTCGTCATCACCCACGCGCGAGATCGTTTCACATCGAAAAACATCGTCTCGCCTTCCCACCACGCTTCGTCTTTCGTGCGCAACCCCTCGAGTCGTTTGCCGCTGAATTCCGCATACCGCTTCATGAACTCCAGCCGTGTCTCTTGTGCTGGCAAGGGCGGCACACCTACTTCGATTCCCAGCATGTTGCGGAACCACAGATCCTCGCTCACGCATTGATGAACCATTTGCTCGCGCACGCTCCGGCCCCGTGAATCCTTCGCATTGGGCCGGTACGCCAGATCCTCGTCGCGAAACTCGCTCCATACGCTGACCACCTTCACCCGCTCGGTCTCGTACGTTTCCACCAGAAAGTCGTATCTCATAGCTTCGATCCTGTCCAAGAATCCCTACCCCGCAAGCGGCAGGCTCCCCGGAAACTTCTCTCTCAATGAAAACCCGCCGGTCGGAACTCGTCATTTGTCTCCGGGGTTCACGATCCTGAACACCGTAGCCGCCGCCGCCGCGCCAGCAAATTCCGCCACCAGATAAATCCAAATGTTTGACCATGCCGATAATCCGAGCATCGAGATGCCCACCGCAATCGCGGGATTGAACACGCCACCGGAAATGTTCCCCACGGCAAACGCTCCCGTCAGCACCGTAAACCCAATCGCCATTCCATAGAACGAATTCCCGGCCGTTCCTTTTGCCGTCGCCACATTCAGCACAACGTAAACAAGCGCGAACGTGAACAAAAACTCCGCCAACAAAGCGGGCAGCGTCGTCAGGTTCATGGGAGTGACCGCTGTTCCCGTCCTCAGAAATTTCACAACCACCGCCGCGAGCGCCGCCCCGGCAATCTGCGCGACCATGTACGGTAGGACGTCCTTCGTCTCACATTTCCCGCGCAGCCACACACCCAGAGTCACCGCCGGATTGAAATGCCCGCCTGAAATATGTCCCCCGGCATAAATCATCACCATCAGCACCGAGCCTATCGCAAGTGGCGCGAGCGCCCCAATGCTGTTCCCGATCACCACACAGCCGACGGTCAAAACAAAAAAGAACATCCCGACAAATTCCGTGAGGTACTTGTTCATTTTGATTCCTCCCAAGTCTCGTAATGAGTGGTTCCGATAGCGGGTCTGCCGCGCACCATATCACGAAAACTGCCGTTTTCTCAGCACATTGCAGCGGTCCCAGCGCGGCTCACTGTGCTTGATTTGTCCCCTCGGCCAGTCGTTTCCCTGCGCCCTATCTCTCATAATTCTTGCTCACAGGATCTTGGCTCGCGAGGTCGTATCAAGGTGATCTCGCGCCGGTTTCGATCCGCAACTCTTCGACCCAAGCGAGCTCCAGCCATACCCTGAGAACCATGCGTTTTCTTTGGGAGGCATTTCATTGCGGCACAACTTCTTCATCCTTCTTTCCGTGCTTGTCGGCTTGCAAACCGGCTGCACCGAGATTTCGGGGTCGCACACTTCGCCCGCACTCTCGCCCAAGCCACCGTCCTCCGGCAATGTCCAGGTTTCCGTCGCACCGAATCCCGCCAACGTGCGCGCGGGCAACTCGCAAGAGTTCACCGCCACCGTCACTGTCCAGTAATTCTCAGGAGACTCGTATCCTCACGTACAACAGTTGACATACCCATTCACGAGGAGTACCTAATCCCTTACGCGCGCCCCGCCTCTGCCTCCCTTGTTTCGCCGCGCGAACGTCCAATTCTCCAAGGAGCTTTTATGCCAGACAATGTTCAACCCATCCCTAAGGGTTATCATTCCCTTACTCCGGCAATCACTTGTAAGAACGCCGCCAGCGCCATCGATTTCTACAAGGAAGCCTTTGGCGCCACGGAAATCAACCGCATGCCCGGCCCCGGCGGCATGATTATGCACGCCGAGCTGCGCATCGGCGACTCCGTCATTTTCGTTTCCGACGAATTTCCCGGAATGTCCGCAGCACCCGCCCCCGGCGCAATTCCTTCCTCCTATCTCTTCCTGTACACGCCGGACGTGGACACCGTCTTCAACCGCGCCGTCGCCGGCGGCGCCCAAGTTGGGATGCCCGTCACCGACATGTTCTGGGGCGATCGCTACGGCAAGCTCACCGATCCCTTCGGCCACAGCTGGGGCATCGCCACGCACGTCGAAGATGTTTCCCCCGACGAAATGGCGCGCCGCTCCGCCGAATGGACCGCCAACATGGCCAAAGCCGCCGCTGCCGGCGCCGGCCAAAGCTAACCTCCTCGGCCTATGTAGCTCAGGGCGCTAGCCCTGAGGCTTTTTCCGTCTCGTGGCGCGCCGCCCTTGCCTCAACGGAAGGGCGGCGGCATTTCCATCGCTGCGTTTCTCTGCTCGACCGCGTTCGGCAATGATGCTACTGCCCCGTTCCGCACTCCAAACAAATCAATTCATGCCCGAGATGTTCCTCTCGCCCCTGCGCTGTGGTCACCCATTCTCGATTCATCCATGGCGGATTGTGCCGGACATGCTGCTGATGCCTGCACTCCAGCTCCGCAACCCAATCCTTCAACTCATCCAAATGGAAGCCGACAATCTTCCGCCGAATCCCAACGTTCTTTTCTTCCATTATTTTTCCATTTCGTTGAGTGCCGTATCCTGTACGTAAGAGCGAACCAATCCCAGCGATGGTACTATCTCCGCGCATCGCCCAAGCTCGCTAACCTCCTTGGAAAAAAACGAGGCAACCAGAATGAATCGCCGCAAAATGTTGGGAACCGCCGTGAAAGGTGCAGCAGCAGCGATGTTCGCGCCCGTGTTAACTCGCGCAACCGCGGGCGCAGCGTTCTTGAATCGCAACGCCTACCGCCTCTTCGCCAACTCCGACCAATCCTATTCCGCCCGCGCCATCGAACTCGTCCAACGCTCCACCGTTATTGATATGCTCGCCCCGCTCTGGATCAGCCCCAGCCGCATGCAAAAAATGTTAGGCAATCCCGAAAATTTCACCGCCGACGACTACGCCCCCTTCAAACAATCCGGCATCAACGTTTTCCACATCGCGATCGGCACCGGCGGCCCCGACGCCTACCTCGAAACGCTTCAATTCCTCTCCGGCTACAACACCTTCCTCGCTCGCCACGACAACTGGTTCGAGCGCGTCGAAACGCCCGCGCGCCTCGACGGCATCAAAGCCTCCGGCAAAGTCGGCGTAATGCTCGGCGTCCAAAACTCTGAGCACTTCCGCAAACTCGACGACGTCGATTATTTCTACGGCCTCGGCCAGCGCGTCTCTCAACTCACCTACAACGCCCGCACTCTCATCGGTAACGGCAGCACCGAGCGCCGCGACGAAGGCCTCTCCGACTTCGGCCTCGCTATCGTCGAGCGCATGAACAAGCTCGGCATGGCCGTTGACGTCTCTCACTGCGGCGACCGCACCACTCTCGACGCCTTCGACGTCTCCAAAAAGCCCGTCCTCATCACCCACTCCAACTGCCGCGCCCTCAATCCCACTCATCCTCGCTGCAAAACCGATGAAGCCATCAAAGCCATGGCCGCAAAAGGCGGCGTCATGGGCATCACCGAAGTTCGCATGTTCATCACCGCCAAGGAACCCACGACGATTGAAACCATGCTCGATCATTTCGACTACGTCGCCAAACTCGTCGGCGTCGAACACCTCGGCGTCGGCAGCGACATTGATCTCCTCGGCTACGACGCCATGCCGCCCGACGAATCAAAGCAGCTCAAAGCCGGCTACAAGAACAGTTACGGCTTCCGCGACAAAGTCGACATTGATGGCTACAACTTCGCCAAGCGCCCCTTCGATCTCGCCGAAGGCCTCATCCGCCGTAAATATTCCGACGCCGACATTGAAGCCATCCTCGGCGGCAATTTCCGCCGCGTCCTAAAACAAATCTGGACCGTATAAGCTCTTATGCGGTTCAGCACCCTGTTCTCGTCAGTTCACCCGAATAGCCATTCGAAAAATGACCTCGGACGGCGGGGTGCCCCTCCCCCGTTTTTTGAGGGCGGGTCCTTTGCGGCTGATCGTACCCGTCTGCCGGCGCCCGGTTGCCAATATCCGTAAACGCATCTCGTTCCACGCCGCGAACAGTCATGCGTGTCGTGAATCACGCCATCGATCACAGTTGTGAGATGTTTTGAGACGCTGACAACCAATCTTCCCGACGGTAACTCATCGGCGCGCAAATGCACCGTGCAACCTGAACCAATCTGCATCGTCGGCGTCCACACCCAACCCAAAGACTTCATGACTCGTTTGATCGACGTTCTATAAACGCCCGTTCTCGCGTTGCTCGTCCCACGTTTCCGCTTGCCCGTGCGTTCGTAGACCGCCGCGCTGTTCACCAGGTCGTAAATGTGCTGATACGGTTTCTCTGTCGCGATCGCTATGGCGCGAACAACACAATCGCCCGCCTTGCCCTTGTATCCCGCGGCCAGCCGTCCCCCATCATCAAATTGAAAATGTCTGCCCATGTTCCCTCATCGCTCCCGCACTCGATCACTTGTAGATGTTTTTGCATTCTAGCCTGAAGGGTCGCACCACGAATTTCAATGTGCATCGTTCTTTCCCTTCGTGCAACTGGACAGGTGGCAGGCCTCGACAGTTCCGCTGGTTCGGCCCGACTGAATCGCCTGGCAAGGTCGGGGTGCCCCAGCCTCGGGTTTTGAGGCTGGGTCTTCTACGGTTTACGGACTACGGGGCACGTTTCTCCAGTCACCAGTCACCAACCACCAGTCATCGGGTGATGTGCTAGCATGCTCGGGCCTTGTCTCAGAAATCACAGAAGAACGCCCTCTGGTTCTCCGTGGTGGTCTTGTTCGCCATCAACATTCTCAATTTCTACGACCGCCACGTCCCCGGCGCGCTCGTCGAGCCCATGCGCAAGGAGTTTCACCTCAACGACACGCAGATCGGACTCCTCGGCAGCGCCTTCATCTGGATTTACGCGATTGTCGGCGTCCCTCTCGGCCGCATCGCCGATTCCGCCAGCCGCAAGAAACTTCTCGCCTGGGGCGTCGTGATTTGGGCGGCTCTCACCGCCTCCGCAGGCCTCGCCACCACCTACACGATACTGCTCTTCTCCCGTGTCGGCGTTGGAGTCGGCGAAGCAGCTTGCGCCCCGGCAGCCACGAGTTGGCTCGGCGATCTTTTTCCCCCGGCCAAACGCTCACGCGTTCTCGCACTCTTCATGCTCGGCGTGCCGGTGGGCGGCGCTCTGGGCTTTTTCTTCAGCGGCCCGATCGCGCAAGCCTACGGCTGGCGCGCGGCAATGGTTTTCGCGGCGGTACCGGCGTTGCTCCTCGTTCCGGCATTGCTCACGCTCCACGAACCGCAGCGCGGTGCCAGCGAGATCCACTCTGCGCCGCTCGCTCCCGTATCCATGTGGAGCGTGCTGCGCATCCCCACGATATGGTGGATCATCGCGTCTGGCGCGCTTCTGAATTTCAATATGTATGCGTTCGCCACTTTCTTGCCCGCGTTTCTGAGCCGCGTCCACGGCCTCTCTCTGGCGAAATCGGGCATCGCCACCGGCATCGTCTATCTCGCCGGAGGCGTCAGCGGAGGAGTGATCGCCGGTTATCTTGGCGACGCAATCGTCCATCGCCGAAAAGACGGGCGCATGCTTTGCGCGGCAGTCTTGGCCCTGGTCGCGATACCGTTTGCCTGCGTCGGAATTCTTCAGCCTGCAGGCTCATTGTTCATGGCGATGGCGTTCCTTGCGCTGACGTACGCTTCACTCACGACGTACTACGGTCTCGTCTACTCGGCAATCCAAGACATTGTCGCGCCGAACCAGCGCGGCTCGGCCATGGCGATGTATTTTATGGCCATGTACATGTGCGGAGCTTCCTTCGGGCCGCTCTTGACGGGCAAATTGAGCGATGTGCTTGCGCACCGCGCCGCTACCCTCGCAGGCTTCTCTTCCGTCACGGAAACTTTCCGCGCCATCGGCCTTCAGCAAGCCATGCTGATCATCCCGGTTCTCTGCACGGCGCTCGGGTTTGTGTTGTACATGGGCTCGCGCACCATGATCGCGGACATAGCGCGGCGAGAGGTTCTCGCTAACATCCAAACGGAGAACGCGTCTTAATGCCAGACAGATGGAAAGTACGGGTAGAATGGACGTGAAGGTGAACAATGCAATCCGGCAAACAGCAAAACAAAAAGCCCGCTGAAAATCTTCCTCGGAAAAAACGCATCCAGCGCGAAATTGTCGCCTGGATGTGGGTCATTCTCATCTTCCTGCTGATCAACGGTTCGCTTGGCCAGGCGCGCGTGATTCCTTCGGGCTCCATGGAAAACACGCTGCTCATCGGCGATCACCTCATCATGAGCCGCATCGGCTATGACGCCGGCGTGCCCTTCACGCACTGGCATGTGTCGCTGTGGCGGAATCCCAAGCGGCGGCAACTCGTAATTTTCACGCCGTTTGTCCCGCAGGAAACCTCGGACATCGTGAAGCGCGTGATCGGCTTGCCCGGAGAAACGGTGGACATTCACGACGGCGCCGTGTGGATCAACGGACAACGGCTTGTGGAGAGCTATACGACCGGGCCGAGTGAACCTTACGAA
>CAVSIW010000013.1:0-14938 GCA_963727945.1 uncultured Acidobacteriota bacterium
CCGTGGAAGAAATTGTTTCCGTAATGCAAATTGCGCAGGCATGGGGTAACGGTGAAGCAGCCATGTTTGCAAGGATATTTGGCGTGGATGGCCAGTTTGTGGACCCGCAAGGCAATTTGTGGATTGGTCCGGCGCGCATCTATGAGGCAACAAAGCTAATCTTCGCCGCTCCTGGATGGGCCAAGACGCAGGGAAGAATCGAAGATGTTCAGTTCGTGGGAAATAGAGCCGTAATGGCAACTCTCGCATGGGAAAGTGCAGAAAAGCTCGAGAAACCCAATCCCGGGTGCGTTCGCATGACTGTGATCCTGACTCAGAAACCTGAGGGATGGACAATCGCGCGGGTTCAATCTACCGGTCTTCAGCCTAGTTCCCGTTCGGCCGTCGTCTAACCCGTCTGCCCGATAGCTGGCAATCCTTCATCATCTACTTGCATGGGAAGCGCAAACATGATCATCGCTTCTGAAACAGAGAGTCTCCTCGCAATTCCGTCACTTGGTACTAGAGCGACCCCTTGCCCACCAGGACGCAATTCCGCCACAAAGCGGCCCAGTTCCTTGACTTGCTGCTCGCGCGACGGAATAATGATAAAGCATGAGCGTTAGCGCCGGAGGCGTTCAAGACTTGTTCCTCGATGTTAAAGATCTCGCGGTTCGCAAGCTGCGCATCCGGAAGAGCTACGCCCCGGGCAGCATCGATTACCATTCGTCCGAGATCAAGCAGGTCGCCCCTCTGGAAGTCACCGCCACGGCTGAACTTCTCGAAGGTCAGATTCGGATTGACGGACAGCTCGAAACAAAGATCGAAATGGTCTGTGCACGCTGCCTGGAACCGGTCATCGAAGACGTGAACCGCCCCTTTGACCTGTTTTATGCTCCTTTGCCAAAAGGAGCCAAGCCGAAAGAAGACCGGCTCAAGGATGACGATACCGAGATTGGCTTTTTTGAAGGTGATGGCCTCTTTTTGGCGGATGTGCTCAGAGAACAGGTGCTGTTGGCTCTGCCCTTGAAGGTCATCTGTCAGAGTGACTGCCGGGGATTGTGCCCCAACTGCGGCGCTAACTTGAACCACGAGGAGTGCCGCTGTGAGACCCACGCGACGGACCCGCGGCTGGCTCCCCTCGCGCGCCTGAAGCAGGACTGGCTGAAAAAACAATAGTTTTCAGGGCCGAAAGCCCATACAATCCGCCCATTGCGGCGGGAACGAGGAGTATTGCTATGCCTAACCCAAAAAGACGGCATTCGAAGAGACGGACGAGCACCAGACGGGCCCACGACTTTCTTGAGAAGCCGGCGCTCGGTGAATGCCCGAACTGCCATGAAACAAAGCAGCCGCATCAGTCGTGTCCCCACTGCGGCTACTACAAAGGCCGCGCCGTGCAAGACAAGTCGGCCTGACGCTGCCTTTATTCTGCCCGTTCCCCTCCAGGAACTGGCGGTCAGATAAATCCGATGATCACAATAGCCGTTGACGCCATGGGCGGAGACAACGCGCCCCGCCCCGAGGTTGAAGGCAGTGTCCTGGCTGCACGCGAGTTGGGTGTGCGCGTCATGCTGGTGGGGCAGCCCAATGTCGTCCGCGCGGAGCTCGCCAAGCATGCCGCGCCGAACTTGCCCATCGAAATCGTTCCGGCAAGCGAAGTGATCACCATGCAAGATCACCCGGTGCAAGCCTTTCGCCGGAAGAAAGATAGCTCCGTGCATGTCGCGGCTCGTCTGGTCCGCGAGAGCAAAGCCGATGGCTTTGTCAGCGCCGGCAACACAGGCGCCGTGATGACGGTGGCGAAGTTTTTGCTCGGAACGCTGGAATCCGTGGATCGTGTGGCGCTCGCCGCTCCTTTTCCCAATGCCAAAGGCGGCGTTTCCGTGCTGCTGGATGTCGGCGCCAACGTGGACTCCAAGCCCGAGCATTTGGTGCAGTTTGCCGTAATGGGCGAAATCTACTATCGCGCGACGTTCGGCAGCAAACGGCCGCGCGTTGGCGTGCTATCAGTCGGCGAGGAAGAGATTAAGGGCAACGAGCTCACGCGCGAGGTGTACACGCGTCTGAAGAAGAGCTCGATGCATTTTGTCGGCAACGTGGAAGGCGGCGACCTTTTCTCAGGGCAGCGTGGACGTGATCGTGTGTGACGGGTTTGTTGGCAACATTGCTTTGAAGATTTGCGAGGGCTTGGCGTTTCAGATCTTTGGTCTTCTGAAGAGATCCATTCAGAGCTCGCTCGCGTCGCAGGTTGGCTTTCTTTTTTCACGCGGCGCGTTGAAGGGTTTGAAGAAGACGATTGATTACACGGAGTACGGCGGCGCTCCGCTTTTGGGTGTTCGCGGCGTTTGCGTGATCGGCCACGGACGCTCCAATGCCAACGCCGTGAAAAACGCCATTCGCGTCGCCGCAGGACTTGCACGCGCTCGAATGAACGAAAAAATTGAGGAGGATCTCTCAGCCTCGGGTTTTGTCGCGTGACGGCTCAGGAGAGGAATTGACGATGGGCAAAGTTGCATTCGTATTTCCAGGCCAAGCCTCGCAGTACCCCGGCATGGGCAAGGAGCTGGCCGAAAAGTATTCGGCAGCCCGTGCGGTCTTCGATGAAGCCGATAAAGCCCTCGGTTTCTCGATTTCTAAAATCTGCTTTGAAGGCACCGAAGACGAGCTGAAGCTCACCGCTAATACACAGCCCGCCATCCTCACCTGTTCCGTTGCCGTGCATCGCGTCCTCGCGGAGCGCGGTCTCACTCCCGATTTTGTCGCTGGCCACAGCCTCGGCGAATACTCCGCCCTCGTAGCCGCAGGTGCGCTGAAGTTCAGCGATGCGGTGCAACTCGTTCGCAAGCGCGGTACCTACATGCAGGAAGCCGTGCCCGCAGGGGTAGGCGCAATGGCCGCAATCATGGGGTTGTCACCAGCGGTCGTTGCCGATGCCTGCAAGCGCGCCGCGGAGGGCGAAGTTTGTTCCGCTGCCAATCTCAATTCTCCGGAGCAGACTGTAATTTCTGGCCATGCCGGTGCTGTCAAGCGCGCCGTCGAGATCGCCTCGCAACTCGGCGCAAAGCGCGCCGTGATCCTGGCCGTCTCCGCTCCGTTCCATTCCGCGCTCATGATGCCCGCTCAAGAGCGCCTCGCTCAAGATTTGAAGCAGCGCAACATTCGCGAACTTGTCAGGTGCCGCTGGTGACCAACGTGGACGCCGACACCATCTCGACCGGAGACGAAGCCCGCCAAGCCCTAGTCCGCCAGGTCACCATGCCGGTCCGTTGGGAAGAATCCGTCCGCATGCTGATTGATGAAGGCGTGAACACTTTCGTCGAAGTCGGCCCAGGCCGCGTCCTAACCGGCCTGCTGCGTCAGATCGAGCGCTCCGTAGCCACGCTCAACGTAGAAGACGAAAAAAGTTTAGCCGCGACGGTTGAGAAAATCGCCGGCGCACGTTCCGACGCGGCCTAAGTAGCACGGACTTTAGTCTGTGCCAGCTGTAGGAGTTTGCACGACCTAATAGATGTAGCTCGGCGCAAGGCCCTGAGGCTTTTCCCAGGCGCAGGTCGTGTCAACGCATAGCAGCAAATTCTCACCCCCGAACGGAGTGAGCCAGGAAAAAAGCGAGATGTTCAGTCTGAAAGACAAAGTCGCGCTGGTGACCGGCGCCTCGCAAGGCATCGGCCGCGAAACCGCGCTCGCGCTTAGCCCAAGCAGGCGCCAAAGTCGCCGTCGCCGCGCGCAACGAAGAAAAACTCGCCGCGCTTGTCAACGACATCGTCGCCGCCGGCGGCGACGCCATTGCCGTAAAAATGGACGTTGCCGACGCCGAGCAAATAAAAGCGGGTTTCAAGCAAGTTCTCGAGAAATTCGGCCGCCTCGACATTCTCGTCAACAACGCTGCCATCACGCGCGACGGCCTGGCCCTTCGCATGAAGCAGGACGACTGGGACGCCGTCATTCGCACGAATCTGACCGGCGCACATCTCTGCATCCAGCAGGCCCTCTCGACGATGATGCGAGCCCGCGCCGGACGTATCATCAACATCGCCAGCGTCGTCGCGCAGATGGGCAACGCCGGCCAGGCGAATTATGTCGCCGCCAAAGCGGGTTTAGTCGGCCTGACCAAAGCCATCGCCATCGAAATCGCCTCGCGCAATATCACCGTGAATGCCGTCGCCCCCGGCTTCATCGCCACTCCGATGACCGATGTCCTCCCCGACAAAGTGAAAGACGAGTTGAAGAATCGCATCCCCCTGGGACGCATGGGCTCGCCTCGCGACGTAGCCTCTGCAATCGTCTTTTTAGCGAGCGACGAAGCCGGCTATATCACCGGCCACGTCCTCGATGTCAACGGCGGACTGTACCTGGCGTGATGGGAGCTTCAACGTCGGAGTTCAGATGGACGATCATCAGTTGAGCCTCATCCTGATTGGCCCGTTTGAGGCAACTCGTCGCAAGGCTTTGGACTGGAGCGAAGAAGGGTCGAAGCGATGCACACGGTGGCGCACTTTAGATCAAGTGGAACTAGGCTGGCCATCGAAGAGGCGCGGAGAAACCGGGCGGATGGCCACAAAGTTGACCTTAGCGGGCGCCTAACTAGAATGGGCAGGTTGCCTGATAGACGAAATTCGACACCGAGGGCGGCGTTGGGCCGATACTCGTGAGTGTAGGTCTTTGCACATCAAGCGATAGCAAATCGCGGAGGACACTGGAATGGCCAGCGTGGAAGAACGCGTAAAACAGATTATCGTCGAGCAACTCGGCGTGGATGAAGCCGAAGTGACGCCCACGGCGTCGTTCGTGGACGACCTCGGGGCGGATTCGCTCGACCAGGTGGAATTGGTGATGGCGTTCGAGGAAGCGTTCGGCATCGAAGTTCCGGACGAGGACGCCGAAAAGATGACCACGGTGAAGGACGCCGTCGAGTACATCGACAAGCACGCCAAGGGAAAGTAAGCCACGAAATTATCACCTCAACAGGGAGCATCGAAGAGTTGACTCGCCGGGTAGTTGTTACGGGTGTTGGACTTGGTCTGCGCGCTGGGCATCGGCACGGAGGAATCCTGGAAAAACCTCCTGGCCGGGCAAAGCGGCGTTGGCCCTATCACGCATTTTGATACCACGGGCTTCGACTGCAAAATCGCCGGCGAGATCAAGAACTTCGATCCCTTCCAGTGGATTGAGAAAAAAGAACTGAAAAAAATGGGCCGCTTCATCCAGGTCGCTCTGGCCGGCGCGGATTTCGCCGTAAAATCCGCGAACTGGAAGCCCGCGGATTCGGACCTCGACGAAGTCGGCGTTTACATTTCCTCCGGCATCGGCGGTTTCGACATCATCGAACGCGAGCACAGGAAACTGGTCCAGGGCGGACCAGGCAAGATCTCTCCCTTTTTCATTCCTTCCGCCATCGTCAATCTCGCTTCCGGACACATCTCCATTCGCTATGGCGCCAAGGGACCGAATTCCGCCACCGCCACGGCTTGCTCCGCTTCCGCGCACGCCATCGGCGACTCCTTCAAAATCATCGAGCGCGGCGCCGCGGAGATGATGATCTGCGGCGGCACCGAAGCCACCATCACTCCCATGGGCATCGGCGGCTTTGCTGCCATGAAGGCGCTTTCCACGCGCAATGACGATCCCGCTCACGCCAGCAGGCCGTTCGATGCCGGTCGCGACGGCTTCGTCGTGGGCGAAGGCACAGGGATTCTCATCCTCGAATCCCTCGAGCACGCGCAAAAACGCAATGCTCCGATCCTCGCGGAAATCGTTGGCTACGGCATGTCCGGCGACGCCTACCACATCACTCAGCCGGCGGCTGACGGCGACGGCGCCTACCGCGTGATGAAAGCAGCCATCAGAGGATGCCAAGCTCGCGCCGGAAGATATCGGCTACGTGAACGCGCACGGTACTTCCACGCCGCTCGGCGACGTCATCGAAACACGCGCTCTCAAGAGGGTTTTTGGCGACTACGCCAAAAAAGTTCCGGTCAGCTCGACGAAGTCCATGACCGGCCATCTCCTGGGTGGCGCGGGCGGTCTGGAAGCCGGCATCAGCGTCCTGGCGCTGCGCGATCAGATTCTGCCGCCGACGATCAATCTGGAAACGCCCGATCCCGAGTGCGACCTGGATTACGTCCCGAACACAGCCCGAAAGGCTTCGGTCGAATACGCGCTCTCGAATTCCTTCGGTTTTGGCGGCACAAACGCCGCCCTGATTTTCAAGCGCTGGTCCGGCGATTGACGGCGTGGGTGTCGTGATTTTCATATTGTGGACCGGTACTTACCGGTGTGGGTGCCCCACCCTCGTTTTTTTGAGGGTGGGTCTTCGCCAACATTTAAGCAACAAGGACTAAATTCGTGAACATCATCGTCTGCATCAAGCAGGTTCCGGCAAAGGACGCGCCTCTGGCCATCGCCGGTAACTGGATCAAGGAATCCGACATCGGCTTCGAAATGAACGAGCCGGACAGCTACGCCCTCGAGGAAGCCCTCCGCCTAAAAGAAAAGCACGGCGGCGAAGTTATCGCGCTCTCGATGGGCCCGGAGCGCGTAAAGCAAACCATCAAAGAAGCCCTGGCAAAGGGCGCCGACCGCGGCATCCACATCACGGACGACAATTTCGCACAGCTAGATCCCCTCGGCTCCGCAAAAGCGTTGGCCGCCGCCGATCAAAAAAGAAAAGGTAGACCTTGTTCTCACCGGCCTCCAGAGCGACGACCACGGCTTCGGTCAGACCGGCGTGCTCCTGGCCGCGCTCTTGGATCTTCCGCACGCCACCATCATCATGCAGATCGAAGTCCAGGACAGAAAAATGCACCTCAAGCGCGAACTCGAAGCCGGCTGGTTCCAGCAGATGGAGTGCCCGTTACCCGCGGTGCTTTCCATCCAGTCCGGCATCAACAAAGTCCGCTACGCCACTCTAAAAGGCATCATGGCCGCCAAGAAAAAAGAAATCGCCACCGATCACCCGCGAATCTCTCGCCATTCAGCACGAGCCCACGCAAAAAATCGAAAAAATCTACGTGCCCACGAAAACCAAAAAGACAGAATTCCTCACCGGCACTCCGAAAGAAGTCGCAACGAAGCTCGTCGAAAAGCTTAAGTTCGAAGCGCGGGTGATTTAGCGGTAGCGCCGGCGTCTCGCCGGCGGTTTTTCTCTGTTGGAATCGAGGCAATGTATGAAGATTCTGGTCATTACCGAACTTCGCCAAGGCAAGTGGAACAATGCCAGCTTTGAAACTCTAGCCGCCGCCCAGCAAATCGCCGCGGATACTTCCAGCTCGATCAGCGCGCTTGTCATCGGCAAAGGCCTTTCCGCATTCGCCGACGAACTCGCCGCAAAAAACGTCGCCGAAGTCCTCACTCGTCGAACACGACTTGCTCGAAGCCTACACGCCCGATGGTTTCTGCGTCGCCCTCAAGCAAGTCATCGAATCCGCCAAGCCCGATCTCGTCCTCTTCCCGCACACCTACCAAGTCCGCGACTTCGCTCCCAAGCTCGCCGCCTCTCTCGGCAAAGGCATGATCGGCGACTGCATCGGCTACCGCCACGAATCCGGCAAGCTCATCTTCGTTCGCCAAATGTTTCAAGGCAAAACCGCCGCCGACGTCACCTTTCAAGGCGCCGCCCCGTGGTTCGCCTCCTTCCAATCCGGCGCCTTCCGCGCCGATCTTCTCGCCGCTCATCCTTCCGGCAAAGCTCCCGTCAACGCAATCGCCGTCACGCTAAGCCCCGATCAAATTCGCACCAAGCCCCTCGAACTTTTCAAAGAAGCCAAATCCGCCGTAGATCTCACGCAAGCCCCGCGCATCGTCGCCATCGGCCGCGGCATCAAAGCTCCCGAAAATATCCCCCAAGCCGAAGCCCTCGCCAAAGCCCTCGGCGGAGAAATCGCCGCCTCCCGCCCCATCTGCGACGAAGGCTGGCTCCCCATGGAGCGCCAAATCGGCAGCTCCGGCCAAACCGTCGCCCCCAAACTCTATCTCGCCCTCGGCATCAGCGGCGCCATCCAGCACGTCGTCGGCATGAAAGGCGCCCGCACCATCGTCGCCATCAACAAAGACGCCAACGCCCCCATCTTCGAAATCGCCGACTACGGCGTAGTCGCCGACATCTTCGAAATCATGCCCGCCCTAACCGAAGCCCTCGAAAAATCCAAATCCTCCTGACATCGCCTCGCACTTGCGCCAACACTCTCCCTTGCGCCAACATTCGCACTTACGCCAACAAGTGTCATTCCGAGCGAAGCGAGGAATCTGCTTTTCGCGAATTAAGCAGAAAGGCGAGCGACGATGAAAACGGACTTGCTGCGATTCAACGGCGCTGTCGAGCGGGATCCCGCCATCGATGCGTGGATGAAAGAGCATGCAGGTGAATTGGGAGCCATCGCGCATCGGTGGTTTGAGGTGATGCGAAAGTGCGGAGACGAAGTCCGCGAGCTTCTGCATGACGGCTGTCCGATTGCCTGCTTGGGAGATGCCCCCTTCGGCTACGTGAATGTTTTCACCTCGCACGTAAACGTGGGCTTCTTTCACGGCGCAGCACTGCCGGATCCGGCTCGCCTGTTGCAAGGCACCGGCAAGTTCATGCGCCACGTGAAGCTGAAACCGGGAACGCCCACAAACGCCGCAGCCCTAAGCAGCGCTCATCGATGCGGCGTACTCCGATATAAAGGCCCGCGTCGAAAACGGCTAGCTACCTAATGTTATTGTGTAGCCCCAAGCTCTCCCTCGCCCTCGGCATCATCGTCGCCATCAACAAAGACGCCAACGCCCGCACCTTCCACGGTTCACTTCGATCGCTTCTCGAACACGGTTGCAGGATAACTTCCGTGTAGCCGACCATCCGGACGCGATTTCTCCGAATCCCGTTTGTCAGGCACTTTTGGAATCCGACTTTCGCATTATTCCCGCGCCGCGGGAACTACTTGACAGAGGGGTAACGCCTGGAATCTGGAAGAAACGCCAGAGCATTCCTCCTGAAATCCATCCCCACACAAACCCGACCCAGATGAACGCGAGCGGTAGAAACGCTAAGAAGCCACCTGGGAGAAGCATCACGCATGCAAGCAAAGTGATAAAAATGCCAGCCACAACCGAATCGCGGATGCCAATTTTTAGGCTTACCGGCGCGCGGCGTGTGAGCGCAAAGCACAGCAGGATGCACGCCACAGCCGTTGCTAGTTGCGGCGCAGCAAGAATGTACCCGCCGCCGAACACCATGATCGGGATGCTATACAGAACGAGCCACAAGACCCATAGATCCAAGATCAATCCGGAGCGCTTGCCTCCCGGCCGCCAGTCGAAAACGCGCTGTTCCGGAGACCACCGTGCGGCCAGCTCGCCGCCCAGAATTCCGATATAGGCAACGGCGGATATGACGAAGCTGCGGGCGAATTCGATTCTGCTGCTCAGCGTTCCCGGGTAATAGCCAGAATCAAACGGTTTTCGACCAAAAATGAAATCCTGATTCCCGGATGCAAGCGTCAGCTGGTCAAATAAACGCCACCAGGCGATGGAAACTGCGGTTCCTAGAAAAATACCGACTACAATCAGGAGACCTCGTCGTACTGGCACTGGTGATTCGGCGCCCCCCGCCTTGCCGCGCATGAGTAGCGAACGCAGAAGAAACAAAGCCGGAAGAACCACGATTGCCAGCACGAGTGGTCCCAGGTTTGGAAAGAATAGCCAACCCATGTATTTGAATTGCTGAACGCTAGGGAACCAACTAAGGAAGGCCCATGGAATCGCAGGTAGAAAATAAATCAGAATGGGCAATGTGCGTCCGAGTTTCATTCTGCTAGCGCCTTCGCTCGATGATGGCACACGTGGGCGCGCAAGAATCCGCCCCATCCAGGGACAGTTCCATAGGCGCAATGGCGCCTGGCCGATCCTTCCGTCGGGAATCGACCAAAACCGCGTTCACCGTATAGTTCAAACCGGGCGTGAGCTTGGGTCTTACTCCAAGTGTTTGTTAAGTCCGATTCTGGGAGATACCGGCGCCACGTTTCAACCAAGAAAGAACCACGCAAAATCCATTCAAGGTTTTAACCAGACTTACGCCGCCCCATTCACTTGGCCCGCGGTCGCACGTAGTGGAACCGGATCAAATAAATATTCTCGCCTCGACCATGTTTCGCCACCTTCAGCAGGTCCAGAACGCCAAGGAAGCCAGACTCGCGCGCCAGTTCAGGAGTAATATCCGGAAACCCTATCGGTTCAATCGAATCTACTTCAATCTCGCCTTCCTCCATACGGTATCGCGCGCCCACTCGGACGCGCGCACTCATCCAGATTCGCACGCTGCAAGTGATTTCTCCCCGCCGTATCCCCTCGCGAAGCCGTTTGTTGAACGTCATGAAGCAGAGTTTACGTCCAACGGTGCAGTGCGCCTAGTTTGCAAAACGATGGGTTACCTCCAAATGCCTCTTGACATATAGTTATTCTCAGTATATAGTGATTTCTGTATATTACTGCGGTTTTATCCTGGTAGCGCCAGCCTCCGGCTGGCGTTTTTGCTTTTCGGGCCGTCTCGGAGCCTAAGTCCATTGCTCGCAACACTTGCAAAATCTGCACAATCTTAGTGCAAATTCTCGTAGATAAGCTCTTTGGAATGAACACTTACATAACTCCCACAAATCAAGCAGCTTGATCTTCTTTAGAATGAACACTTATGAAAAACCCCCCGGGGGGGCCCCTTCCCAGGCATTTGCGGGGCGAAGTCAAGAGCCCCTGCTAAGAACAAGAAGAAGCCTCTCACACCCACGCCCAATCTCATTCCGAGCGGAGCGACCGAAGGTTCCGACCTTGTCGGAAGGAATATGCTTTTCGCAAATGATTAGAATCATGCCAAACGCAGGACTTTTGACCTATAATGAGCGCGTCATGAAATTTGAAGACTACAAAATAATTCTCTATCGGCAGGAAAATGGATCTTGGGTGGCCGAAATTCCGGCCCTCCCTGCTTGCTACGCGCTAATGAAAACGCGCGAGGAGGCTCTCGCAGAGCTGGCCAACGTCTTTAGCATGGTCGAGGACGAATACAGAGAAAAAGGCCAGGAACTTCCGGCTGATTCCACTGAGATAGTTCATGCCTAGTGCCACGGCACGCGAGTTTCAGCGTGTCGCCCGCATCTTAGGATTCATACTCAAACGCCAAAAGGGCAGTCATGGAAGATGGAATCATCCGGATGGCCGAGTCACGACAATACCTGTCCACGGTGGAGAGGAAATCGGACCGCCTTTGTTCAATCAAATTCTCCGGCAATTGGGCATAACGCTGGACGAATTCCAGAAGCTCCGCTAAGAACAAGAGAGCTTTGTTAAGATTACACAAGCCATGACCGTCCAACGCGAACAACTCGAAGCCGACGTCCTGATCGTCGGCGCAGGCCCCGCCGGACTCTCCTGCGCCCTGCATCTCGCCAACCTCATCAAGAAACACAACGACTCCGGCGCCAAGCCCCCGCTCTCCGCCGAAAATATCTACGTCCTCGAAAAAGGCCGCGAAATCGGCGCCCACCAACTCTCCGGCGCCATCATGAACCCCAAAGCCCTCGCCGAACTCGTCCCGGACTTCGAAAAATCCGCGCCACTCGACACGCCCGTCACCGATTCCGCCGCTCTCCTCTTCACCAAAAACTCCTCGTTTCGTTTTCCCATCACTCCGCCGCCGTTCCAAAACAAAGGCAACTACGTCGTCTCGCTCAGCAAAATCACCAAGTGGCTCGGCGGCCTGGTCGAAGCCGCCGGCGTCAACGTCTTCAAGGAATTCGGCGGCGCGCAACTCATCTACGAAGGCGACGGCATCGCCGGCGTCATCACCGAAGACAAAGGCCTCGACAAAAACGGCAAGCCCAAGGACAACTTCACGCCCGGCTACGAACTTCGCGCCAAAGTCACCGTCCTCGCCGAAGGCACGCGCGGCTCGCTCACCAAAAATCTCGTCGCCACAAAAAAACTCGACAACATCAATCCGCAAAGCTACGGCATCGGCATCAAGGAATTGTGGGACGTCCAACCCGGCCGCATCGAGCCCGGCTACGTCGCCCACACCCTGGGCTGGCCCGTCCCCACAAGCATGTACGGCGGCGGCTGGATTTACGGCCTCTCCAACAATCGCCTCTCCATCGGCCTCGTCCTCGCTCTCGAATACGCCGATCCTCAATTCGATCCTCACGCCGCGTTCCAAACGTGGAAGACGCATCCCTTCCTCAAAAAAATTCTCGAAGGCGGCAAACTCGTCCGCTACGGCGCGAAATCCCTGCCCTACGGCGGCTGGTACGCCATGCCCCGCACTTACGTCGACGGCGCCCTCATCATCGGCGATTCCGGCAGCTTCCTCGATTCGCAGCGCCTCAAAGGTATTCACATGGCCATGAAGAGCGGCATGCTAGCCGCCGAAACAATTTTCGAAGCCCTGAAGACCGGCGACACCTCCGCAAAAACGCTCAGCGCCTTTCCGCAAAAAATCGAGCAAAGCTACATCAAAAAAGAGCTGTGGCAAGTCCGCAATTTCCACCAATCTTTTCAACACGGCATGCTCCGCGGTTTCTTCCACACCGCTCTCCAGCAAATCACCGGCGGCCGCGGCTTGATCGACCCCATGCACGCGCACCCCGGCAACGAAGCCTACAAAAAAATTAATGGCCGCCCCGCTCCGGAACGCTTCAAAGGCGACGGCAAACTTACTTTCGACCGCCTGACCGACGTCTATCACTCCGGCACGCGCCACGAAGAGGATCAACCCTGCCATCTCGTCGTCAGCGACCTGAACGTCTGCTCAACAAAATGCGTCGTGGAATACGGCAATCCCTGCCAGTATTTTTGTCCCGCGGCTGTCTACGAAATGGCGAAAGACCCGAGCGGCTGTATTAAAACTAAAAATCAACGCCGCCAATTGCGTTCACTGCAAGACCTGCGACATCGCCGACCCCTACCAAATCATCAATTGGGAAGTCCCCGAAGGCGGCGGCGGCCCCAACTACGAAGGCATGTAGAAGTTCTTAGTTCTTCGCCCAGTTTCATAACATCACGAGCTTCGAAAAACGCGCCTGCCTAGCCGCTCCGCGACCACAATCTGTGAAAGAATGATCGTACTCGGTCCACAACCGAGCCTTGCGCCGGCGTTCCCTGCGCATTCGCTGGCGCAGCCACGACGGGCGGCTGTGGCGGAGCCGGAACCGCTGCAGCCACCATCTCATCCTCCACTCGCCCTTGAAATATCAAAGTTGGCCGCACTCTCACTCGTCGCACCATCAAATTCGAGGATGATCGGAACAAAGCCATCCTGAACCGCGACACCGCCACGCTCGACCGCATGTACGCAGACGAAATCACCTGGACAATGTCCAATGGGGATTTGCTGAACAAACAGCAAGTGCTGGGCAACATCGGATCGGAAAATCAGCGATTGTTCTCGATCGAACATTCGGACCGGCGCTGGCATATTTTCGGAAACACGGTGGTTCTGACGGCGACTAGCCACTCCTCGGAACGCTACAAAGACAAAATGGTGACTGTGCCGAGAAGATTTACCAACGTCTACGTCAAACGGGACGGTCAGTGGAAGCTGATCGTGCACACCGTGACTCCCCTGGCGGCCGCTGGCGCGGTGGGCCTTCCCGCAGCCGATCAGAAGTGACGGCAATCTTTTTGGTGCTGAGAACTACTCTCGCCAGGCCTGATTCAGGCTGCTTGCTCCTTAGCAGCAATCGCGGGGCCTGTCGTCGTCTCGACCGCGCCAAATTGTAGTGCTCAAAATGGGCCGCCAGTGCTACCTTACCCGACCATCATGAGCCGACCTTTCTCAATTTCATGCACCGGCGTGCCCAGCGGGGCGGTCACGTCCACCTTCCAGACCAGTTGGGGACCGAAAACTGGATCGGTAAAAAGTTTGTCGTCGTAGATCCACAGGTTCGGCTCGCTGAAAGACAGGTCTTCCTCGCTCAATTGGTATGTATTTCGATGGGTCTGGGAGCGTCATAGCTCGGGCAGCCTCAATCGCCTGCTCGGCGGTAATGGCGGGATTGCGCGACGATATTGGCAATCACAGCCCTGAGACGGGTCACATCACCTTTGCCTTCCGGATGAACGCGGTTGGCCAGGATCACGATAAACGTTTCGGTCTGGGCGGACCCACAAGGACGTCCCCGTGAAGCCCGTATGACCGAATCCGCCGATGAGAAGATCCCCACGCGGAGACGAGTAAGCGGTGTCGATATCCCACCCGAAGCCGCGCACCGGTCCGCCGGCCGGTGATTGTGGGGGCTGGTCATCGCCTGCACCGTCAGCGGGAATATCATTTCCCCTGGTAACGGCCGTGATCCAGGAGCATCTGCGCATAGATCGCCACGTCGCAGGCGCTCGAAAACAACCCCGCGTGCCCGGCGACTCCTCCCATCCGCGCGGCCGTCGGATCATGAACTTCACCGCGCAACATCGAGGGCCTTGGGACGGGCAGGCACTCCCCTTCAGGTACTGGAGAGAACGGTCGCGGGATTCGGTCGGCGCAATTCTTTCGCGCCGAGGCAGCCGGGGGGAGGAAGGTGGTGTCGAGCATGCCAAGCGGCTGGTAGATGCGCTCCCGGACGAAACCCGGAACGGATACCGTTGGCGAATTGGCGTCCGCGTCTACCCTCACCCTACCTCTCTCCCTGAAAGGGAGAGGAACTTCTGGCTGAGACTGGGTATTTCCGCCGAGATGCTACGCGATTAGCGTTGCTTTACCGGGGTTCACCCTCTCCCCATCGGGGAGAGGGGCGGGGTGAGGGGCGATTTGCCAACAGCATCCGGAACGGGGAGGGAGCAAGAAAATAAAGGGGAGATTTCTGGCCGCATGCGGCCAGAAATCTCCCCAAACCGCTTTGCTCCCCCTGACCTTCAGGGAAGGAAGGGAGAAGAGATCAACCTTTGGCCACTTTTTGCCCGTTTTACGGGCAAAAATCACCGAAAAAGTTTTTCCTCCCCC
>CAVSIW010000014.1:0-10686 GCA_963727945.1 uncultured Acidobacteriota bacterium
ACGAACGGCGGGCGCGGCCGGTGGACAAAAAATTCGCAGCCTCCTGGTCGTTTCCGAGATTGCGCTGGCGCTCATTCCCCTTGTGGGTGCGGGCCTGCTGATTCGCAGCTTTCATCGGCTCGTGGAAGTCGATCCGGGGTTCCAACGCGATCACATTTTGGCGATGGAAGTGGATCAGCCAGAATTGCCGCCGGCGAGGTGGTCAAGCTGACGACCGAGCAGCAGCTCCAATTCGCTCGCAAACAGTCGTTGCAATTCGACGAGCTTGCGCAGCGCATCCTTGCACTTGCCGGGACAAAAGCCGTTGGCGGGGTCACCGTGCTGCCGCTCGGCTCGGCGATGAGGTCCGCGTCCAGATTCATTGTGGAAGGACAACCGCTTCCCGCAAATGGAGCGCGGTCCGTCGCGGAAACGCGCAGCGTTAGCCCCGGTTATTTTGCTGCGATGGGGATTCCCCTGCGTATGGGCCGGCCGCTCGACGCGCACGATTACGGCAGCCAGATGATCGTAGTCAACGAGGCTATTGCGCAGAGATTTTGGCCCGGCGGGGATCCGATCGGCAAGCGTATCAATCTGTGTTCGTTCGATCCGACGCCTTGTTGGCTGACGATCGTCGGTGTCGTCGGGAATGTCCACCAATACGGGCTCGAAGCCGCGCCGACTCTGGATGTCTATCTCAGCGAAGGTTGGCCACGATACATCGTCATTCGGACGGCTTCTGATCCGGTGGCGCTGGCGCAGGCAGCGATCGGCGAAGTCCACAAATTCGATCCGAATCTGCCGGTGACGCACGTAATGACACTCGACAATTTGTTCTCGGATTCGGTTTCGCCCCGGCGATTCTCTACGTTCCTGCTCGGAATGTTCGCGGGCCTGGCGCTTCTGCTCGCCGCGATGGGGATTTACGGCGTGATGAGCTATGTCGTCAGCCTGCGCACCAACGAAATCGGCATTCGCATGGCGTTGGGCGCGCAACCGGGTGACATCTGGCGTCTTGTCATCGGCCGCGGAGCGAGATTGGCGCTTGCAGGAGTCGCGTTCGGACTGCTAGGAGCTTTTGCATTGACGAAGCTGATTTCAAGTCTACTCTATGCCGTGAAGCCCACCGACCCCGTGACCTTTGGCGGCGTGGCGTTACTGCTGGTTAGCGTTGCGCTGCTCGCTTGCTACGCTCCCGCGCGGCGAGCCATGCGTGTGGACCCGATGGTCGCCTTGCGCTATGAATGAACTTTCCGAGTCTGCCTAAGACATAACGAACGGAAGACGACAATTTTGGCGGTAGTATCCTTGCGCGGCAGTCTCCCCGGCCTCGCGTCATAGCTGCCATGGAAAGTTACGACCTCATCGTCCTCGGTTCCGGTCCCGCGGGACAACGCGCGGCGATTCAAGCGGTGAAATTCGGCAAGCACGCGGCTCTCGTCGAAAAGCTAGAAGTCATCGGCGGGACTGCGATCAATACCGGGACTATCCCCAGCAAAACCATCCGCTCTGCGTGTGGATGGCAAAGAGGTTCCCGTGCGCGTCTTCAATGACGCCGACGCCATGGCCGCTGGAATCGCCGCGAAGCGCGGCAAGCTTCACAAATTAAACCGCGTGTGGACGCTTGGAAATGGTATCGGCTTCGGCCGCTACCCGTGGCGCGAAGGCGTTTGGGAGGGAGGGCACTCGGTGGTCACGCTAGACCCCAAGGAAAATTTTTGTGGCTGCGGCGGGCTCGGACACTTGGAAGACAATTTGGGATATCGCTCGATGAGGCTGCGGTTGCTGGAGATGGAGCCGGAAGAAGTTTTTGCAAATGTAAAGGCGGGCGACGCGCGCTGTTCGGAGTTTGTGACGCTGTGCCACCGCGCGCTGGCGGCAGCAACGGCAACGAGCATCCACATGGAAGGCCCGGGCCTGTTCTTCATCACGGGACCGAACGCGAAATTCATCGATATCGGATTGCTCGATAGAATCGTTCACGAAATGGTGAAGATGAGCCCGCTTCAAGGCAGCCGTTTTGAAGTGATCCCCTCAAATGATGAGTTAGGAATTATCGGAGCCGCCGTCAACGCGGAACGCGCAACGTTTCCCTCTTAAAGAAATCCCCCACCGCTAAGGAATGCTCGCGATGCGGGCGATTCTAGTCGAAAGAAAATCTACAGCGATTGCTGCGTATACGGCGGCAACGGGCTCGTTTGTCCGGCAACCACCTTCCAACCATTTCCGCCGTTCACATAAATGTGCATGACGCGCATCTGGCTGTTCACGCTCTGGCCCTTTACGTTTCCGCGCGAGGACCATAGACAAGTCGCGACAGCCGTGTCCCGGAAAATACGGAACTTGATATCCGATGCGTTGAAAGCTTCGTACCTGACTGCGTTCGACTGCACGGCGTTGATGAAGCCGTCTTGTTGACCGCCTCACCGCGGGAAAGCGTACCTGCGAAGTCATCACTATAGACGCGCCGGAAAAACGTGCTGTCGCTCAACTGAATGGCGTGCGCCGCTTCTCGTTCCAGGTTGACGATCTCCTGGCGCTGCATTTCCGGATCTGTCTGCGGCATGCGGCAACGTTTGTAACATCCGCCACGTCGTCATTTTGAGGGCTCCACGCCGGAAAAAGTGCCAACCACATCGTGACTAGCGCTGCGAGCTTGTACATGCCGAAAAACCTCCTCAGGAGCGCCGCGGAGTTCTGCCCCGGGCATCTTTATAAGGTATATCTAGGCCGCGTTGCTCGGGAGGGAGATCGCCGAACATGTGATGTAACCGTGACGGCGTGTGCAATACGTGGTTCGCGCAAAAGGGGCAGGCAAATACGGGAGCAAAAGAGCCAGCGTTTGCACCGGCTCCTTTTGACTTTGCCGAAACTGACCCCTGGCCGCTAAAACTTTACGAGGATGGCCAAATCAATCCGGTTCTCAATTTTCCTGAGATCTGGAAACCATGTATTCACGGGCGAACCGTTGCAGACTGCGAACCCGTTGAGACAGGTCAGAGAGCCAAGAGCGCCGGTGTTTCCGTTCGGCGGCGTAATACCGCCAGTTCCGGAGAAGTAAGGAACATTGGCAGCGCGATGATCAAACTCCCAGCGAAACGTAATGTACTGGCTGGGCATGTAGTCAAACGTTCCGGAGGCGTCCCACGCTTTGAACGGGTCGCCAGGATTTTCCGTAAAGTAGGGCGCGCGTTAGCGGCGGAGAGGTGCGGTTGGATCGCGTTTGGAAATCTCGAGCGCCACAGCGCGCGCTTCCTCATGAATCAGCCCGTTGGTGGCGAAGATGACAGGGCCGCCGAGCTGGTATGGTTGCGCGGCAAAGTCGCTGACCTTGCCTCCTGCCTCCTCAATGAGCAAAACGCCGGCCGCGGTGTCCCAGGGCTTGAGGCCGAATTCCCAAAAGCCATCGAACCGTCCGGCAGCGACACTGGCCAAATCCAGCGCAGCGGAACCATCGCGGCGGACGCCGTGCGAACGCAACGTGAAATCCCAGTAGTAATGAATGTTGGGATTTGCCAGGCGTTTGTGAACCGGGAATCCCGTACACAGAAGACTTGTGGCCAGAGTATCCACTTTCGAAACGAAAATTCTTTTTCCGTTCAGCGTGGCGCCTGCGCCGCGGGCCGCGGCGAATAGCTCGTCGTAGAACGGATTGTAGACGACGGCGGCAAGAAGAGCGCCGCGTTGCGCAAGCGCTATGGAAACTGAAAAACAAGGATACCCGTGCGCGAAATTTGTCGTGCCATCGAGTGGGTCCACGTGCCAGAGAAATTCGGAGCCGCTCTCGCGGCCAGTTCCCTCTTCCGCCGACGATGGAGTGTTCAGGAAAATATTTCGTCAGTCGCGTGACAATAGCTTGCTCGGAGCGTTTGTCCGCTTGCGTGACCAGGTCGACGTCGCCCTTGTAGCTGATCTGCGCCGGGCGGTCGAACTCTTCCCTCAGGATTTTGCCCGCTTCCAAAGCGGTTTCCATCGCGGCTTCGAGATAGTCTTTGCTCATGAGAGAAAAGTGCGGCGGCGCAGCACGCCTGAGTCGGCACAGCGGGTCAGCGCGTTCTCCACTTTATCACCACATCCGAAGAAAATGCTTCGTCTCGGAATGCGAAATTCGTAACCGCGGATTTCTTTTCCAGAACTCATGTTTTTTGCACGCATCTCTTTCGCATCCGCGCTAAAATGCAATCCCGCCCTGAATGCGAGGAACCACCATGCTCACAATAGTTATGATCAAAAAACTCGGGATCGCGGCGGGTTTGTTGGCGCTATTTTCGCTCTCGCTCAGTACGGTCCTCGCCTCCGCACAGAGCAGCAAAGTCATGGGCGAAGTGCGGTTTGAAGGCGATACACAGCTGGATAGGGATTCCGGCGTGTGGATCGACGGCACATATGTTGGATACGTCAAGGAACTCAAGGGCGACAAAAAAGTCCTGCTGTTGCCGGGGAAGCACCAGATCGCTGTCCGGCAAGCTGGATATGCCGATTTCACTCGAGGAGCTCGTTGTCGAGCCAGGCCAAGTGCAGGATGATCCAAGTCTCGATGCAGCTTGCTTCCGGGCGCAAAGACGCCGGATGTTACTTCCGAGCTGAAAGTTACGGTTCAACCAAAACGCGCCGCTGTCTTTCTCGATGGCAGTTACGTTGGCCACGCGAGTGAACTGGGAGGCAAATTTCATTCTTTGATGGTCAGTCCGGGAAAACACCGGATTAAGATCGAGCTGCCCGGATATCGGACGTTCGAAACTGAAGTCAACGTATTGGCGGGACAAAAATCCGAAGTGAAGACGCGAATTAGTCAAAGGCAGCATCGAGCAGGCCGGCTCGGACATCAAGAAACCGCAGTAGGTTTCGCCATTTCTGAAAGCCTCGGCTGAATTCGAAGCGTCCAACCCTCGCGAAATTGCTACTGTTGCATCCCCGCAAACCTCACGAGGATCAGTGAGTAGGTCTTGCGCGAGCGGACGTGGTACTCACCCTTCAGCACTTTGACCTCGACTTTGCGGTATGTATTGGCAGGACCGCGCGGGGTGGGGTAGTAGCCGAGCCTGATACTGCGTGCGCAATTCGCGGTCAATCAGATCGAAGATCACGTCGAGCTCCTGCGCCGTGTCGGGAAAAAACATATTGCCGCCGGTGGTCTCGGTGATGGTTTCGAGCGCGTGCTCGCCCGCGGTGTTGCGGCCGCTCTCATTTTTCACCGGGCGGATCACGATGGTGTACAGAAGCGCGTCCGAGCGGACAGCTTCTTTGCGCGCGACTTCAAAATCGGCGTGGCTGGTGGTTTCGCCCGCGTCGGTAACCAAAATGATGACCCGGCGGCGCTCTTCTCCGCGGTGCTCCAGCGCGCGTCGCTGCAAGAAGCACCGCATCGTAGATCGAAGTTCCGGCGCCCGGCGGAATCTTCCGCACAGCCGCCTGCAAAGTTGGGACATTGTCCGAGAACTTCGCGATCTGCGTGACGTTTTCGTCAAACGCAAAAACCGACAAGCGGTCGTCGGGACGCAGCACTTGACGGATGAAATGCGCCGCCGCCTCTTGCTCGAAGGTTATTTCTTTGTGCGCGCTCAGACTCGAATCGATCATCAGAGCCAGGTCGAGCGGCTGCTGCGTTTCAGACTCAAATACTTCGACCTTCTGCGGCACGCCCTCTTCGTAGACCTGGAAAGCTTCGATGGGCAAATCCGGCGCGGGCCGGTTGTGGTCGTCGAGAACGCTCGCCAAAATATTTACGAGATCTACTTTCACCTTAATTTTGCCGCGCTGCGCGTCAGCGTCTTCCGGAAGGCTGATCGGCTGCGCGGGTGTCGGCACGATCGCTGGCGTCGGAGCGTTGGCATCGGCCGAAGAAGAGTTCGAAGGCGGCTTCGGCTTCTGCGCCCAGGGCGGGCGGTCAGGTTTTTCCTGAGAGAAAGCCATCCCAGCCGCAAAAAAAGCGGCGAGAAAAACAAACTCTGCGGTTCGTGCGCGACGGAGTGTACAGTTCATTGATTCACTAAGATGCAGGCTTTGCGCTCCGTGTCTCCACGGGCGCCGGAGGCATTTCGCCGTCGGCCCAGACCGCACCGTCCTCGAAGTATTCCTTCTTCCAGATGGGCACGGTGCGCTTCAGTGTATCTATGGCGAAGCGGCACGCGTCAAATGCGGCGGGCCGGTGGGCAGAGCTTACGGCGATGAAGACACTGGTCTCACCGATTTCGAGCCGGCCGAGACGATGAGTAAGGGCGACGAGGTGGATAGGGAATTTCTCGTGAATTTGCACGGCGATTTCGCGGATTTTTGCCAGTGCCATGGATTCGTATGCTTCGTAGTCGAGATACAGCGTGCGGCGGCCGTGGGAATGATTGCGGACGCAGCCATCGAACGTAACGACGGCGCCGTCTTCGGCGGCGTGGACGTGCCTGGATCAGCGCGGCTTGGTCAATCGGGTCGCGCACAAGCGCTAGAAGATCGGGTTGTGAGAGATTTGTTCATGGACGACTGCGTTAGCCGCCGCTCACGGGCGGAAGGAAGGCGACTTCATCGCCGGAATGGAGCGGCGTGCTCCACGCGGCAAACTCCTGATTGTGCGAGGCGACCAGCGACGCACGGAATCGCGCAAGCTCGGGGTGATTCGCGCCATAGTGGGAGAAAAGCGCTTCGATCGGCGCTCCATCGGGCAACTCGACCGAGTCTTCTGCCTGGCCGACGATTTCTTTGAGCCGGCCGAAAGAAAAGAACCTTGACGCGCGCGGTGTGTGAGGAGAACGTCACAAGAGGATTGTATCCTGCGCAAGAGGACCGGGCCATAGCCTGCGCGGTTAGCGCCAACAGGCAGGCGGTTTGCGAATCTTTCGCGTGTTCGACAGAGAAGACCGCTTCGAAATTTTCTATCCCTTGACCCGTGACCGAGGGTTGCGTAGCGTTTCGGCGTAGCGCACGGAAGTCGTTGTCCAGGGAATCGAGCGGAACCGCAATGAAAATTCTCGTGACAGGATCGAGTGGCCTGGTGGGTAGCGCGCTGGTGCCCGCGCTGGTAAAGGCTGGGCACACGGTTTGCAGGCTGGTGAGGCCGGAAACCGTCACGAATGATGCTGCGAATGACGGCTTTCAAGTCGCGTGGAATCCGGCGACTGGAGAACTCGGTGGCGCAGCGGTTGGAGCCGACGCTGTCGTCAATCTGGCGGGAGCTTCGATTGCCGATGGCCGCTGGAGTGACGAGCGCAAAGCGCTGTTGCGATCGAGCCGCATCGATACGACGCGCGCGCTGGTCACCGCTCTCGCAAAGATGAACGCGCGGCCACGAGTGCTCGTCTCCGCATCGGCGACGGGATTTTACGGGAATCGCGGCGATGAACTCCTGACCGAAGAGAGCCAACCCGGGAGCGATTTCCTTTCCTCCCTCGCCAAGGAATGGGAAGCCGAAGCGCTCAAGGCCGAGGCGCTCGGCATCCGCGTCGTGCTCGCACGATTCGGAATTATTCTCGCGCGAGATGGCGGCGCGCTGCCGCAAATGATGCTCCCCTTTCGGTTCTTCGCCGGTGGAAAAATTGGTTCGGGCCAGCAGTGGATGTCGTGGATTTCGCTCGACGATGTTATTGAAATTTTGCGTCTCGCAATCGAGAACGGAGATGTCCGAGGCGCGATCAACGTAATCTCTCCGCAACCAGTGCAAAATGCCGAATTCACGAGGACTTTGGCGAGCGCCATGCACCGGCCCGCCCTCTTCCCTGCTCCAGCGTTCGCGCTGCGGCTCGCGCTAGGTGAAATGGCCGACGCGCTGCTCCTATCCAGCCAGCGCGTCCTCCCGCAGAAGTTGGAAAGACTTCGCTACCATTTCCTGCACGCGGATTTGAAAGGCGCATTCGCTGACGATCCTCAGCACGTCGTAAGCGAACCTCCACCGCTTACTTGATCACGTTGAGCGTGACATCCACTTTTGTCACATGCCCCGTAACCGGATCCGTGGCGACTGTCGATTGGATCGTCTGGCCATCGCGGATCAGCAAATTTACTTGCGTGCGGAATAGCTGAACGATCGGCTGGGCGCTGGAGATTTCGTTCCCTCCAACAACGGCCGGCTTCTGGTTAGTGCCCGGCAAGTAAACCGAAGACTTCTCTACGTTCAGCTTTAGGCGGAAACGGCCGTCATCGGTCTTCTCTGCGTGACCATCGATATTGGTTCCCACGTCCTGATATTGGATTTGCTTGACCCCGGCATTGCTGGACGTTTCGATGGGAACACTCAAACCCATGCGCAAGGCGGCCGCTGCTCCGCCGTCATCAGCGTTCACAAGAAGAGTGTAGGGCAAGCTGCTGACTTTTCTTGTCGCCGTCGAATTCGTGTGAAGACTACCTGGACACGCAGAGGCGTAATTGTTTTCTGCAGCTTTGGGCAGGCTTTGGGATTCACGCCTACTGGTCTCAGCAGTTTTCTCCTTGTCTTGCGCCTAACAAGCGGGGACGCCACGAGCACCAGAATCACTAGCACCACTGCCAGAACATACTTTTTCATGGAACGCTCCTTTTCAAACGCCTAGAAATTCTCATGGCCTAACGTCTGGTTATCCCTTTGGTGCAGGTTCCGCAGTCACATCCTCGAGCGGTTTTATTTCGATGGGTGACAAGATCAAGCGGTGCAACCTGCAACTCTTGCAAGGCTTTTCTCTGGTTTCTCAGCAAGCAAAACATCTCGCTTCTACTTCCCCTTGCTGAACACTTACCAGCAAAGCGTCGATGGCCTGCTTCTGTCCGGCGGGAATTAACACCGCAACCTCTTCGACTCTTACCGTAGGTGCACTCTTGACGGCCCGGACCGGCTTATTTCTGGCCGCCGGACTGGTCTCTTCAAGAGCAACGGCAGCGGGAGAGGTACCGTTTTGTTTCATCGGGCTGGACATTCCCCGCGACGGAACTCACCTGCGGAATTGAGTCCAGCAGCATCGCGCCCATAGCCGCGAATGAAAACGATTACGTAGGACGAGTGGCAGCAGCGGCAATGGCGCGAATGGCTGGAACCCAAGAGCGCCGAGGAACATGTCGGTCGTTCCATTCGGCTCGCACTCGCGGAAGAAGTGAAGCAGGGACTTCAGCGTTGGCGGTCGACGCGCACACCCGCGTCAAGTGCGGCGAAGAGCTGCAGCTTCTTCGGCGAAGGTGGCACGGCAGAGACGCGCAAGCGTCCAAGTGCGAACGCAATTCGGGCGACGGCGCAAAGTGCGTTGCCGCCGCTTCGATCAACGCTTCTCTATAGTCTTTCACATGGCATCGCAATTTCTCCGCTAATTGCTTTCTGGCAAAAAACAATCTCGATTTCACCGTTCCCATGGGCAGGCCAAGCATCTCCGCCACCTCTTCGAGCGAATGGCCCTGCATCGCCGCCAGCAAAAGGACCAGCCGCTGCTTATCTGGAAGCTCTTCCATCGCGCGCTCGAGGTGCTCCTGAAATTCGCTCGTGGCGGCCAAATCTTCTGTGGAAGGCTGCGGCGCCGATTGCGACCACAGCGTTTCCCGCACTTCGCGGCGCTTCGAAGAACGTGTTCGGTCAATCGCAAGTCGAAACGCAATCCGCACCAGCCATCCGCGAAATCGCGTGCGGTCACGCAAGCGCTCAAAGCGCCGATACGCGCGCAGCAGCGCTTCCTGCGCCACGTCTTCCGCATCCGCGCTGTTGCGCAACACGCCGCGCGCCACGCGATACGCGAGCGGCCCGCATTCCGCCAGGCGCTCCTCGAATTCACGGCGGAGAGCCGACCGCAGCTGCTTCCTGCGCGAACTCTTTCTCGGCGATACGGCCTGGCTGGATCAGAACCAGCTCCTGCATTGGGTCGCTTATGCGAGCCGAAAGCGCTCGCCCTCCCCGTACACCTGCCAGACGGCACGGCAAGTCATTTGGTTCATGGAAGCTTATTTAACCTACCGGTTAAATACAACATGACTGCAAAACAGCACAGGCCGGACCAGAGCATCGCTCCCGTTTTGGAACAGCCCCTCGCAGGCTCGGTTCCAAATGGGGACGCGCGACCATGCCGTCCTTGCTCCGAAAACTTCGTAAGCGGCCCGCCAAAAGGGTACCCGACGTTCCATTCCTGAACTAACAATCTTGTTTTCATATAGTTACAAAGCGAAGCAGATGCTTCATCTGCCCTCGAATCGCCAGAAGCAATCTCCTCCTTTCGCTGGCCATTCGCCTGCATTCCGCCCTGCATGCGGCCCCTCTCGCAAATCAAAGCAAATTCGATTGACCATGTTATAGCCCTCGGTCGTGTAACTCCCCCCGCTTTGACGTTCCTGATAGTCGTTCACGCGTGCGCGTGGCTTCTGGGCTGCGGGGGAGGAACCGCAGGCTCGGGGCCACCCTCCCCGCCGCCGCCTCCATCCATCAGCGTGTCCGTGTCACCGATGAGCGGGTCTATCCTGCTGGGAAACTCGCAGACTTTCTCCGCACAAGTGACCAACACCACGGACACGAGCGTGGTCTGGAGCGTGAACGGCATCCCGGGCGGAAGCGCGTCCACGGGAACGATCAGTTCAGGCGGCGTGTTCACCGCTCCGGCCGACCTGCCTTCGCCAGCAACCGTGCCCGTCACGGCAACTAGCCAGGCCGACTCGACAAAATCCGCTACGGCGCAACTCACAATCACGAGCGACATCACGATTTCTCTTACGCCGCCAAATGCCGCCGTCGAACTGGGCGCGAGGCAAGCGTTTCACACAACCATCAACGGCGCCGGC
>CAVSIW010000015.1:0-16014 GCA_963727945.1 uncultured Acidobacteriota bacterium
AAACACATGTTTCTTCACGATACAAAATAGCCGTGGGCGGCAATAAATTCAATCCTCCAGCGGCATTATCATTTCAACCGGTTTGGGTTCCAGCGGCTGGCTGAAAAGCATTTTGGCGGGAGTGGGCTGGAATTGCTAATGGTTTTTCCGATAAAAAATTGAATTTAAAGCCGGGAAAGAATTTTAATGGGATTCCAATTATCTTTGTTATACGGTGATAGGGAACGTTTTTGCCAGCAAAACCACGCAGGCTGATTTAGTATTCGGAACGATCAATAATAAACAGCCGATGAAAGTTTTGTCTCTTATGGGAAATGGAGTCAATTCCAGCGATGGATCCAAAAAGATTTTCTGTCTTTTAATTCTGGAATCTAGTTGTAAGAATCGCTGACCATAAAGGAATACTGATAACATAACCGGGGATTTCAATGTTTGAAGAAAGTTTAAAGTTATTCAATCTTCAGTTCGGCGCAACTCTACACCACGTAAAAAAAGCCTACCGGGCCCCGCCAAAAAAAAAATCACCCGGACCGTTTTGTCGATGAGGATGAGAAAAAAGAACAGGAAACGAAAATGGCCCGGATTAACGGCACCTATCAAATGAACCTTGCTGGAATCAAGGACTCGAGCTCCGACGAGGAGGAGTACCACAAATTTGTCGCGGAATTCCCGAAACTGAATATGCGCACAGGCACGACGCATAATCTCAAATACGCGCTGGACAATGGAATGGGAGCGATCCTGGCAGAAGGCAACAATTTTACGACGCAAATCGCGGCGGTATTCGCGGCGAAGCGAGCGGGTAAGGACATCGCGGAACCGCTGGCGAAACTGGAGACCGCGTTGAAGCTGTTGCGCGCGGGCGGCGTGGATGAATACGGGCCGATGAAGTATGCGCTCAGCTTGCAGATGGGGACACGGCAGTTTTATCAGCGGCCACCGAACTCCGACGTCACGGAAGAGCAGAAGACGAAAATCAAGGAAGCGTTGGAAGAGATCAAGAAGATGGCGTGAGTGCTGCGCGTGGGGCAGATTGAGATGCGGAATGAAGTGGAGGATCGAACATGCGTGGCAACAAACTGAGCGGACAGAACAGAGCTTCCTTGTCGGTCATCGTTGGGCTAATCGTCGGCTCGATTGGGGGGCTCGCGTTCATCCCCTCGCTGGCCTCCGCTCAGTATCGCGCTAAAGAGACGGAGTGGCCGAGTTATGCGGCCGATTTGGCGGGTACGCGATATCGCCCGCTAGACCAGATCAACGCCTCCAACTTTAGTGACTTGGAAATCGCGTGGCGCATCAAGACCGACAATTTCGGGAACCGGCCGGAATACAAACTCGAAGGCACGCCGCTGATGGTGAATGGCGTTTTGTATGCGACGGCGGGATCGCGCCGGGCGGTTATTGCGCTGGATGCGGCTACGGGAGAATTGCTTTGGGTGCATGGTGAGCATGAAGGCGCGCGCGGCGGGGCAGCACCGCGGCAGCTTTCGGGGCGTGGTTTGGCGTATTGGTCCGACGGAAAGGAAGAGCGGATTTTTTATGTGACGCCTGGCTACCGGCTTATCTGCTTGAATGCGAAAACCGGCATGTCGGTTGCGTCATTCGGCAACGGCGGCGCGCTGGATTTAAAGCTCGATGACGATCAGACGATTTTCCGGATTTGACGACAGGTGAAATTGGGATTCAGTCCGCACCGGTGGTAGCGAAGGACACGGTGATTGTGGGCGCGGCGTTCCGCGAAGGCATGACGCCGAAGAGCATGCGCAACAATAAGGGCTATGTGCGTGGATTCGATGTGCGCACGGGCAAGCGGCTCTGGATTTTTCATACGATTCCGAAAAAAGGCGAGTTTGGCTATGACTCGTGGCTGAACGATTCCGCGGAGTACACGGGCAACACGGGCGTGTGGACGCAAATCACGGTGGATGAACAGCTCGGGCTGGTTTATCTGCCGGTCGAATCTCCTACGAGCGATTATTACGGAGGACACCGGCCGGGAAACAATTTGTTCGGCGAGAGTTTGGTTTGCGTGGATTTGAAGACCGGGCAGAGGAAGTGGCACTTCCAATTGGTGCATCACCCATTGTGGGACATGGACATTTCGTCCGCGCCGATTCTTGCGGACATTGTGGTTGATGGCAAACCGATTAAAGCGGTGGCGCAGCCGTCGAAGCAAGGATTTCTTTATGTTTTCGATCGCGTCACAGGAAAGCCAGTGTGGCCGATCGAAGAGCGCAAGGTGGAAGTGGGGAGCGTGCCCGGCGAGTGGTATTCACCGACGCAACCTTTCCCGACGAAACCGCCGGCGTACAGCCGCAATGGCGTATCCGTCGAAGATTTGATCGAGTTCAATCCCGATCTTCGCGCAAGGGCGAAGGCAATCGTTTCCAAATATCACTTGGGTCCAGTGTTTACGCCGCCGGTTGCAAGCAACGCGGACGGGCCGCTGGGGACGCTGACGCTGGGAACGGCTTCCGGCGGAACGAACTGGCCCGGCGGATCGTACGATCCCGAAACCCACATCGTGTATGCATATGCGTGCAACGCTTGCGTGGAACCGATCGGATTGGTGCCAGCGCCGAAGGACGTGTCCGATTTGAAGTACATCGCGGGAGTTGCGGGGCAAGAAGTCGGCATCATGAAAGGGCCGGGCGAAAACGCGGGCGCGGATTCGCCAATGCCGCCGAAGAAGGCATCAGGCGGCGGGTTCGTTCGAATGAATGTGGATGACCTTCCGTTGATCAAGCCGCCGTACGGAACGATCACGGCGATTAATCTCGACGAGGGGAAAATCGTCTGGCAGATTGCGCACGGCGAGACGCCAGATGTGGTACGGAATTATCCGGCGTTTAAAGGAATGAACATCGCGCGCACCGGTCAGCAAACGTACAACATCGGGACGTTGATAACGAAGACGCTGGTGATTGCCGGCGAAGGACAGGTGACGACGACGGCGGACCATCCGCGCGGGGCGATGCTGCGCGCGTATGACAAAGCTTCGGGGAAAGAAGTTGGGGCGGTGTATATGCCCGCGCCGCAAAGCGGATCGCCGATGACATACATGGTGAATGGCAAGCAGTACATCGTGGTGGCCGTCAGCGGCGGGCCTTATTCCGGCGAATACATTGCGTATACGTTGCCATCGGCGGGCGAATGAGCGGAGCGGCGGCGTGACATTCTGGAAAGCGTTGATCGCATGCGCTTGTCTGGCGGCAATTGCAACTGCATGCGGCGCGCTTCGCGCTCAGGAACCAGCGGCGGGGGAATCACGTTCGGTATGGGACGGAGTGTACACCGAGGAGCAAGCGAAACGCGGCGAGGCGCTGTATCAAAAAGAATGCAAGGGCTGCCACGGCGATACGCTTGCGGGCGGCGAATCGGCGCCTCCGCTCACGGGCGGAGCGTTTCTGTCCAATTGGAATGGACTAACGCTGGGAGATTTGTTCGAACGAGTCCGCAAAACAATGCCGCAAAACGCTCCGGGCAAATTGAACCGGCAGCAAAACGCCGACATTCTTGCGTTCACGTTGAGCGTCAACAAATTCCCTGCCGGAAAAACGGAGCTTTCACGGCAGACGGAGTTCCTGAAAGAGATTCGCTTCGAAGCTGTGAAACCGGAACCTAAGAAGTAGTTGTGCGATCGTCATGCGCTTGGCCTGATGGCAGGAATTAGTTCGAGAATTTCGTCAACGGAGGTTCGACCCATGCAGAGCAGAAAAATGATGATTCCCGTGATCGTGATTGTAGCGGCGTTCGCGGGCTATGTGGCAGGGTATGCGACAAAACCGAATCCACAACAGGTTTTGAGCGGGCACTTCGACGATTTTTCGATGGTTCCGAGCGCTGCGGCTCAGGAAAACAAGCAGGAGAATAAAGCGGAGCCGATGCCGTTCGGCTACAACTCGCCGCGGCAGCCTGCGCTGGCGCCGGACGCGCCGCCCATCACGTACTGGAATATCGACGACATAAGAAAAGCGCACGAGGAAATGGTGGAGAAGGCCACGAAGTTAGCGACGCAGGCGGGGAGCGGAAGTTCGCAATCCATCGGGGGCGGGCCGGTACATATCCAGACGCGAAATTTCAGCATGTTCATGCTATACCGCATGCATCGCGAGCAGCCGGTGCTGAGCTTGACGAAAGTGAGCAGCGTTTGGGACGACGCGGAAATGCACGCCGGGGCTTACGATTTTTATGTGATTACCGGGGGCACGGGGGAAATGATTGTGGGGGGAAAAATCGCCAACCGGCAAAATCTGATGGATAAGGACGGGCCCGTGCCGGGCGAATATCGCGGGCAACCGATCATCGGCGGACAAACGTTTAAAGTGAAGGCGGGCGACTGGCTGCTTATTCCGCCGGACACGCCGCACCAGCCGAAGCCCGATGCTGGCGGCTTCAGCTACTTCATCATGAAGATCAATGTGGGAATTTATCCGTGGAGCCTGGTGCGGTAGGGCAGCGCGTTTGGGCTATTGGGCGGAGTGGTCTTTCGCTCCGGGCGCGAGATTTTCGTAGACCTTGCCGCCCTTCATGACGAAAACTACGCGGCGTGCGGCGGTGACGTCATGGAGCGGGTCGCCGTCCATGGCGATGATGTCCGCGTCCATCCCGGGAGCGATAGCGCCGATTTTGTCTTTGAGGCCCAGAGATTCGGCGGAGACGCTGGTTGCCGACATGATGGCGGCCATCGGATCCTGGCCGCCATCGCGCACGCGCACGATGAATTCTTCGTAGTTGCGCCCATGCGCGCCAGCGACGGCATCCGTGCCGTAAACAATCTTCAGATCTTTGTGTTTAAGCGCCTTCTTGAAGGTGTCCCGAACGATGGCGATGCCCTTTTCCATGAAGGCGAAGCCTTGTTCGTTGTAGTTGCCGATGCCGAGATATTTTTCTTTGTTTTCGAGATAGTTTTGCAGGACGAGGCCAATGTTGGGATCGTAGTAGGTGCCGCGTTGCGCCATGAGCGCGAAGACGTCGTCGGTAATGTACGCGCCGTGCTCGATCGTGGTGCAGCCGGCGAGCGTGGCGGCTTTCGCAGATTCGGCGGAGTGTGCGTGAACAATCGCGCGGAGACCGAGCGACCTGGCTTCCCCGCACGCGGCTGCGAGTTGCTCGTCGGTCATCGTTTGCGTGCCGCCTTCGCGGATGCTTTTCGAAGCGAAGAGCTTGATGAAGTCCGCGCCCTGTTGTTTTCTTTCGCGTACGAGCTCGCGGAGTTTTTCTGGCGGACCGCTCTTTTCGTCGAGAGGTTCGAGCGAAGTCAGCATGCGAGGGCCGGGGATGATTCCGCGGGCGATGGCTTCGCGCAAATCTTTGTCTTCGGGCGAACCGGGGCTTTGGATGGTGGTGAAACCGGCATTGAGCGTGAGGATGGCGTTGTCGGCGGCGTGGAACATGGCGCGCACGGGAGGCTCGTCTTTCCCTGCCAGACGGCCGTTATCGAAGTGCCAAAAGATGTGCGCGTGCGTATCAATCCAGCCGGGCGTGACGGTCAGGTTGGTGAGGTCGTAAGTGAGCGCGCCAGCAGGTGCGTCACCGCCGATGCGAACAATTTTTCCGCCTTCGACGACGATGATCGTGTTGTTGAGAATTTGGCCCTTGCCGTCGAGAACGGTGGCGGCTTTCAGAACGATGGGGCGCTCCTGGCAAACTGCGGGCCCTGTTATGACCAGCGCAATGATGAGCGACGCGGCTGACACAAGCGCAAATCGCAGAGTTCTCTTCATTTTGACTCCTAGGCATTTTGTGCTCGGACATCTTACATCTTGAGCGCCTGGTTGTGTCCGCACTCATCGCAAATCTCAGGCGTTCCGGAATATTTTGGTTTGGATACCCCTTGCGGCGAGATATTCGAGCCGGTGGTGAACTTTCTCGCTATTTTTCGAGGGGTTTGGTGTGGGTAGACAGCCACTCTCGGATTTGGCGAATCCGAAATTCTCTTTTGGCGATGGATTCCATAATGAACTTGTAAGCGGCGAGCGGTTCCAAATCGAGGTAATAGCCGTTGACGCGCAGAAAAGTATCTGTCACCGCAAGACTGATCCGCTTATTGCCGTCGAGGAAAGCATGATTGCTTGCCAAAGACTCCATGAGAGCCGCAGCTGCGTGAATGAGATCGTCATAGTAGCCGTTCTGTGGGCGAAAAATTGCCGCTTCGAGCAAGCCCTGATCGCGAAGACCATGAATGCCGCCAAATTCGTCGATGAGCTGACGATGTATCTCTATTGCTTCGCTGACGGTCAGATAGATGTAGCCTGGCGAAAAACCCGTTGCGGTGACCATGGAAGTTACTTTGCGAGGAGTTGATGGAGCTTGCGATTTTTGTCAGTGGAGCGGCGGAACTGGCTCATGACTTCGGGGCGCACGGTACCTTGAGACGGAACCACAAAGCGGAGGTAGTGCTCCAAGGCCTTTTCTAGAAGAAAACGGCGGGATTGTCCATTCTCCTTAGCGAGTTCGGAAAGCTGCTTGTAGAGATGCGCGTCCATCTCCAAGCCGATCTTTTTTGTAAGCGTCTTGGGCATCGGGATTTCCTCCCCAGAAAGATCATACGCGCCGGAGGTGGATAAGTCCAGAGAGTTCTAGAATTGTCTACTATTCTCCTGAAATACAATTTCTCGCCTGACTTCGCGGGCGCCTCAGTGTTAGCCGTCTCAGGAAGCCATTATTTGCCTGCGGGAGTGATGACGATGCCGCGGAACATCACGCGGCCTTTTTCGGAGCCTTGGAGGTAGATGGGGCCTGGGAGCTCTTCGTGGCTATCGAGAGCGCCGCCGGTGATGCCGGGGATTTCCTTGTTATTGATGATGGTCTGGCCGTTCAAGACGACGGTGACCATCCGGCCGATGAGCGTGATGTCGTAGGTCTGCCATTCACCGGGCTTGCGGGCAGGCTCCGGCGAAGGAGCGAGGAAACCGTAGACGCCGCCCATGCGCTGGCTCGGAGCATCGCCCGCGGAGTCGGTTTCGATTTGCACTTCGTAGCGGCCGCGGAGATAGATGCCGCTATTGGAATCGGGGCCGCAGTTGAACTCGACGTGGAGCTTGAAGTCTCCGAATTTGGAGCTGTTGATCAACTCGGGGCCGCGGTCGGGCCTGACCAAAAGGCCGCTTTCGACTTTCCATACAGGCGACGCGCCTGGCTTGTCTTCGTGCCAACCGGTCAAATCTTTTTCGTTGAAGAGACGGATGGGCGATCCCCAGTTCGGCGGAGTTGATCTCTTCAGCGCTGGAGCCTTGCGGCCGGTCCATTGCCAGGTTTTGCCATCAGGGCCAGTCAGCGTGCCTGAGAGAATCTTTCCGTTCAGTTGGCCTTCGAAAACCAAATCGGCTTTGCTGTCTTCCTCTTCCTTGGGAGAGACGAATTTCAAGTTGCCGTTCGAAAGCTCAGCAGTAGGCAGCGGGCGGGCGTTTCCCCAGCGGCCAACCATCTCGGCTTTGAGTTGTCCGTTTTCATGGCGCAGTTCGAGCCAGGAGGGATACTCGCGGTCCGGGGCTTTGAGCGTTAAATCCCAGCGGCCGAGAAAAGGCTTTGCGGCGTCCGGTGAAGAACTCGTTGCAGATTTTTCGTTCTGAGAATGCGCCGCGACTGACAAGAAAGCTGCCGCAACGAGCGCGAATGCGATTCTTCGAGCCTTCATGGAGTGAAGATGCTCCTCTCCTCAGAAATGATCTACCGCGTGACTGCTCTTTCACACAAAAGAATCTTTTTCAAGAAGACGAGCAAAAGCACAGCTCACTCATCTTTTCCGAGATACTCCTCGGGTACGTCATCCTCGGGGACTTCGTGCGTGCGCACTTCGCCCTCGTCGGCGTCTGGAACGTCTTCAATTCCCTTCACGATTTCGGCCTCAAAGGCGTTTCCTTCCTCGAGCAGTTCGCCTACGCTTTCCGAATCCGAACCCTCGCGGTTTGACAATCCCTGCAGATCACCGGACTGGCCGCCCGAGCGCGCCCCCAGCCCCTTGGGTTCGAACACGACCGAGTCCACGCCCTGACTTTTACCCCGGGGTTTGCTCTTCTTCAGAGCTTTCTTCTTTTTTGGAGCAGCCTTTTTGGCAAGCGCAGTTCTCTTTACTGCGTTTTTCTTAAGCGTCTTCTTGTGGCTGCGCGTTCTCGTTGATTTGGTTTGCTTCTTTTTCTTTTTGTGCTTGGTAGCCATGCCGGAAGTCTATCACGGGAGCATTGCCGTAATGGCCGCGCAGGCAACTTGAGGAATGGGATGGCGTATCTGGAAGTACATCGGAATGCGTCAGACGGAATAGAGGCTATTCCCGAAGAGATTCCAGCAGGAATCGAGTTTAGATCGCAAAGTCCGCATAAAGCAGGCCGGGAAGATAGAACTTGAAAATCATCAAAACAGTTGTCAGCTGGATATTGTGCCAGATTGCGCTCCTGGCGGTACCTGTCTCGCGAGCGCAGCAGCTGGCAGACCCGCCGGCCGCGCCAGTGCCTGCGCAAATCGCGAGCGGCAAGAAAGTGTTCATTTCGAATGCCTCGGGAGAAAGCGCTGTGCCTGCTGGCGTTCCGGATCTGACGTACAACGAATTTTACGCGGACATCCATAGTTGGGGACAATACGAGATAGTCTCAGCTCCGGCGGACGCTGACTTGGTTTTTGAAATACGGTTCATATCGCAAATAGGGCCAACGTCGGTCCTTGGTGGACAAGGCGGGTCCGGCCAGGATTTTCAATTTAGACTGGTCATTCTGGATCCCAAAACGCGAACCGTACTCTGGGCTTTCACGGAAAGTGTGCCCCAGGCAGCCAACCACGCGGCCAGCCGAAAGAAATTTGATAACGCGATGACGGAGATTGTGAATGACGTAAAGAAGCTAAGCAGCCAGCCAGCTTCCGTGAGCTACGGCGCCCAAAAGTAGGTTTTGCGGAGTGCGGCTTGCAAAGCGGGAGGACAACCTCTAGTCTGCTTGGACTGAGCAGACGAAGGAGCCAAATTACTTGCCGGAACTCACTCCCGATCTTCTCGTATTCGGATTCATCTGGTACATCGCGTTTCTTTTCTCGACTACGTGTCACGAGGCGGCGCACGCGTTCGTGGCCAAGATGGGAGGAGACGACACGGCTGCGCTTGGCGGACAAGTCTCGCTGAATCCCGTGCCGCACATGCGGCGCGAACCCTGGGGCATGGTGTTCATACCGATTCTCTCGTACCTGTTCATGCATGCGATGTTCGGGTGGGCGAGCGCACCTTACGACCCTCTCTGGGAACGGCGGCATCCCCGGCGGTCGGGATGGATGGCTCTGGCCGGACCTGCGGCCAACTTTTCGCTCATGCTGATCGCGGTGGCCGGGCTGCACGTAGGAGCCGCCGGAGGCTGGTTTCATCGCGACCCTGTCACGGGCCATCTGGATTTCACAGCGACAACTCTGCTCATCTTTTTTTCGCTGAACTTGCTGCTCGGTACGTTCAACCTGCTTCCGGTGTCGCCTCTGGACGGGAGCACGGTGATCCTGCTATTCATGAGTGAAAAGACGGCGCAACGTTACCTGGACTGGCTCCGCGGCAACAGCTTGGCAATGGCGGGATTGCTGGTGGGCATACTTTTGTTCCGCTACATTTACGATCCCATAAATCTATTCGTGAGCAGGCTCCTGCTTCCGGGCCACATGTAGTGTCCCGTATTTGAACACTCCGCGAATGAGTGTCACGCCCGCGCACAATTCCGAAACGCCGGGCTTGAGACAAGTGTATATTTTCCAGCCACTTACGGTGACGAGCAAATGGTTCTTGGGCTGCCTTTCCTGTCTGCGGAGGCCGCAGATGCTACGGTATGCCCGCTTTCCCACCATGCGCTTGTATGCCGTGGAGATATCCGGCTGGGACAGCGCGCAGGATTTCTTCGTGGAAAAGTGCGATCTGGTTTGGTGTGAGGACTCCGAAAAGCATGTGGCGCTCAAACAAACGCTGCGGGAGAACGCCATCCTGCTCGTGCGGCTGCCGCAAGGCGGTGAGTCGGACAGATCCCGCCCCGTCGCCTATGAAGCGGAATTCATCGGGAGAACGCAAAGTGGGCTGCACCAATTCCGCCTGAATACAGTGGCACCACGTCTGAGAAAACAAGAAAGCCCGGTAGCCTAGCCAGGGGCTTGTGGCAAGTTGCGGCATGGCTTGGAATCGGGCAGCTGGAATGCAGGGTTCCGCACCGAAACGGCAAAGTGAACCAGAATGAAATGGTCTGAAGGGCGGTATTCGCGGCCGCAGGGAAGAGATGGTGCCGAGGCCGAGGAGAATTTCTTGCAGGAGTGCCCGCAAACTGCTGATTCTCTTGAACGTACGGGAATTGGAGTAACGCGGTACCTGGAGCGGGGCCTGGCGAGCATGGGGTAAGAATGGGGTGCAAGGATGGCACAAACGTTGCGATGCATTAGGTGTGGCACACGCATCTACGAAAGCTGTAGAACTGGCAGCACCGAAAACTTCCCTGACGCCGTGCATCCTGGACGACGATCACTCCCAGCTTGATTTGCTATCCGCGGTGATGGGTGACATGGGCTATGAAGCCATAACCACATCCGACCCGGAAGAGGCGCTAAACCTGGTGCGATCCGGGCGCTGCCGGCTGGTTCTAGCAGATGTAAATATGCCTGGGATGAACGGTTATGAGTTCCTGGATCGGGCGCTGAGGAGCGATCCGGGGATTCACGTGATCGTGATGACCGGGGAATATACGCTGGAATCGGCGCTGGAAGCCATACGGCGGGGCGCGACGGACTTCCTTCCGAAACCGATTGACAAGAATCGGCTAAAGAGGACGTTGGACGAAGTGGCGACGATCTACGACCAGCGCCGGAGGGTAAGGGCGCTGGAAGAACAGCTGTTGAAGGATTTGGAGTTCCACGGGATCGTGGGAAAAAGCCCGGTCATGCTGGAGGTTTTCGATTTCGCGCGGAAAGTGGCGCGGCATTACACGAACGTGCTGCTGGTGGGGTCAACGGGGACGGGGAAAGAGCTGGTGGCACGGGCGATACACAATATCAGTCCGGTGAGCCAGCAGAAGCTGGCGATTTGCAATTGCTCGGCGATGGTGGACACGCTGCTCGAGAGCCAGCTATTTGGGCATGTGCGCGGGTCGTTTACGGGGGCGACGGACACGAGGCCGGGACTCTTTGAGTACGCGAATAACGGAACCGTGTTTCTGGACGAGATTGGCGAGACTTCGCTGCCGATGCAGGCCAAGCTGCTGAGGGTGATCCAAAACAGAGAGATTCAGAGAGTGGGGTCGCCGGAAGTGCGGCAGGTAAACGTGCGGCTGATTGCCGCGACCAATCGGGACTTGCGGGCCGAGGTGCTGGCGGGAAGATTTCGCGAGGATCTTTTTTACAGGCTGAGCTCGATTCAGATTCGTGTGCCTTCGCTGACGGAACGGCTCGAAGACATTCCGTTGCTGGTGCATTATTTCCTCAAGAAATACAACGAAGTGTACGGGAAGAATATCTCAGGGCTGACGCGGCGGGCGCAGACCGTGCTGCTCCAGCATGCCTGGCCGGGGAATGTCAGGGAGCTTGAGAATGTGATCGCGACCGCGGCGATTACGGCGACGGGCGATTTTATAGATCTGGCGGACTTGCCGGAACATTTGCAGCAGCGAGGCCCGCGAAGAGCGGAGGGCGACGACTGGCGGCCGCTGTCGCTCGACGAAGTGCGCAAGCTGCACATCCAGAGAGTGCTGGAGCTATGCCAGGGAAACCGGTTGAGGGCGGCGCAGATACTTGGAATTGGGCGGACGAGTCTTTACCGCTATCTGAAGCGCGACGGGCACGAAATACGCGCCCGCGAAAAAAGCGGCGGCGCGGCGGCGTGAAGTCTCTCTTCCTCAACGATTGTTCCAAAACTATCCCATCGAATACGGTCTCCTCCGCGGCGGAGACCGTTTCCGTCTGGCGGAGTTGGCGGCCAACCAATTGTGCCGAGCGGGCACAGTGTCCCGTCTTGATGCAGAGTTTTTTGCCGGCGGCGTCCATAAACGACGGAAAAAGCAGCGTTTGGGAAGAGAACGTTTGGCAAGCGCCCTGCAGTGAAAGGCAGCGCTCCAAGGAATGAAATCGCAAGACCCAAGACCGACGTAGACAAGCTTCGCCGGAAGTATGAGCATAGCAGCGAAATTCGACGGAATCCTTGCAGCAAGCGGCGCCGATGGCATTTGCCGCCGTTCTGCAAAACGAGTCCCGCCTGGAGCAGTTCCACAAAACACCCGCAAACGCCCAGCCAGAACCCCCTAGAGCGCCGCTTCTCCCTCCCCTGAAGGGAGCGCGGCGCTCCTTTCCTCTCCATTTGTAGTGCGCTCGGCAAACAGTTGCGTCTCGACTCGAAGTTGGCCAGCCACGCTGAAAGTCGTAACGCGGCCGATGACCGCCTCTCCACAACTGTTGTACGGTTTCCTCTGCTTCAATTCGTATGAACTCGTCCATGCGGTATCCGTATTAAGACGGTTTGACATCGCGGAATAATCCGTATTGAATTGCTTATTCGTTCCGTTCGCAGTCTTGGTCCACAAGGGGTTTCCAAATGCGTACGAACAAGCTCTTGGGTTCAATTTTTGCGGTCCTCGCGCTCCTTCTCGTAACTGGTGTGCCGCGACTCCACGCTCAGGTGTCGGCGAGCATTGCCGGGGTAGTCACGGATTCATCCGGTGCGCGGGTACCAGCGGCTGCGGTGACGGTTAAGAACATGGAAACCGGAGCCATCCGGACGACGGTTACGAGTGATGCCGGCCGTTACCAGGTGCTCGCGCTGCCCGTCGGAGAATACGAGATTCGAGGTTCGAAGTCCGGCTTCCAGGAGCAGGTCCGCGGCGGCGTCCATCTGGCGGTGGGACAAGAGGCGGGAGTGGACTTGACGCTGCGAGTTGGCGAGGTGAAACAGCAGGTCACCGTGAAGGAAGAAGCGCCGATCGTCAATACCACGACGAGAGATATCTCCGGGCTGGTAGGCGAGCGGCAGGTCAAGGAACTGCCCCTGAACGGACGAAGCTACGATCTGCTGCTGCCGCTCAATCCGGGCATCGTGAACTTCACTTCGCAGAAAACCGGCGGGACGGGAATTTCAAATTCCACGACGGCAAACAACTTCGCTGTATCCGGCAACCGGCCACAGCAAAACATCTTTTTGCTGAATGGAGTGGAGTACACCGGCGCGGCGGAAAATAACATGCAGCCGGGCGGAGCGAGCGGAATGCTGCTGGGCGTGGACGCAGTACGCGAATTCAACGTGCAGCGGGACACGTACAGCGCGGAGTTCGGCAAACGGCCCGGCGGCCAGGTCGTGATCGTGACGCAATCGGGGAGCAACCAATGGCACGGCTCCGCTTACGAGTTTTTGCGCAACAACGAGCTCGATGCGCCGAATTTCTTCGATCAAGGCTCCGCACCGCCCTTTCAGCGCAACCAGTTTGGGGCGTCCATGGGCGGACCCATTCAGAAGAGCAAGACATTTCTCTTCGGCAACTACGAAGGCTTCCGGCAAGACTTGCACCAGACGTCGGCGGCTTTTGTCCCCGATGCGGCGTCACGGGCTGCGGCGGTGGCCAGCGTTCAGCCGCTCTTAAACCTGTGGCCGGCGCCAACTGCAGGGGCTCCGGACTTTAACGGAATCGCGGAAGTGTTCAGCAGCCCGCTGCAAACAATACGGGAAGATTTTGGAACCGCGCGGCTCGACCACATTTTTTCAACGAAAGATACGCTCGCGGCTATTTATACCGTGGACGACGGACAGGACTTTACGGCCACGCCGGCGGATCCTTTCAGCAGCGACATCGTCGCCCTGCGAGAGCAAGTGATCAGCGCGGAGGAGACACACATATTTTCGCCGGCGCTGCTGAACACGGCGCGGATCGGTTTCTCGCGCGCGGGTTATTTCTTTACGGGGGAACCAACGCCGGGCACTCCGGCAGCGAGCGTCCCTGGTTTTCTGACCGGACTGCCCGTCGGAGCGGTGGTGGTCGGCGGAAGCGCAGCGTCGAATCCGCAAGCGCAGGTGGGATTGGCGGGCAGCAACAACGGGAGCAACCTGAGTCTTCACAGGAATCTGTTCACATTCGAGGATCGCGTCACGGTGACGCGCGGGAGGCATCAGTTCACCTTCGGCGCGTGGTTTCAGCCGTTCCAATCGAACGAGACGATCGCGCTCAGCCAATACGGACAGGCGACGTTTGCGAGCCTTACGACATTCTTGCAAGGGACCATTGGAACTTTCCTATTCGACCCGACTCCGACGGAGATGAACTGGCGGTCCCTCTTTGGCGCCTGGTACGCGGAGGATAGTATCCGCCTCGGACAGAACCTTACGCTGACGCTGGGCACTCGAAATGAATTCTCGACGGGCTGGAATGAAGCTCACGGCAGAGCTGCAAACTATACATACACCAACGGTGTCATCTCGACGCAGCCGCACGTAGGCGATTCTCTCTTCACGACGAACAACGCCAAATTTCTGCCGCAACCGCGGATCGGCATGGCGTGGAGCCCGTTCGGTGCAAAGACCGTCATGCGCGCAGGGTTCGGAATGTATAACGACTTGCAGGACGCGCTGGGCTACCGCGCGGACCAAAACGCGCCGTTCAATCCGGTCTACAGCGTTCCCTCGCTGGCCGTTGCAAGCCTGCCCCTTGACCCGTCAGGGCCTATACCGGCAACGGCAAAGCTAGTGCCCGGCGGAGTTCAGCCGAATATGCAGACGCCGACTTTGATTTCGTGGTCGCTGCGTGTCGAGCGGCAGCTTTCTCCCAACACATCGCTGACGGTCGGCTATGTCGGCTCACACGGCTATCATGAAATTGTCGGTGTGGATGCCAACGAACCAACGCCTGTGATTTGTCCGGCCTCTCCATGCCCGGCCGTTTTTCCGACTTTCGATCCCACTAAGCCCGTTACGGTAACCAACTCGCCCACGATTGGATTCCCTGTCGGATCGCCCTTGGCGGGAGCGCCCGTTCCGGCCGGAATGTATTACATTCCCTCAGGAACGCCAAAACCGAACGCGGCCATCGCCAATACCTGGACGTGGTTTTCGGAGGGCGACAGCTCGTATCACGCACTGCAAGTGGACGTGACGCGCCGCATCAGCGGGGGCCTGTCGGTGCGCGGAGTGTATACATGGTCGAAGACGCTGGACGACGGCGATTCCTTGAACCAGACCGCGGCGGGAAATGCTCCGGGGCTCGTCTCAAACCCGTTCAATCTGGGTACGGACAAAGGGCTCGCGACGTTTGACGTGAGAAACATCGGTGTCATCAACGCGATTTATGAGCTGCCCTTCGGCCGAGGAAAAATGTATGCCAGCGACCTGGAAGGATGGAAAAACGGGCTGGTGGGTGGCTGGTCGGTGGGAAGCATCATCACAGCGCAGTCCGGATTTCCGTTTACGCCGCAGCTCAGCTACAACCCGTCCAATACCGGCGACACGCGAAATCCAGTCAGGCCTTTCTTGAATCCGAATTTCACGGGCAGCGTCGTGCTTGGAAAACCAGGCCAGTGGTTTAATCCGGCCGCGTTTATCGCGCCGCCTTCCGCCAGCGGATTTTTTGGCAACGTCGGACGAGACACGTACATCGGTCCGGGACTTGCTACTTGGGATTTCTCCGTTCTCAAGGACACGAGGATCCGCGAGCGCATGAGCTTGCAGTTTCGAGCCGAACTTTTCAATATTTTGGACCGGGCTAACTTCAACACACCAAACCTGATCGTGTTTACGCCGCCGACCGCGACAAACTTGGCCGGCCTTTCCGGCACGGCCGGCGCGATCACAAGCACTGCAACCACTTCGCGCCAGGTGCAATTCGGATTGAAGTTGCTGTGGTAGAGCGCTGAAAGTAGTCCCAAGAGTCAGCGCCGGAATTTCTTGCGCGTCGTCGCGTTGACTTTGTGTCCATCGCACAACTAACATGACGCCGAACCACGGCTGAGAATCTGTCTCGCAGCGATTTGATTCGTCAGCGCTACTCCTCGGGAAGGCACTTTGCCATGAACAAGTTCCGGGCAATCGGGCTGACACAGGTT
>CAVSIW010000016.1:0-17674 GCA_963727945.1 uncultured Acidobacteriota bacterium
GATCGAGAACTCTTCGGCGGAAACTGGCACCGCAGCAACTTCGGGAGGCGCAGATGGTTCAGCGGCAGGCCTTGCCGGAGGCGGTTTTACGGCAGGCTCGGCCGGATGAGAATCTTCCAGCATCGAAGCCCATTCATCGGAGAGGTCCACTTCTTCCTGAACGGAGGAGGCATCCGAAGGGGTGCTGGCCTCGGCCTTTTCGGCGGGAGCGGTTTCGCTGGCTGCGGGTTCCGCTATGGTCAATTCCTCGAGGACTGGTTCGGGCCCGGCAGGAACTTGCGCCACTGGGAGTTCGGGGATCGTCGCAGCAGGAGCGTCCTGCTGGGCGGGAGCAGTGCTGGCCGCCAATTCCGCGTCGGTAAGACCGGCTGCGCGCTGGAATCTGCGGCGAAGCTCGCCGAAGCGTTCGGCACCGCGGAGATCGTTGCGGTCGATATGGATTTGTTCGAGTTGGGCGGCGAGCTCGGCGGTGCGGCGGTCGTCACCAGCACCGAGTACAAAGTCGAGAAGCTTTTCGAGCGTCGGGGTGTGCCGAGGCGCGCGTCGCAGGATGGCTTCGAGCAGGCCGATAGCTTTTTGGGTGAGACCATAGCTGGCGAAAAGGTCGACGTCGGTGAGGGACTGGGCAATGAATTTTTGCGTCTCTTCGTCAAGCTGAGGCTCGGCTGGGGCAGAGACAGCCGCAGGCTTGTCGCCGACGACGGGCGCAAAGGTTTCCGCGGCGTCTGGGCGCAACCTTGGCGCAGGAGCCTTGGGAATCTCTGCCTGCAAATTCTCTTCCTGAGCGGCCGGGACTGCCGGCGCTACTTCCGCGCCTAGCAACCCCATTCTGCGGAGGACGCCGTCAAGTTTGCGCTTGGCGGAATCGCTATCCGGCTGGCGGTCAACGAGTTGTTCAAATATGGTTTTTGCGCGTTCGAGCTGATTGGCCTCGGCGAGTGCATCACCCAAATGGGCAAGCGCGTCGGGGAGGCGGAAGGAATCGCTGGTTCGGCCGTAGAAGTCGACGAGCCATTCGAGCGGCTCGATGCGGCCCGGCATGCGAGAGGCCAGCTCGTTTTGCAGGCGGCCGATGACTTCATGTTCGCCGGCGTCAATCATGGGCACGCGAATCTGGCCAATGATGGCCGTGGCGCGGTCACCCTGACCTGATTCAAGAAGCGCTTCGACGATTTTTTGCGCAGGACCAAAGTTTTTGCTGTCTGCCCCAAGGACGCGCAACGCGAGAGCCGTGGCTTTGTCCCAATTCTGGTCTTTGAGGTAAAGGTCAAGCAGCAGTTCGGTTTGCTCGCCGCCCTTTTCAAGATCAGGGGCGTGTTCAAGGAGCTCCGCAGCATGGGCGGGATTGCCCTGAGAGGAAGCGGACCGCGCTTTCACGATAGTGGCGGCCAGGCAATGAGCATCAATCTTCAACGCCTTGTCGGCTAGCTTTTCGGATTCGGCGTGGTCTCCACGGGCAAGGGCGCGCTGCGCTGCGGAAACGTAGGTATCCACGGCCTCGCGCGACTGTCCCATGGCTTGATAGAGATCGGCCAAGCGAATCTGAATGCGAAGATTGTCTGGCTCGGCGAGGAGAAGTTTTTTCAGGAGGCCGACCGCTTCGGGCTGGCGGTTGTTCTTGAGATGGATTTCCGCAAGCTGCAAAAAGAGGGGGCGGGCCTCGCTCATAACCCCCTGCTGGACGTAAAGGTCGGCCAGCTTTTCGAGTGGGCGAATCTCTTCCGGAGCAAGTTTTGCGATGCGTTTGTAAACGGCAATGGCCTTGGTGAGAAAACCGTCGCCGACAAAGATCTGGGCGAGGCGCTCGAAATAATCGATGGCCTGAAATGTTTCACCCTGGCGGATGTAGAGCTCGCCAATGGTCATGAGGGTGACTTGATCGCGCGGCTCAAACTTAAGAATTTGCTGGTATTCGGCGATGGCCTGAGGGACTTTGCCCTGATTCAGCAGCTTCTGCGCGGATTCGACAAACTTGCTCTTGTTATAGGCCATTCGTGTTCCCAGACAATACGCGGCCCTCGCCTGCAGAAGGACGAGTCCTCCGTCCCAAGAGTTGGAAAGGCAGACACAAGCCGTGCTTGCTAACGCTAGCAGGCAGTGAAAAGGCAAGTCAACGAACCCAGAAACGAGTGTGAGCAGCCAGTTATCCCCGTTAGGACTAGGAAACTAGTCGGCGAAGACAAGGCGAAGCGGCGGAGGGGTGATCTTGCGGCTGTTTGGCGGGGAGGAGAGTTGGGAACCGACTGGCTTTGAAAATTGCGGTTCCGCCAGAGCCGAGGAAGATACGGTCCGGTTCTCACGAAGTTTGAAGATTTCCTCGGCGGCGAAGGCTGTGCCGTTGCCGTTCCAGTGGATGTCATCCATAAAATAGAGGTATTTTTTCTGGTCGAGAAGGATGGCCGCGTCGTGAGCAAAGCGGGGTTCGATAGGTAGAGTGCGGACGCCTGCGCTTTGAAGCGCTTGCGCAAAATCCGTCAGTGTTTCGCGAGCTGCGGAGACGTCGCGAGGCTGGGCGAGAAGAGGTGCGTAAATTGTGGTGCGGTTGGGAACCAGGAGAACGACCAGATCGAGGCCGTCTTTCCGCAGTTCCGCAGAATACCAGGCAAAATAGGCAGCCCAGTGCGCGGCTGCTTTGCGTGGATCAATTGGAGATTTGAATTCCGCAGGCAGAAAGACGATGGGCTCGCCGTTACGCAGCTTTTCTTGAACTACAAATGCGGCAAAAGAATTGGGGAGGAAAGTATCGTCTTGGATTTTCTTTTCCAGCTTGACGGAAAGCGCTTGCAGCGGAGAAGCGTGGAGCTGATTGAGCGAAGTTCCGAGACGGTCCGTCCAGTCCGGGCCCAAGGCGCGGAAGAAAAAACTTTGGAACGCGCCACGGCCGCCATCGGGAGTGGCGGCAGGCGGATCTTGCAGGGCGTGGGATTCCAGAAATTCAAAGATGACCAGGCCATGATGAAGGCCGATGCGCTTTGCGACGGCTTGTAGACTGCGCAAGTGCAGAGGTTGAGCCGCACCAGCGTTGTAGAAATAGCCGCCGAAGCGTTGGGTGAGTTCAGCGGTGAGCGACTGGTCTTCGGGGAGTTCGCTGCCGACGGCAAAGGAGTCGCCTATTACAATGCCGATGGGGTTGCTTTGTGAGAGCGCGGGAGGATTGTGGAAGCCGTAGGGGTCCGTAGTGCAATCGACGGAGTGATAGTGGCGAAGTGCGGGCAGGTTTCCGATGCCGGCGACGCCACCGTAAGAATTGTCGCGGTGGTAGTACTTGTTCGGGATGAACGGGCCCACGGCGTTCGGGTAGTGGCGAAGCATCGCTTCCCAAGCACGAAACGTGAGAGGGTCAAGCGGAACGAAACGCAGAGTGAGATCCAAGAGGAAAAAGAGAAGCATCAGGCGCGGTAAGAGCCGCCCGATGCTCCAGGTTCTTGCCCGATTGTTGGCCGTTTCGCTCACTTGCGTTAGTTCTGCTCCTTGAGGATTCACTAAAACTGAAAATAGAGAAACGGCGATTGCTGGCCGGATGCGATGGCCAGAAGCGCTGCTGCATAGCCGAGACTAAGTCCTGCAACGGTCCACGAATTCCATTCGTGATTGAGTTCAAACGTGTTGGGGGCGAAGTGCGCGATGGCAGCGGCAATAGCCAAAGCCAATAACAAACCAACAAGTCCGGGAAAGAGTGAGCCTGCGGAAAAACTGAACATGCGGGTGAGCATCTCCGTGGCGACGGAGAAATTGTCTGAGCGAAAGAAAACCCAGCCGGTTACGACCAGGAAAAAAGTTCCCGCGCGCTGAAGAAAAAGGGGCAGACGATCCCAGAACTTGCCAAAGAGCTTGTAGAGACAAAGCAAGCCGCCGTGATAGCCGCCCCACACGACGAAGGTCCAGTTGGCGCCGTGCCAGAGGCCGCCGAGAAGCATTGTGATCATGAGATTACGGTAGACGAGCCAGTTTGCGGAGACGCGGCTGCCTCCGAGCGGGATGTAAAGATAGTCGCGCAAGCAGGAGGAGAGCGAAATGTGCCAGCGGCGCCAGAAATCGGCGATGTTGATCGCTTTGTAAGGCGAGTTGAAATTCTGCGGCAGGCGAATGCCGAAAAGAAAGCCGAGGCCGACGGCCATGTCGCTGTAGCCGGAGAAGTCGAAATAGATTTGATAGGTGTAGCCGAGAACGCAGAGCCACGCGCCGAGCGTGGAGAGATGCGCGGCGTCTTTCCAGGCGGGGTTGATGACGGCGGCGATGGTATCGGCGAGAAGAACCTTCTTCATCATGCCGATGGCGAAAAAGGACCAGCCGATATTGAGCCAGCGCGTGCGGTCGGCGTGATCGAGATTGTCCAGATCGGCTTCGACCTGACGGAAGCGGACGATGGGTCCGGCGACGAGTTGCGAAAAAAGGGAGACGTAGCAGGAGAACTCCCAGAAATTGCGCGTGGGAGTGATGACGCCACGGTAAGCATCGACCATGTAGCTGATGGTGTGAAAGGTGTAGAACGAAATGCCCACGGGCAGAATGATATTCAGCGTGGGCGAGTGAATGGGCAGGTGAAGCCAAGCGGAAACTTGAGCAAAGCTTGATACCGTGAAGTTGAAATACTTGAAGAAGCCAAGCAGGAGAAGGTCGATGGTGATTGGAAGGATCAGGAAAAGTTTGCGGCGGCGCGGCTCGGCAGTGCCGAGCATGCCGAGGCCGGCAAAGTAGCTGACGGCGGTGGAGAAGGCCATGAGGGCGCAGAACTTGTAGTTCCAAGTGCCATAAAAAATGTAGCTGGCAACGGTGAGCCAGATGTACCGATGTTTTTTTGTGTGGAGACGCCAGAAACCAAAGTAGACGATGGGCAGAAAAAGAAAGAGAAAGACGAGGCTGTTGAAGAGCATGTGCTGGCGTCAGAGCTAAGTGTTCGCAGCTGGCTTAGATAAGGGGCCGCTTGCACCTTTCGGCGGTGACGATGATAAACGCTTCGGCAGGGATTTGCTAAAGGAATGGCGCGGGCGGCGATGAACGCAATGGCGCGCTATTTTTCAGAGGCCCAGTAGATCGCAGATCCGTGGGCAGGAAGCGTGACATCCACAAATTCCTTCGAACCGAGGTCTTCGTGTTCCCAAAGGTCGCGGAGGTTGTAGCTCGCCCGCTTGAGTCCAAGATCCTTCCAAGAATAGTGAAAGGATTGCGGCGACGGATCGAGATTGAAAACGGCGACGTACGCGCCATCGCCGGATTCGGGAGTGGAAAGCCAGACAGCGGCCTTGTCGGTCGAGATGACCGCATGGCTGCCTGTGGAATGCTGGTCAACGCCGATCAGCTCCGCATTTGTGAGGGCGGATTCAGTCCACTCATCAGAGAGGGTGAGATTGCCGCCCATGATGAGCGGCGAACGAAAGATGGACCAGAGAGTGAGGAGAGTGCGCTGCTCGTTGTGAGTGAGGCGCGTCGTGCGCGGTTTTTCCCAGCCGGCGGCAGGTTCCAGCCGTCCGATCGGAAGCATGTCCGCGTCGGGCCAGTGACCAGGGCCGGAGAACGCGGCCCATTTTGCGGCGCGGGCAAATTGATTTCCCACGCCCTGCGGAAAATCCGCGTCGCTGTGCCACACATCCCAAACGTCATCCGAGATGCGCCACATTTGCGCGTAGCGGCGTAACTCAGGAGCCTTGTCCAGAGGAGCCGGGCCGGGTGATAGGCTGAGAACAATCGGCCGGCGGACTTTGCGAAGCGCGTTGCTGATCATGCGAATTTCGTCAGCTTTGTAAGGATGGCTGGAAATGCAATCGATTTTAAGGAAGTCGACTCCCCAGCCTGCGTAGAGCTTGGCGATGGAATCGTAGTAGGCCTGCGCTGCGGGCGAGCCAACTCTCAGTCCATAGTTGAACGGGTTCCACGGGCAAGAATCGGTGACGTCCGCGGCGGCCTTTGCATGAAACGATGAGCCTGCAATCGGCAGATTTCTGCGAACGGCTTCCTTCGGAATGCCGCGCAAAATGTGGATGCCGAATTTAAGCCCGAGCGAATGCACGTAGTCGGCCAGCGGCTTGAAACCGGCGCCATTTTCGGCCGAAGGAATGGTGTTTACGGCGGGAGTGTAGCGGCCGTAATCATCCAGACTGAATTCCGCGGCGGCGGCGTTGGTGCCAGCGGAGTGATTCGTCACGTACCAGCCGGAATCCACGACAACGTATTCCCAGCCGTAGGATTTCAGGTGCTCCGCCATCCAGGCTGCGTTTGCTTTGATGTCAGATTCGCCGACGGTTTCGCCATAAGCGTCCCAACTGTTCCAACCCATGGGCGGCGTGGCAGCGAGCACAGTCTGCGCTTCGGCATCCGAAGAATTGGCGGCTAGTTGCGCGGCGAGAGTCCAGATACAAAAAGATGCGCAACTCATCGAGAGAAAAAGTACCGCGCGGTGGGTGGTCCAGTTTGAATACGTCTTCCAAAACATCGGGCTGACCTCTGCAACGTCCGGCGGAGATTTTATGTGACACGCTAAGAAAGAGGTAGCGGAGTTTGCGTGGCTCCGGCGGCCCAGCAATTCGCGTCGCGAACCGGCGCGAAGGAATGGCGATGAAGCGGAGAAGGGCCATGCTGACGCAAAGCTTCGAGATGGTCGGGAGTGGCGTAACCTTTGTGGCGAGCGAGTCCGTATTGCGGGTAAACGGCGTCCCACTTTTCCATGCACGCGTCGCGATGGGTTTTGGCAAGGATGGAAGCCGCTGCTATGGAAACGCTGCGCGCGTCGCCTTTGATGAGGGACTTCTGCTCGATGAGAACGTCGAGCTGCATGGCATCAATGAGCAAATAATCCGGCTGGATCGAGAGTTGTTGCAGGGCGGCGGTCATAGCCTGGCGGCTGGCTTGATAGATGTTCCATGCGTCGATGCGCTGGGCATCGATTTCAGCAACGGCCCAGGCTAGGGCATGCTCGTGAATACGAGCGGCGAGTTCCGTGCGGCGCTCGGCGGGAAGTTTTTTCGAATCGTCGAGCCCGACAATACGGCGCTTGGGATTGAGAATGACCGCGGCGGCGACGACGGGGCCGAAGAGAGCGCCGCGACCGGCTTCATCGAGACCGGCGATGCGCATCCAGCCAAGTTGTCGCGCCTCTCGCTCGAAACGGGAAGAGCAAAGTCGGCTCATTGCGCGGAGATTTTAGCACGGGGCGCGGACGCCGTACGGTCACTCGTAGCGTAGTGCGACCATCGGATCAACTTTTGTGGCGCGCCGCGCGGGAATGTAACACGCCAGGATCACCAGGACGGTGAGGCCAGCGGCCAACGCTGCAAAGAGAGCGGGATCGAATGGCTTGACGCCATAGAGAAGCGTCGTCATGGCGCGAGTCACAAGCGCGGCTCCGAGTGCGCCGGCGACGATGCCAGCGAGGGCCAGACGAATGCCTTCGCCGATGACGAGCCGGTGTAGGTCGCGCGGACGCGCGCCAAAGCTCAGGCGAATGCCCATTTCGCGGGTACGTTGCGTAACCCAATAGCTCATGACGCCGTAGATGCCGACTGCGGCCAAAACCAATGCGAGCGCCGCGAATAGGGCGAGAAGCAAACCGTAGGAACGCGTCTCAGCGGAATCCTTGCTCATGCGCTCGCTCAAGGTGGCGACGTTGTAGACGGGGATTGCAGGATCAATGCGCTGCATTTCCTCGCGGAGCGGGCCGAGCATGGCTTCCGGCGTGTTATGCGTGCGCACGATGAGACTCATGTTGATGATGACTTCGCTCTGGAGTAGCGCGCCGTAGATGACCGGCTCGGCTTCGGGATCCTGGCGCAGGGAGTTGTATTTGACATTTCCAGCGACTCCGATGACTTGTATCCACGGGCTGGTGGAATCCGTCCCGCCATACCTGATGCGCTTACCGACCGCGTCCTGGCCGGGCCAATAACGGCGCGCAAAGGATTCGCTGACCATGACGACGGCAGAGGTGGAAAGAGAATCCCGCATGGAAAAATCGCGGCCCTGCATGAGCGGAATACCCATGGTGTGGAAATAGTTCGGGCCAACCTCCTGGTAATAAACCGTGTCGGCTTCGGCGTTGGAGATGGGCGCGTGTCCTTCGACGGCGAAGCCGCGCTGGAAGCCGCCCCAGAGAAATGGATCGATAAATGTAGCAGCAGCTGATTCGACTCCAGGGAATTGTGCGATGCGCTCGGCCAATTCGGGACCGAAGCGATTTCGGCCGTCGCCTTCGTATCTTCGATCCGGAACGTAGAATCGCAGGGTCACAAGATGATCCGGCTGAAAGCCAGGACTGTCCGCGAGCAGATGCACCAGGCTCCTGAGCATGAGTCCTGCGCCGATCATAAGCACGAGGGCGAGTGCCACTTCCGAAACGATGAGGAGGCGCCCAGTCTGCCGGCCACGCAAACTGATGGAGCTTTTCACGGATTCTTTCAGGGAGTCGTTCACGTCGGTCTTGGCAGAGTTGAGAACTGGAACTATTGTCAGCAGCAACGCCGCGCCGGCGGCAAGAGCAAACGCGAAGGAAAGGACTCCGCCGTCCAGGCGAACTTGGGTGAACGAAGGAAACGTCACGGGGAGCACGGACACGAGCAGATCGAGACCCCAGTAGGCAAGAGCAATGCCCGCTAGCGCTCCTCCCAGTGTCAACAACAAGCTTTCGGTGAGGAATTGCCGGATCAAGCGGCCGCGACTGGCACCGAGCGCGAGACGAATCGCAAGCTCACGATCGCGCGCCGCGCTGCGCGTAAGGATCAGATTGGTGACGTTGGCGCACGCGATGAGAAGAACAAATGCAACAGCGCCCAACAAGACCAACAGCGGTGCACGGAAACCTCGGACGTAGTCTTCCGTTGCAGGAGTTACGAGGACGCCGCGCTCGCGGTTCTCTTTCGGGTAGGCCTTTGCAAGACGCGAGGCGATGGTTTCCATTTGTGTTTGGGCCATCGCCATGGACACACCCGGCTTCAGACGCGCGAGAACTTTGTGAAAGTGAATGTCGCGGGTGTGAAGATAGTCGTACTTTGCGACCTGGGGCCAGGCCGCATCCCTCATCATCATCGGAATCCAGACCTCGGCCGAATCCGAATAACCTAGAAAACCTCTGGGAAGCACGCCGACGATCGTGAATTCGTAGTCGTTCAAGCGGATCGGTTTGCCGAGGATTTGCGGATCGGAACCAAAGCGCCGTTGCCACAGTCCGTAACCAATGAGCGCCACAGCGTGCTTCATGGGGACCGCGTTTTCCTCCGGAGTGAACGTGCGTCCGAGAACGGCGGAGACGCCGAGAAGCGGAAAATAGGTGTCGCTGACTTGCTCGCAGTCCAAACGGTCGGACTTGTCTTTTCCGTTGAGGATCACTTCGCAATCGCCGTACGCGGCCATTTCTTCGAAGACGTTGCTTTGGGCGCGCCAGTCCAGATAGTTAGGATAGGCGACGGGAGAGCGTCCGCCCTTGGCGACGCTTTCGTTGACGCGGACGAGGTGCGAGGGATCTTTGAAGGGCAGGCCACGCAGCAGCACGGCTTTGACGACGCTGAAAATGGCGGTATTGGCGCCGATTCCTAGAGCGAGCGTCAGGACAGCAACGATGGTGAAACCGGGATTCTTCGCGAGCATGCGCGCGCCGAAGCGGACGTCCTGGAAAAATGTTTCAAGGAATGGGAGGCCGCGGCGCTCGCGGTAGAGTTCTTTGGTTTGTTCAACGCCGCCGAATTCGCGTCGGGCGGCGTGTTTTGCATCCGCGAGATTCATTCCCCGGCGAATGTTTTCTTCCGTGAGGGCTTCGAGGTGGGCTTGGACTTCGGCGTCGAACTCGTTGTCGCGCCGGTTTTTGCCAAACATTCCTTTAATTCGAAGAGTCAAGATGCGTAGCCAACTCATGTTTTTACTCCTCTTAGTCCACGCATCGGCTTTCTCGCGCGGCTACTCATAGCGCAACGCGACGACCGGATCGACTTGTGTGGCGCGCTGGGCCGGCAGGTATGCCGCGAGCGCAGCCACAGCACCCAATAGGAAGCATGCTCCGGCGAAGGCCAGGGGATCCGCGGAGCCGACTCCGAACAACATGCTGCCAAGCAAGCGGCTGAGCCCGTAGGCGGCTGCCATTCCGACGGCCATGCCTGCCGTCACAAGCAAAGCCATGTGACTCACAACGTTGCGAAGAATGTCGCCCGGTTGCGCGCCGAGCGCCATGCGGATTCCGATTTCGCGTGTGCGCCTTGCAACGGAGAAGGCCACGACGCCGGAGAGTCCAAGTGACGCCAACAACGTGGCAAGCAAACCAAACAGACTGGAAAGCCAAGTGAGCAGCCGCTCTTGCGTGAGCGAATCGTCAATCTGAATTTCCAGAGTGGTGGTCGCGTAGAGAGGCAGGTTCGCATCCAGGTCGTGAACTTGCGCTCGGACGAGGTCGCCGATTTTTTCCGGATCGCCGGAGGTGCGTACCTGCAAAGTCATATCGAAAAGGCGCGGCTCCTGCGCCATCGGCGCGTAGAAGTGTCGGCGGGACGCTTCCGAAAGATGCACGTACTTTGCATCCTTCACGACGCCGATGATTTCCCTGTCCGGTGGCACTTTCGGATCGTCGTCGGTTCCTATTTTTTTGCCCAGTGGATTTTTGTTTCCGAAGAAATAGTGCGCCATCGTTTCGTTGATGATGACGACCTTCGAGCGTGAAGCGGTGTCTTGCTCCGTGAAATCGCGGCCAGCCACAAACGGAATGCCCATCGTCGCAAAGTAGCCGGGCGAAATGACCGCGGCGTTGGGGTTCATGTTCTCGTCGGGGCCGGGCTGGTAGCCTTCCACTTTGACGCCTTCTTGATCCCAGCTGCCGGAAATGACGGAGCTAGTGGTGAAGCTGGCGGCACGCACGCCGGGAAGCGCGCGGACTCGCGAGAGGAGATCGTCGTAAAGCGACTTGATTCTTTCCTGGGGATAGCCGTTCATGGCTGGATTGAGAGTCGCCAGAAAAACATTCTCTTTTACAAAGCCAGTGTTGACACCGCGCAGGTTGCGCAAACTGTGAAGAAACAAACCTGCGCCAATCAAAAGCGGCAGCGAGAGCGCCACCTGAACGAAAATCAGTGCGCTGCGCAAGCTGAAGAGTCGCTCACCGGATGCGATCGATGGAGCATCGTCGCGCAGCGCGAGGGACACGCCGGTCTGTGAAAGCTGCAAGGCAGGCGCCAGTCCGAAAAGCAGCCCAGTGACAAGGGACGCGAGTAATGCAAAGCTCAGGACTCGCAAATCCATCGGCGCGTGAAGATTTGCGCTGAAGTCTGCAGGCAGAAATCCAAGCAATGCCGTCTTGGCCCAATAGGCGACTACTATCCCAGCGCCTCCGCCGAGCACAGAAAGCAGCAGACTCTCCGTCAGCCACTGGCGAATGATCCTCCCGCGGCCCGCGCCGATAGCCAAGCGCACGGCAATTTCTTGTTTTCTCTTTGTATTTCGCGCGAGAAGAAGATTCGCCAGGTTCGCGCACGCAACGAGCAGCACGATGCCCGTGACGCTGAACATCAGGAGGAGTGGGCGCTCCATTTCACCTCGCAAATGGGCGAAGCCCTGATTGCCGGGAGCGAGTTGAATGCGGCTTGCGAGAGCGCGCTCTTTGTCATGAGCGTGGATGCTCGAGCCGAGTTCCTGGAGTTCGGCACTGAGAACCTGATGATAGAGGATGTCGAGCGAGGCTTGCCCTTGCACGACGGAGACTTCCGGTTTGCGTCGCGCCAGAACTGGTGCATCCAGCGGTGCCGCGGACTCTGCAAACGGTTTGCGGGCACGGGGCGGAAAACCGTAACCATCATCATGGGTACGCGAATATCGGGATTGCGCGCCATCTCCGTGCCGTAAAACCCCGGCGGCGCAATGCCGATGACGCGAATCGAATTGTCGTTCAGGGTGATATTCTTGCCGACGATCGCAGGGTCACTGCCGAATCGACGCTGCCAGTAGCCGTAGCTCAAGACTGCGACAGGATGCGCCCCAGGAGTGCGATCGTCTTCAGGCTCAATCAGGCGGCCAAGAAACGGCTGCACGCCGAGCGTTTCAAAATAATTTCCGGAAACCATTTCGCCGACGGCGCGTTCGCTTTGCCCGCCGTAGCTTGCATTGAAGTCAACACCGGAGCGAGTCAAAACATTGGCGAACACCGTGTTCTTGTCGCGCATGGCTTGGTACATCGGGTAGGAAAAGTCTTCTTCTGCTTGCTGAGTTCGCGCGTCCGTGTACTTGACGACCACGAGCTCTTGCGGATTGCGTACGGGCAGATTGCCCAGCAAAACCGCGTTCACTAACGAGAAGAGACCGGTGTTCGCGCCAATGCCGAGTGCGAGCGTCAGAATTGTTACGGCTGTGAAACCTGGACTCTTCACGAGCATGCGCGACGCGTAACGCAAGTCCTGCGCGAGCGTTTCGAAGAACGGCAGGCCGCGCTGCTCTCGATAGGTTTCCTTCATTTGCTCTACTCCTCCGAACTCGCGCCGCGCGGCGTAGCGTGCTTCTTGCGCGTTCATCCCGCGACGAATGTTCTCTTCGGCGAGAGCGTCAATATGCGCGCGCAGCTCTGCATCGAGGTCACTTTCCAGCTTTCGCCTGCGGAAGATTCCCAGGAAGCGCGATGCAAAAATGCGCAGCCACTCCATTTCAAGCTCCTTCGGCGCGCCCGAGCAGGCGCGTCATGAGCGCTGCCATGCGCTCCCAGCTTTCCGTCTCCGCCAAAAGCTGTTTACGGCCGCTGCGTGTGAGCGAGTAATACTTAGCCTTGCGATTGTTGTCGGAGACGCCCCACTTCGACGAAATCCAGCCGCGCTGTTCCAGTCGGAGCAAGGCAGGATAAAGAGTGCCCTGGTTGAGTTTCAGCAGATCGGCGGAAACTTGTTGAATGCGCACGGCAATGCCGTACCCGTGAAGCGGGCCAAGGGCATCGAGAGTCTTGAGCACGATCAGGTCCAGAGTGCCTTGCAACACTTCGCCGCGCGGTTGCGCCATAGCGATTCTCCTTTTGACGATCTACAGGAGACTACGCTTGCTCCTGTTGATTGTCAACAGGTCGTCTGACTGTATAGACGAAGACACTGGGAAATTGTTTCGTGAATCCTAAAGGTTTCTTGGCAAGCGCGAAGGCCGCTCCCTGACCGCGCCAATTGCCCGGCGAATGAGGACTTCCTAACAAGACTCGTTGACCGGAGCACGCTGGGAGACCTACGATGGCCGGGCAAATTTAGAAGCGAAAACGCTTCAGGGAGAATTTCATGCATCCACACACGCAGCCCGTCTGGCTTCGCGCCGGCATCTGTCTCTCGAGTTTAGCGGCGCTTCTCGCACTTGCCCCGTTCAGCGAAGCGCAAGGTTTGGCGAGCAGCGATCTTTCTCGCTTCCGCTTTGTCGGCGACGCTGTTTTCTCGCCGGACAGCCACCGCATTGCTTACACGGTGATCCTGTACGATCGCCCGGGGCGGCCCGCTCCACAACTCTGGATCATGGATCTGGCCACGCAAAAACCGATTCGCATCGGAGGCGAAAAGGATGTGGCGGGCAATCCGCGCTGGTCGCCGGATGGCAAATGGCTGGCATTTCAAGGAAGAGTGGGGGAGAAACACGGGTTGCTTCTTGCCCGTCCTGACGGTTCCGAGGTCACGACTCTCGTCGAAAAGATGAGCGGCACAAACAGCCCCTTGCCTGGCAGCGGCCAGGATCTTACGTGGTCGCCCGACGGCAAACAGATCGCGTTCATTTCCTCGACGCCGGACGAACGGGCCGCTGAGGCCAGCGGCGATCCCATGGTCATCTCGCGCTACTTATACAAGCCCGACGCGGGCGAAGGCATGACCCGCTTCAACGACAATCAGCGGCTGCACATTTTTGCCGTGGACGTAGCCAGCAAGCAGGTCCGCCAACTGACCCAGGGAATTTACGATGAGCATTCTATTGACTGGTCGCCGGACGGAAAAGAGATTCTCTTTGCGTCGAATCGCGAGCCGAATCAGGACGAATTTTTCAACTACGACATTTTCGCGATGAATGTTGCGGACAACAGCATCCGCCGCCTGACCGCCACGGAATACAACGAATACGAACCGCTCTGGTCGCCCGACGGCAAGCACATCGTCTATCGCGGCACAAAGCGTGGCTTGACCGACCGCGAGACGACGATGGAAGACACGCACGTCTGGATGATGAACGCCGACGGCAGCAATCGCCGCGAGATTGGAGCGGTGATTGACAATCGCCAGGGCGCTCCGAAGTGGGCGCCTGACGGCAGCGCCGTGTACTTCACAGTGCAAGAGCGCGGGAGCAACCATCTGATCCGACTGCCCATTTCGGGCAGTGCGCCGGAATATGTGGTGAAAGATACAGGCAGCGTTGGTGGCTTTTCCGTCGGCAAGGACGGCACGCTGGCCTATACATTCACTTCGCTGCGCGATATGCCGCAGCTTTACGTCAAGTCTGGCGTGGCCGCCGCGCGCAAGCTTACGGACTTGAACGCGGAGATCCTCGCAGGAAAGCAAATTGGAAACGTCGAGTCGTTCACCTTCGTCAGCAACGACAACAAATTCGAAGTCGAAGCGTTTCTTACCAAGCCTGTTCGGTATGACCGCGACCTCGAAGCACCCGCTCATCGTGAATATTCACGGCGGCCCACACGGCCAGAATGGGCCCGCGTTTAACTTCAGAAATCAGGTCTACGCCGCACACGGCTGGGCGACGCTCAACGTGAATTTTCGCGGCTCAACCGGCTACGGACAGAAATTCGCCGACGCGGTCTTTGGCGACCAAGACGGGAATGAAGGTCAGGATGTCTTGTACGGCGTCAGTGCTGCCGTTCGCCGCTACTTGTGGATTGACCGTGAGCGCATGGGCATCGAAGGCGTGAGCTACGGCGGCCAGCTCACGGATTGGCTCATCACTCAGACGAATGAGTTCAAAGCCGCGATTCCAACCGCGGGCATCGCGAACCTGGTCAGCTACAACTACATGACCTACTACAACCAATATGAAGAAATGGAGTTTGGCCAATTTTTGCACCAGGGCAACTTGATGGATGTGGCTTGGGAACGCTCGGCGCTGAAGCACGTCGCCGCCGCGCATACGCCGACCATGTTGATGCACGGTGAAAACGACAACGATGTGCCCATCGCGGAAGCGGAGCAGTTTTTCATCGCGCTAAAAGACGTGGGAACCGAGGCGGTTTTCGTGCGCTACCCGCGCGAAGGCCACGGCATCCGCGAGACGAAGCATGTGATTGATTGGACTGACCGCTCGATCGCCTGGTATGAGAAGCACTTTCCGAAACCGGATGCGGAAGGTGTGACGAACGTGCAGCCCTGATTCGCCATTGATGCAAGAAAGAAACAGCCTCGTCCCTCAAGGGGCAAGCCACGGCAGGGAATGAAAGAACAAAGAGCTCCGGAAAACCGGAGCTCTTTCGTGACGGCGATTCGAATCGGGGAGTTGCGCTTACGCCTTGGTTTCGGACCCAGCCGTTGCAACGGCGGCCACTTCTTCGCGGGGGGCGCGCTTGATGCGGGCGGCCTTTCCGCGCAGGTCGCGCAGGTAGTAGAGGCGGGCGCGGCGGACTTTGCCCTTGCCGACCACTTCGATCGAGCTAATCGAGGGCGAGTGCAGCGGGAAAATGCGCTCGATGCCGACGCCGAAGCTCACGCGGCGCACCGTAAACGTGGCCCCGGAAGCGCGGCCCTTCTTGGAGATCACCACCCCTTCGAACGCCTGCAGGCGCTCCTTTTCCTTCTCGCCCTCGCCTTCCTTCAGGCGGACGTTGACGCGCACCGTGTCGCCAGGGCGAAATTCGGGGAGGTCTTTGCGCAGTTGCGCTTCATGGAGTTTGGCAATAACCGGATTCATGTTCGTATTCCCTGCAGACCCACTCAGGCGGGGCCAGCTCTTCAAAGGCAAACACTAATTATAGCGAAATGAGGACGATTTTCCTAGAAAATTCAGGGGTTCTCTATATACAGCGAGAAGAAGAATAGGTCTGTCAGAAGTCGTTAATTGCACATCGCTGATGACTTAGTTTGCGTTCGCGACTGTCAAGCGCGTAAGAGTAGACCAATGAAGCGTGCCCAAGCCGCCCTCTCTCCGACTATACACAAGGGATTCGCCGTCGGCGCCATATAGATAATCAAAATCAGACATGGCATGCGTATGAGGATCAGAGCTTGCCACCGGTGACCAGCGGACAGCGCCGGTGGCATCGTCGTGCTGCAAAATAGTATAACCCGTCGGCAGACGAAGACCTTCTCGAGATCTGCCAAACTGGAGTACATCTCGCCTGACGAGGTCATCGCAAAACCGTTGAGCGGAAGATTGTTGGATGAGCGATCGATTTTCCATCGTCGAACACTATCGACTCGCGTCTGCAATCTCCGCGTATGTTCAGAGCCCACTGTAGAAAGCTACACGGTCGCCAGTGCAGCCCAAAAATGCCTCTTTTCGTGGGCCTTTACTCCCTGCCACGGTATGTTTGGTGCCAAAAGATGACAGGGGAAATAAGCTTCCGTCATCCCCTTGTTGAAATCGAAGTGGCGTACCACCCCCCCTGCATCCCGGACCTGAGGGTCATCACTACGAACACCACCCGCAGTCCATACCGTTCCGTCTGGCTCGGTGCCAATACCTGCATGGGTACGTAGGGATTGGTCCGTATTACACGAGCCACGGCTCCCGCGCGATCTACTTCTGCAATGAAAAATGCCTGCGTCGTGTCGCTCTGTTCTGCAACGCCAATTCCAACCAAGTGGCCATCCGGAGTCACGACCGCATTGGACAGAATTACGCGCACACTACCCGGAATCCAGACGACAACTTCTCGGGTCTTCGCTCCTTGCGCATCGTAGAGAACGGCGTTTGGCACTTGCGGGCTGGCGCTTACTAGCTGTCGGCTCACCAAGTAACCGTTACTCCAACTTGGCAAAGACATGCTCTCACCAAATGGGTCATTGAAGATGACCGTGCGATCTGGCGCTAAAAGGAATCTGCCAGTCTCCTGCTGTTTTAGTCCCCCACTAGCTTGACCTCCGATTAAGAGGAGAGGCATCGTGAAGACCGTCGCGACTTGCAAAAAAGATAAAAACGGCGCTTTTGAGTTCGAATTCATGATATTACCCCGACCTAAATCTAACGCTCTGTGAACTAATTATTGCAGCTATCACACTCGAAATCCCCAGTGCACGCCCCACCGCACACATCGCAACTGTAATAGCCTGCGCAGTAGTCGTCGCCGCCGGAGTAACAGAAGAAGTAGCCGCATCTGAGGTATTGGCCGCAGCGCCGCGACTCACATATGATGTATGCTGCCCCACAACTCGTGCAATTCTGGTTCTGCGCTCTCTTGGGATTCGTGCCGGAGTTCGTGGCATCTCTCCAGGCGGTTAATACAGGTTTGCCGCCGATCTGCTTGCAACCAGGAGAGACCGAAGAGAATTGAACTCGATGCGCTAGGCGGGCATCGGGAAGCAAGCCTTCGAAAATCGACCCGAGACGCTTGCCCGTTGAGTCCATTACTGTTGGCGTGTGAGCAGACAAGACTCTGCTCTCCGCGCTACAAAACACGGGTGGACAAACAAAAACGTAGGTTAACGTGACGAGTATGTAACAGACCAAGGTACGGACTGCAAAACGGGGATCGGGGAGGGGATCGGGGATCGGGGATCGCATAGTTTCTCCTCCCGATACTACTTTGCACGTTATATCGTATTCT
>CAVSIW010000017.1:0-16969 GCA_963727945.1 uncultured Acidobacteriota bacterium
GGCAGAAAACGAGTGGTTGTTTCTCTGCCAGTCCTGGAAATTAGGGTAACTGATCGAGCTTTGTTCGAATGAGGGCGTCTTCGCATACGCGGCCACGAGTTGTTCGGGATTCGGAAATGGCAGAGGATTCAACAGGACTCCGTTAACGACCGAGAAAAGCGAAGTATTCGCCCCGATCCCCAGAGCCAGCGTCAACACCGCGATCGCCGTGAACCCTGGATTCTTTAGCAACACCCGCAGGCCATAGCGCACGTCTTGCCAGAAACTCGTCATTGCACACCCCTTTGCAACACGTTTCGCGGTCCCTGCTTCCTCTCACAGATACGTTGCCCGCTCGTTTTTTGTTCCTTCTACCCAGACCAATCCCAAGTCGCACGGCGTGCCCCAATAGAGACGCCATCCGAACGCAGTTCGTCACCCCCACCACCTGAGTTGGCAGTCGAATCCTCGGAACGGGCATACTAGAGTTCGTCCCTGCGCAGTCCGTGAGAATATCTAGACGTGTCCGCGCACACTCTGCCCATGCACACCATCTTTTTGTCACTTGGTTCAAACGTGGGCGACCGCGAGTCCAATCTCCGCGCCGCTATTGCCGCGCTCCCGCCAGCCGGCGTCCACGTCAAAAGGGTTTCCTCGATCTACGAAACCGAGCCTGTGGATTATCTGGACCAGCGCTGGTTTCTAAATTGTGCTGTGGAAGCAGAAACAGAATTGGAACCGCAAGCGCTCCTGCAATCATTGCGCGCCATCGAATCCCAACAAGGTAGCAAGAAAGAATTCGCAAAAGGTCCGCGCAAGCTCGATCTAGACATTCTGCTCTATGATTCGGAAACCATCGCCACGACCGACCTGCAAATCCCCCACCCGCGAATGCTCTCGCGCCGCTTCGTCCTCGCTCCGCTTGCCGAAATTTCTCCTAACCTCCGTCATCCCGCCTGGCCCGCCGCAGCCGCGCAGTTGCTCGAGCGTCTCACTGACCCCAGCCAAGTCCGCCCATTGTAGGGGCGCAGCACGCTGCGCCCCATCTTGAGGCACCGTCCAGTGGTGTCGAGGGGTGTTCGCTCACCTCATCCGCCTCACGAAGTCCGATGCAACAACAACCGGTGCAACGTCATCGGCTTTGGCGAAATCGATTCCAACTCAATCAACGAAAGCCGCCCCTCGGTAATCTCCCTCCACCGGTAGACCCCAGGCTCGCTCTCCACCACTTCGCGCCCATTCAAATTCCGCAAAAACTCCCGCGCGTCCGTAATCGCCGCTGTCTCCCGGTAAATCGGCCGCGCCAAAGCTTCCACCGCGTAACTCCGCAGCAATTTGTTCCAGTAATGTTCGAACAACTCGCCGGACGCAAAAATATCGCTCCACGCCACGTCGCCGCCATATGCCACCACCACTCCGACTACGCGCTCTCCCTTTAGCCCGCTTGTCGCTCGGTTGAATCGGCGCTGCAATTCCTCCACAAAGGTATCCACCGACGCGCCCGCGCGGCTCTGTTCATAGATTTTTGCGTAGGATTGCGTAGGCGCCGACGTGGCTATCGCATCTCCGATGACCTCAACACTGAGGGCAGCCGGGGCAGGCGGAGGTGCGGCTGGCTGCCCCGCGGCTCCTGCAGTAGAGGGTCTGGCTTTGGCCAAGGTTCCTGCCCGAACCGCATCCCAAACCTCATTTTGGTTCTGCGCCACCGCCGCCTGCTCGCGCACACTCGGATGCACAATCGTCTTGGCCGCCCCAAATTGCGAGCTAGCCCCCGTCCATCGCCCATGTTCGACACAAAAGACATCCAGCGGCAGCGGCTCCGAACCCACTGGAACAATGCGGTCCTTCCCGATAATCCGGTCTTGCTTCCCGCCGCTCACCAGCTCTCCCGCCAACAAGAGGAGTGGCCGTTTGCTGCGGTTAATCAGCACAAGCTGATTGACGCTCGCCCCGGAGTTGTACTGCGGAACAGAAACCGGCCGGCCATCCCGCGTCCGCGCCAACCCCGCCGCCCCCTGTTCGCTGACGATCACCTCGCCGCTCGAAAGCCCCTCATCCAGCGTCAAGAACGGCGAAGTATCCTGGCCCGAAGAACTTACAACCGGGAAAATCGTAATGTTTTCGTATGCGACTGGGTCCAGCAACCGCCAGTTGCCTTCCGGTTTACCGGGCACAGGATTCGGCGCGGCTCCGATGAGCGCCAGCCCTCCCAGCGCACTGATCCCAAACAGACTCCCCAAAATGGCTCCCAAAATTGACCGATTCATAAAACCCTCCTTCGCGTCACCCTTCGAGCGCGCGACTAGGGCTTAGAACGAGGAGACACAAATTTCTTGCAAGCCAAAAAGAGGAGAATTGAGAGTGGTTGCCAGTTCTGGGTACAGCACTCTGCTTACCTGAGCGCGCCGTACGCTGCATCCCGCTACGGGGTTGGTGGATGCAACTCATACTCGTGCGGCGGTTCCGCGCCGAGCAAGTAACGCACGAAGTAGTCCCAGCGGCGCCGGGTCATGTAAAGCGTCGCGCTTCCATAGCCGTGGTGCTGGTTGGGCAGAAGCAAAAGATCAAAGTCCTTATTGGCCTTGATGAGCTCGTCCACAACAAGCAGCGTATTGTATGGCGGAACGTTATCGTCCAGAGTGCCGTGCGCTAACAGCAAGTGCCCCCTCAGGTTCTTAGCGAGGTGCTGGTTCGCCTGGTCGTCATAGTTGCTGGTCCCGTTCGCATTCTTCACGAGCAATCCCTGGTACCGCTCGCCCCAATCGTCCTCATACTCACGATTGTCGTGATTGCCGGATTCCGAAATGCCGACCTTGAAGAAATCTGGATAGCGAAACATGGCGTCGGCGGTGGCAAAGCCTCCGCCCGAGTGACCAAAGATGCCCGCGCGCTCGATATCAATCCACGGATATTTCTGCGCCAGCTCGCGCATCCCCGCTATCTGGTCGGGCAGCGTGTTGTCGCCCATATTCCCGTAATAGAAGTCATGGAATTTTTTCGAGCGCAGCGGATTCCCCATGCCCTCGATTTCCACCACAGCGAAGCCAAGCTCCGCCAGAGACTGCGCATCACCTCGGCTGGGAGCGAAACCCCAAAAACCGACGCTACCGCCCTGCGGTCCGGGGTAAATGCGATTTACGATCGGATATTTTTTCGTCGGATCAAGATTCGTCGGTTTATAAAGCAGACCGTAAAGATCAGTAACGCCATCGCGCGCTTTGACCGTGACAGGCGTCGGCGGCTGCCACCCAGTAGCGAGCAGCTTGGAGACGTCGGTCCTCGCAACAGTCGAAAGCAGCTTTCCAGTGTCGTCCCGCACGACTGCAACATTCGGGACATCGGGTTTGGAATAGCTGTCGAAAAAATAGCGGCCCGATGTTGAGAAGCTGACTTCGTGGTTGCCGTCTTCAGGTGTCAGCAATTCGAGATTTTTGCCGTCAAATCCAATCCGATAAAGATGCGCGAAATATGGATTCTGGCCTTTTTCGCGGCCGAGTCCGACAAAATAAGCGATGCGGCTTTTTTCGTCCACGCGCAGCAGCTGAGTGACCACCCAATCGCCGGAAGTAACTTGGTTTTTCAACTTGCCCGTCGCGAGATCATACAGATACAAGTGTCCCCAGCCGTCTCGCTCCGAAAACCAGATGACTTCGTTCGAGGCCGGCAAATAGTGCCAATTGACGCGCCCCCACCCGGATTCGTATTGTGTCGCGGCCGTTTCTTCGAGCACGTCTCGCACCGCGCCGGTAGCGGCATCCGCGACGCGCAACTGCTCATGCTTGTGGTCGCGCGAGGTGGAAACGAACGCGAGATGTTTTGCGTCCGGACTCCACTCAACGTCATCCCAGTTGCTGCCCCGACACTCGACGTCGTCGCAAAGAGTGGAGCGGTGCTGGTCCGGCGGAAGCTGCAACCGAATCACTTTGTGCGCGTCAAGATCAATCACCACGCGCTGAATGGTAGTGACGACGTCATCGCCGGGAAGCGGATACTTCCAAGCCTGAAGCACTGGATGCCCGACTTTCGTTTCAACGAGATACATTTCACCGACGCCGCGCTGATCCTGCTGATACGTCGCAATTTTTTTGGAATCCGGCGACCACAGCAGAATCGGCCGATCGCTGTGAATCCATCCGGCGTTATCGGTCGCATAGCCGAAGTCCTTCACTCCATCGGTCGTGAGCTGCGTCTCTTTGTTGCTGGCGACATCGCGCAGCCACAAGTTGTAGTCGCGAATGAACGCCGCGCTCTTGCCGTCCGGCGACGGTGCTTCTTCCGGTCGTTCGGCCGTACCCTTTGCGGGCTTGGGTTCGGCCGTGCACTTGCTTCCCAGGACATCGCAAGTCCAATGCTGGGCCTTCATCTGAAAGGAGATCGACTTTTCATCGGCGGAGAATTCAAACGCCCTGAACGGCAGGTGTCCCGCGTTAAACGTTGCTCCCGATGCCGCGGAAAGAGCCGCCGCAATTTTTGCGTGGTCAAAGGCAGGCTGCCGCGTGCCCTTCGCGGCGTCATAGATCACGAACTCGCTTCCGTCCGGCCCATTGTCGAGGAAGAGAAAGCGATCGTCGGATAGCCACTTCACGCCTGCCTCGTGGTACACCAGCGGCCGCGTGTTGTATGCCATGAACTTTTCCGCCCGCTTGTAATCGTCAGTCGTAAAAACGCGCGGTGCCGCGGAACCGGCTTGTTGCGCCGCGGAAGGATTCGCCCAGCAGACGGCCGCAGCCGCCAACAGCGGCAAGAATCGGTGAGCAATAGCATGCACAGCCAAGCGAAGTCGCATTCGGATTCCTCTTTATCTTCAGGCAGTGACTCAGGTGCTCGCGTAACCAGCGCACACCCTGTAGCGCGGGGCGAAAGCCCCGCGGTTCTTGAATCTTGGACGCGGTAGCATCGCGCTTGCACGGTGTCGAAGTCAAGCGGGAGTGGCGCTCACCAGTTTGAGCGCGGAGTTGTGGAACGGAAGAATTTTTGTGCGCGGAAGCCGGGCATGTGTGGGAGACTGCGCGCGCGGAGGCAAGCGATGCGGATGCGAAGAAGTGGATTCATTTTGGCGGGATTTTATTTGTGCCTGCTCGGCATGCTGGTTGTGAACGGCTTGAGCGGCGAAGAAAGACAGGAGAGCGGCGCGGAGAACTGGCACGTAAAACAGGACCGGTTGTGGGCAACTCTTCAGAAACTGAGCGAATACGGGAAGAATCCTGAAGGTGGCGTGAGCCGGGTCGGCTTCACGGAAGCGGACCTTGCGGGGCGCGCCTACGTGATAGGGCTAATGCGGGAAGCAGGGCTCGAAGTGCGAGTGGATGCAGCGGGGAACATCTTCGGCAAACGCGCGGGATCGGCCAAGCTGCCAACACTGTTGTTTGGGTCGCACATTGATTCAGTGCCTCACGGCGGGAATTACGACGGTGATGTGGGCAGCCTCGGCGCGATTGAAGTGGTTCGCGCGCTGAATGATACGCATTCGTTGACGCGGCATCCGTTGGAAGTGGTTGTGTGGACAAACGAAGAGGGCGGACGGTTTTATTCTGGGTTGTTCGGTTCCTCCGCCGCGGCAGGAATATTGCCGCCGGATATTTCCGAGCGGAAGGACGAGAACGGGGAGAGGCTGAGCGATTGGCTGGCGCGCATGGGAGGGGACGCTTCGCGGATCGGCAGCGCACGAATTGCCGCGGGAAGCGTGGCGGGCTATCTCGAGTTGCACATCGAGCAAGGCGCTGTGCTGGATGAAGCAAAAGTGCCGATTGGCGTGGTGCAAGGGATTGTGGGAATTAGCTTGAGAACATGCACAGCCACGGGGTTTGGGAATCATGCGGGCACCACTCCAATGAGCAGGAGAAAAGATGCGTTGGCTGCGGCGTCGCGGGCCGTTTTGGCGGTGCGTGAAGAGGTGCGAGCCGAGACGGGAAGACAGGTCGGTACGGTCGGTTGGATGAAGGTTGAGCCTGGCGCGAGCAATGTGATTCCGGGACGAGTGACGTTTCCAGTGGAATTACGCGATCTCGACAAAGAGAAGATTGACCGCATCGCCACAAGGATTTTGCAGCGCTTTGATGCGATTGGACGCGAGGAGAATGTTCAAATCACCTGCACGGCCCCTGATTTCCACGCTCCCGCGCTGACTGCGCCCGTGTTTCAGGACGCGATTCGCGGGGCGGCGCGTGAGTTGGGGCTCGGGACCTTGGATCTGCCGAGCGGGGCCGGTCACGATGCGCAAAATGTTGCGCGATTTGGGCCGGTAGGAATGATCTTTGTGCCCAGCCGCGGAGGGATCAGCCATTCGCCGCTGGAATATACGTCACCTGAACAAGCGGCGAACGGCGCAGAAGTTCTTTATCGAACGCTGCTGAGGCTGGATGTACGGCTCGATGGCGAGTCTGGGACCCATTGACGCGCGGACTAGCGGTCGGAGCCGCCGAGGTTGCCGCGAGGCTTGATTCGTCTGGTTTTTGACGCTTCGCTTTCCTGCTTTTCGTATTCGGCGAGCTCTTCATCGCTGTAAGAGTAGGAATCCCGTGAAGCAAACATGGAATTGGAGCGCCCAGCCTGCTTTTTCTTTTTGCGCATGGCACCAAACTCGTGCCGGACCTGGCGAATCGGCCCTTCAATAGCCTTGACCTCGACAAGAAGGTCGCTGACCTTTTCCAGAAAATCGTGAAGGTGAAAAGGACGTACAACGTAAGGCGCGCGCGCAAGCTCCAGCGGCCCAAGGAACTGGCTACCCGTCATCTCCGGTACCAGATAAAGGGCGCGTATGCGGCCACCCTCTTCATAAGAGACGCTGGCAAGCTCGCGTAGCGTAATGAAAATCGGCGTATCTATACCGGCAAGCGCGATATTGGCAATGACCAGAGACCATTCGCCGGATTTCAGCTCGGTCAGAAGCAGTTTGGGATCCTGGACCAAACGGACGCGCCACCCCTCTGAATCAAGGATTTGACGCAAAGCGCCCTGGTTGTTGTCGTCGTCATCCAGGATAAGGATGCCGACCTGCTGCGGCTGGACAGGAGTAGGGGTCGCCATTAAACAAGTATAGCGCTGGGGCGGAGTGCCCCGGGCGGGCAAACAAGGGCCTGCGGCGTATCGGCCAACGCTTGGAAAAATCGCGAACTAGTTCAACCCAAGATCACGGTTTTGTGGCAGCAGGAGCATCCACCGCTACCAAAATCATGTCGACCTTTGCGGGATGGCCCTGGGTTAAGACGAAGTAGGCCGTGTCATTAGTGAAGCGCAGTTGGTCATGAACGAGAATGCTGGCTTCGACAACGTACGGATGTTTCGAGTTAATCTTTGCGGGATCGAACTTCAATGTAAAGGGAATTGGCCCGCGGCGGTCGCCAAGAGTGGTCTTGTATTCGGCAATGAACGGCGAGGGAGCATCGGGAAGGAAGACATCCTGAAGGTGGACGAGGACGACGGCGTCTGGCGGCAAGGCGATGCGTTGGCGATAAGAGACGGTGCCCGTGACTCTTCTCGCAGAGGGAGCGATAGGCGGGTAGACGTTTTGCAGGTGGCAGCTTGTGGCCAGCATTTGAGGCTTGCCCGGAACCGTGTCGTCTTCGAGGAAGCCGTCATCACCGTCGCTGGACCAGACCACCGATCCCTCGGCATATTTTGTGCCCTTGGAGGATTCGACCTGCTTCATGTTGTAGATATGGTCGTTCAGAGTAAGCCGCGCCGCCTTCGTTTCGATGAGAATGACGATTCTTGCACCGCCCGCGCAGAGATATTCGCGGCGCGGCAAGGCGAAGTGCAGCGGCGAGCGAGATATACGGCCAGACGGCGGAGGGAGGGGTTTTTGCGCGGGCTGAGTTGGCGGCGTAGGGGGCGCCTGATCAGAAGAGGATTGCCGTGGGCTTGATGGAGACGGCACGGCAAGAGCAGCTGTTGCTGCGATAGTGATGAGGCCCAAGAAAAATGCAAACCTGCTCATAGCAAACATCCTAGCGCAGAAACAGGCTGACTGGAGCCTATTGGCCAATTACGAGACCATATCCATCTTGAACTTTGGTCTGGCTCGTGCCATCCCAAAACATCTTGTAGATCGTCGCAGCAGTGCCGGAAGCTTCGCGGCCCGTAAAGAAGATTTGCAGGCCGTCGCGAGACCACTCAGCGAAAGAGCAAGTCAAGTTTGGCGGACTGAGAAGCACGCGGCGCTTTGAACGAATTTCGTACAGGAAGAATGCCTGGCCTGGCGGCGTTGCCGCATCTTTATTCTTGGCATCCTTTGAAGATGCGGCAGGCGGTGGCAGTAATTCCGCCGAAACGAGCAGCAAGTCCGGATTGAGCGGATGGACGCGCACGGTATTTGCGCTGGACAAGCCGAATTGATCCTTTCCGTACAAATCCGAACTGGAAAGACTTTGCTTCACGATTCCGTCCTCACCGATCCAAGAAAGCTGTTTGCAAGTCGCCTGCGAGAATCGTTTGCTCGTCCGCCCAACCATGCAGGCTGATAATTTCGCCGGGATAGAAGAGAGCAGCTTTTTCGGGAGCATCGGCTGGCATGGTCCATAGCTGCCATTTGGAGCCGTCAAACTTTAGAAAGGCGATTCGCGTGTCATCGGGCGACCAAAACGGCTGCTGGACGGCACCTCTCAACAGTTCAGAAGATTTGCCAGTCCCCCAATCGTAAAGCGAGATCGTGCGTTCCCCGCCCTTTTCGTCGCCCTTTTGATCGGTAGTGTAGAGCAGCCGCTTTCCGTCATGCGATAGAGACGGCTGGTAACCCTCTTTTCCGGGAATGGTCCGCGCGACGGTGCCGCGTTTGACGATCATCTTCCCGGTGGCGTTGACGTAGGCAACGTAAACAGGCGGCTTGAAGTGCGTAATCGTAGGCGGGGCCGGCTTGTCCTTGGCGTCGTCATCGTCATCCGTAGGTTGGTTGTTGATTTTTGGGAAAAGCTCCGTGGCAACTCGCGCGCAGCCTTGCATCGAGCCAATCTGCGCGTGGTCCACCGAGCCGGTAAACGCGAATTTGGTGGTGGACGCTGGATCGGAACAGGGTTCCCGCGTGATATGCGCCGAGACAACTGCGCCGGTCTGGGAGTCCTTGGCGTGGTACGCCCAGGAATCGGTGGTGCCTTCGCGTACGACCTCGGCGGGCTCCAGCGGAATGGGAGGGATAGCCGCTCCGGTCGAGCCGCTCCGGCCCCCTAAGGCCGATGCGGAGGCTCCATGCCGGAGCGTCGCCTTGCAAGGGGCCTTGAATCAGGAGAAGGATGGGGTAGTGGGTGGATTGAGGCGCAGCGGGTCCGACAGATGGCTTTTTGGCTTGCGTCGCCTGCTGGCCTGATTGAGCGGGTGGCTGGGTAGCTGGTTGCGGGGCTGGCTGTTGAGATTGAGGTGGCTGTTGAGATCGGGCAGGTTGCTGCGCATTGGAAGGACACAGCGAGGCCGTGAAAACGACCGCGGACGCACCAAGAAGCAACTGTGCTAATGGGGACTGTTGCACGCCGATCCTCCCGAACAAACAGGATACACCCCGTGGCGGGGAAGCACACAATCCGCACAAAGGCGCGGTGTGAGTGCGGTGAACCAGGGAGTTTGCGCCCCCATCTACTGGCAAAGGAAAAGCGAAAAGTACTTGACAAGGCGAACAAAAGGCGAAATACTGCACCGTGCTTCGAGGTGGGCTATGTCTCCAGTTCTTTCCTCCACGGCTCGGACCTTTGGTATTCGACGCCGCCACGCTAGACAATCCACGGCAACACTCTTCCCTGTTAGCCCCTATGCGACAAGCCCAACACCAAGAGCCGGTGATGCGCCGGGCAGCATCCACAGCAATGTGGAAGCCTCGGCGGTGGTCGGCTCAGGCGGCAGCACTTCGGGTTACACCATGGCGGATTGCCCCCCGCCGGCCTCGCGAGAGGCGGTCCCGCACGGCTTTGCAGGCCGGGCGGATCACCGGACCCGGCATGCAGCCGTACCGCTGGTGGGCATTGCCCGCCTCGCAGCATGTTCTCCGCCTGCGGAGAGTCACCGCAAATCTGCCGAGCGCCCGGAATATTTTTTGCTGCCGGTGAAGTCCATCCTGAACCGGTGCGATTCGGCGCGCGTGCCGTTCGATTGGACGATCAATCCCTACCGTGGATGCGAGTTCGGGTGCCTCTACTGCTACGCGCGCTATACGCACGAGTACATGGAGCTGGACGGCGGCGAATTCGAACGAAAGATTTTTGTGAAGAAGGATGCGGGGCCCCTGCTTTCTTATGATGTTGCGCACAAGTATTCGTATGCGTCAGAAAGTTCGGGCGGCGAGACGCCGGAACACATTGCGATTGGCACGGCGACGGATCCGTACCAGCCTGCGGAGCGGGAATATGGAGTGACGCGTGCGTGCCTCGAAGAATTGGCAAAGCGCGAAGGGTTGAGCGTTTCGGTGATCACGAAATCCAATCAAATCGTTCGCGACATTGATGTTTTCAAACGGATTGCAGAACGATCGGAGCTCGCGCTCAATATCACAGTGACCACTTTGCGACCGAGGCTCGCCCGGTTGCTGGAGCCACGTGCGCCGCGGCCCGATTTGCGAATCGCAGCCGTGCGGCAGTTGAGCGAAGCGGGATTGAGGGTGGGTGTGTCGGCGTCACCGTTGATACCTGGAATTACCGACCGCGAAGGGGAACTCGAAGCGGTGGCGGAAGCCGCCCACAATGCAGGAGCCCAGTGGTTCTGGTCAGGCGTCCTCTTTCTAATGCCATCTTCCGCCAAACAGTTCCTGCCGTTCATCCGCGAAAAATTTCCTCGCCTCACAAAACAGTACGAAGAGTGGTACGCAAAAGAAGCCTACGCGCCGGAGAAAGTATCGAAGGTCGATCGCGGAACGCGTAGCACGCCTGAAGCAAAAGTACGGCTTCGATTCACGCCCCCAGCACGATGCGCAACGCACAACGGGGTGCGCACAAATGAAGCTAGGCTGGGACGCCGCGGCGGTCAGCACGGAGTTGCAAGGCATGCGTTCCTGCGTCGCGGGGTAGGAAATTGGAAAGCGGGCTTGTTCCTGAGATCTAGGCTAGGAGCCGATCCGTCACACTTCAGTGAGGTGCCGCAGCTTGCGGGTCCAACGGCAGGTGGGCTTCGAAGTAGCCGAGGATGTTTGTGTAGACGTCGAGGTTGGTGCCTTTGCCTTCGAAGATGCCGTGAGTGCGGCCGGGGTAGACGCGCATATCGAATTGTTTACCAAGCGAGATTAATTTGTTGACCAGCAGTTCGAAGCCCTGGAAGTGCACGTTGTCATCGCCTGAGCCGTGCATCACCATCAAGTCTCCGCGCAAACCGGAAGCAAAATTGATAGCCGAACTCTCTTCGTAAGTCTTGGGACTATCCTGGGGCAATCCCATATACCGCTCTTGATAGATGCTGTCGTAGAGGCGCTGGTCCGGCACGGACGCGACCGATACGCCGACGCTGTAAATTTCGGGATACCGAAACATGAGATTGAGCGTTTCCGTTCCCCCGCCGCTCCATCCCCACACGCCGACGCGCTTCGCATCAATATACGAATGCGTTTTTTCGAGCGATTGGAGAGCAGTGAATTGCTCTTTAGACGATAGCGGACCTACATTTCCGTACACGATCTTGCGCCATTCGCGGCCGCGCGGGGCAGGCGTGCCCTGGTTGTCGAAGCTCGCCACGAGATATCCGGCGCTGGTCAATGCGCGGTCGAACATGGATGGCCAGCGATCCGCGGTTGTTTGTCCGGCGGGCTCGGAATAGACATTCACAATCAGCGCATACTTTTTCGCGGGGTCGAAATTCGGCGGCTTGATTAGCCACGCGTCCACCATCAGTCCGTTGCCCGCGTCAACTTTCACGAATTCCGCAGGTCCGCTCGATAGCGGTTTCACGCCCTCTGCAAGCGCGGAATTATCCGCGGTGTTTCGCATGACGCGGTGATCGGGCAAGTGCACCACTTCAAACGTGGGCGGCACATCAAACGAGGAGTAGTTGTGGAAGGCCCATTCGCCGTTCGGCGATATCGTATAGGAGTGTGTGCCGGGCTGATTCGGCGTCAAGCGTTCCGGCGCAGCCGACCCGTCCAACCGCGCGCGATACAGATACCGCTGCGTAGGATTATCCGGCGACGCGATGAAGTAAATCCACTTTTCATCCGGGCTAACGCGGTCGAGACTCACCACGTCGAAGTCTCCGCGCGTCACGAGTTCCGCTTTACGGGAATCGCGTGCCACACGATACAAATGGCGCCAGCCGTCCCGCTCGCTCAGCACGAGAAATTCTCGCCCCTGATTGACCCACAAATCGGACGCATTCACGTCAACCCACGCGCGGTCTTCATCTACGAAAACCGTGCGCGCTGCGCCGGATGCAGCATCCGCCAGCAAGAATTCATTCTTGTTCTGCAACCGGTTCATGTGTTGCAACAGCACATGGCTTGAATCTGCCCAACCCATCTGGGGAATGTAGAAATTGTGCGGATCGCCCGCAGTCTGCATCCAGACGACTTGGCCACCGCCAGCGCTCGCGACGCCTACGCGAACCGCGGAGTTTGGCGTTCCTGCGAGCGGATACTGATACTGAAGCGTCTGCGGATACGGGCCGGTGCCGGGATACGGAATTCCGGTGACGATTTCGCCGCGCGGCTCGCCCAGATCGTAAATCAGCGTGTAGTTCTGTACGCCGCTGGTGTTGAATTGCCAAAAAGCGATCGCGCGGCTATCCGGACTCCAATCGAACCCGTCGCGAATGCCGAACTCTTCCTCGTTCACCCAATCGGAAGTGCCGTTGATAACCGTGTCAGAGCCGTCGCGCGTCAGCTGCGCAATTTTTCCGCTGGCGAGATCTTCCACATAAATATTGTTCCCGCGGACGTAGCCAACCTTACTGTTGTCGGGCGAAAATTTGGCAAACATCAGGCTGGATGCGAGAGCGTCGCCGCCGAGTTTGCGCAACGCCCCGCTCTTCAAATCAAGAACCCAGTAATCTCCGCGCGTGTTCTGACGCCAAACGGTTTGCGAGTTCGTGAACACGAGAACCCGCTGGCTGTCAGACGACATTGTGTAATGTTCGACCTGAAGCGGCTTTTTCTCGCCCGCCGGAATCAGACGGTCGGCCGCAACCAGGATTTCGCGGGCGCCCGTCGCCGTCTGGTAGCGCACAATGTCGCTGCCGCCCGCCGTGGCTGACGGCTCCAAAGCCAGATAATAATCTCCGTTTCCCAGCCATTCGCCGCCCCGAAAAGTCTTCACGCGGAATTCCGGGCTCGCCATCGTGCGCGCCACAAGTTTCGCCGCGGACTCCCGCTCATCGCCGCGAGCTGCAAGAGGGACGGCAATTGCTGCCGCAACGCTGAAAGCGATCAGCGCGCCTGCCGAGAAAGGTTTCTTCGCTCTATCCGCTCGACTCGATGCACCAGTTCCCAGTTTCGCATAAAGCATTTCTGTCCTCCGTGAACCATCTGCGGACGAAAACGCTACCAGATTCCAACGTCCGTGCGCGAGCTAACAAAGTGCCTTCACGGAACGATGATGCGGGATTCTTCGCGCTTAAGCTCAGGTACCGCGGGGAATTGGCCGCGAAGAAATTCGATGTAGCGTCGCGCCCGCGGGCGGCCGTTGGTACGGAGCAGGCCCATGCGATACAGAAAGACAAGCAGCGAGAAAACTTCGGAATCTTTTATCAACGGGGCAGCAGCGCGTTCGGCGGCTTGCTGCTTGGATTCGTTCAAGAATTGTGCGAGCGCGGCGTAAAGCTCGCGGGGAATAGACGCGTCTGGAGGTTTTTCGTAAAGGATACCGGAGCTGAGTGTTTTGTAAGTTTCGGCAAGAGCCTGAAGCGCAGCGAGCACGTCGGGATCGGTTGTTGCGGGGTGCGCAGCAGAAAACTTCGCCGCAGTGAACGCCAGTCCTGAAAGCACATTCTGATGAGTGTAAATGACATCTTGCGAAACCTTGACGTCGAGGAGCGGCGTATCCGCGGGAAGCGAGCGCTGGTGCTCATCCTCGTAACGGTGCGCCGCGACGAGGTACCCGCAATCGGACGGGCAGTCGATCGAAACCTCTCGCTCCGTGCCGCAGCAGACGGCGCAGATCTTCTCCCCCTTCGCCGGACAAAATCTTGCGGCTTTGCGCTTTTCACAGATTGGACACGACACAGCGGCTCCCGCAGACACACAGACAAACCAGCAGAGTACTCTGCGAACGGTCAAAAGACAAAACGGCTAAAAAACAAAACTGCGGCGAACCATGGTTTGGTCGCCGGAGTGAATCGGCATGGAATCGGCGGGGCGCGGAGGAAAATTCGCGCCCGGAATTGTCGGACGGCCGGACGAGCGGTCGACCAAAACAATGGTGACAGGTCCTGAAGCTTGCACGCGGAGTTGCACATCGATTCCTTCGGCAGGCGGATTGGCGTAGTCGAAGCCCCAGTGCCCTGGTTGGCGCCAGCGCGCCTCGGTCGGCTTGCCAAGATCATGTCCGTTAACTGAAGCGCTGAGAACTTCAGCTTGCGCGACGCCAAAGTGGATAGTGCGCGCGTGGCGCGGCGTAGTGATGCGCAGATGAAGCGTGCGCGTGGCGCCGTCGGAAGAGTTTTCGAGCAGCTCCGCTTGCGGTGCCGCGAACGGAATGGCGGTAGCATCGTGCTGGAAAAACTCAATGGGATACCAGTCCGGAATAAAGTCGGGGAGCTTGCCGCGAGTGGGAGAGCTGCCGAGGTATTGCGCGGTCCAGGAATCCATGCGGGCCACGGAACTCGTCCAAACGGCCTTCTTGGAGTCTGCATCGAGCGCGTAAGAAAGCATGCTCGGCTTTGGATGCTCCGCGGAGAAGCGAGTCGCGCGCGCCGCGAAAACGCACAGGATAAGCGCGACAGCTAGCGCGACGAGCGGTAAAAGTTTGCGCCCGGATTCAAGCGCGGGATCCAAGCACGGAAAGAGCAAAAGAAACAGAAACCCGAACGTAATGCTGAGCAGCGGCGTACCCATGGAAGTGAAGCCCAGCGCCGCGTAAAAGCCCGTCAAGAGAGGAACAAACACAAAGAGCGTGGGAAGACTCAACACGCAAAGAATGAGTGCAGTGAGAAGAGAGAGATCTCCGGGACGAAACGCGGCGAAGGTGGTCGCAAGAAGTCCAGCAAGCAGCGGCCACACGAATGTGTAACTGCCACCCGCGAGCCATTTTGATGTCACAAGTACGAGAACGAAAATCAAAAGAGCGCCGCCCAGAAAAAAGGCGGGCGGAGCGATCTTCTTGCGGAACAGGTTAAAAAGCAGCGCCTGAACCGCCGCGAGCAGAGCCAAGAGACCGAGAACGTACAGAAAGTTTTGATCCAGACCTCCTTCGGAAAGAGTGTGCATGTGAAGCCAGCGCACGCCGACGACAAATCCAAGTCCAATGAGCACTAGCAGCAGAAGTACGCCGATGTGAATGAAAAAACTGGCGAGGATGGGAAGCATCCGCGTTTGCCAGGCGCCGTTAGCGTAAAAGATCGCGCCGAAGAGCAGGACGCCCGATGCAATGGCCAGCGGCCAGATGAACTGGCTCGAATAATGCGCGAAGAAATTTCCGGGCAGCGAAAAGTAAACGGAGTCACGGTCCTGAAGCTGCGTGAGATCAGTGTTTCCTAGGCTCCGCGCAAGTGAGAGCGCGTTTTCACCCTGCTGCTGCAGGCTCCCGCGATCGAGCAGTTGCGGACTGTCGAGCGGCGTGTGATACGCCTCCCAATGACCGATGAAAGCAAAGTTGAGACCCGCAGCGCCAGACTTTTTGAATACGGTCATATCCGTATCGTTCGGCATGTGCTTATAGATTTCGTAGGTGAGCGAGGACCCCGAAGGATGCGGTGCGGCTTGCGCGAAGATTTGCACTAGCCGTCCGTTGCCTGTGCTGGTTTCAAACATTTGTGATTCGCCGGCATTGCCGCGCGCTTCGAAGTTGACCACGACGCGCACATCTTTGGCCGCGGGATTTTCCGCAACGAACGCTGAGGCCCCGAGCAAGCCGTCCTCTTCGCCGTCGGTGATCACAAATAGAATGTCGTTGCGCAGCGGTGGCCCAGTGCGGAGAGCGCGAAGCGTCTCCAGCAACGCGGCTACCCCTGCGCCATCGTCGCCAGCGCCAGGCCCGGCCGGAACGGAATCATAGTGCGCGACGAGCGCAACGGCATCCGCTCCGCTGCTCGTGCCTTTTAGACGGGCGACAATATTCTCCACTGTGCCCGCAACTTGGTAGCGCGGCGTCACTCCTGTGGCCCGCTGAATTTCAGGCGTAACTCCAAGAGTCGTCAGCTGCGCCATAAGAAAATCCCGCACGCGATCGTGTTCGGCTGAGCCGATGGGGTGTGGCTCCCGCGCAAACAGGCTCAGACTCGTCAGGGCGCGGTCCGCGGAAAAAGCATCTGGCGGTATGGAATAGCGCGGGAGCGCCGGCTTACCCTCGCGTACGGCGCACACTCCCCCGGCAACTAATACAAACAGCAGGACAAGCCAACCGAACAAGCGGTTCACCACGGAGATCCTCTCGGCGCTCTAAGGTAATGGCGATAGTAGTGCGTCGCGGTTCCGAAGGGCAAGCCGAGATTCAGGTTTACGCCATGATGACTTTGTTCCGGAAGCGACGAGCCGCAATGACGAGCAGGAAAGTGCCCATGGCGAACAGAGCGAGAGCATCCGTCCATAGGTGTTGAATTCCCGCGCCGCGCAGAATGATGCCGCGGGTGATGTTGATGAAATAGCTTGCGGGGACGAAATAGCTGAGGACGCGAAAGATGTACGGCATCGTTTCGCGCGGGAAGATGTATCCAGAAAAGAAAACGCTGGGAAGAATGGTGAGAAAAGCCAGCTGCATGGCTTCGCCCTGGGAGCCTGCTTTGCTGGAAATCAAGATGCCGAGAGAAAGCGAGACAAAAAGATAGGGAAGCGAAATGAGCGCGAGAAGAATAACGCTGCCGTGAATGGGAACACGGAACATGAAACGCATCGCACTGACGATGAGACAAAGCTCAAAGAAGCCGATTCCGAAATAGGGCA
>CAVSIW010000018.1:0-5784 GCA_963727945.1 uncultured Acidobacteriota bacterium
ACAGCCGCTGCCCGGTAGCAACGCAAAAACTCTTCCATTGCGCCAACGATCGCTGCGACGACCGCGTATAAATCTCATCCGTTCCATAACCCATTCGAATGATGCGCGACTCCCCGCCCGAACTGGCCCGCGCATTCGAAGGTCCATACGCATCGAGCAGCATCACCTTCTGTCCGCGCCGCGCCAGATGCCACGCGCTCCACGCGCCAAACACTCCTGCCCCGATGATCGCTGTGTCGTACGTTTTGGTTGTCGCCATCGCCGTTGCATCCTATCGCATTTGCGTTCCGCTCGGTACCGCTCACTCCGTTGCAAAGCCGCGCGACCAAACCATGTCTTCTACTAGTAGTGTCTGTAGTTTTCAACACGTCCGGTGATACCATGCAACGTTCTGTTCGCTGATCACCGGAGGTTCGTGTGAAATCGCTTCGCCAGCCTGTCAAATATTTCCTCTTTGCCTGCGTTCTCATTTTCTCCGTTTGTCTCGTACTTCGAGCGCAGGAGGTTGACCGCTCTGCGGTCACCAATCCGATCGATCCCAAAACGTACGGCGGCATGAAATGGCGCCTCATCGGCCCATTCCGTGGCGGCCGTGCCATCACAGTCGCGGGCGTCCCCAGCCAGCCCTACACCTACTATTTCGGCGCAGTCAGCGGTGGCGTCTGGAAAACCACCGACGGCGGCCTCACCTGGGATCCGCTCTTCGACAAGCAAAGCATCTCCTCCATCGGCAGCCTCGCTGTCGCCGATTCCGATCCCAACGTGATTTATGCCGGCTCAGGCGAAGCCTGCATCCGCGGCAACATCTCTTTCGGCGATGGCGTGTACAAATCCACCGACGCCGGAAAAACCTGGACCAACGTCGGGCTCAAAGACACTCGCCACATCGGCGATGTCATCATCCATCCCACGAATCCCGATATCGTTTTCGTCGCTGCGCTTGGCCACGCCTACGGCCCGAACCAAGACCGCGGCATCTACCGCACTCGCGATGGCGGCAAGACCTGGGAAAAAGTTCTCTACCTCGATGATCGCACCGGCGGCATCGAAGTCGTTTTCGATCCGCACAATCCTCATGTTCTCTTCGCCGCGATGTGGGAAGGCTGGCGGACCCCCTGGACTCTTAATAGCGGGGGAGCCAAGGACGGCCTCTATCGTTCGAACGACGACGGCTCAACCTGGAAGCGCATCGAAGGCAACGGTATGCCCGAAGGCACGCTCGGCCGCATCAGCGTCGCGGTCTCCGGCGCGGATTCAAACGTCGTTTACGCTCTCATCGAAGCCAAAAAAGGCGGCCTCTATCGCAGCGAAGACGCCGGCGTGAACTGGTCGCTCATCACAGACGACCATCGTTTCTCCCAGCGGGCATGGTATTTCACACATGTCTGGGCCGATCCCAAAAATGTCAACGGCGTCTACATTGCCAACACCGGCCTCTACGCTTCGTCCGACGGAGGCAAATCGTTCGCACGCCTCAACGCTCCTCACGGCGATCATCACGCCTTGTGGATCGATCCCAACAACACAAATCGCATGATCAACGGCAACGATGGCGGCGCAACCATCAGCGTGGACGGCGGAAAAAACTGGACCACGCAAGATAACCAGCCCACCGCGCAGTTCTACCACGTCGCCGCCGACAATGATTTTCAGTACCGCGTCTACGGCTCGCAGCAGGACAACTCTTCCATCGGCATCCGCACTCGCAGCGACCACGGCTACATTGACCGCCGGCGATTGGGATGCCGTCGGCGGCGGCGAGAGCGGTTACATCGTTCCGGACCCGCGCGATTCGAACATTATCTATGCCGACGACGAAGGCCCCATCCTCACTCGGTTCGATCGCCGCATCAATCAAGCCCAAAGCATCGAGGAATGGCCCGAAGATCCCAATGGTCACGCGGCCGCTCTGCAAAAATATCGCTATACCTGGACCATGCCTATCGTCATTTCCTCGCACAACCCCGACGTCATCTACCACACCGCGCAATACGTTTTTCGCTCCACCGACTCTGGACGTACCTGGGCAACAATTAGTCCCGACCTCACGCGCAACGACAAATCCAAGCAGCAGGATTCCGGCGGCCCGCTCACAAAAGATCAGTACACCGTCGAATACTACGACGTCATTTTCAGCTTAGCGGAATCGCCCAAGCAGGAAGGCGAACTCTGGGCCGGCACCGACGACGGCCTCGTCCACCTCACGCGCGACGGCGGCAAGAACTGGGAAAAAGTGACTCCGAAAGACGTACCCGAATGGGCGATGATCAGCCTCATCGAACCATCGCCTTTCGACGCCGCCACCGCCTACATCGCTGTGGACGGCCACAAGCTCGACAATTTCAAGCCTTACATCTTCAAGACCAGCGACTTCGGCAAATCCTGGACAAAAATCACCACCGGCCTGCCGGACAATATTTATGTCCACGCCGTCCGCGAAGATCCCAAGCGCAAAGGCCTTCTCTACGCGGGCACCGAAACCGGCATCTGGGTCTCGTTCAACGACGGCGCAAACTGGCAGCCTCTCCAGCTCAATCTCCCTGTTACGCCGATCCACGACATGGTCATTCACGACGACGCTCTCACCGTCGCGACGCATGGCCGCTCCTTCTGGGTCCTTGACGACCTGAGCCCTCTCCGCCAAGCCAGCGCCTCCATCGCTGCCGAAGACGCGCATCTCTTCACGCCCAATAGAACTTTCCGCACGCGCGAAGGCCACGTAAATCCGCGCCGCTATCCCATCGGTGAAAATCCGCCATCTGGGGCAATTCTCTACTACTACCTGAAAGACGCGCCGAAGGATCCCGCCAAACTCGAACTCCTCGACGCCGATGGCAAAGTCATCCGCTCGTTCACCAGCGAAGAAAAGAAAACCGACGCCGGCCCCGACGAAGGCGAGCGCGATCTGCCCGTCGAGCACATTCCCGCAAAACCCGGTCTGAATCTTTTTGTCTGGGATTTGCGCTACGAACAGCCCACAAAAGTTCCTGGATTGATTTATGACGCTGGAGAGCCGGCTGGCCCTCTCGCTCTTGCTGGTAAATATCAAGCGCGTCTCACCGTCGCGGGAAAATCCCAAACCGCCCAATTCGAAGTGAAAATGGACCCCCGCGTCCAAACCTCACCCGAGGATCTGCGCAAACAGTTCGACCTCATGCTCAAAATGAGCCAGCGCCAGGATCAGATGAACAAAACCGTCATTGCCATTCGCGATTTGCGTACGCAGCTTCAAGCGCTCGAAAAGCGCATCGGCTCAGGCGACGAAGCGAAATCTCTCATCACCGCTTCCGCCGATCTGCGCAAGAAAATCGGCGCCATTGAAGAAGAGCTAGTCCAGGTGAACTCCAAATCCAGTGAAGACCAGGCGAACTATCCGACAATGCTCAACAGCAAACTCGGCCACCTGCAAAGTCTGATTGACAGCGCCGACACCGCTCCCACCGCCGCCGAATCCGCCGTCTTTGCCGACCTCGATCAACGCCTCGAAGCCCAGCTGGCAAAATGGCGTGATGTCCTCGCGAAAGATCTTCCGGCGCTCAATGACTCCATGCGCAAGAATAACGTTCCACTCATCGCGCCAGCTGCCACCCCAACCCACTGATGCAAAATCGTCGCCTCAAACCGGAGGGCGGGCCTCAGCCCGCCCTCGCGCAACATTGATATTTTTTGGATGTTTTTTGCCGGCCTTCTCAAAAAGCGGGATTCTTGCTCGCGGCTGTTTAACCTTGAAACGCGCCGCCAATTGTCTTTCCCCAATGTGAAAGATGATTCAATGACTTAGTATCCGTCGGATCGAGATGTAAAGGCGTCACCGACACCGCACCAGAAAAAATCGCCGCGTAATCCGTGTCCGGCTCGACGTCCTTATCAATCTTCTGCTCATACAACCAAAAATAAATCCGCCCACGCGGGTCTTTCCCTTCCGTCAGCTGATTCCGCGTAATCTTCTTCGACTGCCGCGTAAACTTCACGCCGCCCTTCCACGGCTCCGGCACATTCACATTCAGCAAAACCTGATCCGGCAATCCCTCTTTCAAAATTAATTCCGCCGCCGAGCGAGCTACCCGCGCCGCCCCTTCGAAGCTCACCTTCGCCCCCTTCGAACACAAGGACATCGCCAGCGCCGGCATGTGATGCAGCGCCGCCTCCCGCGCCGCGCCCACCGTCCCCGAGTAATACGCGTTCTCCCCCAAATTCGCGCCGTGATTGATCCCCGAAATCACCAAATCCACTTTCTCCGTCAACAGCTTGTGCAGCGCCACAATCACGCAATCCGCCGGCGTCCCATCCACTGCCCACTCGCGGTCTCCCACCTCATGGCAGACAATCGGCTGCCTCAAAGTCAACGATTGCGCCGTCCCGCTCTGCTCCCGGCTAGGCGCCACAATACTCACGGTGGCAAATCCTGCAAACGCCGCCGCGAGCGTGCGCAGTCCTTCCGCGTGAATCCCATCATCATTGGTCAACAATATGTGTGGCATGAGTCGTTATTGGCAGGACAGCAAAGAATGGTCGGGACGACTGGATTTGAACCAGCGACCTCACCCACCCCAAGGGTGCGCGATACCAGGCTTCGCTACGTCCCGACCGATACAAATGCGAAGTGGGCTTTACAGCTTTATCAGGCTATCACTTGCGTTCGAGAAGCGTCAAGAAAGCGCGCAGCGTGTCTCGCAGGTCCAGCAACATCTTCCGGCTCAAGAGTTGCGCTGTTCCCTCAGCCGTCGCACCGCCGGCCGAACCACCGCCAGAGCTCCCTGCGCCCGAGTTATCGCCGTCGCCATTCTGCTCCCGCAAATGCCGCCGCGCGCCCGCAATCGTAAACCCCTCGTCATACAGCAACCGCTTAATCCGCAGCACCATGTCCACATCTTCTTGCCGATAAAGCCGGTGCCCGCTCGGACTCTTCACCGGCTCCAGCATCGGAAACTCCGTCTCCCAGTATCGCAACACAAACGGCTTCAAACTGGTCAGCCGGCTAACCTCGCCAATCCGATAAAAATCCTTTTCAATAGTAGGCTGCGCGGCGGTAGCAGTACTCGGCATATCAATTTCCTATCGGCAGGGGACGCCGCTATCCTAGCAGTTTCCAGCATTTTCCTGTAGGGGCACGGCACGCCGTGCCCGCTCTTGAGTTGCTTCCCAACGCGAGCACTCGAACTTTAATCCTCGTCTTTGTCTCTACGCGGCCGCGGCTCACGCTTCCGCAACCTCTGCACAAACCTCACCGGCGCCCCAAGAAACTCATACTTTTTTCGCAACTGATTTTCCAGAAACCGCTCATAGCTAAAATGCATCGGCTCTTTCTGGTTGCTGAAAAGCAAAAACGTCGGCGGCGCCGTCTTCGCCTGCGTAATGTAATAAATCCGCACCGGTCGCGCCTTGGGCGTGGTCCCGCGCTGCAAATCCACGTCTTCCTTGAACCAGCGGTTCAATTCCGGCGTAGCAATGTGCCGCCGTCGCGCTGCAGCCACCTGATCGATCAACGGAAAAAGTTTCCCCGCCCGTTCCCCCGTCTTAGCGGAAAGAAAAACAATCGGCGCGTAACTCAAAAATTTCAATTTTCCGCGTATCATTTTTTCGTAATCGAATGCCAGCCTCTCCAGGATTGAAATCCTCCGGCCGGTGCCGCTCGCCGGCTGGCCTCCTGATTTGCCCTCGCGCTCGCCGCGTCGCGCGAAGCCGCATTACGCGCGGCTATGACCGCCAAGTCCCATTTATTGATGACGATGACGACGGACCGGCCGGACTCTTCGGCGTAGCTCGCGATTTGCGCGTCGCCCT
>CAVSIW010000019.1:0-27772 GCA_963727945.1 uncultured Acidobacteriota bacterium
TATACTCCTGAACTATCTGCCTAAATTCTATACAGAACCGTCCATCGTGTAAATAGAATTCTGAGTTATTTTATAAGTCCTTTGTTTTCAATAAGTGACATAAAAGGGCACTTCAGGGTTCTGGACCATATAAAGGACGGCAGACGGGGGTTCGCCAGGGTCTCAAGAAGCCCTCAAGAACGTGAATCTGGTGACACTCTGGAGGGTCTGGCAGCCGGGGTAGGGGTTGTACCCTAGCCGCTGGCGGCGGATTTGGAGGGTGGTTCCAGCGACTGTTTTCTTAAGGTAGTGGGTTCAAACCGCTTGAAACTTTTGTTGCGTTTCGACGCGGAGTTCAGCGATGAAAAAAATAAAATAAAAAGGTTCACTCGAAAAGTGAACACATGTTGTCATATACAAACTGAAGGGACCGGGCACTACCCGGGGCTACCCGGGCTACTACCCATACTTTTTTTTTGCTAAGTTCTTTGGAATCTATTCATAGGCCAGGGAACCCGGTCTTCCCGGCCTTTTTGGGCTTAGTCGCTACGCCAGAAATATACGCCATACGGGCGCTACGTCTCCAGGCATATGTAGTCTTATATCTTAATCTTATAGAATAGTAAAAAGTATGAAGTATGGTCTACCTGGGTAGACCCTTTGTTTTCAGAAAACTCCTGGAGGTACCCAGACTTGACCCAGACTTTAGAAGTATGGGTAGCTCAACTTTCTGGATCCCGGACCTCCCAGCTCTCTCCCGGAGCTCTCCCTGGCCCGAGACCCCAGGCCAATCATGCGGGTCTCGCAGCGTGTCCCACAGCTTCCGCGCCTCGGCCAACGGCGGAATGACCCGGTAGCGCGGTCCCTTGTTTTTCTCGCGGCCTTCCTTGAACCCCATGGGCTTGCGCAGCGAACGCACGGCACGCGGGTCAAAGCCGAGAAAGTTTGCCCACAGCGTTCTCGGTGATCTTCTCCCACCGGTCCCACCGGTCGCGCTTATTCGCCCAGGTCACAGGTCTGAGGCGCGGAGCTTGACGCTCCCGTCCGGCAACATCGCCTCACGCGAGGGCAGCGCGCCGGTGCACAGCAGGTCGAACCACACGCGCTCGACACCCCGCAACGAATCTGACACTTGCTTCTCGAGCGCCTTGGTGTGCGGCGGCTTGCGGACGTTAAAGCCCGTGAGGTCCACTTCGTGCAGCAGGTGGTAGAGCAGCGCACTGTAGCCGCCATCCTGCAGCTGCCGGTCAATCGCGGCAAAGTAGTCCTGGTCATCACGTTTGGCGTCGCCGCAATTCAGCACCAGAAAGCGGCGCTCTTCGCCTGTGGCGTGAATCAGGTGCTCGTCATTGCCGATGATGATCAGGCGCAGCAGGTTGGGGACGGTCACCGTGTCCACTCCCTTGGCTTCAATCTTTAGGTCGCCACCCGTGATTAGGACCTTGAGCTGGTTGACCTGCTGAGGGTTCTTGGCGAAGAAAGCCTCGTCACACACGAGGCAGCACTTATCGCGCAGGTGCGCGTTGAAGTTTCCCGTCACCTGGCGAGGGTTGTCCACCACCATGCCGTGCCGCCCCCAAAGCTTGCAGAAGCCCTCAGCGAAGACATTTTTCCCCACGCCCTTTAGGCCGTACACGGCGACGGCTGATTCGCCCACCTTGCCGGGATTGCGAACCTGCCACGACAGCCAGCGGATCAGCCAAGCGTAGTGGTCGGTGTCTCCCTGGCAGATGTTTTCGCGGAGGTGCGAAGATACAGTGAGCAGTCACCCTTCAGGGTTGGTAGGCGAAGCCCCGCCACAGGTTGTATTCGTCAGGCGGAGTTTTTTCCTCCGGCTCGAAGACGACACGCTCATACTTCCGCTTATAGCGGTGTGTGTGCCACACCTCAGCCTTGCTTTCGAACTTGGGTTCTCCATTCTTATTTTCACCTACCTTGATGAGGTCATTGGCGTAGCCCAGCTTGAAGTCACCAATAGCTTGGGGCTCGAAAAAATACTCCGTGCGCACCACGTTGTTTTTCCCAATGATGGTCTTTTCCCGATGGCGGCAGACGCGGTGCTGGCCGCCGAAGTATTTCACCGCAAAAATGTCTTGTTGAGCTCCTCAACCGCTTTCGCAACCTCGGGCCACTTCTCATCGAGCACCAGGGGCTCTGCCACGCCGGAGTTCCACCCGCTGGTGATGGTCTGCTTTGCGCCGTCCTCGGGATGGTGTTTGGTCCACTCCTTGGTGACGATGTCCAGCAGAACTTTTTTGATCGACTCTTCGGTCTCGTCGTCAAAAACTCCAGAGGCGAAGGCACGCCCTGCGAAGAAAGCGCAGGTATTAGAAGGCCGTTGCCCTCTCCCATCTTTGCGTTGCGCAGCTCATCGAGATCGTCCGCGTGAATCTTACGGGCGGCGAGCCTCGACATGGGGCGGCCTTTCGCCGAAGGCTCGGCGCTCGGGGTGGGGGACTCATCACCCTTCAGCGCGGACACCAACTTATCGATTGATACCTGGCAGTCATGCAGGGGTTTCACGTCGCGAGTCGTACGCTGCCCGCTGAATGTTAGGAAACGGTCGTGGTCGTACCCTTCGCTCGTGACGCCCTCGGCAGCGCTCGGCACCTGCTTCGCCGTCATCGCCTTCGTGTCGGGCATCTTCCCGAGGCACAGGGCGGACATGCCGTCACCCAGGGGCTGACCTCCTGATAGGTTTCCCCGAACCATTTATCCAGGTAGGTCCACGCCGCCGGGTCAATGAATTGCCCATTTTCGTGCGTGCGGATGCAGTGGTCAAAGTCGATTCCCACACGCCCGTCTCTGGCCAGAAGCACAAAACCCACTCCGCTGCAATCAAACTTTTCCGCCGCCGCGCGAGCCTCGGCGAACGTGCCAAAGTCGTCGAGATATTTTGCGATGGCACCGATTTGCTTGCCGGTGCGGACGGAGCGGGGTGGTTTTTTCCATTTCTTTTTTCCCTCGTCCCACTCGGCTTTCCAGGATACCCAGCGCCGCTCGTTAACTAACCCTGGCGGAATGTCACGGTCCTCGGGCAGCACCAGCAGCGTGTCGCCACCGGCAGTCTTCGGAAGTGAGAAGGCACGGCGCATGGGTGTTTCAGGCTGGGACTTGGAAATGGGCGCTGGCGGCTTGGTTTGCGCGGGCCGAGGCGCGGGACTCGGCTCGTGCGGTTGCGCCTTCGGTGCTTCGGACTGCGGTTCACCTAGCTCTTGTCTGACCCGCATCTCAAGCTCCGCCTCGGATGCGGCGGAGTAGTGGCCCATCGGGGGCATCCGTTTCGCGCGAGGGTGGCCATCATTGGGATGGGCCACGGTCTGCCACGAGCCATCACGCTGCGGCTGATGCTCGCCGTGGTGCGTTTTGAATTTCCAAGGAGTGGAAGGATGGTCGAGCTGCCGATCGCAGCCACTCGGGATAGTTGTGCTTGCCGCAGGGCGTGCGATGGTTGGCGCGAGCGTGGCCCATTCCCAGCGCGTGACACTTCAAGCAGCTCGGATTACTGCGAAGGTTGCACCTCAGACAGTTGGGGTCGTAGCTCGGCGGGGTGTTACTTGTTTTCGCTTCGAAATCCACGGGTATTTCCCTCCTTGAGTTTGGTGGTGCGTGTTTCTCGGATTAGGACAGGCTCACCGAATTGCAGGTCAATTTCGATGGTGCCCCAAAGGCTGGTGCGTTTAGCGTCATCCAGCATCGCATCAAGTTTTTTCAGTAGTTCCGGTTTGTCCATCAGATCACCGCCGTTTCTTGAACTCCATATATCTCATAGCTGCTTATCATTCCTTTCTCCTCATCTTGCCCCCTCTTCGGAAGCAACACTGCAAACTCATCAACCTCTTCGGCCACCACCCTGGCAGCACGGCGCTGCTTCGCCGCAAACGCCACGGCGTCGAATCCGTGTTTTGCCGTGCACGGTCCGCAGGGCAGAAAAAATGCGTCGGCTGGCGCGCTCTCCGAGACGCTGTGCACCCAATCTTTTTTACACCAGGGACACTGATGCCAGCACGGCTCGCGGGTCACGCCATCGTCTCAGCCCCTTGCGACTCTTCGAGAATCCCGCCGAGCAGGCTCTGAATCAGTCGCTCCTGATTTTTCGCCTTTACAGCCTTGCAGAAAAAAAGGATCACTCTCGAGGTCCGCCAGGAGCCGCATCAGCCGCGCGAAGCGCTCTTCGTCGCCGATGACCTTCTTCAAGTGGCCGTGCGCAAAGCGCAGGGCCAGGAAGTCAAACAACTTCACCGCCTCCGGGTGGTTGTCGAAGATACGTGACCACATCTCGCCGTTTTCCCCCGCGCCCCGGTTGACGATGAGCCACCAGGGGGGGTATCCGGCGTGCTCGACTTGCAGCGTGATGTTCGTCCCGTCGATTTCAGTGTGACGTAACATTTTCATTTGCCCTTTCCCCTCCGAGATGCATCTCGACAATGTCAGCGATGGTCGCACGTGTTGATTGACGACGTTGATGTTGTTGCTTCCGCGCGGCCATGTTTTCCGCGCGCTCTTTCCGGCACGACCGGCACCGGATCGGCGGCGGGAAACCTGTTCGGGCGAAACTTTCTTGCTCACCAGGTGGAAAACAAAAGTCCTTGCCGCAGTCGCGACACTGCAATAATTGGGCGCCCATCGCCGTCACCGGTAAAGGTTCTGCGTTGACAGCTCGCGGCGCTGGTTTCCAGCCAGGAGCGCAAGCTTGCGATCACGCGCTTTCCGCTGGTGGTCATTAAGGCTGACATCGTCTCGCACTTTCTCCAACGCGGCGGCCTCGGCGGACGGCGTTTCGTACCGCATCAAGGTGTCGCTTCGCGTCTCGATGACGCCCCGGTTTTTGTCAACCACCGGCGCGGCGGCAGGCGGCGCGGCTTCGAGCTGCCCTTCCTCGCTTAAGTCACGGAACGCGAGCGTCAGATTCCACTGCGTCAGCGGAACGCCCCGGCTCTTGCACCAGCCCAGCAGCAGCTCGGAGTTTTTCGGGCATGCGTAATAGCTGGGCGTGGCGGCCAGGAAGTTGGGGACCCCGACCTCCAACTCGATGTGCTCCAGTACGGCGGTGACGGCCTCATCGTCGTCAATGGCGATGGCCGCGTTGTAGCTGGCAAAATCACTGAACTTTTGAAGACGTGGCAAAAGATGTTTTGTCATCACAATACACCACCATCGCGGGGAAGTGCGTCAGGCTTGAATTTCGAGCGCACTTCGCTTTGCAATTCACTGAGCGGCTTATTCCGGTTGGCGGCGTCCTCGGCTTTGCGCGCCGGATCACGATTGAGCATGATGTCCAGGGCACGTCGAAGCTCCGCGTCGCGCGCGGCGGCTTCTTGCTGAGGCCAGATGAACCGCGGATACAGTGTCGGTGGAACTGGCTGTGCTGGAAGCCACGCTTGCGGATCTCTTTGTCGCGCCGTTTCCGTCAACCAATCGTTGCAGCTCCAGGTGATTCCCGCCGAGGCACTCCGCGTACGCTTCGGCAACTTCCTCCACGGTGGGCGGGCGGTGCCGACCAAAGACGCGGGTGACGAAGCAGTTGATTAGGGATGAATAGTTGAATTCGGACCGGTAAAAATTCACGGCGTTGTCGGCGTGGTCTTCCCAAAATTCGATGCAAGCCGGGATGGTCCGCATCGAGGTCACCCCGTGAACCTCCGCTGGTGCCTGATTACCCCGGCTAGGCGATCGGCATCATACGCGGCCTTCGCATCAGCCAGTGAGCGATCCATGAGAGCTCCAGTGTTGGTCGTTTGGTGTGTTTGATTGAAGTGCCGCTGGGCGTCATCCTTTATTTTCTTCGTGTCTGCCGCCGTGGCGGCTGCGGCGGTGTTACGTGCGGCGATCCTCTCACGATTCCGCTCGTGGGGATTCTTGTTGATGTCCGTCACGGTGTGCTGCGTCTCGTGCTTTTTCCATACATGCTCGGCGTCACTCATTTTTTTCTCCTACAGAAGATTCGCCAGGAATTGCGTCGCCGAGGCCGTGGAGACGGTGCCGTCGGGAGCAAAGACGTTGACGGTGTCGCTGTTGAAGCCCCCGCATCAATTTGCGCTGTCACGGAGTTGCCGGGCCAGAAAACCTTGCGAATAAATGACGACGCCGTTTTTCGTGATGTTCAGGGTTGCGTTGTCACTGTTAAGAGTCGCGACGTAAAAGTTTTGCTGTTGGCGTTGACGCCTTGCGCGTCAACGGCGGCGATGAAATCATTGACATTTTTTCTTAGTGCTGAGATGGACATTCAATTTTTTCCTTTGTACAGTTTTGTTTCCGTCGACTCTCGTATTGCCGGCAGCCGACAAATCAAAAATGTTTTCGCGGGGTCGCGCTCTTGCCGTCATTCGGATTCTGGCGGCCAGGGTGAAGGAGAGTGGAACCCGGAGCACCAACCCCGCGCTTCACGCCGCCCTCAACGGGGCGGGGAAGATTCAAGCGGACTGCTGTTGGCTCTTTTGCTTCGCGACGTGGCGCTCCAATACCGCCTGAACTTCGCGCGTCATGCTGCGCCGGTTCTGATGCGCGATGTCGGAGACCGACTTCTTCAGCGCGGGCGGAACCCGGACGATCAGTTGTTCGCGTATTTCGGCCATACCTCTACCTCCTTGGTGCTTCGTGTGGAGCGGAAAGACTCCGGGATTCGTAAAAAGGGAAGAACTGCCTTGCAGCCTTAACCAGATAACAACTATACCATAGCTTTATCTTAAAGGACACAAAAATATGCATTATGTAAACAGCGGCGATCGTCATCGGCCTGCCGCCTTCGCCGCGACCTTTACGCCACCCTGGCGTAACTGGGCCTCAAGCCAGCGGGTCACGTCGGATAGGCGAACCACGTAGGCTCGCCCTGGTTTGGCGTAGACAAGTTGGCCGATACGGATCGCGCGACGGAGCGTGGGCGGTTTTAGGCCAACAAGCGCGGCGGCTTCTTCAAGGTTTAGAAATGGATGTGACGCTAGGGAAGGGAACTCTTTGGTCGTAGCCACGGCATAGGAACTCCGGTTAAACCCCTATGACGACGCCCGAATCCTAAAGAGAACTACGAGGCTACCGGTTCAAGTGACGGTCACTCAGCGCTTAGGGTATCTCGCCGCCCGTGGAAGGTTTCGGAGTACTGCCGCCAACGCCAGGGCTTGCTGCTTCCCTCCGTCTCGTTGGCTCTCCGCCACAAAGTTCAATATAACTTAGGATGCGCCAGATCTGGTAGGACTTTTTCGCGCCCGGCTTCCCGGCCATCTGGTTACATTCCTGGTTACAATGGGTCACGAGTCTCGCGGCCTGAAACACGCCACATTCAACAAACAGCCAATAAAAAATGGTGCGGAAGGAGGGATTTGAACCCCCAAGGCCTTTCGGCCACAAGATCCTAAGTCTTGCGCGTCTGCCAGTTCCGCCACTCCCGCAGTGGTTCTACCAATATACCGGGAATTGGCCCTGCACTGCCACTTCCACGATGGGACTGGATTGTGGCACAGTCTCAGGAGCATAATGAGTTGAATTTGAGTGCTGTTTGGCCATCCTCGCGGCCAAGTATTCGCGCCTTCCTCAGCAGGCGCGATCAGGAAGCCCCGCTGCGAAAGAGGGCAGCGCCATGATAATTCAAGAGCAGGGCGATCAGCTGATTCTGATCCGGCAGACGGACCACGCGTCTTCTCGGGATTTTTTGCGCGCGCGCTGGGGAACAAACTCTTCAGCCGGCCCGAGCCCTTCGAATCCTTCTGTTTGGCTGCCGCCGAGCATGACAACGGATGGAACGAGTGGGAGCTTCTGCCGCAGATCGATCCGAAGACCTTTACGCCTTATAACTTCATGTCCATTCCCACGGAAGAGCACATCGCTCTCTACCAACGCGGCATTGAACGCGTGGTCAGGGCAGACCGCTACGCCGGGCTGCTTGTGAGCATGCACTGTGCTGGTCTTTACGATCGGACCCGCGCGACGATGCCGGGCTTCTCCGCAAAGTACGTCCGCTCCAACGAATCGCAGTTCGTTACGGACTTTCTCCAGCGGCTAAGACTCCAGCAGTTGCGCCTCAAAGTTGATCTTCGCGCCGATCCGATCATGAAGGCCTACGCGGACGACCACTTGCTTCAAGCTAATCTTCAGCGTCTCGAAGCGCTCGATCGGCTGTCGCTCTATTTTTGCTTAGCGCCGTTGGACGGCTATACGATCGATGCCGTCCCTGTGAACGGCAACGGCAGTGAAGCGGATTGGGATCTTCAGCCCGCGGGAAACAACTTGGTAACGCTACAGCCTTATCCGTTCCAGAAAGATCCGCTCGAAATCAGCATTCTTGCGCGGCGCGTTCCCAAGCGGCCCTACGCGGACGAGCATGAATTCCAAAAAATTCTGGCACAGGCGCCCTATTTCGCGCTGAACTTCACTCTTACCGCGGATGGTGCTCGCATTCACCTCCGGTCCGCCGTCGCCTAGCCGGTCTCCTTACTCCGTCGCTCTTGTCAGTCCAACGTTTGCCGCGCGTCTCCGGTAAGGCCAGCGCAAGCAGCGCCGCCATCAAGAACGCTCCCGCCTGCAGGAAAAACGCCGGCCCAATTCCGAACCGCAGCGCCAGAGCGCCGACGGCAAACGGTGCCACCGCGGAAAGTCCCCGGCCGATGTTATAGCTCAAGCCCATCGCCGCCGCGCGAATCTCACCCGGGAAAAGTTCGCTCGCAATCGCCGCGTATCCCGAAAAATAGCCCGTGCCGAAAAATGCGACCAGTGGCCCGAGCGCCAGCAGCCAGAAGGCGCTTCGCGACATTCCGTAAATCGGCACGAGCGCCGCCGCGATGAGCAGGTAAAGGAAGTAGGGCTTGCGCCGCCCAAACGCATCCGAAAAAAAACCAAACAGTGCGTAGCCCAGCCATTTCCCGAAGCAAAGCACCAGAAAAAATGTCGTCGTTTTTACGAGGCTGAGACCTCGGCCGCCTTGTGCCGGAGGCAAAGACAAATACGCCGGAATCCACGTGAACAGTCCCCAGTAGCCGAACATCCTGCAGGCGTTCATGGTTGTAGCCAGGACGCCGTTGCGCAGAACTCCTTTATCGAGCAGCCTGCTGCAGAGACACCTTTTCTTTGCGCGCCGCGCGCTGTTTCCACAACTCAGGCTCCGGCACTCTCCGCTGAATCCAGAAGACGAGAAACGCCGGCAAGACGCCTACAAAAAACACGGGCCGCCATCCAAAGTGCGGCAAGACGAGCGCCACGACAAGCGCGGCGATCGCTTCGCCGATCGCATACGCTGACTGCATGAATCCAAGCGCTTTCCCGCGATGTTCCGCGCGCCAGGTCTCCGCGATCAGAGCAGCGCCGGTTGTCCATTCCCCTCCCATGCCCAGCCCCAGCATGAATCGGAACGTGGCCAGCTGCGGAATCGTGTGCGAGAAGCCACAGGCAGCGCTCGCTAGCGCATACACGAGAATGGACGCCATCAGCGCGCGGATACGTCCAATGCGATCCGCGAGAACCCCAAAAAGAAGACCTCCAATGCCGGAAGCGACGAGCGTCAGCGAGTTCAGCAACCCCGCGGTCCGCGTATCCATCGCAAATTCGCGAATCAAAAACGTGATGACCAGCGAATAAAGCATCACGTCCATCGCGTCGAGCATCCAGCCAAGTCCGCCTGCGATCAGCGAACTTCGCTCCGGCGGAGTTGCGCGGCGAAGCCATTCGAAACTAAACAGGCGCTGTGTCCCAATTGGCGCGGTCGTTCCAGTGGAAGGTGAGTTTGACAGTTGCGGCTCAGGCGGGTTCGTCACGCCGGGATTGTACCCAAAAGCACTCCGCAATGCGTCAGGAACCGAGGGAGAACAATCTATCCACGGTTTCTAGCGCGATCGCGGCACAGGGTGTACCATTCCGCTTCGCGCAATACTATCCACCGTAGTACTGGTGCAACATATGTTTCTCTGGGGGGAAACGATGAGTGGTCTGAAACGCTTGACGAGTCTCTGTTCCGTTCTTTCTGTGATGCTTCTGTTCGGCCTCAACTGCACGCCTCTTCGCGCGCAAACGCTCGATGATAACGCGCTGAAGGGAATGAAGTGGCGCCAAGTCGGTCCATTTCGGGGCGGACGCGCGCTCGCTGTAACCGGCGTCGCTGGCGATCCGGAAACGTATTACTTCGGCTCCGTCGCCGGCGGCGTTTGGAAAACAACCAACGGCGGCCTGACCTGGACCCCGATGACCGACAAGACCGGAATTATGTCGGTCGGCGCGATCGCCGCAGCGCCCTCTGATCCGAATGTGATTTACGTCGGGACCGGCGAATCCTGCTGGCGCGGAAATATCTCCTACGGCGACGGCATGTATAAGTCCTTGGATGGCGGCAAGTCCTGGACGCACATCGGCCTCGAAGACACGCGCCACATCTCCAGAATTATCGTCCATCCCACAAATCCCGATGTTCTCTTCGTCGCCGCAATGGGCCATGCCTATGGCCCCAACGAAACGCGCGGCGTCTTCCGTTCCGCCGACGGCGGCAAAACGTGGCAAAAAGTTCTCTACAAGGACAACAAGACCGGCGCCATTGACCTAACCTTCGATCCTTCAAATCCCCACATCTTGTTCGCGGCTCTCTACGAAGCGCAGCGCTATCCCTGGACCGCCATCAGCGGCGGCCCCGGCAGCGGTCTTTATAAATCCAGCGACGATGGCGCCACTTGGAAGCGTCTCGAGGGCCACGGTCTTCCCTCCGGTGTCCTCGGCCGCATTGGCGTCTCCGTTTCCGGGGCCGACGGCAATCGCGTCTACGCCATCATCGAAGCCGAAAAAGGCGGGATCTTCCGCAGCGAAGACGCCGGCGATACCTGGCAGCTCCTCAATCCCGATCACCGCTTCACGCAGCGCGCTTGGTATTTCCATCACATTTTCGCCGACCCCAAAAACGTGGACACGGTCTATGTGCTGAACACGGCCGTCTACCGTTCCACCGATGGCGGCCACAGCTTCAACTTCGTCCGCTCTCCTCACGGCGACAACCACGGCCTCTGGATCGATCCCACTCATCCAGATTGGCTCATCAACGCCAACGACGGCGGCGCCACCGTTTCTCATGACAACGGCAAGACTTGGACCACCCAGGGGAATCAACCGACCGCGCAGTTCTATCACGTCGCCACGGACAACGCTTTTCCGTATCACATCTACGGCGCCCAGCAGGACAATTCCACGGTCGCCATCGCCAGCCGCAGCGATGAGGGCGTCATCGACCGCCCCGATTGGTACGACGTCGGCGGCGGTGAATCAGGCTTTGTCGTTCCGGATCCCACAAATTCCGACGTCGTGTACGCGGGCTCTTACGATGGCCTGATCACGCGCTTCGACAAGAAAACTCATCAGGTGCAGGACATCTCTTCCTGGCCGCTTAATCCGATGGGCGCCGGCGACGCGGACTTGAAACACCGTTTCCAATGGACCGCCCCGATCGCGATTTCACCGAACGATCCCAAAGTCGTTTACCACGGCGGCGAAGCAGTTTTTAAGACCAGCGATAGCGGCATGACTTGGACCGCGATCAGCAACGACCTGACGCGCAACGACAAAACCAAGCAGCAATCCTCCGGCGGCCCGCTCACGCAAGACAACACCAGCGTCGAGTACTACGACACCGTCTTCGCTATCGCCGAATCGCCGGTCGAGAAAGGCCTCATCTGGGCCGGCACCGACGACGGACTTGTCCACGTCACACGCGATGGCGGCAAAAACTGGGCCAACGTCACGTCCAAAGACTTCGGCGAATGGAGCCTGGTCAGCATCATCGAACCTTCGCCACACTCCGCGGGCACGGCCTATGTCGCCATCGATCGCCACAAGCTCGATGATTTTCACCCGTACTTTTTCAAAACCTCCGACTACGGCAAGTCCTGGACGAAAATCACCATCGGCTTGCCCGACAATAGTTATGCCCACTCTGTCCGCGAAGATCCCAAGCGCAAGGGCCTTCTTTATGCCGGCACGGAAAACGGTATTTACATTTCCTTCGACGATGGCGCGCACTGGCAATCTCTGAAACTCAATTTGCCGACCACGCCCATTCACGACCTCACAATAAAAGGCGATGACCTCATCGTGGCCACCCACGGCCGCGCCTTCTGGGTTCTCGACGACATCGCTCCCCTCCGCCAAATGAATGCAGCTAGCGCAAGCGAAGACGCGCATCTGTATCAACCTGCTCCTACCGTTCGTTTTCGAGGCCCAGGCTTCATGCTTCCAGCTGGCGTTCCGGTTGGCTCTAACCCGCCCGCCGGCGCCGTAATCGATTACTCGCTGAAGACTGCGCCCAAGGACCAAATCACGCTCGAAATTCTCGACTCCCACGGTAAGCTCGTTCGCAAATATTCGAGCAAGAAATCTGCCGCTGGCGCTTCTCCCGACGAAGAGGAGTTCGGCATCAGCAGGCCTGGCCAAGAACTTCCTGTCGAAGTCGGCTTGAACCGCTTCGTTTGGAACCTGCAATGTGAACCGCCCACCGTGGTTCCCGGCGCCGTAGGCTGGGGTGGCCGCCCGGAAGGCCCGCTCGTGGCCCCTGGCAAGTACCAAATCAAGTTGACCGTTGAAGGAAAAACGTCCTCAGCAGACTTCGAGCTCACCAAGGATCCGCGCGTCTCTGCATCGCAAGCCGACCTCGATAAGCAGCAAGAGTTCGCGCTGCGTATCCGCGACCGCGTGACAGCTGGCCACGACGCCGTGAATCAGATTCGCAGCGTGCGCAGCCAGCTGGACGCTCTGAAGAAACGTCTCTCCGCGGACACGAGCGCAAAGCCCATCCTCGACTCGGCGGATGCCCTCACCAAAAAAATGAACGCCGTAGAAGAAAAAATCATCCAGCCCAAGTCCAAGAGCGGCGAGGACCCGCTGAACTATCCGATTCAAGTAGCCGACCAGCTGGTAGCCTTGCAGGAAACGGTGGAAAGTGCCGACACCGCTCCGACCGCTGCTTCCTTCACCGTCTACGACGAACTCAATACACGGCTCGATGCTCAATTGGCCGCCTGGCACGACATCCAGTCGAAGGATCTCGCCGCCCTGAACGCCGCCGTCCAGAAAGCCAGCATTCCCCCGATTGCTCCCGCGGCGGAGAAAGAAGTGAAGTAGATAGGCGCGATATGTCCGCTAACAGCCGAAGAGGGGAACGATTCGGGATCCTCCTCTTCGGCATTCAGTTTTCTTGTTAAACAGCATTCACAAAATTCATTGCTCTCGAATACAGGTTTTGCTACTCTCCGCCCACAGTTGAACCCCTCGGGAGGTGTGTTCATGGCATTTTGTAAAGCGTGTGGTCAGGATGTGGGCGAGGCAACGTTTTGTCCGAAGTGTGGTGCGTCGCAGGGCGGCTCGCAGAGCGCGGCAGTTACTGCTCCCGCCGCGGCTCCTGCTACTGCAGGGATGGAAGAAAACGTCGCGGGACTTCTCTGCTATTTGTTCGGTTGGCTTTCAGGCTTGATTTTTCTTCTGATAGACAAGCGGCCATTCGTGAGGTTTCACGGGGCCCAGGCCATCGCCTTCAACATTGGCTTTTTCGCCCTGTGGATTCTCTATCTGATCTTTAGCTTCATTCTTACGATGATCACCGCAATGCTACATTTCCCAATCGGCTTTATCAGCTTTTTCCTGCTCCCTGTGATTGGCATTGCCTTCGTGGCGACTTGGATTTTCTTGATGTACAAAGCCTACAGCCACGAAAAGTTCAAACTCCCGATCATTGGCAACATGGTGGAGAAGATGGTCGGCCAGTAGCAGCCACTCACTTATCCGCATCGAGAGCCGTCCGGTCTTCCGGACGGCTCTTTTTTGTCTGCTTCTCATCCGCGCTTTCCACTTGACTTCTTTTTCATGTCCCTCCACCCTAAAATGCTTTGCCCCTTCCTGGGCATAGCAGGAATAAATCGAAAGGCGCCATCTCTTCGACATGACCCGCGTCCGGCTGTGCTTTCACGACCGATGCTTTGATGGGACAGCGTCCGCCGCTCTGTTCTACCGCTTTTACAAGGAAAAATTCGATCCCATCGCGGAATTCAGCTTTACCGGCATGACCCATCGCGCTTCGCAGCCTTGGACTCCCGGCCTATTTGACGGCGACGAAAATGCCATCGTCGATTTCAAGTACTCGAACTCTCCCAAAGTCACCTGGTGGTTCGACCACCACCAAAGCGCGTTTCTCACGCCCGCCGATGCCGAGCATTTCCGCAGTCATCCCGGCCCGCACATGTTTTACGAGCCGGACTATAAATCCTGCACGAAACTCATCGCCACGGTTGCAAAAGAGAAGTTTGGCTTCGACACGAAGCCCCTTGAGGAATTGATTCACTGGGGCGACATCATTGACGGCGCGCAATATCCCACGCCGGAGTCCGCCGTCGAGCTTAAAGAGCCGGCCACCCAGCTAGCCCTGGTCATCGAAGCTGCTCCCGAAGATGGCTTGCCCGCCCGCATCATTCCGGAGCTCGCCTATCGCCCGCTCGCCGAGATGGTCAAGCTTCCGCTCGTCGCGAAGCACTTAGGCGCTTTGCTCGAACGCCACCGCAAATCCATCGAAATTCTTCGCCAGCGCTCCGAAGCCGTTGATGGCGTGATTTTCTTTGACGTCAGCGACCTCGACCTCGAGGGCTACAACAAGTTCATTCCGTATTTGCTCCATCCGGAATGCGTCTACTCCGTGAGCGTCAGCGCCTCCGCGGTCCGCGCCAAAGTTTCCCTAGGCACCAATCCTTGGAATCAAGCCACCGCAGACAAAAATCTAGCCTCGCTCGCCGAAAAATTCGGCGGCGGCGGCCATCCCCGCGTCTCCGCCATCTCTTTCGACCCCACCGCCATCCCCCGCGCCCGCCAAGTCGCCCGCGACCTAGCCACCCAACTCCGCGCCAAGTAGCATGGGCACTCTTGCCCGTGCGGTTTTTGCATTCCCCGTTTGCCAAATTGAGTGACTATCGGCTATCCACCCCGTTCGACAAAATTGCGCGTCCCGTGTAAAATTCTTTGATCCTCTGTGCGCCGCTAGCTCAATTGGTAGAGCAATGGACTCTTAATCCATAGGTTGTAGGTTCGATTCCTACGCGGCGCACCATTTTCTTCTGTGCGAAAAAATCACTCCTGAATCCTATTGCGGCGGAAAATGTACAACCAGGTCAGCGTTAACGATCGTAGGCCGTCCATTGCAGACGGCTGGAGAGAATTGCCAGGTCGAGACAATATCAATCGCTTGCTTTTCAAGATCTGGTCTTCCGGCCGGAAGCACGTTCGCTTCATGTACGCGACCGTCTCGGCCAATCACGCCCTGGATCTTCACGTCATACCACGGGCCCGGTCCCGCTGAAGGTGGTTGCGGCGCTGATTGAATCGTGGGGCGCAGGTATTGTTGGCAGGTGTGAAATGTGTGCGGATTCGGCGGAGTCAGCGCCGCCCAGTCAATGGTCCCTTCAACGAGACTAAACTTCTGGTCCACTTCCATGCGCAGCGCGCCATTGATGTAATGCCGGATGTGCTGCGGCAATAGCATGCTCTCGAAGGAGATGAAGTCCATGTTTTCGATCAACTCATCGCCGACGTTATAACGAACGAGCGCGCCACTTTCCTCTTCAACGCAGAGCTCGTTGGATTGACGCGTTCTCCCGTTCACCGTTTCGAAACGAATACACTTCGCCTGCCGGCCGAACAAAGTAGCCGGAGTGATGGACTGGATTGTGTCCGATTTGTCGAACCGCGCGATCAGGAGAGGTACCAGGTGGTCCATCTCCAGCATTTCCGGTGGAGGAGGCTGGTAATCGTTTTGTACCCGCCTGTCGGGAAAGTGAATGGTGATCGCGTCGTACTTTCCGAACACGATTTCGTCGCGTTCGGTGTCACCCGCAATTATCGATTCAAACGTGCCGTCTTTCGTTGTCCCATCCAAGCCGTACGCGCGAAACTTTACATCCTGCTTGTGGTTGGGCATCACTTGTGACGGGCTGCTGACCGCATTGGCGCGCTCCATTAGGCGAATTGCTTCCACTCGAACGGATATATCCTGTGCGGAAATGGGAACGCACCGCAAGAACATGAAAAGGGAGAGAACGAAGAATCCCGGTGGGCTGTAATACTTGCGCATGACCCCCTCCTGAAGGAGAGTGAGAAGAAGTGTACTCCAAAAGTAAGTGTTTTGATAAGGTGTGATTAAACCGACCGCTTGGAAAGAAACGAATCTTCCCCAGCTTTTTGCTCGGCTGCTGCAAACGCAGTGGCGCGAGCTTGGTTAAGCTGGATTCTCGCGTAACTCCGCGTCATAATTGCAACGGATGTTTCTCCCAGAAAAAACTCTGGGATGCGAAACGTTGTGGTAAGTTCCTACGTCCAAAAGGCAAGCAGGAGATGACGGTCATAGTGTGTTCTGAGAGTGGTCAGGAAAGTACCTTCAAGCGCACGCGGACGGACAGCTCCCTACGCAACTATATGAAAACGTTTCAATGTTTGGCAGGTGCAACTGCCTTTGCCGCAATCCTGGCTAGCGGCTGCTCGAAGTCCGTTTCTACCAGCGTTCTCGGAGACTCTGCACATCCCACGCCGGTTCACGTTTATACCGTCGCCGAGGAAACCGCCCAGCGCCGCGTCCAGGCGGCCGGCTCGCTTTTCGCCCTTGAAGAAAGCATCTTGAGTTCTGAAGTCGAAGGCCGCGTCGCCCAGGTTCTTGCCGACGTCGGAGACACCGTAAAGGAAGGCCAGCCGCTCATCCTGATCGATCCACAAGAACTTCAGTTCGAAGTGGATCGCCAGCGCGGCCTCGTCACCCAAGTGCGCGCCCAACTCGGCATTGGCCCGAACGACCCGCCGCCCGCCGATCCGCAAAAGCTCGCCTCCGTTCAGCGTGCCGCCGCCGATCTCTTTGACGCAGAGCGCAAATACGGCCGCGCTCAAGAAATGTTCAAGGGCAAGCTGATTTCGCAGCAGCAATTGGATGAAGCCGCCAGCCGCTTCCAAAGCACTCAGGCGGCCTACACCGTCGCTCTCCAGGAAGTGGATCGCCTCAAAGCCCTCCTTGTCTCCAGCGAAGCAAGCAGAAATTTAGCCGAAAAAAAGTTGAACGACGCCACCATCCGCGCGCCCTTCCCCGGCTCCATCAAAACGCGCGACGTCCACCCCGGCGAATATCTTCGCGTACAAGGCCCAGTCATGGTGCTCGTGCGCACTGACACCCTGCGCGCCCGCCTCGCCGTCCCCGAACGCTGGGCTGGCTGGGTCAAAGACGGCGCCAACGTGGATCTACAAGTCGAAGCCTTCCCCGGCGAAACATTTCACGGCCGCGTCTCGCGCATCAATCCCGCCGTTGCGCAGGATTCGCGCACCTTTGAAGCCGAAGCACTTCTAGCCAACGCCGACGGCCGCCTGAAGCCCGGCTTCTTCGTGCAGGCTTCCATCCCCAGCGAAAAGGAAGAAAAAACCATCTTCCTTCCCGAAGGCGCCGTGAATTACCGCTACGGCGTCTACAAGGTTTTTCTTCTCAACGGCAATCGCGTTTCCGAGCACCAAATTCGTCCCGCGGGCCAGACCGAAGACCAACGCGGAAGACGCTTTGAAGTAGCCGAAGGCCTAAAGCCCGGAGACCGCGTCGCCGTAGCCATTTCCGGGGATCTGCACGACGGCGCGACCGTCCAAGAACAAGCGGAAGGAAACACTCCGGCTCTGAAGTAATCGCCGCCGGAAACTCACACACACGCCGATGAAGCTAGCCGAAACCTGCGTAAAGTATCCCGTCTTCACCGTGATGCTGATCGCTTTTCTCGTGACTCTCGGCGCGTTTTCCTATCGCGGCCTCGCGGTTGATCTTTTTCCCAAGGCCGATCCCGCCACGGTAAACGTCGACGTGCAGTTGCCAGGCGCCACTCCCGAAGAAGTCGTCACCGGCGTAGTCCTGCCTCTCGAAGACGCCATCTCGAGCGTCAGCGGCATTGACGAAATCACTGTGTATTCCAGCGAAGGCTTCGCCGACATCACCTGCACCTTCGTTCTCGAACGCGACATTGACGGCGCCGCGCAAGACATCCGCGAAAAAGTCGCCGCCGCGGTAAATCGCCTTCCGCGCGACACGCTGCCTCCCGTCATCACCAAGCAAGATCCGCAGTCTGATCCCATTCTCACTCTGCTCGTCAGCGGACCCATCAGCCGCCGGGAACTAACCGAAATCGCCGACAAACAAATCCGCCGCGCGATTCAAACCGTTGACGGCGTCGGCAGCGTCGAGCTCAACGGCGGCCAGGCCCGCCAAATCCGCGTTCTCCTCGACGCGCAAAAACTCACCGCGCACAATTTCACTGTCCTCGACGTGCGCGACGCGCTCCAGCGCGAAAATATCGAAGCCCCCGGCGGCCGCATGATCACCGGCCCGCAGGAGCTCGGCCTGCGCACTCTCGGCCGCGTCACTTCCGCCGACCAGTTCGGCGAAATCGTCGTCGGCACGCGCGGCGGCGCGCAAGTTCGCGTACGCGATGTCGCGCAAGTCGAAGACGGCGCGCAAGAGCTCCGCACCTGGTCCGCTCTTTTTCGCAAAGGCGCCGCAGGACAGGACGTCGTCAGCATTTCAAGTCCTTCGCCAGTCCGGCACCAACACCGTCCAAGTCGCTGACAACGTAAAAGCCAAGCTCGACGAACTCCGCGCGCAATTCCCGCCCGGCGTCCAGCTACTCGTCATCCACGACATTTCCGATTTCATCAAAGCTTCCGTCCATTCGCTTCTCGAACACCTGATCCTCGGCAGCATTCTCGCCAGCGCCATCGTCTTTCTTTTCATGCGCAACTGGCGCGCCGTGATCATCGCCGCCGTCGCCATTCCCGCCACCATCATCGCCACCTTCACGCTCATGCGCGGCATGGACTTCTCGCTCAACAACATGACGCTCCTCGCGCTCACACTCGCCGTCGGCATCGTCATTGATGACGCCATCATCGTCCTCGAAAATATCGTCCGCTTCATGGAAGAAAAAGGCGAGGACCGCAAGAACGCCGCCATCAAAGCCACGCAGGAAATCGGCCTCGCCGTCATGGCCACCACGCTTTCTCTCGTCATCATTTTCCTGCCCATCGCTTTCATGAACGGCTACGCCCGCAAATACGTCAACTCTTTCGGCTGGACGATGGCCATGGCCATCCTCGTCTCTCTCCTCGTAGCTTTCACGCTCACGCCGATGATGAGCTCGCGACTCCTACGGGTTAGCGAAAAAGAGAAAAAAGCCCACGCCGCCGGAATCCTCCATTGGATCGAGCAATCCTATTTAAAGCTCCTGCAATGGTCGCTGGCCCATCGCTGGGTCATCATTCTGATCTGCGTAGCGACCTTTCTCTCCACCTTCGGCCTCTATCATCTCGTCGGCCGCGATTGGATCCCCTCCGACGACCAATCCGAGTTGCATCAGTTCCTTCACGCTTCCCGAAGGCACCGCTCTCTCGAAGACGACCGAACGTGCCTCTGAAATCGCCGAGCGCGTCGCGGCCCTGCCCGAAGTCGCTTTCGTGCAATCGCTCACCCACGGCCCCACCAATCACGCGCATCTCTTCATCGGACTCGTCCCGCGCAGCGAGAGAAAACGCACCCACGAGCAGATGGCCACCGAAGTTCGCGGAATTCTCGCGAGCTATCGCAACATGGTCTCGAACGTCCGCCTGCCTTCCGTTTTCGGCGGCGAGACGTATTTTCCCATCGGTGCCGTCATCCGCGGCCCCGAGCTGAACAAGCTCGCCGACCTCAGCAAACAAGTCGCCGGCCTCATGATGAAGTATCCGGACCTGGTGGACGTCAACCCCAGCCTCAACCTCAACACTCCGGAGCTACAGGTAAAGCTCGATCGCCAGCGCGCCGCCGATATCGGCGTTCGCATGAGCGACGTCAGCGACGCCGTCCGCCTCTTCTATTCCGGCGAAGACGAAATCACGCGCTTCAAGGAAGGCTCCGAGCAGTATCCCGTCGTCATGCAGCTCCTCGAGCGGCAGCGCGACAATCCCGACGTCCTCGCGCAAATGATGGTCCCCTCCACTAAACTCGGCCAAGTCCGTCTCGAAAACGTCGCCTCCATCATCCGCGGCGCCGGCCCCGCCACGCTCTGGCGCTACAACCGCGAATTCGAAGTCACCGTCTACGCCAACGTCGCCAGCGGCTATCCGCTCGACCTCGCTGCCGCCCACACCATCCAGTCCATCAAAGAAATCGGCCTTCCCGCGGGCTATTCCTATCGCTTCACCGGCCAGGTTAAAGTCCTCGAAGAAACCACCTGGAACCTCCTGCTAGCCATGCTCCTGGCTTCCATCTTCATGTACATGGTTTTAGCGGCCCAATTCGAAAGCTTCTCCCACCCGTTCATCATCATGCTCACGCTTCCGCTCAGCATCCCCTTCGCGCTCTTCTCCCTCTGGATCACAGGCCGCGCCCTCAGCCTCTGGAGCGCCCTCGGAATGTTCCTGTTGTTGGGAATCGTAAAGAAAAACGGAATCTTGCAGGTGGACTACACAAACCGCCTTCGCGCCAGCGGCATGCCCGTGCGCGAAGCCATCCTCGAAGCCAACCGCGTCCGCCTCCGCCCCATCCTAATGACCACGCTCTCCATCGTCGCCGGCCTGATCCCCGTCGCCATTGGCATAGGCGCTGGCTCCGAGCAACGCGCCTCCATCGCCGTCACCATCATCGGAGGCCAAACCCTCTGCCTCCTCCTGACTCTCCTCGTCGTCCCGGTTGCCTACTCTTACCTCGCCGAGTTCGAGTCCCTCCCCTGGGCCACCGCCGCCCGCCGCCTCTTCACCCGCACCCGCAACCCGGTCAGCAATTCCTCCGCCCACTAAATATTAGTGCGGTCGCCCGTCAGCGTGTGCGCCTTCCAGGTTGGGTGAGCGCGCAACTCCCCGGGATCCTGCATGTCGTCCAGAAATGCCAGCCTCTTGTGGAGTTGGTCCGCCGAATGAGGCGGAACGCCCTTCGCGCTGTTTTCGGCGTAGCGACTTTTCAGGCCCTTGTGATTGAAGTCCCGTCTCTTCACCAGAAAGGCTGTAGCCTGTTGCTTAACACTTTTCAATGCAAGAGTATAAGTTTGAGGGGAATTGAAGAAACTCAAAGCCGCCGCGGGCAAAGACTGAGCACTTGTATTCGACGCGTTTGAGCAAGTAAGAAGGGCAGCACCGCGAGAATTCTAGAAGTGGCGGGCGGCCAGGCGAGTAAGAACGGTGTCATGTTCCTCAAGAATGGAATCCGCAAAACCGCGCGATGGCGCGCGAAGCAATAAGAAAAGTTCGCCGGCCCACAGAAGAATATCCAGCAGGCGGCCGCGCTGCAAGTTGTCAATGTTGTCGCAATGCAGGGCCACTTCCAGAGCCCGACGGGAGCATTCTTCAATGAATGCTCGCAGCGAAGCGGGATCGAGATTCACGCGGCCAAGCTTCTGGCTCCTCGGGTCAATGCGTTGCAAATTTTCGTAGCAGAGTTCGATGAAGTGGCTCAGGCAAAAATCCTGTTGAGCCAATGAAGCCACAGCGGCCCCTTCACAAAAATCCACTGCGCAGATCTTGTACTCAAACATCGTTGACATAGCCCCCAACTCAATTCTTTCCACTCCCATGCTGCCCGCATCCATCCTCTCTTCTATAGAACCCTTACAAGAGTTGGATGTTGCGAACTCGCTCAGCCGTTGCCGAAACGCTCCTCGAATTCGGATGGTAAATCATCTCGAACGCGTTGCAGCAGATTCTCAAGCGACACACATCGCTTCTTCTTGCAGACCTGCTTCCATCGCGTCTTCGGAACATGCTTGTTCGAATGGCTGCGAGGCTTGCTGCATTCCGGGCACATACGCCGCCAGCGTTTGCACGCGGAGGCAGCGATCCAGATACGGAGCCAGCAGAGCCCGCACCCAGCGTACGTTTTCATTGCAGCGCTGCATGCGATCCTCGCCGCTCCATAGGGTGACAACGGTGACGAGGCGCGCTTCGTGGTTTGCGATCATGACGAAACTGCCGGCGAATCCGTCCACTTCTCCTAGCGTGCCATTGATGGCGGCAGGGAGTGCGGCGTGGACTTTGTGAGCCTCGTTTGGCTTTGCAACAAACTCAATATTGAGGGCCGTGATGCGCGAGCTGCCGTTGCGCGCACCGAATGTCCGCGCGCTTACGTTCAGGGGGTTCGAATCGAACGGCCGCGAAGATTTGTTCGAATCGAGGGATCGAGATGCAGTCAGTTGAATGGAATGGCCGCGACTCGGCATTCGAAATAGAGTGGTTTGGGATCGAACGTGACACAGAGCCTCCAGAATCATTGCCCGCCCCGCATTGGGGGAGGCGCATCTTCGCCGGTCCAGGTCCGGCTCAGATGCGCCTTGGTGGGACACGCGCGGGACAGGGGATCAGTCCCTTCGCCGAAGGACGCGCCAACTTTCGTTGGGTTCCTACAACGGAATAGTGCAGGAGGCGTGGATTTCGTTTCACGAGATTCGGTTCAAAATGGGAAATGAGAAATGGGAGCGGTAGGATGGGAGTCATTGCTCCGAGTAGAGGGCGAGGCTATACTCCTCAGCTACAATTCCGAGGCTACGTGGAACTCTTCGCATTCACCAGGGAATACGTGGAGCGCCTCCGCGAGGGAGACCCCTCGACGGAACAGCACTTTGTCGCCTATTTTGATCAGCTTCTGCGGATCAAGCTGCGCGCGAAGATGCTCGCCTCGGAAACGGTGGAAGACCTTCGTCAGGAAACCTACATAAGGGTACTGGTTACCCTGCGTAAGGATGGGGTGCGCCAACCTGAACGATTCGGCGCCTTCGTTAACTCCATTTGCAACAATGTTTTAATGGAATTCTACCGCTCGTCGTCGCGGACCACACCGTTGGATGAAACCCACCTGGAGAAGCCTGACCCTGGGATGAGCCTGGATGGGCTACTTGTAACTAAACAGTCCAAGGAGCGAGTTCGCCAGGTCCTGGAGGAGCTACCAAAGAAGGACCGCGACCTACTGTGGGCCTTTTTTCTGGAGGAAAAGGAGAAGGATGAGGTCTGCGTGCAGTTCGGAGTGGACCGCGATTACTTCCGAGTTTTGCTCCACCGGGCGAAGGATAAGTTCAGGGTTTTGTATGAGAAGGACAGGGAAGGGCTTTCTGGAAGGCTGCCTCCGGGAGCGCAGGCATGAAACGAATCGGCCCCGTCCTGCACTACTCATCGGATGACAAACATGGACCATACTGAAGCAGTGCGGCTACAAGCCGCCGAGAAGTATATCCTCGGGGAACTCCCGAAGGCGCAGCGCGACGAGTACGAGGAGCATTATTTCGACTGCTCCGCGTGCGCCGAAGAGATCAAGGCCACGGTTGCCTTCATGGAGAGTACGCGTCAGGTGGTTCGCGAAGAAGTCTTGCAAGTTGTTGATGATAAGAGGCTTGTTCCGGCAACCCGGGCCAAGGGTGGCTGGTTCGGTTGGATGCTACGGCCTGCCTTTGCCATCCCTGTATTTGCGGCGCTGCTGCTGTTTATCGGCTACCAGAATGGGGTGACAATCCCTAGCCTGAAGCAAGCCTCGTCACGCCCGGCTGTGGCAGAAGTGGCCCAGCATTTCTCGCTGCCGGCCTTGAGCCGGCGCGGGGGAGAGTCGCAATCCAAGACGATCCAAGTAAATCCGAAAAAGTATTTTAACCTGGAAGTAGACATGCCCACCGGAATCCCGAGTGACTACGTTTGCCAAATACGCGACGCTGCAGGCAATGTTCGCCACACCATACATGTCTCCGCGGAGGACTCAAAAGACACCGTTGAGATCAAGATTCCGGCCGGATCTCTCCAGCCGGGCAAGTATGAGTTGCTGGCGTTCAAGGGCGATGCGGCTTCAACCACGGCGGATGACAAGACGCCCAGACAGTCGTTTACCATTGAATTTCCCCAGTGAATGATTAAGTATTGAACCCAATTTAGTTCAATCTCACGAGGTGTCCCCCGATGAACACGCACAACCACATACCTTTCCATTTTCATGCTCTTGGCAACGCCTTTAGCGGAACATTTCATCGCCCCTTCGATCACGTCATTCCAGCGCAAGCCGCAACGTCTCTGCCGAGTATTGGCGGGCATGCGACAGCGCGCGTTGAAAACTTCCGTTCTGATCATTTTGTCTCCTTCAAGGTCGGTCACGCGCATGTTACAGGGAGTTGGATGGATGAAAAGACCGTGGTGACGAGCGCCACTGCCGCACTCGAGGGGCTGAACATTCTGGAGTTCATCACGGCTGATCGCGTCGTGGCCAGGCTCACTTCCGAAGGCAAGCACGGACAGAGGGAAACGCATATCATTGCCCTCGGCAGCGAATTCGATAATCTGCGTATTGGCGGCCATCCAGTCAAGGTTACACTGCGGCACGATTTGTTCTTGCAGAGCCCTACACACGAAGATTTGCGGAAAGCCGTTGCAAGCGATAAGAATTCCGGGAAAATAGTGGCGACAGAAGACGGGGCCACACTGTGCTCTTTGGTCGAAAAAATCGAGACGGACTCTACCTGGTGTGGAAATAAAAGGCCACACCATGCGCATTCCTCACTTCGGTGTGGTTTCTTTGGCCGAAGTCTTTGGCCGTCCCAGGAACGCGCACCCTGACGATGATTCGGCTCAAGCTGGGATCGCCATTCGCTGGGGTAGCCGCCGGCCCCGAGGTTCTTTCGCAGGGCCAGCCAATGCCGCCGGTTTCCTGATACTTTGCGGGGTTGCCCCCGGCGCCTTCTCGCTCGTGCTTCTGATTTGCGTGGAAGCGATTTCCGGATGCAAATCCATTCCGGACCCAAAGCTCGTCCACGACCGCGTACGGAATGAAATCGTCCGCGGCGAGCTCCAAACCGCCGCCACCGAAACCGATCGGGCCTATCAGCTCTACGCTTCGCGCAGCCCTGAATGGGGATGGCGCTTCAAGATTCTCAAAGCGCAAGTTCTAATCACGCAATCCCGTGCCCAGGAAGCGCTTGTTTTGCTCGAAGGCGAACTGCCATCCTCCCTCGCTTCTTCCGACGTCGCGGTCCGTCAGCTTCTTTTCCAGGGATGGGCCTACCGTATCAAGCAGGATTTTCCAAACTCAGAGAAGAAACTTGCTCGCGCCGAGCAATTAGCCGATTCTTCCCAGCCCGCTATATTGAGCGAAGTGCTGAATGCTCGGGGCAATTTGGAATTCGATCAACAAGACTATTCTTCCGCCGAGGCCACCTTCCGACGCGCGCTCACCTCGGCGCGTCAGCACAACCTTGCCCGCCAACAGCTTGCAGCCCTCGGGAACTTGGTGCGCATCACCATCATCAATCGGCATTTCGCCGAAGCCATTGATCAAAGCCAGGCCGCCCTGCAGCTCGCGCGTTCCACTGAAATGCGCAGTATCGAGGCCGCCCTCCTCGGCAATCTTGGATGGTGCTATTTCCAGCTTGGCGACTTCGAGAACGCTCTCGATTTCTTCAAGCAGGCTCGGGACGCTTCCGAACGGCTCCGTATCACCGGAAACATCATCTACTGGCAAGGAAACGTCGCGCAGGCTTATCAGGAGCTCCATGAGTACGCGTCCGCGAAGGAGATGCTCAAGCGGACCTTGGAAAACGCCACAAAAATCGACAACAAGCAAACGATGACCGAGGCTTTGAACTATCTCGTGCGTCTCGATTTGATTACGGGTCAACTGGATGAAGCTGAGAGATATAACAAGCAAGCGCAGCAGATCGAAGCTGCGGGACTTGATCACTTTGGTGTCCTGGAGACCCACTTGCTCGCTGGCCGCATCGGAACCCTCCGCGGCCACTTTACCGGTTCAGAACGACTCCTTCGCCAGGTCATGAATGATCCCGCACCATCGGACTCACTGAAGTGGGAAGCCGACGCGGGTTTGGCGCGGATGTACGACGTCCGCATCCTCGATGCCGCCGGATCGCGAATATCGCAAGTCCATCGAAATGTTTGAGGCTGCTCGCGACGCAATCGAACGAGGACGATTTACGCATCAGCTTTCTGGCGCGCGGCATTGAACTTATGACGCGTACGTTGACTTCCTTATCCGTCGGGATCGTTCCCTGGACGCACTGAAGGTGGCCGATCAGAGCCGTTCTCGAACTTTGGCGGAAGGTCTGAGGACGGCCACAACTTCGCCTGCCCCGAGCACCCGTGTTCTCGCACCCTAGGCAACTCTCTCGACGACTAAAATCGACTTTGGTTTTTTATTGGCTCGGGGTGCAGCGATCCTATCTTTGGGTTATCACGCCGGCGAATCACAACCTGCACTCTTCCATCGGCGCAGGTGATTGATCCGGTCGTGAAATGCCTATCGAGAGGTGGTGCTTGCCAATCGCGACCCACTGGAGGCAGGCAATGCCAACGGGCAAAAACTGTATGAAATGCTCGTTGAGCCGGCGAAGAAGCTGATTCCGAAAGGATCGCGAGTGATTCTGTTGCCGGATGGCAGCCTTTACGGGCTGAATTTTGAAACGTTGATCGTGCCCGGCCCCAAGCCGCATTACTGGATTGAAGACGCTACCGTGACTACGGCGAGTTCGCTGACGCTTCTTGTTTCTGCCGCAGATGAAAGACCCGCTCCAAAACAGAAGACCATCTTTCTTGTGGGCGATACGGTTTCGCCGAATGCTCAATTTCCCAAGTTGCAGCAAGCCGCTGCGGAAATGGAGCAAATTGAAAAATACTTTCCCGCGACGCGGCGCGTAGTTTTGTCCGGCAGCGCGGCCACACCAACTGCTTATTTGAGCGGCAAGCCGGAAAACTTTGCGTATTTGCATTTCGTGACGCATGGAACAGCGAGCCGCACGCGGCCGCTCGAATCGGCAGTGGTACTCAGCAATGAAAGAGACGAGGATTCCTACAAGCTATACGCGCGCGACATCGTCAAGCGCCGCCTGTCCGCTTATCTAGTTACCATTTCCGCGTGCAATGGAGCGGGGACACGCGCGTTTTCGGGCGAGGGACTTGTCGGACTGTCCTGGGCATTTTTGCGCGCAGGCGCGCACAACGTGATCGGCGCGCTGTGGGAAGTGAGCGACAACTCGACGCCACAGCTCATGGATATGCTGTATGATGGTCTCAGCCATGGACAGGATCCCGCTTCTGCTTTGCGAGCCGCGAAGCTTTCGCTGTTGCATTCGGACAGCGTCTTCAGGAAGCCTTACTACTGGGCGCCATTCCAGCTTTACGCGGGATCCTGACCCGTTGTTGCGCCCGATGTTCCTAAACGAGCTTTCAACTTGTTGTGGTTGAACATTGTGGGTGCGTGAAACGATTTCGGCGGTGCGTTCACTACTCCTAGTCCAGTAATACTTCGGTGAGGGGTGTAATAGTGAATCTACAAAGTTCAACCCGCCAGACAAACGAGCAAAACGTTGCGGTCGTTGCGCAGGACCGGAATGTCACGCATTCAGAGCCAAGAATCGAACGCTGCGAATTTGAGGAATTGCTGCAACGCGCGATGGAAATACTCAACGCGCGCGACCTCAAGGCTCAGCTCAAGACGACTGGCTAGATTTCCGCAGTTTTATCCAGGCAAAACAATGGCATGGCGGACGGTGTAGCAGGTAAGCGCCGCTCGCCATGCTGTCCATTCTGTTTTGTCGCTGGCTTCTATTCGATGCGATTTATTCGGTGAAATGAGTTTCTCGCTTCAGGACATGAGAGCGAGAAGCAGATTTTGTCCGTTGGGGCTGCCGAGTCCTGTGCAAGAGTCCCAACCTGTGCCCGCCTTGTAGTCGCCATTGTTTCCTTGCGTGACGTCACGGAAGGTGGTGTTTGCGGGAGCGGCATAGAGCAGGGGATTGATGAAGCCGACAGGTTTGTTCAGGCCTTGATTGATGCGGGCGAT
>CAVSIW010000020.1:0-19080 GCA_963727945.1 uncultured Acidobacteriota bacterium
ATCTCTTGAAGGAACTGCGGAATCAGCACCGTGCTCGAATACAGCACGAACCCCAGAAAAAACATCGCCACCGTCGAGATCGCAAAGTTCCGGTCCTTCAGCATCTTCAAATCGACGACTGGTTCCTTCTGCCTCAACTCCCAAATGATTCCACCGATGATTCCCATCACCATCAGCACGAAAAAGAAAACGATGAAGTGCGAGGACAGCCAGTCATCGCGCTGGCCCTTGTCCAGCACGATCTGCAAGCTGCCCAGCCCGAGGGTGATCAGCCCAATCCCGATGTAGTCGATCCGGAATCCGCTCTTGATGCTCGCTCGCTTCATGTACGGCGGGTCCGAAATCAAAAACGACGTCAGCAGCAGCGAAATAATTCCCACCGGCACGTTGATATAAAAAATCCATCTCCACGAAAAATTGTCGGTAATCCAGCCGCCCAGCCACGGCCCAATCGTCGGCGCCACCACAACCGCGATCCCGTAAACCGCAAACGCCATCCCTCGTTTCGACAGCGGAAACGTGTCATTCAAAATCGCCTGCTCGCTCGGCTGCAATCCTCCGCCGCCCGCGCCCTGCAAGATCCGGAAAAGCACCAGCACGCCGAGGCTCGGCGCAAGCCCGCACAAAAACGAACTCACCGTGAACAGCGCCACGCACGACATGTAAAACCGCTTCCGGCCGATGAGCCCGGAAAGCCATCCCGAAAGTGGCAGCACGATCGCATTCGAAACCAGGTACGACGTCAGCACCCAAGTGGATTCGTCCGCTCCTGCCGACAAATTCCCCGAAATGTGCGGCAACGCCACGTTCGCAATCGACGTGTCCAGCACTTCCATGAACGTCGCCAGCGTCACAGTCACGGCGATCACCCACGGGTTGATCGATCCGTCCGGCATCCTCAATTTGGCTAGAAGTCTGTTCCGCATCTCTCGCAACTCATCGCGTTCTTTCTCTGCTTCTTTGCTTCATTACTTCCCGAAATTCTTTCTACATCCTCTATTTCGTAATCACCGTCGCGTCCACATTCATCCCTGGCCGCAGCACCGCCTTGTCCGCCGGAATTGGATCCAGCAAGATCTTTACCGGGATCCTCTGCACCACCTTCACGTAATTCCCCGTGGCGTTTTCCGGCGGCAGCAAACTCAGCACTCCGCCCGTGGCCCCTGCAATCGAGTCCACATGCCCGCTGAATGTTTTTCCATACGTATCCACTCGCACTTCCGCTTTCTGTCCCGGCTTCATATTTCTCAGTTGTGTCTCTTTGAAGTTCGCCGTCACCCACACATCTTGCAGCGGCACCACAACCAGCAATCCCTGCCCGGCCTGCACGATCTGCCCCGGCTCAACCTGCTTGTGCGTCACCACGCCGTCTACCGGCGCAACCACATTCGTGTAACTCAAATTCAGCTCTGCCGCGTCCAGCGCCGCGCGCGCCTGCGCCACTTTCGCAACTTTTGCCTGCGCGTCCGCCGTCCGCATGCTCACCTGCTTTTTGTCCGCGTGGGCTCCTTCCACTCCAGCCCGCGCTTGCAGCACTCGCGCCTTTGCCGCGTCCAGCTGCGCTTTTACCACCTCCACATTCCTCCGCGCTTGCGCCAGTTTTTCCTGGTCCGCTTTCAACGCGCTCGACGTCGCATCCGCATTTGCTTTCGCCGCGTCGTATTGCTGCTTCGAAATCTCGCCCTTTTCCATCAGCGGCTTATATCGCGCTAAATCCGCCTGCCCGAGCGCCGCATTCGCCATGCTCTTGTCCACATTCGCCTGCGCCCACGCCAGATCGGCCGTTTGTGCCTGCTCATAAGTTGCCTGCGCTTTCGCTACATCCGCCTGCGCTTCCAGCAATTGCGCGTCCGCGTTGGAAGTCCCGCTCGCCACGTTTTCCGCAGTCCTCGGAACGTCCACTCCTGCCGACCGCGCTTCGCTCTCCGCCAGCGCCAGCGCCGCCTTCGCCTGATCCACCGCCGCCTGATAGTCCGCCGGATCGATCTTCACCAGCGGTTGCCCCGCTTTCACGGCCTGGTTGTCGTCCACCAAAACGCTTCCCACGCGCCCATAGATCTTCGAAGCGATCGGCGTGATGTGCCCGTCAATCTGCGCGTCATCCGTGCTTTCGCGATTGTGGTAGTAGAGGAACAATCCAACCATCGCGGCAATCAGCACCACGCCGCCAAGAATCGCCAGCCGCTGCACCTTCGGATTCGCCAGTCCCTTCGGCGTCTCCCTCTCCAGCGGCACTTCCTCAACCATCGGCCGGACTTTTGACGCGTTTTCTAGCCCTACTTCGATCTCAATGCTCATCGTCCCCTCACTTCGAGTAAACTTTTTCCATCTGCCCGATTGAACGCGCATAGTCCGCGCGCGCCTGGTTGAACCGGTAAAGCGCCGCGATCTGGTTGTCGTTCGCTCGTGCCAGCGAATCTTGCGCTTGGATCACTTCGATGTTGTTCGCCACACCAGCCTTGAAGCGGTCCCGCGCCTGATCCACTTCCTCTTTCGAAAGCTGCACGCCTAGGTTCGCCACCGCCACCTGGCTGCGCGCCGATTCCAGATTGATCAACGCCGTCTTTACATCCAGCGCGATCTGGTTTCTCAAATCATCTACTTGCTGCTGAAGCTTCTGAATTTCCAGGTCCGCCTTCACGATCTCTGCGCGGATCCTCCCGCCAGTAAACAGCGGCACACTCACGTCCGCTTCGTACTTGTAGGTCGGTATCCCCGTCGTGGACGAGCTCCCCAGGTAGGCCCAATTGCCGTTAAAATTCAGCGTCGGCAGCCGCGATTCCTGCGAAGCCTTCTTGTCCAATCCCGCCGCTTTCACCCGTTCTTGCAGGGCTTTCCACTCCTGCCGCTCGCCCAGTGCCGATTCGATGCTCGCCTGCACTTCCGGCTGCGGCGTATCGAAGAAGCTCAGCGAATCCCCCAATTCGATGGCCTGCCGCGGATCGAGATTCAACAATCGGCTAAGCCCGAAAAGTGATGTATCGCGGTCGGCTTCTGCTTCCAGCAGCCTCTGCTTTTCGTTCTGTAGCTCCACGTTTGCGCGCAGCGTATCAATCCCAGTTCCCACGCCTTCTTTCTGGACGTCCGCCGCTTGGTCGTAAAGCGCTTGCGCCAGCTCCACTCGCGATTCCGACGCTTGCACGTTCGCCACCGCTCGCAACGTTCCGATGTATTGCGACACAACCAGCAGAATCACTTGCTCGCGCGTCGAAAGACTGTCCGACTTGCCGGCATTTGCTGTTTCGCGCGCAGCCTGATAGCGCCGGAAGAGCGTCAAATCAAAAACCGGCGCACTGAATCCCGGCCCCGCGGCGAACACTTGAAACGGACCTCCGTGCTCGGGAAATCCCGGTATCTTTTTGCCGAGAAACGCGGCTACGTTGATCCGCTGCACGCTATCTCCGACATTGAGGTTCACCTGCGGCAGCAATGCCGCTCGCGCCACGTCCCGGTCCTGCACGCTCTCCGCTGCGTTTAGGATCGCGATCTGCGCCGTCGGATTCTGTTTCAGCGCCAAACTCACTGCCTGATCCAGCGTCAGTCGCATTACTCCGGCCGGTGCATTCCCTGGCAGAGCGTTCTGCCGCAGCGTTCCCTGTGCGTGAGCAACCGCCGGCGTCACCAGCAAGCTGAAAAACGCCAGATAAAAAATGATGTGCGAGCCTTTTTTCTTGCTCCAGCAGCCCGTCTTTTCCGCCCGCTCGCCCCCCACAATCTCCTGCACGATCGCTTGGTTCAGGCACCCTTCCGCAATCAACTTCCCACCCTGCTGATGGATCTCCTTCAACAACACCTTGCCCGCCGCGTCAATGAAGCTGACGCCGCACAAATCCACGCTGAATTTCTCCTCCGTCGCCCGCGTGCGCCAGCACTGTTCCAGTGCTTCCACCCAGGGCCCTGCCAGGCGCCCCTCCACGCTCAGGATTGTCTTGCCACGCTTTTTTTCTGTTGTGATTCTTAGCATCGTATCAGTACCGCCGTTCCTCAGTAGCTGCACTAGTGTCACCATCGGATGTTAAATCTCGTTTATCTGCAAATTGCTCATTGTAAGTACTTTACACGATTTCCCGAGTCTCTCTTTGCTTCTTGAAAGACCATATATGGGCATATGACAAAATTATGCCTAAAATTAAATGACTATATGTGGGCTTTCCTGAATTGACCTTCATCTTCCGCCTCTGACTCTCTCTCCTCATTCTTCACAATTTGCTCCTACTTAGAGGAGACTATCAGGCCTCTTGCTACCCGGCGCAGTTAGCCAAAAAAAGTCAGATCCTCCCTGCCGAGGGTCGTTCGCTGCATCGAAATCCGCCCAATCACCAGAAACGGGCCGCAGATGCGCGCCTTCTTCATCGGTTACGCACCACGCTCATCGAAAGTAACGCTGCTCGCTATATGAACACTGTTAAGTTACCGGCAAAAAAAAGAGACCGGCTAAGCTCCCAGCCCCGCCACCAGCGTATCCACCGTCGAATGAATCACTTTTTCCCGCCCTGCCCACGGAAAACTTTCATGTGTTATGAGCAAAGACGTCATCCCATGAATCCCAGCCCATAGGGTCTGGCTCGCTAGTTCCACGTTCATTGCCGGCATTTTCCCAGCTTTCACGCACTCTGTCAGTCCCCGAGTCAGGAACGCAAATGCCTGCATCCCTGGTGAATCTTCCTGAACGTACTTCTTCGTGTCGAAACCTTCAGGCTTCGGCATCATGAATGTTGCCCTGTATTGATGGGGGTTTTTCACGCCGAACTCGATATAGGCGATGAGCCCCCATTTGAGCCGTTCCACAGGATCGCCTGGCTGGTCCATGATCTTGCTTAGCACTTGCACTAGCCGGCCGAAAGTTTCCTTGCAAACTTGCTCCAACAGCTCAGCTTTATCCTTGAAATAGAGATAGATGGTCGTCGGCGAATACTCGATCTTGTCCGCGATGCGCCGCATCGAAACCGTTTCGTAGCCATCGCGCACAAATAACTCGCTGGCGGCGTCCAAAATTTCCTGCCGCAAGTATTTCTTCTGCCGCGCTTTGCGCTCTTTTACGCCCATGCCAGCGAATCTCTCACTTACTTAACACTGTTAAGTCTAGACCGCTTCCCCAATCCTGTCAAGCCGCTCTTTTGCCCCTGCGCGGCACCGCGCTGCCCGCGTGTTACCGCCGAACCGCGATCGCCTGCAATTCGAAATGCCCGCCGCGCAAAAGCGCCGCCGCTCCAATGAACTCCCGCGCCGGGAAATCCTTTGTCGTGAAGTAGCCCTTGTAAATACCGTTGAATTTGTCGAAGAGAGACAAGTCCGTGCATGCAATCTGCACATACACTAGATCGTCCATGGTCATCCCGGCCTGTGTCAGAGTCCCCTTCAGACTATCGAGCATGAGCTTGATTTCCTCCTCGACCTCCGCTGGCGGCTTTCCAGTCTTCGGGTCCAGCCCGATTCTCCCGGCCAAATACAACGTATTGCCGGCAAGAATCCCGTCACTGTAAGGCGCTTGCACCGACTTCTCCGCCGCGTTGAACACTTTGCGCGTGGCCTGCGGCGTGGGTTGCGAAAATGCCCCGTTCACGCTGATTATCCCTGCAATAACAAGAGCGACGATTAGAAAACTGACGCGACGATTCACGGCTTGCCTCCATTCAAATCTCTTTGGAAAATGAACTCCACGGATTTGCCGCGCGAGTGTAGCCCGCAATTCGTTCCGTCGCAACCAGCCAGTAGCAGGGGCTTCAGCCTGTGCCAACCGCAACACGACTGCCCGCGAAATGAGGAGGCCTAACCACACGCGACCGGTGCTAATATGCCGCTTCTCCTATGAGGTGATTTAATGCGTTCTGTCATTCGAACCGGCTTACTCTCTCTTGCCGCAACTCTATCCATCTCCGCCCCGCTCTTTGCGCAAAGCGACCTGGACCAGCGCATCAACAAAGAAGCCGGTTCTCTCCTGGCGACGTACAAACATCTCCACGAAAACCCCGAGCTCTCCACGCAAGAAAAAGAAACTTCCGCGCTCAGTCGCCGCGGACCTCAAAAAATCCGGCTACGAAGTCACCGATCACTTCGGCCAATATGCTGAACCCGGTCTCACTTCCTACGGCATCGTCGCTGTCCTGAAAAACGGTCCCGGCCCGGTGGTTTACGTTCGAACCGACATGGATGCGCTGCCGATCATTGAAAACACCGGCTTGCCCTACGCCAGCCACGTGAAAGTGAAGCGCGCGGGCGGCGAAGTTGGCGTGATGCATGCCTGCGGCCACGACCTGCACATGACCGTTTTTCTCGGCACAGCCCGCATGCTCGCTCAACTCAAGGACCGCTGGAGCGGCACTGTCGTCTTGATCGGCCAGCCCGCCGAGGAAACCGTCGGTGGCGCGCAGGCCATGCTTCGCGCCGGGCTCTACACCAAATTCCCCAAGCCGGACTACGTTCTCGCGCTGCATGACTCGTCCGCTATTCCTGCAGGCACAGTTTCATGGCACGCTGGACCGCTTCTCGCCGGCGCCGATTCCGTTGACATTACTGTGCGCGGCTACGGCGGCCATGGAGCCGCACCGCAAGCCGGAAAAGATCCAATCGTCATCGCCTCGGAAGTCGTCGTCGCGCTGCAAACGATCGTCAGCCGCGAAATGGATCCTCAGCTTCCCACAGTCGTCACGGTCGGCTCGTTTCATGCCGGCACAAAGCACAACATCATTCCTGACGAAGCGCATTTGCAGCTCACCGTGCGAACCATGAATCCCGTGCAGCGCGAAAAAGTCCTCGCCGCAATCGCCAGAATCACAAACGGCATCGCGGCCGCTGCGGGCGTTCCCGCTGAGCGCGCGCCCATCATCGAAGTGGCGCAAGATCACGTTCCCGCCACGATTAACAATCCGGAGCTCACCAATCGCGTCGGCGCCTCTCTCGAGCGCGCTCTCGGAAAAGAAAATGTAATCCCCGGCGAGCCGGTCATGGCCAGTGAAGACTTCAGCCTTTTCGCGCTCGAAGATCCCAAACCGCCCATCTGCATGTTCTGGCTCGGCGCCGCCGACCCCGCAAAGCTGAAAGACGCGACGGAGAAGGGCACGCGCCTTCCCGGCCCGCACTCCAGCGAATTCGCTCCTCTGCCCGATCCTGCCATTCGAACCGGCGTCAAAGCCATGACCTCCGCCGTGATGGATCTTTTGAAAAAATAAAGCCCGCGGAATCACAACTTTTTCCAATCGCGTTGAACCATTTCTAAAGTGAAATTAGGCCGATTCGAAGGAAGTGCGCTGTGAGCTCGGTTATTTCTAGAACCCGATAAGTCCGATTCGAATGAAGTAAAGCGAAGTTAATCCTACGGCGAACCAAAGAAGAACTCCTTGCAGCATCGGTCTCCACCCAACTTCCTTCAACGTGGCGCGCGAAATGCCGGTGCCAATCAGGAATAGCGTGGCAGTAAGTCCCAGCCGTCCAAACGCAAACAGCGCATTCGAACCGCGCTGAATCAAGGGAACATAAGTATTGAGAACCGCCGCGAGACAAAAAAACACAATGAACCACGGAAACTGGATTTTCGCCTTGCCGCGAGTCTCGGATCCGCTTCGAATCTCGGATTTATTTTTCGTGATCGCCGCCGTTGCAAGCGCCAGAGGCACGATCCACAATGCGCGGGCGAGTTTGACGGTCGTGCCGATGACCAGCGCTTTCTGGCCATATTTCGCGGCGGCGCCGACCACAGAACTCGTGTCGTGAATCGCGAGCGCGGCCCAGAGGCCGAATTGCGTTTGCGAAAGATGAAGCGCGCCGCCAATCGCCGGAAAAATCAGAAGCGCAACGGAATTCAAAATAAAAACTGTGCCGAGCGACACAGCCATCTCTTCGTCGTCAGCCTGAAGAATCGGACCGATAGCGGCGATCGCGCTGCCGCCGCATATGGCCGTGCCCGTGGTAATCAGAAACGAAGAATTACCGCGAACCTGCAGCAATTTTCCGAGCGCAAGGCCCACCAGAAGCGCGAATGAGATTCCCAGCGCGGTGTAAACGAAACCGCTGCGGCCGGCTTTCAGCACTTCGTGCAGATTCATTCCGAAGCCGAGCGCAACGACGCAGACCTGGAGAAGAATTCTTGCCGAGATCCGAGTGGCTCCGGCGTAAGGATGCGTGAAGCACAAGCCAAACAGAATTCCAACGGTGAGCGCGACAGGAGGAGAAATTAATCCCGTGAACGAAAGGACGAGGGCAAGAAAAAATAGAATTTTCGCGAGAGCGGGCATCACAGGCAGAAAGAGTATGAGGGCCGACGCAAACGTGGGCAACGGCGAATTTGCGGAGTGATGCGAAATTAACCCGCAGGGTATTGCGCGGCCGAAATCATTGTCGTTCCCCTGGCTGCGGAGACGCGGGTTGCGGCTTTGTCGCGGCGCCGGGCTGAGAAGGAGCGCTTGGCGTCGCGGGCACAGCGGCTGGCGCGGGAGCGGCGGAGAGTTGCGTGATGATTTTTTCGGTGGCGGCTTTGCTGACGGCGCAGGCGGTATCCCAAATGCGGCATTGCGCCAACGTGTAGGTGCAGCCGCAGGTGCAAGAATCCGCGTTGAAGCGGTGAAGCGCGATCTTTTTTTGTTCGGGCGTGAGCTTTGAGAGATCAACACCGGGAAGCTCGGTGGCGCGGTCGGCGTGTTTCAGAAAAACTTCGCCTTTGTCTTCAAACGTTTCGACTCTGGCCATGATGGGCATGCCGAGCAGGGCGCGAATTTCCGTTTCGTAAACCGCCGGATTCCAGAGGCCGACATGCTTTTGGACGACGCGGCTCTCGGTGTCCAAAACGAAGGACGTGGGCAGAGCCGGGATGCCGCCGTATTGCAAGCGGACGTCGTCAGAAGTCATGGCCACGGGATAATTGATGCCGGTCTCCTCGACGTATTTTTGAATTTCGGCGGCGTCATCGTCGTCCACGTTGAGGCCGATGATTTGGAGGCGGTCTTTGTAGCGATCCTGCAACGCGACGAAGTCGGGGATTTCGGCGCGGCAAGGTCCGCACCAGGTGGCCCAGAAATTGAGCAAGACAACTTTGCCGCGAACGCCGGCGAGAGTGAGAGGCTTGCCGTCGAGCGAGGTAAGTTTGAAGTCGGGCGCGGGATCGGGGTTGCGGACAAAACGGATGACCGGTTCATTGTCCTGTTGCGCGGAAGACAAAGCTGGCGCGACGAAAAGAAGCGACGCGGCAATGAGCCAGAGAAGACCGGGGCCGCGATGTGGAGACGTTGGTCGCATGGCGCTCCCCATAGAAGAGCACATTGGGGGACGAACGCCAAGTGACTGGTGAAGCGCGGTTCGTGACTGGTGGAAGAGAGAGTCCTCGCTCCCGCGACTGGCGGCTCTCCTCGCACCACTTTATGTGCGATACGCGCGAGAAATCAGGGAGGACCGCGAAAATGGCATGGCACGAACGAGCAGGCGCCGAGAGCGGGACGGGCGAGACAAACGCCTTTCGTCGCTTACTTATTTGCGAGCTGAAGTTTTTTGGCGGAGGAGGCGCGCTCGGAGCGGCGTTCCTGTTCCACGTGCTGGGTGCAATCGGCGATTTCGTCGTCGATTTTTTTGATTTCGAGAGAGAGGTGAAAATCCTCGGGATGCTTTGCGTATTTTTCGAAGAGCGAATTGCGTTTGGATTTCAGGTCGTCGCGTTTTTTCTTCCAGGCACCGGCCACAGCAAGCATGTGATTGTCCCCGGAAACAGTGTGCGCCATTTTTGGATTTGTAGATAGAGGCGCGGGAAGCTTTGTGCGCATGCGAACTCTTGGGATCAGAAGGCGGCGACGGCTTACGCTGTGCTCGCGTTGAGCGAGTCCGAGAGTCGGTGAGCGCAAGACTCAGGCGCGATGAGCTGGTGAGAGCCGGACTATTGCCAGCCGATGCGAAGTAGCGAGAGACCTTGCCGGGGCAAGCTAAATTGCACGTGCGTGGCGCCCTGCTCGATTCGAATGAACGAGGGAGACGCGAGAAGCTGCAATTGGCCGGCACCCTCCAGCTTCTCGTATTGGTGCGCAGAGAGAGATTGAGGCGATCCCATTTCCTTCCACGCCGTGAACGCGTTGCTGTGAGCGGAATCGATTCGAAAGTGTTCGAGCTGGGCTTGGCTGACGTTCGCGGGCAAACCACTGACGGAGAGATCAATCTTGGCTGGGTCAACGGGGATGTCAACGTCGTGGTAGTTCCAGATCAAGATTTCGATTTCGTGATCTTTGCGCGCAGCGATGGCGTTGACGTCCGGCTGGCCGCGGACTCCGGCGCGCAGAATTTCATCGGTCGGAAACGCCGCGGAACTTTCGGTTTTCAGGCGTTGGTTGCCGAGCAAGCCAAACATGCGAAATGCATTTAGCACGGGTTTGTCCAAGCCGTTGGTGGCCAGTTCGCGGTAGCCTTCGAAATAGGGCTGGTCTTCAAATTCAAAAGACCAAGTGACGGCGCCGGCGAAATGGATGTGCTCGCGACGAGACAAGTCGTAGATCGCGTTCAGGGTTTCCGCCGTGTACGAAGCATAGAGCGGTCCGTTGCGATAGGTGTTCTGGAGATTTGTGCGCGCGGAACAGGCGGCGCAGCCCTCGGGGTCCGATTCTCCAAGAATGATGGGCGTCTGACGCCATTCGGGAAAAGAGGCCGCGATTTTGAAACCTTGTTCAATCGAAACCAGTTGGCGGGCGACGCCCATTTCGACATGATCTACGCGCCACTCGGCTGCTCCTTTGGGATGAAAGCTGATGAAATCGAGAGGCGAACCGACTTTGCCGGTTGAGAAGTTGCGCTCGTGTGCGCAGTGCTCTAGAAATTTCCGCAAGAATTCGGCAGCTTTGGGAGATGCCGGGCCCGTGGTATCCGGTCCGCCTACAGAGGCGCCCGGCAAGGCTCGAAGAATCGAGGCGGCGGCAAAATCGTAGAGCTTGAAAAATTCTTCCGGTGTCCCTTTCCAATAGTCGATGTCGGGTTCGTTCCAGACTTCCCAAAGCCAAGTCTTCGTCTCGGCGTCACCGTAGCGGTCTCGCAGGTGAGCGACAAGGTGAAACACGACGTCCGCCCATTTCCGATAGTCCTTCGGTGGATAGGCCCAGCCGCTAAAAATCGAGCCCTCAGGAAAATTGTGGCGATAGGGCGAGGGATTTGTTGAGAGAGCTTCGGGCATGAAACCCACTTCGACAAGCGGCTTGATTCGCAGCGCGATGAAAGTGTCGAAGATGCGGTCGAGAATCGTCCAACTATAGATTGGATTTCGCTGGGCGTCCTCGGTGTAAACATTCGTGGAGCCCCACTTGAGAGAAGCCGAGCCATCTCCGGTAGTCAGCAGATTATGGACGCGAACGTGGACCGGAACAGGACTGAGGGCCGCGAGTTCGCCAAGCAATTTCTTGCCGTTTGGAGCGTAGGTGTAGTTCGGTTCGTCGTAGCCGAAATAATTCCAGATGGGTGGGATCTGGCCGTCTGGTTGATCGGCGTGAACTTGAATATTTACGTTCGGCGCGGCTTGCTGCGCCGCGCATAGAGTTGCACTGGGCGCGAGAATAGCAAATGTTAGAGATGACCAGCAGAGGAGACGGACAAGAGAACGCCGAGCGAATGTCGCGGCAGCAGTAGGTAGCCATTCGATAGGAGCATGCTTGGGCATGCGGTGAATTCTAACTGAACAGACGGAAAAGAGCCGGGCTGAAGCCCGTCCTCTACGAAAAACAAAAACCGCAGGGCTCCGTGGACTCCGCCCTGCGCTAGATATTTGCGCCACACTGGGCAGGGGGAGCAGGGGATATGCCGTGGGGTAGGATCCCAAGATCAGCAAAAACTATGAATACGAATGGCGGGTTGCGGAATCTAATTATCTATGCGAATACGATCAGGGTTTCTTGGTTTCATTGCCGTCATTCAGACGGTTCTTATTTTGACGCATTTTTTCCTCTATGAGACGTGGGTGTTTTCGTCCGCGGGAAGCGCTGGCGGCGGACACTTGTGGCTCAAAGTGACTCTTGGCGTTTTGTCGGTGAGTTTTCTTTGTGCTTCGCTGCTGGCTTTTAGCTACACGAGCGCTGTGCTGCGGGCGTTTTACCGGGGGGCGGCGGTTTGGTTGGGCTTGCTGAGTTTTCTGTTCCTTGCGGCGGTTTCTTCATGGGTTGTTTACGGAGTTGCGCGGCTGGCGGGGCTGGACGCGAATTTCCACCGGATCGTGGAAGTCTTGTTCGGCGCGGCGTTGGCGGCCGGGGTCTTTGGAGTTTTCAACGCGAGCTGGACCCGCATCACGCGGACGACGGTACGGCTGGCGAACTTGCCGGAGGCTTGGCGCGGCCGAAGAGCGGCGCTGATCAGCGATGTGCATCTGGGACACGTGCGGAATGGCAGTTTTCTGCGGCGCATGGTAGCGAAGATTTTGAAGGAAGAGCCGGACGCGATTTTTATCGCCGGCGATTTGTATGACGGAACGGCGATTGATGCGAAGCGAGCCGCGGAACCTTTGAGCGAGCTGACGGCCCCGCATGGCGTGTATTTCGTGGCAGGAAACCACGAGCAGTTTGGGGACGATAGCAAATATCTGCGTGCGGTTGAGGCGGCCGGCGTGCGCGTCCTCAGCAATGAGAAGGTGGAAGCAGACGGCTTGCAGATTATCGGCGTGCCATACCGGCATGCGACGCATGACGCGCACTTTGCGTCGGTGCTGGAGGGCGTTGGCGTGGATCGAGAGCGTGCGAGCATTTTGCTGACGCATGCACCCGACCATCCGGAGGTTGCGGAGGCGGCAGGCGTTTCGCTGCAGCTATCGGGGCACACGCACATTGGCCAGTTCATTCCGTGGAGCTGGATGGCGCGGCGAATTTACCGTCAGTTTGTGTATGGACTAAGCCGGATTGGGAAGATGCAAGTTTTCACGTCGAGCGGAGCGGGAACGTGGGGACCGCCGATCCGGTTGGGTTCGAATCCAGAGATTGTGGTGCTCGAGTTTGAGTGAAGTGTACGAAGGTTGTGAAGGGCTGAGACTAAAGGGGCGCTCCGGCCGGGTTGGAGCGCCCCCTGTGGCAAAAAAAAGAAAGTCTGAAGGCCGTTGGGTCCAATTGTCAGAGAGATTGTAGGAAAGCAAGCAGAGCTCTCTTTTCTGGTGGTGTCAGCTTTTCGAATGCTTCGGTGACATGGGAAGCCTCGCCGCGGTGGCGGAGGATGGCGCTGGTGAAAGTGGCGGAGGCGCCATCGTGCATCAGCCGAGAGTGGAGGCGGACTCCCCAGAGCGGTGCCGTGCGAACTTTGTTCGCGGTATTGCCGAACTCGTGCAGAGAGAACTTCTCCCAGGCGCGCTCGGCAAATCTTTTGCCGTAATGCTCGGTGACGGATTGGACGATGCCATCGCCGGTGCCGACGTTGTGAAGGAGGAAGTCGCCGTAAGGATGGAACGTTTTATCGCCAAGCGCGGGCGGTACGGTGAAACTGCCTCCGTCAAGCGGAGTGCCGGCGGCGGCCGTGGTTAGCGATGCGACGTGGCATGTGGCGCAACCAACTTTGTCAAATAGCGCTTCGCCATGCTTGGCTTCGGGAGTTTGTGAGAGTGTGACATCACGCGCGGGCGCTTCCGAGGCGCGCATGAAGCGAGCGAAGTGGTCGATGTCGGAGAGGCCGTCAGAATCGGTCTTATCGTTAGGCTCCGAAGCGGTGTTGCAAAGATTGGTGACTTCATCGGGCTGCAGTCGGCTCGTGATGCCCATCTCGTTGAGATAGGCGTCAGCGGAGAAAGACAAGAGGCTGGCTTGCTGATCTTTCCAGCCGAACCGTCCCACGGCGGTCTTGCCGGGAGCTTCGACGATAGGAACGTAGAGAGCCTGTCCGCAGATCTTGCCTTGATTCTTCTTGCACTGGTCCTTCGCAATGTCGAGGAGTGTTTGGTCGGAAAGTGCCTCGACAAAGCCGTCTCCGAGAACATTTAGAGAAACGCGGAAGGTGCGGATTTTCTCGGAATCCGGCACATGCTCCTGAATTTCGGTGCTGGGGAACGCGCCGCTGGGGCAGATAGCGCGATCGTTGATCAGAGAGCGGCCTTTGATAACTTCGGCGCCGTGGTTGATGGGAATTTCCGGGTTTTGAAACGCGCCCTGAGCATTGTTGTGCCCAACGCGCAGTTCGGAAACCTGGCTGGAGCCGCCAGTGGTGGGATTCTGGTGGCACTCGCGGCAGGATTGCGCGTTATAGAGCGGGCCTAGACCGTCCGACAGGCCCTCGACTTCTTCGAACTTGGTTTGATCGGCGGTGTGGGTGGCATCATCGACGAAACCGTTACTCTTATTGTCGAAGCCGGTGGGAGCCTCGGAAAGCGGCGGTGCCAAAGAGAGAAGACCAAGAGACAGGAAAAGGGAAATGCCGGAAAGTAGCTTCATGGGGACCTCACAGGTGGCTGGTTGAAAGGGAATGTACTCCTCTTATAGAAGAAAGCCAAGTTAAAAAACGATAAGAATAAGTGAGGATTTTGGGCGGCTTGGCGGCTAGATGGGCCGGCGGACTCCGAGTTTGCGCATGCGCGCCTGCAGAGTGGTGCGCTTGATGCCCAGGAGAATGGCAGCGCCTTTGGGACCAGCGATGCGCCACTCGGTTTGGCGAAGAGCGCGGAGAATGTGCTGGCGCTCGGCTTCTTCGAGAGTGGAGATAGAAGAGGTAGAGGAAGTAGAGGACGCCAGGGAAGCAAAGGATGAGGAAGAGTCTGCCTCTGCAGCGGAACTGCCCGCGAGGTTTGCTACATCAGTTGATTTTAGTTCGCTGACAGGGACGCGCAGCTCTTTGCCGGGCGAGAGAAGCACGGCGCGCTCGATGAAGTTTTCGAGTTCGCGAATGTTGCCGGGCCAGGAGTAGCCGGCGAGAGCGTCCATAGCTTCGGCGGGAACATAGGCGACGGCTTTATTGAGGCGGCGGCTGAATTTCTGGACGAAATAACGGACGAGAAGGGGGACGTCTTCGGGGCGCTCGCGGAGAGCGGGGATGTGAATGGGAAAGACGTTGAGGCGGTAGTAAAGGTCGCTGCGGAATGCGCGCTCGGCGACGAGCTTTGCGAGATCGCCGTTGGTGGCGGCGACGATGCGGACGTCAACGCGCTGTGTGCGATTGCTGCCGAGGCGCTCGAACTCCTGCTCCTGCAGAACGCGGAGGAGTTTGGGTTGAAGGTCGAGCGGAAGGTCGGCGACTTCGTCGAGGAAGAGAGTGCCGTGATCGGCCAGTTCGAAGCGGCCGATTTTCTGCGTGAGAGCGCCGGTGAAAGCGCCGCGCTCGTGGCCGAAAAGTTCGGATTCGAGAAGCCCGCCGGGGATGGCGGCGCAATTGACTTTGACGAAAGTGCGCTCGCGGCGCGGGCTAAGATTGTGAATGGCGCGGGCGATGAGCTCTTTGCCGGTGCCGGTTTCTCCGGTGACAAGGACGGCGGTTCCAGCGGGAGCGACGAGTTCGACCTGAGAGAGGGCTCGTTTGAGCGAAGGGCTGTCGCCGATAATTTCTTCGAAATTGAATTCGCTGCGAATTTCTTCCTCGAGATAGAGCTTTTCCTCGGCAAGCTTGTCATTGAGCACGTCAATTTGTTTGAAGGCCAGAGCGTTTTCCACGGCGATAGCGATTTGCGCGGCGACTTGCTGGAGCAGTTCGACGTCCTGAGAAGGAAAAGCATCCTCGCGTCGGCTAGCGAGATTGAGAGTGCCGAATGTGCGGCCCTGCGTAATGAGCGGAACGCAGCAGATGGTTTGCACGCCTTCCGCGCGGAGCGTGCGAATGATTTCGTTGGGGAATCGATCGATCTCGGGGCCGCGGGCGAGAAGCGGCTGGCTCGTGGTGAAGCAGACGCCGGACGGAGTGGTTTCGAGAGGGACCGTGATTTCCTGGTTGAAGAGGCCCGGGCGGCTGGAAAAATCGAGCGCGTGGATCTTCAGGAGGCCGGAGGCGGAGTCGCGAAGGGCGAGGCTGGTGAAATCGTGATGGATGACGCGTTCGAGAGACGTAACGATGCCGCGGAATAGTTCGGGGAGCTCGCGAGTGGAGACGAGAACGTTGTTGACCTCGAGAAGGACCTGGAGGCGGTCGCGTTCGCGAGCGAGCTGACTTTGGTAAGCCTGAGAGGTTTGGAAATTGAGCGCGTTATCAACGGCGACGGCAACCTGGCTGCCGACGCGCTGCATAAATTGAAGTTCCGTACCGGTAATGATCTGGGGAACGAGGCGGCCGAAACCCATTGCGCCGAGGCGATGCTGTGCGGTGGTAAGAGGAACCATGGCCAAAGAGCGAACGCCGACTTCGCGGAGGCGGTGGAGAAAATCAGGGAAGCGGTGATCCTCTTCCGTGTCGGTGACGACAAAAGGTTGCTGCGATTGCCAGACCCAGCCGGAAGGATGGCCGTCCATCGGAGTTTCGCTGCCGGTTTTGACGGGAGTAGGAAGACGAGTTTCGAGAATGTGCAGGCGCATGACGTTGCGCACGGGGTCGTGAAGGACGAGGGTGAGGAAATCGAAGTCCACGACGGAATGGAGACGCTCGGCAAGATCGTGAAAAAGTGCGGCGAGGTCGCGATGCTGCGCGATGGATTCGGCCACTTCGAGCAAGGCTTCGAGCTGACGCCGGGAGTGTTCGAGCGGCGCTGCGGGAGTTGGTTCGGGCGGGGAGATAGCGGGATCCGCCATAGCAGGCAGAATAGCATCCGAGTCGGCAGAGTCTCAACCAAGCTCGCACCGGAGCAAGGTGTCCATCCACGCTAGGTGGGCTGGCCGTTCGGAAAGCTCGACAATCTATTCGTGCCTCAACGCGACCATGGGATCAACCCGCATCGCTCGCCGCGCCGGGATATAGCACGCGACGGCGGCGATGCAGCTCAGCAAAATCGCGATGCAAGCAAAAGTCCACGAGTCGACAGGCCGCACGCCGTAGAGCAGGCTCTGCAAGTAATGGGTAACGCCCGCCGCCACGCCGAGTCCAATCGCAACGCCGATCAGCGTAAGCACAAGTCCCAATCTTGCCGTTAGCCAAAGAATCTTCTGTCTCTGCGCTCCGAGCGCCATCCGCACGCCGATTTCATGCGTCCGCCGCGCCACACCATAAGCGACAAGTCCATACAGACCGATGGAAGCAAGCGTGAGCGCAAGAAACGCGAAAAGAGTGGAGAGGCTTGCAACGAGACGCTCCTGATAGATTGTTCTGTCGATTTCCTGAGTCTGAGTCATCATCTGGAGGGTCAAAAAGTCAGGGTTGACCTGAGCAACGGCGTCGCGCACTAGCGAAACAAAAGCCTTCGGATCGCCTTGCGTCCGTAACTCGAAAGTAGTGATTCTGTACTTATGCGGCGTGAAGGCGGTCGCTGTGAGTTTCAGTCCGAATGCTATCGTATTTTGTGTCTCCTACCACACCGATGACTTGCCAATCGACGGTTTGCGAGCGGGGGTTGCTGAGCACCCGCGCGAGAGGATCGCCTTTGCCGAACAGCTTTCGCGCAAACATCTGGCTGATAACAATGGGCTCCGGCTTTGTCGGCGATTCAAAATCGGCTCTCGTAAACGTCCTTCCAGCGACAAGCGGTATTTGCATTGTTTCGAAAAAGCTTGGCCCGACACCGAGAAGGTTTACAGAGTGAGCTGAAGAAGAAGGCTCGCCCGGCAGTTTGAAACTGCCTTCGCCAATGCTGCCGCTCACCATGGGCAGCGCTGAATAGCTTGCTGAGACTACGCCCGGCAGAGCCGCGAACCGGTTCTGGAGTTCCTGGTTCAGTTTGTCGCACCGCGGATCATCGATTTTCAGGCCGCTCGCCGTCATGTCCACGTTGAATAGCAGAAGCTTTTCTGGTTTGAACCCCAAATCCGTTCGTTCCAGATTTACAACCGTCCTACCTAATAATCCCGCCCCCACCAGCACCAAAATCGAAATCACTACCTGCGTCACCACGAGGATGTTGCTCGAATGGGCCGACTGCCGGAGCAGGGGGCCCGAAGAACTCCCGCTTAGTTTGAGGGTGGGAGCAACATCCACCCGAGAACCGCGAATGGCGGGAGCAAGTCCGAAGAGAATTCCCACTGCCGCGGAAACGAACAATGTGAGGCCGAGCATGTGCCAATCAATTCCCATGTCGATCTGGAGCGGAATATACGAATTGGCGGAAAGAAATGCAGCCGAGACCTTCCGCCGAGAATAGCAAGCAGATTCCTAGCGCGCCACCTCCAACGGACAGCATCACACTCTCGGTCAGAAGTTGCCGAACGATCCGCAGACGTGGGGCGCCAAGCGCATTGCGCACCACCATCTCCTTCTGCCGTGCCGAAGAGCGCGCAAGCATCAATCCGGCCCATTGGCGCAGGCCAGCAAAAGGATCAAATTTACGGCTGTCATCAGTACGTACAGCGGCCTCGCATACTCTGTGCGCAGCGTCGCAAGCCCTTTCGGCCTCATGAAATAAGGTGATTCTCGGCGTATCGTCCGCCTCGTGAGGTCGCCGCCGCGCCACTCGTCGTGCTCGGAACGAACATCGCGTTCAGTTCTGCTTCCGCTCGGCTGATAGTCACTCCGGGCTTGAATCTTGCCAGCACATAAAGCCAAAGGGAATTCTCAGCCGTTCGGCTCGCTGGAGGTGCGGGGGAAACAATTTCCTCTGCGGCGAGCGGCGGCCAGAAGTCTACCGGCAGGCCCGGATCGAAGTCTGGGGAAGTCTCCGGCCAGTGACTCCCACAATCCGGAAGGACTTCAAGTTTACCGCCACCCCATTTCCCAATCACCCCCGGATCGCCTCCCAGCTCGCTCTGCCAATAGCGAGTAACTCAAGACGATTGCAGGCTCCGCGCCACTCAGATCGTCGTCTGGATCCAGCGAGCGCCCCATGGCGGTTCGCACGCCAGCGTAGAAAAGAATTCACCAGAAACGAACATTCCTGGAAACCGCCCGACGTGGTGTTCCCACCCGAACGGCTGCGCTGGTGGAAACGAACGACAACAAACGCCAAGATGTCTTCCTTCGACCGAATTTGTTCAAACATCGGATATGAAAAAGAACACGCTGTTGGCGATGCCAAATTTTCTCCCTGACCCGCTCGGGCAGCCTGCATAACGCGCGAAGTAGGTTACGCGTGGTTCCCGCTGCGCCGTCCAAGCGATACGT
>CAVSIW010000021.1:0-5697 GCA_963727945.1 uncultured Acidobacteriota bacterium
TGACTTTAAGCCTGGCAGTGTGCGAGCGTTTTTCCACTCGTCACGCATCACCAGTCGGCAATCAAAAGTCAGGTGTTCCGGGTCACCGTCGTTGTTCACCCGCCCGTGCTATCATTTCGTTCAAATCGCCGCCCGCTCCTCAAGCACTGGAGGCTGTCATGAAACGCACCCTGCGCATCGTTGCCGTCGTCGTCGTGGTCTTGATCGTTATTCTCGTTGCGGCTCCATTTCTGATTCCCGTCGACAAGTTCCGTCCCATCATCGAAGAAAAAGCTTCGCAAGCTCTCGGTCGCAAAGTGGAGCTCGGCAATCTAAGTCTTTCTCTGTTCAGCGGCTCGCTCTCCGCCGAAAATCTCTCCGTTGGCGACGATCCCAAGTTCGGCACGTCACCATTTCTCACTGCAAAGTCGCTCAAGGTCGGTGTCGAGATCATGCCGCTCATCTTTAGCAAAACCCTCAATGTCACCGGCATCACCATCGTGAATCCCGAAGTCATTCTTCTTCACAATCCCGCGGGCCAGTGGAACTTTTCCTCGCTCGGCGGGGCCGCTGCAAAGTCCGAACAAAAGAGGGCCGAAACGTCTAATCCGTCAGCAGCCACGTCCAGTAATGCGACATCGCCCGCCGATTTTTCCGTCCAGAAGTTCACGCTCCAGGATGGCCGTATCACCATCGGTTCCACGACTTCCCAGAAGCGCAGCGTCTACGACCACGTGAACGTCGCGGCCTCAAATTTTTCCATGACTTCCAAGTTTCCCGTCACCGTCACGGCCAGTCTTCCAGCCGGCGGAACATTCAAGATGGATGGAACTGCCGGACCAATCGACCAGGTGGACGCTTCGCTCACTCCCATGGACGCCAAACTGGATGTGACCTCGCTAGATCTCGCGTCCACAGGTTTCCTCGATTCGAGTGCTGGCCTCGGCGGCGTTCTCGATGTCAGCGCCAATCTCGCTTCGCAAAATGGCGAAGCAGAATCCAAGGGCAACGTAAAATTCTCGAAGGCTCAGCTCGTCGCCGGGGGCTCTCCCGCGGGTGTCCCTGTCACCGTTGATTTCGATACCAAATACAATCTGCGCAAGAACACTGGCGTGCTGAATCCCTCGACGCTCAAGATCGGCAGCGCCGCTGCACACCTCAACGGCACTTATGAAACGGCAGGCGAGGCCACCAGCGTAAACGTCAAGCTCGATGCCAAAGACATGCCCGCGAAAGATTTGCAGGCGTTTCTTCCCGCGCTCGGTATCAACCTTCCCAAGGGAGCCTCGCTGCAGGCTGGCACGCTCAATGCGAATCTGAATATCGCGGGCCCCACAAACAAGCTGGTCATTGCCGGTAATGTCGGTCTTTTCAACGGCGTCTTGGCCGGCTTCGATCTCGGCTCGAAGATGAGTTCTGTTGCATCTCTTGCGGGCATCAAGAGCGGCAAGGATCTAAACATCGAAAAACTCACCACCGATCTACGCATGGCGCCCAATGGCTTGAAAGCCGACAACTTCATCGCCGTTATTCCCACCGTAGGGAATCTCACCGGCGCGGGCACGGTGGACTCCAAAAATAATCTTGATTTCAAGATGGTCGCCACGCTTACAAGCAAAGCCGGCGATGTGGCGAGTCCCGTCTCAAGCATTGGCGGACTTCTAGGAAAGGGGTCTGCTGGCGGCTGCAAGGGCGGGATGAACGTGCCGTTTCAGATTCAGGGCACGACCGCGGATCCTAAATTTATTCCCGACATTGGCGGACTTGCCGCTGGCATGTTCAAATCGCAGCTCGGCTGCCTCGGCGGTCTGACCTCAGGCGCCCCAAAAGACACAGGAAAAGTTCCTGCCGACGCCATAAACGCCCTCGGCGGCCTCTTCAAAAAGAAAAAGCCGCCGCAATAGCTAGAGTGGTCGCAATCTTTTTTCGTCTTGAATTGTGTTGAAGTTTTCTTTAGAGGTCGAAGAAGTGCTGGAGATTATTCACAGCGTAGCGCCACGATCGGATCGACGCGCGTCGCTCGTCGCGAGGGAATGTAGGTCGCTAACATCGCCACTACAAGAATGGCGATCGGCACGATGACGTAGAGCCACGGCTCGCGAAAGTGGAGACCATAGAATAGGGCGTCGAAAAGCTTCGGCAGAGGGACCGCCATCGCGAGTCCAATGGCCCCTCCCATAGCAGTTATTTTCATGCCTTGCCACAAAACCATACGCTGAACGTCCGGAGTTCTGGCTCCGAGTGCCATGCGTATCCCGATTTCGTGGGTTCGCTGGCCTACGGAATAAGCGACAAGCCCGTATATGCCGATGGCGGCGAGGATCAGCGCCAAAATGGCGAAGCTGCCTAGCACGCGTACAAAAAATGGATTTCCCGCCCTCTGACGCTCGATGACATCAGGCATGCTCATCACTCGATCCAACGGAAGCTCGGGATCCAGGTTGCCAACCGCATTGCGAAGAGCAAAGGCAAGGCTGTCCGGATCGGAAGTTGTCCGAACCATGAGAAAAAACGAACGCACGGGCCGCTGGAGAAACGGCTCGTAGACTTCGGGTTCATCGGGTATCAATTCGGAATGGGTTTTTACGTTGCTGACGACTCCAACGATCTCGCTCCACTCTGGCGTAGAGCCGCTCGCATCCAATCGGATCTGCTGACGGAGCGGTTCTTGATCGTTTAGAAGGCGATGCACAAACTCTTGGTTAACCAGGACCACGCGTGGGGCTGTGGCGACGTCCATCTCTGTGAATGTCCGACCCCGCAGTATTGGGATGCCCGCGAGCCGGAAGTAATCGGGAGTCACGACAACATCGCGTGTTCTGAGCCTTTGGTTGGCCGGCAAATCCTGTTGGGCCTTGATTTGGAGAGTGACGTTGTCCAGTCCGGTTGCCGGCAAGTCGGAAGCAGCGGCGACGGCCTCGGAACCCGGAATGTGTTCGAGGTGGGGAAGCAGATTGCGTACAAATAGGAGTCGCTGCGAGGCATCCTTGTAGCGAGCCTCGTCAAGCGTCACGCTGGCGGTAAGGAGATGGTCAGCGCGGAAGCCGAGATTCTGGTGCTCAATTAGGAAGATTCCGCGGACGAGCAGTCCAGTTCCGATCAAGAGAAACAGAGCCAGTGCGATCTCGCCGGTAACCATCACCGTCCGAAGACGGCTACGCGAACGGCCCGGCGAAGCCGCTCGACTTTCATCCTTCAGGCTCGTGTTGATGTCGGTCCGCGACGCGTTCAGTGCCGGCGCGAGGCCGCACAGCACCGCGCAAACCAGCGAAACACCCAGAGCGAAGAGCAAAACGTTCCGGTCGAGGCTCAGCGGTACGGCGCTGATTTCTATGTTGAAGTCCATATGCGCCCGAACAAAATCAATGCCCCAAAATGTGAGCAGGAGCCCCATACCGCCGCCGAGGAAGGCAATCACCATGTTTTCGGTCAGCAATTGCCGGATAATGCGCAGGCGACCGGCCCCGAGGGAGATGCGAATGGCCAACTCCTTTCTGCGTCCCGCCGCGCGCGCCAATAGCAGGCCGGTTACATTCGCGCAGGCAATCATCAGAACAAATCCAACCGCGATCATCAGAATAGCCAAGGCGCTGCGAAGACCGAAATCGTAGACCAGGAAATCAGGCAGCGTGCGTACCGCGGCGCCCCATCCTTTTTCGGTCTCGGGAAAGTTCTCCTCGGCGCGGCGCGCCAGCGTGGTCATCTCGGCGCGAGCCTGCTCAAGGGTCACCGCAGGTTTCAGCCTGGCGAACAGAAGCAAGGAATGATACTTGCGCGCGTCTGGAGCTTGATGCGCTGCGGTCAACACGAGCGGGGTCCACACTTGCGGCGTGTAGCCGAGCAAATGGAAACTCTTGGGCATGACACCGATCACTGTATAGTCTTCACGGTTTAGCCGAATGGTGCGGCCGATGAGTGAAGCGTCGGATCCGAAGTGCTGCTCCCAGAGATCGTGGCAGAGGATAACGACGTGGTCGCGCCCCGGCTGGTCTTCTCTGTCAGCGAACGCGCGGCCTAGCTGCGGAGAAACGCCCAGCACACTGAAATAGTTGGGAGAGACCGCGGCGGAGCGAAGCACCTGCGGCTGGCCTTCCGAGGTCAAATTAACGGTGCGAGATTCATCCGCAGCGGCCATGATCGCGAAAACGTGGTTTGCTTCGCGCCAGGCGAGATAATTGGGCGCAGAGACAGGAGTAGCGTCGGATTGGAAACCCTGTGTAGGGGTGACGGAAGTAATTACAGCCACGCGCTCAGGGTCGGGACCCGGCGGACGCCGCAACAGGAATGCACTTACGAGACTGAACATCGTTGCGTTCATGGCGATACCCAGCGCCAAGGTCAGAACCGCCACGGCAGTGAAGCCGGGATTCTTGCGGAGCGTGCGGAGAGCGTGCCGGATGTCTGCGAAAAAGCTTTCGATGGAGGGCCATCGCCAGACTTCACGGCTGTCTTGCTTCGATCAGGGTGACGTTGCCAAATTCGCGGCGGGCGGCGGTGGTGGCTTCTTTTCTGGGCATGCCGCTCGCAACGAGTTCGTCGATTTTTTCGTCAAGGTGTTCTTGAATCTCGCTGGAGAGATCGTTGTAGAGGCGGCGACGCGAGAACAGTTGTTTTAGCCAGTTCATAATTCACCCGACCTTAAGAAATCTGCAATGGCTTCGCGCGTTAGTTGACGGCCGTCATTCATACCGCAACGCGACAATCGGATCGATGCGCATAGCGCGGCGGGCGGGAATGTAGCAGGCCAAGAGAGCGACTGCGATCAGCAGCGCCGCGACGGCGACAAACGTGAGCGGATCGTGCGGCGTGACTCCAAACAGCAAGCTCGTCATCAACCGCGCCAATCCGAAAGCGGCGACCACTCCGATGCAGACGCCCACCAGCGCCAGCTTTGCTCCCTGATTTAGAACCATGCTCACCACGTCTCCGCTCTGCGCCCCAAGCGCCAAACGAATTCCAATTTCGCGTTTGCGTTGCGACACGGTGTACGAGATCACGCCGTAGATGCCGATGATCCCCAGCGCAAGCGCCATCGCGCCCGCTATCCCCAGCATCACGAGCGTAAAGGAAGTTCGCGCGACCGATTTGTCATACACTTCCTGCATCGTACGCACCGACGCCAGCGGTAAATTCGAGTTCACTGCCCACACGGCTTGCCGAATTTCCGTCAGAAAACTCTCGGTGCCCGCGCGTTCGCTTCGAATCACGAATGTCACTGTCTCCGAGAACCTCGGTGGACGCGGCCCATCAGGAATGCCCTGAAGGGTGGCCCAATACACGATTTTCGGCGTTTTTTCTTGCACGCCGTGTTCATGAACGTCCTGGACGACTCCGATCACCTCGTGCCATGGCATTCCTTCGTCTTCTCGCAATCGCTTCCCGATAGCGGCGGACGGTGTATCCCACATTTCCCGCGCCAGATTCTCGGACACCAGCACCATCGGCCGCAGGCCGTGAACCTCGGTCCATGTCAGGTCGCGTCCCGCAACGATTCGTGTACCGGCCGTCTGTAGGAAGCCTGGCGAAATATGCTTATAGAGATAAAGCGGAGGAATTTCGTCCTTGGGATAGTCTTTGCCTTCGACAAAAATCGTGTCCCAGTCGGAATCGAATCCTTCCATCGGCATTTCGCTCGCAAAGGCCGCGGACTTCACGCCTGGGATCGACTCTAGTTTGTCGACAATTTCGTTCTGCATTCGCGTTGCTTGTAGGGCGTCC
>CAVSIW010000022.1:0-16963 GCA_963727945.1 uncultured Acidobacteriota bacterium
TGCCGCGGGCGGGCGGAGTGGCGCAGCGGCTCACGGCCGGGAATGGCGCGGCGTCTTCGCCGGTGTTTTCGCCGGATGGGAGCGAGATCGCGTTCACGGGGGACTACGACGGGAATGCCGACGTGTACGTGATTCCCGCGAGCGGGGGAACGCCGCGGCGGCTGACCTATCACCCGGCGGCGGATGAGGTGATTGGGTGGACGCGCGATGGAAAGTCCGTGCTGTTTGCTTCGAATCGCGACAGCTATTCACGATTCAGCCGTCTGTTTACGATTTCGCGCGAAGGCGGTTTCCCCGCGCAACTGCCGTTGCCGATTGCCGCCGAAGGGATCCTATTCGCCCGACAGCACGGAAATCGCTTACGTGCCGCTGGATCATGCGTTTGAAATCTGGAAACGGTACCGCGGCGGACGCACGTCGCCGATCTGGATTGCGAAACTGGCGGATTCGAGCGTGACAAAGTGCCGCGAGAGAATTCGAACGACTTCAATCCCATGTGGGTGGATGAACGCGTCTTTTTTCTTTCGGATCGAAACGGGCCGATGTCGTTCTACAGTTTTGACCGGCGGTCGAAGAGCGTCTCGGCGGCGCTGAAAAACGATGGGCTCGATTTTAAATATGCGAGCGCGGGGCCGGGGTGCGATTGTCATCGAGCAGTTTGGGGCCATCTGGCTTTACGACTTGAAGACCGGAGCGGCTCACAAAGTGGACATTCATGTTGCGGGAGACTTGCCGCAGTTGCGGACTCGTTACGAAAACGTGGCGAATAGAATCCGCAATGCGGATATTTCGCCGACTGGGTTGCGAGCGGTGTTCGAAGCGCGCGGGGAAATCCTGACGGTTCCTGCCGAGAAAGGGGATATTCGCAATTTGACGAATACGCCAGGCTCGGACGAGCGATTTCCGGCGTGGTCACCGGATGGGACGAGAATTGCGTATTTTTCGGACGAAACGGGCGAAGAGGCGCTTTATATCAAGAGCCAGAATGTGCAGGGGGAGGCGCAAGAGGTCGATCTCGGGACGCCAGGCTCGTTTTTCTTTTTCCCGACGTGGTCTCCGGACAGCAAGAAGATTGCTTATACGGACAAACGGCTGAATCTGTGGTACGTGGACCTAGAGAAGAAAACGCCAGTGAAAGTCTTTCATGACCGGTTCACGGGGCCACAGCAAATCTATCAGGCGGGGTGGTCTCCGGACGGCAAATGGCTGGCGTACACGCAGCAGGAAGTGAGCCACATGCGCTCGGTGTTTTTGTATTCGCTGGAGACGGCGCAGAGCCAGCGGGTGACGGATGGGATGAGCGATTCGTTTTCACCGGTCTTCGATCGGGGCGGGAAGTATTTATATCTCCTGGCGAGCACGGATGCAGGGCCGCCGATGGACGATTCCATGTTGAGCTTCGATAGGCCGGTGACAAGCAGCGTTTACATTGTTGTTTTGAGGAAGGATTTGCCTTCACCGCTCGCGCCAGAGAGCGATGAGGAAGGCGAAGCGAAAGCCGAAGCTGCAAAGATGGATGCGGCAAAATCAGGAGGCGCGGAAAAAGATAAAGAGAAGCCACCTGCAATTGTGAAAGTGGATTTCGAAAAGATCGGCCAGAGGATTTTGGCGATGCCGATTCCGGCAAGAAATTACACGGAATTGAAGACTGGGAAAGAAGGAGCGCTCTTTCTCGTGGAAGGACCGCTCGTTGAGCCGCTCAATGGGCCGAGTACGCTGACGGTACATCGTTTTGAGCTGAAGACGCGCAGGACCGACAGGTTGCTTGAGAACATTTTAGCTTTCCACGTTTCGGCGGATGGCGAAAAGCTGCTTTGCCGGCACACGGGCGCACAGCAGCCGGGAGGCTCTGCGCCGCGCACAGATGTGGGCGATTGCACCGCTTCCGCCCGCGCCAACGCCGGGGGCGCCCAGTGCAGGTGGTTCCTCTGGCGGCGCGCTGTCGGGAGCGAAGACTCTGAATCTTGCCGCGATGGATGTGCGCATCGAGCCGGCAGTGGAGTGGAAAGAGATGTATCACGAGGCATTTCGCCTGGAGCGCGATTTCTTTTATGACCCGGGATTTCATGGCCTGGATTTGGCGGCGACCGAGAAAAAATTTGCGGCGTACCTGCCGGGAGTCACGTCGCGCGACGACCTGAACTACATCTTTAAGGAGACGATGGGCGACCTCACCGTCGGGCATCTGTTCGTACGGGGCGGCGATGGTCCGGAGATGAAGCGCATTCCCGGTGGGCTTGCTCGGCGCCGATTACAAGATCGAGAACGGCCGGTATCGTTTCTCACGCGTTTACGACGGCGAGAATTGGAATCCGCAACTGCATGCGCCGCTGACGCAGCCTGGCGTGAATGTTGCGGAAGGCGAGTATCTGCTGGCCGTCAGCGGTCATGAAGTGCGCGGCGGCGACAATGTCTACAGCTTTTTTGAAGAGACGGCGGGGAAATCCGTGCTGCTGCGTGTCGGGCCGAACGCGGACGGCAGCGGCTCGCGCGAAGTAAGCGTGGTTCCCGTCGAAAACGAGATGGGGCTGCGCAATCTAGCTTGGATCGAAGGTAATCGGCGCAAAGTAGACGAGCTGAGCAGAGGGAAGCTGGCGTACATCTATTTGCCGGACACCGCGAATGGCGGCTACACCTATTTCAACCGTTATTTCTTTTCGCAGGCAGGTAAGGATGGCGCTGTGGTCGACGAACGCTTCAATGGAGGCGGGACGAACACGGACTACATCCTTGATTACCTGCGGCGCACGCTGATGAACTACCGCACAACGCGCGACGGCGAAGATATGACCACGCCGGTGAGCCTGATTCAAGGGCCGAAGGCCATGATCATCAATGAATATGCGGGTTCGGGCGGCGATGCCATGCCGTGGCACTTCCGGCAAGCGAAGGTCGGTGTAATAGTGGGGAAGAGAACTTGGGGCGGACTCGTGGGATTTTTTGGCCCGGGCGAGTCATTGATGGATGGAGGAACGGTGACAGCGCCGAGCCGAGGGTTCTGGACGCCGAACAACGATTGGGAAGTGGAGAACCACGGCATTGCGCCCGACGTGGAGGTGGAACAGGATCCGAAAGCAGTGCGCGAAGGACGCGATCCACAGCTGGAAAAAACCGTTGCCTTGCTGCTCGCGGATTTGGAGAAGAATCCAATTCCCACGCATAAGAAGCCGCCGTATCCGAACTACCATAGGCCGTAGAAGTACCGGGAACATCGCAAGGCATGTCAGCAATCAATGTTTGTGGCCGAAATGCCTGATAATTCTAGTTTCTGACCATGCAAACTGAAACTTTCTCCCTGCCCGGGGCGTAGGAATCAGCAAGGGGTGGCGTTGATGAAGCGGCGTGTGCCGTTGCGAGAACCGATCGGCGTCGCGCTCGAGACACTGCGCGCGCACAAAATGCGCTCCTTCCTGATGCTGCTGGGAATTATTCTTTCCGTTGCCACGTTGATCGTGGTCATCGCGCTGATTTCCGGGGTCAATCTATACATTGCCAACAAGGTGGCGAACCTCGGGCTCGAACGCGTTTACCGTGATGCGGTTTCCGATCATCACGGAGATGGAAGAGCTGGTTAAGGCGTTGCGCCGGAATAAACTCGTCACTTGGGACGACTATGAGGCGCTGCGTGAGAACCTGAGGTTGCCGCAGCGTGTGGGAGCCGAGGTCTGGACTTCGGGAAAGTCCCGCGTGGGTTCGCTTACCATCCAGGACACCAGCATCCGAGGTGTGTCCGCGAGCATGGGCGAGATAGATGCACAAGAACTGTCCGACGGCCGGTACATCACCGAAGCGGATGAAAACAGCCGGGCGATGGTGGCCATGATCGGGTCGGAATTAGCCAACAAACTCTTTCCGAGCCTGGACCCGGTCGGACACGAAGTGATGCTCGATAGCAGGCCGTTCATCGTTGTGGGAGTGGCGAAACCAATCGGCACCGTCCTGGGGCAATCGCGGGATAACTTCGCGTACATTCCGGTGGAGACGTACATCAAGATTTACGGAGCGTATGAGGGAATCTGGATCAACGTACAGGCGCGCGGCGCGGAGTGGATGGAGCGGACGCAAGATGAAGCGCGTGTCCTGATGCGGGCGCGGCGTCACCTGAAACCGAATGAAACCGACTCGTTTGGGATTCTAGACTCGGCGACGCTGATGCAGCTATGGAAACAGCTGACGGGCGTAATCGCTATTGCGATGGTCGGTGTGGTCTCCGTTTTTTTGGTGATTGGAGGAGTGGTGATCATGAACGTGATGCTGGCCACGGTTACGGAGCGCACGCGAGAGATCGGCATTCGCAAGGCGCTGGGCGCGAGCCGGCGTGACATCCTGCTGCAGTTCTTGGTCGAGGCCTGCGTAATGTCCGCGATGGGTGGAGCGATCGGCGTGCTCTTGGCGTATGGCATCTGCGGCCTGGCAAAAGCGACAACATCCATTCCGATGCACGTGCCTATTTCCGCGGTCATCATCGCGGAACTCATCTCGGCGGCTGTCGGGATTTTCTTTGGTGTCTATCCGGCGCGAAAAGCGGCAATGTTGGAGCCGATCGAAGCGCTGCGCACAGAGATCTAGCGGGTGAGTACATCAAAATGCGAATGTCACTCGGCGAAAACGCTCAGATGGCTCTCACGACATTGCGTGAGAACAAAATGCGGTCTTTTCTCACCGTGCTTGGCGTGGTCATTGGGATTACGGCGCTGCTTTCCGTCGTCGCGGTTCTGATGGGTGTCTATAACGACGTAAACGCATTTCTGAGTGATTTCGGCTCGGATACGCTCTTCATTTTCAAGTTTGACCCCGGCATCCACACGTCGGGACGGCTCACCCCGGAAGAACGCACGCGGAAGTCTCTCACCCTTGGGGACGCCGAGGCCATTGGGGAGCTTTGCCCAGACGTCAAAGCCGTCTCGGCTGCGGTGCTGCCACGGGTCGTGGAGGGCTCGCCTGGTGGGCGCCCACTGATGAGCGCGCGCTACATGAATAAGGAAGTTGCCGGAGTGGACTATCACGGAATCCTGCCGCAGGACGAGGAAGTGTTCAATTCCAGAGCGGAACGCGGAAGATTTCTGACCGAAGCGGAGAACATGCACCGGTCGGACGTGGCGCTGATCGGTCCGGACCTGGCCAAAGCGCTTTATCCGGACGACGATCCGATTGGCAAGCCGATCCTTGTTGACGGCGTCTCGTACCAAGTGATCGGCGTGCTTGCGGCGCGCAAAGGGCAACTGGTGAAAGATCAGGCTTCCGACAAAGCGATTCTCGTTCCCTATCGCACGTACCAGAAACACCGGCCCGCAGACGACGAGAATTTGATTGGCGCGGTTGCTTATCCGGGCCGCATGGCGGAAGCGGAAGACGAAATTCGCGGCGTGTTGCGCCGCCGGCGAAATGTTCCGTACAACAAGCCAGACAATTTTGGCATATCAAGCGCCAAGGAGATTGCGGACCAGTTCCGGCAAATTACGGCTTCCGTCGCGCTATTGATTTCCGTGGTCAGTTCGATAGGGCTGCTGGTGGGCGGCGTCGGCGTAATGAACATCATGCTGATGTCCGTCACGCAACGCACGCGTGAGATTGGAGTGCGCAAAGCGATTGGTGCGCGGCGGCGAGATGTGATTTGGCAATTTTTGACCGAAGCGATTGTGCTGACGGGGTCCGGAGGAGTTATTGGCGTTTTACTGGGCTTGGGGATCAGCTTTCTCATTCATCTCTTCGTACCGAGCTTGCCTTCGGCTGTTCCGCTTTGGTCGATCGTCGTGGCTGTGACAGTGTCTATGAGCGTTGGACTGTTCTTCGGAATGTATCCGGCGGTGAAAGCGTCACGGCTCGATCCCGTTGAAGCGCTGCGCTATGAATAGTTGAAGCTATTCGTATCGGAGGGCTTTCATTGGATCAAGACGCGAAGCGCGATGAGCGGGAACATAGCTGGCAATCAGTGCGACTCCCGCGAGAAGCGCGATGGCGCAAAGGATGGCAAGGGGATCGTTCGGCTGCAAACCGTAAAGAAGGGCTCTTGCGCCTCGAGTTGCGCCGAGCGCGAGAACTACGCCGAGAGTGATGCCCAGCGCGAGCAGCCACAGCGTCTGCCAGAGAATAAGGCCCACCACGCTTTGCCTGCTTGCTCCAAGCGCCAGGCGAATGCCCATTTCATTCGTGCGCATGGCAATGATGTAGGAAACCACTCCATACAAGCCGATAGTGCTGAGCAGCGCCGCCAGCGCGCCAAAGAAGCCAGAGAGCACGGCCATCATGCGTTCGCGCACGAGCCTGTCCTTAATGTTCGTCTCGAAAACGTCAAAACGCATCAGCATTTCGGGACTTATTTGGTTGAGTCGTTCACGCACGGCAGGAATCATCGAAGAAGGCGGCGAGGAGGAACGCACGAAGACGACCGTCCAGAACCATTTTTCCGGGAACTGCTGCGCCGGAACGAATACCATCTGAGGGATTTCTTCCCGCAATCCGGAGTATTTGGTGTCCTTCACTATGCCGACGATTTCGTATTGTGCTTCGGGGTAGTTCGGCTCCGCATTGCTGCGAAACGTTCTTCCGACCGGATTCTCTCCACCAAAAAACTTTCGCACAAAAGTTTCATTGACGATCGCGACGGGATGGGACTGAGCAGTATCGCGGTCGTTGAAGTCGCGGCCGGCGAGCAAAGGCGTCTGCATGGTGTCAAAGAATCCGGGGCTCACCCAAATAAACTTCGAGGTGTTCTCACCATTGCCGAGGCGGACACCGAGCGACCAGCTCGATCCGTCCAAAGGCACGTGCGTTGACAGCGCGGCGGATTCCACTTGAGGGATGGAACGGATTTGATCCAGCAAATCCCGTTTGAAGATTTCGTACCGTTCGGGCGGAACGTGGACGCGCCCAAAGTTTATGAATGTGAGAAGGATGCCATTGGGACGGAATCCGGGATTGACGGTGACGAGGTTCCAGAAACTTCTGACAAAAAGCAGCGCGCCAACGAGCAACACAAGCGATACGGCAATCTGCGAAATGACCAGTAGTCGCTGGAGTGAAAACCGCTGGCGTCCGGCGGTCATTCCCTTGCCGCCGGTCTTTAGAGTGGTGACCGGCTCGGCACGGGAAGCGCGAATTGCGGGCGCGAGGCCGAAGACGATGCAAGTCAAGATGGAAACAGTGGCGATGAAACAGAGCACGCGCCAGTCCTGGCCCAAATTCAGCTGCAGGGTGTCATTTTCCGTGCGAAGAATTTTGACCAAGCTTCTACTGAAGATGCTAGCTAGTCCTTCGCCAAAAATTGCGCCGCTGGCGGCGAGTATCAGTCCTTCGCCTAGCAATTGGCGGATTAGACGGCCTCTGGTGGCTCCGAGAGCCAGGCGCACGGCCATTTCCCGCTCGCGCGCGCTGGCTCTCGCTAACATCAGATTTGCGAGATTTGCACACGCGATGAGCAATACCAGGCCGGTGATTCCCAGCAGAAGCCAGAGCGATGCGTCATATTTTTGTCGGAGGCCGCTGACTCCAGTTGCGGCTGAGTAGGCTGCAAGACGAAATTTGCGATATACATCAAGCGCCGGCGCGCCGTATCCAGGCGGGGCCGTCTCCTCCATCAGGCCTGGACTCATCGTTTCCAATTGCGCGGAGGCCAATTCGAACGTCCATCCTGGTTTCAGACGGCCCATCACTGTCAGCCAGAAATAGTCGCGCCGGGTGAGCGATACGTCGCCCGGGTAGAGTGTCTCCAACGAACAGAACGGCATTGCAATATCAAATTTCTTTCCGACTTCAAGACCGAGAAAACCGGCAGGCGTGACCCCGAGGACCGGAATGGGATGCTCGCGGATCACAAGACTCTTGCCGATAGCCGAATCCTGGCCGCCGAACTCGCTCTGCCACAAGGCGTAGCTAATGACGACGCCGGGAGTTCCGCATCCGGGCCGGTCGTCCTCCGGAGTGAAGAGGCGGCCAGCGGCGGGATTGAGGCCGAGCGAAGGAAACATTTCACCGCTGACCCACAGGCCCTGGATTTCCTTTTCCTGCGCGCGTCTGCCCAGGAAAAAGGTATTTCGCGGCCAGGCCCAGGCAAAGATGCTCGAAAAAACCGTCTGCTGTCTGCGAATTTGTTCCCAAATAGAAAAGGTGAGGTTCGTGTCGGTCGCGCTGATCCCGAATTCCTGAATTCCGCCTTTCACTTGCACCTGAGCCAGCGTGCCGGGGTCCCGCACAGGAAGGCTTCGCAAACGAACGGCGTCGAGCAACTGAAAGACGGCGGCGTTCGCTCCAATGCCTAGCGCGAGGGTCAGGATAGCGGTGACGGTGAAGCCGGGGCTTTTGCGCAGAGTGCGCAGAGCGAATCGGAGATCCTGCAGTGTTGTCTCAATCCAACGCGGCTTGGGGACGCCGCTTTCGCTGTCGGGCTGATTCCCACTGGGCGGGGCCTGTTTGTTTTCTGTATTCTTCAAGGGCCGATCCAAGTCGCGCGTCGCATAACGACCTATCGAAAAGAAACTCTCAGTATATTTCTTCTCCGCTGTCGAATCACTGCGTACAACTACTCAGTCGGGCGGTCCGCGAGAGCCGCGCAACGAAACCACGCCACCAACCCCTTCCTGACCTGCGCCAGGCGGCAAGGAGTGAACAGTGGCCTTTTGAACGGTGCGCAAGATAATAAAGCGATACGTGTTCAAACTGCAACAGATTTCGATAAGTTTTCTGGAATAGGGTAGGCGAGGCTAGAGCTTGTCGGGAAAGAGAAAGACGCGCTTTGCGAGTTCAGAGGTCAGCGTTTCCGGACAGTAATATTTTTTTAGGACATTGTCGTCCCAACGCAAGAGGTCGGGGTTGCACGCAGAAAATTCAGCCCAGGTTTGTGGCGAGCTTGCCCGTGCGATGCGCTCTCGAATGAGCAACAGGAACGCCCAAGTGATCGTTTCGTTGTAAAGACTTGGTTTGCCTTGTGCGGCCGCGGATCGCGCCAGGGCTGAAGAAAAACGGGCCAGGGCATCCAGCGGCGGATATTTGTGCAGGTACAAGAAAGCCATTTTGACATGATCCGCGTGGTGAAAAGAGTTTTTGGGCAAAGAACACTTTTCAAATTGCTCCATCCACTCAAATTCGGTCACGGCGAGCCTCGGATGGTGTGTTGTTCCTGTGCGCCATGCACACCAGCGCTGCCACGGCGTAGACAAGCAGTCCTTCGACGCCAAATTGACCATGGAGAAGATGTATGAGAGCGGCCAGCGCCAAAAATGACGAGCAGCAGATAGCCGCCGAGCAGAGCCGTGAATGGCACAAGGAATAAAATCGCTGCGAGGATTTCAGAGCCTCCGAGAGCTGGCCGGAGCCATGAGGGCAAACCCGCCTTGGCAAAGAAATGAGCGGCTGAAGCAGAAAAAGCGAACTGGCTGGACTCGATGATGACCACCAAACCCAAGGTCCAGCGCAGCAGTGGTATCGAGAGGTTCGCGAGTCGCGCGTTCATTTTGCGTGTTTGCCCTTCCTGAGAGAATGACTCGCCGGCGATTCGGTAAGGCGGTGACTCGCGCGGGAATCGAGGTCGAGCCCGTAGAATTTCTTCAATTCTTTTATGCGCCGAATACTGGGGGCGCCGAAGGGGCACTTGCCGTCGAAGGCGTGAAGCACGATGCCCTCGAGAAGATCTCCGAGTGTCATGTCGTGGAATTCCGCGAAGGCCTTGAGCACCTTTAAAATTCGCTTTTCCATGCGAACGCCTGTTTGCACGCGCTCCACGACGAACTTTCTTTCATTCGCCATTCCGTCCTCCTCTTGGTACCAAGATACCATGGTACCGACAAGTGATGCAACGGATTGGGTGGAAGAGCCGGGCGCACAGCGCGCGACGCAAAGAAAGTGGCAAGAGAACGTATGCCTGCCATTCACATGTCCGTCATAAAGCGGGAATGAATTCGCTAGTAAATTGAGCTTTCCACGGCACGGGATTTCAGCTATAAAAACAAGCGCTCCGATATCCAGCCAACCAAACCAAGGGACACCATGTACAACAATCGAATCCTCCTATTCGCCGCCACGGTTTTTGCGGCCTCTTTTGCCTATTTACCCAATCCGTTGCATGCGCAAACCGTGCAGGTTCCCGTGAGCCGCATTGGCGCGATTAGCGAATCGGCGCTAGTCGTGTTGAGCGGCAATCATCATCCGCTTGCGACAAGCGCCAACGATCGCGGAGAAGTCTCGCCTGATCTCCCGATGCAACGCATGCTGCTGGTTCTGAATCGCGACGCGGCCGCGGAGTCTGCGCTGCAGAGTCTTCTCGTCCAGCAACAGGACAAATCGTCGCAGGACTTCCACGCCTGGCTGTCACCCGCGCAGTTCGGCGAGCGGTTTGGCGCTTCAAAGTCTGATCTGCAAAAACTCGCTGGGTGGCTCGAGTCCCATGGTTTTCGTGTGAATCGCCTTGGGCATGGCGGAATGACCATCGAGTTCGGCGGCACCGCGGGCCAGGTGAAGGAAGCCTTTCACACGCCGATTCATTCTTATGTTGTCAATGGAGAGAGGCACTACGCGAACGCATTCGATCCGCAAATCCCAGCAGCGCTCGCGCCTGTGGTCGCGGGAATAAACACGCTGCACGATTTCCGAAAGAAGCCGGCAATCCATGTCTTGGGGAAAGCCAGCCGGGTTGCCAATACCAGCATGTGGCAACCGGAGTTCACGTTCAGCGGTGCGGCGGGCGTGGAACATTTTCTTGCTCCAGGCGACTTCGCGAAAATCTACAATACATCCACGCTCTATCAGAATGGAATTGACGGGACCGGGCAAAGCATCGCCATCGTGGCGCGAAACAATATCAATCTATCGGACGTGCAGATTTTTCGAATCGCGTTCGGACTCGCCGTAAACGATCCACAAATCATATTGGATGGCCCCGATCCCGGAAATCTTACAGGTTCCGAGGAGACGGAAGCTGATCTTGACGTCGAGTGGTCCGGCGCCATCGCTCCTAAGGCCACGATCAAGTTTGTTGTCTCCGCGAGCACAAACTCGACCGACGGAGTCGATCTCTCGTCGCTATACATCGTGGACAACAATCTTGCGCCCGTCCTCAGCGCGAGTTTTGGCCAATGCGAACAAAACCTCGGCTCGGCGGAAAATACTTTTTACAACAATTTGTGGGAGCAGGCTGCCGCTCAGGGCATCACGGCCGTAGTTTCGAGCGGAGATAACGGCCCCGCTGGCTGCGACGCGGACAATGAAACGACGCCTGCGAGCCAGGGACTCGCTGTGAGCGGTCTTGCCTCGACGCCATTCAACATCGCGGTTGGCGGCACGCAGTTCAACGAAAACGGCGCGGACAGCACGTACTGGGCGGCGACAAACGGGCCCGACCAAACTTCCGCGCTTGGCTATATTCCGGAAAACGTCTGGAACGAGAGCTGTGCTGATCCAAATCAGTGTGGAGTGGCTTCGCTCTTTGCGAGCAGCGGCGGCGCCAGTACGCTTTACAGCAAGCCGTCCTGGCAAGCCGGGCCTGGCATGCCGAACGATGGGAAGCGCGACTTACCGGATGTTTCTCTCGATGCCGCGGCTGGCCACGATGGATATTTGCTATGCCAGGACGGAATTTGCACCACCAACGCAAATGGGCAGCTCATCAACGCCGAGCTCGTCGGAGGGACATCCGCCTCGGCTCCCACCTTCGCCGCCATTATGGCGCTCATCGCGCAGAAGACAAATTCTCGTCAAGGTCAAGCGAACTTCGTCCTCTATCCCCTGGCCGCCGGACAGAACGCCGCCAACTGCAACGCCAGCACGCCGCCGCAATCTCAATGTATCTTCAACGACATCGCGCAGGGAAATAACAATGTCCCAGGGCAAATCGGCTTTCCCGCGGCCGCAGGATACGATTTAGCGACCGGCTGGGGTTCCGTCAACGCTGCAAATCTTGCCGCGAGTTGGCAGAACATCACGTTTCGTTCGACGGTCACCAATCTTCAGCTCTCGTCAACAAATTTGACACACGGCCAGGCGACTACCGCAACGGTGAGTGTAGCTCCCGGTATTGGCACAGGGACGCCCACGGGTGATGTGGCCCTACTCGCCGGCGGTTCCGCGGCGTTGAATTTGGGCAACCTGAGCAACGGAACGGTTTCGGGCCCGGTCGAAACGCTGCCTGGAGGAAGCTATTCCGTCACCGCAAGCTACGGTGGAGATAGCACATTTGGCGCAAGCAGCTCAACCGGCGTGCCCATCACCATAAGTCCAGAGGCCAGCACGACGACATTTTCCGCGTTCGTGAATGGCCAGTCGGGAGTTCCGTCTTCTCCTGTGAACACGACCTACGGCAATTTCCTCGATCTTCAGGTAAGCGTTGCCGGCGCATCCCAGCACGGAACCCCGACAGGCACGCTCACCTTCTCCGATTCCTTCAACGGGAACACAAGCACGCTGCTGAGCGTTTCTCTCAACAGTCAGGGCGGCGCTCTTGTTTCGGAAACCGCGCTCGCGCTGGGAAATCACTCCGTGAGCGTGAGCTATTCGGGCGACGCGAGTTTTTCCGCAAGCAGTGCGGGTCCGATCGGCGTCAGCGTCGCCAAAGGCCCGACGCAAACGATTCTGTTCCTTCCCACCGGAGCTTTGCCGAATACCTCGGTTGAACTTCAAGCGATCGTGCTTCCAAATGGCGCAATCGATCCCACTGGGACTGTGCAGTTCTTCTCCGGGAAAACAGCGTTAGGAAATCCTGTTCAAGTGAAGAATTTGATCGCGACGCTGACGACCACGCAGTTGGCAAACGGCCCAAATAGCATCACAGCGGCTTATTCAGGCGACACGAACTTCATCGCCTCTACTTCTCCTGCAGCCACCATTACCGTCGGCAATCCTGATTTTCAAATCGGCGTCAATCCGGGAAACGTGACGATCTCGGGCACCGCTCCCGGCACCACAAATGTTTTGCTCACTCCCGGTGCGGGCCTCGGTTTTTTCGGAGCCATTTCTCTCAGTTGCTCGGGTCTGCCCGCGGGCTCCGCGTGTACTTTTCTGCCCACGCAGCCGAATCTCGATGGATTTACTCCTGTGACCGTAGCGCTCAGCATCAGCAGGCCGCCTGCTCAAGCGTCAGCAATTCGCATGGCAACCCTACGCGGTGGCGCACAGCGGATCGCCGGGTCGCTCGGCGGTGCGACTCTTGCCTGCGCGCTTTTTTTGGCGTGGCCGAAGAAAAAGCGTTCTTGGCGGCTCGCGGCATTCTTGCTTCTCGCTGGTTTTTTCGGCGCGATTGCCAGCGCGATGAGCGGATGCAGCGGCGGCAAAAGCGTGTCCACGGCGCCAACCGTTCCGTCAACGAGCTCTTTCGTTGCGACGGTCGCCGCCAGCGGAGGCTCGGGCGCGCAACTCGTCACCCACAGCGTGACGCTGGCAGTCACTGTTCAATAGCGCGGATGTGGTGTTCAGCCTTCGCCCACAATATCTTCTGCCCGGCTAGTGGTTTTCTTTTTTAGCGTGGGCTTGCGCTTGTTCCCCGCGATAGGCTTTCCATGCTCCGTCAATAACATACGCGTGCAGAGCGTCGGCATCGGCCACCGTCATTTTCGCGTGAGGAAAGGCAAACTTCGGAGGGTCCGCGAAGCCGGGCATGCCCTTATCCCAATGCGAGCCGCCCAGAACGATGGCGTACCAGTCGCGATGCACATCCGGTGGCGCGTAGCGCAGATCGGGAACGGCACCGTCGAGCACCCACGCGCCGCTGCCGTCGAGTCCTGGCGAGTGGCAGCCATCGCAGACAAATTTGCGGTAAAGCATCTCCCCCTTGTGAATCGTTTCCTTGCTCGCCGTCAATTTAGGAGGTTCCGGGACGGGCGGAACGACATTTTTTGGAAACGGGAAGGGAACCGTCGCGCCCAATCTAAACGCCAGAAGCCGAACAGGCCCGCGCTTCGATTCCGGCGTCGCCATCGTCCGCGCAGGAGCGAAGAGCCTCGACCCCGAGCCCCATCCGACGGCAGTGATTACGTACTGCTCGCCCTTGAACGAGAACGTCACCGGAACCGCCTCGGTCGCCGAGCCTGTTTGAATCGACCATACCTTTTTCCCGCTGTCCGCGGAGTACGCCGCGAATTCTCCGGTGCCCTGGCCTTGAAAAACTAAATTGCCGGCAGTTGAAAGAACGCCGCCATTGGTGGCGATTTGTTCCTCGACCGACCAGCTCGCGGACTTCTTAACGGGATCCCAGGCGATCAACCTCCCGATGAGACCGCTGCCGCTTTCTCCGCTTTCCACCGCCGATTTTGCTCCGGCTTGCCGGTCCGTCGTCGGAATGTAGACTAGCCCGGTGAGTGGGCTGTAGCTCATCGGCCACCAGTTGTGCACCGTCCACTGTCTTCCGCCGCCAGCGGAAGCCGCCACCTCCACCGCATGCCCGGCCTTCAGGTCATAGGAAGTGGCCCACGTTGTTTTGACAAGAGGATTCGAGGAGATGAGCTTTCCCGTTTTTGCATCCAGCACGTAGAAGAAACCGTTTTTCGGTGCGGTCATCGCCACATGGCGCTTCTCGCCATCCATGACCAGGTCGGCCATCAAAATGTGGTTGTTTTCGGTTTGCATCCCTGGCGAACTCGTTTGGAAATGCCAAACGTATTCGCCGGTATCCGCGTTCACCGCGAGTATGCAGCCGGAAAAAAGTCGGTCTCCTTTTACTTTGATGGATTCCAACTCGCCGTAATCAACGCCAGCCCCGGCAGTTCCGAAAATAACCAGACCGGTCGCGTCATCATAGGTGATGGCGTTCCAAACATCCGCGCCGCCGATTTTCCATGAATCATTTCCTATCCACGTTTTCGCGGCCATCTCCAGCGCTTTTGTTTCAAACGGCTTCGAAGGATCTCCCGGCACGGTCCAGAAGCGCCACGCTTCTTTGCCCGTTTCCGCGTCGTAGGCAACCAGGGCGCCTCGCACCCCGTCGTCGGATCCGTTGAAGCCCATCAAGACTTTACCTTTGGCGATGTGAGGCGCGCCGGTGATTCCAGTTTGTGTCGGTTCGCAAACCGTCGCTTCCCATATTTGCGTTCCCGCAGCCGCGTCAATCGCAATGAGCCGGCAATCTCCCGTTCCCACATAGACTTTTCCGTTCCAGACGGCCACGCCGGCATTGACCCGCGCTGAATAAGACCCATTGATCGCCTGATTCAGCCGTATCTGGGGATCGAACTTCCACCGCACTTTTCCGGAGGCTGCGTCCACGGCGTACACAACCGACTGCGGCGCGCTGATGTAAATGACGCCATCCACAACAATGGGCTCCGCAACGACTCCCATTCCTCCGGGAATATCGAGGTACCACGCCAGCCCAAGCCCGCTGGCATTTTTATCGGTGATCTGTTGCAGCGGGCTGAAGTGTTTCGCGTCGAACGTGCGTCCATTCAGCAGCCAGTCGTTGCCAGCGGCGGCGTCCGCGACGATTCGCGACTCCGTCACATCGCCCGCCTTAGGAGGACGATTCGCAGGACTTTCCGCAGGAGAATGACACGCGAAACTCGCCGCGACGGCGAAACACACGGGCGCGAAACCGAGCATTCGGAACATCCTCATAGGGATCCACCTTCCTCAGGAATTGCGCTGATGAAAAAAATATCCACTTCCCCGCTTGCAGTGGAGCTTTGCGGTGTCATGGTAGGTGCGCTGTAGAATGAAAGTCAACGCTCGGCGTGAAACACAGCCCTGCCTCGCATGTCGCCTTCTGCGGAACTAGACGTGTGTGAACAATCCATCGCCACGAGTGTGACTTTTCGAAACCCCACGAAGCGCAGCATCTCGGCCACGGCGCTCGAATTAGGACTCCACCAATTCGACGCGCCTTCCGCAAATTCCACGTGCGGACAGAAGGCCGCTGCCGCGCGCTTGATCTCTGCCAAATCTATGTGCGTTCGCAAAATCAACAATTGTCTCGTCACGCTGAAGGCGCGGTCGAACTCAGCCAGTGGCCGGCGCAGCGGGTACAACGCCTCGAGCAAAACCACATCAAAACACCCAAGTATCTCGGGAGAGATGTCCACGTCGTCGAGCACCACTCCTTCAACCTTGGAGTTGAGCGCCCATCGCGCCAGGTCGAAGCCCTGCTTGGACGCCCGCGGACACCTGCCTCGCCAAACAAATCCGTCTGTGGCCACCACACGTGAGGCGCCGCGCCGCTCGGCCTCGAACGAAAAAAAACCATCCCACGCTCGGATGTCCAACACTGTACATCCGTCAAGGCGCGCGGGCAGTTGGAGCGTTTGAAGCTCTTCATGGGAGGAATGGCACCCTGGCGTGATGACTCCGTGGCGCAAGTCAATCTGGTGGAACCAGTTGATCGTCGAGACTTCCTTTTTCAGCGCGACTACATCGTGGTCGGATCCGTCGAACGGCGGTCTTGCCGCAAACCCGCCGAGCGCGGTGGGAAATCGTTCCTGCACCTCCCCGAGCTGTTTCAAGAATATATCGCTGGAGTTGTCTAGCGAGTTTGGCCTGGCAGCCGCGCCGCGGCAAGTGTTCAAAAGTTGCTTCACTGCCGCGCGCTGTGGTTCGGCAATTACCCCCATCGCGCTTTCGAGATAAGGAATGGCTTCCGAGTGACGGCCGGCCCTGGCCAGGAATGCTCCCAGATTAGCAAGCGCTTCGCTATTGCTTGCGTCCAGAGCCAAAGCACGCTTGAAACCTTTTTCTGCTTTGCTTTGACCTGCAGCCAGCTCCGCGGCAGCCCAATCATTCCAGCTTTCGCTGGTTTCCTGTTCCTGCAGTGACTCCGCGAGCGCACGTGCCGCTTCTTCAAAGCGCCCTTCTTGGAAAGACCGCACTCCGCGTTGATAGCTGCTCTCGGCCAGCGCCGTCCGCGCACTGCTTCGTTCCCGCTCTGCCATTCAAACTCCTTTCCAGCGAGGCATTCCGGAGGCTATGCCTCACCTACATTTCGTGAGGAGTCGATAAACTCGTGTTGACGAAGCACTTGCAGCGGAGGCCTTAACCTTCGTACCGCACATACCGC
>CAVSIW010000023.1:0-4208 GCA_963727945.1 uncultured Acidobacteriota bacterium
CCCTGCGGCACGCTGCCGGAGGCAATCTTGAGCAATGGTCCAAGCGAAGCCCAAGCCATGAGCACTCCAAGCAATCCGCCGCTGAGAGAGAGCAAGACGCTCTCGGTCAAAAGTTGGCGGATGACGCGCCCACGGCCTGCTCCCATCGCCGTGCGGATGGCAACTTCTCTGCCGCGGGAAGCTGCCCGCGCCAGCAAAAGATTGGCGACGTTGACGCACGCGATGAGCAGAACGAAACTCACAGCACCGAGCAAAAGCAGCAGCGCAGGACGGGAGTTTTGCACGATTTGGTCCTGCAAGCCGACGACATCCGCGCTGGTCCCGGTGTTGTAATCCGGGTATTGCTGCTCAAGCCGCTTCGTGATTCCGACCATTTCCACGCGCGCTTGTTCCTTGGACACGCCGGGCTTTAGCCGAGCAAGCGGAATGATGCCGGGATGCCAATTGCGATCGTCGGGAAGCGTTCTCGCCCACGGCATGAACGGCAAGAACACATCGGCAGGCTGAAAAATCTGGAAGCCACTCGGCAAAACGCCAACCACCGTGTAGGGCTGCGAATCGAGATTGATGGGTTTCCCAATAATTTCCTGCGAACCGCCGAAGCGCCGCTGCCATAAGCCGTAGCTGAGCACGACGACCGGCGCGCCGCCGGCACGGTCTTCCTCCGCGAGGAAAATCCGGCCAATCTGCGCGTTGATTCCCAGCATCGGAAAAAGGCCCGCCGTGGCCATACGCACGTTCAATCGCTCCGGTTCTCCCGCGCCCGTCAGCGTGATGGCGCCTCCGCGCGTAGCTTCCATGGATTCAAAGGAGTGGCTCTGGTCGCGCCAATCCAAATAATTTTCATAAGAGGTAGAAATAACCGGGAACGAACTCTTCTCCGCGATCAAAACCAGTCGGGATGGGTCACGAAAAGGAAGCGGGCGCAGGAGCACCCCGTTTACGACGCTGAAGATAGCCGTATTCGCGCCGATGCCAAGCGCCAGCGTGAGGATGGCAATGGCCGTAAATCCGGGACTCTTCGCCAGGAGCCGGCAAGCGTAGCGAATATCCTGCATGAGTCTGTACATGGGTTCCCCCGCGCAGCACGAATCTACCTTGTCTTTTCAGACGGATGCCACGCGTAATCGTTACCAAGACTGACGCGCGGCCTTCGCGATGCAGGCGAATCAATTCGCGGCTTTTGGCCGGTTCAGATATTTCTCGTAGAGCCTCTGGTGCCTGTTATCCAGCGAAGTGCGCTGCCCCTTGATGAAGAGGTATTTCACTTCTGTCGTTATCTCAAGCGGGTCGCCATTCGTGACGATGACGTTTGCGATCTTGCCAGCCTCGAGTGTGCCGACCTGGTCGGCAACGCCAAAGATTTCCGCCGGGTAAACCGTGACGGCCTTCAATGCTTCGTCGTACGGCAAGCCGTACGCGACGGCGTTCGCGGCTTGCTGGCCAAGGCGGCGCGCGAAGGAATTGTCGAAGCTGCCGAAGGCGAACCTCACGCCGGCAGCAGCGAGCTCCGCAGGCTGGGAGAGCAGCCGGTCGTATGGATCGTCCTCATCGATGGGCAAGCTCAGAGTAGGGCGCAAAATCACGGGAACACCCTTGGAGCGCAGCAGGTCCTTCACCTTGTACGCTTCCGCGCCTCCCGCGAGAATCATTTTTAGTTTTTGCTTGTCGCAAAATTCTACCGCGTTGCGGATGTCGCGTGCGCGATCCGCGAACACCAGCACCGGCAATTGCCCCCGCACGACCGGCGCAAGCGCTTCGAGTTTCAGGTCGCGCTGAAAATCGGACGGACCGCCATGGCCCATGGATTGCGCGTAGTGGCGTGCGCGGTCGAGATAATCCGTCAATTCGTTGACCTGCTTCTCGTAATCCTGCTTGGCTTCGCTGAACGGCTTTTCTTTTCGGGAAAAGGTGGCGAAATCGAATGTCCGCGTCTGAATCTCTGGCCAAGAGATGACCATGGCGACGCTCTTCTTAATGAGCATGTCGTTGATCGTCCAGCCCGCAAGATGAATCGCGGAGGCCTGGCCGCCGATGACGCCGCGGGAGCCGCCGGCATCGAATCCGCCGCTGTCCGGCACGGCGAGAACTTCGGTGATGCCTGAAGCGCGCGTCACGGGAATGTGTTCGCTTGAGGGCGATATCGCCGTCGCAGCGACCACGTCCGGGTTGTAGGCTCCCGTTTCCGTGGAATCCACGGTGGCGTTCACCGAGGAAATCTCGCTGAGGCCCATCTGCGTGACGGGATCGAAAAGGCCGGGATAAACTTGTAACCCCTTGGCATCAATCACCTGCGCGCCGGCCGGAACTTCCACGTTTGCGCCGACTGCGGCGACTTTGCCATCACGAATGACCAGCGTGCCATCCTCGATCGGCGTGCCTGCCATCGTGAAAATTTTTGCATGCGTTAAAGCGACGACGGACGGCAGTTGTGTTTGCGCGGAGGCCCCCAGAGAAAAGCAGCAAGCAACCGCGGCGATAAACGCGAGGCGCAGAGCAATTTTGATGGTCTTCACAGAGCACCTCCGGATACCGTGTCCGCTTGCGGCGGCTTGGGCTTGTCCGCAGGTTTCTCCTCACCTTGTTTTCTTTCGCCGGGTTTCCCTTCGCCAGCCTTTTTCTCGTCTGCTTTCTTTTCCTTTTCCATCAGCGCTTTCTTTTCATTTTCGAGAGTCGCGCGGCCGACGATATCGCGCTGCCGGTCAAAGTAAACGCGGCCATCGATCAGCGTTTTTTGAACGACGGCGTAAGCGCTGAGCGGGTCGTGATTGTAAATGACCAGGTCCGCATCCTTGCCGACGTCAATGGAGCCGACGCGCTTATCAATTCCCAGTTGAATCGCGGGATTCAACGTGACCAGCTTCAGCGCTTCGTCATGCGTCAAGCCGCCGTACTTCATGGTCTTTGCGGCTTCTTGATTGAGATGCGTGGCTTCCTCCGCATCGTCGGAATTGATCGAGACGAGCACGCCGCGGCGCGTCATGATCGCGGCGTTGTAAGGAATCGCGTCATAGGCTTCCACTTTGTAGGCCCACCAGTCGGAGAAAGTGGAAGCTCCCGCTCCTGCCGCCGCAATTTCGTCGGCGACTTTGTAACCTTCCAGAACATGCTGGAACGTTCGCACCTTGAAACCAAATTCCTTTGCCACGCGAAGCAGCATCAGAATTTCGTCTTCGCGATAGCAATGCGAATGGACGTAACGCTTGCCTTCGAGAACCTCGACCAAAGGATCGAGGCGCAAATCGCGGCGCGGCGGGATGGAGTTTTTGTCACCGCCCGCGACGCGCTTGTCATAGTCATCCCAGGTTTTCTTATAGTCGCGCGCCTCGGCAAACGCGGCGCGGATCGTTTCTTCAACGCCCATGCGCGTCGCCGGATAGCGCGGAGTCGCTCCCGGAATACTGAAGTTAGAACGCTTGGGATTCTCGCCGAGCGCGAACTTGATTCCCGGAAGCGCGCCTTCAAACGGCAGCTTGGATGCAGGCAGGCCCCAGCGAAGTTTGATGACCACGGTCTGTCCGCCGATAGCGTTGGCGGAGCCGTGTAGAACGTTTGCGACGGTCACACCGCCCGCGAGGTCGCGATAGATATCCACATCGTCGGGATTGAGGACATCCGCGATATTTACAATCGAAGAAACGGAGACACTGCCTTCGTTCACGCTGCCATCAACAGCGATATGCGAGTGGCAGTCAATAATTCCGGGAATGACGAATTGGCCCGCCGCATCGAACACCTGCGCATCCTTCGGCGCTTTGATGGACGTGCCCACTTCCGCAATTTTTCCATCCTTAATAAGGATAGAGCCGTGCTCGATGGTGCCGTGCGAAACCGTGAGAATCGTCGCGTTTTGGATCAGAATCACCGGCGGCGCGTCAGGCGCATTGGCCGCATGCGTCAAAACGGGAAGCGCGCAGCAGTACAACACAACCACCATCGCCGTGAGCAAACGCTTGTTAACCAGCATGAATGGAATCCTCACAGTGCACCCCCGGCGACAAACGAATCACTTTTTGTCGGAACTCGAGCTGTGGAGTCCGCAACTGCTTCGGCCTTCGCCGTCGGTTTTGTGCCCGTGAACTCGAGCGAGTAGCCCATAACGTCAATGTTCCCTTTCAACGTGCCGTCGTTAAAGCTTCCCGAAAACACAACGTCCGTCGGATTCCCTTCAATGGGAATGTTGATCGTAAAGCTGAATTTGTCCGCGC
>CAVSIW010000024.1:0-21930 GCA_963727945.1 uncultured Acidobacteriota bacterium
GTAGGCAGAACTTTCGACTGGGTTCTAAGGCTCATATCGCCGATTTCATCGAGGAATAGCGTGCCGCCGTCTGCCTTTTGAAATTTTCCGACCTTGTCCTCCGTGGCGCCGGTGAAGCTCCCTTTGATGTGCCCGAATAGTTCCGACTCGATCAATTCCTCGGGGATAGCCGCGCAATTTACTTCCACGAACGGCCCTTTGCTGCGAAGGCTGGCGGCGTGAAGCGCGTGAGCGACGAGTTCTTTACCGGTGCCACTTTCGCCGTAAATGAGAACGCGACCGTTGGTCGGCGCGGTGACGGCAATTTGCTGCCGCAACGCCTTCATCGGCACGCTGTCACCGATGACCTGATAACGATGGCCAAGCTCGCTGCGGAGGACTTGATTTTCTTCTTGAAGCCGCCGTTGCTGGACGGCGTTGCGCACGAGAACAATAATTTTCTCGAGAGAAAGCGGCTTCTCGATGAAATCGAAGGCGCCCAGTTTTGTAGCGCGCACGGCAGTTTCAATCGTGCCGTGACCTGAAATCATAATGACTGCAGGCGCGCGCGCAATGGCCTGAAGCCGGCTGAGGGCCTCCAAACCGTCGATTCCCGGCAACCACACATCGAGTAGAATGACTTCCAGGTCGCCCGCAGCGGCACGCTGCAACGCTTCTTCGGCAGAGGCGACTGCTTCGACGTGGTAACCCTCATCTTTGAGGATCGACGAAAGCGATTCACGGATCCCGGCTTCGTCGTCGACGACAAGAAGATGCGGCTTGGATGTCATCGAGAAGTTTCTGCTCCATTGTGATCGGCGACGCCGGCAGGCGTGAGTTCCGCAGCGGGGAGTTCCACGAGGAAGCGCGAGCCAACCGGCAGGTTATCTTCAACGTGTATGCTGCCACCGTGTTCGGCCACGATGCGAGCAGCAATCGCCAAGCCAAGTCCGGTTCCGCGGTTCTTCGTCGAAAAATGCGGCAAGAAAAGTTTGTCTTTGTCTTGCGGAGAGATGCCATGGCCGGTGTCGGACACGCAAATTTCGACAGTTTCTGCATCAGGATGCGCACAAGTCGAAATCAGGATTTCCCGGAACGATGAGTTCTCCAGGGCTTCCGCGGCATTGTCAATGAGATTGACCACCACGCTGCGGAGCAGGCCGCCATCCGCGCGAACCGCCGGAAGGTTCTCGCCCAAATTGGTCTTGAGAGTGATCCCATCGAGTCGTCCGGAAAAGACCTCGACAGCTTCGTGCACGATCGTGTTGGCGTTTGTAGCCGTGAGCTTGGCTGTGGGGAAGCGAACGAATTGAGAGAACTCATTGACGAGAGCCGCAAGCGTGGAGACTTCTCGCTCGATCAAACGCGAACACTCCTGAACGAGCTTCGTCAGCTCGATGTCGCGTGGAGCCGTGGATTCAGAGGCACTGCGCCGCTCGAGAAAACGGGACAATCGCTGCGAAGATAGCTGAATCGGCGTAAGCGGATTCTTGATCTCGTGCGCAATGCGCCGCGCGACTTCCTGCCACGCGGCTGATTTTTGGGCACGCAGCATTTCGGTGAGGTCATCGAGCACCAAAACGTAACCGGAGTTGGCCCGGCGCGGGCCCAGAGAACTGGCGGTCACGGCAAGGTGCAGGATACGCCCGGCGACAACAGTTTCAATCTCACGAGAGACAACGCCCATGCGCAGGGATCGACGCATCAGAAGCTGGAGTATGCGTGATGCGTCCGGGCCGAGGAGTTCATCAAGAGATTGCACGTTTCGCGCGTCGCCACCGAACATGCGCGTCACCGCAGTATTCGCGCGGAGAATGGCTCCGTTGGCGTCGAGCGAAATGACTCCGGTTGGAATGTTCTCCAGAACCGTTTCCATGAGTTGCCGGCGCCGTTCGAGTTCCTGCACGGCCTGTTGCAAGTTTCGTGTGAACTGATCAATTTGCGAGCGGTTGTCTCGCAACTGGGTTGTCATCGTATTGAAAGAACGCACGAGGACGCCGAGTTCGTCCTGTGCCTGCTCGGGTACTTGATAATCGAAGTTCCCCGCGGAAATTTCTCGCGTGCCTTCCGCGAGGGCTTGAATGGGGATGGTGACCTGCTTCGCAAGAAAGAGGGCGACCCACATGACTGCCGAAATCAAGAGCACGGTGAACAGCAGCAAGATGAGCAGCATCTGGCGTTTGAGCAATCTCAGGTCCTGCTTCTCCTGGTTGTATTCATGAGTTTGAGTTTGGATCCTCGAAAGGCGATCAAGAAAGTCCGGACTTGTGAGGTAACCCGCGACAACGTATCCAACTGTCTGACCTTCCTGAACCGTCGGAACGCGCGCTGCAAAGTAATTATTGCCTCCAGCTACCCAGACCTCGATGCCGCTCGGCAATACTTCCACCGTCTTGCCCAATACTCCTAGCTGTGCACAAATCGGGCCGTGCCGGTCTTCGGCCTGATTTTCGCAGACCACTCCGCCTCGCGTGGCATTGCCATCCTTATCCAGAACCCACTCCGCGTCCGCGCCCTTTGCAAGAGCGTGCTTAAGTTGTTCTTCAGCGGGTTCCGCGGCGTCCTCTTGAACCCCCATTGCCAGCCGGCGAAGGCGCGGCAACTGCGAGCGGCTAATATCGTTCATGAGCTCTTGCGATTCTTCTGTGGCAATTTCGAGCGGGCGTGGGAACCATCGCAGGAGCGTCCGGTTGATTAGCGAGTAGCTGACGATAAACATGAAAATGATCGGCAACAGGGAAATCGCCATTGCTCCCACAACCATTTTCGTTTTGAAGCGCGCGCCAAGTTGCTCACGGCTGCTCTCTGCCCACAAGCGAAGAACAGTGCGGCCGAGAATGAGGCCAAAGACAATCAGGGCGGCGGTCATGAAACAGGAGACCGCAAACAGAGGCATCATTGCGCGCCAACTCTTCGGCTCGAAAGGGACCTCCAGCGACCCGAACGTGAAAACAGCGGCGAGGAGCAGTGTGAGCAGGATTCCGCCGACGACCAGGCTCCAGCGCTGTTTTGAATCGGGACGACTCATACTTTGGCCACCATCAGTTCAGAGAAAACAATCATCCACAAACTTTCCGGGTGTTCGCTCGGCAACGAAATCCGCGGACGCAGCGGCACAATGAGAGGATTGTAATAGTTGCGCAACGCAAGCCAGGCTTGCGAAAACGAAGGTCCGCTCCAAGGTCGGCCATTTTTTGTCAGTTCCGAAGAGCGAAGAATTAGTTGCCGCACAATTGGGTACAAAATCCTCTCTCTCGCACGATAGCCACCGCACCCATGCAAGTCAAGAACGGCACCTGTACCTCCTCAAAAAAACCTGCCCGTGTGTACAGGTATTAGCCATTTCAGAACTTCTCTCTAATTTCCGCACACCTTTGCAGTCCCCATTTGCTATGTTGACCGTGGGTGAAAACCGGCAGGGAGTGCTGCGGATGTCCGTCCGTTTGGGCGAGATACTTATTAAAGAAAGCCTGATCACTCAGGACCAGCTCCAGAAGGCGCTCGATTTTCAGCGCGCAAATGGCGGCAAGCTTGGGAGCTGCCTGACGAAGATGGGCTTCATCACCGATGATGACATCACCGGTGTGCTCTCGCGTCAGTACGGTGTTCCCTCCATCAATCTGAAGTACTACGAAATAGATCCAAACGTCATCAAGCTCATCCCGCAAGATACGGCGCTACGGTATCAGGTCATTCCGCTTTCGCGTGTGGGTTCCGTTCTCACCATTGCGATGACCGACCCCACGAACGTGTTTGCGATGGACGACATCAAGTTTATGACCGGGTTCAACGTTGAACCGGTCGTGGCCTCCGAGTCGGCCATCGGCGAAGCCATCTCAAGGTTCTACGGCGGTACGGAACAGAACACCGAAGAGCTGAGCAAGATGATGAAGGACTTGGTCGACGAGGACCAGGAGCTGGAGTTGGCCGCGGAAGAGGCTGAACTCGATACCGCCACGCTGGAGAAGGCCGCGGAAGAGGCGCCGATCATTAAGCTCGTGAACCTGATCCTGACGGACTCGGTAAAGCGAGGCGCGAGCGATATTCACATTGAACCCTACGAACTCGAAATGCGCGTGAGGTTCCGCGTTGACGGCCAGTTGCAAACAGTAATGACACCGCCGCTCCGGCTGAAGGATGCCATCACGAGCCGCTTGAAAATCATGGCCAAGCTGGACATTGCGGAAAAGCGCCTGCCGCAAGACGGCCGCATCATGATCAAGTACAAGGCCGACGGTAAAAAGAAAGAACTCGACTTCCGTGTCTCCACTGTTCCAACGCTCTTCGGCGAAAAAATTGTGCTCCGGCTACTGGACAAAGAAAACCTGCGCCTGGACATGACCAAGCTCGGCTTCGAGCAAGAGTCGCTCAAGAAATTCGAACGTAACATCTTGAAGCCTTACGGCATGGTGCTGGTAACCGGGCCAACAGGATCGGGCAAAACCAACACCTTGTATTCCGCCGTCGCGCGTCTCAACACGGTCGACACCAACATCATGACCGCCGAGGATCCCGTCGAATTCCAGTTGGCGGGCATCAACCAGGTTCAAATGAAGGAACAGATCGGCTTGAACTTTGCGGCCGCTCTTCGCGCCTTCTTGCGCCAAGACCCCAACATCATCCTGGTCGGCGAAATCCGCGACTTCGAAACGGCCGAAATCGCGGTCAAAGCGGCGCTTACGGGGCACTTGGTGCTTTCGACGCTGCACACCAATGACGCGCCCTCCACGATCAGCCGCTTAATGAACATGGGTATTGAGCCGTTCCTCGTGGCCACGTCCGTGAACCTTATTTGCGCGCAGCGTCTCGTGCGCCGTATTTGTTCGAATTGCAAGGAAGAGCTGGAGCTGCCGGAGCAGGCGTTGATCGATGCCGGATATTCCCCCGACGAAGTCAAGACGACCAAAATTTATCACGGCAAGGGCTGCAACACCTGCAACAAGGGCGGCTACAAAGGCCGCACGGGTTTATATGAAGTGATGGAAATTAACGACGAGCTGCGCGAATTGATACTTGTCGGCGCCTCGGCCCTGGAACTGAAGAAAAAGGCGATCGAGCAAGGCATGATCACGCTGCGCCGAAGCGGATTGGTCAAGGTAGCTTTGGGGCAGACGACTATGGAAGAGGTTTTGCGCGAAACGGTGTTATAGGAAAAAGGTGAAGCGATGGCCGGGATTACACTGAGCGAGTTGCTCAAAAAGATGATCGAGATGGGAGGCAGCGACCTCCATATCACGACGAACAGCGCGCCTCGAGTCCGCGTTCACGGGCACCTGCGGGCTCTGGATATGCCGCCACTGACGGCCGCCGACACCAAGTCGCTAGCCTATAGCGTTCTTACCGATGCTCAGAAGCACCGCTTCGAAGAAAACCTGGAATTGGACTTTTCGTTCGGTCTCAAGAACCTGGCGCGCTTTCGTGGCAACGTGTTCAATCAGCGCGGCGCCGTAGCCGCCGTTTTTCGTACGATTCCCTGGGAGATAAAGAACTTCGATGCCTTGGGTTTGCCGGCAGTCGTTAGAGGGCTTTGCGACAAACCTCGCGGACTTGTGCTGGTGACGGGGCCGACGGGTTCCGGCAAATCGACGACGCTCGCCGCCATGCTCGACAAGATTAACGCCGAGCGCGAAGAGCACATGATCACCATCGAGGACCCCATCGAGTTCTTGCACAACCACAAGAAATGCCTGGTGAACCAGCGCGAAGTTCACGCCGATACCCACTCGTTTGCGAATTCACTCCGCGCCGCGCTTCGCGAAGACCCGGACGTTGTGCTCATCGGAGAAATGCGCGACCTTGAAACGATTGAATCGGCCCTGCGCATCGCAGAAACCGGCCACTTAACTTTTGCGACGCTGCACACCAATTCCGCGGCATCCACCATCAACCGTATTATTGACGTGTTCCCGTCACACCAACAGCCGCAGATTCGCGCGCAGCTTTCCATGGTGATGGAAGGCATCCTTTGCCAGGCGCTTCTCCCGCGCGCGGACAATCGTGGCCGCGTGATGATCATGGAAGTTCTCATACCGACGCCGGCCATCCGCAACCTCGTTCGCGAAGACAAGATTCACCAGATCTATTCCGCGATGCAGACGGGTACCGGGCAAACGGGCATGCAGACGTTCAATCAAGGTCTTGCTAACGCGTATTTCTCGAAGCTCATCACGCTGGATTTGGCTCTTTCGCGGTCGTCGAATGCGGATGAGCTCCAAGACATGATTAATCGCGGCGTGTCTTCACCGGGCGGTGGCGGCAGTTCGAAGACGCCAGTAGGGAACAAGCGATAGAGATTTTTCGGGGCCGTTAGGCCCCTGGTCAATGGATTTGAAGGATTGAGGAGGAAAGAATATGCCGGTCTTTACTTACAAGGGAACCAATCGTTCCGGCGGAAACGTGAGCGGAGAGCTCGCCGCGACAAGCAAGGCGGAGCTCCAGAACCTGCTTCGGCGCCAGCAGATCACGCCGACGAAGATGTCCGAGAAAGGCAAGGAATTCAACTTGCCGACCTTCGGCTCTGGCGTCAACGCCAAGGAGCTGGCGATCTTCACGCGGCAGTTCTCGGTGATGATCGACGCCGGCTTGCCGCTCGTACAGTGTCTGGAAATTCTTGCCAGCCAGCAAGAGAACAAGACCTTCCAGAAGGTGCTGGCGGGAACGCGCGGCTCGGTGGAAGGCGGCGCCACGCTCTCTGCCGCGATGCGCCAATACCCAAAGGTCTTCGACGCCCTTTACGTCAACATGGTGGAGGCTGGCGAAACGGGCGGTATTCTTGACACCATTTTGCAGCGCCTTTCTTCCTACATCGAAAAGAACGTCAAGCTGCAGCGCGCGGTTAAGTCCGCCATGGTTTACCCGGTCGGCGTTTTGACCGTGGCGGGCGGCGTCATCATTTTGCTCTTGTGGAAAGTCGTCCCGATTTTCGCGACGTTGTTCGCCGGCTTAGGCGTCGATTTGCCCCTGCCGACGAAGATCGTCATCGGGTTGAGCAACATGATCGGCAGCATCTTCGGTCTCCTGGCTTTGGTCGCTCTCGGAGCCGTTATCTTTGGAATCAAGATCTGGTACGGCACTCCGCAGGGCCGCTATGCCATCGACGCGACGATCCTGCGTTTGCCGGTCATTGGCCTCCTCATGCGAAAGATCGCGGTAGCACGCTTTACCCGCACCTTAGGAACGCTCATCGCTAGCGGCGTACCCATCCTCGAAGGTTTGGACATTACCGCCAGGACCGCCGGCAACGCCGTGGTCGAAAAGGCCCTGCAGCAAGTCCGGAAGTCCCTCGAAGAAGGCAAGTCGCTCACCGAACCGCTGAAGGAATCCGCAGTTTTCCCCGGCATGGTCACCCAGATGATCAGCGTCGGCGAACAGACCGGCGCGATGGATGCCATGTTGCAGAAGATCGCGGACTTCTACGAAGAAGAAGTGGACGCTGCCGTGAAAGACCTCCTCACCGCTTTCGAACCCATCATGATCGTTTTCCTCGGCGTGGTGGTCGGCGGCGTGGTCATTTCCATGTACATGCCGCTGTTCTCCTTGATCGGCAAGTTGAGCTCGATGCACTAGACTCAGCTTCCAGCTGCCAAGCGTTATCCAATCGGCGGAGGGCAGGGAAGGAACTCCCAGCCCTTCGCCATTTTTGTCTAAACTAGGGAATGCCCGGTGGGGGATACTTGAGTCTGGCACGCGGGCGATTCATGGATCAAAGTACAACAACGAGGGAATGGCTAGGCTGGTTGACTCGGGTCCGCCTGCTCACGATTCTCTTAATACTCGTGGTCGACCTCATCTGGCCGCAGTACGTCCTTCCGTCCGGCGCGAACCGTTCTTTCCTTCCTATTCTGCTTATCTGGGTCACCCTGGGCGTCTTGCATATTGGGCTGATTCGATGGCTGCCTGGCGCCACCTGGCAGGGCGCATTGCAAGTTGCCGGCGACGTAATCATAATCTCGGCCCTCGTTTACACCACCGGTCTACAGGAAAGTTATTTCATCTCCCTTTACCTGCTGGTCATCATTGTGGCCAGCATCTTGTTCTCGCGCCACGTTGCGTTTGTTACCACTGCGATATGTCTGTCCATCCTGGGAGGGATGACTGCGCTGGCGTTTGCGGGAAAGATCCCGCGCACGTTCTTGCTGGTGCCGACGCCGGAAGGTCTTAGAGTTTGGTTCCTCAGCAATCTCTTCGGTTTCCTCGCTGTCGCTTACCTGGCCAGCCTTCTTGCGCAGTCGCTGCGCCGCAAAGGAATCGAACTAGAGGAAAAACGCGAAGAGCTGCTCGATCTGCAGGATTTTACGGAAGACATCATCCATTCGATGCGCGGCGGACTGCTGACCACGGACCTGGATGGAAGGATCGTGCTCCTGAACCGCACTGGAGAAGAAATCCTCGGCTGGCGCTTTGCGGACCTGCGCGGCAGGAAGCTGCCGGAAATTGACGAGAATTTCTGGCTTCCAGGCGTCAAGAGTCCGAGCGATCGGCCAGTGGTTCGCAGAGAGATCGACTTCCGCACACCCGAAGGGCAGCTAAGGTATCTGGGTATTTCCGTTTCTCCGCTCCGCACCCGGAATTCTTCGCGGAGCGGCTACGTCTTCAATTTTCAGGATCTGACCGAACTTCGGCGACTCGAGCAGGAAGTGGCCACGAAAGAGCGTATGGCGGCGTTGGGCAGGCTATCGGCCGCGATCGCCCACGAAATCCGGCAACCGCTCACGGCCATGGCTGGCGCGGTGAAGGAACTCGCGCGGCTCGTTCCACTCGAAGATGATGAGAAGCACCTGGTTAACATCGTCAGCCGCGAATCGGAGCGCTTGAACCATATCATCACGGATTTTCTGAATTACTCGCGCGAGAAAACTTACGAATTTCAGGACGCAGACGTCCGCAGCTTGCTCGACGAAACGCTGACACTGCTCGAAAAGAAACCCGAGGTCGAGAACAAGTACCATATCGTCCGGGCTTTTAATGGAGCGGAGTTGCGCGCTCGTGTGGACGCAAATAAGATCAAGCAGGTTTTCTGGAATCTTTGCGACAACGCTCTCCGCGCCATGCCTGACGGCGGGACGCTCAGCGTAGGTATTGAGCAGCTGCCCTTCTGGCTGCGCATCGCATTCCGCGATACCGGCATCGGACTTGACGCCAAACAGCGGGCAAAAATCTTCGAACCTCTTCAATCTGGATTTGAAGGCGGCACAGGTCTCGGACTTTCCATCGTGTATCAGATCGTGCAGGCCCACAGCGGCAGAATCAGCGTAATCTCGGAGAAAGATCGCGGCGCGGAGTTCATCGTCGAGTTGCCGCGAACGGCGTGAGGTCTTATGCAGGGAACGAAAGCAGCGGTCAAGGAAGCTCACAACGAGTTGGTTCACATTCTGGTCGTGGACGACGAGCGCTCCATTTGCGAGCTCCTTGAGATTACGTTTCGCAAAGAGGGTCACCGCGTCGAAGTGGCCAACACCGTCGAGGCTGCGAAGCGAAAGCTCGAATCGCAGATTTTTGACATTATCATCTCGGATGTGCGCATGCCGGGAGCTACTGGCGTCGACCTTCTGAAATTCACCAAAGAGATTTCTCCCAACTCTTTTTTTCTGCTCATCACTGGCGTACCCACGGTGGAAACGGCCATCGCCGCCATCAACTCCGGCGCGGATCGCTACGTCATAAAAGACCACGAACTCGTCGACCAGTTGCGCCGCGCCGTGAAGGAAGTCTCCGAAAGCTTGAAGTGGAAAAAAGAAGCCGGATACCTTCGCCGCGAACTGCGCCGCTTGACTGGCCTCGACAATATCATCGGCCAAAGCCCCAAGATGCGCGCCATCTTCGACCTGATCCAAACGATAGCTCCGCAATCCAGCCGCGTCCTGATCACCGGCGAAAGCGGCACCGGAAAAGAATTGGTCGCGCGCGCCATCCACGAAAACAGTCTTCGCGCCCAGGCGCCATTCATCACCATCAACTGCGGTGCTTTTCCGGAGACGCTGCTCGAATCGGAACTCTTCGGCTATATGAAGGGGGCCTTCACCGGCGCGAACGAAAATCGGCAGGGGCTCTTCCAGGCGGCCCATGGCGGCACGCTTTTTATGGACGAAATCGGCAACATGAGCCTGACTATGCAGGTGAAGCTTTACCGTGTGCTTCAGGAAGGCAAAGTGCGGCCCATCGGCAGCACCGAAGAAATTGACGTGGACGTTCGAATCATCGCCGCGACCAACAAGGAATTTGAAAAGGAGATTGCGGAAGGTCGCTTCCGGGAGGACTTGTATTACCGGTTGAGCGTCATTCCCATCCAACTCCCGGCTTTGCGTGAGCGCCGCGAGGATATCCCCTTGCTGGCTCGCCACTTCCTGGAAAGATTCCGAAAATCAATGGAGAAGCCCATCGAGGGTCTCTCGCCGGAAGCGGTACGCCGTCTCGAGTCCTACGATTGGCCGGGAAACGTCCGCGAACTGGAAAACACCATGGAGCGGGCCGTTGCGCTCGAAACCGGGGGCGAGATTTCCCTCCGGGTTCTTCCGGACCGCATCGCGGGTTACTCGTCCTCAGTGGCTACCGGTGCCGGCGCTGCTGCCGAGATGCCCTTTCCGCGGAAGGGCTCGACTTCGAAAAGGAGATTGCCGAGACGGAGCGCCGGTACCTGCAAGCGGCCCTCGAGAAGTCGAGCGGCGTTCGCACCAAGGCATCGGACCTCTTCAAGATCAGCTACCGCTCGTTCCGCCATTACGCCAAGAAGCATAATTTCTGATGGCACCGGCCCTGTTGGTTCAGGAGCGGAGCGATTCGACTGCAAGTCTCCCGGTCGGGTGCCCTTTTTCGTCCATTCGGAAGTGACAGAAAAAGTCACTTCCTGGTTTACGAAGTCTGTTCAAAGGAAAAATTGCGCAGCGAGATCTTCAGTTTTTACAAGTCATAGTAAACAAAGCCTTTATATAGTCCGTAAGCCACAACGGATTGACCGCAAGTGTGGCATCTCCCTTGCCCTTAGTAGCGCGTGCTCTGGCACCAATACACTACACTCTCAAGGAGATAGCAATGAAGAAACAGAAGGGTTTCTCTCTTATCGAATTGCTGATCGTCGTGGCGATCATTCTGATCATCGCGGCCATCGCAATTCCGAACCTCCTCCGGTCGCGTATGGCGGCCAATGAGGCTTCGGCGGTTGGTTCGATCCGTACGATCAACACCTCCGCTGTGACCTATTCGTCCACGTATCCGTCAAATGGCTTCCCGCCTTCGCTGGCAGCCATGGGCGGTGCAAATCCCTGCACTGCTAGCCCGGCTGGTGCGTGCTTGCTCGACACAGTTCTTTCCCTGGGCACGAAGAGCGGCTATACGTTCGAATGGGCTGGCGACGGCGCCACACCGTCTGTTAACTATGCGGTTACTGGTCTTCCCGTTGTTCCAGGCAGTTCTGGCCAGCGTGGATTCTTCTCTGACCAGTCCGGTGTGATTCGTTACACAACGGACGGCACCGCGCCGACGGCCGCCAGCCCGCCATTGCAGTAAGATTGCTTCTAGGCTGGGCATCCAGTCTTGAAGTGATAGGCTCCGAACCGAGCACGGGATCTTGGTCCCGTGCTCGGTTCTTTTTATGGGCGAGTTTGCATCCTGATTTGGGCGCCCTGTGCAATTTTGGAACTCGGCGGCGGACGCCAACGCCCATGGAAACTTCCCGAGGCTGTTCCACAGCTCACTTTCAGCCAAATATCGTCCGCAACTTAGCTAAGTTAAGTAATGCTCTTCAAGGCGCTACAATTGCGCCTCGCCTGCCGGGTCACCTTTCCCACCTTCGGCACCAGCTGTGACAAAAATCTAATTCGAAAAAAGGACGCAAACGGCGCGAGACGACTCCCAAAACACAATGCCTCATTGTGCACCGTGCAGGAGCGCTGCCCCGCTGGTTTCGTTGATCCAGGCTAGGATTACTTTATGTGGCGTCTTTCCAGGAACAGCCGGGCTGCCATTCTTTCGCCAACGGTAAATTCTTCGCATTCGAGTGATCCCCACCCATTGTCCGTCGCTGCAGGTTCTGCGACCGCTTCGCCCGAACAGGACTCTCCGAGGCCGCGTCTCTATCGCCATCCGCTTGCTATTGCCATGCTCTTCGGAGTGGCATCGCTGGGGCTCCTGCTGGCCGGTATCGGAAGGCCCACAACGATGTACTTCGATGAGGGTTACTTCGTTCCGGAAGCAAGAGCCTTTATACAAGGCGTACCGAATCCGGATCCTCAGGCCCCTCCCCTGGCGAAACCTCCCCTAGGAAAGCTGATCATGGCGGTTGGTATGATGGCCGCCGGCGACAATTCATTCGGCTGGCGAATTGCCGGCGTTGTGTGCGGCGCCTTGACCGTGGTAGCCGTCTATCTTTGGACCTTTTTGCTTCTACGGGATTCCGGCTTTGCTTCGCTCGCGGCATCGCTGACACTTTTCAATAATTTTCTGTTTGTGATGTCGCGCATCGCCACGGTCGATGTTTTCCTGGTGTTCTTCTTGATTTGGAGTCTGGTGGCCTACACGGCAGCTATTGCTCTCGATGTTGGCCCGGGCGCACGGCGCCTTCTTTTTTGCTTGTCCGGTGTTTTCGTGGGACTGGCGGGTGCGTGTAAATGGAATGCCATTGATACTCTCGCCGTCTTTTTTCTCGTCGCTTTTGGGCTTCTATGGGTCTCCCGTCGCAAAGCTGCGGATTCACGACACTCCCTTTCAGTCTACGCGCGGAACATTGAGCAAATTGGATTACCAATTCTTCTGATTGGATTGATCGTCGTTCCCGTCGCCTCCTACAGCCTTGCATTTTGGATTTTATGCCGAGTCATCCATTCACCCTTCAACCTTCACGAATTAGCAGCAATGAATATTTTCATGTGGCATTTTAACCGGACGACTGCCATCAACCCGCTCATTACCTCGCCTTGGTATTCATGGCCCCTCAATTTGAAGCCCCAGCGTGCACTTTCCTATTTGATGGGCAATCCTGTCATCACTTGGGGTGGCTTGCTAGCGCTGGCCCTCTGTATTCGGCGCTTCTGGAAAGAGATCACCTTGCCGGAAGGATTGGTCTTCCTCCTCTTCGTTTCAAACTATCTCCAATGGATTGTGACCCCCCAAAAAGGTCTTTATTATTACTACTACTATCCCTGCGTCATGATCCTCGGCGTGACCATCGCCGTCGCCATCCGCCGCTTACCGGCTCGTGTCTTCGGCATGCGCATCAGCCTCCTCTTCCTCGTTGCTGCACTTGTCGTCTTCGTGCGGTCTTATCCGCAGATGGCGCACTTAGGATCTCCATGGGATTGCGCCCTCGGATGCTGGCCATAGCCGAATGGCGATCTTGAACCAACTCCTCCAGCGACGGCACGACGGCCTTTTTCCTGCCCCATTCCGCACCGGCTCTTATTCCTTGTGAGGATTCTCGCCTCGTTCGGAAATGTGGTACGTCATTTGCTGTTTCTATCTTCGAGGTCTTGCCTACCAGTCTTCCTGAGCAGTCGTCCGGCATTCAGCAAATCCTCTAGACTGCCGTTTTTCGTCAGTCTAGATCACAAGAATGACGATTAGTGTCATCCATTACGCATGGTTGCAGATGGAAGTTCACGGATTTGAGTATAAGTCTTGTTGAATCATATAGTTATGTCGTTTGATTTGCGATGGGGAATGGCATCTCGAGTGCTTCTCAGTATAGCGACGCAAACGTGCATTGGCGAGAATCTTGAACCTGGAATTTGGGACACCTATATGAGAAGAAAACAAAGTGGGTTCTCTCTGATTGAGCTGCTCATTGTCGTGGCCATCATTCTCATCATGACCGCCATCGCGGTTCCGAACTATCTACGGTCCCGCCTTGTTGCGAACGAGTCGTCCGCTGCACAGTCACTGCGTACCATCAACACGGCGGCGGTCACATACGCCAGCACTTATTCGGCCGCTGGATATCCGCCGAACTTGGCCGCACTCGGTGGGGCCGCACCTTGCACGGCAACTCCCGCGAGCGCATGCTTGCTCGACCAAGTCCTCAGCGCGGGAACTAAGGCGGGTTATGCCTTCGTCTACACCGGAGACGGGAATACGCCTTCAGCTTCGTACGCTCTTAGCGCGACGCCCATTTCGCTGGGCATCTCCGGCCAACGCATGTTTTGTACTGACGCGACGAGCGTAATCCGGTACGACCCCAGTGGCTCCGGCTGCACCGCCACCAGCTCCCCCATCCAATAATCCGGCCCTCGGACTCTCGAGAATAAGTCGAACTTTCAGAGAGCACGGGACAATGTCCCGGTGCTCTTTTGCTTTCAGAGACCGCAAAGCGCGACAAAGCATCGTTTGCTGCAAGCGCCGGGCTTGTTAGACTACGAATCATGCGCACTCTCTTAGCCTGGGCCTGCCTGATGCTGTCCGCCCTTCCCTCGAGCAGTTCGGACGCAAAATTGCTCGGGGCAAAGCTCGAGGCACGCTACCGGAGCGCGCACACCCTGGTTGCGACTTTTCTGCAGCGCTACTCCGACAACGGCCAGGTGGTTCGCACGGAAGCCGGAGTGGCCTACTTTAGGCGGCCGGGAAAAATGCGCTGGGAGTATGAATCGCCCGAAAAAAATCTGTTTCGTGGTGGACGGGAAGACCGCCTGGTTCTATGTTCCGGCGGATCACACCGTAACCCGAGCCCCGGCAAAGCGGAGCACCGACTGGCGCACGCCGCTGGCTCTTCTCGCTGGTGAGATGAAATTGTCGCGTGTTTGCGCGCGAGTCGAGCCCACCACCGCGGAGAAGCCCGACACTCCGGGAAACACTGTGCTCTATTGCCCGCTGCGCGGAGAAGAAAGTAAACCCCAGCACGGAGCCGGCAACGCAACCGAAAATCCGGCAGCCCGTCCGGACGAGTCTGTATACCTTGAAATCGTGCCCAGCACAGGGGATCTCGCCCGCGTCCTCGTTCGCGAAAAGGGCGGTGTCGTCGTCGAGTTCAAATTCGCCGACTGGCGTTTTGATCCCCCCGTCGCCGATTCCTTTTTTCGGTTCGATGTTCCCACGGGTGTCGCGATCGTCAACGGCGAATCGCCTGCCGAATCAAGGCCTTAACGTTACATTCAGGACAAAATGCCTGTACGTTTCGGAAGAGGAACAGCCAACCATCGGGCGCTACAGCGCACCTTAGCTAGATGAGGTAAACTGGTAGCCATGGGGGAATTTGTCTGCCGCGTCGCGGATGCGAACGGCCGAGTTTTCTCGCACGTCGAGGCTGCGGGGTCGCTGGCTGAGGCGCGCCAGAAGCTGGCTGAGAGGGGTCTTTTTGTCTACTCGGTTGAGACTCGCAGCAGCCTGCTCGCCGCCCTTGTAAATCGCCGCGGCGATCGCCAAATTGGCGGCTCGGACTTCCTGATACTCAACCAGCAGTTCAATACGCTCATCAAGGCCGGCTTGCCGATTCTTCGCGCGCTTGATCTTCTGGCCGACCGCGCCAGCTCTCCTAAGCTTCGCCCGGTTCTCTCCCAGATTCGCGACCGCGTTCGGGAAGGGAAGTCGCTCTCCGAGGCTGTGACCGAGGCCGGCGTGTTTTCCAAGGTTTATGCGACGGCCATTCTCGCAGGCGAGAAGAGCGGAAACCTGTCCGGAGTTCTGGACTATTACATCGCCTACCAGAAGGTAAGCACCGGCGTTAAGAAGAAAATTCTCGCCACCCTGGTGTATCCGGTTCTGCTGATCACCGTCGCTTCGATCATCGTCACGTACCTCGTGACCTTCGTGATTCCCAAGTTCGCCCTGCTTGTATCGCGATCTGAACGTGGAGCTCCCTCGCCCCACCCAATTTCTCATCGCGCTCACTGTTGATTACCGCTATATCGTGATCGGTTCCATCGCTCTTTTATTTCTTGCGGCTTTTGGCGTCCTTCTCTGGTCAAGAACGGAAGAAGGCGGCGAGGCTTTTGACCGGCTCAAGTTTCGCATTCCGGTAATCGGCGACACGCTTTTGAAATTCCAGGTAGCGCAATTTTCCCGAACGCTGGCCACGCTACTGACGGGTGGTACTCCGCTGGTCGCCGGTTTGCAAACGGCAGCCGACGCCATCAGCAGCAAACTGGTCCGCTCGACGGTCACGCAAGCCACCCAGATGGTCCGCGAAGGCGAATCGCTTCACAGCGCCCTCGCAACGCGCGGAACCATGCCGGAACTTGCGCTCGATATGATCGAGGTCGGCGAATCCAGCGGCGCGCTGGCTCCCATGCTCACCAGCGTCGCCGAATTCTACGAAGAAGAAGTAAGCGTCCGGCTCTCGGCATTGGTGGCCGTCATCGAACCCGTTATTCTTATTTTCATGGGCTTGCTGGTAGCATTTATTCTGATTTCACTCTATCTGCCTATCTTCTCGTTCTCGCTTACGAATACAGCGCCGAAATAGGCAAAAAGGAAAAAGTGGCTACACCTGAGCACAATTGGACTCCCGGCGACAGCGCTGATGCCATTCACGAGCGTGATTTCGCCCGCAAACTCGCGGGCAGATACCGTTGCGCCTTTGTTGATCTCAACGAGCAGCACATTGACCCGGAGCTGTTTCGCACCATTCCCGCGGACCTGATGTTCCGCTACAACTTCGTGCCCCTCGAAGTGCAGAACAATTCGCTTTCGATTGCCGTTGCCGATCCCAGCCGGTGCTGCTCAGCGACGAACTGCCCTTGCTGCTTGGGGAAGAAAGTTGGCCATCAAGGTGGCCACCGCGCGCCAGATCGGCGACCTGCTCAAGCGCACCGAGCAGTCCCAGCGCGTCCTCGAGCAGGCCACCGAAGCCTTCACTCTCCAGGTTTCCAAGGAAGAAGAAGAGAGCGAAGAGACCATCTCCGGCGACCGCCTGACGCGCGATAGCACTCGGTCAGCCCGGTTGTGCGCCTCGTCGAAACGATTATCTTCACCGCGTTGGAGCGGCGTGCGAGCGACATCCACATCGAAGCGCGCGACACAGAAGTCGCCGTCAAGTACCGCATTGACGGCGTGCTGCAGCACGCCATGCAGCCCATCGCCAAGGAATGGCATTCGACGGTTCTGTCGCGCATCAAGGTCCTCAGCGATCTGGACATCGCCGAACGCCGCGTCCCGCAAGACGGCCGCTTCCGCGTAAAGTACAAGGGCCGCTTCATCGACCTGCGTGTTTCCATCATGCCCGCCAGCCACGGCGAAGATGCCGTGCTCCGCGTCCTCGACAAGGAGACACTTTCGGAGAAAGTTTCAGAGCCTCAGTCTCGGATGTCGTCGGTTTCTCGGAACCGACGAAGTCACGCCGCTTCCGCCGTTACATTCGCGAGCCTTACGGCATGGTCCTGGTCACCGGTCCGACGGGTTCCGGCAAAACCACCACCCTCTATGCCGCCATCAACGAAATCAAGACCGATGAGGACAAGATCGTCACCATCGAAGATCCGGTGGAATACCAGCTCAAGGGAATCACGCAAATCCCCGTGAACGAAAAAAAAGGCCTGACTTTTGCGCGCGGTTTGCGTTCCATCCTCCGCCACGACCCCGACAAAATCATGGTCGGCGAAATCCGCGACCAGGAAACCGCGCAGATCGCCATTCAGTCCGCGCTTACCGGGCACCTGGTCTTCACCACCGTTCACGCCAACAACGTGACCGACGTCATCGGACGCTTCATCAACATGGGTGTCGAGCCTTACAATTTCGTTTCTGCCCTGAATTGCATCATGGCGCAGCGCCTCGTCCGCGTGATTTGTTCTAACTGCAAGAAGCCCAGGCGACTACTCGCCGGCAGAATTAAAAGAAGCCGGGCTGGACCCCGCAGTTTGGGCCAACGTCGTGCTCTCTGAGGGTGCCGGTTGTCTGGAATGTTCCGGCACGGGATATCACGGCCGCACCGCAATCTGCGAATTGCTGGACTTGACCGACCGCATCCGCGAAATGATCGTGGACCGTCGTCCGACTTCCGAAATCAAACGTGTCGCGCGTGAGGAAGGAATGATCACCTTGCGCGAAAGCGGTCTGGCCAAGATTCGCGCGGGCATTACGACTGTCAAGGAGATCAATAAGGTGACTTTCGTTGAGTAGCGCTCCGACCGTCCGGCAAGGTCTCTATCAAAAGCGGGCTCGTGCGCCGCGTGGCGCGCTGGCTCGATGCCATGCCGCATCCCCCGCTGGCCATCGAAATTGCTCCGGACCGCGTGGCCGTCGCGCGCTGGAGCGAACGGGAGGATCGCTGGATGACTTTGCGGTCGAGAACTTGCCGTGCTGGTGCGATTGTTCCATCCGCGGTGGAAGCCAATATCGTCAACGCGGCGGCCGTTAAATCCGCCATTACGAAGGTCTGCGAGCGCTTGCGCGCCAAGGACGAAGACGTTGCCCTGATTCTCCCGACCCCGTCATTCGTGATTTTCGTCCAGCATTTCGAGGAATTCCCGCGCTCGCAAGAGGAAGCCGATCCCGATGCTGCGCTGGAAGTTGAAGAAAAGCGTTCCCTTCGAGGCCGATGAGACGCTCATTTCCTACATGCGGCAGGCGCCGCGCGAAGCACGGCGTGGACGTGGTCACTGCGCTTGGCCCGGCTTGCGCATTATCCGCGAGTATGAATCCCTCGCCGAGGGCGTGAGTCTGTCCCCGGGCGTCGTCTTGAGTTCTTCGCTCGCGGCCATTTCTCTCTTGGATGAAAAGAATCGCCTACGCTGCTTGCCCGCGTCTCCGGTTCCGCTCTTACCACCTCCATCGTGCGGGACGGCGTCCTCTGCGGCTATCGCTGCACCGAACTTCCGGCGCAGCGCCATGGAGCTCACCCCGCACATGCTTCTCGAGGAAGTCTATCCCCGTCGCCGCCTATTATCAGGATACCTGGCAGGAAGGAATTCAGTCCGTGCACGTTGCCGGACTTGGCGCGCGCCTGCCGGAATTCATCCGGCCTCTTGAGGAGGAATTTCACTGCCCGGTGCGCTCCCTCCTGCATTCTGCCCTCTCGGAAGGGCGCATCAAAGGAAGACGCCCGCCCACTGGCGGATCGCGAATTGGAAGGACTCGTCGGCTGGATGCTCCAGCGCGGTGAGAATGGATTGTTCGGGAGTTTGAGGCAAAACAGACGAATGAAAGTCGGCTCAACGTAGCGACCCGGCCACTGGAAACCCACCGCAGGTTTTTGGCGGCTGCGGGTCTTGCCCTGTTTGTCGCCGGCTTCGTTTTTATCGCTCTCGGCGCGCATGTTTATTCCGTTCGCAAAGTCGATGCCGAACTCCGTGCCCGCAGGGAAAGACTCGCGAGGAGATGGCCAGGCTCCTCGAGCAGCGCCGGGAGCTCGGAACAGTTTTTTGGCCTGAAGGAAACCGCTGAATTACACGATCGCGCTTCCTTCATCAACGGCATTATTGACGCGCGAAGCTTCAACTGGACCCGGATGTTCATGGATCTGGAGCGCATCCTTCCGGGTGGGGTTCGCGTCATCAGCATTGAGCCTAAGCAGGTGCAGGGCCGGGTCCAGGTGAAGTTGAGCGTGGGCACAAGCAGCGACGAAGCGAAGTTGAAATTTCTGCGGGCCCTCGAAGATTCGAAAGAGTTCACGGACATCGAACTGCAGAATGAGCACGCGCCCCGACCGGCGCCCGCGCGGCGACCAGAAAGTCATACAATTGACTGCCGTGTATTCGAGGATTTGATGCCACGCGACGTCACATTTCGCAAGCGAGCCACTCTTGGTGCGGTGATTTTTCTTGTCCTCGCCGACGTCGCTCTTGCTGCGTACAGTTGGGAGCTCGCGTCCGCACCCCGCACTCCTCGGCAGCAACTCGCCGTGGAAATGAAGCAGCTTGACCTGCTCAAGGCGGACATCCGGCGCGCGCAGGACATCCGGGAGAAGATCCCCGCCATCCAGAAAGATTGCGACAAATTCGAACAGTCGCTCTTTCGCCGCAAGTTCGGGCTACTCCTCCGTCACCTCGGAACTTGGCGATATCGCTAAGAAAACGGGCATTCAGCTCGATGACCTTACTTTCAAGAAAACGGAAATTGCCAGCCGCAAGCATGACGGAAGTCGCCATCGATGCCACCGTCAACGGCGACTACAAAAACGTGATGTGAATTTCTCAATAGCCTTCAGCGTTCCGCAAATCTTTATGAAGTGGACTCGCTCACGCTGGCCACCGAGAACACCGCTCAAGGGCCCGCAGGGGTTATCAAGGTGTCGCTTCACCTAAGACTTATTTCCGGATGGCATGATGAAGCAGAAGCGACAAATCGCCGTGCTCGCCGTTCTCCTCGTCATTGCGGCGGTTGTGTGGTATTTCGAGTGGCGCACGAAGACGCCCGCAATGCAAACGGTGGCTTTAGTCAGGACTACCAATCACTGGGAGTCGATAATCCGCAATTCGATGGACCGATTCGAGCGCGCGCAGAAAACCGAGTACAAGAGCAACGGCCGCAATCTTTTCAGCGCCATCGTGCCTCCGACACCGGCTGATTTGAAAAAAGTGAAAGACGCTCACAGCAACAGCCGCAAGTGATTGTTCCGCAGCCCCCCGCAGCGCCCACGCAGGCGTTTTTGCCTCAGAACCTCAAGTATTTTGGCTACGGCACAGTACCGAAGGGGACGGCGCGGCGCGCTTTCTTTACCGACGGCGACGATGTTTATATCGTCACCGAGGGAGACACGCTGCTGGGCCGCTACCGCATCCTTAAAGTCGGCAATGCCAATCTCGAATTTCAGGAAATTTCGAGCGGGCTCCACGGCACGACGCCACTCGAAGAGCAGGCCGCATCGCCCTCCGCATGAAAGCAATCCCGCATTCACGAGGCAGAAAACAGCAAGACGGCTACGCCTTGCTGCTGGTTGTGTTTCTCACGACGCTGGTTGTCGTCGCCACCATGTCCATCGGATTGCGCATCCTGACGGAAGGCCGGCGCGAAAAAGAGCAGGAGATGATCTGGCGCGGCAAGCAATATACGCGCGGCATCAAGCTCTATTACAGCAAGCTCGGGCGCTTTCCGAACTCCATGGACGATCTCACCAAACCCAAAATCGGCAATCTCCGATTCATGCGGCAAGCCTACAAAGATCCGATGAACAAGGAAGACGGCTCCTGGCGGCTGATTTACGTCGGACCTGCGGGGCAGCTCATCGGCAGTCTGAAACCGCAGCCCGGCGGTATCCAGATGCCCGCTGCGGGTGGCCAGCCAGGTGGGATCGGGAGTACTTCCTCTGGGGGCTTCGGTTCGCAGCCAGGCACCACCGGGGGCATACCGCCGACGGGCACTGCGCCCAGCGCTTCTGCTCCGGGCACAACCGGAACCGGCACAGGTGCGCAGGGAACCGACACGACAGGAACCGGGACCGATTCTCAGGCCGTTCCTATGGCCGATACTCCGAACATCGTCGGTGGCAGCATCATCGGGGTGGGGAGCAAGGTCAACAAAAACTCCATCATCGTTTATGAGAAGGCGCACAACTATCGCCTTTTTGAATTTATCTGGGATCCTTCAAAGGATTTGGGCGTGGTAAGTTCGCCGGGAGCCCCGATTGGTACGCCCACCGGCGCGCCGGGTCTAAATCCGACTGGCACGCAACCCAATCCCATGAACCCACCGGCGACTCCTCCAACGGCCGCTCCAAATCCCAATCCGCCGCAACAGTAGTTTTAGAAATTAATTTCCGCTGAGCGCCCCAAAATCTATCCATGGATAATGCTCTTGCTTCCACGCAAGTTGAGCATTGCTGTGTGACGCTGGATTCTAATTGGAGAGGTTTAGCTGCGAAGTGACTGCGCCCGTGTTTGAATTTCCTGCGGGCGGCACGGTCTTCACGGCGGAACGTTTTGGCACAACCTCAGGAGAGTGACCGGCTTTGCTCTTTTCGTAGGCGCGTTTCACCCTCCGAACATAGGAAACCGTTTCGGCATACGGCGGCACACGTCCAAACTGCTGCACGCGTTCCGGGCCCGCATTATAGGCAGCCAATGTCAGCACCAAGTCATTGTTGTATCGCTGACG
>CAVSIW010000025.1:0-118368 GCA_963727945.1 uncultured Acidobacteriota bacterium
TCTGGGGTGGCCTACCCTTGCGGTTTTTGCAAGGGTGGGCCACTCTTCGCTATGCCTCTGTTCTATTCAACTGGATCAATCCTTATCAGCCCCTGCTCATCCTTCGCATAAAACGAAAAACTGCTCCACGGCCATTCCTTCGGATGCTTCACCAACTGCTCCCTCACCGGATTCGCGTGCATGTAGTGCAATTTTTCTTTCCTCTTCGCATCGCTCCACACATTGAAATCGTAAAACCGCCTTTGCCAAAAGCGACCGTCTCTCTTCAGCGCTTCTCCGAACTTCAAGGAAAGCTGCCCGCTCGAAACCCGCCTCTTTTTTCCTCGCATCGCCCGCGATACTCGTTGCTTCAGCACCTGCAACACCCGCGATAGGTTGCCTTTCGTCGGCTCGCTGATCAGCAAATGCACGTGCTCCGGCATGATGACGTATCCAATCAGCCGGAACTGATATTTGCTCCGGACTTCTCCTAGCATTTTCAGGAACACATTCCTCGCTCGAACCGTTGCCAGGTGGCGGCGCCGGTGGTAACAACAGAAAGTAATAAAATGCAGATCGCCTTGGCCGTAGTGGCGTTTCAAACCTTTCGGCATACCGGAAGCCAAAAGAGTGGCCCACCCTTGCAAAACCCGCAAGGGTAGGCCACCCCAGAGTCACCCCAGAGTCTTTACTGCATCACTAAGCAAAGCTATTCTATCGCTCACGACATCAGGTCATGCAAAACAAAAACAATTCCAGATCCAAAGGATGCCCCACCCGCCAACTTTCGTTGAATTTTGGTGAGCCGATGAAGGGAGAGCGGCGATTCTGGCAGCGGCGGTTTTACGACTTCAATGTATGGAGCGATGCAAAGAGGAAGGAAAAACTGCATTACATGCACGCGAATCCGGTGAGGGAGCGGCTGGTGAAGCATCCGAAAGAGTGGCCGTGGAGCAGTTTTTCGTATTATGCGAAGGATGAGCCGGGGCTAATCGGGATTGACCCTGTTGATTAGAACAGATACACACCGAAGAGTGCCCCACCCTTTGCAAAAACCACAAAGGGTAGGCCACCCCAGAAATAAAAACAAAGTCAAAATCATCTCAGCGCGTTAAGGGTCGTCCACCCGCCGTAGAGGCTGGAGAAACACCGTGCGCCGCAATGCGGATCAAATGGACCAGTTGGCGAATAAGATTGGGAATAAGAATTTAGCGAACGCAACGCGGTTCGCCGCTCAACTCCTCAGAGGGCTTGTAGAATAGACTCATTCGAAAACCATTGGAGTTACAAATGAAACTGCGCGCTAGGACTGAGTCGAACAAATTGTACGACGAAATATCCAGAGTTTCCGGGCGTGGTGCAGCGCTGGAAATGACTAACATCATGCTTACAAATTCCTTGGGACGTTCAAAAAAACAAGACAGGCACTTTCAAAGACGAATCGGCAGATTCATCAAAGGCCTCCTACGCACCCTAAAGGCAGCGCTGCCAGATACGAACCCGTTGCTAATCGGGGACTTTGTTGCAGACCTGGAAGATCTCTGGGAGTATGGCCAAAAACTCGATGACCATATCAGAACCTTATGTCGCATGAAATTTCCAAAGCATTACGAACAGCTGCGGGAAATCCTACTATACATAGAACACGAACAATGTGACGAGTCCAGGGCGCATATCAAGGGAATTCGAAATAGTCTGCCCAAGCTCATAAAAGCCTTGAATCGACGACGATCTCGCCGTTCAGCAAAGCGTCGGAAACTAGGGAACAGGAAGGTGTGAAAAAATTAGTTTTTCGATGGGTGTGACACGGCGGGTGGAGCACAGAATGCTGACGGGGTGGCGGGCGGCAATCCCGTCTAATACGCCGAAGACTTTCTTGGTTTCTCGCGCGTCATCACGCAGAACAACGGCACCGTTTGCTATGACGCCGATTTCGATCCCTACGGCGGCGAGCACTCCTACACCAACAACTGTCCGTCGAGCAATGCTTACAAATTCGAAGGCAAAGAGCGCGACTCCGAAACCGGCAACGACGACTTCGGCGCACGCTATTACACCAGCCGCTTCGGCCGCTGGCTCAGCGCCGATTGGTCCAGCGTCCCCGTTCCCGTCCCTTACGCCAACCTCACCAACCCGCAAACCCTCAACCTCTACGCCATGGCACTCTTCTCCCTCTCTTCCTTTTCTACTCACGACCCACTATTCACACCTCACTTCCTGCCTGCACTTTTCCACACATTTCCACAGCCGTAACAAACCCATCACTCCCCGCCCAACTCCTTCAATCCTCTCAACTTCCGCCTCTCCCATTCGAATCCGCCCTCCTCGTTCGAATGAGCATCCAGTAAACCAAGAAATCTATTGACACATGGTAACTATCCCTGCTACCATTTCCCATGTTTCGCCCACGCCCCGCCCACTCCACGCGCGTTCCTTCCGTTCCTGATCTCTGCGCACGGCGTTTACCCCGGCCCAGTCGGGGTGTCTCTGCGTTACGCTATCCTTCTCGTTTCGGTCTTTTCACTTTTCTTCAAAAAGGCGAAGAATTAAACCCCGCATTTTCATACTCTTCCGCACTTTTCAAAAAAGAGTCTTCCCATAAGTCTTTCCTAATCAATAATTTCCTCACTCTTTTGCAAAACACCGGGGGTGGCACCCACCCTGCCCAGCCATTCTCCGTGTTTTTCTCGTCTCCGATCGCTATCCCCTTTAGAATCCGCACTTACGAAAAACACCCCCATAAACCCTTTGCAATCCGCACTTCCAAAACACGCGACTTAAAGTCCTTTAGAATCCGCACTTACGAAAAAACCCGGGGGGCGGGGGCAAACAGTTCAGCGCTCCTCCGCCACCAGCCACCAATTCCCCCCGTGTTATACTCCCGCCCGTTTGCGCAAGAGAATCTCCCAGCTCGCCACACAGACCAGCAGGAGGCGGCCAGGCCCTTGATCAATTTGCCGGAAATGTTCAATGTCGCCACGCACTTCGTGGATCGCAACGTCCAGGAAGGCCGCGGCGCGAAAGTCGCCATCGAATGCGGCGACGAGCGTGTCACTTATCAGCAGCTTCTCGAGCGCACCAACCGCGTCGGCAATGCCCTGCTCGCTCTCGGCGTCCGGCCAGAAGAGCGCGTCCTTCTTCTCCTCCTCGACACGCCGGAGTTCCTCTACTCCTTTTTCGGAGCGATCAAAATCGGCGCCGTCGCCGTTCCCGTCAACACGCAAGCGAAGCCGCAGGACTACGAATACATCCTCAACGACTGCCGCGCGCGAGTAGCAATCATCAGCGAACCTCTGCTGCCGCACATACAATCAATTCCGAAAGAAAAACTTCGCTACTTGCGCGAAATCGTCGTTGTACGAGATTCCGGCTCAGCGGCCACCGAACTAAAACAAAACCGCCACAGCTTGCGCGACTTGATGAACTCCGCCTCGCCAATACTAGAAGCCGCGCATACCAGCAAAGACGAGCCCGCCTTCTGGCTCTACTCCTCCGGAAGCACCGGCGCCTCCAAAGGCTGCGTTCATCTTCATCACGATATGGTGGTCTGCTCAGAGCTTTACGCCAAAGGCATTTTGCAAATGAAAGAGAGCGACCGCTGCTTCAGCGTCGCGCGCTTGTTCTTCGCCTACGGCCTCGGCAACGCCGGCTATTTTCCGCTCGGCTGCGGCGCCACCACAATTCTTTCTCCCGTGCGCCCGACTCCCGCCACGATTTATGCGGACATCGAGCGCTATCGCCCCACGCTTTTTTTCTCCGTGCCCACAAACTTTGCAGCCCTGCTGGCGCATCACCGCGAGGACGGAAAAGAGTTCGATCTATCGAGCGTGCGCCATGCCATCTCCGCCGGCGAATCGCTTCCCGCGCCGTTGTTTCTTCGCTTCAAAGAGCGCTTCGGCGTCGAAATTCTCGATTCGCTCGGCTCCACGGAAACTTTGCAAATGGTCATCGCCAACCGTCCCGGCGAAGCCAAGCCCGGCTCCAGCGGAAAAATCATTCCTGGCTACGAAGCCAAAATCATCGACGAGCAAGGTAACGCCGTCGCTCTCAACGAAATCGGCGACCTCCTCATCAAAGGCGATTCCACCTGCTCCGGCTACTGGAACAAACACGAAAAAACGAAGGAAACCTTTGTCGGCGATTGGTTTCGCACCGGCGACAAGTTCTATCAGGATGAAGACGGCTACTTCTGGTATGCCGGACGCTCGAACGACGTTTTCAAAGTCCACGGCCTGTGGCTGAGCCCGGCGGAAGTCGAGAGCGCATTGATCACGCATCCCGCAGTCCGCGAAGCCGCGGTCGTCGCCCGCGTGGACGCCGACGGCCTCACCAAAGCGGCCGCGTACGTGGTGTTAAGTCCCGAAGCCTTGCCGAGCGCACAGCTCGCCAGCGAACTGCAAGAAATGGTTGGAAAAAAGATTGGCGGATACAAACGGCCTCATTGGATCGAATTCTTATCCGAGATTCCCAAGACGGCCACAGGAAAATTGCAACGATTCAAACTCCGCGAGCTGCAAGATCACCAAAGCAAGAACGCTTCATAGTAATCAAAGCTCTTGCTGTAGCGTTTTTTAGGAAAAGTTTTACGAATAAAAAAGGCTCGTATCGGCGGACAGGTTAGCAAGCTCAGTCGTGCAACTCGTCGGTCCTTGCACGACAAATCGCCGGTGATAAAGCAGCAGCGCGCGCAACCCGGCAAGCTCTTCGCCGCCGCCGGCTCTTCCCGGACCGCCGTGCAGGCAACTCGGCACGACGTTTCCGTGCCCGGTGAACTGGGTACCGACGCTCGAATCAACAATCATGATGCGGCCGTGCATGTCGCCGATGCCGAGCACAACACTTTGCAGAAATGCGGGATCGTTGGCAAAAATCGAAGCGACGAGTGAACCGAGGCCGCGCCGCGCAATCGCGATGAGATCTTCCACGCCGTCATACGCGACGAGCGTCGCCACCGGCCCGAACACTTCGATGTCATTCACATATTTTGCGTCGAGCCCTTTTTCGCAAGCGAGCAGCGTGGGCTGAACAAACGCGGATTTTTGCGCGTCGGCATCCATCGGCTGAAAATTCTTCGTCGCCGCCGAACAAGACCGCGCACTCTTCTTTCAACTGTCGCAGCCCTTCGAGACAAGCACGCTGCTGCGCTTTGTTCACTACCGGCCCAACTCGCACTTCCGCGTTTCGCGGATTGCCGACTTTCATGGAACTCAAACGCGCAACGATCGCATCGCCAAGAGCTTTCAGATGTTGCCGCGGAACCAGCACGCGGCGGATCGCAGTGCATTTCTGCCCGGCTTTCAGCGTCATCTCGCGCACTACTTCCTTCACGAGGAGGTCGAACAAATCCGTACCCGGACCGGCATCGGGTCCGAGAATCGTGGAGTTGATGCTGTCCGCTTCGATGTTGACGCGCACGGAGCGGCGCAAAACATTTGCATGAGAGCGAATGCGCGCGGCGGTGTCCGCCGAACCGGTGAAGGAAACGATGTCGCTTTCGCCGACGTGATCGAGAATATCGCGCGCGGAGCCGCACAGAATGGAGATCGCGCCCGGCGGCAGGATATTTGCCTTCACGATGTCCTCCACCATTCGGTGAGCAAGCCATGCCGTCGGTGAAGCGGGCTTGATCACGATGGGCACGCCGGAGAGCAACGCGGGCGCGGCTTTTTCGCAGACGCCCCACGCCGGAAAATTAAATGCATTGATGAACACTGCCACGCCTTTTGCAGGCAACAAAAAATGTTGGCCGACAAAAACGCCGGTCTTCGAGATAGAAACCGGCGGGCCTTCCTTGAGAATTTTCCCGCCGGCGAGCGATTGGCCGATTTTTGCGTAATATTTCATCGTGTAAATCGCGCCGTCCACATCGAATGATGCGTCGGCTTGGTTTGCGCCTAGATTGAGCAGGGAGATTCGAAAATATTCGTCGCGATTCGCAGCGAGCGTTTCAGCGATTTTGCCGAGCAGGTCGGCGCGCTGGCGATACGTCATCGTTCGAAGGGCCGGACCGCCGTTCGAACGCGCAAAGTCGAGCGCCGCTTTCGCGTCGATGCCTTGCGAAGAAATGCGCGCCAATTCTTCTCCGGTGACGGGATCGACGAGCGGCTCGCCTGGGCCGGCGCCTTCTTTCCATTGACCAGATATATAGTTCGGCAGCTTCATCTGCGATCCTCCGCTAGGTTGCGACGCAAGTTCGAAAACGCGGTGCTGTTCCAATGCTTGGACGAGGGATGATACCACGGCGTCGGCATGATACTGCATCTTCTTCCGCTACCAATCGAAAGCTTTGCGCGGAGTGCATTCGCGGGGAATAGATTCTAAATATATGAAATATAAAGACTTGTATAGGATACATGGGCAGATCTTTGACACATTCCAGGGAGGCATTGCGAGTTTTTTGTCGCGCTTGACCATCGGGTTGTCACATGCGGTATACTGCATGCGCGATTCGGACCATCCTATTATATTGCCATGCAGACTAGCACCCATTCGAGAGATGCGGCCCTACAGCGAACGGGGCTTGTTTCGAATGACGGTTTTCTGCTTTTCCTTGGCAAACGCGTGCGGGAATTGCGCAACCGACGTGGGATGACGCGCAAAATGATGGCGCGGGAAGCGGACGTATCGGAACGGCATCTTGCGCAGCTTGAAGCGGGCGAAGGAAATGTATCCATTGTCTTGCTGCGGAGGATCGCCGCGGCGCTCCATGTTTCTCTCGCGGAAATGTTCGCGCCCGAAGCAGAGACACGGCATGAAAAGATTTTGATCCAGCGCTTTCTGGAGCGGCTTCCGGCTCATCGCGTCGAGGACGCGATGTTTCGCCTGCTGCGCGAATTTGGCGACGAAGAAGAAGCACGTCGAAAGCGTGTGGCGCTGATCGGGCTGCGCGGCGCCGGCAAATCCACTCTGGGATTGCGGCTAGGCCGGGAGCTAAACATCCCTTTCATCGAACTGGATCGCGAAATTGAAAAAGATACAGGGATGCCGCTCGGAGAAATTTTCGCGCTTTACGGGCAGACGGGTTATCGCGCTATCGAACGGCGTTCGCTGGAGCGCGTACTGCAGGAACAGGAGCGCGCCATTGTTTCGGTTGGCGGCGGCGTGGTCTCCGAAAAAGAGACGTACGACTATCTGCTTTCAAATTGTTACACCGTGTGGATTAAGGCGCGGCCGGAGGAGCACATGGCGCGCGTGATCGCACAGGGCGATTTACGGGCGATTGCGGGCGGCAATCAAGCGATGCACGATTTGCGCACGATTCTCGAAGCACGCGAGCCGCTCTACCGGAAGGCGGATATGTATCTCGACACCTCCGGCCATTCGGTGGACGAGAGTTTCGCGAAATTGAAGGCCGCATTGCAGGCAAAACAGGAGTAGGAGGATCACGTGGACGTTGTTGCGACAGAACAGCTCTCGTCGAGAATGGACCCGCCGGACTACCGGACGGATCCGAGCAAATACAAACATTGGCGGCTCGCTTTCGACGGGCCCGTGGCGACGCTGACGATGGACGTAGCGGAAGACGGCGGAATCCGGCCGGGGTACAAGCTGAAATTGAATTCCTACGATCTGGGCGTGGACATCGAACTGCATGACGCATTGCAGCGAATCCGGTTTGAGCATCCGGAGATTCGTTCCGTGATTATCACGAGCGCGAAGAACCGGATTTTTTGTTCGGGCGCGAACATTTATATGCTGGGGCTTTCCTCGCATGCGTGGAAAGTCAATTTCTGCAAGTTCACGAACGAAACGCGAAACGGGATTGAGGATTCGAGCGCGCACTCCGGACTGAAATTCATTGCGGCGTGCAATGGAACGACGGCGGGAGGCGGCTACGAGCTAGCGCTGGCGTGCGACGAGATCATTTTGGTGGACGACCGGTCGTCGGCTGTCAGTTTGCCGGAGTTGCCGCTGCTGGGCGTTCTGCCTGGGACCGGCGGTCTGACGCGCGTCACGGACAAACGAAAAGTGCGGCGAGACTACGCGGACATGTTCTGCACAAATCCGGACGGGGTTCGCGGACAGAGAGCGAAGGACTGGCGGCTTGTGGATGAGGTAGTGAAGCCGCAACAGTTTGCCGAGCATGTGAAGCAACGCGCTTTGACACTTGCAGAGCAGAGCGATCGTCCCTCGAACGCGAAGGGCGTGGCGCTGACGCCAGTGAAACGGACGGTGGATGAAGCAGGCGTGCATTACGAATATGTGAACGCGCAGGTGAACCGCGAGGCGCGCACGGTGACCTTAACGGTTCGCGCGCCGGAGTCCGTGCCTGCTTACACGATTGAGAGTGCGCTTGCTGCGGGGGCGGGCTGGTGGCCACTGCAAATGGCGCGGGAGCTCGATGATGCCATCCTGACACTGCGGACGAACGAGCTTGATTTGGGCTTGTGGATCCTCAATGCGACCGGGAATCCCGACGCTGTGCTGGCGGCCGACGAATTTCTTTTGAATCACCAAGACAATTGGTTTGTGCGAGAAGTTCTGGGAATGATGCGGCGGACGTTCGCAAGGATTGATGTTTCTTCGCGGTCTTTGTACGCGATTATCGAGCCAGGGTCGTGCTTTGCGGGGACGCTATTCGAGCTGGCGCTTGCGGCCGACCGGATTTACATGCGCGACTCGCAGGATAGGGAGAATGTGGCAAGTGTCGTTCTTTCGCGGATGAACTTTGGGGCATTGCCGATGGTGAACGGTCTTTCGCGAATGGCGGCGCGCTTCTATCAGGATTCCGCGGAAGTCGAAAACTTGCGGAGTTTGACTGGAAAAACTCTTACGGTTCATGAAGCGATGGAGGCGGGCCTCGTCACGGCCGCGCCTGATGATTTGGATTGGGAAGACGAACTTCGGCAGGCGCTGGAGTCGCGCGCCGCGCTTTCGCCCGATGCGCTGACGGGGCTCGAAGCGAATCTGCGTTTTGGAATTAACGAAACTCTCGAGACACGCGTATTCGGGCGCTTGTCCGCCTGGCAGAACTGGATTTTCATTCGACCGAACGCGGTGGGGACGAACGGAGCGCTGAAAGTTTATGGAACGGGCGCGCCGGTGAAATTTAATTGGGAAAGAGTTTAGAAGCTGAAGCGCGAGTTGGTCCGAAATTACTGAGGAGAAGGCCATGATTGATTACACCGAGAAAATTCCAAACAACGTGGATTTAGGACGGGACCGCGGATTGCAGCGCGCGCTGGAACACTGGCAGCCGGCGTACATGGGGTGGTGGTACGACATGGGGCCGAACGAGAGCCACAATTTCGAAGTTTACTTGCGCACGGCGACGAGCGTGGAGCCGGATGGATGGGCGCAGTTCGGCTACGTGAAGATGCCGGAGTACCGCTGGGGAATATTCTTGCAGCCGCGCGACGAAAAACGTGAAGTGAATTTCGGAATTCACAAGGGGCAAGCAGCGTGGCAGGAAGTCCCGGGAGAATATCGCTCGACGCTACGACGCGTGATTGTGACGCAGGGAGACACGGAGCCAGCTTCCGTGGAACAGCAGCGTTTGCTGGGGTCGTCTTGCCCTTCGATGTACGACCTGCGAAATATTTTTCAGGTGAATGTCGAGGAAGGGCGCCATCTCTGGGCGATGGTGTACTTGCTGCACCGCTATTTTGGGCGCGATGGGCGCGAAGAAGCGGAGGCGTTGCTGGCGCGGCGATCCGGTGACGCGGACAACCCGCGCATTCTGGGCGCGTTCAACGAACCGACACCGGATTGGCTGGCGTTCTACATGTTCACATTCTTTACGGACCGCGACGGAAAATTTCAACTGTGCGCTTTGGCGGAGTCTGGCTTCGATCCACTGGCGCGGACATGCCGATTCATGCTGACGGAGGAAGCGCATCACATGTTCGTCGGGGAGACGGGCGTCACGCGAATCATCAAGCGCACCTGCGAAGTGATGAAGGAACATAAAGTTGAAGACCCGGCGCAGGTGCGCGCGCTCGGAGTGATTGACTTACAAACGATTCAGCGATACTTGAACTTTCATTACAGCGTGACGCTTGACCTGTACGGTTCGGATGTGTCTTCGAACGCGGCGAATTATTTTACGAGCGGACTGAAGGGACGCTTCCGCGAGACGAAGCTCGAGGACGATCACGTGCTGAGCGAAGCGGAGTACCCCGTGTACGAAGTGATTGGAGACAAGATCGTCAAGAAGAATGTTCCGGCACTGACCGCGTTGAACGAGCGATTGCGCGACGACTACATCGAAGAGATTGCGGATGGCGTGGCGCGGTGGCAGCGAGTGATTGATGAAGCGGGGATTCCCTTTAAGCTGACGCTGCCGCACAAGGGATTTCACCGCGCGATTGGTAATTTTGCGGGACACCACATCAGCACTAGCGGTGAGGTGCTGACCGCGGAGGCGTGGAAAAAGCGCGAGCACGAATGGCTGCCAAGCCCGGCGGATGAGAGGTTTGTGCAGTCGTTGATGACGGGGCGCGTCGTGGAGCCGGGAAAATTTGCGAATTGGATTGCGCCCCCGATTCGGGGGATCAACGGCAGGCCTTTGGATTTTGAGTACGTGCGGTTCAACTGAAGCGCGGCGACTTTTCTTTCAAGGGAAAACATTCGTGCAACCGATCATAGACATCCACATCCACATCATGCCGTACCACATGATGAAGCCGTCGGCGATGGAATTGATAAAGCGCGGGCGGAAGGACTACGCGGATGTGATGCGCTACTGCGAAGATCCGAAGGCGTTTCTCGCACACTTGGATAGTCTCGGAATCGAGCGCGCGGGGCTGATCAATTATGTCGCGCCGAAGATTATCGGGTTCACCCCGGAGGTGAATGATTGGAGCGCGAAATATTGCGGCGCGGCGCCGGACCGCTTGATCGCGTTTGGCGGCGTGCTGCCGGGGACGGTGCCCGATACGGGCGCCGAAGTGGATCGCCTGGCAAAGCTGGGGATTCGCGCGATCAAGCTGCATCCGTCGCATCAGGTGATCACGCCGAATTCGTACATGGACGGAAACCGTGATTTGGCCGCGATTTACGAGCGGGCGCAGTCGAACGGAATGCCGGTGATGATTCATACGGGAACTTCGATTTTCCCCGGTGCGAGAAATCTGCATGCACAGCCGATGTTGTGCGACGACGTGAGCGTTGATTACCCGAATCTTGTGGTGATTTTGGCGCACGGCGGAAGGCCATTGTGGATGAATGAGGCATTTTTCCTGGTGCGGCGGCATAAAAATATGTACATGGATATTTCCGGGATTCCCCCGCAGAAATTGATGGAATATTTTCCGCGAATTGAAGATATTGCGGACAAAGTGTTGTGGGGAACGGATTGGCCGGGGCCGGGCGTGCCGGAGATCAAGGGAAATCTTGAGAAGTTCCACGCGCTACCGATCGGCGCGGAGGCGAAGCGCAAGATTTTGTATGACAATGCGGCGCGGTTGTTTCCGCGATGAGCGCCATCGGGGTGAATCTGTTGGAAGAGGTGAATTGACGTGATTAGGATTACGCTGCCGACGGAATCGCAGAAGACGGCGCACATCCGGCTGACGCTGAACGGCGAGGCGGTGGACGTTTCCTTTGCGCCTTACAAGACTTTGCTGGAAGTGCTGCGGGAGGATTTAGGGCACACCGGAACGAAGCATGGATGTGAGCTGGGCGAATGTGGCGCTTGCGCGGTGTTGGTCGAAGGCAAGCCGGTGCTTTCCTGTTTGCTGCTCGCGTTGGAGTGCGACAAGAAAAATGTGCTGACTGTCGAAGGGCTCTGTGCGGATGGAAAGCTTCATCCCTTGCAGGATGCGTTTGCGGATTTGGGAGCGGCGCAGTGCGGTTATTGCACGCCGGCGATTTTGGTTACGGCGAAAGCGCTGCTGGATCAGAATCCGAATCCTTCGCGCGACGAGATTCGCGAAGCGTTGTCCGGGAACTTGTGCCGGTGCACGGGGTATCAGCAGATTTTCGAAGCCGTGGAAGCGGCGATGGTCAAGATCGCGGGAGAAAAGAAGCCGGCGGCCTGAAGTTTTGGAACGGGGCGCGAAGTTGATTGCGCGCGGGAGCACAGATGTCCAAAGCGGAAGATTTGGCGAACGCGGACAGCAAAGATTCGAAAGGCGAAGGGAAAGAGATGCGCGTCATCGGCGTTCCGCGGCGAAGAGTTGATGCTCGCGCGAAAGTCACGGGGCAAACACGGTACGCGGACGATATTTTCTTGCCGCGAATGGCGTTTTGCAAGCTGCTGCGTTCGCCGCATCCGCATGCGCGCATTCGAAAGATTGATACGGCGCGCGCCGCGGCGCATCCAGGAGTTTATTTAGTTCTCAGCGGAAAGGATCTCCCGATCGAATATGGAATTTTGCCGGTCAGCCAGGATGAGCAGGCGCTGTGCGTGGAGCACGTGCGGCACGTTGGCGATCCGGTGGCGGCGGTGGTCGCGCGCGAGGAGCTGACGGCGTTCGAGGCGTTGGATTTGATTGAAGTGGAATACGAGCTGTTGACGACGATCGCCGACCCGGAAGAGGCGCTGGCGACTCCTGCTCCGCGGATTCATGACTACGGCGAAGAAGGAAATGTTCACAAGCGCGTATCGCTGGAATTTGGAGATGTGGAGCAAGGGTTTGCGGAGGCTGATGAAGTTTTCGAGGACACTTTTTTCTATCAGGGCAACACGCACCTTCCGATCGAGCAGCACGCTTCGGTCGCGATAAAAGATCCTGACGGCAAATTGACCATTTGGAGCAGCACGCAGACGCCACACTATTTGCACCGCGCGCTCGCGAAAGTTTTGCAGATGCCGCCGGGGCATATTCGCGTGATCGCCACGCCAAACGGCGGAGGATTTGGCGGGAAGAGCGATCCGTTTAATCACGAAATCGTGGTGGCTAAAGCGGCACTGTTGTTGGACCGGCCCGTGAAGATTTGTTTGACGCGGGAGGAAGTTTTTTATTGCCACAGAGGCAGGCATCCAGTGCTGATGAAATTTAAAACCGGCGTGAAGAAGGACGGCACGATCACAGGGATGCATTTACAAACGCTGATTGATGGCGGGGCGTACGGGTCATACGGAGTTGCGAGCACTTTTTATACCGGCGCTCTGCAGACGGTGACATATCGCATTCCGCGGTATTGGTTTCAGGGATGCAGGACGTTCACGAACAAACCACCGTGCGGGCCGAAACGCGGCCATGGCACGGTGCAGCCGCGTTTCGGGCAGGAAGTACAACTCGACAAGATTGCGGAGAAGCTGAGCATCGATCCTGCGGACTTGCGGCTGCGCATCGCGGAGTCTTCGAATGCTGTGACGGCGAATTTTTTTCGGTTGAGCGTCGTTAATCTTTCGGAATGCATTCGGCGGGTCGTCAAGAATTCGAATTGGAAAGAAAAATTCCGCAAGCTGCCGGAGGGCCGCGGCGTGGGGCTGGCTTGCTCAGCATATCTGACAGGAGCGGGGCTGCCGATTTATTGGAACAAGATGCCGCACTCGGGCGTGCATATCAAGTTTGACCGCGGCGGCGGCGTGGCGGTTTTTTGTGGCGCGACGGAAATTGGGCAGGGATCGGACGATGTACTTGCAGGAATCGTGGCGGAAGTTTTGGGGCTGGAGACGTTTGACATTCGCTTGTACACGGGCGATACGGATTTGGGGCCGGTGGATTTGGGATCTTATTCAAGCAGAGTGACGATTATGGCGGGCAACGCGGCGTTGCAAGCGGCGGAACGCGGCAGGGCGATGATCGCGGAAGCAGCCGCAGAAAAACTTGGAGTTCCGAAGGAGCGGTTGCAGTTCGCCGGCAAGCGCGTGTTTGATTCCGTTGCGCCTGAGAAAGGCTTAACGTTTGCGGAAGCGGTGTGCCTCGCGGAAGCGCGCTTTGGCACGATTGGAACGATGGGATCGTACACGCCGCCGAAGTCTCCGGCGCTTTACAAAGGCGGAGGAGTCGGACCGTCGCCGACGTATTCGTACACGGCAGCGGTCGTGGAAGTGGCCGTAAACCCGGCGACTGGATGGATCACTGTGCCGAAGATTTGGATCGCGCACGACATCGGGCGCGCGCTGAATCCCACGCTGGTGCGCGGGCAGGTCGAGGGCAGTGTTTACATGGGCCTGGGCGAAGCATTGATGGAGGAGCAGGAGTTCCGGCGGCTTCCGAAAAAACTCTCGCACGCGCTTGTGCACAAATTCCCGTCGATGCTCGAGTACAAGAGCCCGACGTCGCTGGATATGCCGGAAGTGTTTACGGAGTTGATTGAGGAGCCTGATCCGCGCGGGCCGTTTGGCGCGAAAGAAGTTGGGCAAGGGCCTTTGTTGCCGATCATGCCCGCGGTGGCGAATGCGGTTTACGACGCGGTGGGCGTGAGAATTGATGAAGTGCCAATCACACCGGAAAAAATCATGAAAGCGCTCGCGGAGAAGAAAGCGGGACGCGAGCCGCGTTTTGGGCCGAGGCATTTTCCGCATGTGGACTGGCCGGAAGCGCTGCGCGTTCCTCCACCGTGGGAGGGGGGAGATGGGAATGCGGTGAACGACGTGCCGCGGCAGACGAAGCGCAGTTCCGAGAAAGAAAAGGTGCTCAGCTCATGATGCGGCTGCCCCTTTTCGAGTTTCGCGCGCCGCGCACGATCGAGGAGGCGGCGCGCATTTTGGATGGCGAGGGAACAAAGGCCATGCCGCTCGCCGGCGGCACAGACCTGCTTCCAAACATGAAGCGGCGGCAACAGGTTCCGAAAACTCTGATGAGTCTGCGCTATATCGAAAGTCTGAATCACATTCAACTGGATCATTCGGGGTCGCGGCTCGGAGCTTGCGTGACGCTTGCGGAAATCGCCGGGGACGCGCGTTTTCGAAACGGCTTGACCGCGCTGACGCAAGCGGCTTCTTTCGTCGCGACGCCGCACATTCGAAACATGGCCACGCTCGGCGGCAATCTGTGCCTCGATACGCGCTGCAACTACTACGATCAGAACTATGAGTGGAGAAAAGCGATCAACTTTTGCCTGAAGAAAGATGGCGACACGTGCTGGGTCGCGCCAGGAAGTGCGAAGTGCATGGCTGTTTCTTCCACGGACACGGCGCCGGCATTGATCGCGCTTGGGGCGCGTGTCCGTTTGATTTCGCGCGCGGAAGAGCGCGAAGTTTCGCTCGCGGATCTCTATAACAATGATGGCCTGGATTACATCAAGCGGAGACCGAATGAAATTCTGGCAGAAGTCTTGCTGGATTCCTTGCACGGCTGGAAGAGCACTTATTGGAAGCTAAGGCGGCGGGGCTCGTTTGACTTTCCGGTGTTGTCGATTGCGGCCGCCGCGCGTATATCGGTAAACGGTGTCGTCGAAGAAGCGCGGATCGTAATTGGCTCTGTTGCATCCCGTCCGCTTGTCGCTGCGGAAGCAGCAAAATGTCTCGTTGGCCGTGCTTTGAATGCGGACTCGATTGCAGAGGCCGCCGTTCTCGCGGCTCGCATCGCGAAGCCGCTCGACAACACGGACTTCGATATGAGTTGGCGCAAAAAAGTGACTGGAGAGTTTGTGACCTGCGCTTTGCGGGAACTGCGCGGCGACGATGTTCGCAGCGAACGCGATAGCATCACTCGCATGCATTCGGTCTGACCACCGAGTATCCTGGGCTACTCGTCTTCCAGCTCAATCACACTCAAAATAAAATGGAACGCCTTCAGACGCTTCTCACTAAGCCGAGACGTTCAGGCTCGCGCTGCCCGACGTGGAAGTGCTGGGGCTGGCCGAGCCGGAAGAACCGCTCGTGCCGGTGAACTGCAAGAAATCCTGCTGCAATGCGCTGTAAGTCTGCTGCGCTGCCGTGAGATTTCCGGACTGAAGCTCTTGTCCCAGCTCACCGAAGAGCGTCGCAGAACCATTTTGCTGTCCGGAAGCTTGCGCGCCACCGGCATGGTGGTGATGGCGCCGATGACCAGACACGGCGCCCTGCTGCTGAAGATCTTGCTGGAGAGTCGTAAAATCCGACTGCGCCGCAGACAAATTGCCCGCTTTCAGGTCTTGCCCCAGATGGGCGATCGTCTGCGACACCGGATTGCTGGCTTGGGAGGTGTTTTGCGTGCTGGTTGTCGCGCTCTGCTGCTGGCTGGGGAGCAAATGCTGAAGCATGGAGAAATCGCTCTGCGCCTGAGACAAGTTGCCGGACTGAAGATCCTGGCCGAGCTGCTGAAAATCCTGCCGAATCTGCTGAAATTTGCTATGAACACCGGTGGACTTTAAGTCAGCGAAAAAGCTGCTTGCTGATAATCCAGAAACGGACATATGAGTCTCCTCTAATCTTGGCCGACCCGGAGTCTCCGGTACCCGCTTCGATAGGAAGTCCATTGGCGGCTCGCGCTTTTGCCTTAACAACGACTGCGCGCGATGGAGCCGATCAGATGCCGGGTGAAGGCCAACTTCTGCAATGATCTGTCGCAAGTGCTCTGCCAAATGGAAATGTCCGGTGGCGCGCCACGCGCGTTGAATCGGCAAGACTTATTGCGATGGAGGAGTTGAACTGAAGCAGACGGAAAATGTGATAGGCAAACAGAGTCCGCGCAAATCATTCGCGCTCGGCAATTCGTGCCGAGTGCGACTCACTGCCCCATTCGAGAACAAAGATTCCGGACAGTGCGAAGGAGTTCCGCATTTCCTTCCAGCCGCTAGTTGCGTCGGCGCGCGAAAGATTTCTACTTTAGTTCGTGCACGTAAGCGAGACGCACAGGTTCGGCCGGGATCGGTTTGAACGGATTCCCGAGCAAGACATCTTGTTCTTCCTCAACGCTGGTTTGCCATGCCGCATAACTGATTTTCATGGAGGCCATCGTACGCTGGAGCATCCGGATTGTTTGTACGACCGTCATCACATCCTGAATGGCGGAGATGGCGCCAACTCCGCCCATGCCGATGCTCATGCCGGCGTTCGCGATGTTCATCCCGATCCTAAACTTTTCGCCCCCAGTAAGACCTTCAGCCCCAAGCTTGGTGTCTTCTAAACCAGGATAGCGGACGAACAAGCGCGCGTAGTCGTTCGAAAATCTTCGCGCGAATGGCCCAGCCTCCTTGGGCGCGGTAAACGCGATTGCGAGAGGGGAGACCGAGTAAGTATCGTGTTCCAACTTGAAGTAAATCTGGCCGTCTCTGGTTTCCACCTTCTTGATGTCGGAAAGCCTGAACGCGAAATCTTCAAAGTTGAGTGCGCGAGAAGCCTGCGCTTCGATGACGAGGTCTCCCAAACCGTCCTGGCCCGCCTGGCGCGAGGGAGGTTTGGCCACACCTTTTTTGTCGTACGAGGCGAGAAAAATGAAACGGATGTGGTCGCGGCTCAGTTCGCATTTGACGGGACGATCGAGGTTGCGACCGCGCACCTCGGCGTAAAAGGAAACCGGCAGATGCTGGCTGGAGACGGCATCATACGCGTGAATCGCGGCGCGCCCGTCGAGCGCCTGCAAATACACGAGCGCCATCAACTCATTGGCCTCGGCTCCAAGCGGAAAAAGAGCAAGGGCCGCTTGGAGATGCTGCGCCGCCTCGGCGATTTGCTGCTGCGCGTAAGGAAGCGGAACGGTAAAGCCCCCGAGTTTTTTGGAAGCGTCGCCTTTCTTGTACTTGCCGCGGCGCGCCCGCAAAGCAGAACGATTTTCGAGGCCGTTAAAGGTCAAGTTCATCGAACGGTTCCAAAGATCGGCGATGGTGTCCTCGGCCTCGGAGACTTCCTCGTCATACTTCTCCCGTTTCGCATCCAGAATGCCGAGGTGAAAATCAGCGCGCTTTTGCGCTTCCGCGTCGGTTTCCAGTTCGCGGCAGCGCGTGAACTGCTTGCGAGCCTCCGCGACATTGCCCATGGTCTCCTGTAACAGGCCCAGCTTCCAATGAGTAAGGGGAAAATCCGGCAGCAGATCCGCAGCTCTGGTGTACGCGAGGAGTGCGCCATCGTATTGGGATTCCTCGATGGAGCGTTCGGCGGTAGCGTACAGAGCGCGGACCTGCACTCCAGACTGGGTGGGCAAAGCCTTGAGCGCGTCGAGTTCCACAATGCGTTGCTTCACTCTGGCGGCATCGAGAGCGCTTGGAGAGAGTTCCAGGTAGCGCCTCAGCAGGCGCATGGCTTCGTCCGGACGATTGTTATCCTCGGCACAATTCGCGAGATCGAATACGGCTGCGGGGCTATTGGCAAGAATCTCCTTCAGACTTTGCAGAGCCGTGCAAGCGCTAGAGAAACGGCTGGACTTGCCTTTGCGACCGGAATCGGTGGCCGTAAATTTCGTGGCCCCGCCGCGCACGGACGCGGTGGGATCAGGAGCATCTCCTCCGACCAAAACTTCTTCATCTCCTAATTCGTCTTCGGCGGAAGAACCGTTTCCCAGAGTCTCCGCAAGATGGTCGAAGAGCTCGAGTTGCTTCTTCGTGGAGTCGCTCTGCGGAGCAGTCGTCTCCGCGGTGATGAAAGTCGTGCGTGTCTGGCTGAGCGTCGTGCGAAGTTTCGGCGCGCCGGCGCCGGCGATGGCCTGGTCCAAATAATCTACGGCTCTCTGGCGCTCGCCAAGCTGGTAATAACAGAGCGCCAAGTCATAAGCCAAGATGGGCCGGAAAGTTTGCAGGTTCCAAGCTTCTTCGAGAGCTTGCGCAGCTTCTTTATATTTTCCCGTTTCGTACAATTTCTGTACGGATGCAACCGCAGTTTTGGCATTGGTCTTCAGCGTGTCGTCCAGCCGTGAAATCGCTTGCGTTGCATCCTTCAACTCGATGTAGCCAAGAGACTCCGCATACTTTAGGCGAGCATCGACCAGCTTTCCTGACTTTTCGAGCGACTTGGCCTCTTCGTTCAAAGCTTTTGCCGAAGTTTCCAGGTCTTTTTTCTGAGTCTTTTGCAGGTCATCGGCTGCAGTAGGAAGTGAGAGAGAAAGAACTGCTAGAAGAAGAAATGACACGCATTGCTTCGCCTTGGCGAAGACGATAGTCATGACTATGGACTCCGGCGATAACCTGGGTCGAGCGTAGCGAAAAACTCTGGGTGAGAGATAACACACTAAATGGATCAACTCAAGGACGAGACGCGCGCCAAGCGTACTTCAACAGGGATTCAGGTCAATGAGGGCCAAAAGATTTTCTCGCTCGCGTTTTGCTCAATTTCTGTGCGGGATTGCATACGCCAACTTTTGCGGATAGTTAGAATTCCACATGTAACCGCAGCGTCGGCACCAGCACTGGCCCGCGATCTCGGTTGTAACCGGGATCGTTGATATGTTGCAGCCCAAGCGCTGGGTAGATCCCGCGCCAAGCATGCAGTGTGTAGTAAGTTTCGAAAATGTTTTCTCGGCCGTAGTTTAGGCGGCCATCACCCAGCAAGAAACCGTCGCCTCCCAGCGCCAGATACTCCTGATGGTCGCGCGAGATTCCATTGGAGTCGAAGACAACGCCTGCGCGGTCCCATTTGCGCTTCCAAAGCGTGCCTTTTATAGCGGCACCAAGCTGTGCGGTTTGATCCACTTCCGTGTACGCGTACGACTCGTGCTCGCCTTCGTCCCAACCCCATCGTCCGAAGACGCCCAGCCAATCATTTAGCGGCTGCTCGAAATTTGCGCTGAAGCCATACTTGATAGCCGTTTGAAGCGGATGCGCGGCAATCTCCGGCTTCGGCGTTAGGCCGGCGAGAAAATTGTCGACGGCCTGCTGATAATCGCCCATGTTAGCGTGATTGACGAATGTCAGCAGCCGAAGCACTCCCTGCTGGCGCCGGATGATTTTCCTGCGAAATTCAAATTCGATATTTTCCGCGCGGGCGCGAGTCAGGTCCGCGTCCAGATGAATTCCGTTGGCCACTTTGGGCATCAGCGCTTCGGCAAATCGCACCGTCCACCAATGGTCGTGGTATTCGAGCATCGCGGCAAAGGTGTATCCACGAGTATCCGCCGCGTAGTCGTAGGTTCCGGCATTGTCCACCGTCCAGTTCATGAACTGGAAATTGGTGTCACTCCCATACGTGTTGACGTCGAAGAAATCGGCCAGGCTGAATTTGCCGAATCTGACTTCGAGGCGGCGCTCGGGTAGCTCTCGAAAAATAGAAAATGGATTTGCTTCCGCAGCTTTTTTCGCGCGCCCCAACGGAATGATCTGATGGATCATAAGCCTAGCGATGTACGGCGCTTTGCTGAGCGTTGGATTTCGCACCACGTCGAGATTCGTGAACCCCGCAAGGCCCAGCGCTTCGCCAAGTCCGTGCCCACCGGTTTCCTGCACGTCGCAAAGCAGAGCGGTGGTCCCGGTAAGTCGCAGCCCGGTGAACAGCGTAAGCACACGCGAGCTGGCATCCTGGGCTTCCGGGCTCAAGCTGTTCGGCCCTTGATACGGCGAACGAAACCCCGGATGCCATTGCGAGATGATGTTGACTTGCCCGGAAAGCCAGAGCCTGTCCAACTCCTGATGCGGGACCATGATCGGAAGAGGGTCGGGGGCGAGTGAAGGGGCGTCTTCGGTGGAAGGATCCTGCATCGAAAGGACCGGATCCTGCGCACGCGCAGGTGGCGAGGCAAACGCAATGCCGATTAGCCAGCTCCAGGCGAATAAAGCGAATTGTGTGGCGAATCGCCGCATTTCTATCCGTCTCTCGGTCTTCCGCTTGGCGCGGCCCGCTTCGAGCAACAAATACGGCAGAATAAATGGCCGTTCATTACGGGCTGATGAACAGCAGGCACGCAACAAACCAAACAGTGGACCACGCCATGAAGCAGTTGAAGTGCCCTGGGCTTTGCACTAGTGTGCAGAGAGCAGTACGGCACGCGCTGGAACTTTGATACCATACCCCCATAGGGTATACAAGGAAAATGTCGCATACATCCCGCGAAAAACTCGACCTCGTCACCCGCACCAAGAAAGTCATCGGCCAGCTCGAAAGCGTTCTCCGCGCCCTCAATGAAGATGAGCCGTGCGCGGAGGCGCTGCAACGCTTGTCCGCCGCGCGAGGCGCCATCAACAGCCTCATGGGCGAGCTGATGGAAGACCACATTCGAAACCACATGCCGCGGAATTCGAAATCGTCCGAAGAAGCCGCCGACGACATCATCCAAATCGTCCGCACTTATCTTAAGTAATACAAATGCCAGTCGCGTTTGCGGCTGTTTTTCTGTATCTTCCGTGCACCCAAGTCTTGAGGAAACGAATCCAAGACCGGAGGGAGACCGCGCCGTGACACTACGGGTGACACGACTGTTCGCAAGCTTGCCATTCACGAGCTTGCTGTTCTTAGCGTTCTTTTGTGCTCCAGCTTCTCGAGCGCAGGCCGGCCCCGAGGATGGCGGGCATGATCTACAAATATGGACCGGCGGCGGCCACGGGCTGAACGGAAGCACTGCCGACAGCGGCGTGTGGAATGTCGGCGCACGTTACGGCTGGATTCTGACCGCACCGCATGGGCCGAGCTTTTTGCGAGGTCAATTCGAATATGCGGTGGATGTGGTGCCCGTCTTTATGGTGGTTCAACGTACCGGCACGGCGTACGGATTCGGATTGAATCCCTTCGCGCTGAAATGGAATTTTACGAAGCCCCGCAAGGTGGTTCCCTACTTCGAACTCGGCGGCGGCACACTTTTTACGAATGTCAACGTGCCTCCCGGCACTTCGCGCATAAACTTCACGTCGAGCGGTGCGCTTGGCCTGCACTTTTTGCGGAGCAAGTACAACTGGAGCGCCGAGCTTCGCTTCATGCACATTTCGAATGCCAGCCTCGCTGATCTAAATCCCGGGATTAACACGCTCCAGCTGCGAATCGGTTTTGGCCGGTTCACGCGATCAAACTAGCATGCACCCCGGCTGGGCGGTATGATGTAACGCTCCAGCCTAAACGAGCGTCAAAATTCAAAAGAACTCATCGGAATTTGCGGGAACCTATTCCCGCTTGGAATAAATTAGAACTAAAGCAGGTATAAGCCTGAGGGGTAAATCATGAATATGAAAATGGCAACAATTGGTATTGCAGTGCTGCTGTTGGTGGGATTGGGTTTGGGGATTCGCGTGATGCACGCGGATAGCAAGGCGCCTGCCATCGGGAGTCCTGCACCGGACTTTACGCTGAATTCGCAGGAGTCCAAGCCGGTTAGCCTGCATGATTTCAAGGGTAAGTGGGTCGTGCTCTATTTCTATCCGAAGGATTTTACGAGCGGATGTACGATTGAAGCGCACAACTTCCAGCGCGACTTGGCTCAATACGACCAAAAGCACGCGGTGATCGTTGGCGTCAGCGTGCAGGATGAGGATTCGCACCAGAAGTTCTGCACCAAGGAAGGTCTGAACTTCAAGCTGCTCGCGGACACCAAGAATGAAGTTTCCACGATGTATGACTCGGTGATGAATTTTGGAGTCGCCAAGCTCTCTGCGCGCCACACGTTCCTAATCGATCCAAACGGCGTCGTCCGCAAAGTGTATCTCGACGTAAAGCCTCAGCAACACAGCGAGGAAGTGCTTGCGGCGCTGACGGAGTTGCAGGGCGGTGCTTCCAAGTAAGTTCGCAGCGCAAAGAGTTCAAACGAGCGAGTTTCAATTTTTAGCGGGTCCATTTGTGACGTAGATATGTGGGAGGCTTGCCGGTTCGCTGGGCTGGCAAGCCAACTCCCTGCCCCATGAGATGCTCGCAGCCAACTCTTCTGGAGAAAATTCATGAATCGCAAAATAATCGCAGTGCTCGCCGCTTTGCTTTGTGTTGCCTTCGCACTTCTTCTTCGTGCCGATCCCGCCAAGACAGAGACCGTCAGCTACAAAAGTGGTGACGAAACTGTCAGCGGATTCCTGGCGATGCCGGATGGCGGTGGCAAACACCCGGCGCTCGTCGTCATTCACGAATGGTGGGGACTCAACGATCAGGTGAAGGAAGATACGCAAAAGTTTGCGGCGCAGGGGTATGTAGCCCTGGCGGTCGATCTCTATCGCGGGAAAGTGGCGACAACGGCGGACGAAGCGCACGAGTTGATGCGCGGCGTGCCCGATGACCGCGGCATTCGCGATCTCGAAGCGGCATTTGCGTACCTCGCTGCGCGGCCCGACGTGAAGCCAGGCAAGATTGGCTCGGTCGGGTGGTGCATGGGCGGGGGCTGGTCCATCAAACTGGCGATGAGCGAGCCGAAGCTGGCGGCGTGCGCTGTGAACTATGGCTCGCTGCCGACGGAAGCGGCGAGCATCGCCAAGATCAAAGCGCCGGTGCTCGGAAATTTCGGCGCTGACGACCGAGGCATCACGCCGGATTCCGTACACGCTTTCGATGCCGCGATGAAAGCGGCGGGCAAGAGCGTGGACGTGAAAATTTATGACGGCGCGGGTCACGCATTCGAGAATCCCAATAATAAAGATGGGTATCGCCCCCAAGCGGCCGCCGACGCTTGGACGCGCATGAATGCATTCTTCAAACAGACCCTGCAATAATCCACTTGGCAGGCAGCGGTCTACCGATTCGGCAAAACGTTAAGCCCCGGCACACTCAGCCTTTCCTCCTCGTGCAGGTGAATTATTTTTCCGCCCGGAGAGAACAAATCGTCCTCCAGCCCGTCTAAGAGTCATAACGGGGCGCAGTCCTTTCGATGGGGGGAATCTGAATTCTTCATTTGACTTAGCCGGATTCCGGTTCACAATCCCTATCAACCCTTACAGAAAGCGTCTTGAAGTCGGGCGAAGGTTCGACTTTGGGGGGAAGGCTGCCGATTCCGGAGTTCCAAGCTCAAAGGCAGTCTGCTCGATGGATGAATTCTAGGAGGCGCGATGAAAAGGCTTGTTCTATTTCTGTTCGTGTTAGTTGGCTTTTTGCCCGCAATCATATCCGCACAAGTCTCAGTCACTGGAAAAATCACAGGCGTTGTAACCGACCCCTCTGGATCGGCAGTGCCAAACGCAACGGTCACGGTCAAGAGCAGCGCGCTCATGACTCCACGCACCATAAATACGGGCCCCGACGGGGGCTATCTCTTTGATTTGCTAGCCCCAGGCACGTATGAAGTGACGGTCACAGCGAAGGGATTCCGTACGAGCGAGCAAACCGGTGTCGTGATTACGGCCGGCTTCACCGCGACTATCAACGCGAAACTGCAGGTGGGAGAGGTTACGCAGACCGTTCAGGTGGAAGGCGAACCAGTCGTTGACCTGCAAAGTGTGCAAACGTCGACAACATTCGACCAAACGCTGCTACAAGACATTCCGAGCGGCCGCGACCCATGGTCTACCGTTGCGCAGATGCCGGGGGTTACATCCAGCACGTTCGATGTAGGAGGCAACAACAGTTACCAGCAGTCTGCCATGCAAGTGCATGGAAGTACGCAGGCAGAGCAGATTTATAGCTATAACGGTCTGGACTTGAACTGGCCGGGCGCAAACGGCGGTTACACCCAGTTTTATACCAACCACGACTCGTTCGATGAGTTCCAGGTCGTGGCCGACAACGCACCCGCTTCCGTCCCTATCGGCGGCGTGTACATGAACATGGTGACAAAATCCGGATCGAACGAGTTGCACGGCCAAGCCGTGATCTACTATCTGACAGCTGCCGGTCAGGCAGGCGTCAAGTTCCCCATCTTCAACGGCAGCCCGGTCAAGTCCGGCTCGCCCTTCGACAGCAGCAGGGACACCACCGCCAGCCTGGGAGGAGCAATCATCAAGGATAAATGGTGGCTCTTCGGTTCCTATCGCCGCTACGATCTCAACCAGCAAATCCTCTCCGTCACCGACCAAGCTGGCATCCCCGCTAAGGACATCAATCACCAAACCAACACCGACCTGCGCAGCGATTTTCAGGTCAATCCGAAAAACAAGTTCAGCTTCATCTGGCTCTACAACGAGCAGAACCGCTTCTTCCGCCGTGATACTGCCTATTCCTTCGTCACTGCAGGAAGCCAGCTGGCTGCAGATTGAGCCGGCCTACATCCTGCAAGGTCTTTGGACCAGCCAGGTCACCAACAATCTCCTTCTGGATTTTCGCGTCGGCTACAACAAAATCGTCTTCCCGCTCAGCTATCAGCCGGGTGTGACGTCGTCGGCCCTCAACATCCAGAACGTCGCGAGACTCCACCGAAACCGGCGCCGCACCTTACGAATTTGCAAATCCGGCGTGGGTTTTGAAGTGGACCGCCGGTGGTTCCTGGTACAAAACCAATTGGCGCGGCACGCACAACTTCCAGTTTGGTTTCGAGTGGGGCAAGAGCTACAACTCCTACGTCTACAACGTCAATCAAGGAATCAACGTACTTTTGAACGGCACCGATCCGGTGACCAATAAGCCAATCCCCTATCAGGTGCTGGCCTACAACACGCCCACGACCCAGAAGAACTACTTCCGCGACACTAGCTTCTTTCTCCAGGACACTTGGAATATCAAGCGCCGGCTGACGCTGAATCTTGGGTTGCGCTACGACAACTTCCGCACTTATTACCCTGTTCAGACAGAGCGATCCCAACGAAACCTTCTCGCAGCTCTTCCCGATTACCACCTACGCAGCCTCCGGAAATCTGGTGGATTGGAATAACGTCTCTCCGCGTATCGGCGTGGCATACGACCCCACCGGTAAGGGCACTTCCGTCATTCGCTTCGGCTACGGCATGTACTACATCATGCAGGGTACGGGCCTGGCGGAAACGGCAAACCCGGTGGGCCTCTCCGGCAAGTACTACGCCTGGACTGACACGAACGGCGATGGCATTCCCCAGCAGAGTGAATGGCTCCCCCAGGGTGCGCACACCATTCCCGTGGGTGCGTTTGGTGGCTCCAGCACGCACATCAATCCCAATATGAGCCGCCCTTATTCGGAAGAAATCAGCGCCGGTTACGAGAAGCAGATCTGGCGCGATCTTGCGCGTCAGCGCCACCTACTACTACCGCACCAAGAAGAACCTGATCGGCATCGAGAACACGGCCGTGCAAAAGTCCGACTATGTGCCGGTCGACGGGAAGTTCATCCAACCCGATTACGAATCAGCCGCTGACTCTCTACAGCTTTCAGCCTAGCGATCCCACCAAATACGGAGCGTTCAACTTACGTCGTCACGAACATTCCCTTCTCAATGACAATGCCTACCACGGCGTTGAAATTCACGGCCGTCAAGAGGCTATCGAACAAGTGGCAACTCCTGGCCGGCTTCACCATCCAGCGGCAGAAGGGCATCTACGGCCGCGGATTCTCGGACCAGGCTACTGGCGACAACTTTACCGATCCGAACCTCGACATCAACCGGAACAACAACTATTTGAACCTCGACGCCACCTATGTCTTCAAGGTGGACAGCACCTACGAGCTGCCTTGGAAAATCGGCACCAGCGTCAATTTCCAGCACTACACCGGATTCCCATTGCAGCCCACGGATACCTTCAACGTGCCCAATGGTCAGGGCGTAAACGTCGGCGAATCCGTCATCCTGCAGCCCGCCGGAATCCTGCGTCTGCCTAGCGTCAATATGCTCAACCTGCGCCTTTCACGCGAGTTCGCCATCCGTGAGAAGTGGCGCCTCATACCCACGGTGGACTTCTTCAACGTAACCAACGCGCAGACCATCATCGGAGAAGTCACCACTTTCGGCTCGAGCTATCTGTTTCCGTTCAGCACCATCAACCCATTCGTGACTCGCTTCGGTCTCCGGTTTACGTTCTAAAGCGAGCGGCCACTTTCAGACTGAAATCATATCTTTCCTGCTCGGCGGGTTGGGTGATACTTTCGCCCTACCCGCCGGTCTTGTTTCGCGGACTCGATTTTCTTTGACGGCTCTCGAGGGGGCGCAATGCGCAATCGGATACACGCAGTCCACGTGGTCGGTCTCGCGATCATCCTGCTGGCAAGTGCAAGCAGCATGCTCGCCCAAACCTCCATCCAGAAGCGGAAGCTCACTATCGAGCAATTGATCGAGATCAAGCATCCGTCAAATCCCATCTGCTCACCCGACGGCAAACTCGTCGCGTTTACGTGGGACCGCGCGGGCGTCGCCAATCTCTATGTCGCAGCCGCCGACGGCCGCGGAGGACCGAAACCGCTCACAACGTTCTCCGAAGGCCAGGTTGATGGCGCATTTTGGAGTGAGGACAGTGAACTCGTCTACTTTCCTCACGACGGCGATCTTTGGCAGGTTGCTGCTTCTGGCGGCGCTCCCAAGCCGGTCTGGAGCAAACCGGATCCGGGCAGCGGTTTCGTTCCATCGCCCGATGGCAAGCGCGTTGCCTTTGTCCGCAGCAAGCACGCGGCGGCCGATGACGCGCCCCACCCAAGCGATCTGATCATTCGCTGGCTCTCCGATGGAACCGAGTCAACCACCGCGCATGACGACGTCAGCATCCACGGCATCTTGTGGTCTCCCGACGGCGCATCCGTCGCCTACGTCGGCGGCGCAAAGATCATTCACCACGATGAATCGCCCTCTTATTCCGGCGAAAAGCTCATCTATCGCGTCTCGGAATTTGTACCTGGCCAAATCTACGCGCTCAAACTCGCGGACGCAAAACCTGTCCCGATCGCCAAGCCCGGCGAATATGGCGGCCTCGCCTGGGTCGACGCCGCTCATCTCGTCTTCGATGGCCAGTCCAGCGACTTCAAAAATTATTTCATCTACCTCGCCGACGCGGCCACCGGTTCAACAAAAACCATCCACGAAATTCACGAAGAGAAATTCTGGAGCATCCCCGATTGGGGCGAAGCAGGCGCCCAGCCCTGGCCCTCCCCGAACGGCAAGTGGATCGCTTTCCTCAGCGATCAAGACGGCTGGGACCATCTCTATGTGATGCCCGCATCCGGCGGCGACGCTGTTCAAATCACCAAAGGCAAATTTGAAGCCTGGCGCCCCGCATGGTCGCACGACAGCACGCGCATCGCCTTCGACGCCAACCTTGAAGATCGTCCCGGCGACCGCGTCCTCGGCATCGCAAAAATCGGCGCCGATCCCGCGCACGCCGAAGTCACCTACATTCCCGCAGCCCCCGGAACGAATATTGAGCCGCACTGGTCCGAGGGCGATGGCCGCCTCGTCTATCAGCACACCGACACGCGCAACAGCGCCGATCTTTTTACCATCGGCACCAACGCTGGTGCGCAACCTGTGCGCCTCTCAGACTCCATGCCCGCCGGCATCGACCGTTCCCAATTTGTCGAGCCTCAGTTTGTGCATTTTCCCGGCCCCGATGGCCAGCAAGTGCCCGGCTGGCTTTTTGTTCCCAAAAACCTGGATCGCACGAAAAAACATCCCGCCATCATGTGGATTCACGGCGACGGTGTAAATCAGAACTACGACGGCTGGCACGTGCAGCGAAACTACGCCGTCTACTACAGCATTCATCAGTATTTTCTGCAGAAGGGCTACGTCGTGTTTGCTCCCGACTATCGCGGAAGCATCGGCTACGGCCGCGACTGGCGCACTGGCGTTTACATGGACGTTGGCGGCAAGGATGCGAAGGACGCATGGATGGGTGCGAACTATCTGAAGACTCTTCCCTACGTGGACTCGGATCGCATTGGCGTCTGGGGCCTAAGCTACGGCGGCTTTTTCACGCTCATCGCCATGACCGATCAGCCCAAGCTTTTCCGCGCAGGCGTGGACGTCGCCGGCGTCACCGACTACGCGATGTACTACTCCGATCCCTACCACGGCGATTGGACCGCAAGCCGCATCGGCACTCCCGAGCAGAATCCGCAAGTCTATGCGAACGCTTCGCCCCTTTCGCACATTGACCGCCTCGAGCGGCCTCTCCTTGTGCTCCATGGCACCGCCGACGTAAACGTCCCGTTCCTCGAATCCGTTTGGTTGATGGACGAGGCGCTGAAGAAACACAAAGGCGACTTGATCTCCTTCATGATTTATCCTGGCGAGTTTCATTACTTCACGCGCGAGCACGTGCTGCTCGACGCCTGGCACCGCGTCGACAATTTCTTCGACCTGCATTTGCGCGCACCGGCTAAACCGCCCGCTCACTAACGCGCCTGGCGTATTTGCAAAATCAGTGGCTCGGTTCGAGAATCAGTTTCTGAACGCGCCAATTCAGGATTTCACTTACGTACAACACGTCTTCGCTCGGGCACGCGATTTCGTGTATCCATCCGAATTGCCCGAGCTGTTTGCCTGCTTTGCCAAACATGCCGAGAACTTTTCCGTCGAGGCTAAGTTTGTAAATTCGTCCGGGAAACGCATCCGATGTGTACAGCACTTGCTTCGGCCCGGGCGTAATGCAAACGGTCCACGGCGCGCCAGGCGCCATCGTGCCGGTTGTCGCGGCAGGCTTGTTTCCAATCGCCGCGCGCGCGTCTGCAGGAGCGGGCACATCAATGGTCATCTGCCGCAAAAACCTTCCATCGCCATCGAACACTTGAATACGCCGATTCCCGCGATCCGCGACATAAATATTCCCCGCCGCATCCACATCAATGCTGTGCGGCACGTTGAATTGCCCAGGCTGGTCACCCGGCTCACCCCACGACTTCACCCAGTTGCCGTCCTTATCCACCTTCGCGACGCGCGAATTGATATATCCATCGCTGATGAACGTGTTCCCCGCTGCGTCCCACGCGACATCTGTCACCTGCCGGAACATCCCGTCCACAGGCGGCAGCGGCGGTTTGACGTGTTTTAGCGGCCCCGTGCCTTCATCGGAAGCTTCCTGCTTGCGGCCAAACACCATCAGGACGCGGCCATCTGGGTCGAACTTGATTACCATGTCCGAGCCTTTGTCCGTCACCCAGATGTTGTCCTGTTTATCTATCTTCACAGTGTGCGCGTACGACCAAGCGTAGAGATTGTGGCCGATCTCGCGAAGAAATTTTCCGTCGGAACCAAACTCCAGCAGTTGCGCGCCGCTCGCACCATAAGCAGGTCCCGTCGTATTGCCGCGCGAGAAAACGAAGACATGCCCTTTCGAATTGACCGAGACGCCCGCCGCTTCGCCCAAATACAGGTCAGGCGGCAGTTTCAGGAAATTGGGAACAGAGGTATAGCGAATTTCCGGAGGCTGCTGTGCGAAAAGTTGCCCAGCCGTAAATGGGAACAAACCAAAAACGAAAACAAGTACGAAGCGTTTCATCGGAAGCACCTCGCTGCGTCGTGTCCCGCATCATACGCGCCCAAAGTCATCCGCGCCAATGATGCGGAAACCAAAAAGCGACAGTTTCCGACACCCCGGCTACCGAGGCGAAGGAGTTTTCCTGTTATGAAGGAGAAGTCCCGCAGCAACGTCTTAATGCTGCATCAGCGAACGTATGGATAGATCTCGTCGGCGATCCAATAATTCGCCAGAACGATCGCAAAGATCGTTCCCGTCAACCATACTCCCCACCGGAGACGTCTCAACACTGTGCTGGGAGATGATAGTTGCATTGGAATTTCCACCAGATAAGCTGCGCAATAGCAAGCATTGGCAAGCAATGCGAAAACAACAAGAAAGAGAAGCGAAGCCAGCGTAATTGCCGGACGAAAATGAGGCCAAGTCGCGGCAACCCAGATAACAACGACCGCGCCGAGAACCAGATTGTAGACAATTCGCCGTGGCTCCCAAAATCGCACCGCTTCCCTGAGCGATCCTCGAAGTGTGCGGTCTGGTACGTTGTCAAAACCTTGTGATTGAGTCGGAAGTGGCGTTTCCATAAAGGCCTCGCCGGATTGGGATGAGGAACTGACCGCAGCAGGATACCACGTTACTTCCTATTGTCAAGTACTCTGTAACGCAAAGTAACAGCACGGCTCGTATCCGTCAGGCAGGATTTGAAATGCTTAAATCGGAAGTCCGATCGCGACCGTAAAACCTAACAGGACGAGGCTCACCGCTCGAGTCGTGAGTTCAATTGCCCGTTAGCGCTGCATATTGCGCTTTGGTAAGTGGTACGACCGAAAGTCTTCCTTCCCGAACTAGCGGTGAACCCGCGAATAGTTTGTCGGCTTTGATTTGCGCCAGGGTCCACGGCTTCGCGATTGGTTTCCCGGCTTTGATCTTGACTATCGGTACTTTCGGATCGGACGCGTCTACGGAAATCGCAGTAGCTGTTCCGACGGTGCTCTTCCGGTTGGCCGTTTCGTAGATGACCAGCCGCGCGCCGGGTTCTATTTCGCGCAAATGTTTCACTCCCGCGGGACTTGTTACACCTTCCCACACTGTGACGCCGTCTTTTTGCAGATCCGCAAACGAATATTCGGATGGTTCGGTTTTCAATAAATAATCGGAAGCCATATATACTCCTCAAGCGGACGAATCAACGCGCGACTATTCTACCTTTTGAGCTGCTTCTACGCTGCTTCTCGCTAATGACATTCCGTCCGCACAAATCTGAATTCCCTTTCGGATCTCGAACTACGCGCCGCAGCGCAACTTAACCGTGCAACGAGACAAAACGTGATGCTTGCCCGTGCCCCGCTGTTCTGGCAGGATGCAAGGAACCTAAAGCTGCACTTGGGCCGAGAAATTCCCCGGAGGCGATGATGGCTGGTTTTTGCAGAAATTGTGGTAGGCCGTTGGCGGATGGACAAGGATTTTGTGATGGTTGCGGCACGCCCGCTGCCGGTCCACCGGTTCGGCCGTCTGCATCAACGTCAGCACCAGCTTCCAGCGCGCCGCCTGCGCCGCGCCCTCAGACTCCTCCTCAAGCCGCTGCTCAACCCAGGCCTCCGGCACAAGCGCCTCCTCCGGCGCCACAAGCCGCCGCTGCCGCACCTTCCAAGTCCGGCAGCACTCTCGTCAAAGTTCTTCTAATCTTTCTGGTTGTGATTTTCTTGTTCGGCGCCGCCGGAGTTGCCGGTATTTGGTATGTCGCCCACCGTGTAAAACAAAAAGTTCATGAGATCGGTCTGGATGATCTTCCGTCGGCAACAAACGAGCATCGAGGGCCGGTCCTCGGCGGCGCCGATCCTTGCAGCCTGCTTTCGAAAGCGGACGTAGGCCAAGCGGTGAAGATGGACGTCGTGCGCGCCGAACGGTCCGAGGGAAGCGACGCGGGTTGCGAATACAGCGTCATGGGAGATTATGTAGATCTCATTGCCAAACATGCTTCGCTGCTGCATAAAGCTGAAACCAATGAGTCTCAAAGGCAAATGATGGAGACATTTGCAAGTGCCATTGGCCACAGCAATGATTCCCAGCAAAGTGCCCCGAAGCATCCGGGCGAAGCGCCCGTCCTGGTGTTCTCGGTGGACAACAACAGCGCAGCCGCGCAGATGAGCTTGAGCCGCGCAACGCTCGGCCGGATGGGTCCGGCTCTCACTTCGATCCCAGGCCTGGGAGACGATGCGTTCGATCTCGCCAATGGAATAATTATGGTTCGCAAAGGCGACAAGCTTCTCCGCATCATCTACATGATGTGCCCCTGCACCACCGACGATGTGGTGCCGCTCGCGAAAAAAATCGTCGCCAACATGTAGCGGCTCTTCCACACGCGAAACGAAGAATACGTCTTGCGCGAATCTAGGGAGCCTTTGCGGCAACGACGCCGATATCGGCGATGTTGTCTCCTTTTTTCAGCGAAGGAACAGCGTTCACGTGAAGAATCACGCCCGCAGCAGGCGCGCGCGCTTCGAGAATGACTTTTCCGAAGTAGTCCGTGACGTGGCCAAGTATCATGCCTTCCTGAACGTACGTCCCACGCTTCACCAGTGGATACCAAATCCCTGGGCCATCCGAAATCACGTCTACGACTTTGCCCAGCCAGACTGGATTCTCGATGAAATGCGGCTCGCCAGCAATCATCTTCAACAAACGCATAGTGCTCAGCGTGCCGTTCACGAGCAACGCTACATCGTCCGTTTCGACCGTGCCCGCATGGCCCGCTTCCACGACGATCGAAGGCTTGCCGCGAACAGAAGCAGTGTTGTCCAGGTATCGAGTAGCGGTGGGATCGGTTGGGCGCTCGCTCCAAATAATGATGTGATCGAGTCCGAAGGCGAGAACCATCTGTTTTGATACGCGGTCCTGCGCTTCTTTGCCCACCGCTCCCCAATACGCGTACGGGCGCAGACTCTCATCCAGGTCGCCGCCGTGGTAATCAATCAAATAGTCGCAGCGGTCAACGACCTCCTTGGTGATCATGAACAAGGCTCGGTCCGTTTGCGTGCCGTCCATTTTCCCGGGGTAGTAGCGATTCATGCTTTTGTTGTCGATAGGATTCACATGCGGAACTTTTTGCTCGAAGGAAACGATATTCACGAGCGGAACAAGAATGACTGTGCCCGAAAGTTGCGCCGGATCAAGTTCGCCGATTAATTTTTCGACGGCAATAATAGACACGTATTCCGTGCCGTGCGCGCCGGTAACAAGTGCGAGAACCGGCCCGGGCTTCGCGCCATTCACTACAACGACCGGAATATTTGTTCCGGCATCCACACCAGCCGGCACTTCGATATAGCCGTTCGCTTTTTGCCCAGCAGCGGCAGTCGCCGTGCCGACCGTAAAAGAAGCTCGCTGCGCAGTCGCAAGAATGGGCAGTGACAACAACATTGCGGTAATCACAAGAGAAAAACGAAATGTGCGAAGCATAAAACCTCCTCGGAGCGAGTGAGCATAACGCGTGCGAAGCTGCTCGGCAACCGCCGTTGCCAAATAGCTGAGCAAAGTGAACAAAACGCGACGCGGTCGAACTGGCGCAATGATAAGATTTCCGGCGCCGGATAATTTTGGGTGCAGGAGTCTTGCATGATTCTCGATCGTAGAAGTTTTTTGAAGACGGCGGCGGTGACCGGAGCAGCCGCGGCGTTCGGCGGCGCGACCGTTTTCGATTTGGTCGCCGACACCAAATCGCCCGGCTCCTTCGATTTTGTTTTCTTCACGGACACGCACATCGAGCCAGAGCTCGACGCGCCGCACGGCTGCGACATGTGCTTCAAGAAAATCGCGGCGCTCAAGCCGGAATTCGCCATCATGGGCGGCGACCACGTCTACGACGCAACGTCAGTTGGTGCCGAACGCGCAAACACTGTCTTTGATCTCTACAAAAAGACCGAACATTCCCTCCAAATGCCCATCCACCACGCGATCGGAAATCACGATCCCTTCGGTATTATCGAAAAAAGTGGCGTACCAACCAGCGATCCCGCATACGGCAAGAAAATGTACGAAGACCGCATCGGAAAAACGTACTACTCGTTCGATCACAAGGGCTACCACTTCGTTGTACTCGATTCGATCCAACCAACTGAAGATCGCCTCTGGGAGGCGCGCATTGACGGCAAGCAAATGAACTGGCTCACAGACGATCTCAAGACTACTGGCGCAACCACGCCAATTATCGGCGTCGTTCACGTTCCGCTCGTAACCGCCTTCAGCACTTTCGCCGCGGACCGGATTCGCCCCAACGACAAATACAGCACCCTCACTGTCGCCAACGCTCCGCAAGTGATCGCTGCATTCGAAGGCCACAACGTCATCGCCGTCCTGCAAGGGCACACCCACGTCAACGAGATCGTCGAATACAAAAACACAAAATATATCACCGGTGGCGCCGTCTGCGGAAATTGGTGGCACGGCCCGCGCATGGGCTTCCCCGAAGGGTTCACCGTCGTCAGCCTGCACCAAGGAAAAATCAGCACGCGCTACGAAACTTCTGGCTTTCAAACCGTCGATCCCCGCGAAAAATTCTGACGCGGTAACCAGAATTCCCACTGGAATTATTTCCTGTGGCCACTGGGTTCAATCTACTTTTGCTTTTCGACTAGATCGCGCTGTCCCAGGTCGCGATCATCACCTGTTCTTGCCGGTTTGCAATTACGGCAATTACTCCCGAGGAATCACTTCCCCAAAATCTCCAGAGCGATAAACTATTCCCAGTTGTTGCACGATTAGTGCTGGTTTGGCTCTTGTTTTTCCCTCCGCCAAACCTCCCTCTTGGCACCTACTTTTGGAAAGTGACGCCCAGCTATGTTCGATGAACGTCGCAGAGCCAGCAATGGCCATGGTGCACTAGCGCCGGACGACCGGCGTACTAGCCCGCGCTATCATTTCACCGCCGCTGCCGAAGCTCTCGATCCGCAGCACCGCACTCGCATGAACGCGCGCACCAGCGACATCGGCAAGGGCGGTTGCTACGTGGACACCTTCAGCCCATTTCCGCTGAAAACAGGCGTGAAACTCCGCATCACGCGCGAAAAAGCCTCCTTCACCGCCGAAGCGAAAGTTGTCTACTCCAAAATCGGAATGGGCATGGGTCTGGCGTTCACCTCCGTCGAGCCACAAGAGATGAGCGTGCTGGACAGATGGATCGGCGAATTGAGCGGCACCGCGCCCATGGAGCCGACCTCCATGACGATTCTCGACGGGCCCTCACATGTTGGCTCCGGAAACGGCAGCGTCCCACGAGAATCTGGTTACGTTCTCAACGAACTGATCGTCGCATTAATGCGCAAAGGCACGCTGACCGAAGAAGAAGGCAAGACTATGCTGCTCCGCCTTCTGCATCGTGATTTCCTGCCATGAAGTTTTTCTAATCTTGAATTATTCGCCTGCGCTGGCGCCTGGCCCTGCTTTCACAGCGGGAGCTGGTTTTGGTTCTGGAGTGGCCGGCGTTGCATCGCCTTTCACATAGTGCGCGTACCACGCGAGATATCGCTCCAGCCGGTCCTTGATGTGCGACGGCACGGTGAAACCGTGGAATTCGCCCGGATACACGACGAGTTCCGTGGCACGGCCGAGCGCCTTCATCGCCTGGTACATCTGCTCGCTTCCGAGAATCGGCACGTTCGAATCGATTTCGCCGCCCATGAACAGCGTCGGCGTCGTGATGTTCTTCACTCGGTAGAACGGCGAGATTTTGTCCCACAGCGCCTGATGTTCCCACGGATAGCCGAGTTCCGTTTCGTAATCCCGCTGGTAGTGGTCATGCCCGTAGAAGCTCGTGATCAGCGCAACGCCCGCGCCGGAGATGGCGCCCTTGAACTGCGTCGTTTGCGCAATGATGAAGTCGGTGGAAATGCCGCCATAGGACCAGCCGCCGACGCCCAGCTTATCGGGATCAGCGATGCCTTGCGCGAGAGTGTAATCCACAATCGCCATGTCGTCCTGAAAGTCCTTGTTGCCCCAGTCCGCGTAAATAGCTGCGCAGAATTTCTCGCCGTAGCCCGACGAGCCACGCGGATTGGGCAGGAGAACGGCGTAACCGTTAGCGGCGAAAAGCTGCGCGAGATGATCAAAGGATGCTGCGTATTCTCCGACGGGACCGCCGTGAGGACGAAGAAGGGTCGGGACTTTTTTGCTGGCGTCAAAGTCGACAGGTTTGTAGAGGTACCCGGCGACAGGGGTTCCGTCTTTGCTTTTGAAATGAACGTATTCGGCCTTGGCCAAGCGCAATTGAGAAATGAGGGCATCATTAGTCTTGGTCAAACGAGTGAGATCGCTGCCGTTCTGAAGAAAAATCTCGTCAGGACGATCGGATGTGCCGATTTGCGCGGCGATCGCGCCGTCCTTGCCAAGGGAGTAGGACGGCACGGTAACCCGGCCGCCGATCGTTCGCGTGACCTCTCCACCCGCCACCGCGATGCGGCAAAGATTTTGCGTCCCATCGTCGTCTGCCGTGAAATAGATGGAGTTGCCGTCGGCAGAAAAACGCGGGCGGCGCACATTGCGGTCAAACGTCAGCGTGAGCACTTTCGCCTCACCGCCGCCTGAAGGCGCGATCGCGAGATGTTGCGTGGCGTACCAAAAGAGGTGTGGGTCGCGCTGCGTGACGTACGTGATCCATTTACCGTCGGGAGACCAGTCGGGCTGACTGTCAGCTCCGGGATTGGTGGTGATCTGGATAAGATGTGCGCCCTTATCGGTGTTGTCTGCCGCAACGACCCAGATATTAGTGTCACGCGAAGCGTCAGGATCGGGCATGCTGCGATTGCTTGTGAAGGCGAGCTGCTTGCCGTCCGGTGACCACGTAGGCTGGGCGTCGTCGAAATTGCCGGAAGTGATTTGTGTGACGGATTTCTTTTCAACGTTGAAAACGTAGAGGTGCGTGCGGCGATTGTCTAAATAGCCGATGGTGTCCTCTTTGAACTGCAGACGGTCAATCACATACGGCGGCTGCGTTTTCGGTTTGGCGGGAGCCGGCTTGTCTTTATCCTTTTCCGCTTCTGCCTCTTCCGGCTTGGGGTCCTGGAGAATCAATACGAGGCGCGTGCCATCCGGCGACCATTCAAAATCGCCGACACCTTGAGAGATGTCCGTCAGCCGAACGGCCTCCCCGCCTAGACGGTTGAGCAACCACACTTGGCTCTTCCCGCCGTTCCGCGAAGAAGTAAATGCAAGAAACTTCCCATCCGGGCTCCAGCGAGGATGCCCTGATGAGACGCCTTCGGCGGTCATAGGAAGCGGATCACCGCCGTGCGTCGAAACCATCCAAATCCGCGTCTCGTTCTTATCCTCCTTCAGCATCTTCGTTCGCACGGAGTACGCCACCCACTGCCCGTCTGGACTAAGCTCTGGCTGGCCGACGTCGCGAATCTGAAAGTAATCGTCAATGGAAATATTGCGCACACCAGCAGGAGTGCGAGTCTGCTGCGGAGCCGACGCCGCAGGGCGAGCAGCGAACGAAAGCGCTAAGACTAAGAAAACAAAGACGAGGCTGCGGATGTTCTTCATACAGCAAATTCCTCCGGATGGAATTGAGGGATAGACCGGGCGAAGTGTAGCAGAGGAGCCAGCTTCTGGTGGCCAAAAAAGAAGGAATTCCGGACGCTCCCGATCCATGGCAAAAGAATGCGCAATCGCTATCTCAGAACAAATGTTGAACGTCGACATCGGCACCAGGAGCGATAATATAGCGGCAGAAGGAAGGCAAAGATTTCCATCACGCTACCGAGAGCGGTTTTGGCGAAGGTCGACCGCCTCGCTGGATCGAAGCAGTCGCGCTCGGCATTCATTGAACGCGCGCTGCGGAGATACCTGCTGGAGCGGAGCAAAGCCGCTTTACACGCGCGGGATTTGGCACGAATCAATCGCGCAGCCGATTAGCTAAATCTTGATGCCGCGGAGGTTCTCGAGTACCAGGAGGGGCCAAAAGTCGGCGGCGGCGGTGAGAATCGCGTGTTCTTTTTCAGGAGAGGTCGAGGAGACCCATGTACATACACATGTTTGCGTTTCGATTTAAGGCGGGCGTGACGGAGGAGCAAAAGATGCGGATCGTCACGGAAATACGGAAGTTACAAGACGAGATTCCCGGAGTGCTGGAGACGTGGGTGGGACGGAATGATTCGCCACGGGGAAAAGGGTATGAGTTGGGTGGCGTGATGAAATTTGCGGATAAGGCGGCTTGCGAGGTTTACGGGGCGCATCCGGTTCATCAGAAATTGTTGGGGTGGCTGATGGCGTTGATCGAGCCTATTGAGGTGGATTTCGAGTATCCGGGAAAGATGTAAGAGGGATTGGTATGAACGCGAAGGACTTTCGGCGGATTGCGCTCAGGTTTGGATGGTGCAGAGGAGGGTTCGCACATGGGGCACGCCGATTTTCGTGTCGGTGGAAGAATTTTTGCGACGCTGGCTTCACGGGACGAGGGCTACGGGAACTTGATGCTTACGCTCGAACAGCAGAAGGCATTCGTCGAGGAATTGCCGGAGATTTTTGTTCCGATTGCAGGCGGATGGGGACGAATGGGAATGACGCACATTCGACTAGCCGCGGCGAGCGAGGACGTTCTGCGCGGAGCGTTGCAAGCGGCGTGGAAGCTGAGGGTTGAGAAGAATGTGAAGACAGGAAATAAAACGCGCCGGCGATCAAAGCCAACGCGCAAGGCGAAGGGCCGAAAGTCGCGATGAGCCGCTATTCGTAGCGGAGGGCGATGAGCGGGTCGAGCTTGGAAGCTCGATACGCGGGCCAGAAGCTGGCGAAGGCGGCTACGGCGGAGAGAACGAGGACCGCCGCGAGCAGCGTGATCGGGTCGCGTGGCTTCAGGCCGTAGAGCAAAGATTTAGCAGCCTGCGCCGATGCAAGGGCGAGTGCCGCGCCGATCAAAAGACCCGCGATCGTCAGCATGCCTGCTTCGCGCAAGATCAGCCTCAACACGTCCATGCGTTCTGCGCCGATGGCCATGCGGATGCCGATTTCTTTGGTGCGCTGGACGACCATGTAGGAAATGACTCCGTAGAGTCCGATGGCCGCGAGCAGCGCCGCCAGGAAACCGAAAAAGCCCGAAAGAGTGGCCATCAGCTGATCCTGCAGAAGCGATTCGTGAATGCGCGTCTTCATCACTCTAAAATCAAGATCGATGCCGGGATTCACGTTGCCGATCGTTTCCTTGAGCGCGCCGATGAGACTCGTGAGCGGAAGTGACGAACGAATCAGGATTTGGTCGTACGGCCCGGGTTTTTCCTCCTGTGTAGCCGGAAAGTACATGAACGGCAGATATTCTTCGTGCATATCCTGGAATTTACTGTCTTTTGCAACCCCCACGATTTCGTAGAGAGGCCGCGGCTTCCCCGGATTCTCGTGCTTGCGAAACCGCTTGCCAATGGGATTCGGAGTGCCATCAAGGACCTTACGAACAAACGCCTCATTCACGATGGCCACTTTCACCGATGTCGCTGTATCGCGATCGTCGAAATCCCGGCCGACAAGCAGTGGCGTGCCGATCGTTTGGAAGTAGCCTGGTGCAAGATAGTTGATCCAAGCCACGACCTTTTCCACGTCGGAACCTTCTGTCAGAACATAGTCATTCGAGGAGTCGCCTCCGAAGGGCACCACGCGAGCGTCCGCCGCAAGCTCCACGCCGGGGATGGCTTGTACGCGCTTCAAAATATCGTGTTTGTATTCGGTGTTTCGCTCCTCGGGAATGTGCAACCTCTCGAAATCGATCCCGGCCACCAGGATACCGCTCTGTTGAAAACCGGCATTGAGAGTCGTCAAATTGCGCAAGCTCCTGACGAAGAGGAGCGCGCCCATCAGGAGAACCACGGATAGCGCGACTTGCGAAACGACCAGAATGCGCCGAAGACTGAAGCGCTCCTTGCCGCCGGTGGATCCGCGGCTGCCGGACTGGAGCAAGGTGGCCGGCTCGGCCCGGGTAGCGCGAATCGCAGGAGCCAATCCAAAGGAGACCGTTGTGAGAACGGCGAGCGTAGTGGTAAACGCGAGCACACGCCAATCCATTCCCAAATCCAGAAAGACCTGATTGTCCGATGTGCTGATAAACGTTACGAGCAGCCGGCTGACTGCAAACGCCAAAAACAATCCGCAAATCGCCCCGCCAACAGCGAGCAGCAAGCTTTCGGAAAGGAGTTCGCGAATCATGCGCCAGCGCGTCGCTCCGAGAGCTCGGCGGATCGTGATTTGGCGTTCGCGGGCGCTGGCGCGAGCCAGCATGAGGTTCGCCAGGTTGGCGCACGCGATGAGCAGAACTAATCCGGAAATTCCGAGAAGTAGCCAAAGTGATGTTTCGGAATCCTCGCGCAATTCGGAGAATCCAGTGCTGGCGGAAAAAACGCCGAGTTTGTACGCAAGATACTTCTTTACGGTTTGGCTATCGTAGATCGGCGGAATGGTTTCTTGCAGAATCTGTGGAGTCACCGCATTCATTTGTGCGTTTGCGCGCTGTATGGTCCATCCCGGTTTTAACCGGCCAATCGACGCAAGCCACCAGCTATGGCGCATAGTCAAGCGGTCGAAGCGCGGGCTAAGGATGGGCTCAACGCAAATCGGCGCGGCCACATCAAAAGTATTGCCAACGGAAATCCCATTGAAGCCGGGAGGCGTCACCCCAATTATTTCGAAAGAATTGCCGTCGAGGGAAAGCCGTTTGCCGATCACCGATGGATCGCCCGCAAAATTGCGTTGCCAGAACGCGTAGCTGATGTTGACACCAGAAGCCGGGCAACCGGGTTTGTCATCTTCAGGCCCGAGAAGACGCCCTCGGAACGGTTGCATGCCGAGCACGCGAAAGAAATCGCCGCTAATCCATATCCCTTTCGCGAAATGCACTTCCCCGCCATTGGCCAAATTGAAGGACTGCTCGCCCCAAGCGGCAATCGCGGAAAAACCGTCCTGCCGTTTCTTGATTTGCTCCCACATGGGAAACGTAAGCTGAGAATACTGGCCAGAAAAGTTGCCGGAGCCCCAGTGGCGGTCTGCGATGCGGACAGTACCCAACTCTTCGGGGCTTTTGACAGGGATGGTGCGCAGGCGAATGGAATCAATGAGCTGAAAAATGGCGGTGTTGGCACCAATGCCGAGCGCGAGGGTGAGGACGGCAACCACAGTGAAGCCTGGGCTGAGACGCAAAAGACGAAAGGCGTGGCGAAGATCGCGCAGGAGGTTAGTCATAGTTATCCTTCAGCACGATAAGACGATGGCCGGAGGCAAAGGTCTTGCCGCGTGAGCCGTGGAACATGGGACGAAAGCGTAGCCAGCCTTAATGCAGAGGGCCGCCCAAGGGCGGCCCCTACGGAGAGAAGGCACGACGCGCTGTTGCTCGTGGATCTCATGGAAAATTGCGAACGGGCACCGGCTTGGGTAGAGGCTTGCGGGGGAGCATTTCGTCGCGGTTGGCGGTTAAGTAGACGAAGGCGGCGACGATGACGGCCATCTGCTTCATGTCGGGTTCCTGGATGCGCTCGTAGACGTCCATGTTGGAGTGATGGGTGCGAGTGTCGTAGTCCATCGGATCTTGAATGAATTGGAAGCCGGGCAAGCCGACAGCGTCGTAGGAAAGGTGGTCGGTGCCGCCGGTGTTGCGAATGGTTAGGGTGGTCATGCCGAGGTCGTGGAACGGCTCCATCCAAGCGGAGAAGATCGGGGCAACCATTTCATTGCCCTGGAGATAGACCCCGCGGATTTTGCCGGTGCCGTTGTCAATGTTGTAGTAGGCGTCGAGTTTGGCGTGCTCGGGAGTGATTTTGATGAGCTTGGTGGCGGGATCTTCGGCGTTGGGATCGCCGAAATGCTGCTTGATGTAGGCGCGGGAGCCGAGGAGGCCTTGCTCTTCGCCGGTCCAAAGGCCGATGCGGACGGTGCGGCGCATTTTGATGCCGGTGGCTTTGAGGATGCGAATGGCTTCAAGCATCACCGACGAGCCGGCACCGTTGTCGGTGGCGCCAGTGCCGGATTGCCAGGAATCGAAGTGCGCGCCGAGCATGACGATTTGATCGGCCTTGGCTTTATCGGAGCCGGGAATTTCGCCGATGATGTTGAAGGAATTCAGGTCATCGTCGTAGAACTTGTTTTGGATGTCCACCAGCATGGAGACGGGCACTTTCTTCTGCAGCATACGAACGATGCGGCCATAGTTTTCGTTGGCGACGCCGACGCGGCATGGAGCGGGAGGATCTTTTTCTTTGTCGCGGCCGCCACCCTGCTGGACGAAGACTGTGCCGTCATCGCTGCGGGAAGGCTCGATCCAAGCAGCGACGCCTTCCTCGACAAGGAATTTCTGGACTTTGAGCTGGAAATCGCGCTGAGCGCGGAATTGCGCGATGCGCTCTTCGATGTTCGGGCCGGCGCCGGGGACTTCGGCTTTGGCGAGGTCGGCGAGCTCGGCGTCGGTGTAGCGGTGAGCCTGTGGCTCGAAGCGCTCGGGACTTTCGGGGATGGGAGCGGTGAGAACGAATTTGCCTTTGAGTTGGCCTTTGAACTTGGCGAAGTCTTCTTCTTTTGTGATGAGCGCGAAAACAGCGTCGGCGGTGACGGGCCCGTTGGTGCCGGGCGTCCAAGCTTTGGCGTAGGCGATGAGCGGGAACGGATGCGGGGCGATGACTTGAACGCTAGTGCGTTCATTGGACCAGCCGCGGCCGAAGGGGCCCCACGGCTCGAGGTGGACGTTGGCGAGTTGCCACTCCTTCATTTTGTCGGTGGTCCACTGAGCGGCTTCTTTGATGTCGGGAGAGTTGGTGAGGCGGGGGCCGTGAATGTCGGTGAGGTAGCTCATGATCTCCATGACCTTGGAAGTCTTCGGATCGAAGCCTTCTTCCCGGATTTGATGGATCGCGGTGAGATCGGATTGGCTAACGGCTGGAGCCTGGGCTCCGAGCGGGATCACCGCCAAGAGCAGGGCTAGGACAGCAACGACACTCGCATGCTTTCGCACTATTCTCCTCCGTTTTGCACTTCACGATGCTTGGTTCTGTATGGAGCCGACACAGGGTACCGCGTGCATGGGATGTGACGCCAGAGGTGGAGATTGCGTTTCATGTTTGGAATGGAGGACCCCCACCCCCGGTATTTTTGTAAGTGCGGATTCTAAAGGGTTTTAAGTCCTGTGTTTTGGAAGTGCGGATTCTAAACGGGTTACGAGCGCGTTTTGCGGAAGTGCGGATTCTAAAGGGGTTAGGAGCGAGTGACCTCTCGAGGCTCAGGGGCAAACGAAGGAAATGTGACGAGACGGAGGGAGGGGAGAAAGGCGGATCCCTCACGCTTTTCGGTATGACGCGCGTGGGGGCGAAGGGTACGTGGGCGTGAAAGCGCCGGAGAGGTGTTGGTCGAGGAGAACATGGGGAATGGTAGCACCGGATTGGCGAGGGAGTAAAGACATTGACAGGGAACGGTAGAAATTGGGGGTTGAACTGCCATTAGTGAGATTGAACTGCGATGCTAGGGAGCGGGAAGAAAAGTCAAAACCCGCACCCTTCAAAATCCCGAAGGGTGCGGCACGCCGCTGACCTCTGAGCCGCACGTCTTGCGGCAAGCTCTCAATGAGCCGATAATTCTTCCTTGACTCGTATTGTTGTCGGCGACCAACCACCACCGCCACTTGTCAGAGGGTTGTGATATCTCGATGAGCATAAGCACTTGTCCCATCGCCACAGTGGAAGCGCCCGTCGAGCAGGTCTGGCAACTCCTGGCGGATCCCAACAATTATGGGTTGTGGTGGGATGCGGAAACGTGCTGGAGTTGTCGATAGAGCCGGCTGGCCCGGCCAAGCCGGGGCAGCGAATATCCGCGCGAACAAGAGCGCTCGGGAAAGATTGGCACGTGCAGATCACGGTTGCGAGCATCGACCCGGACAAACGGGCCTTGGATCTGACGACGCAGTTACCGTTCGGCATCACGGTGCACAACCATATAGTGTGTGGGACGCTGGATAACAAGCGTTGCCGGGTGAGCTTTGGTTGAGACTTCACAATCTCACCTGGATGGTGGGGATGGATGCTCGAACATTTCGGGAGCCGACAGTTACACGAGGGAGTAGCGGATGCTCTGGCGCGATTGAAGAAGGCGGCAGAGCGTTCTCAACAAGCAGCGGGTAAGTGAGTGCTGCCCAACCACCGCGTGCAGCCGACGCGCTGCGCTCGACGCGGCTGAGGCAGAACGTTGGGCCAGCTTCAGCCTGGGAACAAGCTTCCGTAAGAATGACAGCTTCGTCCTCGCACCAGGCCCAGGAGTGCACAGAAGGGCGGATCGCTTGCTGGGAACAAAGGAGGGACTTACCAGTTAGTGGTAAGTAGTGTCTTGACTGGTTGTCTCAATTCAGGGGCCCTCACCAGAGTGGTTCTTGACGAAATGCTCGCTCCCGGCAGTGCGATTGAGAGGGTCTCCATCCAACCCGCGCAAAGGAAAAGGAATGAGCAGAGTGACCCACCGTTTGCCAAAGACAAAACCATAGACGGTAGGCCGCCCTGGGTGTCTCAGCTCTCACTAAGGTCGGCCACTCGCCATGAGATTAGCGAGGGAGTAAAGAAATTTACAGTGAATAGTCGAAATTGGCGGCTGATCTGCAATATAGAGCATCGAACGGCGAGGTCAGTTCGGCGGTTGGCAATTTTCGGCGTCAGACACGGGTACGAGAGTTGGATCGAGTCGCAAATGAAAGAAGTGAGGGAAGAGTGGCCTACCCTTCGTGAAGAACAAACCCGCGAAGGGTAGGCCACCCAAGAGTTTAAAATCGGACACCCGCCATCACAAACTTTTCTCGCAACCACCGCTTGAAAGTGACCTTGACTTAATATCAGGGCCTGAAAGCCTCTCTCAGACCATCTCTTGTCTGCACCTCGAAGACCTGAAAGATTATTCTTTGCTCAAGCAACCGATTGGGGGATACTTTGGGTGTGAGGCCGCCATGAAAGCAAGACTCATGGTTCTCGTCATCGGGCTCCTGACGTTTCAGATTGCAAGTTTCGGGCAAAGCAGCAACCCCGCTCCTCCCCCTCCGCCAAGTCAGCCGGCCGAGATCCCGCATGAGCCAATCCAAGAATTCGCGACGTTGGGTATGATCAGTTCGGCGCGCCCAGGACAGCCGGGAGAATACCTTAGCGGAAATGTAAAGCTGGTACGAGGCCCCGTTCCATGGGACCCGATTCCGGTCTCGGTGGTCTGTGATGGAAAGGTCCGATACACGACGAATACTGACCCCACGGGCAATTTCACGATCGGATCCGTGAAGCAGCCCGGCTCAACCACTACGAAGGCCGATAAGAAGCCGTTCGCTGCACAATTTGTAGGTTGTTCCGTAGAGGCGGCCCTGCCTGGCTTTGAATCGAGTCCGCTGGCGGTCGTGAAGCGCAATGTGAAGGACGACCCAAATATCGGATCGATCACACTACGCCCAGAAGCGGGAGCAGTGGATGCGGAACTGAGCAGCACCAGCGCGGCCGCTCCGAAAAACGCAGTAAAGTTGTTCGAAAAAGCCCGGAATGAGGGGATCGCGAACAAGCCCGACTCCGCACAGAAAAACCTCCAAAGGGCTCTTGAGATTTATCCGCAGTTTGCCGAGGCATGGTATCAGCTAGGAAAGATTGAGCAGACAGCGAACCCGACGGAAGCTTGGAACTCGTTTTCGAAAGCGGCGGCAGCGGATCCGAAATTCGCTCTTCCGTACGGTCATTTGGCAATGCTGGCGGCGCAGGCCGAGAAGTGGCAGGAGCTAGTGGACGTAACCACCCGGGCGTTGAAGCTAAATCCGAATGGCACGATCGATATTTGGTATTACAACGCAATAGGAAACTACCACTTAAGGAATTGGGATGTCGCGGGAGCCAGCGCGGCGACGTCGCTGGCGATGGATCCTTTGCACGTGCAACCCAACACAGAACAACTATTGGCGATGACACTCGCCGAGAAACAGGATTTTGCCGGTGCTCTGCAGCACTTGCGTAACTGTTTGACGTATATCCATCCGGGACCCAATTTGGATTTGGTGAAGGAACAGATCGCTGAGATGGAGCCAGCTGTCGGCGCCCCCAAGTAACCGGCACTCCGGGTGCCCCACACGCCGTTTGGAGTGTGGGGCATTTGCCTTTGTACGTTTGCCGGATATCTCATCCCGGCGACCTGCGCGATGCTGTCGGAACCCCGGCTACGCCACCCACTTCATCGTCAGTTTTTTGCGCTTCTTCGCGCAGTCGAGAAGATAGAGATCGATCAACTTCTGGTAAGGGAGTCTCGTCTCCTGCGCCAGTTGTTTGAAATAGTCCAGAACTTCCGGACTTAAATTGATTCCCACGGCCTTTTTCTTGCCAAGTCGCCCGGCGATCATCCTTCGTGAGGGTGACTTTCCGATTACGCGACCAGGAGGGAGTTGACCTGCAATGGGGACGCTGGCGATTCCTGATTTCCGTCAATCAAAGTCCTACCGACGATGCCTTCGAAGACTATCGATCAGAAGAGAATGAATGATTCGTCCGCTTCTAATCTGAGGAGGTTTGCCGAACTGCCAAGCCCAGGATGATTCCTCCGAGCGAAACAATGACCAGCGCCGAACCGAGAATGGCGATGCCACGCGGGATCGGACCGTGATTGAAGGTTTGCAGCAAAACGCCGAAGGGGAAAATCACCGCACCGGCAAAGAGAGCCAGCGCAAGCGCCGTCTTGTCGGCGTTCCGGAAAGCAGATGCGGTCGAAACCAATTCCGATGACGATCAATAGCATGGCCAGACCGATCCAGTGGCCGTGAACGTCCACTTGACGGTCGTAGACATATTTGGCTTCCCTATAGTTGCTGAATGCAGTCTCGGCAGCGGCAGGATTTCGCCGTGCGGCAGCGTCAAAGGCCGACGCGAGGGAAGAACCAATATCATGCAGCGCCTGATGCTCCGCAAAGGCGGCATACCACAAACCGTAGCCCATGCCCCACAAAGCAAGAGCGATGCCGCCAACAATCAGAAGCCGCCGGCCGCTGCTCATCGTATGCCTGTCTCCGAATCGGGTGTCTCCGATTCGGGGGTCTCCAGTTTGGGCGTCGAGCTGGCCGGTGTAGCGGAGTATGCCGACCCACATTGCCAGCAGCGCAATGATCACCAGCAAGCCTCCAAAGTCCGCCAACCCACCGGCCACAAGACCGAACCGCAATTCCATCAGCACGCAGACAGGAAGCAGAACAGAACCGATTATCAATACGTAGACCCAACGGAGTTTCCAGGTCTCCCGCAAGCTGACGTAAGGCTGAAAAAAAGCGAGCATCATCGCGAGGAGACCGAATTCAATGATGTGCGCGTGGGCGGCGATCTTGACGGCTTTGTCACCTTGAAGCTGGCCATAGGCTTCCAGAGAACGGTGGACCTCCCGTGCGTCGTTTGCAGCGGCTGCGGTCGCCATGTCCATAAGAATGGACGAGTCGAGTGCTTCGTGACGATAGAGATGAGCGCCGGCGTAATAGGCGCCATGCAGAAAACCAGCGAGCACCATCGCCAAGCCGCCGGCAAGCAGTATGCGTCCGGGGACATTGCGATCCGGGAGAAGCACGTCCCGAACGGCAAGCGGAACTTGCGATCGAAAATATTTTCCCAGGCCGAGGAGGAACCCAAGAGTGGCGATGAGCACCAGCAATCCGCCGAGGTCGGCAAAGATGCTGGCCCAGCCGATGGATTGCAATGGACTGTAGGCGAGGCCGACATAATGGATGAGGAAGACTCCAACAGGAAGCAGACTCGCTCCGATAAGAAAAAGCCAGGCCAGGCGCTGTTTTGTGCCTTCGCTGAATGCAATCCAGGGGAGGAGGATCGCGAGCAGGAGAGCGAGGTAACCGAAATCGATCATGTGGACATGGGTGTCCACTTTGGTTCCGCGGTTTTCGAGGAAGGACCCGACATCCTGAAAACTAGCGTCCACGAGCGAACGATCTCCGGCCAGCGCAGCGTGGGCGGCTGAGGCCAAGCTCGCACCCACACGCGACGCGTTCTGATGCAAGATGAAAACCGCAAAAATGTCACCGAAAAGCATTCCAGCGAGGATGAGGCCAATGCCGCCGAGCACAAGCAGGCGCCGCGCACTCAGAGGAGCAAAAGAAGTTTCGTGCATTTCGTTCGTCTTTTCGCCACTTGGTAATTGGAAAGACGGCATTGAGGTTTCTTGCAGCCCTCTTTAGCTACGCCGAAGTTATACCGAGAGAATGAAAGGCTGGCTGCGGTGCAAGGCCGCAGCCGGCTTTTCAAGACGAACCGGCTAAAAACTAAATTTCAGAGCCAACTGAATCTGCCGCGGGTTATTGACGGCACGCGGCGTTCCATACAAGGGGTTCGGCGACCCTTCCCGGTTGGTGGATGGGGTCGCAGGACAGCCAAAGGCCGTCGGGTCAACGGGGCAGAAATCCGACGCACCGTAGACGGTGTTGAAGAAGCGAATGTTTAAGGTGTTGGAAAGGTTGAAGGCTTCGGCGATCAACTCCAGGCTCTTCTTCTCGCGGAATTGAAAGCTTCGTGCAAGACGGAGATCGACACTGCGGAAATTGTCTCCGAGGAAGGTGTTGCGGGGATCGATCCCAACACGATCGTTATTGCCGAAGATGTCGCCATTGGCGTCGAACCCGGCGAATTTGGAGAAGAGCTGTGGCGACTGGATGGTGGTGATCATGCCGACCAGGAAGTCGCGCGCGAAGACATTCCAGGTATTGGGAGTCGTCACCATGGCGTTCAGGACCAGCCGGTTGCGCACGTCGTCGGACGAGAGGGCGCGCTCGGCGCGGAAATTTTGGCTGTCTTGCGGGATCAGTACGAAACTGGGGTTGGGCCCGTCATCGATGGACTTTGACCAGGTGTAACTGATTCCATAAGAGAAATTCCGGGTGAGCCGCTTATTGATGTTGACCAACAAGCCGTCGTACTGCGAATCCCATCGTGATGTCGCTTCGAAATAGATAGCGATCGGAAACGTTCGGACGCCGGGCGTGAACGGGCACGCGACAACTGTTGAGCAATAAAGATTTTTCGGCCCCGTACGGCCTTCTGAATCGTGAAGGGTGACAACGGCTGTCGGGTTAGGCTGATTCACATTGAAGAAACTGCCGAGATGGACGCCACGAACGTGTAGTCCGCTGATGCTCACCGTAGTATCCGGGAGCGGCTCAAATTCGACTGCTAAACTCGCCTGGACACCATAAGGATTTTTGCTATTTTGATCGAAGCGTACGACAACGGCTGGACCGAAGAATCCGCAATTAGCGATGGGGGTACAACCTGGGAAGGGATTCGTGAAGGGATCCGTGGTGTTGTCCGGATAGGCTCCGTCATTGATTAGACCCCGCAAACTGAGCGAGGTGATCGAGGGTTGGCTGGCGAAGGCGAACAGCTCCGTCTTGGCATTGAGTCCATTCTCAAATGGCCGACCGGGATACTTCCCGTTGTTGAGCTGAGCGATGTTGCCTGTGCCGCCGCACGAAGGCTCCTGGCAGGCGAGCAGATTGGCAGGGAGCATGCCATGAAAGAGTCCGAAGCCGGCACGGACGACGACATGGCGTTTGGTTCCGATGTTATACGCCACACCTAGCCTGGGGTCGAAATTCTTCCATTGTGTGTTGAGCACATTGGAGGGCCAAGTTTCAAACTCCCACCGGATCCCGCCGTTCAGGGTGAGGCGGCTGGTGGCACGCCACTTATCCTCAACGTAGAAACCGTCGTAGGTATGGTTCAGAGTACCTTCGGCCTGGTTCCGGATGGCCGGCGAGAAACTTGTGCCCTTGAAGACCGCAGTGTTCAAGCTTTTTTCGTCGAAATTTGGCGCTTGGAAGCGCTCAAAGAAAATCACGTTGGGATGCTGACAGCCAGCTGGGCCGGGGCCGCCAGGATCTCCGGCAGCCGAGACGCATTGTGCCCCGACCCCGCCCGCTGCTCCGTCGTTCCCCAGGAAGGCGCCGAGACTGGGGAAGTCCGCCTCGAAGGGGTAAAAGAGTGGAAAGGACTCGGTAGTCTTCACAAAATTAAAATTGCCGCCGAAGGTGATGGTGTGTTTGTCGAGGTTGCGTGTGACATTGTCCACCAGCTCAAAGCGCGACTCGCGGTAAAAGTCTGGGTTGCCGCGGTTCACACCGATCGTGAAGGTGTTCGACAACTCCAGGTGAGGCTGCGTTGTTACGGTCGGGAAATCGAAGGAGCGCCGGGCAAACTGCACGCGAAGCTCGTTGATGAGTTTGGGGCTGATGACGGAAACAAGCGTACTGGCGACGGACTGGTCGCGATAGAAATTATTCTTGAAGGCCGAAGGAAGATCAAAGCCATCGTTCAACGGCGATTGGTTGAGCAACCGGCCATCATTGACGAAGTAACGCACGAAAAAGGTTTCATTGTCACTGAAGCGATGGTCCAAGCGGAGGAAGCCATTATCCGTATTATTGGTGCGGAGAACACTGCCAAGATTTGGCTCGGACGGAAGTCCGTAGATCGCTTTGACCTCATTGATGGCGTTTATGTTTGCCAGAACCGCGGAATTGTAGAAGGGAGACTCACCGCGCCGCTGTACCTCGTAGTTGCCGAAAATAAAGGTCTTGTCCTTCTTGATAGGCCCGCCAATGGCCGCGCCGAACTCGTTTTGCCGAAGGGCGTGCGCCCCGCTGGCCTGCAGAAGGTTGATGGCATCGAGCGTATCGTTTCTGAAATATTCGTAGAGGGACCCATGCCACTCGTTGGTTCCGCTCTTGGTGAGGATGTTGACGATGCCGCCGACGGCCCTTCCAAATTGCGTGGAGTAATCACTGTTGATGACGCGAAATTCCTGAACTGATTCCTGGGGTGGAGTGCCGCGCTGGATTCCCGAGGCCGTAGAGATATCGTCGGCGCCATCGACGGCGATGAAGTTGTAGTGGATATTCTGCCCCGCGAAGGAGAGTTTGGTGACCGGCTCAACGATAACGTCCGTGCTGCCGGATGTGGTATCGCCAATCGTTACTGCAGGGGAAAGCAGCGCAAAATCAATGAATTCGCGGCCGTTCACGGGTAGATTGACGATTTGGAGCTCCGTGATGACCGTGCTCACTTGCGTCCTCGTGGGCTCCGCCAATTCGGAGGTGGCTTCCACTTTGACTTTTTGCGCCACTTCGCCGGGAGACAGGCTGAAATCGAGCGCCGCAGACTGGCCCACTTGCAGAGTGATGTTTTTCGTCTGCTTGCCAAAGCCCGAGAAAATTACGGTTACCACGTAGTCGCCAGCCGGAAGAGCAGGGATGGAATATTCTCCGTTGTCCGACGTTTGTACCGAGCGCGAAAGTCCTGTCGCGGCATTGAGGACGGCAACGCTAGCTTTCAGGAATGCTCCCTCCCGAGGCATCCGTGATTCTTCCGGAAAGAATCGCGGTGACGGCTTGCCCAGAGGCATCCGGCGTACAGAAGGAAATGAGAGCGAGCAGACAAGAAAAAGAACAGAGCAGCGGAAGACCTATCCGTCTAATATTGTTCATAAGAATCTCCCAGGCGAGAGACAGCCGTGCGATGTGTACTTCAATGTTCGACGGTTTATAACAGGCCTTAGTGAGTGTCAAGCTTACATTGTTCACGGAGGTTCCTGGATTGTTCTAGACAATCCCCGGTATTGCTCCCGCCACCTCTGGCTGTTGTGTTTGATAACTGCGGATCGCCGGCCAATAGAGCTAATGCACGGTAAGCGCGGAAACCGGAAACTGACCCCTAGCAGAAAATTCAGAAGCTGAGCACGCGCCGCGGCTGAGGAACTTAGTCGGATGATTTCGGCGAGGGGGCGGGGCGTGCGGGTGTGGGATCGCCTTTTACGAAGTGGGCGTACCAGGCGAGGTCGCGCTGGAGGCGGTCCTGGAGGTGGGAGGGGACGGTGAATTCGTGGTACTCGTCGGGGTAGACGACTAGTTCGGTGGTGCGGCCGAGGCGTTTTAGGGCTTGGTACATTTGTTCACCGCCGAGGATGGGGACGTTCCAGTCGATGTTGCCGCCCATGAAGAGAGTAGGAGTGGTGACTTTGGTGACGTTGCGGAAGGGCGAGACTTTCGTCCAGGCGGCTTGATTTTCCCAGGGGTAGGCCTAGCTCGGTTTCGTAGTCTTTTTGGTATTGGTCGTGGCCGTAGAGGCTGGAGAACTCGGCGGCACCGGCACCGGAGATGGCGGCTTTGAAGCGGGTGGTTTGCGTGATGATGAAATCGGTGGAGATGCCGCCGTAGGACCAGCCGCCGACGCCGAGTTTGTCGGGGTCGGCAATGCCCTGCTCGATGGCGTAATCGACCATGGCCATGTCGTCCTGAAAGTCTTTGTTGCCCCAATCCGCGAAGATGGCTTTGCAGAAGTCCTGGCCGTAGCCGGTGGAACCGCGAGGGTTTGGGAAGAGGACGGCGTAGCCGTTGGCGGCGTAGAGCTGGGCGAGATGGGAGAATTCGGCGTAGTAGGCCCATTGAGGGCCACCGTGGGGGATGAGAAGAGTTGGATATTTTTTGCCCGAGACGTAATCGAGCGGCTTATAGAGGTAGCCAGAGACTGGGCGTGCCGTCCTTGCTTTTGAAGTGGACGTATTCGCCGTGGGAGAGCTTTAGCTGGGTGAAGAAGGCGTCGTTGGTGTGGGTGATTTGGGTGAATTTGCCGTCGATGAGTGGAGTAGAGTTCGTCAGGGTGGTCGAATGGTGGCGATTTGGACGGCGATGTTGCCGCTGGACCGGTGCCAGCAGAGTAGCCGTTAACCATGACGCGGCCAGGGATGGGACGAGCGTCAATTGTCTGGCCATCGCCAAGACTGACCTCGGCGAGATTCTGTGTGCCGTCGTCATCGACGATGAAGTAAATGAATGCTTCGCCGTCGGAGGAGAAATGCGGGGCGCTGACCATTGCGGTCGAGGGAGAGGGTCAGGACTTTGGCGGGGCCGCCGGCGGCGGGAGAGACGGCGAGATGGTGTGGTGGCGTAGTCGAAGAGCTTGGGGTCGAGCATGGTGACATAAGCGATGGATTGGCCATCGGGAGACCACGCTGGGCGAAGTGTCTGAACCGGGATTAGTGGTGACCTGCGTGAGGTGGGCGCCTTTGTCGGTGTTTGCCGCGGAGACGACCCAGATGTCGGAGTTGTAGGTGAGATCGGGATCGGGAGTGGAGCGGTTGCTGCGTGAAGGCAAGGAGTTTGCCGTCGGGGGACCAGGCGGGTTCGGCGTCGTCGAAAGTCGCCGGATGGTGATTTGGGTTAGGGATTTTTTCGCGAGATCGAACACGTAGAGGTGGGTGCGGCGGCGGTCGAGGTAGCCGACTTCGTCAGCTTTGAATTGAAGGCGATCAATGACCCAGGGCTTTTTGGATTTGGACTTTTTGTCGTCGGAGTCGGAGTCAGTTGCGGCTGAGGAGTGATCGGCGGCGGATTTGCTCTCTTGGCGGCTTCGAGTTCCTCGGGAGTGGGATCGCGGAGAACGAGGACGATGCGGCGACCGTCAGGGGACCAGGCGAAATCTTCCACATCCTGAGGCGTGTCGGTAAGTTGCTGGGCCTCGCCGCCGAGACGATTCAGGAGCCAGACTTGGGTCTTGCTTTGGTTGCGCGCAGAGAGGAAAGCTAGGAATTTGCCGTCGGGGCTCCAGCGGGGGTGGGAAGAGGAGACGCCTTCGGCGGTCATGGGGATGGATTCGCCACCGGAAATGGGGACCATCCAGATGCGCGTTTCGTTCTTGTCCGTCTTCAGCGTGGCTTTATCCACGGCGTAGGCGACCCACTGGCCGTCGGGACTAAGCTGGGGGTCGTGAACGGCGTGAATCTGGAAGTAGTCGTCAATGGTGATGGGGCGAGGCGAAGATGGAGAGCCTTGAGCGGAGGCGGAAGGCGACAGGATGACAGCGGTCAGGATGAGGGCGAGAGAACCGAGCTTCATGCGAATGACTCCTGAAACGGGAATGGGTGCGAAAACAAAAGGCGGAGTTTAGCACAGGGTCGGAAGGAGCGACCGGGCGAGGGTGGAGCAGTTGCGAGGGGCGCGCGGGGCCTATGCAAAGTGAGGGTGCGAGAGGCAAAAAAATATATCGAATGAGGTGCATTTTTTTGTTGCATGCAGGGACGAAACTTGTATTCTGCGAATGCGAACTCACTTCACCCATCGCGAGAGTGAGAATCGCTTAGGAGGACGAGAGTAAAAATTGAGTTCTTTATCGCTCCCTGCCCAGATTCCTTCCGCACGCAATTCCAACAGCGAAAAAAAGAGTCGCAAAGCTGACGCTCTGGCCGCTTGTCGCGGCGACGTTTTTCATGGTGTCGGGCGGGACGTATGGGACGGAAGAGATCGTGCATGGAGCGGGGTACGGACATGGGATTTTGATTTTGTTGTTCTTGCCGGTGCTGTGGTGCCTGCCGACGGCGTTCATGATTGGGGAGCTATCGAGCGCGCTGCCGGCTGAGGGCGGGTACTACGCGTGGGTGCGGCGGGGTCTGGGAAATTTCTGGGGATTTCAAGAGGCTTGGCTGTCGTTGGCGGCGAGCATCTTTGACATGGCGATTTACCCGACACTGTTTGTTTTTTACTTGAAGCAGATGTCGCCGTGGTTCGGGTCAGGGAGCCACGCGGTGCAGGCGGGACTGTTTGTGGTGGTGACTTGCGCGCTGCTTAATGTTGCTGGAATTCGAGTGGTGGGAATTACTTCGCTGTGGCTTTTCTTCCTTCTTTCGGCGCCGTTTGCGGTGATCGTGGTGATGGCACCTTTCAGAGTTGGAACGTATGCCGAGCGGGCATGGCACGGCGGAAGCAACGGGCTTGGGCGTGCTTGGCGGAGTGCTGGTGGCCATGTGGAACTACATGGGCTGGGACAACGCGTCGACGATCGCGCAAGAGGTGGAGAGGCCGCAGAAAACCTATCCGAGGGCGATGATTGCGACGGTGGTTCTTGTATCGCTGACCTACATTCTGCCATTCCTGGCGGTTTACTTTACGGGGATTCCTGCTGCGACATTTGGAACAGACGGCTCGTGGGCGACGGTTGCGGGGTTGATTGGCGGAAAGATAATGGGATTCGAGTGGCTGCGCTTCCTGATCGTAATCGGCGGGATGATGAGTGCGTTCGGAATGTTCAATGCGCTCGTGATGAGCTACTCCAGGCTGCCGCTGGCGATGGCACGGGACGGCATGCTGCCGAAGGTGTTTGCGAAGACGAGTGCGAAGACGCATGCGCCGTGGGTGGCGATCCTTGTTTGCGCTGGATGTTGGGCGCTTTGCCTAGGTTTGGGATTCAAGAAGCTCGTTACTTTGGACATCATGCTTTACGGCGCGAGCTTGATGCTGGAGTTCGTGACGCTGGTGGTTCTGCGGATTCGCGAGCCGGAGCTGAAGCGTGAGTTCAAGGTACCCGGAGGCCTGGTAGGGGCAATTTCCTGCGGGATCTTTCCGCTTTTGCTGATGAGCCTGGCGATGGTAGAAAGCGAAAGCGAAACCATCCTGGGGATCAATGGGCTGGCGTTTGGGTTGATCATCATGGCGGGCGGGGTGATTCTCTACGCGGCGACGCACCCGCTAAGGCGATCCGTGATTGCGCCAATGGCAACGCCGAACGCGGTTACGGGCGACTAAGGCGCCGCGCGACGCCTACGCTGCTGATATACTCCACAATTCATAACAAATCCTCTTTCCAACTGGAGATGAGACCGTGAAGAACTTGCGGCGATTGCTGCCATTCCTGCTTGTTGCTGGGGTGGCGTTGTGTGTGCACATGACAGCTGCGGCGGTGCCGGATGCTGGTGAGAAATTCGACCAGAAGATCTTTGGGGGAATACGGTGGCGCTCGATCGGGCCATTTCGCGCGGGACGGTCGCTGGCGGTGACAGGAGTACGCGGGCAGCCGGATGTGTACTACTTCGGATCGGTGAATGGCGGCGTTTGGAAGACGAACGATGCGGGACGGACGTGGAATCCGATATTTGACGCGGAGCCCGTGGGTTCGATTGGGGCGATAGCGGTGGCGCCATCAAATGCGAATGTGATTTACGTGGGATCGGGCGAAGCGGACATGCGCTCGAGCATTTCCTACGGGAACGGAATGTATAAGTCTACCGACGCGGGCAAGACTTGGACGCATATCGGGTTGGAAGATTCGCGGCAGATTGCGCGGATCGTGGTGGACCCGGACGATCCGGAGAAGGTTTTTGTGGCAGCGCTGGGGCATGGGTATGGCCCGAACAAAGAGCGCGGAGTTTTTCGTTCGAACGACGGCGGGAGGACTTGGCAGCAGATTCTTTTCAAAGACGAAAATACTGGGGCGATTGATTTGGCGATGAAGCCGGGGAATCCGCGGATTCTTTACGCAGCTTTGCTGCAAACGCGCCGGCCGCCGTGGAGCATTTATGCGCCGTCGAAGGGGCCGGGGACTGGGCTTTATCGTTCGAAAGATGGCGGAGAGCACTGGGAGCAATTGACCGGACATGGATTGCCTTCGGAAGAGCTGGGGCGGATGGGAATCGCTTTCGCACGGAGCAATCCTGAAAGAATTTATCTGATCGCGGATGCGAAGGAGGGCGGGCTGTACCGCTCCGATGATGGCGGGGAGAATTGGACGCGCGTTTCGAAAGACGCGCGGATTTGGGGACGCGGATGGTATTTCTGCGAAGTGAGCGTGGATTCGATGGATGCGGACACGGTCTACGTGCCGAATACATCGATGTACCGTTCGCGCGACGGTGGAAAAACGTTTACGGCAATTAAGGGCGCGCCGGGCGGGGATGATTATCATCAATTGTGGATCGATCCGGACTATCCACAGCGAATGATATTGGGATGCGATCAGGGAGTGATCGTGACGCGGAATGGCGGAGAGACGTGGAGCTCCTGGTACAACCAGCCGACCGGGCAGTTTTATCAAGTGGCGACGGACAACCGATTTCCCTATTGGGTGTATGGAGCGCAGCAGGACAGTGGAGCGGCAGCGACACCGAGCCGCAGTATGTATAGGGCGCTGAATTTTCACGACTGGCGGCCAATGGAAGCGGGAGGCGAGAGCGACTACGTTGCGCCCGATCCGGTAAATCCCGAGATTATTTACGGCGGAACGGTGGCTCGGCAGGATTTTCACAACGAGCAGGTGCAGCAGATGCCGCCGATGTTGATGTATCCAGGGGAGTACCGGAAGACGTGGACGGTGCCACTGGTGTTTTCGGAGATTGAACCGCATGTGTTGTACTTCAGCGCGCAAGTTTTGTTCCGAACAGCGGATGGCGGTAGTTCTTGGCAGAAGATCAGTCCGGACTTGACGCGAGAAGATCCAGGAGCGCCCGAGAATCTCGACGCGGCGACGGCGGCGGATGCTCCGGCGTCGAAGCGGCGCGGAGTGATCTATACGATTGCACCGTCGCCGATGCGAGCGGGCGAGATTTGGGTGGGAACGGATGACGGGCTGGTTCACCTGACACGCGACGAAGGGAAAACGTGGAGTGACGTAACGCCAAAGGAATTGACGCCGTGGAGCAAGGTGACGCACATAGCGGCGTCGCGTTTTGATGCGGGCAAAGCGTACGCGGCGGTGGATCGGCACCGGCTGGAAGATTTACGGCCATATCTCTACCGCACGAAGGATTTCGGGAAGACCTGGCAGCGCGTTTCGAACGGGATTCCGGAGGGAAGCTTTCTGAACTGCGTGCGGGAAGATCCAAAAGTCGCGGGACTGCTTTACGCGTGCACGGAAAAAGGCGTGTACGTTTCGTTTGATGATGGCGACGAGTGGCAGCCGCTGCAGCTCAATTTACCGACGACTTCGGTGCGCGATTTGGTGGTGCATGGCGATGATTTGGTGATCGCCACATTTGGGCGGGCGTTTTGGGTGCTGGATGATGTAACGCCGCTGCGTCAGTGGAGCTGGAAGGTGGCGAGCGCGGACGCGTGGCTGTTCGAGCCTCAGACAGCGTATCGAGTGCGACCGGGTTCGGATGAGGGGACGCCGATACCTCTCGATGAGCCGCAAGCGGAAAATCCGCCAAGCGGGGCGGTGCTGGACTACTACTTGAAGGAGAGGCAGACGGAGGCGGTACAGCTCGAGATTTTTGACGCCGAAGGGAAATTGGTGCGGCGATTTGCGAGCACGGATGAGGTGGCGAAGACGAATCCGGACGAGCTGGACATTCCGATGTACTGGGTGCACGACGCGGAACCGCTGTCGGCTGAGGCGGGGATGCACCGGTTCGTGTGGGATTTGCGATACGCGTTTGCGGGGAGTCGCCGGCGATCGCGACGTGGAGGCGGCGGACCGATTGCGGTTCCGGGACGGTACACGGTGAAGCTGACCGCGGCGGGAAAGACGATGTCTGCGCCGCTGGTGGTGAAGATGGATCCTCGCGTGAAAACGACCGCGGCGGACTTGGAGCGGCAGTACCAGGCGGCTTCGAAACTGGCAGCGGGCGTTGGAGAGTTTTCTGCGGCCGTCCAGCGGGCAGACGATTTGCTGAAGCAGATTGCGGCACGCAGCAAAGAGGCAGGGGAAAACGCGGAGCTTGCGGCGGCGCTGGCCGATTTGGAGAAGAAAGTTGGCGCGGCGGCAGGTTCGGGGGCAGGAGGCGGCTTCGGAGGTTTTGGGTTTACAGTGCCGGGCAATGAGCCGACGACGTTGCGGCAAGTGTCGGCAGCGATGGGCACGCTGCTGGGGATTGTCGAAAGCGCGGATGTGGCGCCTTCGACGGATGCGGCAGCGGCTAGCGAAAAATGGGATGCGGCGGGGAAGGCTTCACTGGCACGGTGGGACGCGATTCAGACGAAAGATTTGGTGCGTGTGAATTCGCTACTCGAGAAGACACACTTGCAGCCCTTGAAAACAGGAGAGGAAAAACCTCACCACTAAAGGGGTAAGCCGCAAGGTAGCGTGGAGTTCAGCGCGCAGATTGCGGCGCCGTCTCTGATTCGCTGCGTGGAAGGAGTTCGGGCGGCGCGGAATGGCGAAGAGATTTGGTATGCTGCTCGGCGTGGGAAATATCGCTCGACGGAATCGGCGCGCTTGGGTCCGGAACGGATTTCGGATTGGCACGCTTTTTTTTCTGGTGGTTCTTGCCGCCCGTGCGCTGAGTTTTTCATCGCAAGCTACTTCGCAAACAGCACCAACTCCTGCACCGCAGTCTTCCACAGCGCAAGCTCCAACCTCGACAACTCAGACGCCGCAAGGAACATCGCAGACGCCGACGACGCCACATGCCGGTTTGAATGTTGTGGTGCTTGATCCGGCGCATGGCGGGACTGATCCTGGCGCGCGGGGAACGGGCGGCAATCGCGAGAGCGAAATTGTGCTGGACTTTGCGGCGCAGGTGAGGAAAGCGCTGGAGTCGCAAGGATTTCAGGTGGTGCAGACGCGCCAGGGAAACGAAAATCCGTCGTTTGACGATCGCTCGGCAATTGCGAATGCGCAGAGCGGGGCGGTGTTTGTGACCCTGCATATTGCCTCGACTGGACTGCCGGGGACGGTGCGGGTTTACGTCAACTCGGATCTGCCAGTGACGACGGAGGCGGGCGGATTGATCCCGTGGGACAGGGCGCAGACGCCGTTTCAAGGATTGAGCAGGAAATTGGGTGACCTGGTACAGGGATCACTGGCGCAGCGCTTCAAGGGATCGCCGAGCACGGCGCAAACGGCGGCGGTGAGGCAGTTGCGAACGACGGCGGCTCCGGCGATCGCCGTGGAAATATCGAGCGTGGTGGTGGAAGACCGCGCGGACCTGGATCGAATGGCGCCGGGCGTTGCGGACGCCATTGCGACGGGAGTCGCTGCGTTTCGGCCTTCTTATGTGGTTCCGACCGCGACGGGAGGAAGGCCGTGACGGCGCGCTGGATCAGATGGGTAGTGGGCGTGCTATGCGTGGGTGTGATCGTGGGGGCGATCTACTTTCCGATTCTGCGGCAGCGGTTAAAACTTGCTGCGAAGCTGCAGCAGCAAACTGCGGAGCAGGCGCGGAGAGAATTGACGCAGGCAATTCCGGTGAATCCGGGCGAGCCGCGCGTAAAGGCAAAATTATATTGGGCGTCGGGGAACGGCGATGGCGGGGTGGTCGATTCGACGGTGGAGTTGCCGCTTTCAAGCGATCCCGTGCTGTGCTCGAAGCAATTGTTAAACACACTGCTTGCTGGGCCGGTGGACGCGGAGTTGCGCACACTGCCGCCGGACGCGGTGCTCCTGGCGTTTTATTTGTTGCCAGATGGGACTGCGATCGCGGATTTCTCGGAAGCTCTGGCGACTTCGACGCCTTCGGGAATTCAGAGCGAGCAAATGGCTGTGGATTCGATTACGCGAACGCTGGAAGCAAATGTGCCGCGCGTGCAGCGGCTGAAGATTTTGATTCATGGGCAGGAAGTGGAAACGCTCGCGGGGCATTTGGACCTGACGGGAACTTTTCTTGTGAACACGAAGGGAGTGCAGCCGGCGCCGCCAGCCGCTGTGCCAACAACGGCAACTCCACCGAATGCGGACAAGCCGGTGGCTCCTGTTCCTGTGACTGACAAACCAGGGCAACCGGAGCGGAAACCGTAAGAGATTTGTTTAGATAGTGGAAACAGCAGGAGGAAGAGTGCGAGTTGATGGCCGCAACCCGGACCAGATGCGCCCGTTGAAAATGACGCCGGACTTTATTTCGACGGCGGAAGGAAGCGTGCTGATTGAGCTTGCGAGCACGCGCGTGATTTGCACGGCGACGGTGGATGACGGCGTGCCTGGGTTTTTGAAAGGCAGCGGCAAAGGCTGGGTGACGAGCGAATACGGGATGTTGCCGCGGGCGACGGAGGAGCGCACTCCGCGAGAAGCGACGAGAGGCAAGCAGTCCGGGCGCACGCAGGAGATTCAGCGGTTGATTGGGCGGTCGCTGCGAGCGGTGACGGATCAGGAAGCGCTCGGCGAGCGCACGGTGTGGATCGATTGCGACGTGATTCAGGCGGACGGCGGGACGAGGACGGCTTCGATTACAGGCGCATTTGTGGCACTGGCGCTGGCGTTTGAACGGCTGGTGGCGGCGGGGATTTTGAAAAGTTCGCCGCTGATTGACACGGTGGCGGCGACGAGTGTGGGAATTGTGGATGACCGCGCGCTGCTGGATTTGTCGTACGAAGAAGATTCGCGCGCGGAAGTGGATATGAATGTGGTGATGACAGGTAGCGGGCATTTTGTCGAGATTCAAGCTACAGCAGAGGGACGGCCATTTAGCGGAAGCGAAATGCAGGACCTCCTTGCGTTGGCGGCGGCCGGAATTCGCCGGCTGACGGAAGAACAGCGCGCGGTGCTGCCGGTTAAATTCAGTGCGCGCACGCGTTAAGTTGTTTCTGGCGTCGTCAAATCCTGGAAAACTTGGAGAGTTTCGTGCGCTGGCAGCGGCCGGTGCGCCGGGCATGACCGATGTGATTGAAGCGCGTACGGAGATTAAATTGTTGCCGGGGTTTGATTCGCTGCCAGTGTTCAATGAGGATGCGCCGACATTTGCAGAGAACGCCGCGGGAAAGGCTTTGCACTATTCGCGGCTTGGAGATGGGCTCGTGCTTGCGGACGATTCTGGGCTTGTGGTGCCGGTGCTCGGAGGAGCACCAGGGCGTCCATTCGGCGCGATACGCAGGGCTAAACGCGACGAACGCGGAACGGATTGCGAAATTGCTTGGCGAACTTCGCGAAAAAAAGGATACGGAGCGGGCGGCCTATTTTGTGTGCGCGATTGCGGTGGCGGAGGAAGGGCGGGCGATTGCGATCGTAACCGCCCGCGTGGATGGCGAGATTTTAGCGTCACCCCGCGGAACCGGCGGCTTTGGGTATGACCCAGTCTTTTACTTCCCAGCCTTGAAGAAAACGTTCGCGGAACTTTCGCCAGAAGAAAAAAACCAGTGCAGCCATCGCGGGAAGGCGTTTCGGAAGATGCTTGCCGGACTCAGAGCTTTATAATGACCCAACGCAAATAGTCGGGCGAGAACGGCTCTCGCCACCTGTGTGATATCCTTCGCGTCATGCCGAAAAAGAGAACCAACAAAAAGAAAAAAGTACGTGGCAAAAAATCGGTGGCGAAGCCTGCGCGAGCGAGAAAGGGCGCTATCGCCGCGAAGAAAATGGCAGGGGCGGCCGGGACTGATCCGAAACGGGTTGCGGCGATCCTGGCAAAGTTGGATGAGGCGTATCCGGCCGCATCGTGCGAGTTGAAGCACGAGAATGCGTTTCAACTGCTCGTTTCGACGATTTTATCGGCGCAGTGCACGGATGTGCGCGTGAATCAGGTGGCGCAAACTCTGTACAAGAAATATCCCACGCCTGAAGCGTTTGCGCACGCGAATCCCACGGAGTTGGAGCAAGAGATTAGGCCCACAGGATTTTTCCGGAACAAGACGAAATCGATTATGGGAGCGAGCAAGGCGATTATCGAGAAATTCGGCGGGCAAGTGCCGCGCACGATGGAAGAGCTGTTGACCGTGCCTGGAGCGGCGCGAAAGACGGCGAACGTGGTGCTAGGCACGGCGTTTGGAATCGCGAGCGGCATCGTCGTGGATACGCACGTAATTCGGATTTCGAACCGGCTGGACTTAACGCGGAACGAAGATCCGAAAAAAATCGAGCAAGACTTGATGAAAGTGATTCCGAAGGAAAAGTGGATTCTTTTTTCGCACCAGATTATTTGGCACGGGCGGCGCGTATGTCAGGCGCGCAAACCAAAATGCGTGGAATGTAACCTGGAGAAGATTTGCTATTCGAAAGACAAGACGTTCTAGAAGCGGCTAGATTTGAGTTGCCGCAAATTGTGCTCCGTTGGGAATTAAATCACTTCCACGCAATCAGTCGCATGACCCATTTCCGGACGGCCAGGACTGCACGCTAGCCTCGGCTTTCACGTATTATGCAACCATGCGGATTTTGCTGGTCGAAGACGATCCAGGGGTACGCAGATTCGTGGTCAAGGGGCTGCGCGAGCAAGCCTACGCGGTGGATACGGCCGCGACCGGTGAAGATGCGCTTTATCAGGCGGACATCAATGCGTACGACCTGATCATTCTGGACGTCATGATTCCCGGACCCGACGGATTCGAAGTGTGCCGCAGGCTGCGGAAAAGTGGCCGACGAATGCCCATCCTGATGCTGACGGCGCGAGATGCGATCGAGGATCGAGTCAGCGGACTCGATCGCGGAGCGGATGATTACCTGACCAAGCCTTTTGAGTTTCGCGAATTGCTGGCGAGGCTCCGTGCTCTGCTCCGCCGTTCGACGGAATTGCATCCACCGAGGCTCAGCGTTGGAAACCTAGTGCTGGATACGGCGGCACAAAGCGCCACGTGCGGGGAACATGCAATTTCGCTGACGCACAAGGAATATGCGCTGCTGGAGTATTTAGTGCGCAATGCAGGACGAGTAGTGAGCAGAGCGGACATCGCCGAGCACGTTTGGGATGAGAGCTTCGATCCGTTTTCAAACTTGATTGAGGTTTATATCAACCGCCTTCGCAGAAAAATTGATCCAGATGGAGGCTCAGGGCTTCTACAGACGCGGCGAGGGGCCGGGTATCTTTTGAAGTCAGGTGCGGATGCGGATGGTGCAGAGCGCGCGCAATCGGGCGGCGCGCAAGGCAAAGCGAATGCATCGGACCGCAAGAAACATGCTTGACTCCGTCCGCGCGCGGCTGACGGTGTGGTACTCGGCGGTGCTTGCCGTCGTGTTGGTCTTGGTATGTGCAACCACTTACCTGATTGTTCGAAAGAGTTCGATGCAACGGACGGACGAAGACTTAGCTGTGCTGGCGGATTCGTTTCTGGTGACATTTCAGGCTGAGCTTGCCGACGCTCCGAGCATTCAGGCTTCCGCAGTTTTGTCGGCAACAAAACAGTCCATGGTGGAACATCGCTCGAACAGCGATGCTCTAGTGGTCCTCGGTCCAGGTGGAGAGATCGTTGCTACATCGGGCGAGGCCATCTCTTCCGGGGCAAAATCTGATGGCTTAGTTGCCCGCACTCTGGCATCCAGCGATTTTCAGCGTTTTGAAACAATCGGACGGAGTAAAGAAGTCAGTCTAGAAACAATTCGGGGAGAGCACTCGCGATTCCGCGCGTACTCACGTCAGTTCAAAGGTAACGGCCAAAACTACCTGCTCGTCATTCTCCATTCGCTGCATGCGCAAAACGAGATGCTGGAAATGATGCGGCTGACATTTGCGTGGATGATTCTTGTGGGTCTGATTCTCGCAGGGACGGGCGGATACTTTTTGGCGAGAAAGAGCTTGGCTCCCGTTGTCGCGATGGGAGCGCACGCACGTCGGATCGGGGCGACCAACCTGCACGAGAGGCTTCCCGTGCTCAATGCCAACGACGAACTCGGACAACTCGCCACAATCTTCAACGATCTTCTGAATCGTCTGGACCAATCGTTTGAACGTCAGCGGCACTTCATCGCGGATGCTTCTCACGAACTTCGGACGCCGCTGGCAATTCTGCGTGGAGAGGCTGAGGTGGCCATGTCGCAACGTGGCCGAGCGGCGGAGGATTATCTCGAATCGCTTGGGATTCTGCACGAGGAAGCTTCGCGGTTGATTAAGATCGTGGAAGATCTTTTCACGCTGACACGAGCTGACTCAGGCCAATATCCTCTATCGCCCGAGGATTTATATCTTGAGGAAGTGGTAGCCGAGTGCGCGCATTCGGCGAGAACGTTGGCACGCGAGAAAAGTATTGAATTGAGTGTCGATGCTTCCTCGGAATGCCTGGTTCGTGGGGACCGGGCGCTTCTGCGGCGAATGATTCTGAATCTCCTCGATAACGCTATCAAGTACACGGCCGAGGGCGGGCGCGTGGATATTGCGTGTCGCACCGCAGCTACCGGCTTTGAGGTACACGTCACCGACACGGGACCAGGGATACCGGCTGAGCTGCATTCTCGCATTTTCGAGCGGTTTTTCCGGGCCGATCCCGCGCGATCGCGTTCTGGGCGCGAGGGCGGAGCTGGACTTGGACTTTCGATCGCTCTCTGGATTGCTCAAGCGCATCACGGCAGATTGGAGCTGGTGCGTTCCGATGCGACAGGAAGCCACTTCGCAGTGTATCTGCCGAGACCCGCTGTTGCGCCTGCAGGAACAGATTAATCGTCTGTTTATCTCGAGGTCGCTACATTCGCTTTAGCGGCATGTGACGGTTTGCGGCCGCTCGAGAGAAATCCCGTGAACAACCGGCATGATTGGTATCGATCAACACTTTTCGCGCTCGTTGCGTTTGTTGTGTTCCCTTTTCCTGGCTCGAGCCAGCAGCCTGACAATCCGGCGCCAAAGACGAACCAGCCCACTCCGCAATCGTCCACCGCACAACCCGCTGGTCAAGCTGCCTCTTCATTCCAGTTGACGCTCCAAGACGCTCTTGCTCGGGCACGGAAGAACAGCACGGAGTTCCAAGCGGCTGCAACGGATGCCGCCATCGCGGCGGAAGACCGAAAGCAAGCCCGCGATGCTGTGCTGCCGTCGGCGAGCTACGACAACCAGGCTCTCTACACGCAAGGAAACGGTGCTGGCGGCGTCCGCTACATCGCGAACAATGCGGTGCACGAATATATCAGCCAGGGAAATGTTCACGAAACAATTGACCTCGCGGGAGTAGCGAATTACCGGCGCGCCGCAGCCGCTGCAGCCATTGCGCGGGCCCGCGCGGAGATTGCTTCGCGTGGCCTCGTCGTGACCGTCGTGCAGGACTACTTCCGGGTCGCGGCGGGACAAAGCAAACTGGAAATTGCGCAGAGAGGCGCATCGCAGGGGGAAGAATTTTTCAAGCTGACGCAAGCGCTCGAAAAGGGCGGCGAGGTGGCGCACTCCGACGTCATCAGGGCCGAATTGCAAATGCAGGACCGGCGACGGCAATTGCAGGAAGCTCAGCTCGAGCTTCTGAACGCAAAACTGGATTTGGCTGTGCTCATCTTTCCTGACTTCAATGAGAACTTTGAAATCAGTGACGATCTCCACGCCAGCGTTCCGCTCCCGACGCTCGAGGAAGTACAGCAACAGAGCGCGAGGGACAATCCCGAGTTGCGCGCGGCTTTGGCGGGTGTGCAGGAAGCTGGGCATGACCTCACGGACGCTCGCGCTGGCTACTTCCCTTCGTTGAGCCTCGATTACTTCTACGGGATCGATTCGGCGCAGTTCTCGGCGAACAGCGTGATCGACAATCAAAGAATCCACAATCTGGGCTCTTCGGCTTCCGCAACGTTGAACATACCGATTTGGAATTGGGGGGCCACGCAAAGCAAAGTGAAACAAGCCGAGCTTCGGCGGACTCAAGCAAAGCGCGAACTTTCGCTGGCACAGCGCAAACTGCTTGCAGAGATGCGGTCGTTATACGCCGAAGCGGAAACGGCTTTGAATGAGCTGAGCGGGCTTAGCCGTTCCGCGGAGCTGGCGTCCGAGGGACTGCGGCTGGCAACACTTCGCTACAAGGGAGGAGAGGCAACCGTGCTGGAAGTTGTGGATGCACAGAATTCGTTCGCGCAGGCGAATACCAGTTACCAGGACGGGGCAGTTCGTTATCGCGTTGCGCTGGCCAATCTGCAAACACTGACGGGAGCTTTGACGACGCCATGAGAACCGATTTTATGCCCGGCGGACTGCGGAGCCTTCTAGCCTGCGCTGCAATGTGGGTGATCGCGTGCGCGGGATTCGGATGCGGATCAGAAGAGAAAGCGAAGGAACCGGTCGTCACGGTGCAAACCACAGCGGCTCACCGGACTACAATTTCAAAAATAATTTCGGCGGACGCGGTGGTGTTTCCGTTGCAACAGGCGGTTCTCACGCCGAAGATCACGTCGACGATAAAGAAGTTCCTTGTGCAGCGCGGCAGCCGCGTGAGCAAAGGACAGCTGCTTGCCGTTTTAGAGAACGCCGATCTTTCAGCCGCGGCTGAGCAGAGCAAGGGCGAATTCGAGCAAGCGGAAGCAGGTTACGCCACTACCACAGGCGCAAGCCTGCCCGAACAGATTCAAAAAGCGGAACTGGATACCGCGGCGGCGAAAAGTGCGCTGGATGCGCAACAGCAAGTCTTTAACAGCCGCAAGGAACTTTTCGAGCAGGGTGCATTACCTCGGCGCGATTTTGATTCGGCACAAGTGGCGCTGATGCAGGCGCGTAGCCAGTACGAGCAGGCGCAGAAGCAGCGCGACGACCTGCACAAAATTGGAAGAGAGCAAGCGCTAAAATCTGCGAGCGGCCAGCTCGCCGCGGCGAAAGGAAAATTTCTCGGCGCGCAAGCACAGCTCAGCTATTCGGAAATCAAAAGCCCGATCGATGGAGTGGTCACGGAACGGCCGCAGTATCCGGGCGAACTCGCGGCGGCGAATCAACCGTTGCTCACGGTGATGGATCTCTCGAAGCTGATCGCGAAGGCACATATCGCGCAGTCGGAGGCCGTTGCGCTGAAGGTGGGCGACCCCGCAGAGCTGCATCTTCCGGGATCTAACGAGAAAGTGAAAGGCCGAGTCAGCCTGGTGAGTCCGGCGGTCGATCCAGGAGGCACGACAATTGAAGTGTGGGTCGAGACAAGCGAAGCCAGGCTCCGCGCTCAAGCCGGGAATGACAGTGCAGGTTCAAATCGCAGTCGCCACCGCAAAAGACGCGCTCGCGGTTCCGGTCTCGGCGGTTTTCAAAAACGCGGATGGAAAGAGCTTCGTATTAGTTGCGGGCGCCGATGAAAAGGCTCACGTCAAGACGGTCGAGATTGGCATTAAGGGCGCGAGCGAGGTGCAGATTCTCGACGGAATCAAAGACGGAGAAGTTGTCATCACCTCCGGCGGCTACGCACTGCCGGACAACACGAGTATCAAGGTTGAAGCTCCAGCGCCATTGGAAAATGACGCGGTCTCCGCCGATGCATCCCACAAGAAGGGCGACGACAAAACGAAGCCCGCGGAAAAGGCTAAGGACTAAGCGGAATGGCCTCCGAAGCGGATTTCGGTTCGAGTGTGCCCAACGCAAGAACGGCACCGTGGTTTGAGCGCCTTTCGCATCCGATTCTTTTTCTCGTTATTAGCCTCGCGCTGGCCGGGGCCTATTTGGCGTTCAGCATTCCTGTCTCGGTGTTTCCCGAGACAAATTTTCCGCGAATCGTCATCGGCGTGGACAACGGCGTGATGCCGATTGATCAAATGCTTGTAACGATCACGCGTCCCATCGAGGAAGCGGTAAACAGTGTTCCCGGTTTGCAGCGAGTGGTGTCCATCACAAGCCGAGGATCAGCTGAGGTTGACCTATTTTTCGACTGGAAAAACGACATGATCGTCACGCTGCAGCGTGTCGACGCTCTCGTTGCTCGGTTGCAGGGTGAACTGCCACCGACGGCCAAGCTCGAGACGCACCGGCTGACGTTTGCGAGCTTTCCGATTCTTGGCTACAGCCTTACTTCCGACGCGATTTCGCAAGACAAGTTGTGGGAGATCGCAACGTACGACATCAAGCCACGCCTCAACCGGTTGGACGGCGTCGCTTCCGTCTTGGTCCAGGGGGGACGTATCCCGGAATTTCAAGTGTCGCCCGATCCGGCGCGGCTGCTCTCGACGGGAGTAACCGTTACCGATTTGCTTGAGGCCATTCGCCGAACCAACGTGATCGATTCGCCCGGACTGCTCGAACACGATCATCAACTGGTTCTTGGCCTGGTGAGTGGCCAAGTGCGCACGCCGGAACAGATTGGCAGGATCGTGGTCAAGAACACGGCAGCCGGTGTGCCTGTGCGCATTGGCGACGTTGCGACGGTGGGGCCATCGGTCGCTCCGGTATATACGATCGTGACGGCCAACGGGAAATCGGCGGTGCTGCTCAGCATCAATCGGCAACCGGAGAGCAATACGCTTGCAGTTGCCGATGAAGTGCACACGCAGATTCAGGAACTCGCGGCAACGCTGCCACCGGGCGTCCACCTTGAACCTTTTTACGACCAGTCGACGATTGTGCACGACTCGATCGCGAGCGTCCGCGACGCCGTGCTTCTAGGTTTGATCCTGTCCTCGGCGATTCTCGTTTTGTTTCTGCGAGATTGGGGGACGTCCCTCGTCGCGGGATTAGTGATTCCTGCTACTTTGCTGCTCACGTTTATCGTGCTTAAAATCACCGGCCAAAGTTTTAATCTTATGACTCTGGGTGGGCTTGCGGCGGCAGTTGGCTTGGTGATTGATGACGCGATCGTCGTGCTGGAAAACATCGTGTTGCATCGCGACGCAGGCGAGGGACGCGCGCAGGCGATACAAAGCGCGCTCCGGGAAATGACAGTCCCCTTGATCGGTTCCACGATCACGCCAATCGTCGTGTTCTTGCCTTTGGTGTCCATCACAGGTGTCACTGGAAGTTTTTTCCGCGCGCTTGCCATCACGATGACCGTTTCCTTGCTCTGCTCATTGCTGCTGGCGCTCGCGTGGACGCCGACTTTGAGTCAATACTTTGTTCGCAGGAAGAGTTCGAGGACAGACTTGGCTTTGGCGGAGCCTCCGGCTGGGGAGCAGCAACCATTCGACGAGGGAGCTGTCTTGGTGGCCGAGGAGGCGCATATCAGCGGACTGTTTGGCCGCATCGTGAATTTTTATGAGCGTTCCATGAAGGGCATAGTCCGGCGCCCTGTGCTTCTGATTGCCACCTCCGTCGTTATCGTGGTTCTCGCGGGCGTGTGCTACAAGTCACTGGAAACCGCCCTCTTGCCGGAAATGGATGAGGGCGGATTCATTCTTGACTACTACACGCCGCCCGGAAGTTCTTTGGCCGAGTCAGACCGCATTCTGCAGCACATTGAACAGATTCTGCGTGCTACGCCGGAAGTCGAAAACACATCGCGCCGCACAGGGCTTCAGCTGGGGTTGGCTGCCGTGACGGAGGCAAATCGCGGAGACTTTACGGTGCGGCTCAAGCGTGACCGCAAGCGGGGCATTGATGAAGTTATCGAAGATGTGCGCGGACAGATCAAGGAAAGCGAACCGGCGGCGGACGTCGAGTTTGTCCAAGTTCTCCAGGACATGATCGGAGACCTTTCGAACGAACCGGAGCCGGTTGTCATCAAGTTGTATTCGCAGGATCCGAAGTTGCTGCTCAAAACCGCTCCCGCGGTGGCCGAGGCAATCGGAAAAATCCACGGCATCGTCGACATCCTCGATGGCATTGAAAATACCATCAGCGGACCAGCGGTTACGTTTCAGATCGACCCAACGACTGCGGCGCGCGCCGGGTTTACCGCCGAGGAAGTCAGTACGGATGCCGCAGCACTTCTCGAGGGCGAACCGGCGGCCACACCTGTCGTTTTGAATGACCGAGCCTATCCGATTCGCGTGCGATTCCCGGAGCGCAGTCGCGCGTCCCTGGAGCAAATGAGCAACACGTTGATCGTAAGTTCGACGAATCGCACAGCTACGCTGGGTTCCCTCGCTACACTGACGACGGAGCCAGGCGAAACGGAAATCCGTAGAGAAAACCTGCAAAGGTTGGTCGAAGTGACGGCTCATCTTGACCGGATAGGTCTAGGGACAGGAATTGCGGCGGTTCAAAAGGCCGTTGCAGATCTTCACCTGCCGGCGTCCATCCGGGTCGAATACGGCGGCCAATACCAAGAGCAGCAAAAATCATTCCGGGACCTGCTGACGGTGCTATTTTTGGCGCTCGCGCTCTTGTTTGTTGTGTTGCTCTTCGAATTCCGGACATTCTCCGCGCCCACCGCGATACTTGCTTCGGCGCTGCTTTCCACCTTTGGCGGATTTCTGGCGCTGGTTGCGACACGCACGAATTTCAACGTCGCCTCGTTCATGGGAATGATCATGGTTGTTGGTATCGTCGCGAAAAATGGAATACTTTTGCTGGATGCGGAGCAGCGATTCCGCGGCTTGGGCTTCTCGCCGGAGGACGCAATGCTTCAAGCGGGACGCCGACGGCTTAGGCCTATTGCCATGACCGCGCTGGCCACGGTCGCCGGGATGCTGCCCCTGGCCCTCGCCATCGGCGCCGGATCGCAAATGTTGCAACCGCTTGCGGTTACTGTGATTGGCGGCCTATTGAGCTCCATGGTTTTGTCTCTGGTGTTTACGCCGGCGATCCACTACTTCCTGCATCGCGGCGCAATCGTAGAGCAAAAAACAGCAGCAGTGGTTTAGAAGCCAAGCACCTGGATCCCTCCAAAGCGGGGGTCGTAGTTCCCTTTCATTGACACACCTAGTAAAATTGATAATGAGGATTATTTATTTTCATGCACAAAGCCGCGGCGAAGGACAACACACGAATGTATGGCCGAAATCCAGCAGTACCGCTCAGCAAGAATGAGCACCTCTTGCGCTGGGTGGAAAAAATGGCGGAGCTCGCGAAACCGGCGGCGATCCACTGGGTGGATGGTTCGCAGGAAGAGAACGACACTTTGCTCCGAGAGATGGTCGCGTCGGGAACGCTGACCAAACTGAATGAAAAACTTTGGCCCGGTTGCTATTACGCGAGATCGGACGCGAACGATGTTGCGCGCGTGGAAGACCGGACGTTTATCTGTTCGCTCTCCAAAGACAGCGCGGGTCCGACAAATAATTGGGAAAACCCGTACGAGATGCGAAAAAAGTTGAAGAGTCTTTTCAACGGTGCGATGCGCGGGCGCACGATGTACGTGCTGCCGTACAGCATGGGGCCGTTCGGCTCGCCAATGTCGCAGATCGGTGTGCAACTGACCGACTCGCCGTATGTACTCGTCAATATGCGCATCATGGCACGGATCGGGATGCCTGTCTTTCAGCAAATTGATACCGGAATACCGCGAGTCGTTCCGTGCATGCATTCCGTCGGCGCGCCGCTCGCCGCAGGGCAGAAGGACGTGCCGTGGCCGTGCAACAAAGAAAAATACATCGTCCATTTTCCAGAGACGCGCGAAATATGGTCCTACGGTTCCGGTTACGGTGGAAACGCCCTGCTCGGTAAAAAATGTTTCGGATTGCGAATCGCCTCTAACATTGCGCGGGATGAAGGTTGGATGGCAGAGCACATGCTGATTCTTGGCGTGGAAAATCCGGCCGGTGAAAAAACTTACGTGGCTGCGGCCTTTCCGAGCGCTTGCGGGAAAACAAATTTCGCGATGCTCATCCCGCCCAAGGGATTTGAGGGATGGAAGGTTTGGACGGTGGGCGATGACATTGCCTGGATTCGGCCGGACGAACGCGGCCTTCTGCGGGCGATAAACCCGGAAGCGGGATTTTTCGGAGTTGCACCGGGCACTTCTGTAAAGACGAACCGCAACGCGATGGCCACGCTGTCGAAAAATTCCATTTTCACGAACGTCGCGCTTACTCCGGACGGCGGCGTTTGGTGGGAAGGCATGACGGACACGCCGCCTGCGGAATGCCTCGATTGGAAGGGACAGAAGTGGACTCCGGAAATTGCGAAAGAGACTGGCGCAAAGGCATCGCATCCAAACGCGCGTTTCACTGCGCCAGCTTCGCAATGTCCGACGATCGATCCGGCATGGGAAGATCCTACGGGCGTTCCCATCAGCGCGATTATCTTTGGCGGGCGGCGAGCAACCACGATGCCGCTCGTTTTCCAGGCTTTCAATTGGAGCTCTGGCGTTTACATCGGAGCCACGATGGGTTCGGAAACGACCGCGGCGGCAGCAGGGGCTGTGGGAAAAGTGCGGCGCGACCCAATGGCCATGCTTCCCTTCTGCGGCTATCACATGGGCGATTACTTCCGTCATTGGATCAAGATGCAGAGGTCGCTTACGCTGACGCCGAGAATTTTTCACGTGAATTGGTTCCGCAAGGATGCGGAGGGAAAGTTCATGTGGCCGGGATTTTCGGAAAACATGCGTGTTTTGAAATGGATTGTAGATCGCACGAAGGGCCGCGCGCTCGCTAGAGAGACTCCCATCGGCTGGATGCCGCGGTACGAAGACATGGAGTGGACCGGCCTCGATCTCTCCAAGGAGAGATTTGAATATCTGCAAAAATTTGACCGCGAAGCCTGGCGCAAGGAAGTGATTGAGCACGAAGAATTGTTCATCGGCCTTCATGACCACTTGCCGAAAGAAATGGTTTACGAAAGAGAGCTGCTGATCTGCAGGCTCTAGCTAGAAGTGCAACTCGATGTAGACCAAATACGCCGCAAGACTCAAACCGAAGAGTGCGGTCACAATTCCAACCAGATCAATTATGAAACCGGCGGGCTGGAAATTTCCGGAGTTGAGTTGCTCGCGCGTCCGCCGGTAGCGAACTAACCCTGCGACGCAGACCAGTACTCCCGCAATGATCGTCGCTGTCCCAAACCAGACGGAAAGGCCGGACGTTGGCACGACGTGGCCCTGCATTGCCATCCATTGCCGGATGGCAATGGCAAAACGGCCAATCGCAAACCCAAATACGACGACGGCCACGCCGGTGCGTACCCAGGCGAGAAATGTGCGCTCATTGGCGAGATGATCGCGCGCGAGGTTCGGATTGCTGCTGGCTGGCGACCGCGAATTCCTTCGGTGTTGTGTCAGACATAAATTCTCAGGAGATCAGACTCGCTCGTTTTTGGCGTGGGTTACTTTATCGCCAATTGTAAGAAGCGGCCCAGCCGCGCTGATATTTTGCACAAGTTCATCGGGACGTTGTGTCTCTGCTGCAGATACTCCGGGCTATTGTGCGAGACCCACACGTTGCCACCCGCATCCTCCCAAATCAAGGCTTTCAGCGGAAGATCAATGGCGATCGTGGGAGAAGCAACCATCACGGGCGTGCCTCCCTTGGGGCTTCCGAAGATGATCAGCTTAGTCGGGCGCATTTTCAAGCCGACCTTTTCGGCCTCACCGCTGTGATCGATGCGGCAAAAAATTGTCAGTCCTTTTTCCTGCAGCAAGGCTTCGACGCGCTGGAGCGTTTCTGCGACTGAATACGGACTGCTGAGGTGAACCATCCCGTTGTCTGTGGTTGCGGCCATGGCCCTCCTCCTGGTGATACACGATCCTTTACGCGGCGCACTCCTTGCGCACCCAGGGAACTTCGACTTCGACTGCTGCTACAGTTCGCTCAGGATTTCCGCTAGAAACCAGATGCGGCGCTCGGTTTCATCGATCCAGTTCTCGATCAAGCTGGCCGTGGCGACGTCGCCGTGTTTATCGCAGACCTCGTGCGTGGCACGCAAGAATCGCGTCAACTCTTGGTTGTCAGCATGAAGTTCTTTCAGCATATCCGTTGGACTGTTAGATTCCTCGTTGTTGTCTTTGAGGCGCTGGTGCTTGGAGATGTCGCTGATCGAATGAAGCGTCGTGCCGCCAATCTTGCGCGCCCGCTCTGCCACGTCATCGGTCATAGCGAAGATTTGCTCTGCCTGCTCATCGAGCAGGAGATGGTAATCGCGGAAGTGCCGTCCGGTCATGTGCCAGTGGAAATTCTTCGTCTTCAGATATAGCGCGAAAACGTCGGCCAGCAACGGCCTAAGTTCGCTTGTTATTTCTGTTACGGCGTCGCGGCTAAAACCGCTCGCATACCCGGAATTGTCTTTCCCCCGCGTCTCGGCTTGGACTGCGCCTGCGCTGCTTTTTGCCATTGTTTTGGTTCTCCCTTCAACTCCTGCGCGTTGGATGCCCACGGTCTTCCATTGGATACCACAAATACAACTTCAGCGCATCGTCGCTGTAGGAGCTTGCAGTAACGACCGTCGGTGTACGCCGATCGGGATTGAGCGCCTTCGTGCCTCCGATACTTCTAATTGTCCGGAGAAGGCCCATTTGTGTTAGAGCAGACTTAATTGGGAGTGATTGCGCTCACTTCCCGCGCATGGTCGCTGTCATCACGACTAGGAATAAAACCGAGAGGTACAGTAGAATCAATGACGTAGTCTTTGTCGGGGCGTAGCGCAGCCTGGTAGCGCGCCTGCCTTGGGCGCAGGAGGCCCCCGGTTCAAATCCGGGCGCCCCGACCACTTAGTTCTCGCATTTCAAACTACTTTTATTGCCGGCGAACAGGTTCACCCACATGGTGCTCCGCGTTCGCATTACGAGAGTTTGCCTCAGGGGGAGCTGCCAATTGCTGCCAAAAATTCCTCTACTGCTTCGGATTCTTGAGGCTGGGCCTTGGCACAAATCGGTATCCGACTCCTCGAACAGTCAGAAGGTAACGCGGCTTGGCAGGCTCCTCTTCAATATACCGCCGCAAACGCACGATGAAGTTATCGATGGCACGTGTATCGGTGTCTTCGTGAAGATTCCACACTTCCTGCAGAATGTGTTTGCGAGAAACAGGATGCCCGCTATTTCGAATTAGGCAACGAAGCAGGTCTGATTCCATCATGGTCAGTGGAATGACTTGTTCGCCGACACGCAATTGCAAATTCCGAAAATCTACGACTTTGTCGTCGAAACGAAAGGTTTCTGCTGAATTGATGTCTGGCTGGCCGTCCTTCGCTGCTGTGGAACTTGCCGAACTCATCCAGTTTTTCCGCCGCAACAAACTCTCGACCCGTGCGATCAGAATCGCGAGATTAAACGGTTTCGGCAGGTAGTCGTCCGCGCCGGATTCAAACCCTTTGAGTACATCTTCGGGGCGGCCCCGGGCAGTAAGCATGAGCAGCGGCGTATAGTTCTGCGCTTTGCGTAACTCGCGCGCGACCACGAACCCGTCCTTTCCCGGCAGCATCACATCCAACACCACCGCTTCGAAGTTTTCGCGGTCCTTTACCAGCCGCTTCAGCGCATCCTCGCCGTTGTCGGTTATCTGCACGGTATGGCCTTCCGCTTCGAGATTGAAACGGAGTCCCTCCGCCAAGTGCGCTTCATCTTCCACGATAAGTATCCGGCTCATGCGTGATAGACCCTCGGGAGGCGGATGCTAAAGGTGCTGCCGCGCCCTTCGCCCTCGCTCTCGGCGAAAGCGTCGCCCCCATGGCGGCGAGCGATCGAGCGCACGATAAACAGGCCGAGGCCAGTTCCCTTCACCTTGTCCACCTTGGAATTTGACGCGCGGTAAAAGCGCTTAAAGATTCGTTTCAACTCGTTGCGCGGGATGCCAATGCCGTGGTCGTGCACTCGCAATAAGACCGTGTCGAGGTTGGGAGTGAGTAGATCCACGACGATATCCTTCTTCTCCCCGGAATACTTGATGGCATTGTCGAGCAGATTAAAAACGGCTGTGCGAAGCTCCTCGGGGTTCCCAAGCACCAGGAATTCATCCGTCGGCGTGGCCCCAAATCGCAATAACTCCGGAGATAGATTTTGCCGCACGCGGGCGAGGTCCAGCCCTTCGCTCACAATCGCGGTGAATTGCACTTCCTGCCAATTCTTTCGCGCGCTTGCATGCCGGACTTCACCGGCCTTCAGCACTTGTTCGACAGTCCCAAGCAGCCGATCGGTATCCTCCAGCATGATGCGATAAAACTCACGGCGCTTCGCTTCATCCAGGCTACGGCTCGCCAAGGTTTCCAGGTACAGGCGTATGGAAGCGATCGGCGTTTTTATTTCGTGTGTGACGGCATTGAGAAAGCTGTCCTGCTGTTCATTTCGCCGAATCTCTCGAACGAGAAAGATCGTGTTGACGACAAGGCCTGCGATCAGCAATCCAAAAAAGATGATGCCGAGCACGAGCGGAACAACCTGGCGCCAATGGAAGATGATCCAACTGACGTTGAGTACGATCGCCAGGGCGACGAGGCAGGCCCCGAGCGCGATGAAGAACGCGATTGCTTTGGTACGGCGCGTGATGCGCATAGCTTCTTAGTTTACGCCAGCGTCGAGCCAACGCCACCTGAGAAGGAATAGCATGGACGGCTTGTGGCCTGCTCGCTCGCGAGGGCCATCTTTATTTGGATTGGTTCAATCTCCGCTAGAGATTGCCAGTGGAGCGACTGGAGCTTGGGGAGCCTCGGCCGTGATCGCGGCCTGGCGCGCTCCGTCTTGTCCAGCCTGCGCCAACTTGTGGCGCTTGATGTCCCACGCGAGGCCGAGCGCCCGCAACGCGCAAATTCCGTACCAGTTCATGTCAATTTCGTACCAGGCAAGACCATGACGCGCTGACTGCGGAACGGCGTGATGATTGTTGTGCCAGCCTTCGCCGAAAGTAAGGATGGCGACCCAAAGACTGTTCTTGGACGTATCGTCCGTCAGGAATCGCCGCGAGCCCCACATGTGCGTCGCCGAGTTTACGAGCCACGTAGCGTGCAGGCCGATCACCGTCCGAAAGAAAATTCCCCACAAGAGAAAAGACCAGCCGCCTATCGCAAAAATTCCAATTCCCAGAACTGTGAGCGGAAGCCAATGCCACTTCGTGATCCACATATGAAACTTGTCTTTTCGCAGATCGGGAACAAAGGACAGAAATTCTTTTGCATTGTTGTGCATGGCTTGGCCGGTCATGATCCAACCCATGTGCGCCCACAAGCCGCCATCGCGTGGCGAATGTGGATCGCCTTCCTTGTCCGTGTTCTGATGATGGACTCGGTGCGTAGCCACCCAAGCGATCGGTCCGCCTTCAAGTGCAAGCGTCCCGCAGATGGTCAGGAAATACTCCATCCACTTCGGCGTCTTAAAGCCACGGTGAGTCAGCAAACGGTGATAGCCCATGCCAATGCCAAGACTTCCGGCAATCCACCAGAGAAAAACAGCCAGCGCCAGCGCTTTCCAACTAAAAAAGAACAACGCGGCAATCGCGCCGATATGAAAAGCAAGCATGAAAAGGGATGTCGTCCAATTGACGGGCTCAGAAAATGTCTTATCGCGGTCTAGGATGCTCATGAATCCAAACTTAGCACGCGTGGCCCTGGGCTTCTGTAATAGTTGTGTAATCCCTCCGCTGATTTGTCCCAAGAGAAACTGCCGTTAGCAATTTAAGTACAATCTAACCTCGCGTTCACCTGTCCTATCGGCCGGTCATCTCTCGAACTTTGCAGCCGCCAAATCATGGCTTTGCAGGTCAGAAATAAATCGTGCGGCTCACGTGCCTCCAATGATCACGGATGAGGCGGGAAGAACGACGTAAATAGCGTATACTGGAGGGCACCGCATTCCAGAACAAGGGCACCGTCACCCGAGCGCATCGGGATGAGCAAGTTTTTTCATGACGGTGGCCGTGGCCACCTACCGCCACAGTTGCATCTCGGATATTCGCCTTCCCGTATGCCATTTATGCTCGTCGACTGTCCCTTCGGCCAGGGTGTTGTGCCAGGAACGGCCGGCTATTTCGGGTAATACCGTTAAGGGAGAAAACGCTTGGCTCTGCTCATTCAGGAAAAGCAAGATCTCGTCGGCAATCTCATCTCACTCGGCAAGAACCGCGGCTATGTGCTCAACGAAGAAGTCAACGAAGTCCTCTCCGCCGAAGAACACTCTACGGAAGAGATCGACAATCTCTTTTCTACCTTCGAACGCGATGGCACGGACATCTTTGAAGATATTTCAGCAGCAAGAGCCGCGCACACGGCGCTTGAAATCACGGAACGCATCGAACTCGGCCCTCGAATCGAAGCGGTTCATGAAGAAGAGCCCGAAACTGACCGGCCGATTCACCCCGCGGACAAGAGTACCGATCCTGTCAGCACGTACTTGCGTGAAATGGGTGTCGTTCCACTTTTGACGCGTGAGAGCGAAGTCGTCCTCGCCAAGCGCATGGAACGCGGCCAGTTGCGAGTGCTGAAGATCGTTTCGCGTTCACCCATCGTGCTCAAACAATTGATCGCGATGGGCACGGAACTCCGCAACGGTTCTCTTTCCATCAAGAAAGTGGTCCACATCCCGGAGGAAGAACTAACCGAGGAAAAAACCGAAGAAAAGCTTCGCCTCACCCTGCGAACCATCAACCAGATCGAGAAGCTTAGCCAGCTCGGACGAAAGCAGGCGCTTAAGTTACAGAACACGGCGCGATCCGATAAGCAGGCGCATCTGCGTGCTCGGCGCCGTCTGGCCCGTACGCGGATTGAAATCTCGCTTCTGGTCCGCTCCATTGATTTCAGCGACGTCGAAAAGCGGCATCTGATCGATGTTCTGCGCCTCACCGTCGAGCGGCTGCATACGCTCGAACGTGAAATTGGCAGGCTGGAACGCCGCGTAAGCGCCGCTCGCTCTGATGCACAAAACGCGGCACGCGATGAGTTGCGTTCGCGCCGCTCGGAACGAAAGGACATTGAGGAATCGAGTCTCGTTGGCTTGAACGCTCTGAAGCGTGACCTTGCTCTCATCCAGCGCGGCGAAGCGGAAACCGAACAAGCAAAAACGGAGCTAACCGAAGCCAACCTTCGCCTCGTCGTCTCCATCGCCAAAAAATACACTAACCGCGGCCTGCAGTTCCTCGATTTGATCCAAGAGGGCAACATCGGCCTCATGAAGGGGGCTGACAAATTCGAATGGCGCCGCGGCTACAAATTCTCCACCTACGCGACTTGGTGGATCCGTCAAGGCATCACTCGAGCCATCGCTGATCAGGCGCGCACGATCCGCGTTCCCGTGCACATGATCGAAACGATCAACAAGCAGGCCCGCACCAGCCGGCAACTGGTCCAAGAGCTCGGGCGCGAGCCTACGTCCGAGGAAATCGCGAAGCGCATGGATCTTTCCATCGACGCGGTCTGCAAAACAAAAAAAATTGCGCAGCTACCCATGTCCTTCGAAACTCCCATCGGCGAGGACGAAGAGTCCCACCTCGGTGACTTTGTCGAGGACAAAGGCGTCGTCTCACCATCGGATGCCGCTATCCATCTCAACCTGAAAGAACATTTGGCCTCCGTTCTGAAGACCCTCACGCCACGCGAAGAAAGAATCATCAAGATGCGCTTTGGCTTGGACGATGGCAATGAGCATACCCTCGAGCAAGTGGGCCAGTCCTTCGACGTTACTCGAGAGCGAATCCGCCAAATCGAAGCCAAGGCCCTGCGAAAGTTGCGCCATCATTCGCGCTCGAGACGTTTTCGAATCTTCCTCGATGGCTTTGCTTAGGAAGTCGCTGCTCGTTTGAAAGAGTGATCAACACACTTTCTGCCACCCGGCAAATTGCACGGTTTCCCATATTATGTGTTAAGAAGTTCCTAGCTATCGCGTCTTATGTTGTAGAAGAGCCGAGGAGGGTTACTTGGCGGCCGCGATAGAAAACATCATGGTGACGCAAGCAGCCGCAGAGCTTGAGGGGGTCTTTCGGGCGCATCAAGCATGCGTCCTCAAGGCCGCCTACCGCGTAACGGGCAGCATGGCGGACGCGGAAGACGTCGCGCAATCCGTCTTCCTCCGGCTGGCCCGGGGGACCATCGACCACGCCCGCATCTCCAATCTTCAGAGCTACTTACACAGGTCCGCCGTCAACGCGGCCCTGGACCTTATTCGGTCTAGAGGCCATCGGGAAACCGTCCCGGTCGAAGCCGCCGACGAGTTCCCGTCCAATCCCAGCCTCTCCCCCGAACGCGCGCATTCCTCCTTGGAAATCAAAAATTGGCTTCGCCGCGAACTCGCTCAACTGACTCCACGCGCCGCCGAAATGTTCGCTCTCCGTTACATCGAAGGCATGGACAACCCTGAAATCGCCCAGGTAATGAACACCTCCCAGGCAGTAGTTGCAGTGACTCTCCATCGAACTCGCGCGCGACTGAAAAAGGGCCTCCGTAGCTTTATGAAAGGTGCATCATGAAATTTTTCCGATCCAAGCAAGACGCTCGCCTTGACCAGGCGATCTCCGAACTCCGCGGCGAACAGCCTGACTCTAGGACTCTCTCTGCCTCCACCGAACGCGTCTGGCAGAAGTTGCAAGCCGCCTTGGGCGAAGAAGCCGCAGCCAGCGGCCTGCAGCCTATTCGTGGCTGCGCCGATATTCGCTCTCTCCTCCCGGCTTTTCATCAGAAAGAGCTGCCTCCCGCTCGCGCCCTGATCGTTGCAGACCACCTTCGCGAATGCGTCTCGTGCCGTTCCTATGCGCATGGCCGTCGCGCGGAAGGCGCCACGAACGTCAACTGGCGCATGGAGCCAGCCTCGCGCGGTTTCCAGTGGAGCTTTGCGAAACTTTCTCTTGCGGCAGCCGCAGCAGCATTGTTCATTGCAATCGGCTGGACTGGTTACAACAGGTACGAAGCTGGCCCTTCCGGAACTCGCGCGCGCATTGACTCCATCGAAGGCCAAGCGTTTCGCATCGGCCCATCTGGTGAGCGCGCCTTGAAGCTGGGTGACGAAGTCAGCCAAGGTGAATTCATTCGCACTGCCGCGAATTCCCACGCCAAAGTTCGCCTCTTCGACGGCTCTCAAGTGGAAATGAATCAGCGCGCCGAGTTCGCCGTCAGCGCAAACATCCGCAACACCACCATTCATCTCGATCAGGGCAGCATCATCGTGCAAGCCGCGCACCGTCGCACCGGCCATCTCTATGTAAGCGCTCCCGACTGCACCGTAGCCGTCACTGGCACCGTCTTCTCCGTGAACTCGGGCACCAAAGGCTCGCGCGTGGCTGTAATCGAAGGCGAAGTCCACGTCAAGCACTCTGGCGCGGAATCCATTCTGCACTCCGGAGATATGCTGGCGACCACGCAAAGCATCGGTGTGGTACCTGTCCAGGAAGAAATCGCCTGGAGCAGCGATCTGGACCACCAGCTTGCGCTGCTCGCGGAATTCTCAAAACTTCGTGCCAAGTTGGAGGAAATTCAGACCCCAGGTCCGAGGTATGAAAGCAAAATTCTTCCTCTGCTGCCAGCGGATACGGTCCTCTATATCGGCATCCCCAATCTTGGCGACGCGTTGCAGCAAGCCAATCAAATCTTTCAGCAGCAACTCTCGCAAAGCAAAGTTCTGCAAGACTGGTGGAACAAGAGCGGCAACTCGAATCAGCACCCGACTCCCCAAGAGTTGATCGAGAAAATCCAGACTATGAGCCAGTACCTTGGCGACGAAGTCGTCATCACCTTCCGGCAAGGCTCAGCCTCCGAAGAAGGCGGCCCCGTTCTCCTCGCCGAAGTTCGTCAGCCCGGCCTGAAAGATTTTCTGCAGAACCATCTTGCCGACACTTTGGCAAGCGCGCACGGCGCCTCCGATGTCCACGTACTGGACGAGCAATCGCTCTCCTCGCTTGCAGGTGGCCAGCGCGGAATGATCATGCTAGTTAAGCCGAAAATGTTGGTCGTCGGTGGCGACGCTGCCTCTGTTCAACTGATGAACGCGCAGCTCGACGCCGGCGCCACGCCATTCGCCGCGACAGATTTTGGCCACCGCATCGCCAACGTTTACAGCCAGGGCACGGAAACTCTCGTCGCCGCAAATCTCGGCCAGCTGCTGAACTCTACCCACACCCAACAGCGCGATGCGGCCGCCCTTCGCAATAGCGGCTTCAACGACATCAAGTATTTGATCGCCACGCGCGGCGAGGTCTCCCGTCAAGGAGACAACCGAATCACTCTGGAATTTAATGGCCAGAGGCATGGCATCGCCTCTTGGCTGGCCGCTCCCTCTCCCATGGGTTCGTTGGACTATGTTTCTTCCAACGCAGGCGCAGCGGTCTCTTTCGTCGCGAAACAACCCGCGCTCATGCTGGACGATTTCACCAGCACTCTCGGCGCCGGAGAACCAGATTTCGCCACAAGTCTCGCCAAGGCAAATGCGGAGCTCGGTCTGGACATTCGCAATGACTTGGCCAACGCCCTCGGCGGAGAAATGACCATCGCGCTCGATGGTCCGGTTCTTCCCACGCCTTCCTGGAAAGCCATTATCGAGGTCAACAGCTCGGGATCCCTGCAGCTAGCCATCGAAAAGCTCGTGCAGGCGCTCAACCGCGAAGCCGAAAAATCAAATCGGCCGGGCCTCACACTCAATCAGACTCAGGTCGAAGGAAGAACGTTCTACACCATCCAATTGCAATCCCCTGGGATTTCGACAGAGTACGACTACACCTTCGCGGACGGCTACATGATCGTCGCGCCTTCTCGAGCGCTGCTTCTCGCCGCCCTCACTACTCACTCAAACGGCACATCGCTGGCTCGCTCCACTTCGTTTCACTCTCTCTTGCCGAGCGACAACCAGGCGAACTTCTCAGCCATGCTTTATCAAAATCTCAGCCCGATTCTCAAGCCGCTCGCATCTCAGCTTAATTCTGGGCAGTTGGCGGTACTTCAAGAATTGGCCGCTGACTCCAAACCCAGCGTATTCTGTGCCTACGGAGAGAGTGACCGCATCGTGGTCGCGAGCAGCGGGAAACTCTTTGACTTGAATCCAAGTGTTCTGACATTGTTTCATCTGCTCGGTATGTCTGAACATGGACATGGAACTTCTCGCACTCCAAATCCGTAGTGATTTGTAGATGACCAATCCAACGATTGAGCTCGACGGGCTTGAAGTGCAGCTCGGTGGTCGAACGATTCTTCATGGCCTCACTGGTGTTCTGAAGAGCCGCGCCATTGGGCTGCTCGGTCCCAACGGCGCCGGCAAATCCACTCTCATTAATACACTCTTGGGTTTCCACCGCCCCGTAAAAGGCAGCGTCCGAGTCCTCGGACTCGACTCCAACACTAGCGGCAAAGCGCTGCGCTCTCTCGTCGGCTACATGCCCGAGAACGACGCCTTCATTTCAAAAATGTCCGGTGTCCGCTTCGTTCGCTACATGGCGGAGATTTCCGGCCTTCCCTCCGAACAAGCCATGGAGCGAGCACACGAAGCTTTCGTCTACGTCGGCTTAGGCGAAGCGCGTTATCGCCCGGTGGGAACCTACTCTCTCGGCATGAAGCAACTGGCGAAACTCGCCCAGGCGATTGCCCATGGCCCCAAAGTTCTCATCCTGGACGAACCGACCAACGGCATGGACCCGCCGGCACGCAAACGCTTGATCGAACTCATTCGCGAAATCCGCGAGGCCAGCGATATCTGCTTGCTTCTTTCCTCGCATCTTTTACGCGACGTGGAAGAAACCTGTGACGAAGTGCTTATTCTTCGGAATGGCAAAATCGCGTCCATTTGCAACCTCGTCGAGGAGCGTCGCGCCAATCGCAAGTTCCTTGAACTGGAAACAGTCGGCGCTGAAGTAACGTTTACCTCGGCGCTGGAAGGCCTCGGCTGCGAATGCGCGATTTTCAGCAGCGGCCGCATCAAGGTGGTCATGCCGGACAGCGTCGAAATCAGGGAAGTGTTCAAAGTCGCCGCAGATAGAGGCGTGCAGATTCGCCGCATGAATCACCGCCGCGACTCGCTCGAAGACATCTTCCTCAACGCCATGGAGCAGACGGGAGCGCCGGATGGCCGTCTATAAACGCCGATACAATTCCTACACCGGTTCGCTGACCCCCCAATGGTCGCGTTTTTTCGTCCTGACGCGCTTTGCCTTCGCCGACCTCTTCAAATCCCGCTTTTTCGTTGTTCTCCTGATTCTTTGCATCGTTCCCTGTCTGTTTTTTGCGGGCTACATCTTCATTGCCAACAACAAAACCCTGCAATTGTTGATGCAATTGCGCTCAGCGGATTTTTTCGCGGTGGAAAACTCTTACTTCATCATCATCATGATGGTACAGACCCAGGCAGCGTTTCTCTTGAATTGCTGGGTTGGCCCTGTCCTGGTCGCCGGAGATCTAACCAATGGCGCCCTTCCGCTTTTTCTGAGCCGCCCGTTTAGCAGAGCCGATTATGTTCTTGGCAAGCTCGCCGTGTTGGGAATTCTGCTTTCCGCCGTCACTTGGGTTCCCTGCTTGCTCCTCTTCAGCCTGCAATCGGGCCTCGCGAAGGACGGCTGGATCTGGTCGCACCTGTGGATGATTGTTCCCATCGTCCTTTGCTCCGCGATCTGGGTCCTGATGCTTTCTCTCATCTCTCTCGCCGTTTCAGCTTGGGTAAAGCTGCGCATTGTCGCCACCGGCGTGATCTTCATCTCATTTTTTATCCCCGCAGGCCTCGGCGAAATGTTCAATGCCATCATGGGCACCTATTGGGGCCGCCTTCTGAATTTCTCATATATGTTTCGCCTTATCGTGGCGCGCGGATTTCGCGAAAGAGCTGGGCTGCTAGGCAGAGTGGACTGGAACGAAATTCCGGTCCTCGCGGCATGGGGCGCCCTGATTTTTGTCTGCTTGCTTTCGCTTGTCATCCTCAATACGCGCTTGCGCGCTCGTGAGACGGTGCGAGGATGACGCCAGACGCCCGCCAAATCGTTTTCGAAAATGTCTCCAAGTTTTACGGAGAAGTTCTCGGCGTAAACAAAGTCAGCTTCTCGCTCGATCCGGGGATCACCAGCCTCGTTGGTCCCAACGGCTCGGGCAAAACCACCTTAATGAACTTGCTGACAGGCCTGATCAAGCCTTCTCAAGGCGCGATTTATGTCCTCGGCCTCACGCCCCAGCAACCCATCGAATTCTTCCGCCAGGTCGGCTACTGTACCCAGTTCGACTCTTTCCCTCCTGGCACGAATGGCTATGACTTCATCTATTGGCCGTTGCGGCTTCATGGTTTTGGACACGACCAGGCCGCCAAGCTCACCAACGAGGCCCTCGAGCGCGCCGGAATGGCTCAAGTCGCCAAACGCAAAGTTGCTGGCTACAGCAAAGGAATGCGCCAGCGCATTCGCCTGGCTCAGGCGATCGCTCATCATCCATCCGTCTTAGTTCTTGACGAGCCGCTTAACGGCCTTGATCCTATGGCCCGCGCCGAGTCCATCGCGCTCTTCGAAGCCATCGCCAAGCAAGGCATGCACGTCATCATCTCCAGCCACATTTTGGAGGAAGTCGACCGCATCTCCGATCGCGTTGTGCTTATGAGCAGTGGCTATGTTGTCGCCGAGGGCCAAATCAAGGAAGTCCGCCGCGAAGTCCGCGATCATCCCATGCAAATCCTCGTTCGCTGTTCGAACGCCGCGAAGCTCGCCTCCGCTGCATTCGAACTGGACCACGTCGTCGAAGCTAAGATTCTCGCCGACGGCCAGAGCGTCCTCATTCGCACGCGCGACGCCGAGCAGTTCTATCTTCTGCTCAACAAAGTCGTCTCCGGCGGCCTCGTCGAAGTGGACGCTGTCGCTCCTGCCGACGACGACGTGAATTCCATCTATCAATATCTCATCGGATCGGATGGCGGACCGGCATGAGCCTTCAGGAATCAGTAGCTCGCGTCCAAAGCACGTTGAAAGAGCAGCCGTGGCGTCTTTTTGCCAGCCAGATCTCCGTTCTCGTGCGCAATGAAGTTCGCCGAAACCTGTTCACTCGCCGCAGAATTTGGGTTTATCTGCTCGCCTTGATCCCAGTAATTATTTTCATCATCCACAACATACTCGACAAATCGTCCTCGGATCAGTCCCAGCTCGAAAGCGACACTTTGGTCCTCGCGGGAACTCTCCAGCTCTATTATTTCCGCCTCGGAATCTTTTTCGCCTGCATGGGGATTTTTACGTGGCTGTTCCGCGGCGAAATGGTCGAGCGCACTCTCCACTATCAATTTCTCGTTCCCGTCAGAAAAGAAGTTCTGGTGGTTGGAAAGTTTCTTGCCGGCGCCATCATTTCCATTGCTGCTTTTCGAAACGTCCATTCTCGCTTGCTTCTATCTCACCTATGCTCGCTTTGGTTCCGCAGGCAGATCGTACGTTTTTGATGGCCCCGGTCTCGGCCAGTTGGGCTCCTATCTCCTTGTGACCGCTCTCGCGTGCATCGGCTATGGTGCCGTGTTTCTCGCGCTCAGCCTGCTCTTCAAAAATCCGGTCATCCCCGGAGCTATGCTGATGGGCTGGGAAGCAATCGCTCCAGTCTTCCCCGCCTGGGCCCAGCGGTTCGAGCGTCACGTTTTATTTAAAACATCTCTGCCCCGTGAACTTGCCCGTGGATGGCCCCACTGGCCATTTTCACGATCGTCGCCGAACCCGTCTCTCCGTTCATTGCCGTCTTCGGCTTACTCTGTCTCGCTATCGCGGTCCTCGTCCTGTCCTGCTTCCTCATTCACCGCATCGAAGTCACCTACACTGCTGAGTAGCCTCGCCAAAACTCGGGGACGATCCGTTTAGGCCTTGCCTCCTGCGTTGCTCGGCTCTTCGGATTGCGTTTCTTGCTCCAACCGTAAGTGCGCCGTAACCAGTCTGATCTCCTCATAACTTATTTCCGGCGGCAGCGCGTCCTTCAAGGGCTTGAGCCGTTCTAATCCCAGCCGCTTGCACGCCTCTTCGATTTGCGCTTGCTTCTCTGCGTCAACCCAGCTCGGCTGGAACTCCAATTCTCTTTTTTCCATCATCCCGACGACCAGGCTGACAACGCTCGAAAGCAGACGCCCACGCGTCTTCGCAATCTCTTCAAAGTTGCGCCCTTCCGCCAGTAATCGTATTGTCTCTTCCGTAGGCTTCGGCTTTTCCTCCTGCGGTGACCGGCGCAGCTCGCGCTCCGCTTCCGAAACTCGTGCAAGCGTGTCCAAGATCCTTTCGACCATACATCTCGGTCTTGCGTTCGCCGAAGCCCGAAACATTCCGTAAGCTCTGCGAGCGATCGCGGCTTCATTCGGCAGAGTTCGTCGAGCGAAGTGTCGTGCATCACGATAAATGCTGCCACCCCACGTTCTCTTGCCGTCGTCCGCCGCCACTCGCGAAGATATTCGCGCAGTGTGGGATCAATCCCGCAGCAGCGCTCTTCCCTCGCGAATCCGCCTTAAAGAATCCGTGTCGTCTCTCGCGTCGCTTGCCTTGCCTGAAAACCGCCCGCCCCAGTCGCTCCGGCTGAGCCGCCGCAGCCGCCTTGGGTTTCTTTGCTTTTTTCTCCGGCGCCTCGCTGACAACCATTCCGGCTCCCCAACGCACACATCGCAGGCTCCGCAAGAATTCCACTTCCGAATCTCGCCGAAGTGCGAACAAATCTGATGATGCCGGCATTTCTCCACTTCCACGAAGTTTCGAATCTCGCGATAGCGCTGCCAAGCGCGGGCCTTCTCCGCCTCGTCGCTTAGCTGCTGGACAAAATACGTCAGCAATCCCACATCGCGCTTCTGCCAAAGCAAAATGCAGTCCGCCGGATCGCCGTCTCGTCCCGCCCGCCCTGCTTCCTGGTAATACTGCTCGATCGATTTCGGCAGAGAAAGATGAATCACCGCGCGCACCGCCGCCTTGTTGATCCCCAATCCAAAAGCAACCGTCCCGACCAACACGCGCACTTCGTCGGACATCCAGCGCTCCTGATTGATTCGCCGCGTGTCGCCATCCATCTTCCCGTGATACCCAATCGCCGCGATCCCGCGCTCCGCCAAAAAATCCACTGTCTCTTCCACTCGCGCAATCGTCGGCGCATACACGATCACGTTGCTCTCCGAATACTTCCGCATCGCTCGGATCAAAAGTTCCGACTGCGTCTTACCTACGCACTCTTTCACGATGTACCGCAAATTCGGCCGGTGAAAGCTCGCAATATATTTGTCCGGCTCGCGCAGCTTCAATTGCTCAATAATGTCGTGCCGCACCCGCTTCGTTGCGCTCGCCGTAAACGCCGCAATCGGCTGCTCGGAAAAATGTTCCCGCAATCGGCTCAACTGCCGGTATTCCGGCCGGAACTCGTGCCCCCACTCCGAAATGCAATGCGCCTCATCAATCGCAAAAAATGACACCGGCACGCGCCGCAGCCACCCAATCGTGTCCTCTCGCGCCAGCCGTTCCGGCGAAAGATACAAAAGCCGGTACGCCCCTTCGATCGCCTTGTGCGACACCCACGACTGCACATCCCCCGCCAGCGTGCTGTTCAGCAACGCCGACGGAATTCCCATCTGCGTGAGCTGCGCCACCTGGTCCTGCATCAGCGCAATCAGCGGCGACACCACAATCACCGTCTTCTCGGGCAACAGCGCCGCCGGCAATTGGTAGCAAAGCGATTTCCCGCCGCCCGTCGGCATCACCACGCAAGTATCCCGCCCACCCAACAAGCTCTTCACAATGTTTTCTTGCAAAGGACGGAACGCGTCGTATCCCCAGTATTGCCGCAGCGCCCCCAGCAGCTCTTTATCTGAACTCACGCATTGAGTATAGATGCCGGTCGAGTCCTGGTCCACGAACCTCCACCACCGCGCAATTTCCCCGCTCCCAAAATATCTGCCAAATCTTTGTAATCATTTGTTCACATTCATCTCGCCCGCATCCCGGCCTATCTCTTGACAATCGAGTGCCAACAGCGTAACTGAACAGCCGAAAAGTTTGCTTTCTAATCTGGGCGGCAATCAGGAATCAGCTCCATTTGCCGCCCGCAGGATATCTGGCGGCGTTCATGACAATCGAAATCGAAAGCTGCTTCGATCTGGAGGACTGTCTGTGACTTGGAACCAAATTTACGATCCCCTCGGCCACTGGTGGCTCTCCACACTCGTCGCCGCGCTCCCCGTCGTCGTTCTTCTCGGCCTGCTCGCCGGCTTCAGAGTTCGCGCGCACCTCTGCGCCATCGCCGGCGCCGCAACCGCGATTCTCTGCGCCACCCTCGTCTTCCACATGCCCGCCCAAATGGCCGTCAGCAGCTTCCTCTACGGCTCCGCCTACGGTCTTCTCAAAATCGTCTGGATCGTCATCGCCGCCGTCTTCCTGTACGACATCTCCGTCGAAACCGGCCAGTTCGAAATCATGAAGCAGTCCGTCGCCGCCATCACTCCCGACCGCCGCCTCCAACTTCTCCTCGTCGCCTTTTGCTTCGGCGCGTTCATCGAAGGCTGCGCCGGATTTGGCGCGCCAGTAGCCATCGCTGGCGCTTTTATGATCGGCCTCGGCTTCAAACCCTTCCACGCCGCCGCGCTCAACCTTATCGCCAATACCGCTCCCGTCGCGTTCGGCGCCATCGGTACTCCCGTCCACGCCCTCGCCTCCGTCACCGCTCTCTCCGAAAGCGATCTCAGCGCCATGATTGGCCGCATCCTTCCCATCACTGCCGTGATTGTCCCCTTCTGGCTGGTTCGCGCCATGGTCAGTTGGTCAGAAACGTGGGAAATTTTCCCCGCCATCCTCGTCGTCGGTATCTCTTTCGCAGGCACACAATTTTTTTGGTCAAACTACATGGACAGCAATCTGGTGGACATCGCCGCCGGTGTCGTTTCTCTCATCGCCACCATGCTCTTCCTCCGCGTCTGGAAGCCCAAACGCATCTGGCGCTTCGAAGGCGAACGCGAAGAAGACGCCGCAAAAGTGGCGCGCAACGAAGTTGCCAAGCGCTACACCGCCAGCCAAATCGCCAAAGCCTGGCTCCCCTTCGCCATCCTCTCGCTCTTCGTCCTAGCCTGGGGCCTCCCCAGCATCAAGCTCGCCATGAACAAAGCAACGACGCCCGCCTTCACCGTTGTCATGCCCGACGGCAAAAATCGCCCCGGCCCCGCAGGCTGGGACTGGCCCGCACTCCACAACAAGGTCTTCCGCACCGCTCCCGTCGTCGCAAAGCCCACCGCCGAAGCCGCGCGCTTCGATTTCAACTGGCTCACCGCCACCGGCACAGCCTGCTTCCTCGCCGCCCTCGTCGGCGGTCTCATCCTCGGCCTCAAGCCCGGCAAAATGATCCAGATCTTCGGCCACACTCTCTTCCGCTTGCGTTTCGCCATCGTCGCCATGACCTGCATGCTCGGCCTCGGCTACGTCACGCGCTACTCCGGCATGGACGCCGTCCTCGGCCTCGCCTTCACGCGCACCGGCTGGTTCTTTCCCTTCTTCGGCGCCTTCATCGGCTGGCTCGGCGTCGCCCTCACCGGCAGCGACACCTCTTCCAACGTTCTCTTCGGCGGCCTGCAGAAAATCACCGCCCAGCAGCTCAACCTCAGCCCCATCCTCATGGCCGCCACCAACAGCGCCGGCGGCGTCATGGGCAAAATGATCGACGCCCAATCCATCTGCATCGCCACCGCCGCCACCAACCAGGTCGGCCAGGAAGGCTCCATCTTCCGCTTCGTCTTCTGGCACTCCGTCGCCCTCGCCGCCATCGTCGGCGTCATCGTCATGCTCTACGCCTACGTCTTCCCCCAATTCATCCCCAACGGCTTATCCTTCATCCACTAACACTTTCTCAAATTGTCATCCCGAGGCCCCCCCTGTCATCCCGAGCGTAGTCGAGGGATCTTTCCGCTCTCGTCGGCCGAGCCTCAGCCGTACTTCAAGTCGGTGCTCTGTCCAACCTCGATAATGTAACCGTCAGGGTCGCGGATGTAGCAGCGAATCTCGCCGTACTTCGGTATCGGCGGCGTGAGGAACTCGGCTCCTCGACTCTTCCACAATTCGTAGCACGCGTGGATATCCGCAACGCGGAAATTCATAAAGCTGTTAATGTGATTCGGGTCGGGGACGCTCAGCGTTACCGTCGGCTTATCCGGGGTCGGCCCGCCCCCCACGTTCAGAATCATCCAGATATTCGCAAGCTGAAGGTACGGAGGCGCGTTGCCGTCACCCATGGTCAGAATGCGAGCGCCGAAGACCTTTTCGTAGTAGCGAGCCGATCGCTCAACGTCGGCGACGGTGAGAAAATGCGCGATGCTGATCCCCTCGCGCGGGGGCATCTCATAGCTCTTCTGTTCCACTTGTATCGCGTCCATGGATAGCTCCTTTTCGATTCCGTGCTCATGACATCACACATACGATGCCCCGAGTCCCGCTCCCGGTCATAAAAAAATCGATCGACCACTTTTCTCAAATGGTCATCCCGAGCATAGTCGAGGGACCTCTCTCTCTCTGCTCCTGTCTCGCTCTCGCTCTCCTCTCTCCCTCTCTCCTCTCTCCTCTTCCATCCACTCTTCTCAAATTGTCATCCCGAGCGTAGTCGAGGGACCTCTCCTCTCTCCTCCTCCATCTTCGGTTGTAAGGGAGGGGCTTGGCCCCTCCCTCGTATCCGACCCCAAGAAATACCTCCGCTATCTCGTCGTGTTCAATCTCTACAAAAAAGACTGCATCCGCCTCGTCTTCCCCAGCGGAGCCAAAGTCAAAGACACCTCCGGCCTCCTCGAAGGCGACTACGCCGACGGCCGCAGACTAGCCATGTTCTACAGCCCCGAAGACGTACGCGCCAAAACAAAATCCCTCCGCGCCATAGTCACCAAATGGCTAAAACTCCTCGAAAAATAGCCCGTTTAAAGAACGCGCCGATCACGTCCCGTCTGCCCCTTTACATCGAGAACTTGAGGGTCTGTTTTGTCGTTTATGGTGAAAAGCCTGCCACACGCCCGTTATTGATTTGACAGTGGATTAGAGTTTGATAGGCTTCATCTGGTCCTATGGCTCGAATACCTGAGAAGACCCAGACCGCTCTCTCTCAATTCCTCCGCGACATCAAGTCGCTCGATAACGAGTCTTCAAAAACTCATCGCTTTGCCGCGCTGCTTGGAGAGATATTCAGCGGCACCAAAGTCAGCACCGAATTTGCACAAGGCACTGGACGCTAATTCGTGTTGACACGAATGCTGGAGAAAAGCGCCGCCGCATCGGCACTTACTACGGCAACTCGATCATTGAATTTGAGGGATCGATTAAAGTTACAGGAAAAGAAGCAGAGCGCCAGTTGCGGGAATATACGGCTGGAGTCTGGACCAAAGAAGGCAAGAATCGTCGCCATCTGATTCCAATTGCATCCGATGGGTTGACGTGGAAAACCTATCGTCCGTTCGCCAAACGAGAACGCGAGAAGCTGCGTCCCGAAGACATCGAATTGGAGCCTGTTCAAGAGTTCACTCTGTCCGAGAAGAATCTGGATTTCTTCTGGATGTGGCTCAACATTCTCCTCTTCCGCCAACAGAGGATAGAAGCCACGTCGGAACACTTCCGCTTGGACTTCGGCGTGAACAGTCAGGCGTTTCGCGTCTGCTTGCAGGTGTGCAATCCGTTTGGAGTGGCCTCAAGCAGGAGTCGGAGCCAAAGCTCGCATTCAAAACATGGCAACAATATCTCGCCGTGACTACCGGCAGTTTGAGCGCCAAAGAAAACGATCTCGAAGGGTTGTTCCTCAAGCACACCTATCTGGCTTCCGTTGCGAGACTTTTGATTTGGGCCTCGCTGTCTAAAGGCAAAACGAACGAGCCGCTCCAAGAGGTCGCGCGAGACGTTTTGTCGGGACGATACTTCGAGGCGCGTAAGCTCGCCAACTTGGTTGAGGACGACTTCTTCCAGTGGGCTCGACACCCGGAAGCGGACAAGGAGCTAGCTCCAGTGTGGGAGCGCATCATCGCTCAACTACAGTCTTACGACTTGGAGCACTTGAGCGAGGACGTTTTCAAGGGAATCTACCAAGACCTTGTGGACCCCAAGGACCGTCACGAATTGGGCGAGTACTACACTCCCGATTGGCTCTGTGACCGCGTAGTCGCTGAAATGCTGCCAAGAAAGGCTATGTGTCGGTGCTCGACCCGTCATGCGGCTCGGGGAGTTTTCTTCGTGCAACGATAGACCATTTCAAGAAAGCCAATCTGAAGGCCAAGCCAAAGGACCAGTTAGAAGCGATATTGGAGCACGTCGTGGGCATTGATATTCAACCGTTGGCTGCGACCATCTCGCGTGCGACCTATGTTCTCGCATTGGGTGAACTGGTTAAGGAAGCAAAGAGGCCATTCACCGTGCCGGTCTACCTAGCGGATTCGTTGTTCCTGCCCACTGAAGTCAAACAGCACGCTCTCGAACGAAGCGCATCCTACGAAATTAAGTTTGGAGACAAGAGAGTTCTCATCCCAGAGAGTCTGGTTACTTCGCCCGATCTCTTCGATGTTCTTATCGGAGCCTGCACGAGAGTTGCAGCCGACCATGCGAAGTACAACAACGAAACCCAAGTCAGACTGGCAAAGTTCCTAGATCAAGAGACCGACCTGCTGAAAATCCATCCAGACCGTTCAGACATTATCAAGTCGATGTGGGAGTTCACAAACGAGTTGGCGAATCTGATTCGCAAGAAAGAGAATTCGATTTGGGGATTTATCGTAAAGAACAGTTACAAGCCCGGAATGCTGAAAGCACAATTCGACGTGATCGTAGGCAATCCACCTTGGCTGACCTACCACTACATCTCAGACCCTAGCTATCAGGCCGAAGTGAAGAAGAGGGCGATCACCGACTATGGAATCGCGCCGGAGAGCCAGAAACTCTTCACGCACATGGAACTTGCGACGGTGTTTCTGGTCCATTCGATGACTTGGTTCGGAAGAGAAGGGACAAAGCTCGCCTTTGTGATGCCGAGGAGCATTCTTTCCGCAGATCAGCACACAAAACTGCGAACGCGGAAATACAATGCGTATTTCCGCATTTCATCCTATTGGGACTTGTACGACGTTTCTCCGCTATTCAACGTTCCGGCCTGCGTCCTCTTCATTGAGCAAAGCAAGTCGCGGGGAGATGTATCGGACAAGGTTCCGGCAATCGAATGGGAAGGCAAGCTGCCAGCGCGGGATATTCCGTGGGCAGTGGCAGAAAAGGTCCTGGAGCGAACTCCGAAGAACGCGCGGGTAATCTATCTCGGAACGAGGGATGCCCTTTCGACCGCGCCGGGCAAAACGGTTGCTGGCCTAGCAGGACCGTACAACAACAAATTCCGTCAAGGCGCTACGATCTTGCCTAGGAGCTTCTATTTCGCTCGGGTGAAGGATTTGGTTGGCAAGCCCGACTTCGGGAGCATCTATTGGGCAGAAACTGATCCGGAACAAGCCGAAGATGCGAAGCCTCCCTACGATGACGTCGTTGTGAGTGGAAGGGTGGAAGGACGTTTCATTTACTCGTCTGCACTTTCGAAGCATCTTCTCCCGTTCACATTGCTTGACCCGCCCACAATCGTTGCTCCGGTTGAGGATCGAGATGGCGAGTTGTCGATAGTGACGAGCGAAGGGCTGCACGATAAAGGCTTTCGTGAGTTCGGGAAGTGGATGCGGAAGGTCGAAGAGATTTGGACCGAGAAGCGAGAGAAGAAAGCCGAAAAGCAAACCGTCTATCAACGACTCGACTATCAGAAGGAACTCACCGAGCAAAACCTGAATGATCGGCATTTGCTTCTTTATTCGACTTCGGGGACAAACCTATCCGCGGCCTACGTTGATCGAAAGCAACTTGATTTGCGTCTGTTGATTGACCACAAGACCTATTGGGCTTCGTTTGGGAGCGAGGACGAGGCGCACTATCTTGCTGCAATTCTGAATTCCGAAGCGGTCAACGAGGTTATCAAGCCATTTCAATCGTTGGGATTGATGGGAGAGCGTGACATTCACAAGAAGGTTCTCGATGTTCCGTTCCCCGAATACAATAAAGAGAAGCACAGCGAGCTAGTTCGCCTGGCGAAGAAAGCCGCGAGGGAAGCATACAAAGCAGTAAGGCTTCCCGCATTTCCGGGACATCGGCCAGACAACGAGCGTACATCCGCACGTCCGTCGAGCAAGTTATGGCAGAGATCGACGCGATTGTGAAGACTCTGATTTGAGAGACCATAATCGGAACTTATTGTTATCTGGGCGACCGGGACAGGCGGCGGGTGGGCGACCTTAACACGCCGAGACGATTTTGATTCTATTTTTTCCGGGGGTGGCCTACCCTTTGCGGTTTTTGCAAAGGGTGGGCCACTCCGGTCCTGTCCTGTCGTGGGGACGGCGACGGGCCAGACGGAACGTTTTCTCGTTTTTGACTTTTCCACACGTTTCCACAGCCATATCAAACAAGTTAGCCCCCGCCCAACCCCTTCAAATCCTTCAACTTCCGCCACTCCCGTTCGAATGCCACTTCAGTAATCCAGAAAACTATTTCCGGGTGGCGCCCCGCGAACTTGACAAGTGTTAGGTTACAGGCTACAGTCGGCTTGACGTGAAAATACGGAGCATCGTCCATAAGGGCTTCAGACGGCTCTACGCGGAAGACAACGCTAAAGGCGTGCCGCCCGACACCGTGGACAAGCTCCGCAAAATGTTGGCGTTTCTCGACGACATGCAAGACCCGGAGGAACTGCGCGCCCTGCCCTCTTGGAAAGTACACACGCTGACGGGAGACCGCAAAGGAACGTGGAGCCTCAGCGTTACTCGCAACCGGCGCTTAACATTCCGCATCGACGCCGCAGAGCGGGAAATCTGCGATTTGAATTTCGAAGATTATCACTAGAAGCGAGGAGTAGACACCATGCCCATGAAGAGTCCGCCGCATCCCGGCGATTTTATCCGTACGGAGATCATCGCGCCTGCTGGCCTCTCGGTGACCGCCGCGGCGGACGCCCTTAACGTTTCCCGGCCGGCCCTATCCAGCTTGCTGAATGCCAAGGCCGATCTTTCGGGAGATATGGCCCTCCGCATCGAAAAGGCGTTTGGGGTGAAGATGGACACGCTTATGCGCATGCAAGCTTCTTACGATATCGCGCAAACTCGTAAGCGCGAGAAGCAGATTCACGTCAAGCGCGTTAGCCAACTTGTCCATGCCTGACGGGCCGGTGGCCCAGACGGTCTGCCGAGGCCATGGCAGGGGCGAAGGACGGGAAGGACGGGGACCGGACGTTTTCAAGCTTTTGAATTCTTCCAAAGATTTCCACAGCCGTATCAATTTAGTTAGCCCCCGTCCAACCCCTTCAAATCCTTCAACTTCCGCCACTCCCATTCGAATGCCAACTCAGTAATCGAGAAAGCTATTGACAATCGGTAACTATCGTGCTATGATTTTTTATGGTCGCCGCCAATCCCGCCCGTTCCGCTCTCCCCGCCCCTATCTCTAAATCCGCCTCGGTTTCCGAACTCTGTGCGCGGCATTTACCCCGACCCGGTCGGGGCGTCTCTGCGTTTAGCTCTCCGAACCTTTCCCCGTTCAACCTTAAGCCTTCGACCTTCAACTGTTTTTCCCCTAAGTCCCCTAGAATCCGCACTTACGCAAAATCCGCCCGCAACCCCTTTACAATGAACACTTCCAAAACACAGGACTTAAAACTCTTTAGAATGAACACTTACGAAAAAAGAGGGGAGGGGGTCCCGCATATCCTGCCGATGCGAGGATTGCGGTAGTATCCTTTTCCTATAAATCCCATGAACGCCTCCCTTCTCACCGAACTCCGCGCCATCACCGGCCCCCGCGCCCTCATCACGTCCCCCGAAGAACTCCACACCTACGACTCCGACGCCCTAACCAATTTCCGCACCATGCCCCAAGCCGTCCTTCTCCCCTCTTCCACCGCCGAAGTCCAAGCCATCCTCCGCCTCTGCCACCGCGAAAAAATTCCCTTCGTAGCCCGCGGCTCCGGCACCGGCCTAAGCGGCGGCGCGCTCCCCGTCGAGAACGGCATCGTCATCAGCCTCGCGCGCATGAACCGCATCCTCGCAGTCGATCTCCCCAACGCCCGCGTCGTCGTCGAGCCCGGCGTCATCAATCTCGACGTCACCGCCCGCGTCCTCGCCGCAAGGCTATTTCTACGCCCCCGACCCCTCCTCGCAATCCATCTGCAGCATCGGCGGCAACGTCGCCGAAAACTCCGGCGGCGCGCATTGCCTGAAATACGGCTTCACCACCACCCACGTCCTCGGCCTCGAAGTCGTCCTCCCCGACGGCTCCCTCGTCCACCTCGGCGGCAAAACGCTCGACACCCCCGGCTACGATCTTCTCGGCGTCTTCGTCGGCTCCGAAGGCACGCTCGGCATCGCCACAAAAATGATTCTCCGCATCGTCAAGCGCCCCGAATGTGTCCAAACCCTCCTCGCCGCCTTTCCCTCCACCAACGAAGCCGGCGCAGCCGTCAGCAGCATGATCGCCGCCGGCATGCTCCCCGCCGCCATCGAAATGATGGACCGCCTCGCCATCCAGGCCTCCGAAGCCGCCGTCCACGCCAACTACCCGATGTGCGGCGCGCTCCTCCTCGTCGAGCTCGACGGCCCCGTCGCCGAAGTCGAATCCCTCATGTCCGATGTCAACAAAATCTGCCGCGCCCACTCCGCCTCGGAAATCCGCGTCGCCCAATCCGAAGCCGAGCGCGCCCTGGTCTGGAAAGGCCGCAAGGCCGCCTTCGCCGCCATGGCCCGCATCTCTCCCAACTACATCGTCCAGGACGGCGTTATTCCCCGCACCGCCTTGCCCCGCGTCATGAGCCAAATCGACCAGTTGAGCAAGGAAAAAGGCCTCCGCGTCGCCAACGTCTTTCACGCCGGCGACGGCAATCTCCATCCCATGGTCCTCTACGATCGCCGCATCCCCGGCCAGGAGCACGCCGCCGAAGCCCTCTCCAATCTCATCCTCGAAATCTGCATCGCCGCCGGCGGCTCCATCACCGGCGAACACGGCGTCGGCGAAGACAAAAAATTAATGATGTCCAAAATGTTCGCCGAACCCGACTTGGCCACCATGCACCGCGTCCGCTGCGCCTTCGATCCCCTCGCAACTCTCCAATCCCACAAAAGTTTTTCCCACCCCGCGCCTCTGCGGCGAAAAACCCGGCGAATACACTCCCCACCCGCTAGAATCTCGCCGGCGCTCGCCGACCGCTACTAGTCTCGTGATCGCGCGCTAGTCACACCTTCGCTTGCGCTGTCGCTGCTGGATTGAAGAGCGGGAAGTGGCGCGCGACCGACCCTATAGCCTATTCGTGAACGCGGAGGGGCAATATGCGTAGTCTCGTGCGGTCTGCTTCGATCGTTAGGAGGGCGCCCGCCTCTAACTCGGCTTCTGCGAGACGCAGCGCTGCGATGGTTTGGGCAGCAACTACATCTGGACTGACATCCATGCTGCGGATTTGTACGACGCTGGGCTTTTTTCCGTGAGTGATGGCGAGGATTGTGCCGAAATCCAGGTCATGCGTAATCACGACATAGCCAGTGGCCGCCGCATAGCTCAGGATCACCTGATCACTCGCATCGGCCTTGCCGAGCTCCGACCAGTGCTCGGCGTGCCATCCGGCGCTGGCTAACGCAGCCACCCAGCGCGGAGACAGGTTCATGTCCACCAAGAATTTCATGCACTGGGCAGAGTGACTTCCCGCTCTTCTGCTCGCCAGGCCGCGTAGCGCAGCGCCTGCAGGATGTCTTCGCGCTCAAGGTAGGGATAGTCCGCCAGAACTTCCTCGATCGTATGGCCTACTCCGATCTGGCCCACAATCATTCCGACCGTGACACGCATGCCGCGTATACACGGCTTTCCGCCCATGACGGCGGGGTCCTGAGTGATGCGATCGAGTGTCGCCATATCGGTCTCCAGCGATACAATAGCTAATCCTAGAATATCACGCTCGGCGTCGCGTGCGCGGATGCCCCAGCCTCGTTTCTGAGGCTGGGTCTTCGTCTCACGAGCGCTTATCTGCCCGCTCTTCCAATACCACGGTCACCGTGTCGCCTGTGCGCGCTTGACGTTGAAGATGCCCTTACCTACATTGATTTCATTGTCACAAAGTCCGTCAAAGACGAAATTATCGAGCAAGTGGACCGCCTGGACGCTCCTCACCAGCGCAGGGTCCTGGATTTCGCGCGCCGCCTGACCGAACCCGCCGGAACGCCAGGCCGGAACCTCATGCGCTTCGCCGGTTGTAGCGATCCTGTCGATCTCGATGCCATGTCGCGCGCCATCCGAGACGGCTGCGAAAAGATCGACCCGAAGGCCTGGTAGAGTCCTTCTCGACACGAACGTCATCATCGCTTTTTTCTCAGGAGAGAAAACGGTTGCGGGTGCTCCAGCCTCGCTTTTTTGAGGCTGGGTCTTGGTTCTGTTTTTTTTCCCTCTTTTCCGCCCCTACTCCACCCCGCCAGTTGCTGATCGAATTCAATGCCATCGCCCCCGCGCGTAACTTTCCTACGCATCTGGCACTTGGGTCTTCTATGGCCAGTTTAAATTTCTCGCTTTCTTTTTTCTCCTTGACAATCGATTACTCCCCGTTCATTATACGTTTTGGATAACGTTGCGCCTTTACCCGGGAACGCCAATCTCCTGATTGGCGTTTTTGCGTTCTAGAGTCACCAATTCGCCTAAGTCCCGTGTGTGCAACACATGCAAAAAAACCCCGTTCTACTGGGTCTTGTCCCGCGCAAGTCCTCTAGACTCAACACTTATAAAAGTGCCCGTAAGTGTTGATTCTAAACGACTTAGAATTTTCTTAACTTCTTTAGAATCAACACTTACAAAAATAGGGGGGGGTACCCCTCCAGCTCTACCCACTGACGAAACCCACTAAAGTCAGATCCGGGGGATTGGGCAGTTTCCGACTACTCGACTAACCAAGAGTTACCCGCCTGCAAAAGAGTAGACTACTCTCAGAGGTGACGGTGTGAACTCAAAAGCAATCTGCACGGTGTTTACAGCAGCCGCTCTAATGGCGGTTGGGCTCAGTGCGTTCTCTCAAGTGAATCAATCGCCCACGACTCCAAGTTCAGAGCCTGACGCCAAGCCGCTTCTTTTGGAAAGGAATGAAGGCGAGTTGCGGACTCGCCGCATTCACGTTGACAACAGTGCTACCGCATCCTCCCAATTCATGCTCAAGGTCAGCCCGAAAAACAACGGCTCTCAGCATCTCGTCGCGGGTACCGAGGAGGTTGCCCCAGGAGCGACCTTACCGAAGCACAGGCATTTGATCCAAGACGAAATAGTGCTGCTCCACAGCGGAAAAGCTCACGTTTGGCTCGGTGATCAGGAGCGCGATCTCCATGCCGGTGGACTTGTATTTATTCCGTCCAACACGTGGGTAAGTTTGAAGAACATTGGCACCGAACCGATTAGCCTGACTTTCGTCTTCTCAGCGCCCGGATTCGAGGACACCATGCGCTGCAACTCCGTCCCAGCCGGAGAAACGCCCACCCCGATCACGCCAGAGCAGCAAAAAGAGTGTGCACACTTGGGACATGCCGAAAACGCGAGCCGGCCAGAACCGCCCAAGAAATGAACAAGCGAGCTGCCTCGGGAAACGTTCTACTGGCGCAAGCGCAATACCCGCGCTCGCCAACTGTGTGGTAATCGAACTAAAGATCCGTTTGGACCGCGGTGAGACCGCCGTCACTCCGGTTTCTTCGCGCCGAAATGGTCGGCAAGTTCCTCGCCATCGAAGCTGTGCGTGAAACTCTCTTTGATCTCCGGCAACATGGAAGCGTTCCACTGATCCCACTCCCGGACTAGCCGCTGATACACGTCCTTCTGGCGCTCCTTCAGGTTGGCGCGCTCGAGCGGGTCTTCCCCAACGTTGAAGAGAAACGTATTGTCGAGAATCTTGAGGAATTTGTAGTCACCATCGCGGACCGCTCGCTGCGCGTTCGCCTTGTAGCGCCAGAACAGCTTGCGAGAGACCGGCGCGCCATTCTGTGTTAGCTGCGGCAGGAGATTCATGCCATCGGTAGGGTAGGACGGATCAGGCGCAGCGCCCGCAGCGGCGAGCAGCGTCGGCATCCAATCCATGCTAATGGCGACTTGCTCGGTTGTCCGCCCCTGCTGGATTCGAGCGGGCCAGGAGATCAACGTCGGAATGCGCAAGCCACCTTCCAGCAATTCCGTCTTCTTGCCCGTGAACGGCCAGGTATCGGCAAAGCGCTCCCCGCCATTGTCGCTCGTGAAAATGATAATCGTGTTCTCCGTCAAACCATTCGCGTCCAACGCCTGAAGCACACGGCCAATTTGCCGGTCCATTTCTTCGATCATTTTCTGATACGTCTTTTGTGATCCACCGTCGAAGTCCATGAGACCGCCGCTACCCGGTTGCCGCAAGCGTTCCGACTCCGCCTCGTCGCTGGGAGCTTCCCAAGGCCAATGAGGCGCGCTGAAGTGAAGGCTTACCATGAAGGGCTGTCCGGATTTTGCATACTGGTTCACCACGTTGACCGCATGACCGCCAAGCAAATCAGTCAGGTAGCCCACTTGATGGATCAAAACATCATCGTCCCAGAGATCTTCCTTGGCGCCTCCGGTGGCGTGCGAAAAATAGTCCACCGCGCCGCCGCGAAATCCGTAGAAATGTTCGTAGCCGCTCTTCAGAGGACCAAACTTTGGCAAAACACCCAAATGCCACTTCCCGACTAATGTCGAGCTGTAACCGGCTTTCTTTAACAGCGAGGGTAGCGTGGGGTGTTCCGGAGGCAGTCCAACATCGGCGTTGCCTGCCAATGGCTCCTCCAGACCGAGCCGCAGGCGATACTGATAGCGGCCAGTGATCAGCGCCGTGCGCGTGGCCGAGCACACCGCCGAGTTGGCGTATGCCTGCAGAAAGCGCAATCCGCGCGCGGCGATTCGGTCAATATTGGGCGTGTTCAGATCAGGGCGTCCGTAGCAAGACACGTCGGCATAGCCGAGATCGTCAGCCAGAATAAAAATAATGTTTGGCGGCTTTGCCGGCGGTTGCGCGCCCATGATGTCTGCGCGCATGGCCAGCGAGATCATTCCTGTTGCGGCGCCGAGGATCAGGTCGCGTCGTGTGATCGATTGTTTATCTGCGGGCATCATGAGACCTCATTTTGTTTATCCATCCCGAGCGGTAATTGTGACCTAAGCTTGGAAGGCGTGTGAGCGTGACGTCACCATACCACGCTCTTCTGGTCTCTGTGACATGCGCGATCAACGCGCTGACCGGGCCACGACCCAGATGGGCATTCGCTTGCCTTCGCCGTGCTTCGCTATTCTCATTTTCGGAGCGCATCTTGACGGCGACTTACCGTTGTAATGTACTGAGTCTCTCAAATGCCGACCACTCCGCTCGACATCGAACACGAATTCCGTTCAATTCTGGCCCCCGATTCCATCCGCGCGGCTACTGCGACTGACGCAGTTTCCGGCGTTCAACCGCGCTTTGTCCTCGAACCCGCCAACGAACAACAACTTGCCGCTGTGCTTCGTCTCGCCAATGACGCAAGCCTCGCCGTGATTCCTCGCGGCGGCGGCACCAAGCTATCCTGGGGCAATCCTCCCTCTCGCGCCGACGTCATTCTTTCCACCGCCTGCCTCGACAAAATCATCGAGCATCCCTGGGCCGACCTCACCGTAAGCGTCGAAGCCGGCTGCACCATCCAGAAGCTGCAATCTGCGCTAGCTCAGCACGGCCAACGCCTCGCCCTCGATCCTCTCTGGCCCGAGCAAGCCACCATTGGCGGCGTGCTCTCAACAAACGACAGCGGCTCGCTGCGCCTCCGTTTCGGCGCACTCCGCGACTTGATCATCGGCGTCACGCTCGCCCTCCCCGATGGCACTCTCGCCTCCAGCGGCGGCAAAGTCGTCAAAAATGTCGCCGGCTACGATCTCCCCAAGCTCGTCACCGGCGCCCTCGGCACTCTCGCGGTCATCACCCGCGCCGTTTTCCGCCTCCATCCCCTCCCGCGAAACTCTAAGACCCTTTCCATCTCCGGCTGCACTCTCGAAGAAATGCAACGCGTCATCCTCGCCGTCCAAGATTCCAAACTCGCTCACACCGCTCTCCAAGCGCGCATCGCCCGAGATGCCGAGCCCGTCGTCGACATTCTCTTCGAGGGCACCGAAGCAGGCATCGCCGCCCAAGAAGCCCAGTTGCGAGAGCTCGCCCGTCCCTCTCCAGCAACCGACGCTCCATCCACCGTCTGGGCCGCATCGCAAGAACTCTGGAACTCCGCAAATTCCGCATCGGCCGCCGTAGCAAAGATCACCACGCTCCCCGCCTCAATCGCGCACACAATCGAAACGGTGCAACGCATAACAATCTCCCGCAAAACGCAATGGAAGTTGACGATGCAAGCCACAGGTATCGGCTGGCTCCGCCTAGAAGCCGCACCCGAAAATCTCCACGCTGCCCTTTCCGATCTTCGCTTCGAGCTCGAACACGACGGCGGTTCGCTCTCCGTGTTCCATCATCCCGCCGATGTGCAACGCATAGACGCATGGGGCACACCCGGCGACGCCTTACCCCTCATGCGCGCCGTAAAAAATCAGCTCGATCCAAAAAACACGCTCAATCCCGGCCGTTTCGTGGGAGGCATCTGATGTCCGATTCTCCGGTCACAGCTCCTCCGCCAAGCGCGTTCGACGCGCACCACCCGCCATCCACGGAAATCATCGACAAATGCGTCCACTGCGGCTTCTGTCTCCCCGTCTGCCCCACCTACGTTCTCTGGAACGAAGAAATGGATTCCCCGCGCGGCCGCATCTACCTCATGAAACTCGCTAGCGAAGGCGCTGCAACCATGAACCCGCAGTGGGTCAGTCATTTTGACTCCTGCCTCGGCTGCATGGCCTGCATGACCGCCTGCCCTTCCGGCGTAGACTACGGAAAACTAATCGAAGCCACTCGCGCCCAGATCGAACGCCATCATCCGCGCTCCCTCGGCGAAAAACTCCATCGCCGTTTTCTCTTCGCCGTCTTTACGCGGCCCGGATCGTCTCCGCCTCCTTCGCTGGCCGCTGCTCGCCTACCAAAAATCGGGTCTGCAATCGCTCGTTCGCGCCATTGGTCTCCTGAAGCTTTTTCCCAAGCGCCTTCAATCCCTGGAAGCACTAATGCCGAAGCTCGCGAAAAACGAACGCGTCCCGGAAATCACGCCGGCACAAGGGACGCAACGCCGCCGCGTCGGCCTATTGCTCGGCTGTGTCCAGCGTGAATTCTTCCCCCAGGTAAACGCAGCCACCGCTCGCGTCCTGGCCGCCGAGGGCTGCGAAGTCATCGCGCCGAAAGAGCAACCTTGCTGCGGCGCGCTAATGGTTCATGCCGGAGAAGAAGACGGAGCCCTGGCGCTCGCCAGAAAAACCATCGAAGCATTCGAACGCGCAAATGTGGACACCGATCGTCACCAACGCCGCGGGCTGCGGCTCAAATGTGAAGGAATACGGCCATCTGCTTCGCGACGATCCCAACTACGCCGATCGCGCCAAAGCCTTCGCCGCAAAATGCAAGGACATCACCGAAGTTCTAACCGAACTGCCGCCGCGCGCCACAAGAAATCCCCTGCCCATGCGCGTCGCGTTCCACGACTCTTGTCACCTGCAGCACGCGCAAGGCGTCCGCTTTCAACCCCGCCAATTGCTCTCGCACGATTCCCGGCCTCGAGCTCGCTGAAATCCCTGAAAGCGCCATCTGCTGCGGCTCCGCAGGCATCTACAATCTCGTCCAGCCCGACGCCGCCAACGCCCTCGGCGATCGCAAAGCCCAACTCATATCCCCTCTTAACGCCGACGCCGTAGCCACCGGCAACCCCGGCTGCCTGCTCCAACTCCAATCCTCGCTAGCCCGCCTTGGCCGCAAGACTCCCGTCGTTCATACGATCCAAGTTCTCGACGCTTCCATCCGCGGCAAGCCATTGTAGGGGCACGGCATGCCGTGCCCCTCTGAGGGTTGAAGCGTCCCGACAATTCCCAATTTCGCCGCCGCCAAATCTACGCCGTCTTCTTCCTCCACGCCCCCAAGATAGCCCCCATCAAACACAACCCCACCAGCGGATAAAACTCATTGATCGCAAACAATTCCATCGGCCGCATCTCATACATGTACGTCGTGAATGTCACCGGCCCAACAAATCCAATCCACAAAAGTATCCCCAGCGCCGCCCCGCGCGCCGCCGTGTTCGCGCTTCTCCAACTGCAAATCTGCGCCAGCACAAACGCGATAAGCAAATTCAACACAAACGTGATGACGTAAGGCAGCACCGGATTCATGGTCCCCGCTTTTTCCGCGGTCATCTGTTCAAGCGCCATCCACGGCTTGTTAAACAAAAGCCCGTACCACAATGCCCCGAGGATCCAATACGCCAAAGCCGAAACGAACACCGCCAAATAATTCGTCTTCATCGCTCACTCCTCATTCACATCTCCGTCTCGAACATCCTCAACGATAGGCCCGCACAAAAAAATACACTGTCATTCCCGCCCCCACCAATATCACAAAGCTCTTGATCCACATTTGCGGGAGTTTCTGCGCCCAGTGCGCCGCGAAGTACCCTCCCAGAATTGCTCCCAAGATCATCACGATCGCTTGCGGCCACACAATCGTTCCCGAAATGACAAACGTGACTGTCGCCACTCCGTTGATCACTCCGCCCAGCACCACCTTCAGCGCGTTCATCGCGTGAATGTCCGTCATGCCCAGCGCCGCCAGCATCGCCAGATTCATGATGCCGATCCCTCCCCCGAAATACCCTCCATATACCGCGACCACCAGTTCGAAAATCGCTGCGCCCGCCAACGCCGCATTACTCGCATCGTGCGAGATACTCGCCGAAATGCGCCCCGTCAAGTGTTTGCCGAACGCGAACAAGAGTGTCGCGCCTAGCAAGAGCCACGGCAAGACCTTCAAAAAAGTTTGCGCAGGCGTTCTGATCAACAGCAAAGCACCCGCAAGCCCGCCAATCACGCTCGTCGCGATCAGCGGAATCATCACTCGCCGCGAAATACTCAACCGATTTCTGTAAGCCCCGCCGCTTGCCGTCACGCCGACCCAAAGCGCCAGCGTGTTCGTCGCGTTCGCAGCGACGGGTGGCACTCCCGTGAAGAGCAGCGCAGGAAACGCCACAAAACTTCCGCCACCCGCGACGGCATTGATCGCTCCGCCCAGCGCACCGGCTGCAAATAGGAAAATCGCTTGCTGAATGGTCAAGCCTGGTTTTTATCACGATTCCCACTCGCCGCTCCACTTGTAAAAGCTTCGCAATTCCGCCTCTCCTCTCGAATCAGCCAGTTTCACGCCACCCTCATTTCGTTGTATCTTGACTAGCCTAAAGGAAACATCCCTGGGAGCTACCGCCGTGGCCAAAGCCCGCAAAAAACCAGCCAGCAAGCGCGCGCGCAACTCATCCGCATCCGCGTCGTCCAGGAAGGTCACCGAAGCGCAGATTGCCGTTCATTGGAAAGAAGAAGAATATTATCGGCCTTCGAAAAAATTCATCGCCCAGGCCAATCTCGCCGATCCAGCATTTGTAAAAAAGTTTAGCGAAAAAAACTTCCCCCAATGCTTCGACCACTACGCCCAACTCCTCGATTGGTACAAGCCCTGGCGCAAAACTCTCGACACTTCCAATCCTCCCTTCTGGAAGTGGTTCGTCGGCGGAAAACTCAACGTCTGCTACAACTGCGTAGACCGCCATCTCGCCAAACACAAAAACAAAGCCGCCCTAATCTTCGTCCCCGAACCCGAAAACGAATCCGCCACTGTCATCACCTATCAGGAACTCTACAAACGTGTGAATGAAGTCGCCGCCATGCTCCGCGATTTCGCCGGACTCAAAACCGGCGACCGCGTCACCATTCACATGCCCATGATCCCCGAGCTGCCCATCACCATGCTCGCCTGTGCTCGCCTGGGCGTCGTTCACTCCGTCGTTTTCGGCGGTTTCAGCGGAGAAGCGTGCGGCCTCCGCGCCGCCGATTCCGGCAGCCGCGTCCTCATCTACGCCGACGGCTATCACCGCAACGGCAAATGGGTTGACCACAAGCCCAGCGCCGACATCGCTGTCGAAACCGCGAAAAAGGAAGGCCAGGACATAGACAAGGTTCTCATCTGGAAGCGCTACCACGGCCACTTCCGCTCCGAATCCCCCATGATCATGGAGCGCGACTTCTTCGTCGAAGACGTTCTCAAGGACTACCGCGGCCAAATCGTTGAGCCCGTTTCCCAGGACGCCGAAGCTCCGCTCTTCCTCATGTACACCAGCGGCACCACCGGCAAACCCAAGGGATGTCAGCATCGCACCGGCGGTTATCTCGCCTACGCCGCTGGCACTTCAAAGTATTACCAGGACATTCATCCCGAAGACGTCTACTGGTGCATGGCCGACATCGGCTGGATCACCGGCCACTCCTACATCGTTTACGGCCCGCTCGCCCTCGCCGCTACCAGCGTTCTCTACGAAGGCGTCCCGCAGTATCCCGATGCCGCGCGTCCGTGGCGCATCGCCGAGCGTCTCGACGTCAACATTTTCCACACTTCTCCGACTGCCATTCGGATGCTCCGCAAAGCCGGCGGCGACGAACCGAAAAAATACAACTATCACTTCAAACACATGACCACCGTCGGCGAGCCCATCGAGCCCGAAGTCTGGCGCTGGTATTACGAAACGGTTGGCAAACGCGAAGCCGTAATCGTCGACACCTGGTGGCAAACCGAAACCGGTGGCTTCCTCTGCAGCACGAAGCCCGCGCTCGATCCCATGAAGCCCGGCAGCGCAGGCCCGCCCGTCCTCGGCATTTATCCCGTCATCTGGGACGAAAACGGCGAAGAAATCAAACCCGGCACCGGCAAAGCCGGAAATATATGCATTCGCAATCCGTGGCCCGGTATCATGCAGACTATATGGGGCAGCTCGGAACGCTTCGTCGATCAGTACTACAAGAAATATTGCAAAAATCCCAAGAGCAAAGACTGGCGCGATTGGCCATACTACGCCGCCGACGGTGCTGTTCTTCCCGCAGACGGCTACTACCGCATCCTCGGCCGCGTGGATGACGTCATCAACGTCGCCGGCCACCGCCTCGGCACCAAGGAAGTCGAATCGGCCTGCCTGAGCATTTCAGAAATCGCGGAAGCCGCTGTCGTTCCCGTCGTTGACGAAATCAAAGGCCGTGTGCCGGAAGTCTATATCTCCTTAAAGCCCGGCGTTCCTCCGGACAAAGCTATCCAGGACAAAGTAATTTCCACGATTGAAACGATCATCGGCAAAATCGCACGTCCCAAGCGCATCCACATCGTCCCGGACATGCCCAAAACCCGCTCTGGAAAAATCATGCGCCGCGTCCTCGCCGCCATCTCCAATCACATGGACACCGGCGACATCACCACGCTAGCCAATCCCGATATCGTCGCCCAAATTCGCGAGTTAGTGCAGGGCCGCAACATTGGCCCTCTGCAAGAAGGCCCCGAAGACATCAAACTTTTCGGCGAAGAAAAGTAGTAATTCAAGATACGAACAAGGAGACATTCATGTCAGAACTTTCGAGAAGAGCCTTCATAAAAAATACCGCGACGCAAGCCGCCGCGGCCAGTCTCCTCTCTGCCGCCGCATTCGATCTCCGCGCCAATCCTCTCGGCCTGCCCATCGGCTGCCAGACCTGGCCAGTAAGAGAAGGCATCGCCAAAGACTTCCCCGGCACGATCAAGCAACTCGCCACCGCCGGATTTCAAACCATCGAACTCTGCTCGCCCGTCGGCTACGACGACTCCGGCTTCGGCGGCCTCGCGAAATACAAAGGCTCCGAGCTCCGCAAGATGTTGAACGATTGGGGCGTCACTTGCATCAGCTCGCACTTCGGTATGGAAGAGCTTCGAAAAGATCAGGCGGGCAGAATTGCCTGGGCGCAAGATCTCGGCCTCAAGCAAATGCTCGTCGCCAGCCTCGGGGGCCCCAAGAATCCCACGATGGACGACGTAAAACGCGCTGCTGACGAATACAACAAAATGGGCGAAAGGGCTGCCGCGGCCGGCATCCAGCAAGGTCTTCACAATGAAGGCTTCGAAACCTCCACTGTGGACGGAAAACGTACCTACGACATCCTGATCGGCCTTCTAGATTCCAAGTTCGTCAAATTCCAGTTTCAAGTCTCAACAATCAGCGACGGCTTCGACGCGGCCGAATACTTCAACAAATATCCCGGCCGATTCATCTCCATGCACGTCCAAGGCTGGTCCGCCACCACAAAAAAAATCATGCCGGTAGGACAAGATACTCTCGACTGGAAAAACATCTTCACCGCCGCAAAAACCGGCGGCGTAAAAAACTATTTCGTGGAAATGAATCTCGACTTCATGAAAGCCAGCGTCCCGTACCTTCGCGCTCTACAGGTGTGAAGCAAGTGTTCGCCGCATCACCAAGCTGAGCTGGAACATTGTAAAGCGAGGCTATGAGGTGTAAAGTCGCGGTGCCCGTGTTTCCGAGAGGGAAATTCCGCTTTAATGAAAATTTTACTGTACAACCCAGATAATGGCGTGACCCGCAACTTCATGCCGCACCTTTGGATGTTTCTGCTGCAAGCACTTACTCCACCTGGCCACGAAATAGTCCTGATTGACGGCAACGCGCAGCCCATGGATGAAGCAAGTATCGCGCGCTATGTGCGTGAACATAATATCGGACTGGTTGGTATCGGTGCGATGACCAGGATGATCGCCAAGGCCTATCGCATGGCGGATGCAGTGCGGGCCGTGGGAGTAAAAGTCGTAATGGGCGGCCCTCACGTCACGGAAATGGCCGATGAGGCTCTCGGGCGTGACGGCGGCCCGCGCCATGCCGACGCGGTCGCTCTTGGCGAAGCTGACGAGACATGGCCCAGAATCGTGGAAGATGCCGTGCGCGGCACGCTCAAGGATGTCTACGCACCAGTGGACGACTTTGGCCAGGAGCGCAAACCATCTCTGCAGCCTTATCCGAAAATTCCCTGGGACAAAATCAAGCTGGACCAGTTCAATGTGCTCCCGGGCATCTTGCATCCGCTGCTCAAGCGCGTGGGCGCTGGTTGGGGAACCTTTCGAATTATTCCGGTGGAGTCCGGGCGCGGTTGTCCTTACGGATGCGAGTTTTGCACCGTGACGGGATTTTTTGGCGACTCCATCCGCTTTCGTACCAATGAAAGCGTGGTGAACGAACTCTTGCTGCTGAAAGCGCGCGCGCGGGAGGAGGGTGGCCAGATTGCCGTATTTTTCATTGACGACAATTTTGCCATCAACGTAAAGCGCACAAAGTCATTGCTGCGAGACATTATCGCGGCAAACGCGCAAGTGCATTGGGTCGCCCAGATCAGCGCCAATCTGCTGCGCGATGAGGAGCTTGTTGATCTGATCGCCGCCGCGGGAGGCAAGTGGATCTTCATCGGAATGGAATCCATCGATCCGGCCAACCTTGCTGACGTAAAGAAAGGCTTCAACAAGCCCGGTGAATATGCCGTGGTGCTCGATCGGCTCGCCCGCCGCAACGTTTTTGCGATCACCTCTTTTATCTTTGGCATGGACAACGACACGCCTGGCGTGGCGGAGCGAACTCTGAAGGAAATTCGTACTTGGCCACCGGGGTTGCCGATCTTTGGCTTGATGACCCCGCTTCCTGCCACGCCTCTGTACAAGAGGCTGGAAGCCGCGGGGCGGCTCACTCGTCCGAAGCACTGGCAAGAGTTCATTCCCTTTGCCATGGCCCATACCCCGCTGAAGATGAGCATCGACGAAGCTCACGATGAGGTACGCATTGGGTGGGCCAGTTCCTACAGTCCGAAGGCAATCGAAGAGGCGGTGGATTCGCTGAACCACAAGCCGCTGGGTTATCGCATCAACATCCTTATCGCACGCCTCTGCTTCCGGGGAATTTATTTCCCGCAAATGGGCCGCTTCGCCTGGCTGAAAGCGATTCTCGAAAATCGGCGCATAATTTTCAAACTCCTAAGGCAGGGGTTCGGAGGAGGGCTGCACGCCGCGGCGCCGGCAGCCGCGACCCAGCCGGTCGCAGAACCGCGGCCCTGAGGCCGGCGTTCTTTCAACGAAGGATTGTTATTCGCGAAAAGCTATTCTAGGCCGCAGGGCAGGTTTTGCGCTGTAGGAGCACCCAGTGAGAACGCAATTAAGGATTTGTACCGAAGCGGATTACTTGCAGGCCCACCTAACGGTTATTGTGGGAGAATCTCGCCGCAGGAATCCGGCCTTCCACAACCTCAAACAGCGGGTAACGTCGATACTGAAAAAATGGATTACGGCGGCCAACGGTGACCTGACGGCGCGATCGAATCCACTGCTTAGGCTTCACGCGACTAGCCCGTCGCAACGGTTCGGGACAGGCTCAGATTTGGCGGAAAAGCGGGCAGGAGGCCTGCCGCGGGGCGCAACGGGCGGGCGCAGTAAACAAAGCTGATGAAGGGAATGTCGGCCAGTTGCCGAGCAGCGTTACGCCTATGCCACCCAGCCTATGCAGCCCAGTCCAAGCGCGAAATCAATGAAAAATTTCGGCACTGGGCCACCCCTGGCGGGAACCAGCTTCTGCGCATAAAAAAGAATCTCCTGTTATGTAATTCGCAACGGACGATTCATCAAGCGAAGGACAATCCCAATCCCAATGGTCTAGTCTAGAAGCCATGCATCCAGACCGCCGCGGGTTCAGATTCGTCGTCAACGCTGCCGCCGAGATCGCTCCAGAAGGGACGCCCAGCGCAAGTGTCTCCGTTCGCGCCACGGAAATCAGCCTGCACGGCTGTTACCTCGAGACTCCCGCTCCATTCGCCGAACTATCGCCTGTCTTTGTGAAAATTTTCTACGAAAATGAGTACTTCGAGGCCAAAGGCACGGTGATCTACGTCAAACCAGCCCAGGGTATGGGCCTGGAGTTTCGCGAACTTAAGCCCCACTGCCGGGTCGTTTTGCAGAAGTGGATTCTCGCCGCGCTACGTAATCAATCGAAACCAGAGTAGTGTCCCGGCTGGTCATTTTTGCTCTGGCCCGGAACTGATCGATTTCGCTGCCCACTCCAACAGCGAGTCTCCTGCCTGAGTTCTTGGGTTGTCGGAAAGTAGCTACTAAGGAGAATCAACGCCCTGCGGCGCAGAGGCTGCGTGTTTGTGCGAGTACGTCGGCATCGAGCTGTGCGCCCTGCCATCCATGGGTCGAGCAGACTTGGTCCGCGGTCAATCCAAGGGCTCCGCGAAGGTCGGCGCCGGCGACATTTGCGCCGGTGATTTCCGTGCCGCGAAAAATCGCTCCGTTGAAAAACGCTCCCCGCAAGTCGGCGTTTCGCAGGTCCGCATCCATCAAGATCGTTCCCTTGAATTGCGCTCCCGTCAGGTTTGCCTCAACCAATTTTGCGGAGGAGAGATCCGTCTGCTCCAAATTGGCGAACGAGAGGACGGCATGCTCCATTTTCGTGTCGCGCATGTCCGCGCGGGATAGATCGGCGCGCAACAATTGACCGTTGCGAAGATTCACAGCATAGAGCGACGCGCCTCCCAGCTTTGCATTGGACATCAGCGCGTTCTCGAGCGTCGCGAAAGACATATCAGCGCCGCGCAAATCCGCTCCCGTGAAATTCACGCGGCTCGCGTCCGCGGAGACCATCACCGTCTTTGAAGCCTGCACGCGGTCGAGAATCGCGTCGCGCAAAACCGCTTCGCGCAGATTGGCTCCGCGCATGTCCGCTTCGGAAAGATAAGCACCCTCGAGGTTTGCGCGCCACAGTTTCGCGTTCACGAGATACGCCTTGTAGGCTCTCGCAAATCGCAAGTTCATTTCGTTCAACTTCGCTCCCGGCACCGCCGCGAGCGCTTCTTCACTCCAGTTCCCGTGCGGCGGCGGCCCAGATAGCGTCGCTTCCGTGAGTTCCGCATAAGGCCTGTACCCGATGGACTGCATCGCTTCCGAGGCCCACCTCAGCAAACTCGTCGGCGAATGCTGTGGCGAAACGTTACGGTCGGAAGGCAATCCGCGGTTCACTCCCAGCGAGAAAATCAGCAAGGCACAGCCGGTCAGCAACGCAATTCGCGCCGTCGCGAAGCTCAGCCGCAAAAGGTTCTTTGATTTCTGCCGCAACAAATCTCCCGGTTGCAGCACGCGCGCGACGATCGTCGGAACGCACGTCGCTGCCGCCACGGCAAGCGTCAAGAGAAATGCGTGCAGCAGCGTCCCGCGAAAATCCTGCCGCACCAGATAGCGCAGCCAAAACAAGAACAGCGTCGCGGGCACAACCCAATAAGCCAGCGCCGTCGCCACTACTGTCTCCAGCACCCAAAAGGGCGAGCGCCCCTCACGCATCCAGCGAAAATGCCGCCTCACCAGCCCCATCAAATACCACGGCCCGTCTTTTTCCAGCGTTTGCCCATCCTTGAAAACCGCGGGCAGCCCGGACATGCTTCCCCACAAACGCAGCAGCAGAAAATGAAATCGCAAATATAAAATGAAAAGCACGAGGGGGGCGCCCAAATAAAAACTCGTCATCGAAATAATTTTGGGGAACTTCGCCACGGGAATTGCTGATGCGTCCACGATCAACCGCACATCGGTCGTCAATCCGATCAGCGCAATGCAAACAAGACTCGCACCCAGGATCAAGAAATAAAACCACCGCGCGACTTTGGACGCGTCGGAGATTGCTTTCGTACTGTCGAAGGCCGCAATTGTTTCCGGCAGAATCGCGTCGAAAAGATTCGTTCCGCCAAGCCGCCCAACCCACACGCCTTCCGCGCCGTAGAGATTCGCGCCCATCAAATTCGCGCCGCGAAGCTCAGTGCCTAGTAAGTTGGCTTCGCGCAGATCGGCTTGCACGAGGCTGGCTCCGCGTAAATTTGCCATCGACAAATCAGCGCCGGTCAAATTGGCGCGCTGGATAAAAGCACCTTCTAGATTGACTCCCGTGAGATCAGAGCGGGAAAGATTTACGCCGCAAAGATCCGCTTTGACTCCGGATTCTCCGCCCGTTTCCACCCACTGTTTGTGTTGATCGAGGATTTCCGCCAGGTCAATCAGCGAAATCGCGCCAGTGGCTTCTTCAGCAGAAAGGTGATTCTGCGAATCTTGAATTTCCGCAAGCATTTCGAAGCTTTCCCCCACTCGAAAGGATGGCGGCCAGATTTCTTTTTCTGGCGCCTACACTTCGGCTCACAGTAGCCGAGTGTGACCGGACCCAATCCCCGGTGTGCTAGAGCTGAATCCCTGCTGGGCGAAACCCATCATCGCTTACAACACGCACGAAAATCGCCTGCCCAAAAGTACAGGACGCGCAGAGGTAACTGTGTTGCCCTGTGGATTTCGTCCGTCGGATCGGCTGCGAGCTCGATTCGTGCGAATTGCGACCCAGCGGCTCCGCCTTGTTTCTGCTCTTTCAGGAGGAGGTGTGAGAGAATTCGCGCACGAAACAAACGCAAGAGGGTGACCTGTGGAGACGCTGGCGATGCGAAACTAGCCCGGAGCCGCCCATCGCAACGGTTCGAAAAAGTAGCTGGCCCGGTGCACACGCTCTTTCTTCTTCTGGTCCTCTCCGTGGTTGCTGCTCTCGGATATTTCTCCAGTCATCGCCAGGGCGCTGTGCATCAGCCGAATCGGTTGTTTTTTTATCTCACCACGATGGCCTGGGAATGGATTGTGGTCGGCTACATTTACTGGGGCCTGCGGCGCCGCGGAAAATCCTTCCGAAACATCGCCGGCGAACGCTGGAAGCGCCCGCTGGATTTCTTACGCGACATCGCCATTGCATTTGGTTTTTGGATCGCCGCAATCTTCGTTCTCAGCATCGTTTCCCATCTCGTTCATGCAACGGGAATGGCAGAAGCGGCGCGCAGGCTTGCTCCGCAGGGACTGCTCGAATCCATGCTTTGGATCGCTCTTTCCGTGACCGCCGGCATTTGCGAAGAAACTATTTTTCGCGGCTACTTGCAGCGGCAGTTTGTGGCCTGGACTCGAAGCGCGGCTCTTGGCGTGCTTCTTTCGGCGGTGCTGTTTGGCGCCGGGCACATTTATCAAGGGCCAAAAGCTACGATTGTGATTGGAGTGTATGGCCTGCTGTTCGGAATCCTGGCGGAAGCGCGAAAAAATCTGCGGCCGGGAATCATGACGCACGCGTGGCATGATGCAATTACGGGACTGATTATTCGATTTGTTCCGGTGAAATAAAGTGAGCTGACAAGACCGCGCGATCAAGGTTGAGCTGCGATTTTCGGGATTGAAGTGCGGGTTTGGGCGGCACTGGTTATATAACGCAGTGGGTGGTGAGTAGCGAGTGGTGGGTAGAAAGGACAAAGACGGAGAGGAGTGACCCACCGTTTGCGTGAAACAAGGGCGCAAACGGTAGGCCACCCGGCGGTAGGCCACCCCGGAGTAAAGGCGATGCCACCCACCTCCTCATCACCTAGCAAGCCTTCTTGTATCTCACCTGTCTCTGGATTACAGTGACGCGGCGTTTATGAAACACGCTCTAATCACTAACCACTGGAGCATCCCATGGCACGAGTCACAGGCATCGGCGGCGTCTTCCTCCGCTCACAAGATCCAAAGGCGCTGGCAAAGTGGTACTCCGAGCACCTCGGCATTACGCTGAACGACTTCGGCGGTGCCGCCTTTCCGTGGTCCGACGAAGGCCCCGCCGGCACCGGCATGACCACCTGGTCGGCCTTCCCCGCCGACACCAAATACTTCGGCGACGGCCCACAGGCGACCATGATCAACTACCGCATCGACGACCTCGACGCTCTGCTCGCCCAGCTTGCTGCCGCCGGAGTCTGGATCGATCCCAAGCGCGAGGACGCCAGCTACGGCCGCTTCGCGTGGATCAAGGACTGCGACGGCAACCGCCTCGAACTGTGGCAGCCTCTGGCTGACTGATCCGCAATTTGTAAAGGAGTGCAAATGAACTATTTAAGTCTCGGGCTGGCGGCGCTTGGTGGCACGGTCGCGTCTTTTGCCTTTGGTTTCTTGGTGTTTTGGCTGCTGCCAGGTCTTATCGAGGAAGGCCACAAGTACCCGGCCGTATTCCGCCCTAAAGAAGAAATGATGAAGGTTATGCCGGTTGGATTCGTCGCAACTTTCCTATCGATCCTGGTTGCCGCCATAATTTTCGCAAGGATACATCAGGGCGGATCGGGCACTACGGAAGGTGCGCGCTTCGGCGTTCTCATTGGCATTTTTGTGGTTTGCGCATTTGTGCTGCACAACTACGTGAACCTGAACATCGGGCTGAAACTCGCTCTGATGCAGGCTGCGGCTTACTTCGTCCAGTGGACTATCATCGGCATAGTCATCGGTCTTATTTACAAACCCCTCGCTACACCATAATCGTGAATATATCTGTTGTTGTTTTGCGTCGGAAGCCTTGATTGTGGTTTTTAGCCATTGAGAAAGAGATAGGCTTTGTTGGCTAATTCATTCCAGTCTAGAGCGAGGAAATGTCCCGTCCGGTCCCCCCAGACGCAACCCCGGCGTCTGGGGCACCCGGCCGACACCCAGGTAGAAAAGCGCAACGTGGGGCACCCGGCGTTTCCCTTGGGTCATAGACACCACCTTTGAAGAGAGCTTTATAGTAGATGGTGTTGCATCAACCTGTTGAATTCACCCGACTTACCGGGACCTAATGCTCCGGACGTTCATTTTGTGATAGGCCCTCCGCCGCTCACCGACGGAGCTCGTCCTTCCAGGGAATAAAAACAATAATCGCCAAGTCCATAGACGGGGGAGTCCAAACTACTCAAAAGGAGGACACCATGACCCAAACCAGTGCTACACAACGAGGCAGCGAGCAGGCAGCTGACAAGATCGCAATTCGTCCGTTTCATGTGAATGTTCCGGAAGCGGAACTTACCGAATTGCGCAGGCGCATCAACGCGACAAAGTGGCCTGAACGGGAAACGGTCACGGATGCATCGCAAGGCGTGCAGCTCGCGACGATTCAGGCGCTCGCGCGCTATTGGGCGACAGAGTACGACTGGCGCAAGGTCGAGGCGAAACTGAACGCCCTGCCGCAGTTCATCACCGAGATCGATGGGCTGGACATTCATTTCATTCACGTTCGTTCGAAACATGAAAATGCGTTGCCGCTCATCGTCACGCACGGATGGCCCGGCTCGATCATCGAGCAGCTGAAGATCATCGATCCGCTGACCAATCCCACGGCACACGGCGGGAGCGCATCGGACGCGTTCCATCTGGTGATTCCGTCGATGCCGGGCTACGGGTTCTCAGGCAAGCCGACCACGACCGGCTGGGACCCCGCCCACATCGCGCGTGCCTGGGTCGTGCTGATGAAGCGCCTCGGCTACACGAAATTCGTGGCGCAAGGCGGCGATTGGGGCGCGGTCATCACCGAGCAGATGGGCGTGCAGGCGCCTCCGGAATTGCTCGGCATTCACACCAACATGCCTGGCATCTTTCCAGCCGACATTGACAAGGCGGCTTTTTCCGGGGCGCCGGCGCCATCGGGTCTCTCAGCCGATGAGAAGGTCGCTTACGAGCGTCTGCAGTTCGTCTATCAAAAGGGAATCGCCTACGGGTTCCAGATGGGGCTGCGACCGCAGACGCTGTACGGAATCGCGGATTCACCCGTCGGCCTGGCGGCTTATTTCCTCGATCACGACGCGCGCAGCTACGAGCTGATCTCACGCGTCTTTGACGGACAATCCGAAGGCCTCACGCGCGACGACATCCTCGACAACATCACGATCACCTGGTTGACGAACACGGCGCTTTCTGGCGCCCGTCTCTATTGGGAGAATTGGGGCAAACTCGGGTTTTTCAATGCCAAAGGCGTCTCCATCCCGGTTGCCGTGAGCGTCTTCCCTGACGAGCTCTATCCAGCCCCGCGGAGCTGGGCAGAGCAGGCGTATCCCAAACTCATCCACTACAACAAGCTCGACAAAGGCGGCCACTTCGCGGCCTGGGAACAGCCGAAACTCTTTTCAGAAGAGGTTCGCGCGGGCTTCAGATCACTGCGGTCACTGGCGAAGTCGGATGTGATCTTGGCCAAAGCTGGCTAACTGTTCGTCAAGCAGCAGGAGAGCTTCGATGATAGAGGCTCTCCTGTTTCGACTCCGGGCAGAGATGAGTAGGCAGGAGACGCCTCCCTTCGGAAAAAGCAGGCAAAGGGTGGGCACCCGGCGCGGGAGAGAGTCAACACCCGCACACTTGAAACCCCGAAGGGTGCGGCACCCCGCCGGAATTCTCTGCTCCACCCGCCGAAGGTGCTGCCCATAGCATTTGGTTCAACCCCACCTTGCACAAAATCGCTAGCGTCCCGCGCCATCGCGAAATCAAAGAAGGGACGGTTCGGGCCATCTGCAAACAACTGGAAATTCCGCGGCCCTAAGGCCAATACCCAGGTAGAAAAGCGCTACCTGGGGCACCCG
>CAVSIW010000026.1:0-15482 GCA_963727945.1 uncultured Acidobacteriota bacterium
GAGAATCAAAGTCAAAATCTCAGAGGCGAGCTAAGCAGCGGCCACCCGCCGTCCCGCCCGAGCCCGGCAGAGTCACGCTCGTCATCCGGTTTTCATAATCCCAGGCGTACGTCGTCGTGTTAGTGCCAACGACTTTGGTCAGCGTGTTGCCGTTGGAGTCGACAGAATTCAGAGCGAGTCGAATAGCTCCTTCACCTCGTAGTTGACTAACTTTCCGTCGTCGTCAAAGTTAAACTCCATATGAATATGCGCCTTTATTAGGCCGACGGTACTTCGATCAATCTCGGCGTAAATGCGGTGGTATTCTGCGAGGTAGTTTGAGTGGCGTATGTGTTGCGAATCTAAAAAGCCAAGTACCGAAGCCTTGTCCGCTCCTCGCGTCAGGTTTTGAGCGATTGTAGACTTGATGCGATTAGGATCCACTCGGTGAACTCCATGGATCGCTAGGACGCCTAGTCCAAAGATAAATGCGACTACGAGCAAGACCAGCCCCAGTTTTTTCCAACGTGCTTTTGGAGTTGCGATTTTTGTTTGGCTGCTCATGGTCCAAGCCTCAGTGCGGAATCGGTACTCCCCAACCTGGTGCCACGAACGGTGGACTCCAATTCCCATACCCCAACGCATTAAGACCACCGCTCGCGACAGAGTTGCTATTTGGACCTAGCAAGTGGTACGGCTCCCCTGCGACTCCGCTTGCGAATCCTTCGAGGATTTTCTGGTCTAGTTGACACGGTCTACCGTCATCGGGGGTAAGGAGTTCCATTTGGTCCTTATCGAGGAATCGACTCTCCTCAAGCTCGCGTACATATGGATACACTCTTGCGTCTATCTTGGGTGAGCACCATGGACAGATTGGTCCGTCCGGCGCAGCGTTTAAAACCTGGCGGTTCTTTCCCTCGCCGAGAACAACATAAGCATGCTCCACTGCGATTGGTGGTCCGCATGTAGAAACCAGCCAGAAAATAGCATGATGCCCTACCGAAACCCTGCAGAGACCGCTCGGATCAAGGAAGTTGGATGGATTGTTACGAACGTACGCATAAAAGTTTATACCTCCCTGAAAGCGAACAGGATCCTCGGTCAGGAATCTCCCCGCACTAGGATCGTAATATCTGGCCCTGGAAAATTGCAGGTTGGTTTCGGTGTCAAATTCACGGGCAGTATAGCGGAACGGATTCACCAGCGAGCCAGTCGAGGCCGTCAGATTTGCCGAACGAATCGTACGTGTATGTGTTCGCCAGTGCTCCCGCCGTGTTGCTCAGCGAAGTGACGGAGCCAAGGCCATCGGCCTGGTAGTAGCTGGTTGTCGCTGCTCCGCAACATGGCCAGTGGCTCGTCGATGTTCAGACCTTGCGAGTAGCGCGCGACGGCGGCGCCGGTAGAGTTCGTCTCTTCGATCAGATTGTCGCCGTCGTAGGCAAAGATGCTGGTGTCCTGAAGACGAGGATTTGTAGATTCTCCGTGCCGAAGGGATCGTATTTGAAGCGTGACCGTGCCGCCGTGCCCGGCAGCGTGACGCTGCTCAGGCGGTTCTCGAAGTCCCATGCGTAGGTGGTGGTGTTCGAACCTGTCGACGCTGGTCAGCGTGTTGCCGTTGTAGTCGTAGGTGTAGGTCGCGTTCGAGGTCGAGGTCAGCTCGTTGGACGAATTGTTCGTGTAGGAGGAAACTCCGAGCGAGCTGAGGCGGTTGCCCACTGCGTCGTAGCTGTAGCTTTCGGTCGTGGATGATCCCTGGGTGACCTGCGTCAGCTCGTAAATCGAATCATAGGTAAAGTTGCTGGCCGTTCCTGACGGCTGCGGAGTTCGGCTGGTGCGATTGCCCGCGTTGTCCACGGCGTAGCTGGCCCCGTCGAGCGTGGTGCCAGACTTGGCGTGCGTGACCGAGAGCAGCCGCGACAAATTGTCGTAGCTATAGGCGGTGTTCACGCTGTTCGGGCGTGTCAGACTGGTCCGGCGGCTCAATGCGTCATACCCAAATCCGAAATTGCCGCTCGAAATCGCGGACGGCGGCGTCAGCGTCTGCAAACGATTCAGCGTGTCGTACGCATAGGTGCTTGACCCACTTTCAGGATCGGTGAAGCCCGTGCGGTTCGACGCTGCGTCGTAGGTGTAGCTTGTCGTGAAACTGCGGGACGTAAGGAAAGAGTACTGTGTCGTCGTGTTCGTCAGAAGAAGAAGAAAATGCACGAAAAAATTATCTTAAAGCAATTATATTGAAAAAAAAACGCTTGTGCGCACGGCGTGGCGTGCATGACGACAAAAATGTTGATTTTGTGCACGATGCGGAAGCAGAAGTTTCGGTGCTGAGCGTGATTGATGTGTACACGCAATGTTGGGTTGGAAGTGACGCAGTTTGCGAGCGGGAGTGAGCGAACTGAGAAGATTTTGGCAGCGAAGTTAAGGATTGCTGCGAAACAATTTACGTGCGGATTTTCTGGTGCTAAGAAATGATTGTGCACATTGAGAACGGTGCAAACGGTTTGTAGAATTATAATTGAATATAGGAGCGTCCCATGTTGTCGAACGTGAACGAGTACGTCCCCGTCGGGTCAGAGACCTGCGTCAGCCGCGAGTCGTAATCGTATGTGTAATTCACCGTGGTGGTATCAGGATACGTCTTCAGCGTTAGCCGGTTCAACTGGTCGTAAGTGTAGGAAATGTACTGGCCCTTGCGGTCAGTTTTGCTCGCAAGATTTCCGACCGCGTCATAAGAATAGGTCTCGGTCAAAACCGACGGGAAAGTGGTTTGCGTGACGCGACCAAATGCGTCGTAAGCAAACGATGTGGTGTGATTGTTGGCGTCCTTGATGCTGGTCAGATTGTTTTCCGTGTCGTAGGCATACGTGGTCACGTTGCTGGCCGCGTCCGTGACGGTCAGTAGCCGGTCCGCGTCGTCATAGGCATAGCTCGTCGTCTTGCCACTGGCCGAGCGGGTGTAGAATCACGCGGCTATGGCGGAAATGCGGATAGGGACGAGTGCATTTACGGCGGAGGGGTGGGACGGGACGTTCTACCCGAAGGGGATTGCTGCGCGGGAGCAGCTTACTTATTACGCGACGCAGTTTGACACGGTGGAATTGGACAATACGTTTTACCGGACGCCGGCGATTTCGACGGTGAAGGGGTGGTACGCGAAGACGCCGCCGGGATTTGTGTTTGCGGCGAAGGTGCCGCAGGTGATTACGCACGAAAAGATGCTGGTGGATTGCGAAGAGGATTTGAAGCATTTTCTGGGGACGATGGATGAGTTGCGGGAAAAGCTTGGGCCGCTGCTGTTTCAGTTCGGGTATTTCAACAAGTCGAAATTCAAGAGCGGGACGGAGTTTTTGGCGCGGCTGAAACCGTTTTTGGAAAAGCTGCCGAGCGGGTACAAGTTTGCGGTGGAGATACGGAATAAATATTGGCTGGACGCGCGCTTTGTGGAGACTTTGCGGGAGCATGGAGTGGCGCTGACGTTGATTGACCAGAGCTGGATGCCGCGGCCGTGGGAGATGAAGGGGAATTTCGATTTGATTACGGCGGATTTTACGTATGTGCGGTGGCTGGGAGACCGTAAGGGAATTGAAGAGCAGACAAAGAGCTGGGATAAGACGATTGTGGATCGCACTGGCGAGTTGAAAAATTGGGTGGAGTTGTTCCTGAAATTTTTCGTGCGGAACATCAAAGTGTTTGCGTTTGCGAACAATCACTATGCAGGACACGCGCCAGATACGGTGAGGCAGTTCCAGCGGCTGTTGGCGGAGAAGATGGGTTAGGCGGGAAGACTATTACGTGTGAAAAAACGCGCCAGGCTGGCTTTGTGAAAGCTGCCTGGCGCGAGTTGTTTAGATGAGGCTACGCGAGCGGTCCGTGATCAAAGTTACCCAGCAGCGTCAGAAATGGACGACGGCGCTGACCGAGATGCGCGTGCAATTGGCGGTGCCGCCGCTGTTGTGCAGGCCGACGTAATCGAGTTGGGGGCGAATCGCGAGGTGAGGCAGAACTCCCAGGTCAACGCCGCCACCGACGCTATAGGCGAAGTTGTTGGAGGAGCCGCCAGCTACGGCCAAATGTGCGCCACCCGCGAGGAACTGAATGAAAGGCGTGATTTTGGTTGGGTTGTGCATGTTGATGCGCGGGCCGAACATATAAGTGTAGGTGTTGAGGGAGGTGCCGCCGGGAGAGGCGTGGTAGCCGCCGAAATCGCCGACGAGACCCAGATAGTGGTTGGGGTTGTAGGCGAGGGAGCCGCTAAGGCCGTTCTGGTTGATGTCGGCGCCGCCCCCGAGGCGGAAATAGGAGTAGCCGACGGAGGCGTCGACGGATTGTGCGCGCGACGGAATGGCGAAAATGAACAGCGCCAAGCTAAGTAGGAGCAGCCGTTTCATAGGATTGCGTCCTTTCAATCGTGAATGAGAGTTGTTGCGCATGATGGAGCGTTTAGGTGCGCGACCGGAGGAGAGGCGAGGGCAGGGTGGTAGCCGTCCCCAGAGGCTCATTCTATATTGATGCAGTGGGGAGGGAATTGGGAGCCTGAATGGTGCGATGGTTTCTTGGGGTGCAATAGCGTGGGAACGAAGAGAGTGAGGCGGGAAGGCCGGGTCCGGCGTACGGAATGTGACGATCGGACGCGAGGCTTGCAAGTAAGCGTTAGTCACTATAATGTTAGGGCGACTAACGGAATATATGCCGCGAACCCCGAGCGGCGCAGCACCGGGAGGAAACGAAAAATGCGCCGCGCAAAGATTGACGCGAGACGATCGGCAGCGCCCGTGAACGTGACGGACATCGAGAGCGGGAAGAAAAGGCGCGGACTTTCTGGGGCCGGGGAGGAGCCGACAGCCGGTCTACGCGAGCGCAAGAAAGCGCGGCTTCGCCAGCAGATCGTGGAGACGGCGCTGCATCTTTTTCGGCAGCGCGGGTATGAGAACACGCGCATAGACGATATCGTGCAGACCCTGGAGATCAGTCAGCCGACGTTTTTTCGTTATTTCCCAAGTAAAGATGCGGTATTGCGCGAAGTGGGACGGCGGGCGTTTGCGCGGCAAGCGGAGAGCCTGAAGTCCGAGCTATCCACCAAGGCGACGACGGAGGAGCGCTTGCGGCGATTCTACGAAACTTTGGGGAATGTGACGGAAGTGGGGCGGCCGCTGTGGCAGGCGGTAATTCTCGCGGGGGCGATGGATCCGGTGCGCTCGCCGGAACTGCGAGGAGCGGAGGCCGCGACGGTGAGCCTGCTGCGCGAGATCATCGCGGAGGGACAGAAAAACGGGGAGATCACGCGAGATTTTCCTATTGTACATCTGGCGGAATTCATGGAAGGGCTTTTCAATACCGTGGTCCGGCAGTGGGCTGTGGACCTGACGGGACCGCACAAATTGACGGAGCGAGTGAGGAACGCGGTCGAGTTTTTCCTGCGCGGCGCCAAGCCGTGAGGCACGGCGGGGATTTTATTGGTTGAGTGAGGCTCACAGGATTTCTTTTTCTTCCGCGAAGACGCTGATTCCTGCATCTGAAATTTGCCGAGGTAGACGCGATGAAAGCCGCCATCCTGCGCGAATTCAAACGGCCGCTGAGGATTGAAGAGACTGCGCGACCGAAGCCGGACGCGCATGAAGTTCTCATTGAGGTGGAAGCGTGCGGCGTGTGCCATTCGGATTTGCACGTGGCGGATGGGGATTGGCCGCAGTTCGAACGAATCACAAAGAGACCATTGATTCTTGGGCATGAAATCGCCGGGCGCGTCGTGGAAAAAGGCGGTGCAGTCGGGCAGTTGGAAATTGGCGACCGCGTCGGCGTTCCTTGGGTGCACTGGACGTGCGGCGAATGCGATTTCTGCCGAGAAGGGAACGAGAATCTTTGCGCCAAGCAAAAAATTACTGGCGTAAACGTGGATGGCGGATACGCGGAATATGTGAAAGCTCCCGCGAGTCATGCGCTGAAAATTCCGGACGGGCTTTCCTTTGTTGAAGCTGCGCCGCTTTTTTGCGCGGGAGTGACGGTTTATCGTGCGCTGAAACACGCAAGGATACAGGCGGGGCAGCGTTTGGCGATTTTCGGTGTGGGTGGACTCGGCCACCTGGCCGTGCAAATTGGAGTGGGTCTGGGAGCGATCGTCACGGCCATTGATGTGTCCGACGAAAAACTGGCGCATGCGAAGAGCCTGGGCGCATTCGCGACGCTGAACGCAGGAGCCGTGAATGTTGTGAAAGAGATGCGCCGGACGGGCAGCGCTCATGTTGTGCTGGTGACGTCGGCTGCCAAGGCGGCGTACGACACGGCATTTCCATGCGTCAGGGCGACAGGGACACTTCTGGTGGTAGGACTGCCTTCTGAATCCATCTGCTTTCCGCCCATTATGATGGCTGCAACGGAGGTGCGCATCCAGGCTTCTTCGGTCGGCACGCGGAAGGACACGCGCGAACTACTTGCGATGGCGGCTGCGGGGAAGGTCCGGTGTCAGGTGACAACGCGTCCTTTGGCGCAAGTCAATGAAGTCCTGGAGCAACTGCGGGGTGGCCACGTTTCAGGACGAATAGTACTCGTTCCTCATTAAACAGAGAGTTGCGGATCGGATTTAGCGGGATTTGCGATAAGGCCTCCGCTGACCGCTCCATCCGCACATTTTCGCCCGCAACTTATCGGGCATCCCTCACAAGAGTCTCGCAAGCTCGCCGGCATTCTCATCCTATTCGGCCAGTTCGAGGTTTCGTCTTGACGTTAGTCAATATTATGTGATACGGACTATCATAATTTTGGATAGCACGTCGGGGCATGGGGTTCTCAACTTCTTCGGGATGTAACTAAGGTCTAGCAACGGCTCCATGAGTATTGGCAAATCTGGAATGAACCTGCACCCGGCGGCAGCAAATGGGATGACCCGGGCACAGCATGTGACTTATGTATTGGAGCGGGCTCACGTGGGCCAGTTGAGCGGAAGTGTTGTGAAAAGTTTGATCACGCAGGAGGAGTTATGAGAGCAACCCTAATTGCTGGCGCATTCCTTTCGTTGGGATGCTGGCTAGTTGGAAGCGGCGAGGCGCGCGCCCAGGGAACCGGTACATCCGGTGAGATTCGTGGAACGGTGTCCGATCCCACAGGGGCTACAGTTCCAAAGGCCACGGTGACGGCTGAAGATCCCGAGAAGGGAATCCGCCGGACGGTGGTAACAGAGAGCGACGGTGAGTATAGGCTGACAGGGCTCCCGCCATCCTCTTATAGCGTGTCCGTGGAAATCTCTGGATTTCAGAAGGAGACGCGCACGGGCATAGTCGTCAACGTTGGCCAGACGCTCATTCTGGATTTTCATTTACAGCTCGCTTCGGCCACAGGCCACGTGGAGGTAACGGCAGAATTACCGGTAGTGGAAACGGCCAGGGGAAGCCAGGCAGATACGCTCGTACAGCAATATATCGCGGATTTGCCCATTAGCCGCCGCGACTACCTCACGTTTACTTTGTTGGTGCCAGGAGTGAGCAATTCGAACACGATTGCCGATAACGCCGATTTCCGCGTGAAGCAGACGCCTCAAAGCGGTCTATCGTTCTACGGGAGCAACGGACGGGGCAACAGCGTAACGGTAGATGGCGGAGAAGCCAACGACGACGCCGGAGGCGTTCGCCTAAACCTCGGCCAGGACGCCGTGCAGGAATTCCAGATCAACCGCAGCAACTACACGGCGGAACTAGGCGGCGCGAGCGGCGCGACAATCAACATTGTGTCCAAGTCTGGCACCAACGAATTGCATGGCGGTCTCTTCGGATTTTTCCGCAACGACGCCATGGATGCCCGCGACCCGTTTGCTTTCACGCAAGCGTTGCAACCGGGTGCTCCCTTTTCGCTCACTGCCCAGGGCTCGCCGGTTAAGAATTCCCTTAATCGCCAGCAATTCGGCGGCAATCTGGGTTTCCCGATCAAAAAAGACAAGACTTTCCTGTATGTGGCCTATGAAGGCCTGCGAGAGGATGCGCAGAAATCGGTACCTCTGTTGACGAACAGCAGTATTTTTGCGCCCACAATCGGGCAGCAGGGAATTCTGGCCGGACTGGCTAACGAGGGCGCTACTCTCGTTCCATGCCTCACCACCAATCCTGCCAATCCGCTCAGTAATCCGCTGGTGCTCCCCGCAAGCACTTGCGCGTTCGCGCTCCAGAGTCTCCTTACCGTGAACCCATCGCCGGGTGCCAACCCCTTCATTCCCGGGATTAAAAGAGCCTTGGATCCATACATCGTGAACCAATTCGAAACCAACGGCGGGTTGTTTCCTTTTCCGACCCGTGCGAACGACTTTTCCGCTCGCCTCGATCATCGTTTCAGCGACAGTAATCAGGCCTTTCTCCGCTACAGCTTCGCGCACCTTACGGAGAAGAGCCCGGACCTCCAGGCACTGACGGCATTTTCCCGTGGCACTTCCGAACTCGCTTGGGATAGCACCGTGCAGGGCTCCTGGTTCCATCAGTTCAGCGCCACGGCGCAAAACGAGGCTCGCCTGCAATGGAACTTGTACCAATTTAACGTGGACACCAATGACCCGGGCGGGCCAGGCCTTGATGTAGAGGGGTTTGGTTTCTTTGGCCGCGGCATATTTCTTCCGAGTCACACAACCGGGCGCCGCTATGAATTTGGTGACAATCTGACCCTTATTCGCGGACATCATACCTGGAAGATGGGATTCGAGGAGCTGATTCGCGGAAACAACACGACTTCGCAGACGTTCTTCCCGGGTCGTTTTGAATTTCTCGAACTGCCAGGCGCTTTGGTCAGTCTGTGTTTGGAAGCACCGGCGATCTGCGGCGTCAATGCGCCGGAATCGAGCATCAGCACCCTGCAGTCGTTGAGCTTGGGATTGCCGGCCTTCTACGAGCAGGGATTTGGGAACCCGAAATACGTGCAAACCCGGCCTTTCACGGCCGTTTATGTGCAGGATACGTGGCAGATCCGGCCCAACTTCACGGTGAATTACGGACTGCGTTACGAGCTGGATTCGCAGTACGGACCCTTGAATACTCCCAAGAAAAATTTTGGACCGCGTGTTTCCTTTTCATGGGATCCCTTCAACGATCATAAGACGGTCATCCGCGCGGGGTACGGAATTTTCTATTCTCCGATTTATGCGCAGATTCCAGGCGTCGTGCAAGTGCTCGGCAATGTCAACGGCACACGCACCATCGCCAACACTCTTGTTTCGATTCTCGGCGCGGCCACCGGCAATCCCGCGCACCCTGTGACCAGCTCGCCCGAGATTTTCCAGACCTTGTACTCTGAGGGTTTCAACCCAGCAAACCCGCTGCAAAACAGCATCATTGGTTGCAACAATCCGCCGGCGGGACAGTTTGCTTGTATTACCCCGGCGGATCTGGCGCAGTTTGGCCTCACGGTCTCGAATACCGGCTCCCTGCCGCCGGGAACAGTACTTTTCGCGGGCCAGACGGGTTATAGGAGTCCGATGGCGCAGCAGGCTTCGTTGGGTATAGAACGAGAGATAGGAGCGGGATTTTCGTTCTCCGCGAGCTATATCTACGTTCATACGCTTCATCTTCCCGTCGCGATCGACACAAACCTGTTGCCGGGAGCGCCCACTTGCCCAACTGCGGGTGCCGCGGCCTGTGGTCAACCAGGCATCGGCGCAAACAACCTCCCAACCAATGGACTTCCTTTCCAGGATTGGGGAGCGCCGGCGTGCGCGGCCAGTCCCGGCCTGTGCTTTGCGGATCCCACTCACACGATTCTTCAGAACAACGTTTACAGTTCGCTGGCGTCCGCTCTGTATCAAGGCGGCATTCTTGAACTCAAGAAGCGCTTCTCGAACCACTTCACCGTGCTGGCGAACTACACCTACAGCAAAGCCTTGGATAATTCCACGGACTTCAACAGCGATTATTCGCCATTTAACGCGACGTGCCTGAGTTGCGATCGGTCTCTCTCCGATTTTGACCAGCGGAACAAGGTGGTCATCGCGGGAGTAGTTGAAAGTCCGTGGGAACAATCCCGCGTCTTTGGCGGCTTCCAGCTTTCTCCTATTTTCAATTTCAACAGCGGCCATCCTTTTAACCTTCTCGCTGGCGCTGACATCAATGGTGACGGTCACTTCACCAACGACCGTCCGCCCGCAGCCGGGCGCAATAGCGGTCTTGGCCCCAACTACTACGACTTTGACATGCGACTCAGCCGCTCTTTCAAGCTGGGTGAGAAGACATCGCTTCAGTTCACCGCGGAAGGTTTTAACCTTGCGAACCGCACGAACTACGCCAGCGTAAACAATATCGTGGGCGCCGCGTTTGCTCCGCCATTCAATGTTCATGGGTTAAAGCCAGGCACAGTCCTTAGCGATGGGACGGTCGTTGGCCCAAGTACGCCGCTTGGTTTCACGGCTGCTTTCCCTCAACGGGAAGTCCAGCTCGGGTTGCGGCTCACGTTCTAGTTCCAGCGAGACTGGCGGGGGCGGTGAGCTGTCTCCGGATTGTCTGCGTCGGAGTGCGCGCGTCGTATACTGTTAGTTGCTAACATATAATATAAACAAACGTTATTCTGGATGCGAGAGACTCAGGTTGCGATGGAAAACAGTATAACGGCAAGACGATTGTTCGACCTTACGGGCCGGGTGGCTATCGTTACGGGTGGATCCGTCGGACTTGGCCGGCAGATGGCTGAAGGCCTGGCCGAAATGGGAGCGAATCTCGTTCTCTGCGCGCGCAAGAAGGAGCGCTGCCTCCAAGCGGCCGAGGAATTGCAAAAACTCGGAGTGCAGGTTCTCGCAATGGGCTGCGACGTCAAAGAGCCCGCCAGCATAAAAGAAGTTGCGGATGCAACCGTCAAACAATTTGGACGGATAGATATTCTAATCAACAACGCGGGCACTTCCTGGGGCGCGCCGGTCGAAACAATGACGCTCGAGCAATGGAATAAAGTCATCGAGACGAACCTGACCGGAACGTTTCTTTTTTCGCAGGCCGTGGGGAAGGTCATGATTGCGCAGCGGCGCGGAAAGATCATCAACATTGCTTCCGTAGCCGGATTGCGAGGTTCCTCTCCGACGCTGTCCGCCATCGGCTACAGCGCTAGCAAAGGCGGAGTCATCATTTTCACGAAAGACCTGGCCTGCAAATGGGGCATGCATAACATTCAGGTGAACGCGATTGCCCCGGGCTGGTTTCCCACCGACATGTCCGAGAAAGTTATCGAACGAAACAGAGAAGCGCTGCTGGCTGGCGTGCCTTTGGGACGGTTTGGCGGACCGAATGATCTGAAGGGCGCGGCGATTTTTCTCGCGTCCGACGCGTCAGACTTTGTCACCGGACACACGCTTGTCGTTGATGGAGGGCAATCCGCCTGATTCAGGCCAGGCGCGATGAACATTCCGATGACTCCATAGCCATAGCCGCTCCAGAAGCGCGATGGCAGCGTGGAGACCATCCTCCTGATTTCATTGCCCAGAAACGCGGCGCTTGAGACGGTCTGGCTTATCGAAATTGGTTTTGTGGTTCAAGAAAAACAGATAGCTCAATTCATGAAGGGATTTTGTCCATGGATCTAAACTTAACCACCGAGGAGCTGACATTTCGCGACGAACTCCGCGAGTGGCTTGCTTCCAATGTACCGAAGGACTGGGACAAGTGGCGCGAGAAGCCCATTGAGGAATCGTTCCCGTATCTGCGCTCCTGGCAACAAAAACTGCAGGAAGGACGCTGGGCCGCGGTTTCGTGGCCAATGGAATACGGCGGCCGCGGCGCCACGCTAATGCAACAGGCGCTTTTTTGGGAAGAGATGGCGCGCGTCGAGGCCCCGCCGATGGCGAATTCGCTGGGGCTGGGTCTCATCGGACCGACAATCATCGCCTGCGGAACGGAAGCGCAGAAGAAACGCTACATTCCAAAAATTCTGAGCGCGGAAGAAATCTGGTGCCAGGGATTTTCGGAGCCAAATGCGGGTTCCGATCTCGCGGGTCTGCAGACGGAAGCTCGGCTCGACGGCGATCACTACATCGTGAATGGCCAAAAAGTCTGGACGAGCTACGGCTGGGTTGGCGACTGGTGCGAGCTCGTCGTGCGCACCGATGCGAGCGCGGCAAAACACAAAGGGCTTACTGTTCTTCTGGTGGACATGAAATCGCCCGGTGTGGAAGTTCGGCCGTTGCGTCAAATGACCGGCGAATCCGAATTCAATGAGCTGTTCTTTCGCGATGTCCGCGTCCCTGCCGAAAATATCTTAGGCAAAGTAAACGATGGGTGGAACGTGGCGATGAGCACGCTGATGTACGAGCGCGGCTCCTACGGTGCGCGGCTGCATCTTATCTTCAAGCGGTACATCACGCGGCTCATAGAACTCGCGCGCACCACTCAGCGAAATGGCAGGACCGCCGCCGAAGATCCAGTCATCCGCCAGAAGCTCGCGCAGTGCAGCGCGGAAATTGAAATCATGCGCTTCAACCAGATGCGCGCCTTCAGCCGCATCAGCGCTACAGGTGTGCCGGGCCCAGAAGGTTCAATCCAGAAAATTTTCTGGAGCGAGCTGAATCAGCGCCTGCAACAAATTGCGCAAGAGTTGCTTGGTTCCTACGGCCAACTCATGGCAGGCGACTCGCACGCGGTCGACAAAGGGATTTGGTCGTACGCCTACCTGCGCACGCGCGGAAATACCATTGAAGCCGGCACGTCCGAGGTGCAGCGTAACATTATTGGGCATTTCGTTCTTGGTCTGCCCAGAAGCTACTAAGCCGGAAACTACGAACCCAGAAACTGCGAAAGGGATACGCCATGCAATTCGGTTTGAGCGAGAGCCAGGAATTCTTGAAGGACAGCGCGCGCAAATTCTTCGCGGGCGAATGTCCGAGTGCGGAAATGCGGCGGCTGATGGAGACCGATACCGGATACGACGCCGCGCTTTGGTCGAAGCTTACGGACCAGGGTTACACCGGAATCATTTTTCCGGAAGAGTATGGCGGGGTCGGGCTCGGCAAAGTCGAACTCATGCTTTTGATGGAAGAAGCGGGGCGCGCGCTTTTGCCCGGCCCGTTGTTTTCGACAGTCGTCCTGGCCGGATCAGTGTTGGAAGCCGTTTGCACGTCCGCGCACAAGAAAAAATATCTCGCGCCAATCTGCCGAGGAGAAATACGCGCCACAGTCGCTATCCTTGAAGCTAGCGCAAGCTGGAATCCGCGCGACGTGCAGCTGAGCGCCGCCAATGGGAAACTCTCCGGTGAAAAATTCTTCGTGTCGGATGCGGCCATCGCTGACTTCATCGTCGTGATCGCGCGTAATGGAGTGTTCGTCGTGGACTCGAAAGCGACGGGCCTGAAAATTATTCCCATGTCTGGCATGGATCTCACGCGAAAACTGTACGTCGTGAAGTTCGACAATACTCCGGCGGAAGAAATCGGCGTCGCCGCAAATCTTCCGCGAGCTTTCGACATCGCCACCGCCGCCCTGGCCGCCGAACTGGTTGGCGGGATGCAGCGAACGCTCGATATCACCGTCGAATACGCCAAGACTCGAAAGCAGTTCGGCAAACCTATCGGAATGTTTCAGGCCGTGCAGCATCAATGCGCGGACATGTATTTGGAGACCGAGAGTTCACGATCCGCGGTGTACTATGCCGGCTGGGCGCTCGAAGAAAACTCGCCGGACGCTGCGACCGCCGTTTCCATCGCCAAGATGTATGCAAGCGACGCCGCGAGGACCGTGGGCAACCGCGGCATTCAAATTCATGGCGGCATGGGCTTCACGTGGGAAAACGATGTTCACTTGTACTACCGCCGGGCGAAGGCATCAGAAACGGCGTTTGGCGACGCAACGTTTCATCGTGAGCGCATCGCTTCCATGGTGATCGACTCGGGCAGCGTTGTCGCGAAAACCGCATGACCACTGCCATTAAACGAGAAACCCTTATAAATCCATGAGAAATATGGTGGAGGCGGGGGGAGTCGAACCCCCGTCCGAAAAGCGCTACGACACGAAGCCTACATGCTTATCTCAATTCGGTGTGCGACCCGGCCCTTGCGGGCTGATCGCGCGTTCGCCGGCGGCGCTCAGAATGAGCAAGAAACGCAACCAGCTAGTCCGATGGTTCTCGCCCGAGCCTTACGGACCGAAAGGCCCAGGCCAGCTCACTGTGTGACGCCTCTGACCGGGCCCATGAGCGAAGCCCGGGGAAGCGTGCGCTTAATTAATTAAGCAGCAAGTGCCAAGTTGTTGTTGGCATTTCTAGTTTCCACCAAGTTACGGGCAGGTGGGTCCCGGCATGCCTTCGGGCCGCGACAGCTTCCGTCGAAACCGAGTCGCCCCCTGAGTACCAATCCATTTTAGCATTTTTGGAGGGATTGGGTTTGGTCGAGCCTCCTTTTGGCTGAAGATGACTGCTGACGGTTGAAAGTCGAAAGTTGAAAGTCGAAGGGGGAGAGGCTTGGCGCATGGTGCCAGGACGGCGTTAGCCAGAAGGGCCTCCCCCCCGGGGGTTTTTTCGGAAGTGTTCATTCTAAAGGGTTTTAAGTCCTGTGTTTTGGAAGTGCGGATTCTAAAGGGGTTAGGGGCGCGTTTTTCGGAAGTGCGGATTCTAAAAGAGTTAGTGATTGGTGACGCGTGACTGGTGACTGGTGGAAGAATGGAAGCTAAGTCACAAGTGGAGCTGTGCCTGGCGGATCGGGGCAGGTGCCGCGCGCAGGTAGCAGGCACAGGCAGATATTGGATAGAAGCGGATGGAAGTTGGGGGTGCGGGCGGGACTGGCGTAGGCGGAACATAGGGAATGGTAGCATCGGAGTATCGAAAGGTAAAGTGTTTTACAGGGAATGGTGGAACTTCGGGGTTGAATGGTTGTTTTGGGGGGTCCAACGGCAAAGGTCGAAAGTCGAAGCTCGAACGTTGAGAGTTAAACCAAGAGAAGAATCTCCGCAGCCCAAATTAAGAGGAAGAGTGACCCACCCTTTGCACAAAACAAAACCGCAAAGGGTAGGCCACCCCCGGAAAAAGACAAAGTCACAATCGTCTCAGCGCGTTAAGGGTCGCCCACCCGCCGCTTCGCCCTCGTGGGCTACGTTTTCATGCCCGAGCATGTGCACCTGCTTTTGAGCGAGTCCGGCAACGCTAGTCCTGCCAAGATCGTCCAGAGTTTCAAGCAGCGAGTCTCCCGCGCCCTGCGCGCCAGAAAACGCAAGCGCCCGGGGCAACTCGTGTTCCGCTTTCCAGAGCGAAGTGGGGAATTCCGCCGCTTCTGGCAGCGCCGCTATTATGATTTCAACGTGTACTCGCGGGCGAAGATGAAGGAGAAGCTCCACTACATGCACGAAAATCCTGTGCGGGCAAAGCTGGTGAAGCATCCTGGAGACTGGCCGTGGAGCAGTTGGTGTCATTTCTATCGAGGCGAAGGCCTGCTGCGAATGGATCCTTGGGGATAAAAGAAAAAGCAACCAGCAAAAATGAGCAGCGAAGAGGGGCCCACCCTTTCCAAAACCGAAAGGGTAGGCCACCCAGGAGTTTCTCATGCGTTAAGCGTGCGCCACCCCGCCCCGGAG
>CAVSIW010000027.1:0-36173 GCA_963727945.1 uncultured Acidobacteriota bacterium
GCCCTCGATCACACCAACCACATCGCCCGCGGGCTGATCTGGCGCAGCCGCGGATGCACCAAAAATTCCCGCGCATGCCATCCCGCACACGCCGGCCAAAAGCCGCGCCCGCCGCGCCCATTCACGCCCACGCCTTCGAAACAGCACTCTCAATCCTTCTCCAACAAGCCTGCCAGGAAACTCTCGCCTATACTATACGTCACGTCGCCTTCTTGGCAGGCGCACCGCGAAACCATGCCCACACCCGACGCACCCGGCGCCGCATTTCCCGATCCCGCCCAGGATTCCGCCCAAAAAAATTCTCCCGAACCACTCAGCGCTCACTACGACACTCGCCTCCCGGATCTTCCCTGGTCCCGCCGCATCCAAATCCCCGTTATCGCCGCCGCCGTTTACAGTGTGATTCGCCTTCTCGGACCCACGTTGCGTTACGAAGTTCTCGGCTGGCAACGAGCCGAGCGCGTCCACGCCGAGGGCAAGCGCTGCATCTGGGCCTTCTGGCACCGCGTCATCATCCCCATTGTCTGGTGGCACCGCAATCACGGCGTCGTCGTGATGAACACCACCGCTTTCGATGGTCAGTGGACCCGCAAAGTTATCGAATGGCTAGGCTTCGGCACGGCCCAAGGAAGCTCTTCACGTGGCGGTCTGCGCGGCCTGGCGGTTATGGCTCGCCGCTTGGAAGAAGGAGTCGATTGCGCCTTCACGATTGATGGCCCGCGTGGCCCTCGTTACATCGCCAAGCCCGGCCCCGTCATGCTCGCCAGAAAAACCGGCTGCCCCGTCCTCGTTTTCCACATCGGCGTCAGCCGCGGAAAAACATTCGAGAAAACCTGGGATCATTTTCTACTCCCCGCTCCGTTTGCGCGCGCCGTGATCCTCTTCGCGCCACCAATTTACGTCCCGCCGGACGCCAACGCCGAACTTCTCGAATCCAAGCATGCAGAAATGCAGCGCGAACTCGAGCGCGTCAAGGATATTGCCGAACGCTGGTTTTCTCTTAGCGAATCAGACCGTCAAAAGTACCGCACCGAATTTTCACAATAGCTGGGTGCTCACTTCCCAGACCGTTCTCCCAGCTTCACAGGCAGATCGAGTTTCTTCCCGCCCCGGTAAACCGTCACGCTCACCGTATCTCCGGGCCGCTTGCGGTTCAATACCAGGTTCATGTCGTTCTGATTCGCGATCTTCTGCCCATCAATTGCCACGATCAGATCCCCGCCAATCGTGATTCGCCGCATTCCCGCCATGGCTTCCTGGTTTCCGCCATGCAAACCTGCCTCTGCGGCGGGTCCGCCACGCGTCACTTCTTCAATCAGCAATCCCTCTTGCGCGGGAAGGTCCAGCGCCTCCGCAAGCCACCCGCCCACGACCAACGTCTGCGCGCCAAGAAAGGCTTGCCGCACGCGCCCTTCGGTCATTAAATCGTGCGCGATTCTTTTTGCCGTGTTCACTGGAATTGCAAACCCGATTCCTGCCGTCGTCCCGCTGGGCGTATAAATCGCGGAGTTGATCCCGATCACTTCGCCGTGCGAATTGATTAGCGGCCCGCCCGAATTTCCCCGGTTGATCGCCGCATCCGTCTGAATGGCTTCGTCAATGTACGTCGTCTGGCTCGTTTGTACCGTCCTGCCCAGCGCGCTCACTACTCCAGTCGTCAACGTGCTCGTGAAACCGAATGGATTCCCGATCGCCAAAACCTTCTGCCCCACTTGCAGTTTCGACGAGTCGCCTAGCGGCAGCGCCACAAGCGTTTTGCCTTTCGGATCGATTTTGATCATCGCCACGTCGTTGTGCTGGTCCGCTCCGATAAACTTGGCCGGATACCGTGTCTGGTCGCCCAGCACTACTTCGATCGATTGCGCGTCCTGCACCACGTGAAAATTCGTTAAGATGTACCCGCGCGCGTCAATGATGAACCCCGACCCCGCTCCTTCCACCGGCACAGGGTCCATGAAAAAATCATACTGCGTTGCTTTCGTCAGAATGTTCGCCACCGCCGGCGACGCCTGCCGGTACACTCGCACGTTGATGGACTCATCGTCCGTCAGCGCCACATCCCGCTGAGCGACCTGCGAAACAGCAGGAGTCACCATCGGCAATGCCTCCACCTTCCTCGGCTGCCGTTCGCCCCATCGCCCTCCTGCCCAATACGCGCCCGAAATGATCACCGCGGCGACAATCACCAAACGCACCGCATTCGACGCTTTTCCCGCACTCATATTCGCAATCCTTCCTCGACCCCGTCTAAATCTAAAGATAGCACACGCAAATTCCGGCCAGGCATCTGTAGTGGCGGATCTTTACACCCGTTCTTTGCTCTTTTCTTGCTTCTCTTGCTCCCCAGCTTAGACGCTCCTAAATCCCCCTCGCCTCACCTCAACTTCTCAACCTCCCCGCCAACTCCTCCACGTGCCGCCGCGTCTCTTCCATCGTCCCCGAACAATCAATCTTCTCCGTAGCGTACCGCAGCTTCTCCTCCGCGGGCATTTGCGCCGCAATCCGCCGCCGCGCTTCTTCTTCGCTCAACCCCCGCGCAAGCAAACGCTCCATCTGTTGTTCCGGCCGGCACCACGCCACCACCAATCCATCCAAAGTTTTCTGATATCCTGCTTCCACCAGCAGCGCCGCCTCTACAAACACCGCATCCCGAACTCCACTCTTTTCCCATTCCGAAAATTTCAGCAGAATCTCTTCCTCTACCCGCGGATGCACAATCGCATTCAACCTTTCCAGCTTCCCGCGATCCGCAAAGACCACCTCCGCCAGCTTCCCGCGATCGATCCGCCCGTCTGTTCCTGTAACTCCCGCCCCAAATTCCCGCACGATCTCTTCGTACGCCGGCCGTCCGGGCTCGATCAACGCATGCCCCAGCGCATCCGCATCAATCACGTGGAATCCCATCTCGCGCAGCATCCCCGCAACGGCGCTTTTGCCGCTCGCGATGCCCCCGGTAAGTCCGAGTCGCTGCATTTTGTGTTTTTAACGCGCGCCCGTGCCCGAAGGCCCGCCAGCAGAAATCGTCCGGGGAATCGCTTTGGCCCGCCGCATCCGCGCTGCCTTCACGGTATTGCTCATCAACATCGTAATTGTCATCGGCCCCACTCCGCCCGGCACCGGCGTAAGCGCCCCCGCCACATTCACCGCATCCGGATGCACATCCCCCACAAGTGCATTCCCCTTAGCCCGGAATTTTTCCAATCGGGCAGGGAAGTTCCTAAACAATCTTTCTGCCTCCCCAGCATCCGTCACTCGATTCGTCCCCACATCAATCACCGCCGCCCCGGGCCGAATCCAATCCGCCTGCACAAATCCCGCCTTCCCCATCGCCGCCACCACAATATCCGCGCGCCTCACGACTTCCGCCAGATCCTTCGTTTTCGAATGGCAAATCGTCACGGTCGCGTTCGCATGCATCAAAAGCAAAGCCATCGGCTTCCCCACAATATCGCTCCGCCCCAAAACCACCGCGTTCGCTCCCTCAATCGCAATCTCATTCCGCCGCAAAATCTCCATGCACCCCGCCGGCGTGCACGCCACCAGCCCCGACCTCCCGCTCACCAACTTCCCCAAATTCATCGGATGAAACCCATCCACGTCCTTCGCCGGATCAACCGCCTCCAGCACCCGCTTCGTATCCACCTGCGCCGGCAAGGGAAGCTGAATCAAAATCCCATCCGTATCATTGTCCCGGTTCAAATCCTCCACAATCGCCAATAGTTCTGCCGTGCTGGCGCTAGCCGCTGGCGTGATCAACCCGCTCGCCATGCCCAACTGTTCGCAAGCCGCAATCTTGCTCTTCACATACATCTGCGACGCCGGATTCTCCCCCACCAACACCGCCGCCAACCCCGGCCGTATCCCCGCCGACGAGAGTATCGCCACCTCATCCTTCAACTCCGCAAAAATCGCATCCCGAATCTTCGTCCCATCCAATATCTTCGCCGTCATTCCACACTCACCCTTTTTTTCGCCTCGTCCACGCAGCAACACATAGCAATGCGCATCAACACAGAACGAATTGTCGCCCACTTCGGCCCCTCTAGCAAACCCTACCCAGCGCAAACACCTCCGCGCAACTCTGCATTCTCCGCGCCTCCGCGTTATCTTTTTTCTTCCCTCCGTCTCCTCACCGTATAATCTCGTCCATGTCCAGCGGCTCCTCTTCTCCCGCTCCGCCGTCTCCCCACCTCAGCATCCAGTGCGTCAACATCTTCGTCCGCAACCACGACCGCAGCATCCGCTTTTTCGTCGACCAACTCGGCTTCCATCTCGCCTACGACGCCAAGCTCCAATCCGGCGAACGACTCGTTGCTGTCGCCCCTCCTGACGGTTCCACGGTTCTCGCTCTCGTCGTTCCCAAGCCAAACACTCCCGAACTACAAACTCATCGGCCGCTTCACGAACGTGGTCCTCATCACCGAGGATGTGCTCGCAAAGTTTCGGGAGTGGTCCAAACGCGGCGTCCGCTTTCATTCCACTCCCCGCCTCAAGCGCTTCAAGTACGATTTCGAGAAGGGCTCTGGTTCACCTCAAGCCGATTCCCCTATTCTCGGTGCGGAGACTACGGTCTGGGGCAGCGTCGTCGCCCGTTTCCGCGACATCGACGGAAACACCTTCTCCCTCGTCAGCTTCGACGAAGTCACCCACGCCATCGAAGCCCAGCGCCGCGTCTCCGCCGCCAAGCTCGAACTCGAACGCCGCGCCGCCCAGGAACTAGAAATCGCCAACGAAGTCCAATGCCGCCTCTTCCCTCAACTCCGTCCGCCCATCCAGTCCCTCGACTATTCCGGCCGCTGCTTCCCCGCCCGCGCCGTCGGCGGCGACTACTACGATTTCCTCGACCTCGGCCCCGACCGTTTCGGCCTCGTCATCGGCGACGTTTCCGGCAAAGGCATCGCCGCCGCTCTCCTCATGGCCAATCTACAAGCCAATCTCCGCAGCCAGTGCGCCATCTCTCTCGACCAGCCCCAGCGCCTCCTCCGCGCCGTCAATCAACTCTTCTCTCAAAACACTCCCGATGGCGCCTTCGCCACCCTCTTCCTCGCCGATTACCACGTCCCCACCGGCCGCCTCCGCTATATCAATTGCGGCCATCCGCCCGCACTCATCCTCCGCCGTGACGATTCGATCGACCGCCTCGACCCCACCGCCACCGTCCTCGGCATTTTCAAAAAATGGGACTGCGAACTAGGCGAACGAACCATCCACCCCGGCGACACCCTAGTCCTCTACACCGACGGCATCACCGAATCCTTCAACGAATCCCGCGACGAATACGGCGAAGCCCGCCTGATCGAATCCCTCCGCCGCCACCGCTCCCAACCCTCCCAATCCCTCCTCCAAAACATCGTCGCCGACGTCCGCCAATTCTCCCCCCACGAACAACACGACGACATCACCCTAATCATCGCCAAATCCTCCCCCTCGCCTCTATAGCGAGTCACTTTCGGGTTTAGCGCATTAATCAGCAATGTGGATTACTTCCGAGTGGCCCGTAATCCGACCAGAATGGATGCCAAGCGCGGAGATCACTTCCGACAAGCCGACTTCCCGGTACTAATCTCCTCGATGAGTGGATTGGCGATTTACCACTCATCGCGGAGGTCGTAGCAATCCAATTGGCAAAGATCACTTGCCCAACGGGCCGGCAATACATCGAGAACAGGTTCCAACGGCAATCCGCATCCCCCGGCCCCTGATGCCAGGGCCTCCGCCGTGACGGCTCGCGCTCCTGCGCAGGTTGCGGTGGCACTCTAATCGTCAGGTTAATGAGTAATTGCTCCAGGAAGCCTATTTGTTAAACCATGCACCCAGCTGCGATACGCGGCGCATGGGGAAGCATAAATTGGCGCAGGTGTCAGGGTTCAGAGATCAGGAAACAGAAATCGGGAACTCCAAAATCCACACTTGACATCGACGGATAATTCACTACCATACGGTTGTGGATAAGTTAGATACAACATTTGCGGCTCTGTCTGATCCAACCCGCCGGGCGATGATCGAACGACTCTCCCATGGGCCTGCCTCTGTGCATGGATTGACGGAACCGTTTGCACTCTCGCAGCAGATGATTTCAAAACATATTGCCTACCTGGTGCGGGCGCGGATTGTGATCAAGACGAAGCGTGGAAGAGAGAGCGTGTGCACGCTTAGGCCAGAGGCGATAAAGACAGTCAGCGACTGGGCGATTAGCTATCGCCGATTCTGGGAAGAGAGATTCGACAAGTTGGATGTGGTTGTGAATCAAATGAAAAAAGAGGAGGTCAGAGATGACAAAAAACACGGTTAACGAGACAGAGCGGATGGTTGTCACTAGAGTTTTTGATGCCCCACGCGCATTGGTTTGGAAGGCGTGGACAGACCCGAAATATGTGATGCAGTGGTGGGGGCCGAAGGGTTTTACTGCGCCTTTTTGCGAGATGGATTTTCGCGTAGGAGGAAAATTTCTCTGCTGCATGAGAACGCCGGATGGGCAGGAGTTCTGGAATGGTGCGGAATACCACGAGATTGTTCTGCACGAGAAGATCGTTTACTCCATGTACTTTTCCGACTCGAAGGGAAACAAGGTTGATCCTGCGGAGCTTGGAATAGAACATGAAGCCATAGAAGATGCGAACGACGTGGTTATTTTTGAGGATTTTGGAAACGGCCAGACGAAAGTCACCTTGATTGGAAATGAAACCATGGAGCACGCAAAAAACAGCGGGCAACTAGAGGGCTGGATTGAGATACTCGATAAACTTGCCGCAGTTGTTGCGGGGCTAGCGCAGGCGAAATAAGAAGTTGAAGTTTTGATGATCGTCATGCGCGAGATACAGCTAAGGCTGGCGGCGGAGGCTTAGTTAGAACGGGCTTCTCGTCGCTTGGCCGAATAGTCGCATTTCCGGCTAAGTGACCCTTGGCTCAACTGTTGCCTTCAGGCCAATGCGCTCAGCGACCAATGTTTACCGAACTCAACATTAGTCCTGTGAAACGCCCTTGTGTTGACTGGTCTGGCCAACTTCCGGGTGGTCGGCAACTCGGAAGTTATCGTCGGCCCCGATTTGCGCGGCGGTACATCGCCAACTCCTCGTAAGTCGGATTACGGCAAACTGACCCACTACTTAATTTCTTCAAAATCTCGAGGTGCCAATTCGAAGTGGCACCTCGCATCCCAAACAAAACAAAGTACTTATCAGTAATCTCTTGACAATAATCACCGGTCTGCTATAATAAAATCGTACTGCGCGGGAGGACCACGTAGGAGGATCCCCTTGCCCGCGCCACTCAATCTCGCTTTAGTCCGCGCTCTCCGTGAGTTCTGTGCCCTCAGCAAACTCTGTGCAAAGTCCTTCAGCGAGGCACCCACCGCCTATCGCCGGGCCTCCGCCAACTCCTTTAGAATCACATCTTTTGCAGCACCCCTCACCCTCTAACTCCCATCGAATCACATCTTTACAAAAACATAGGGGTGGGGGTACCCATGTTCAGCTCTTCCAGATTTTTCTTTACTTCGTTACTTCCTTACGTCTTTAACTCCTCTATTCTGAAAGGAAATCTCCATGTCCAAACACCCTGATCCCAATCAACAATGTCAGCACATCAGTCCCCGCAGCCAGCGCTGCCGCATGCTTCGCGTTTCTGACCAAGAATCCTTGTGTGCCCATCACCTTCGTCAAGCCGCAGCGTCCCAGCCCCACCCGGAGGCCCTCGCCGCCGAACTCCTCAACTCCACAGGCGATCTCGCCACCCCCGGTGAGGTCAACGCCCTCCTTGGCAACGTCGTCAAACTACTTGCCCGCAGGAATATCGACCGCAAGGACGCGGTCGCCTTCGGCTACCTATCCCAGTTGCTGCTCTGCAGCCTCCCGGGCATGGAGAAGGAGTTGGAAGCAGAGCGCGACGCTCTCGCCTTGGAGGAACTCAACAAAAGCATAGCCGAAACCCGGGCCCGCTACCTCGCCAAGCGAGCCGCTGCAAAAGCCGCGGAAGCTTCTCAAAAATCCCAGAACAATCCGTCCTCTGGAACAAGAGACTCTTCCGGTCCCGCGTCTCAACACGCGCCGTCGAACACTCCAACTTCGACCGAGTCCGGCGCTCCTCAACCCCCGCGCGATTACGCAAGCATGCGCACCTGACCGCACTCGGCAAATGAACCGCAATCCACATCGACCCCGTTCAATGGTGTTCCGAGACGCTCAGTACATTTCCGTCTGGATCCTTGAACCAGGCGATTTTGCTGCCGCCCGGCGCGCTCCAAATCCCGCGTTCCTTGTCTTGCACGAACGGATATTTCTCGAAGGCCACGCCGCGGTTCGTGAGCCAGTCAACCATCACTTCGATGTCGCCCACTTGCCAGCCCAATACGGTGCTCTGCAGCGGCGTAAACGTCGGCACCTTCACGATCCGAATCATGCTCTTGCCCGCTTGCATCACCAGCGCAAACTGGTCCAGGCTCATAAACTCGAATCCCAGATTCCCCTCATAAAACGCACGCGCCTTCTCGTAATCCTTCGTAAGAAGGAAGCCGATCATGTTCATCGACGCCAGCATTTTCTATCTCCTCACCGCGGTGTTTTGATTCTAAGGAATAGCATTTGTGGATGGAGTCGTACGCTACGCGGATTAGGCGGCTTTCTGGAATCTGATTTTTGCCGTGTAGCCCAGTGCGTACAGCACGCGCAGCAGAAGATCCGTAGAAATATCTTTTGTATTGTGGTTCATGATGGCCGTTACCCGTGTTCGGGAAGTTTGCGCCAACTTCGCTACCTGCCTATGCGTCAAACCTTTTCGTTGGACAACTTCGACGATTTTCGAGTTCAGATGGCTCCGCAGCTCGATCTCCGCTCCCGCAGCGGGCGTCAGCCCCAGCGCCTTCGCCAGTTCTGCCGCACTGCGCGTCTCGATCGCTTTAGTTCTCTTCATCGAGTAGCTCCTTGACCGCATCTTCCCAAATTCCATCTCAGACTTTGGGGTCGTTTGGGTCTTTTTCACAAATGCGTGAAAAACCAAAATTCCCCGCGCCGATCTGGTGTAGTACAAAACGCGAAAGCTTCCGCTCCGGTCACGAATTCTCAACTCCGCCGCGCCTGGGGCGAGCGACGCCATCCCCCGCGAGAGTGGCATCGACAAAATTTCCCCCTTCTGAAGATCGAAGATTGCCTTGCCAAATTCCCGCCGCACCTCTTCGGGAAATAGCCGGATCGCAGCCCTGGCCGAAGGATGAAAAATCGCCGCCTTCACGAATCGAATGTCTCATATCTGGGACACGTCGTCAACGGTCGACCCGGTGCCCAAGACGGTTTTTTCAGACCGGCACTATGTGGGAGACTCAAGGTGGCCGTGACTCGGGCTCGGAGGAGAGGTGAATGTCATTATTCGGCGAATTAGGAACGCGCAAGGAACTGGAAAACAAAGCTAAGGCCGAAGGGCGTCTGCCGCCGGGGCAATCGCTCACGCTGAAATGGCCTGTGCTCCACTACGGGAGCATCCCTCAATTCGATCCAGCAAGATGGGACTTTCAGATTTCGGGCGAAGTGGAAGAAGCGAAGCGCCTGACCTGGAATGAATTTCGCGCGTTGCCGCAAACAGAAACCTTGTCGGACTTTCACTGCGTTACGCGATGGAGCCGTCTCGACAATCGCTGGAAAGGCGTCTTGTTCACGGACGTGATGAAGCTGATCAAGCCAAAGCCCGCGCGCGCATTCGCCTCAATTCTCGCGCGAAGAAGGCTACACCGCCAACGTGCCACTCGAAGATTTGTTGAAGCCCAATGTTCTCTTCGCGTTCGAGCATGACGGCGAGCCTCTCACCGGCGAGCATGGCGGCCCGCTTCGCCTCATCGTTCCGCATCTCTATGCTTGGAAAAGCGTCAAGTGGGTACGCGGATTCGTCCTTCTCGACCACGACCGACTCGGCTTCTGGGAACGCAACGGCTACCACGCCTACGGTGATCCGTGGAAAGAGCAGCGCTACTCGGGACGTTGAGAATGAGGGAAGTCAAGCAAGAGGGAGGCTACGCATGAAAAGTTTCGATAGCCGCAACGGCGAAGAGACGCCGATGGGCTTTGCTCTTGAATTGACACGCGTCCCGCCACTCTGGAATCATCTTAAGACCGTTGCCCTGGATTTCGCGAGTGGCGAAAGTTTTCCGAGACACGTCGCTTAGCGGAAGTCACTTTTGCATTTGCGACTTTCGTAAAGCAGGGATGAGAGGAATTGAGCAGATGGCGGTTGGCATCCGCACAAACGAATTACGAAAAGTTTATAACACACCGCCGCCCCTCGCGGCCGGCTCGGGCGGAGCTTTTTCTTTTGCCGCAAAGCGCAGCAAAGGCAAGCAGCCCAAGCCAGAAATTGTCGCGCTCAATGGAATTTCTCTCGAAATCCATTCAGGCGAAATTTTCTGCCTGCTCGGGCCCAACGGCGCGGGAAAATCCACAACCGTCGGCGTTCTCACCACTCGCGTCAAGCCCACCGCTGGCCAAGCATGGATCGGCGAACATGACGTCTGGAAAGAACAAGCAGCGGTCAAACGCCTGATTGGCGTCGTAGCCCAGCGCCCCAACCTCGACTTTTCTTTGACGGCTCGCGAAATTCTGGTTTTTCACGGCGCCTATTTTGGTCTCAGCTCTCACGAGCGCAACAAGCGCTCCGAATCTCTTCTCGAGCGCTTCAAGCTCACCGATCGCGCCGATCAAATCGTCCGCGGTTTTTCCGGCGGAATGATGCAGCGTCTCTCCATCGCCCGCGCCATGATGCACGACCCGCAAGTGCTCTTCCTGGATGAGCCCAGCGCCGGCCTCGACCCGCAGACACGTTTGCTCCTCTGGGAAATCATTCGCGAGTACAACCAAAGCGGCAAAACTGTTTTGCTTACCACGCACAACATGGAAGAAGCCGACGCACTCTGCCAGCGCCTCGCCATCGTGGATCATGGCCGCGTCATTGCGCTTGGCACGCCAAAGGAGTTGAAGTCTTCCGTTCCCGGCGGATACTTGGTGCGCGTCCGCTTCGGCCATCACTCGCCGGATCTGTTGCAGCGTCTCCAATCTTTGGCAGGCGTCCGCGAGGTGCGCGCCACGGAAAACAACGGCGCCGATGTCTACGCTGACCGTGGCGGTTCGCTCGTTCCGGAAGTTGCAAATCTTGCGCTCTCAGCAAACGTTGAGTTGTGCGACGTGCAACATTTCAGAGCCCAGCCTCGAAAATCTTTTTCTGCACCACACCGGCAGGAGCTTGCGCGAATGAACTACAAGGCTTTCATGGCCATGCTGGCTCGCGACGTGCGCGTGGCGCGCCGCAACATCGTGGCGCTGCTGTTCCAGACGTTTTTGCAGCCGCTGATGTTCGTGTTTATTTTCGGCCGCGTGATGGTCGGCAGCGGGTACATGCCGCCCTCTTACAAGAGCCTGCTGCTTCCCGGCATCATGGCGCTGAGCATGGTCGGCACGGGCATTTGGGCCGTCGCCATGCCGCTTATCGGTGAATTTCAATTCACGCGCGAAATCGAAGACCGCTTGCTCGCCCCCATGGACATTTCCTGGGTCGCGATCGAAAAAGTTGTCGCTGGGACGCTGCAGGCTCTTGCTGCTGGAATCATGGTCATTCCCGCAGCGTGGCTGCTGCTCAGGCCGGGCGTGGACTTGAGTCTCCACCGGCCGATTCTCTTTGCCGTCGTGGCGCTGCTCGTGGCGCTTTTTTCCGCGTGCGGCGGGCTGGCGCTCGGTTGCAGCGTGGAGCAAACCCATATCGGCCTGATGTTTTCTCTCGTCCTTGCCCCGATGATTTTTTTCGGCTGCACCTACTATCCGTGGAGCGCGCTAAAGAATTTTCCTGTCATGCAGAAGGTGGTTCTGGTGAATCCGCTGGTCTATGCAAGCGAAGGTCTGCGCGCAACGTTGGTGCCACAATTCCCGCATTTGTCTTTGCTCGCCGTGTTCGTTGCTTTGCTGGGATTCAACGCGCTATTTCTTACCGTGGGCTTGCGGCAATTTCACAAAAAAGCCGTCAGCTGATAACGCCGAAAAAAATCTAGCACCGGCGAACAAAATCAATGTCGAACCAACAAAGTACTAAAGCCTGCGTAAAGGTTGTAGTGCGAAGGTGGAGGAAATCTAGCGCCAACGAAAGAGTTTCAGCGCCAAGACGAAGCAGACGAACAACCACGCAACCAGCACGCCCATCTGCGGCGCCATGTGCGCAAGGTTCGCGCCCTGCAACATGTTGGCACGCAACGCATCAATCGCCGCGGTCAGCGGCAGCGCTTTGATGAAGGGCTGCACGACATCGGGAAATCGCTGCGCCGAGAAAAACACGCCGGAAGCGATCCACATCGGCAGCATGACGGCGTTCATCAAGCCGGAAGCGGCTTCGATGGTTTGCGCGCGCGACGCGAGCAGCAATCCCAAGGCGCTGAATGTCAGCGAACCCAGCAGGCAAACCACCGCCAGGTTGAGCAACGATCCGCGCACCGGCACGTGAAAGATCCACGCGCCGAATCCGAGCACGATGCCCACTTCGGCCACGAGCATCAAGATGCGGGAGAGCACGTAGGAAAGCAAAAAATATTGCTTCGGCATGGGAGTCGCGATCAAACGCTTTAGCAGCTTCTTGCGCCGCGCATCGACGACAGTAAAACCCATTCCCCAAATCGCGCTGCCCATCAGATTCATTCCGAGTAAGCCGGGAATGAGGAAGTCAATGTAGCGGGAGCCGGGTTCGCGCATCAACAGGTCGCTCGTAGAAAGCGGGATCGACGCGGCCCGCGGCTTTCTGTACCGCGCGGTCCGCCAACATGCGCGCAGCACGGCCTTCGGGGTTGGTGTCGTCGTAGCGATAGACGACGGCGCCATTCGCGCCGGGCACCGCGAGCAGCGCCACTTTGCCGGTGCGCAGCGCCTCTTCGGCGGCGTCCGAATCGAGCTGCTGTACGGAGAGAAATTTTTCCTGTTGTAGAGACCGCGTCAGTTCCGGCGTGACCGTCGCGATTTTCAGCACTTCCGCGGGGCGATTGCGGAAAGCAATGCCCAGTCCCCCAGCGAGAAGAATGGGAAACACGAAGATCCAGAAGAGGGCTTCGGGTTCGCGCAGTGTTTCGCGGAAGCGCACCAACGTTAATTGCACGAGCGCGTGATCGGAGAAAGTCTTGCCGCGAGGAGCATTCCGTTCTGCTTCGCGCGCGCGAACATCGGGGATGGCGGTGGTCTCACTCATCGCGTAAATGGCGTCCCGTCAGGGCGACGAACACATCCTCCAAAGTTGCGGAATGGGTGCTCAGCTCCGTGAGGGGGATACCTTGGCGGGTCAGCTCGGCGAGCAAAGCGGGCACAGCGAGATGCAATTCGGTGACTTGCATTTCGACGCTGCCGTTTTCGGAGCGAACGTCGCGGACGCCTTCGATGCGGCGCAGCGCGGGAATATCGAGTGCTTTCGAATTGGCAGCGGTGGAAAACGCGACCATGTGTTCCGCGCCGATGGATGCGATCAATTCGCGCGGCGTGCCGAGGGCGATTTGTTTGCCGTTGTCCATGATGGCGACGCGCTCGCAGAGGCGCTGGGCTTCGTCCATGTAGTGCGTGGTGAGAAGGATGGTGCGGCCGGAGAGACTTGAATTGCTCAATCAATTCCCAAAGCTGGCGGCGGGCTTGCGGGTCGAGGCCAGTGGTGGGCTCATCGAGAAAAAGAAAATCGGGATCGCCGACGAGCGCGCAGGCGAGCGCGAGGCGCTGTTTCTGGCCGCCAGAAAGATTGCCGACGCGGGAAGTCTTTTTTTCATCGAGCTGCACGAGGGCGATGGCTTCGGATGCGTCCGGGCCTTGATCAAAAAAACTGCGGAACAATTGGAGCGTTTCGAAGACAGTCAGCTTTTCGGAGAGCTGCGTATCCTGCAACTGAATGCCGAGGCGCTGGCGGAGCTGCTCCGCGTCGGAATTCCAACGCATGCCGAGCAATTCGACGTCGCCGGAATCGGGGGCGGTCAGTCCTTCGCAGATTTCGACGGTGGTTGTTTTGCCTGCGCCGTTAGGCCCAAGAAGGCCGAAGCATTCGCCGGCGCGCACCTCGAGGTCGAGGCCGTTGACGGCGACCACGTCTTGGTAGGCCTTGCGGAGACCAGTGACACGAAGGGCTGGTTTGGATACGACCGCAGACATGAATCCAGTATCGCGTCAGAGAAGGGGACATGCAACCTTCGAATCGGACGGCCTCCAAGATACTCACATTTTACAAAGTCTTCACGCGATGGAGTGCATGGTGTTAATCTCGCAGCCGTTTTGGAGAGGAAAGGCACGCGATGAAAAAGTCCATTGGACGGATGATTTTTGCGACTGCTATTGCTGGCGCGGTTTCCATTGCCGTCGTGAGAGGGCAGCAGGGGACGCCGCTTACGCAGGAGCAGAAAGATCAGCGAGTGCAAACGGAGAAAGAGCTTGAATCGGTTGCCATCATTGAACGCAAGGTGATGGTGCCGATGCGGGACGGCGTGCGGCTGGCGACGGATATTTACAGGCCGAAGAATGCCAGCGGGCCAGTGCCGATTATTTGGGTGCGCACGCCATACAATTTCAATTACTGGGATGTGCGTAACGGATTGCCAGCGGACATGCGGGCGGCACTGACGGCGGTGAAGCGCGGTTATGCGTACGTGGTGCAGAACGAGCGCGGGCATTTTTTCTCGGAAGGGAACTACGACATTCTCGGCGCGCCGCGGACGGATGGAACCGACATGCTGGATTGGCTCAAATCGCAATCCTGGACAAACGGCAAAGTGGGCACGACGGGATGCTCTTCGACGGCGGAATATCAGATGGGGATTGCCGCGATGGGTCATCCGGCGTATGCGGCGATGAACATTCAAAGTTTTGGCGCGGGTGTCGGACGCGTCGGGCCGTATTACGAGCAGGGAAACTGGTATCGCGGCGGCGCCGTGCAGATGCTGTTTATTACGTGGATTTATGGAGAGCAGAACCAGGTGCGGCCGATGTTTCCGCGGAACACCTCGCAGGAAGATTTAATTCGCGCGTCGAAAGCGTTTGATCTGGCGCAGCAACTTCCGCCGGTGGACTGGTCAAAGGCGCTGTGGCATTTGCCGGAGCAGGATATTTTGAAGGCGGTGGATGCGCCGCATGGAATTTATGCGGACGCTATGCCCGTTCCGACGGGGGGCCGCATGATTCAGCGCGCTCCCAATGATCCTGCGTGGTACAAGGGCGGGCTGTACCACGATGACATGCCGCTGAATCTTCCCGGGCTGTGGTTCATGACGTGGTACGACGTTTCGGTGGGGCCGAACCTGGCGCTTTACAATCACGTGCGAAAAACGGCGAAGGCGGAGATTGCGGATGAGCAGTGGGCCATTATCGCTCCGGTGACGCACTGCGCATATACGCGAGCGACGGAGGACACGGTGGTCGGCGAGCGAAGCATGGGCGATGCGCGGCTCGACTATCAGGAAATTACGTACAGCTTTTTCGACCGATTTTTGAAAGGCGAGAAAAGCGCGAAGATCGATTCGATGCCGAAGGTGACGTATTTCACGATGGGGATGAACAAGTGGCAGACGTCCGAGACCTGGCCGCCTGCCGGCGCGCAAACGATGACGATGTATTTATCGAGCGCGGGGCGCGCGAACTCTTTGACAGGAGACGGGACGCTTGTCACGTCGGCTCCTACGGTGGATAAGCCGGATTCGTTTACTTACGATCCGATGAATCCGGTTCCGTCTTACGGCGGGAATGTGTGTTGCACGGGGACCGCAGTGCAAGCCGGCGCATTTGACCAGACGAAAGATGGAGGCGCGCAACGATATTCTGGTGTACACGTCCGAACCGTTCAAGGAAGGGACGGAGTTGAGCGGACCGATTGACGCCGACGCTCTATGTTTCGTCGGACGCGAAGGACACGGACTTTACGGTGAAAGTGCTCGACGTGTATCCAGATGGGCGAGCTTACAACCTGGACGAATCGATCCAGCGGCTGCGATATCGCGATGGGTACGATAAGCCGCTCGCCTGGATGGAAGCGGGGAAGGTGTACAAGGTGACGCTGCAGCCGCTCAACACGAGCAATTATTTTGAGGCCGGCCACCAACTACGGATCGAAATATCGAGCAGCAATTTTCCGCGGTTCGACCGCAATTTAAACACCGGCGGGAATAATTATGACGAGGAAAAAGGCGTCGTAGCGCACAATGCGGTGCATCATTCGAAGCAGTATCCGTCGCAGGTGGTGGTGACGGTGGTCAAGAAGTGATGCGCGCAAACTGAAAACTTCAGGATCGGGAACCCAAGAGCCCACGCTCACAAAACATGGTTGGGGCACCAGCGCTAAAAGACATTGTCTGGCTGATAAGCGCGCGCCGACACTTGAACATTTTGCTTTGTCTATGCGTACTGCATGACAGGTGGCGTTGTGTCTCGGTTTTCGCTGATGGCGGACTCTGCGCAATGGGAGGCAAATCATGGATTTATTTTTCCTTGATGTGAAGTACGCAGCGCGTTCGATGTGGCGGGCCAAGGGATTTGCGCTGACTGTTCTGCTGACTCTTTCTGTTTGTATCGCCGCCAACACGGCGCTTTTCGCGATCGTGAACTCGGTCGTTTTGAAGCCGTTGCCGGTGCCAGAGGCGAATTCGATTTTGCAGATGACAAACCAATATCCGAAAGCGGGGGTGATGAACCTCGACAGCAGCAGCTCGGGGGATTATTTCGACGGATTACGAGAGATTACGGCGTTTGAGAGCCAGGCAGTCTTTCGGGAACGCGATCAAACCGTAGAGTTGAATGGATTGCCGCAGCGGATTCATGGAATGGTAGTGACGCCATCGTGGTTCACCCTATTGCGCGTGGCTCCGGAGTTGGGACGGCCGTTCACGGAAGAGGAAGGCGAAATCGGGCGGGAAAAGGAAGTGATCCTGAGTCATGGGCTGTGGGAACAACTGTTTGCCGGCGACAAGTCGGCAGTTGGTCGCGAATTGAGGATCAGCGGCCAGCCGTTCACGATCGTGGGCGTGATGGCGGCGAATTTTGATTTTATTGATCCGGACGTGAGGTTGTGGATGCCGCTCGCGTTTAAGCCTGAAGAGAAGACGCAGCATCACAGCAACAACTGGCACTACATCGGGCGGTTGAAGCCGGGTGCGACGCTGCAACAGGCGCAAGCCCAGGTGAGCCAGCTGAACGCCGAAAATCTGGAGCGCTTTCCGGAGTTCAAAGAACTGCTGATTAACGCCGGATTCCACACGGAAGTGAGACCGCTGCAGGACATGCTGACGGCCGGAGTGAAGAGGACGCTGTATCTGCTGTGGGGCGGCGCTCTGCTGGTGTTGCTGATAGGAGGATTGAACGTCGCGAATCTGGCGCTGACGCGATTGTCGTTGCGGCGGAAAGAGATGGCGACGCGGATCGCGCTGGGCGCGGGTCGAATGCAGCTGATGCGGCAATTGATTCTGGAAAATCTGGGACTGGCTTTGATGGGAGGGTTGAGCGGAATTGCCCTGGGAGCGGGTTTGCTGCGAACGCTGAGCTTGATCGGGCTGGAGCACATGCCGCGCGCGCGGGAAGTGCAAATGGACGGCGCGGTGGTGCTGGTTTCTTTGGGACTTTCGGTGGCGGCGGGATTGTTTGTGGGATTGTTTCCGCTGGCGAGTGTGTCGAAGATCGGAATCAGCGACGCGTTGCATGAGGACAGCCGGACGGGGACGACGGGAAAGAAAACACGAAGCGTGCGCCAGCTTTTGGTGGCGGCGCAAATTGGATTTGCGTTCGCGCTGCTGATGGGCGCCGCGCTGTTTCTGGCCAGCTTTCGGCGGCTGCTGCAGGTCGATCCAGGGTTCAGGCCGGAAGGAGTGGTGACGGCGTCCGTGAGCCTGCCGCGATCGAAATATGCGAAAAAAGAGGATTGGCAGAATTTTTTGAATCGCGCGCTACCGGCGGTACGTGCGATTCCGGGCGTTTCGCAGGCAGGCGCGACGAATGTGATTCCATTGGGAGGAAATCACAACGATGAGGTGGTGCTGGCCGAAGGTTACGAGATGAAGCCGGGCGAATCGATCATATCGCCGTTAATGATGGATGTAACGCCAGGTTATTTCGAGGCTATGGGAATTTCCATGGTGAAAGGGCGCAGCTTTGACGAGCGGGACAACGAAACTGCACCACGCTCGGTGATTGTGGACGAGCGACTAGCGAAGCATTTCTGGCCGGACAGCAATCCGGTGGGCCGGCGAATGTATTTGCCGAGCGATCCGAAAAATCTATTAAAAATTGATGAACATACCGTCTGGCTGAATGTGGCCGGGGTGGCGCGCACGTTGCGCTACCAAAGTCTTGAAGATACCGGGGCCTCGGTGGGAGCGTACTATCTGCCGATTTCGCAGGATCCAGATAACAATTTCACGTTTGCTCTGAAGACGGTGGGCGATTCCGATTCGGCCGTTCGAGCGCTGCGCGCAGAGATTTTTCGATTGGACCCGGACCTGGCGGTGTTCGATGTACGCTCGATGTCGGAGCGCATCGATCTTTCGCTGGCCTCGCGACGGACTTCCATGCTGCTGGCCAATGCGTTTGGCGGAGTGGCCTTGTTTTTGGCAACGCTGGGAATTTATGGCGTGCTGGCGTATTTGGTGGCGCAGCGCACCCGCGAGATTGGGATTCGTGTGGCGCTCGGGAGCAGCCGGGGAGCGATTCTCGGGCTAGTTTTGCGGGAAGGATTCGAACTCGTTTTGATCGGGTTGGTTTTGGGAGTCATTGGCGCAGTATCGCTGCAAACAATCGTGGCGACTGAAGTATATGGTGTCCGGCCGCTTGAACCGCTTGTGTTGGCGAGTGTCATGGTCTTGCTGACGATCGTGGCACTTGCCGCATGCGCCGTGCCCGCGCGGCGGGCGATGAGCGTCGATCCAATCGTCGCATTGAGGAGTGAATAAGCATTCCACCCGAATCCCCTGTAACCCGTCAGGAACTGACGGGAGAAGTGTAATTAATTGCTCTGAATAGATGACGTACCTAAGCAAAAGGGGGCGCAGCATGCCTGCGCCTCTACATGGAAAAGCTGGTCAACCTGCTCGCGTCGTCAGAAATGTCAACTAAAGGCTTGCCCACTGCTTGATTTTTTCAAGTTTGTCTTCGCGGAGTCCGATTAAGTCCGTTTCCGTCAGCCAACCCTCGCGAAGCAGGTGTCCAAACACGGAAATCAGGACGGAATATCTGTAATCGAAAGTTTGGTCTATTGTTTTGCGCTGCTCCGAGAGGTAATCATGAATTTCCCAAAGGTCGGAGGGGGTGGAGAGGCGCGCGACCATCTTTTTTACTTCAGACGCGATATCGCGACACTTCTGCTGATAGGCCTGGTCAAAGGCTTTGCGCGCTGTTTTCTTTTCTGCCGCGGACCACGTGAATTCGTCTGTGAACCATTGGGCTGAGCGCATGGAGGTTGGGCTCCCCGTTTCAGAATGGACCGTTCGCCTAGTCAAAGCTCGGTACACGAGGCGATGTCCCTGGCTGGGGGTGCGGCAGGCGAGCCGCCTTGGTCCGTTAGAGGCCGCGACAATTCTACGAAGATAGGAGTTAGGACGCCAGGTTGTGTCAATCGGCAGCGGCCTGGGATTTGGCCGGGTCGATTTCGATGCGGCCCTTGAAGTGGGCGCCGTCCTCGATGCTGATGCGCGAGGTGGAGATATCGCCGGTCACCGAGCCGTCGGTTTTGATGTCGACGCGGTCGCGGGCGTAAAGATTGCCGACGATTTTGCCGTAGACGACGACTTCGCCGGCGCGAATTTCGGAATTGAGCACGGCGGTGGCGCCGACGGTGAGTTGATGGCCATTCAGCGAGATCGGGCCGTCGACCTTGCCGTCGACTTGCAAGTCTTCCGTACCGGTGATGTGCCCGTTGATGTGCAGGCTGGAGCCCAGGCGAGCTGACGTGCGAGTGCCAGGGATTGCCGAGCGCGTGGCCGAAGGTGCGCCGAGAGCGACGACGGATGCTGGAGATGCCGGCGGTTGAAGCGGCGGAGCGGTGGGGGCCTCAGTTTGCGTTTGCTGCTTGTTCCACATAGTTCCTCCCTAGTGCAGTCCAAAAGAGCAGATTTGGCCCCGGCTGGGATGGAGCAATGTGCTAGTACTTTAGAGGAAGGGAGTGAAGCGAAGCAAAGCAAAAGTGTGCCAGCTTGCGTACTCAAGAACCTGACCGCGGGGACAGGTCGAGCGGATTGGAGCTCATGCAAGATTGACAACGCGATTCAGAAAACCGACCAAATATTTCCACATGAGGTAGTAGGCGGTCAGACCGACCACGGGGAGGATGGGGAAAATGTGGAACGCAAAATTGGGAATCTGGAAATCGAGGGTGCGCGCCAGCAAGATGCCGAGCGGGCCGAGGAGAAAGGGCGAAAAAAAACAAGAACGCGCCCGCAAAAAACGAGAGTGGAGCATCTCCGCGCAATGAAAAACGCCCGGGCGTATCATCGCCCGGGCGTTGCGATCAAAAAACGGCGAAAGGAGATCGACTTTCTTGGTTGCTAGTAGATGTCGTATTGCTCCCAGTGGAGAGTGGCGTCGGATTGGATGATGATGTGTTTGTGAGCGGTTTGCTCTAGCTCGTCCATGAGCATGGACTCGCGGGTTTTTAGGGCTTTGGCGATTTCTGGGTGGACGCGGAGCGTGAGATTCGGGCCTTCGTGCTCGGCTGTGGCCATTTTGCGGGCTTCGGATTGAATTTCGTAGCAGAGCGTGGGGATGGACTTGACCATGCCCGAGCCGGTGCAATAGGGGCACGGCTGGCAGAGGACGCGCTCGAGAGCTTGCTTGGTGCGTTTGCGCGTGATGCAGACGAGGCCGAACTCGTTGAAGGAAAGGGCTTTTGAGGGCGCTTTGTCCTGTTCGAGAGCCTGCTGGAGCGCGGACAAGACTTTCTCGCGGTTGCGGCGTTCTTCCATGTCAATGAAATCGACGACGATGATGCCGCCGAGGTCGCGCAGGCGGATTTGGCGGACGATTTCCTTCACGGCTTCGAGGTTGGTCTTGACGATGGTGTCCTCGAGGCGCGTGGAACCCTTGCCGACGAATTTGCCGGTGTTGACGTCAATGGCGACGAGGGCTTCGGTGTGGTTGATGACGATGTAGCCGCCGGACTTGAGCCAGACTTTCGCGCGCAGGGCTTTGTCGAGCTCGTGCTGGATGCCGAACTCCTCGAAGATCGGCGTTTCCTTGGTGTAGAGCTTGACCTTGTTGATGAGCTTGGGCTGGAAGCGGCTGACAAACTCGACGATCTTGCTGTACTCCTCTTCGTTGTCAATCCAGATGCCGGTGAAATCGTCGCTGACGTAGTCGCGAAGAATACGCTCGACGAGATTGAGGTCGCGATGGAGCAGAGCGGGAGACTTGCGCTGCTCGCTATGCTCCTTGATTTCGTTCCAGGTCTTGCCGAGGAACTCGATGTCGGTGCGAATTTCGTCGTCGGTCGCGCCACCCGCAGCCGTTCGAACGATGAAGCCGCCGGGATAGCTGTTGCCGGCTTCGCTGACGAGACGGCGAAGCCGCGAACGATTTTCAGCAGAAATGATTTTGCGCGAGACGCCGGTGTGATGAACCGTGGGCATATAGACCAGGAAGCGGCCGGGGAGAGCGACGTGGCTGGTGATGCGCGCGCCCTTTTTGCCGAGGGGCTCCTTGGCGATCTGAACGACCACGTCCTGACCGGCCTTCAACATTTCCGAGATGAGCTGCGGACGGCGCGGCGGACCGGAATGGCTGCGATGACCGCGATCGTGCCGAGGACCGCCGGGACCGCTAGGACGGCGTTCGAATCGCGGACCGGAAGGACGGCCACCGCGATCTGGACCACGATCGGGACGGCCGCCACGGCTGTCTGGGCGCCCACCGCGGCCACGATCACGTCCACCACGTTGAGGCCGCTGGAAACGCGCGCGCGGATTGCCGCCGATTCGGGCGGAATCACGCGGGAAATCTTCGCGAGGAGCCGAGGCGCCGCCGATACGCGGAGCGCGAGTTTCGCCGGGAAGCAGAATGACATCGTCTTCGATGACGGCGGGTTCCGCGGCGACTTCGCCTGCATGTGCTTCGATAACTTCTGGTTCGGCATGTTCGTGTTCGACGTGCTCGGACACAACATGCTCGGAATCACCGAGAGCAGCAGCGTGTTCGGCGCTTTCATGCGCGGCGTTTGCTTCGAATTCGGCGCGATTGGCGGCGCGATGCTCTTCGACTTCCTCGGTTTCCTCCTCGGAGAGCTCGGATTCCGCGGCCGCCTGATCTTCTGCAGCGTCGAGGTGCGCTTCCTCTTGTCGTTCTTCTTCGTCGGCCGCCTCTTCGGCTTCTTCTTCCGAGAGTTCAGTTTCCGATGTGGCGTGAATTTCCTCTGGCTCGTCCTCTTCGAATTCGGCGCCTCCCGCGAGGGCGTCTGCATGGGCGTGATCAGAAGTTTCCTCGTGTTTTGCTTCGGCTAGCTCGGAAGCGAGGGAAACGGTCTGTTCTTCGCTAAGGTCGACATCGGAGCGGAGAGGCCCAGCGGGAGCCGCGGACGATAGCGCGGATTCGGAAGCCTCCGCGGCTGCGGCGAAAGAAGAACCGGATTGGGCCGCTGCACTCTCCGATTCAGGCGCGGTTTCGGGTTCGGAGCCTGCGTCGGCGAGAAGCCAGCGGGGAAGTCCGCCTGAGAAACGGCGCGGAACGGTGCCGCCGGCGGGTCCGGTTGCAGGAATCGGAGCGCCGCTCAGGGTGCTTGACGCTCGCGGTGCGATGTCTTCGATTTCGGGCTGCGGCTCATGAGATTCTGGTTCGACAACTGGAAGCGGAGGCGCGACCGCAGGTTTGCCGCGATACTTTGCCAGAGATTCTCCGGGAAGAAGAATCGGTTCTTCCGCGGCGTCGGTAGGAGCAGAAGAGCTGAGATGACGCGGAGCCTCGGGACGGCGATTGTCAAAGCCTCGCTGTTCAGGACCGCGAGGTTCGAAGCCGCGAGGCTGACCGCCGCGATTGTCCTGGCCTCGCTGGTCGCGGCCGCGGTTATCGTAACCACGCGACTCGTTTCCGCGAGAGTCACCGCCCTGCGGCGAAGCGTACTTGGAAGGCGGCAGGTTGCGGCCGCCAGCGGCCGGGCCCTGCTGCGGGCGACCACCGCGATGGCGTCCACCACGACGGCCCCAGCGTCCGCCGCGTCCACGGTCGCCGCCGCGGTCACCACTACGATCGCCGCCACGTCCGAAATTCTGGCCGCCGCGATCGCCACCCCGATCGGAGCGCGGGGCGTAATTCTGCGTGGGATTGTATTGCGGCGAAAAATTCTGGGGAGCGGAGGCATTCGAATCGGGCTGGCGCTCTTCGGCAGCGTGATGAGCATCGTCGTGGACTTCGGCAGCGTGAGCGCCGGGTAGTTTCATCGTCCGCCAGGTGCTCTTCGACGACGCCAGGTTGCTCGTCGTGAGAGAGGGAATCGCGGTGAGACGATTCCAAGTGCGAAGCCTCATGCTGAAATGATTCGTGCGAGGCTTCTTCGACGTGAGCCTCGTGCGCGTGGTCTTCCTCAAGCTCATGCGAGGAAGCGGCATGGCCCAGCGTTTCACCGGGAAGCGCTTCGACAACGATTGAAGGCACGGGCGAATACGCCGCCGGTGCAGCGGCGGGCTGGTCTGTAGGTGCGATGCCCGTGATCATAGTCTTCGAGATTTTCGAAAACGTCGCTGACGTAGAGGAAGGCATCGCCATCGAGGCCGATGTCAACGAAGGCGGACTGCATGCCGGGGAGGACGCGGGTGACTTTGCCTTTGTAGATGCTGCCGACGAGGGCGAACTCTTTTTCGCGCTCGATGTAAATTTCGACTAACTGACCTTCTTCAAGAATCGCGACCCGCCGTTCGTGGGAGGCCGCGGAGATAACCAATTCTTTTGACATGAAAACTCCTGACTGTTGGTGATCCCGGCATGGCCGGGGATCACTTTTCTGTGCGGCCGCAAAGGGCCGACAGGACGCATCGCCGCGCGCTTTTGAACGTCGGAGGTCCGAGAAATCGGGGCCGGCCCGGTTTGCACCGGGACACACGCAGGCCACACTGATATCGAGATGGCTTTACGTTCGAAGCCGGAGGGAAAGTTCCTCTTGCTTACGAGGCTGGTCCGTTGCCGGAGAGCTTCCGGGTCAACGGCGGACGATGCTGTCCTCACTCTAAAGATCCTTGTTCCTATGGCCCAAGCTTGCTGGGGCCACCATTTCCTACCCGGCGGGATTTGCCGAAGCAAAGGCCTCGCGCGGGACTGGCAGCGGGTTCAGTTAACGAAGCGGCGAAGCCGAACATTCATAACCAGACCAATCGCCAGGAAAACAAACAACGTAGCGGAACCCCCGTAACTCATGAGAGGAAGCGGGATGCCGGTCACGGGCATAGCGCCGATGACCATCGCCACGTTTACCAAAACATGAAAACCAAGCGCTGCTGCGACGCCCATTACAAGAAACATTCCGGCGCGGTCTTTTGCGCGCTGAGCATTCTGTACTAAGCGTAACAGAAGAGCCATGTACAGCCCAAGGGCAAGAAGCACGCCTTTGAACCCTTGCTCTTCAGCCCAGGCCGACATGATGAAATCAGAATAACGGACCGGGATGTAGCCGAGTTGGTTTTGCGTACCGTTGCCAAACCCTTTGCCCCAGAAGCCGCCGGAGCCGACGGCGATCTTCGATTGCAGAACCTGATAGCCGGAGCCTTTGGCGTCTTCTTCGGGGTGCATGAAAGATGTGACTCTTTCCCTCTGATACGGCTTCATGACGCGCCACGCAACAGGGAGCATCAAGAGCCCGATGAGCGCAATTGCCGCGGCGTGTTTCCACTGCAAGCCCGCAAGAAATGCGCCTACGACCAGCAAGGGCACCAGAACAAGCGCCGTGCCCAGATCAGGTTGCTTGAGAATTAGACCGAGCGGCAACCCTACGATGAGCCCTGCCTTGATCAAATCCTGGAGAGAGAGCTCATCGGTGCGCACTTCCGCAAAGAAGCGCGCTATGACGATGATTATAATCAATTTGACCAATTCCGACACCTGAAGAAATTCGCCGAGGATGGGAATCCAGCGTTTGGCGCCGAAGCGAGTATGGCCGAAGGCCAGGACGGCGATGAGGGCGGCGATGCCGATTAGATAGAGGATTGGCGCCTGGTCAAGGATTAAATGATAGTCGAGGCGGGAGAGGGCAAACATCAGGACAAAGCCTACGACTAGCCAGCGGAGTTGCTTGTTCTGCATGCCGGCGAGGGAGCTGCCGTGCGTGGCGGAATAGATCTCGATAACGCCGAGCGCGCAGATGGTGGCGAGGATGGCTAGGAGCCACCAGTCGTAATCGCGGGTTCCGGGTGCGTCGTTCATAGTAAGAAGTTAATAGTCGAAAGTTGAAAGTTAAAGGTCAAAGCCAGAGCCCCAAGAATAAATTTTGCCTTTTTCCAAATCTACTTTTGCTTCTGCGAACCTTTGCACTGCCTACAAAATCAGGTACGAACCAAACTCAAACTTAACGCTGTTGGTCTGCGCTCGCGGAGTGCGCAGGGACCGGGGCAGATGCGACCGCGGGCTTCAGAACCGGTGGCGTTTGAATCGTTGCTGTTGCGGCCACGCTATGACTCAGATCATACCGCTTGTCGTCGGCGGTGAGTTGGCCTTGTGTTTTCTTTGCCTTCTTATCGTAATAGGCCTTAATGATGTCGCGCGCCACGGGTCCGGCGGCTTCGCCGCCATGCTTGCCGCTTTCCTGAACGAGAACCGCGACGACAGATTTCGGGGTCGCGGCGCGGCGCATAGCCGACGAACCACGCGTTGTCTTCGAATTTTTTTTCTTTGCCGACGCGATCGCGTGTCGCGTAGCCGATGACCTGGGCAGTTCCGGATTTTCCACTGAGCTCGATCCCGGCGAGTTTCAAGTGACCACCGGTGCCGCCAGGTTCGTTGACGACGCCGTACATGGCGTCGGTGATTTTTTCGATGGTCGGCTCGGAGATGTGGAATCGCTCTTCACCAACATTCTGGCGCATCTTTCAGCATGTGCGGCTGTTTAAAAACGCCGCCCGATGCGATGCCGCCAATCATAGCGGGCAAGCTGCAGCGGAGTTGTAGTGACAGCACCTTGACCGGTGGCGACGGAGATGACTTCACCGGCGTACCACTTGCGATGAAAGATTCGCTCGACCCATTCTTGCGAAGGCATGAGCCCGGGCTCTTCGGAAGGAAGATCGATGCCGGTTTTGTGGCCGACACCAAGTTTGCTGCCGTAATACGAAAGGCGGTCGATTCCCAGGCGCATGCCCACATTGTAGAAAAAGACGTCACACGATTTCAGAATCGCTTCATGCAGGCTCAGTACGCCATGCGACTTCGGTCCGGACTTCGCGTAGAAGACATAGCAGTGGTACTGGCGTCCGAAGAAGGTGCCGTAGCCGGGACAAAACGTGGTGAAACCCTCCTCGGGAACATGGTCCTCGAGCATCGCCGTGGCCGTCACAATCTTGAAAACGGAGCCGGGAGCAAGCTGCGCTTGGATGGCGCGGTTCAAGAGCGGATGCAGACGGGTCGTCGTTTAGGGCTTTCCATTCTTCGGCGGGAATACGGACGGCGAAGTCATTGGGGTCGGGAGTCGGGCGGCTGACCATGGCGAGAACTTCACCGGTGCGCGGATCGAGAGCGACTACGGCGCCGGGGCGCGCGCCGAGGGACTGCTCGGCGACTTGCTGCAAGTCGTAATCGATGGTGAGCTGGATTTGTTTGCCGGGAATCGGTTCCTGCTGGGTGAGGTGGCCGAGCTCTTTGACTTCCTTGCCGACGCTGTTGACGACGACGCGGCGCATGCCGTCGGTGCCCGTCAGAATGTCGTTGTACTGGCGTTCGAGACCGGTTTTTCCCGCGAGGTCTCCGGGACGCAGCTTGCCATTGCTGGCTTCGATTTGTTGCTCGCTGACTTCGCCGACGTACCCGCTAGCGTGTGACATGAAGCCGCCTGGCAGATAGCGGCGACGCTGGACCATCAGCATTTCGAGCAAAGGAATATCCGAGCGGTGCGATTCGATGAAAGCAACGTCGGCGTTGGTGGCTTCCGGCTTAATGACGATGGGCTGGAACTTCGGAAGATTTTTGGTGCTTTCCAGTTGGTCCTTCAAATCGCTGAGTGGGATGCCCAGTCCATCGGCAACAGCGGGGAGGTTCTTGTCAATGAGAGCGGGATCGTCGCGGAGAAGAAGGATGCTGAAAGACGGGTAGTTGTCCACCAGGACGCGGCCATCGCGGTCCAGCATGCGGCCACGAGGGGCGATGATGGGAATGGAGCGAACGCGATTGCGCTCGGCCATTTGACCGTACTTATCGGAGTCTACGACCTGGAGTTTCCAGAAGCCGAGGAGCAACAATCCGACCATGCCCACGATAACGTAGGAGGCGATGGCCAGTCTGGCCTGTGGCAAGCGATTGTCGTTGCGAAACCAGTACGACACGAAAACCCCGCGCGCGAGTGCCTTTTTTTGTTGCGCTCGTCAAACGGACGGCGCTTTCATCAGGGCGATTCGTCGCCCGTCCCGCGAGAAGCCGGGACATGCTCGCGTCACGAAAAAATCTTCAGCGTGGGTTTCGAAATGTCCGTCGAAAATTTTTTTCGAAAGAAAGTCCTCGAAAAATTCCCTACGAGCTCCCGAATCACTGCCGGACCGCTGCAACGGTGATGCAGCAAAGTCATTCTAAACGTAGCACTTGGTCAAGGGGGCCGCAAGCCGTCCTGAAGTACAGTTGCTTGGGCAATACCCTGTGGAAAAGCAGCGGGGTAGGACAGGTGACGCGCGACTGATGAGGTGAAAGCCGTCGGTGCGGCGCTGCTTATTCATGGCGCAAAGCGACCATGGGATCGATAGCGGAGGCTTTGCGGGCGGGAAGACAGGCTGCGGCCATGGCCACGAGAAGCATGAGAGCTGTGACCACGGACAAAACAACAGGGTTTGTAGCTTTTAGGCCGAAGAGCATGCTGGAGAGGAGATGGTTGGCGGCGAGTGCGCAAGGGATGCCAATGGCGACGCCGAGGCCCGCGAGGAGCAGGGCTTCGCGAAGGACCATTCGCAAAATGCCGGAGCGCGCGGCGCCGAGGGTCATGCGAATGCCGATCTCTTGCGTGCGGCGCGCGACGTTATATGCGAGCACGCCATAGAGACCGATGCAGGCGAGCGCCAGAGCCAGCAGTCCGAATATTCCCGCAAGGCGCGCCATGAGCCGGTCTTGATTGAAATTGCGGCTGACCTGCTCGCTGAAACTCATCATGTCCAGCACGGTGAGATTGGGATCGATACCGGCGAGCATTTCGCGGACCAGCGGCTGGAGATTCTGTGGGCGTCCCGCGACGCGCAGTTCGATATCGTGAATGAAGGTCGAACGCACCTCTGCGGATTGAGCGTCGGCGATTGTGAATTTCTCTATCTGTAGAAGCGGCCGAAAAAAGGTGGGCCAGACATCTTCGCGTGCCTCCGCATATTTCGCGTCCGCGACGATTCCGACGATTTCGAAATCGCCAGCGTGGCTGGGGTCCCCCTGGCCAAAATGTTTCCCCATCGGGTCCTGGTTTGGGAAAAACTTTCGAGCGAAAGCCTCGTTAATCACCGCCACGTGCGGTGAGTTTGGCGTGTCCCGCTCCTCAATTAAGCGTCCGCGCACCAAGCGTGTGCCAATGGTTTCAAAGTAATCGGAGCTGACGCGGAGCCAGGAAGCCCCATCGAAGTCATTGGGATCCGTTGAGGGGGGCCGGCCCTGGACGCTGATGCCGGTGCCCCAGTTATTGTCGGACATCGGGCTGTACAGCGAGAGGCTGGCGCTTCGAACGCCAGGAATCTGGCGAAGGCGATCCTGCAGTGTGCGGTAAAGTCCTTCCAGCCGCTCCGTGGAATAGCCGGCGAGCGACGGATCGACTTTGACAATCACTCTCCCTTCCGTTTCGAAGCCGAAGTTTTGGTGCTCGAGATTGCGGAGACTCTCCGAGAGCAAGCCCGCTCCGGCGAGAAGCACGAGCGATAACGCGGCCTGCAACACTATTAGCGATTTCTGGGGCAGACTCGAGCCCTCTCGGACGCTGCGCTGCGCTCCGCGCAGAGCGTCGCCGGGGTCCGCCTGCGAACTAATCCATGCAGGCGCAGCAGCGAAGAGCACGGTCGTGAGTAAGGAAAGAAGCAAGGCAAAGCCCATCACGGGGAGAGACGGCGCCGCGTCGATGGGCACGTAGCGAGCGCCGCGAAACGCCAGCGCCAGAATGATTTGCGTTCCCGCGTACGCGACAGCTAATCCGGCGGCGCCGCCGAGAAGCCCCAGCAAAACTCCTTCCGTGAGCGCTTGCCGAATCAGGCGCGATCGTGGCGCTCCAAGGGCAACGCGCAGAACGGTCTGCGAGCGATGTGCAGTGCCTTGCGCGAGCAGCAAATTCGCAATGTTGGCGCACGCAATCAGCAGCACCAATCCTGAGGCGGCCGCGAGTATGCGCAGACCATCCGCGTATGCGCTACGAATGCGCGCTACACCTCCGCCTGCCGGAGTAACCTCGACGCGCTGCTTGGCGATCTCGGCCTGATATCGTTGACGAATTTGGCCTTGGTTCGCGAGCCATTGCTGCACTTCCAGGGTGACGCGTGCCTGCACCCGAGCCGGGCTGGCTTCTGGTTTCAATCGCCCAATCACGTACAGCCAATGCGACGTTGGTTGTCCTAATAGCGAACCGCCCTCTGCCAGCAGCGGCTCGTTCGACAGCGGCAGCCAAAAATCCGGCGGATCTCTTCGCAGCGTGTCGCCAAAAAACCCCGGTGGCGCGACGCCGATGAGGACGAGCGGATGCCCATTGATCTGAAACGTCCCGCCGATCACAGAGGGATCGAGCCCGAACTGCTCCCGCCAGATGCGATAACTCATCACGGCAACGGGCGACGCACCGGCTTGGTCGTCTCCTGGCGCGGCCATTCGTCCCGCATAGGCCCTAACTCCAAGCATTTCGAAATAATTTCCGGAGACGTATTCGCCTACGAAAGGCTGCGCTGTGTCGCGGCCTCCGGTGCGGCGTACACTTAAAGATCTCAGCCCGGCCGAAAATGCCGCCAGTTCGCTAAACTCCGGCGTGTCATCTCTCACCTGTTTGTAAAGTGCATAAGAGAAGATACTGAAATTGCCCTGCAATCCGCTTAACACGCAGCAGTTTGTTCCCTCGCCCAGGCGGTAGAGTTCGCTCGGATTTGACACCGGCAAAGATTTGAGCATGACGCCATGGATCAGCGTGAAGATGGCTGTGTTCGCACCGATTCCAAGAGCGAGCGTCAGCACCGCGACGATGGTGAAGCCCGGACTCTTGCGCAGCTTGCGCGCGCCGAAGCGAATATCTTGCAGCAGGCCTTCCAGCGATACGAGTGTCCACATTTCGCGGCTCCTCTCCTTCAAGCTCGTCGCATTTCCGAATTGACGACGCGCGGCGTAGCGGGCTTCTTCGGGATCGATCCCGGCGAAGCGGTTCTTTTCTTCGCGCATCGCCAGGTGAAACGCGACTTCGTCCGTCAGGTCGCGATCGAGTTCCTTTCGTTTGAAGGCTGCCTTCAGGCGCAACCGCGTTTTGTGCAGCCACCCGTGCATGTGCGCTTACCTCGACCCTCTCAAACAGCCACGTCTCATTCCAGCCGCCGCCAAGCGTCGCTTTGAAAAAACGACGCCGCAGAGAAGCCAAGCGGCCGGCCGCTCAAGCTAAAGGAAATTCTCGCCGTTCATCAATTCCCGGGGCCTTTAAGCACGGAGCTCGCCCACACCAACGGGACATAGCCTTCATAGCGGTTCCCCTGTGCACGCGGATTCGCGTAAAAACCACTCTCCGCAAGCGACTTTGTGGCAAACCCAAACTCGTAGTGCCACACTTCGCTGAAAGCGAGCGAAAAGGGAACGCCATTCCGCATGGGCGAGAGGCCGGAGAGTTCATCCTTCATGGACGGGTAATTCCGGCGAAGCCAATCCGTCATGATCTCGCGGCTTAGACTTAGAGTGGCGTCCACGAGCGGCTTGTCGTTTTCGGTGAGAACTGGCACGGCGAGCGAATAACGATGATCCGCCTCGCGCAGATAACCGATGGCCAAGAGCAAGCCCATGATGGCTTTTCGCCGCTCTTCGGGGATGGCAAGAGCTTTGGCGAGCGCGGCATCTGAGTCCGTACCGTTAGCGACAGCGCTTATCACCTGGCCGGCGTCGTCAATGGCCAGCAGAAAAAGAGTTACATACTCGGTCTGAAGTGCGCCGTAAACATCCGGCAACTTCTTCCAATCTTCCATCGCGATCTCGATTCCTCCAAAAACGTCCGGCAGACCCTGCAGGCGAGGCGAGGAAAGGCCGTCGCCGAACGTGGAGAAGCTCATCTTGGAGCCGGGGGCGGTCTCGCTATCCAGGTAGAGTCCCTTGAAATCTAGTTGCGCTCCCACTTCAGCTGAATGAACAAAATAAACGCTGCCGTTGGCATGGCGCGGAGGTTGGACTCGGTAACCGAGTTCGGTGGTGAGATCCAAGCCGCCCCAATTGAGCGCTGCACCGGCAATCAGGTCGAACAGCAATTGCGTGCGGAGGGCTGCGGTGGGGTAGCGTTTCAAAATTTCGTCGAATTCCGGTTTCCGTGCGCGGAAGGCCTCCGACAAACTCTGACCGTAACGCGCGCTCACGCGATACATGAGCTGCTGGTCCTGCACAGTCAGCAGAAGATAGTTCAGCTGGTATGCATCCTTATCTTTATCTTTGCGCAGCAGTTCGAGCTGAAGCAGATGATCCAGTGTTACCGGTGTTCCTTGAAGCGCGGTTTGTATCGCTGCCTTTGCGAGTGGATGCTGAGTCGCTTCGAGCATCAATCGTTGGACGGGAATAAACGAGAGCACATATTGAGGATCATCCAGGCCGGAGGCGTTGATTGAGCCCGTCACGCCCGTGCTCATCAGTGGTTTGTCAGCAACGCTTGCTGCTGGGCTTTGTGCGTGCCCGGCTCGCGCTGAGATCAATAACAGGATGCCGACAAGTGTCCATTTAGAATTTATTCGCATTAGCTTCTCCGTCCTGATTTCCTAAGCCGTTTGCAAGATGCGCGCGACCGCACCCGACATGCGCCGCCAGAATTCGGTTTCTTGCGCCAACTGCTTTTTGCCCGCCGGAGTCAACGAATAGAATTTCGCGCGGCGATTGTTGTCCGAAGTGCCCCATTCGGAGGCTAGAAGGCCGCGCAGCTCGAGGCGATGCAGCGCGGGGTAGAGCGCGCCTTCCTCGACCTTCAGGACGTCTTCGGAAGTCTGGTGAATCCATTCGGCAACACCGTAGCCGTGCATGGCGCCGCGGGCGAGGCCTTTCAGAATCAGGAGGTCCAAGGTTCCCTGGAGCAGATCGCCGGGGTTTTCGCGCTTTTCTTTCATGAAGGGACCGTCCTCTTTTCCATAAGACGTTTAGGGGAGCTAAATGTTTCATGAACTTTGCGGATTTGGCAAGAAGTTTTTGTTTTGCGCGGCATTGGGTTGGGGATTGGAACGCCTTTTTGCGAAGGCTTGCTCGTCAGCTGCGGCAAGCGCTATCGTATTTATACTGTTCTCATGCAAAGCGAAGCCTCCTTGCCCCTGCGTTTGGCCCTTGTCGGGATGTCTGGTGCTGGAAAAACGTTCTGGACAAAGAAGTTAGCTGCCGAAGGCTGGACCGCTATTTCTTGCGATGACCGTATCGAAGAAAAGCTCGCGTCGCGCCTGGCCGCGGGCGGATTTTCCGGGATTAACGGCGTGGCGGCGTGGATGGGCTGGCCTGACAATGCAAAATATGCCGAGCGCGAGGCGCAGTACCTTGAAGAAGAAATTCACACGCTTGGCGAGGCCCTGACATCCCTGGAGCGCGAGCCGGAAAAACCGCTGGTTCTGGACACCACGGGCAGTGTCATCTACACAGGGAATAATTTGTTACTGCGATTGCGGCGGCGGATGACCGTCGTGTATCTCGCCGCGTCGGCGGAGGAGCAGCAGCTCTTGATCGAGCGGTACTTGAGCGATCCCAAACCTGTGCTGTGGCGCGGCGCTTTCCAGTCAAAGAAGGGCGAATCGCCGAAAGAAACTGTGGGGCGCTGTTATCCAACACTGATGTCCGCGCGGCGGCAGAGTTATGAAACGTTGGCGCATTGCACGCTGCAGGTGGCCGAACTGCGCGATCCTGCCTTTGATGCCGTGGCGTTTCTCGCGAAAATTCGCAGCCAGCTCGAGCGCGGGCGATGAGGTACCGGAGCACAGGCCGCAAAGCGGCGCTGACTTCGCTGCGAGGGGCGGTCCTGCGGGGGCTCGCGCCCGACGGCGGGCTCTATATGCCGGTGGAAATTGCGCGTCGCTCGCCGCAGGAACTCGAAGAGTTTCGCAAGCTGCCGTTCACGGAAGTTTGTTTTCGCGTAGTGAGGCCATTCGCGACTCCGGATGTGCCGGAAGAGGTGCTCTGGCAAATCGTAAAAGTTGCGGGGTGTGATCTAAGCAAGAAGTGGCAAGCTCAGCCCTCAGACCAGCGACGTCGCTCACGTGGTGGAGCGACACCTGAGGTTGGCCCCACGATCGCAGCGTGGCCCTCGACTCCCGTCGAGACAGGCTCGCCCGCTTCGGCTTCCAACATCGGCGCCGCTTTCCGCCGTCGACGCAGGACGCATCCGCGCCGCGGCATGCTGGTGACTCCCTCAGTACCAGCGGCCGCGCCACTATGGCGGCTAAGATGAGCGGTGCGTTAACGACTTCCATGACCCAGTGTCTTCAGGGGCCAGCGTTCGAGCACTATAGGGACGTGAAGAGACGTCCGTCAACGCTGGAATGGTGACGGCGAGGTTTTAGTACGTTGGAGCTCGTCCGATGCTGGATTATGGGCGAAATGCCGTTGTGTTCCAATTCTCACCGCCAGCGCTTGGCAGCCTTCCGCGACTAGAAATTGAGTAGTTCGCCGAGGCCAGAACGGCAACGGACTGCTCCTTTGTCGGGTTCAACTGAGCAACCGGTGCGTGCCGCTGCTGTCGACTTCGAGGCATTCTATCCGGCGCAAAGCGCCACCACGAGATAGAGGGGGCTGCGCGTGGTTGACTCCACATCGCAATCCGGCGAACGTTTACACCGTTAACCCGAACCGGCGGTTTGACTCTGCTGGAGGGGTTCCGGCGCTAGTTGAACTAGGCAATATGACCCTACACAAGGCTCCGGTGCCTAGTTGAACTAGCCCGAGTGACCATACCGTGCGCTCCTAGGTCTAGTCGAACTAGACCTTCCAACCCTACGTTCGGTAAAAGTGCCTAGTCGAACTAGGCTTCCGAACCCGGGACCAATAGAAGTACCTAGTCGAACTAGGCTTCCGAAACCCAGGACAATAGAAGTGCCTAGTCGAACTAGGCTTCCGAACCCGGGACCAATAGAAGTGCCTAGTCGAACTAGCCCTCTGAACTAACGGCCAGCAGGGGAGCCTGGCACGACCAAGCGCGTCGCCAGGGCGTAGGAATCGCTTCCTTGAGTCACCTGGGGAAGCACGCCGGGGGTCGCATCAGAGTAACGTACAGGAGGCTCAAGTTGGTGATTGGTGGCCGGAGGGAAGTCGCCTCGGCGTGCAGGCCCGAAGGTGAACCAGGGCAGTCCCTGTTGACCCGCGAATCCCGAGCCCGCTCGAGCGTCTAGCCCCCGCCCAGGTAGCGCTGGCCCAATCGGGCGGCGTCCTTTTGCGTCCCGCGAGAGCGACAGCGCGGCGACATTTGCAGCGAGCATCGTCAATCAGAAGCGACTCGCCCTGGGAGAGCGCCATGGTCTTGTTCTTCGCTGGCTTGGCACCCCGGCAGGTTCTCTCGATAATCGAAAGTGCGGCGCTGCAGTTGTTGAAGGTCCAGGCTGCCAGCACCCCTCCGAAGCTCATTCCGCTCACGACGCTGCGCGGTATCACGCCCGAGATAGCGGCTCGCTTTGCTGAGGAGAACGTGGCGGACGCGTCGGCATTGGCCTACGCGGATCCCATCCGGCTCGTGTGGAACATGCTCTATGATCGCGGTCGTCGATGCCGCAACGTGGGTCGGGCTCGTCAGGCCGTAGCACTGCCGCCCGCGCGGTTCGGGGGCAGGCGCCGAGCCCGTCTCCGCCACTTCTCGGCAAGTGGACGTGCTAGGGTCCGCTGCCATGCAACGAGCCAAGGTTCTGAAGTGCGCGAACTGCAGCGCGCCCTTGAGTCCGCTCCCCAGCGAAGAGAGGGTGGCGTGCGGGTACTGCGGAGCGGTGTCTCAGGTATCGCAGAGCCCGCGTTGGCAGTGGCAGCACTCGGCGCCGATTCCAGGCCATCCCACCGCCCCACCCTCGGGGCGCTCCGGGCATGGCGAGGCGTCGGGCTGGCGGGACGTACATCGTTGTGGCTGGGCTCGTTGTTGTGGGGATCGGGCTTGCCAGCGCGCCGTTTCTCTTGGGTACGTCATGGCGGGGCCTGCTCCAGGAGTGGTACTCGCCCGCGTGCCTGGTCGACGCTAACGGCGACGGCATCCTCGACATTGCCGGCATGGGGGCTGCCCCAGGGTCGGAGCGCTGGAGCCTACAGCTCGTGGACGGCGCAACCGGCGCGTCGCTGTGGTCAGGCGACACGTATGTGCCTCAGGCCCGGCTCCTCTGCCTTTCGCCTGAGCTCTTCGGCGTCGACGATGTCGACTTCGAGCTACACCTGGTTCCTGCGCGCTCCCCGGACCAAGCCGTGACCGCGAGGCTGCATGATCACATCGACCGTGTGGGGATCGGCAACGGCTGTCTGGCGCTGCAGGAAGTGAACGGCCAGCGTCAGTCGATCTCCGTCGCAGGGACCGACATCAGCGAGTGCGCTACGGGGCCCCTGGCGCAGGCCAACGCCCCGGGAACGCTGTTTGGAGACTGGCGTGGCCGGCAATCGCTCAGCGTTGGCTCTGCCGACTACACACTTGCCCAGCGGCAGCCAGGAACACCCTTTCTGCTGGTGGGAAAGTCCGTAGGCGGGCAGGCCCAGTGGGCCAAAAAGGCGCTGAGCTTCGTGCCGGCGGACTCGGGCGCGGGCATGGTGGCCACGCCGAACGCACTGGTCGTCTGGGGCGGCGCGCCGAGCGACGATGAGTATGCCACCATCATCGGCCTGGATCCCGAGACAAACAGGAACCCAGCGGTACGCTCTCACACAGTCTACCCACTG
>CAVSIW010000028.1:0-206591 GCA_963727945.1 uncultured Acidobacteriota bacterium
TTTGTTATTGTAGCCTACTTGGTTAGAATTACGTATTGCTGTTAAAGGTTTTTTGCAAAAAAATTAAGGAATTCATGAGGAATTAATTTCAAATATTTGAGGTTTATTATTAAGTGTGCTTTCTCCAATTATAAGTGTCCTCTCATCATCTTCGTTAACTAATGTTATTTATCCCAGTAGGATCTGCTAAACTTTTACTTCTCCAGAATATCCAACTTTCATTAAATCTAAAACTTAAAATTTATTGGATTGATTTATGTAAACTATAGGCATAAGTTCAATATCAAAGTTATGAGGTATGAAGATTTATCCAGGTCTGCTTTCTATGTTTAATAGTCCAAGTTGATTCCCTGAGGTTAGGTCCATCAGAGAGATTGCTTTGTCGTTTTGAACTAGAACTTTATCACAGACTATAAATTTATAGAAATAAAACTCTTTTAGACATTTTACCAGAGTCTTTACCTCAGTATTCTTCAAATTCTGAATGTTAAGGTTGTATCTTTGAAGTTAGGTTGACCCAGCCTTACAAATAAATGATGCTGGATTAGAATTAGAATCGAAAGGAATATTTATCATCAATGATATTGGTACATATCTGTTATTAGTAAAACTTAAATTTTACCAAAATTATTCAAAGTGCCATTCCATTCTATTAAACATATTTCATATTATTATAGCCCTAAGCAGTAACTGAATCTGTAAAAACAACAGCACCAGAAATTTTAGGATTACTTTCAAGTATCTAAATAATTTTACCACTTTTTAAAGAGTAAATTGTTTCATCACAAAGAACTCTGTCTTGATGAATTAACACAAGAAAAACATTTTTATTTATTGATTAAATAGTAGTCTAAATTAATTTTTTGATTTTGATTATCATATTCAAACTAAACAAGGTCAGTTCTTTTTACACCTTTCTATTTGAATACATAGAATTATGATTTTCGAGTTTGGAGATCATTTTATCATACTAAACGAACTTATCTTGTTGCAATTAAACTTCATTCATCGATAAGTCAAGAGCAATTTTAACTTTGACTTCAGATTTCTTAATTTAATTGATTTAGGTTAAATGCAAACTATACTATGCGATGATTTGTCTCATCCCTTCAACTTAAGGCATTTAAATTTATTGAAAGTTTTGCTGTAAATCTTTCTGAATTTTCCCAATATTTGTCCCAGACTATTCATTTTTAACAAAGCTTACAAGTTTTCCCTCCAATCCTTTCATAATATTTTTTGTAAGTCTCTCAGTCTCACTTGTTAATTATTTAATTTTGGGAACAACAATGTCAACTAAATTATTGATACTTTACGTTTCCTGTATTAACTTAGATGATAAATCTATTAAAGGATTTTAATTATTGTTAAATACCTATTTCGTAAGCCTTTCTTCATTTTTCACTAAGTTGTTCACACTTTTCTGTGTTTTAATTAAATCCTTCTTTCTTGATCTTTGGAGTATCATTTTTCTCAATATGTTTTTCTTTAACAATAGGATTTTCATCTTTAATTACTCTTTAGTATCTATTTAGTTTTATTTTCAAATTAATTATTGAAAATCTAAATCTGAAGTCATCTCATTCCAAATATTAAGTTCACTTTTACAAAAATTAGATACCATTCTTTATACAATGTAATTTATTAATTATAAATAATCATAAAATTATAAAAAGGATGTTTATTGATAGCTTTTAAATACTTAAATTAATGAATTACTAAAAATTGCTTGATTAACATAATTTTTTCCTACCTTTAATTGATATTAATCAAATCGTCATTCAATTATTTAAATATATAAAAACTAAGTTAGAATATATATGTTTTTATTGCTAATATTTTGAGAGTTTTTACGAGAACCAGATGAAATTTCTTTTTTCAATTATGTTTGTTAAATTAATAAATATAATTGGATGTGTAATTGGAAAGATAATTCACATAAACAAGATAAATTGAGATGGGCCGAATGTTCAATATGATAATTTCGTGACTTATCAACATTCATTGGTTGATCTAATTTAGCTAATCTCTGCAGCTCTAATTCTATTTTTATCCACATACCCTCTGATATAAATCATAACAACCTGCGTTCTAAATCTTTAATCAAAATTCAAATAATAACATAAACTTATATTAAAATAATTTCCAAAAATTAAGTTATTAAGATTAATTTACGTAATTAACCATATCTTTTAATTAATTTCTTCAATTAATAATGAGTACATAGCTCTTAAGTACGCCATCGTCGTCATTTCCAAAGAGCACCAGCTCCTTATCATTAAGTCTAAGGAAGCATTCCACTGTATGCAATGGGCACTTGACCTTACCCTGATGTCCCTACTTCATCAAGTCCACAATCTCAAGAGTGCCCTCATGAATCTTGGGCAAGAAGGCCATATCCCGCATGTTAAAGTTAGGTGTCAGGATTATTTTATTCTGACAAGAGTTTTTGAACAAAATTTCAGCCAAGTAGTCACCGTTATTGGTGTCTATTAATATTATTTTAGAGTCACACATAGTTATCATCGTATGTTCATCTACGAAGTCGAAGTCCTTAATCAAACGACGCACTGAAAGAGCCAGTCTATTGAACACTTTCTTATCAGGCTCCAGTGTTACTTTGTTTATACCTGACCGCAATATGTAAACGATCAGTTCATTGCCCTATGATTATTGGTATTTATTGAGCTTAATCTACGTAATTGGTTTATGAATTATATCTCCACATTTAGTATGAGTGCAGCCTGTATATTAGAAGATAATCTCATATCCTATACATTTAAAAACAGATACTTTTGAGTATCCTTTATGGCCAAAGACGATAATCTTATCTGAAAGACTCACATTAATATTGGTCTCCTTCTGGAAAATGATATATTATTTCCTAGGATATAGTATCGTAAACCGACCCATCATATATTATGAAATTGTTATGTGTAAAGATGAATAGTGGAGGTGCAGGAAGTGTTAAAAGAATCTCAGACTTTAACTGATGAGTTTTATCCTCAGTAGGTTTTAACAATGATAAATTATTATTAGCAGTCTTAAATCTTACTATCTCAACAGCATTGTCTGATTGTCTCTATAAAGCTAATATCTAATCATTTATTTATTCAATAATTTTTACATATTTAGTCTCTTTTGCCTGTGTGATCTATGACATGAAAATATAGAGATCAGGATTCAAATCTTCTATAAATTCTCAATTTAAAGTATTGGACTCAAAATAGTGGTGTATTGATTGATCCAAAACTCCATTCTATTCATTTTCCCAATGTTATCTTAAGAGTATTTCGTTAATTTGCTTTTACAACTTTCAATTAGGTTATTTTAGTATCTGTTCATTTAGTCCCCTGCCATTTTCTATTCAAGATCACATTATGTCCCTGGTTGAGTGTCTTATGAGTTTACTTAGTTTTTTTATCTTGAAAACATTTATCTGCCAGGGAATCCAACTCCGTTGCCTATATAATCAAGAGAGCTGCTCTTTAAATTAAAGATCCTGAATAAAGGTCATGATCAATTGATTACTACTATGTTGTATTTTAAGTATTGTGATTTTCAATTTAAAGCTATTTTTATTACATTAAATCTTTATTTTAGCTTTATCTCTAAATTTCTTGGATTCATTAATCTTTAAATTATTAACAGCAGGGACACCAAAACTCACATTGCTGTTCTCACTTTTAATTTAAGTCCTTAATAAGTTTTATTAATACATTTAATTATTTATTATAAAAATGCATTAACCAAGTCTCAAGGGGTTTTCGGGTTTTGGGGTGTACTTACAAACAGCACCCGCCCCTGTTCCAGGCCCGACACTTTTTGGGGGTTTGCCCCTGGAGATCTGGCTCACTATCGCATCAATCGTTGCAATCATTCTCGGTCCTATTCTCGCGGTTCAGGTGCAAGAATTTCTTGAACGAGGTCGCGAGGAACGTCGAAGAAAACTTTGGGTTTTTCGTGAGCTCATGCTTACGCGAGGCACGGTCCTGTCGCCCCGTCACGTTGAAGCACTGAATGGTATTCAGATGGAGTTCTCTGATAAGAGGTCAGACGAAAAGAAAGTTCTCGACGCATGGAAACTCTATCTCGACCACCTCAATCTCCAGAACCCGCCCGACATGAATGTTTGGACCGCCGCCGCCCTTAATCTTCTCGTCGACCTGCTATATGAATAGCGACCTGCCTTCGTTACACGCACTTCAACAAAGCACGGATCAAGAGCGATGCTTATTTACCGCGTTATATTGTCGAGGTTGAGAATGAGCAGAATACTCTGAGGAAAGCTGCGATAGAAGTTTTCGCCGGAAGGGGAGAGTCTAAAGGTAGAGGTCCACGAACCTCCTGCATCTCAACTACGACCTATTGGCCCTGTCCGACACTAAGTTCGGGGCTTTCGTAGACATTGCCGATGACTTCGATGTCCTCTGGCGCACAATAATCTTCCTGAAGTTCACGTAGTGATATCCATCGCCTTGTCCCCGCGATTGCCTCGCTTCCATCTATTTCCAATCCGAACTCTCCGTTCCGAAACTCGACGGAGAAAAAGCCATTTACTTCCTGCTCTGCAACCTTCACGTTACCGATACCAACATCTATATATTCGCTCTCGGTGTCGGGGTACATTACAACATCCCCTTCGTAGATCTCCCTCCCGTTCTTGTCTTTGAGGCCGGTGAATTGCTGCCACTCTTGCAAGTTCCGTTCGCTGGCCGTTGCTGTGTCTTTGAAAAAGACTCGACCATTGTTCGTTGAGAAAATGATTGTCCAGTTGTTGCTTTCACCATTCCACGTTCTAAACTTTATTTCTCTCATTCCCGGCCAGGACTTCTTCGACGCTCCCTTAGTCCACGATTGCTCGATACACCCTTCATATGCTTTGCGGCACGGTGTTAGCTGACACACAGGACAGACCTTCTCTTGTTCTATGCTCATACTTTAATCAAAGCACACTGCCATAGCCCGTCAAGCTTTGCCTTGTGGATAAAAGGGGGACAGGACTCTGACACGTATCTGACACATGGAAAGACACAAATATGGTGTAAACGGCTGTAGCGAAAAGAGTTAAAAAAAGAGGAGGCGGGCCAGGTCGTCCCGCCTCCTCTGGTCCCCTTTCGGGGATTGTCCGGCCAGCCTGACGGAGGGCGGCTAGCCGGTCGTGTGTTGGCCTACCTATATAATCCCGGCAGCGCGAAAAAAGTTCCGGTAAAAACGCAAAAAAGTGACAAAATCATGGTTGAAGTGCTCACCTGAAAGTTGGTGCGCTCGACCTATGAGCCGTCCATCTCATCTAAGTCCAGATAACATATTGCGTTTTCTGCAAGTTACGCGCGATGCGGCGTCGGCGAATGAGATTGCCGCGGCTCTGCATGTGGGGAAGGCTGACCGAAAGCCGCTCTATAAGATGTTGGTGAAGCTGAAGAAAGGGGCGGCGATTGAGGAGTTGCCCGGTGGGCGGTACCGACTTGCGGGGCGGAAAGGGAAGGAAGAAGCGGGAGGCAGAGCGGGTGGTTCAGCGGGGCATGGCGCCGGGGCGGTTGGATCTGCGGGGACTGGTTCCGCAGAGGAAGGTTCCACGGGGAACATTCGGCGGGCGGCGGAGTCGCAGCCGTTGGCGCGCGATGAAGTGCGCGGGCGGCTGGTGTTGCATCACGACGGCTACGGGTTTGTGGTGCCTGATGTGCCGATGCCGCAGCTCGATGGAGATGTGTTTATTCCGCGCGACGCGGTGGAAGATGCGATGCACGGGGACCACGTGCTGGCGAGGCTGCAGCGCGTCAGCGATTCTCGCGGAAGGGATTTTCGCGTCGCGGGTTCGCGCGGGGGGCAGCGGGCGGAAGGGCGGATCGTGCGCGTGCTGGGGCGGGCGCATCCGTCGGTGGTGGGATTGTTTCGCTACGGGCCGCGGGGAAATGTTGTGCTGCCTTATGACAATCGGATTCAGCATGAAGTCGAGATTCCTCCCGGCGATGAGTTGACAGCGGCGCTGCGGGAAAAATTGGGAGTGGGAGAGGCGAAAGAGCACGGGGCGCGCGGCAAACATTTCCCGCGGCTTCCGGAACTGGATGGCGCGGTGGTGAATGTGGAGCTGCTGCGTTATCCGCGCGGGGGAGCAGCGCCGGTGGGGCGCGTGATCGAAATTCTTGGGCGGCCCGGCGATCTGGGCGTGGACACCGAGATCATTATTCGCAAGCATCATCTGCCGCATGAATTTTCTCACGCGGTTTTGGAAGAGGCAGAGCATCGCGCTGCGGCGGTGAGCGAAACCGAGCGCGAAGGGCGCGAGGATTTTCGTCATTTGCCGATCGTGACGATTGATGGCGAGACGGCGCGCGATTTTGACGACGCCGTTTACGTGGAGCGCCGCGCGGATGGCGGCTGGCATCTTCAAGTGCACATCGCCGACGTGGCGAACTACGTTCGAACGGGGACGGCGCTGGATCAGGAAGCGAGGCTGCGCGGGACGTCGGTGTACTTTCCGGACCGTGCGGTGCCGATGCTTCCGGAGGCGCTTTCGAATGGCATGTGCTCGCTGAAGCCGCGCGAGGAGCGGCTGGTGATGAGCGCGCTGATGGAGTTCGACGCGGCGGGCAAGATGCTGAGCGCGCGGATGACCTCGGGCGTGATCCGCTCGGCCGAGCGGATGACTTACACCGACGTGAACAAAGTGATCGAAGGTGATGCGGATGCCATGGTGCGCTACTCGGGCTTGGCAGGCCATTTTCGCGACATGAAAGAGCTGGCGCTGCTGCTGAACAGGCGGCGCAATGAACATGGCTCGATTGATTTCGATTTGCCGGAGCCGGTGATTGAGTTCGATGAGCAGCAGCGCATGACAAACATCGTGCGGAGCGAGCGCAACATCGCGCACCGGCTGATTGAAGAGTTCATGCTGGCGGCGAACCGGGCGGTGGACGGGTATCTTTTGAAGCGGGGGATCGCTGCGTTGCACCGCGTTCATGAAAAACCTGATGCGCGCAAGGTGCTGGAGTTCGAAGAGCTGGCGCGCGCGTTCGGGTATTCGCTCGGCGTTGCAGATTTGCATCAGCGAGAGATTGCCGTACGGCACGGGCGCGTGCCTGCGCCGGCAAAGGCGGGGCGGCCGGATTCTTATGGGCACGGACGTGAGCGTGGGATGAAGGTGGCGCTGCCGGGAGCTACGGAGCTGCGGATTACGCCGCAGCATTATCAGAGGCTGCTGCGCAAATTAGCAGGCAAGCCTGAGGAGCGCATCGTTTCTTACTTGATGCTGCGGTCGCTGAAGCAGGCACGCTATGCCGCGGAACCGCTCGGGCATTTTGCGCTGGGGTTTGATGAATATGCGCATTTCACTTCGCCGATACGGCGATACCCGGACCTGATCGTTCATCGCGTGTTGAAGTGGGCTTTGGAACATCCGCACGCCGCCGAGCCCGCGGCAAGCCATGCGTCACGCGGCGTAGAAGCGACGCTCTACCCGCAAACGGAGCTGGAGGAGATCGCGTCGGAAACTTCGGAAGCGGAGCGCAGCGCGCTAATGGAGCCGAGCGCGAGTTGATGGACTGGAAGACGGCGCAATTCATGGAAGCGCATCTCGGCGAGGAGTACGAAGCACTGATTATTTCAGTACAGAAATTTGGATGTTTTGTCGAGCTGTTCGAAGTTTTCGTGGAAGGGCTCCTGCCGATCAACGCTCTCGAAGATGCAGCTGGCACGCGCTGCGTTTTCCGCGAACGCGACCACGCGATTGTAGCGCTATCCGGAGGCGACGGACGGCGGGGCGCGCGGCGTGGGCGCGGCGTTGCGCCCAAGGAACGTGCATGGCATTTGGGAGACCGCGTGCACGTTCGGGCGGAGCGCATTGACCCGATGCGCCGGCGCGTCGAGTTCGCGATTGCAGAGGTCGCTTGAGGTGAATCGGACGGTCACGTTGTTTTTCCTCGGCCTGACTGTTATGGCCGCTGGCGCTTGTAAGGGGGGCGGACCTCATAAGAATGCGTGTCCGATCGATGGGGCACCGCCGGAATGGATCGGAAGGCGAAACGGAAACTCGTGCGAGTATTCACACTTTAGTGCCGTTGAACGCCAGGCGCATTCCTGGTGGGCCGAGTGCGACTTAACAACTCCAGAAATACCAAAGCAAAACTAACATTTTCTCTGCCTCCCCAACTCGGCCAACATCCGACATCTGCTATTCTTGAAGGCTGGCTAGATAGGCCGGAGCAGTCTGACGACCCGTAAGAGAGGATTGATCATCGTGAGTACGTCAACAGTTTCGGAGCGCGGAGTGAAGCGCGTACACAATTTCAATGCGGGGCCGGGGGCTTTGCCGCTGCCGGTGCTTGAGCGGATCAAAGAAGAGTTGCTGGATTGGCGCGGGAGCGGCATGTCCGTGATGGAGATGAGCCACCGGTCGCCGGAATTCGAGAGCATTAATGCGGCGGCGGAGGCGGGGCTGCGCAAGCATCTCGCGATTCCCGACGACTACGCGGTGCTCTTTCTGCAAGGCGGCGGGAGCATGCAGTTTACGATGGCGCCGATGAACCTGTGCCTGCCGGGGAAGCCGGTGGATTTGATTCACACCGGGACGTGGACAGCGAAGGCGCTCGGCGAATTGAAGAAAGGCATTCTGCATCATGTGGCGGCGTCCACCGAAGCGGATAAGTTCGCTCGCTTGCCGCGCAAGGATGAGATTAAGTTTTCGCCGGATGCTTCTTACGTGCACATGTGCACGAACAACACGATCGAGGGCACGCAGTGGACTGAACTGCCGGAAACCGGCGACGTGCCGCTCGTTGCGGATATGTCCTCGGACATCGCTTCGCGGCCGATCGACGTGAAAAAATTCGGGCTTATTTTCGCAGGCGCGCAGAAAAATCTTGGGCCAAGCGGCGTCACGGTTGTCATCGTCCGCAAGGATCTCGCCGAGCGAGCGGACAAGAACTTGCCGACGCTTCTGCAATACCGCACGCACATCAAGGAGAAATCGCTGTATCACACACCGCCGACGTTCGCGGTGTACATCGTCGGGCTGGTGATGGAATGGATCGATGCGGAAGGCGGGATCTCTGCGATCGAAAAGCGTAACAACGCCAAGGCGAAGCTCCTCTACGATACGCTTGGTGCGAGCAACGGCTTCTATCATTGCCCGGTTGAGAATTCTTCGCGCTCGAAGATGAACGTGGTTTTTCGCGTTGCGGGCGGTGATGAAGCCATCGAAAAGCAATTTGGGAAAGAAGCCGCCGAAGCGGGCCTCGTTGGCACGCCGGGGCATCGGTCCGTCGGCGGCATGCGCGTCTCGCTCTACAACGCGGTCACACTCGAAGCCGTGGAAGCTCTCACCAGCTTTATGCGCGAATTCCAGCGGACCCGGGGCTAAGTCAGACCGGGAAGCTGCCAATCGGATAGCCTCCCAGCGCCATACTTCTTTCCTTCAAAAACACCTTTCCCCTTGTACTTCGACAAGAGTTAGACGTAGTCTCTTGTCGAAGTAACAGGGGAATCGGCTGATGGCGCAACAAGACGAATTGAACTTCCGCAGGGGACGCTGGACCTGCTTATCCTTCGCACACTTGCTTTGGAGCCGCAGCACGGCTGGGCGATTTCCGAGCGCATCCACCAGATTTCAAGCGATGTTCTGCTGATTCAGCAGGGCTCGCTGTATCCGGCGCTGCACCGGCTCGAACGGCGCGGCTGGATCAAAGCGAAGTGGGGCACGTCGGAGAACAACCGCCGCGCGAAGTATTACGAACTCACGAAGACCGGCCGCAAGCAGCTCGAACTTGAAAAGGATACCTGGAAAAAATTGGCGGCTGCCGTAGCCCAGATTCTAGAGACGGCGTAGGGAGGCCACTGTGTTCAACGATCTGTTTTTCCGTCTGCGTTCGCTATTCCGGCGCGAGACCGTCGAATCGGAAGCGGACAGCGGAGCTGCGCTTCCATTTTGACAAGCAAGTTGAGCAGTACATCAAGTCCGGCTTGACGCGAGAGGAAGCCACTGCGTCGCGCGCGGCTCGAGTTCGGCGGACACGAGCAACTCAAGGAAGAGATCCGCGACGCACGAGGCGTGAGTCTGATCGAGACACTTTTTCAAGATATTCGCTACGGTCTGCGCATTCTTGGGCCGGACACCGGTTATCACGAGCGTTGCGATACTCTCACTCGCTCTCGGTATCGGGGCGAACACTGCGATTTTCAGCCTGATTGATACCGTGATGCTCCGGATGCTGCCGGTGGAAAAGCCGGAGGAACTGGTCCAATTGTTGCGAGCCAATTTTTCTGGAGGAGGTGAGGGTACTCCCAGTTTTACGAATCCACTTTGGGAACAAATACGCGATCATCAGGACGTTTTTTCGGGCGCTTTTGCCTGGGGTGAGAACCGTTTCGATCTCGCGCAGGGTGGCGCCGTCCAGAACGCCAGCGGAATCTTTGCGAGCGGCGAATACTTCAACACTTTAGGCGTTCGCCCGGTGGCCGGGCGCCTATTTTCCCGAGCCGACGACATACGGGGCTGTCCGGCGGTGGCGGTCCTGAGCTACGGCTTCTGGCAAGATCACTTCGGAGCGTCGCCGAGCGCCATTGGCAGCACAATCTCTCTCAGCAATCAGCCATTTCAGATTATCGGCGTCAGTTCTCCCGGCTTTCATGGCGTTGAAGTCGGCAGCAAATTTGATGTGGCGATTCCGATTTGTACTGCCGACGTCTTCGATGGAAAAGTGCTCCGGCTCGACCAACGCTCCTGGTGGTGGCTAAGTATCATGGGGCGCGTGAAACCCGGCTTCAGCCAGGACCAACTGAAGGCTCGGCTCAGCGTTCTATCTCCACAAATCTTTGCGGGGGCCCTGCCGAAGAATTGGGATGAAAAGGGGCAGGCGAGATTCCTAAAGTTCACCCTTGTAGCTGCCCAGGCCGCCACAGGAAAATCGTGGGTGCGCCGGCAATTCAAACAGCCGCTGAATATCCTGATGGGTGTCGTGGGGCTGGTGTTGCTCATCGCGTGCGCAAATATCGCGAGCTTGATGCTGGCTCGCTCGGCGGCTCGTCACAAGGAAATCGCGGTGAGAAAGGCGTTAGGCGCTTCGAGAGCGCGATTGATCCGGCAAATGTTGACAGAGTGTGTTCTGCTCTCCACGGCGGGGGCTGTACTCGGCGTCTTGTTTGCACGCTGGGGAAGCTCGCTGCTGGTACGTTACATTTCCACGAAGAGCGACAGCGTCTTCCTCGATCTGACGTTCGATTGGCGGATCGTGAGCTTTACTGCGGCAGTGGCCCTCTTCACGGGAATTCTGTTTGGCGTGTTGCCAGCGTTTCGTTCGACGCGCGTTTCGTTGACTTCCGCGATGAAGGGCAGTCAGGCGGGAGATGCAGAGAGCCGTGCAAAGTTTCGGCCTGGGAAATGGATCGTCGCCTCGCAAGTTGCACTTTCACTCGTGCTGCTAGTGGCTAGCGGACTCTTCCTGCGCAGTCTCGCGAAGCTAGTTACGATGGACGTTGGCTTCGATCGAAACAATGTCCTAATCGTGCGCGCGGATCTGCGGACAACGAAGGTTTCGCCCGAGCAGCAGCCCGCGATGTTCGAAGATATCGAGAGCAGATTGCGCACTCTTCCCGGAGTGGTATCCGCCAGCCGTTCCGTCATCACTCCGGTCAGCAACCGCATATGGAACAATGCGCTGCAAGTGGACACTCCCAATCCGCCCATGGGAGAAGATGCAGTGGCATTCTTCAACTTCGTCTCGCCCGGTTATTTTGAGACCTTGCGCACGCCATTGTTGGCGGGACGGAATTTTAATGACGGCGACACCAAGACATCCGTCCAGGTGGCCATCGTCAATGAAACGCTGGCGCGCAAGTTTTTTGCGAATGCGAATCCGGTCGGAAAGTTCTTCCGAGTTGAACCTGAGCCGGGCAAAATCGCCGTGCCCATTCAGATTGTTGGGCTGGTAAAGGACTCCAAATACGAGTCGCTTCGCGAAGAGAATTCAACTACGGCGTACTTCCCGGTCACGCAAGTTCCTGAACACGCAGAAGAACAAGCATTCGAACTACGCACGACGGCGCGCCCATCTGTTCTGATCCCCGCGGTTCAAGACGCTGTTGCAGGCGTGAGCAAAGCGATTCCGTTAGATTTCGGCACACTGGCCGAGCAAGTGGATGATTCGCTGGTGCAAGAACGTCTGCTCGCCACGCTTTCCACGTTCTTCGGCGGCTTGGCGCTATTGCTCGCGATGATTGGGCTCTATGGTGCGCTGAGTTACCTGGTGGCGCAGCGGCAGCCGGAATTCGGGATTCGCATGGCGCTGGGAGCGCCGCAAGGTTCCATTCTTCGGTTGGTGATGCGCGACGTGGTCGTCGTTCTTGCCGGGGGACTGACGGCAGGAGCCTGTCTGGCATTAGCAACCGTGGGCGTGTTGCAAAAAATGTTGTTCGGGCTTGCTCCTCATGACACTTTCACGTTCATCGCCGCGATTGGCGTGCTTTCCGCCGTCGCGATTGCCGCCGGGTATCTGCCCGCGCGGCGCGCCATGCGCATCGATCCGATGGTGGCTTTGCGTTATGAGTAGACCGGCGCGGGCTAGCGAAGTTTTCGAAACGATACAGGAGTTAGTTCGCCATGTTTAGTGACTTGTTGTTCCGTCTACGCGCATTGTTTCGCCGCGAGGCCATGGAGGCCGAGATGGACGAGGAACTTCGTTCGCACTTTGATAGACAAGTGGAAAAACATGTCGCTTCCGGCGTGCCGCGCGAAGAGGCCGTTCGGCGCGCCCGTCTAGAATTCGGCGGGCACGAACAGCTCAAGGAAGAGTGCCGCGACACGCGAGGTGTGAGCGTCGCCGAAACTCTGCTTCAGGACGTGCGCTACGCTCTGCGCATACTGCGCAGCAGCCCCGGATTTACTGCCGTCGCTATTCTCACTCTCGCACTCGGCATCGGCGCGAATACCGCCATTTTTTCAGTGATTGATTCCGTCCTTCTTCGCCCTTTGCCGTACCGCGATCCAGCGGGGTTGGTGATGCTCTGGGAGAATAATTCGCAGCACCCGAACCCGCACAACACGGTGTCTCCGCCAGATTTTTTGGACTGGCAGAGCCGGAACAGTGTGTTCACGGAGATGGCGTCCATTTTCGATCAACACGCCAATCTCACCGGAAACGGACTCCCGCAGGAAGTTGTCGTGCAGGATGTTTCCGCGAATTTCTTTTCTGTGCTGCGGCGTGAATCCGATTATTGGCCCGGGATTCACCGCTGAGAATGGATTGGCTGGACACGATAATGTGGTCGTTCTTAGTTACGGCTTCTGGAAGGAGCGATTCGCTGGTGACTCCGCGGTCATCGGAAAAAGCATCCTGCTGGATGGAAAAGCGCAAACCATTACCGGTGTGGCCCCGGAAAATTTCAGTTGGTTCATCAAGGACGGCTCGTTCACCGGCGCGAAGCCGCAGATGTGGACTCCTTTTGTATTTCCTGCGTCGTTCAGCGATCGCAAGGATATAGGCCGCTTCTTGAGCGTCGTGGCACGGCTGAAACCGGGAGCAACCGTTCCGCAAGCGCAATCGCAAATGAATACGATCGCCGCGCGCATCGCCGAGGAATATCCCGATTTCAACGGCTACTGGGGAGCCAACGTCGTGCCGGTGCGCGACCAGATTTCCGGCGATTTGCGTCCTGCGCTATTGATTTTGTTCGGAGCGGTCGCATTTGTGCTGCTGATTTCTTGCGCCAACGTCTCGAGTCTCTTGCTGGCACGTGCAGCTGCGCGCGAAAGAGAGATTGCTGTGCGGACGGCCCTCGGCGCGAGCCCGTGGCGCATCGCGCGCCAGCTGCTCACGGAAAGTGTTTTGCTCGCGCTGATCGGTGGCGCGATCGGCATGGCGCTGGCTGTGTGGGGCACAAACCTTCTGCTTGCCGCGAGCCCGGAAAATCTTTTGGACTTGCGGTCGATTCCCATTGACTGGCGAGTGCTGGCATTCGCCGGCGGGGCCACGTTGCTCGCGGGCTTATTGTTCGGCGTGCTGCCTTCCTACATTTCCGCGCATTCCGGGATTTCAGAAACACTGAAGGAAGGTGGCCGCGGTTCGTCGGCGGGAAAGAGGCGGCAGATCGCGCGCGGCGCGTTCGTGGTCGCGCAAATGTGTCTTGCGCTTGTTTTGCTGGCTGGCTCGGGCTTGCTCATTCGCAGCTTCGTTCGACTGGTTGGCGTGGACCCAGGCTTTGACGCGAGTCATCTGCTCACTTTCAAAGTGTCGCTGCCATCCTCGAAGTATGGGAACGACAAAGCAATTCTCACGTTCTTCCAGCAACTGCTCGGGCGAGTCTCGCATCTTCCCGGCGTGCGTTCCGTCAGCATGAACAGCTTTCCACCCTTTTCGGGGCTTGGGTCGGCGACCGGAGTTCACGTGCTTAGCCAGCCCGAGCGCTCGCTGATGGATCTTCCTGTGGCGGCGGTTCGCGTTATCGGAGCGGATTATTTTCCGACCATGCAAATTCCTTTGCATGCTGGCCGCACGTTCAATGAACAGGAGCTAACGGAAGAGCGCCACGTGGTGATCATCAACCAGGCGTTTGCGGACCAATACCTCAAAGGCGTGAATCCGCTGGGGCAAAAAGCGGTCATCTATATGAAGAGCCTCGAGGAAAGCAAGAACAAGCCTTCGGAAATTATTGGCGTAGTTGGGGACGTCCGCCAAATGGGACTCGATACACCCGCCGAGCCGACGGTTTATTGGCCGCATCCCGAACTGGTGCTTTCGGAATTGACGATTGTTGTTCGCACCGCAAACGAGCCACTCGCGCTGGTCTCGGCGGTGCGAAACGAACTTCAGCAAATGGACCCGGAGCAGCCGATGGCCGCAGTTTCCACCATGGATCAGCTTCTCGCGGGCACGCTTTCGCGCTCGCGTTTCACAATGCTTGTACTGGGCGTGTTTGCGATGCTTGCGCTCTTACTCGCATGCGTTGGAATTTACGGCGTGATTGCCTACAGCGTCACGCAGCGGACACAGGAGTTCGGCATCCGCATGGCACTTGGAGCGAATCGCCGCGACGTATTCCGCCTGGTGCTTGGCCAAGGAACTCGACTCACACTTCTCGGCATCGGCCTCGGAATTGTTGCTGCGCTCGTCGTTACGCGGCTCATGGCGACGCTGCTCTACGGGGTGAGCGCGACGGATCCGCTCACGTTTACCGCCGTCGCGTTACTACTCGCGTTCGTCGCTCTCGCCGCGTGCTACATCCCAGCGCGCCGCGCCACACGGGTTGATCCCATCGTGGCTTTGCGTTACGAATAGATCCGCGGCACAAAAAACGCGCAGGAACTGACCCTTGCGAGCTGTTCCTGCGCGCTTCACTTTTTAACGAATGTGCTTATGCCAAGTCGAAAAGCAGCACTTCGGCGTTGTCGATGCCGGTCAGTTCGACAGTTTTTTCCGCGGAGATGGCCGCGCCATCGCCCGCTTCGAGCTTTGTGCCGTTGAGCTTCACGCTGCCGCGCGCGACTTGCACGTACGCGTGCCGATCCGGCTTGAGCTCGTGCTTCACTTCATCACCTTTGCCTAGCACGGTGGCGTAGAGCTCGTTGTCCTGCCGGATTTTCACGGAGCCGTCGCGCCCGTCCGACGAAGCCACCAGCCGTAGCTTTCCGCGCTTCTCTTCTTCGCTGAAGTTCTTTTGGTCGTAGACAGGCTTCAGCCCTTTCTCCTCTGGAAACATCCAGATTTGAAGCAGGTGCACGGGCTCGGTCTTGGACGCGTTGAATTCGCTGTGCGTCACGCCGGAGCCTGCGCTCATGTACTGCACGTCGCCAGGACGGATTACGGAGCCGGTGCCCATGCTGTCGCGGTGTTCCAGCGCGCCCTCCAGCACGTAGGTGACGATTTCCATGTCGCGGTGCGGGTGGGTGGGAAAGCCCTCGCCCGGCGCGACGCGGTCGTCATTCAAGACGCGCAGGGTGCGGAAATGCACATGCTTGGGGTCGTAATAGTCAGCAAACGAAAACGTAAAATAAGTATCGAGCCAGCCGTGGTTGAAATGGCCGCGTTCCTGGCTTTTGCGGATGTCGATCATGGTCTACCTCCCGGGTTTGACAGAGGCATAATACTCGTTATAACGATTATTGTCAAGAGGCACAGTTAGACCCCGCTCCTCCACTGCTTTCGCCCTCCCTCCCTTTCCTCCAACGCCAGCGTCTGCTTGTAGTTACGGGTACTTGCGTCCCATTCCCGGCAGCCTCCCTTTGGTGTAGAGTGGTGAAGTTAGCGTCATTTGCCGTCTCTGCTTCTGAGGATCGCCCTATGGACTCCGCGCCGTCCGCAACGCAAACGAGAAAACCTGAAGGTGCCGCCGCGTCCCGCGAAACGGTCACTATCACTGACAACCGCACCGGCAAGTCCTACGAGATTCCCATAACTAACGGCGCCATCCGGGCCATGGACCTGCGGCAGATTAAAGTGGACCCCACGGAATTCGGCATGTTGAGCTACGATCCCGCCTACAACAACACCGCGTCCTGCGTGAGCAAAATCACTTTTATTGACGGCGACGCCGGCATTCTGCGCTATCGCGGCTACCCGATCGAAGACCTCGCCGAAAAAAGCACTTACCTTGAGACGGCTTATTTGCTTCTACACGGAGAACTGCCCACCGCGGCGCAGCTCAAGGACTGGACGTACAACGTCACGCATCACACTTTCATTCACGAAAGCATCAAGAAGTTTCTCGACGGATTTCACTACGATGCGCACCCCATGGGAATGATGATCTCCACGATTGCGGCGCTTTCGACCTTCTATCACGACGCCAAGGACATCTTTAACGCGGAATCGCGGCGCAAGCAGACTTACCGCCTCGTCGGAAAAATGCCAACGATCGCAGCGTTTTCTTACCGGCACACTCTGGGAATGCCGTTCGTCTATCCGGACAATGAGCTCAGCTATCCCGGCAATTTTCTGAATATGCTGTTCCGCACGACGGAGACAAAGTACCGGCCGAACCCCACGCTCGAGCGCGCTCTCGATATTCTTTTCATCTTGCACGCGGATCACGAGCAGAACTGTTCCGCAAACACGATCCGCGGAGTCGGAAGCTCGCACGTCGATCCGTACTCCGCCACGGCTGCAGCCATCGCCGCGCTCTACGGCCCGCTCCATGGCGGAGCGAACGAAGAAGTGCTTCATATGCTGCTCGAGATCGGTTCGGTGCAAAAAGTTCCGGAGTTTATCAAACGCGTGAAGGCCGGCGAGGTCAAGCTCATGGGCTTCGGTCACCGCGTTTACAAGCACTACGATCCGCGCGCCCGCATCATCAAGCGCGTGGCCTACGAAGTTTTCGAATTGATGGGCAAGAATCCGCTGCTCGAAATTGCCCTTGAGTGCGAACGCATCGCCCTCGAAGACGAATACTTCATCAAACGTAAGCTCTATCCCAACGTGGACTTCTATACCGGCTTGATCTACCAGTCCATGGGCTTCCCGATCTCCATGTTCCCGGTGCTCTTCGCGATTCCGCGAACTTCAGGTTGGATCTCGCAATGGGAAGAGATGCTTCTCGATCCCGAACAAAAAATCGCCCGGCCGCGGCAAATTTATCTCGGCCACGACACGCGCAGCTACGTCCCCATGGACCAACGAGGCTAAGAGAGTATCCCCATCCAAAATATCAATGGGCCCTCAGATAAAGTCATTTTGTAACATCACGATTTAGTACCTATCCCTATGTTGTCGCTCGACAATTCAGTCTGGCTGGGTATAGTTGACCGAGAGAGGTGGTATGGCACAGGCTCCGACCAGTTCTGGAAATCCTGTCGCGCGTCGCCGCAGCCAGCGCGTGCTGATGCAGGTCGCCGTCCGTATTCGAGGGACGGATTCGCAGGGAAATACGTTTGAAGAAGAGACCGAAACTCTTGCCATCAACGCGCACGGCGCCTTGATCCTGATCAACGCCCGCGTGACCAGCGGCAGCAAAGCGATGATGCAGCACAAGCGCACACAGGAGGAGCAAGAGTGCCATGTGGTGTTCCTCGGCCCCGTGCGCGGAGGAAAGGCCGAGATTGGGCTGGAGTTTTCTGAGCCTCGTCCTACCTTCTGGCGCGTTGCGTTTCCTCCCGAGGACTGGTCGTCGAAACATCCGGATGCCCGCCCGATTTCGATCTCCCGCACGGGAAAATCGTAGTTCCTTTTTGTCCGGCTCCCGCCGCTTTCCCCTTGTTCGCAAGTAACAGTTGAGAAGCGTAGTCGTGCTTGATTATTCGGCGCGCAGGCACAGCATGGGATCGACGCGGGCCGCACGTTTCGCGGGGATATAAATCGCCAGCAATGCAACGATAGTCAGTAAAAGAGAAATGGAGCAGAACGTCAGGGGGTCGGCGGCGTTAATGCCGAAGAGCAGGCTGCGCATCAGACGCGTAAACACGAAAGCTGCAGCCAGGCCTACCACAACGCCCGAGATCGTCAAGGTCATTCCCTGAAACACCACGAGCTTCAGGATTTGCCGTTGCGTCGCGCCTAAGGCCATGCGGATGCCGATTTCCCGTGTTCCCTGGTTCACGAGATAGGCCATCACACCGTAAATCCCGATCGTCGCGAGCGCCAGGGCGAATCCCGCGAAAAGCCCCAGCAGAAACATCGAGAATTTCCGTCGCGCCAGAGATTCCATAACGCGCTCATTCATCGTCCGCACGGAGTACATCGGCAGATCTGGATCGATGCCGCGCAGTTCTTTCTTGATCGCCGGCGAAAGCGCGGACGGATCGCCCTGGCTGCGGAGAACCAGCGTCATGGCGCGCACGGGGTACTGCGTTTGCGCCAGGTAAAACGCGATGCGCGGATCGGAATCCAGCGACTCGTGCTTCACGCGCCCGACGACGCCCACAACGGTCAGCCACGGCTCTTGGGATTCCACCATGTGAATGCGCTTGCCGATCGCATCTTGACCGGGCCAAAGCTGCCCCGCCATGAATTCGTCAACGAGCACGACCGGCGTTTTTCCGTCCATGTCTTCTTCGTTGAAAAAGCGCCCGCTCCTTAGCGGAATTTCCATCGCTTGAAAATATTTGCCGCCGACCACGCGCGCGTCCGCGTTCAGAAACTTCTCGCCCAGTAGCGGCGTCCGCCCCTCGACCGTGATCGGGGTCCACGCAAATGCCTGGCTCAGCGGAAGCGCAGTGGTGCCACCCGCAGCCGCAACCCCGGGAATTTCTTCGAACGCGCTCCAGAGCTGGCGATACGTATTCCTAATGATCTGTTTGTCGCCATACCTGTGGCCGTTCAGCGCCAATTCCAAGGTCAGCACGTTGTTGGGATTGAAACCAGGCGCGACATCTTGCAGACGAGCAAAGCTTCGAATCAACAGCCCCGCTCCAATCAGCAACACTACCGACAACGCAAGCTCCGAAATCACCAGCAGGCGGCGCAGGTTGTTCCCTCGGCCCCACACCGCGCTCGTTCCCACCGAGCCTCGGCTCGCATCCTTCAGCGTGGTGTTCAGATCAATCCGCGAAACCCGCAACGCGGGAGCCAACCCGAAAAGTATTCCTGAAAGAATCGAAAGCAGCAGCGTGAACAGCAGCACGCGCCCGTCAATGCCAATGTCCGCCAGGCGTGGAATGCTTTTTGTGCCCAGCGCGTGGATCCAGTTCATGCTCCACAGGCACAAAATCACGCCTAGCGCACCGCCACAGAGGCCAAGCAACAAGCTCTCCGTCAGTAACTGACGAATGATCCGCCAGCGGCTCGCCCCAAGCGCAGCGCGCACGGCGATTTCCTGCTGCCGTGCTACCGCGCGCGAAAGTAAGAGATTCGCGACGTTCGCGCACGCGATCAGCAGCACAAACCCCACCGCGCTCAACAGCACCAGCAACGCGCGCCGCACATCGCCTACGACCTGCTCCAGCAGCGGGACAATTCCAAACGTCAGACCGCCATTCGGCGGATAAGATTCCGGATAGTCCCGCCGCAAGCGTGCGGTGATCGTATCCATTTCCGCTTGCGCCTGTGCAACCGATACTCCTCGCTTGAGCTTGCCTAAGATGTTGTAGTCTTCGTGAGTTCGAACTTCCGCAGCCTTCGGACCCAGGGGAAATGGCAGAAAAACGTCGGGCTGTTCCGGCCCGTAAAGTGTCGGCAGAACTTCGTGCGGCAAAGAAAAGCTCTTCGGCAATACTCCCACCACCTCGTAAGTTTTTCCGTTAATGGTGATGGATTTCCCCAGCATGCGCGGATCGCTGCCGTAGCGCCGCGCCCACATGCCGTAACTCAGTACAGCGGTTGCCGGACGTCCCGTCACATCCTCGTCCGGAAGAAAGAGCCGCCCCCAAGCCGCCTGCGCCCCGAGCATGGAAAAAAGATTCGAGGAGGTTCGAATCGTCCCGACGCGCTCCGGTTCGCCTTCTCCGGTCAGATTGTCGTTTCCGCCGGAAGCAATCGCCACTTCGTCAAAACCGTGGTGCCCATTTTTGACGTCGAGATACTGCGCGGTGGAAAACCAGTCCTGCAAAATGTCCAAGCCGGGCGAGCGATTCCACAGAATAACCAGCCGGCTTGCGTCTTTATAAGGAAGCGGGCGTAGCAAAAGCGCATTCGCCACGCTGAAAATGGAGGTGTTCGCTCCAATGCCAATGGCCAGCGACAAAACGGCCGCAAGCGTGAAGCTGGGATTCCTGGCGAACGCCCGCAACGCAATGCGAATATCTTGTGCCAGCATATTCATGGAAAAGTGGTCACATCCTAGCATGACGAATCGGTTATGCAGAATTAGACGCAGAAAAACGAATCTCATCTCTCCGCGGGCGTAACATCGTGAGAACGAAACCCGTCGTAGAGAAAAGGGACATGTCCGATGCTCGGGAGCAACGCAACTTCATGATCAACGCTTTACGAAAAGCCGCGACATCCATTTTGCTGATTGTGCTTGTTGCCTCAGCAGCGCGCGTTGCTTTCGCATGGTACGAGGTGCGCCAATTCCCCGAACAAGTTCTGCGCATCGTCCCATTTCAAACCGAAACGGGCCACATCGCCTACTCAATCGCCAGCGGGAAGGGATTCTCCTCTCCATTTCAGAGGGATACCGGCCCCACCGCATGGCTGGCCCCGGTCTATCCTTATCTTCTCGCGGGAATTTTCAAAATCTTTGGCATCTACACACAACGTTCTTTTTTCGCCGCGCTTTTTCTCAACATTCTTTTTTCCGCGGCCACGTGCGTGCCGATTTTTTGCGCAGGCAAGCGCATCGCTGGTCTCGGCGTCGCCAGCGCCGCCGCGTGGCTGTGGGCTCTTTTTCCCAATGCCATCATCATTCCATTCGAATGGATTTGGGACACTTCGCTGTCCGCGCTCCTGGTCGCCACTCTGCTCTGGGCCACGCTGAAGCTGTCGGAGTACCGCCGCTTTCGCGACTGGTGCGTCTACGGTCTGCTGTGGGGCTTCGCGCTGCTCACCAATCCTGCCATCGCTTTGCTTTTCCCCGTGTTGCTGACGTGGGCCGCCTACCGCACTCGCGAGCGCGCAGCTGCGTCGCTCCTTAGGCCTGCGCTGGCCTCCGCCATCGTTATTCTCTGCTGCCTGCCTTGGACCGTCCGCAACTACGTCCAATTCCACAAGCTTGTTCCGTTGCGTTCGAATTTTGCTTTCGAGCTTTACATCGGCAACAATGAAAATTACGACGACCAGCACAGGTTCCGCCCCGGCGTGATCACGCAAGACCGCGAAATCCTGCGCTACCTTCGCATGGGCGAGACGGCATTCATGGAAGAAGAAAAAAGAAAAGCCGTCGCTTTTATCATGGCTCATCCGCGCATCGAGTCCTGGCTCATCGCGCAGCGGTTCGTGGATTTCTGGCTGGGAACGGCCTCACCGTTAGAGGCGTTTCGTCAAGCCGATTCGCTAGGGCTCCGCTTGATCTTGCTCTGCAACAACGCCGCTCCGCTCTGCGCATTTTTCGGCGTCGTCGTCCTTCTCGCAAAGAAAAACCTGTTTACCGTTCCGGTTGTCGCTTTCCCCGTAGTGTTTCCGTTGCTTTACTACGTGACGCACACTTCGCTGCGCTACCGCCATCCCATCGATCCCGTTGTACTTCTCCTGGCTGCGATTGGCGTGCAGGGATTGTGGCTCTTCTTCACGCGCAGGCTCCGCAAAACGACAGCCGCGGAAAGTTCTCCCGCCTAACATTTCTAGTACAAATGAAAATAACCGTCCTGCTGCGTGAGCCGCACGGCAACACCGAAGAGCGACGATAACTTCTCCGCCGTAAGAATTTCCTGCTTGGCGCCGTCGGCCAGAATCCTGCCTTCTCTCAGCAACACCACGCGTTCGATCTCCGGAATAATTTCTGAAACATGGTGAGTCACCAGCAGAATCCCCAGCCCGCTCTGCGCAAGCTGCCGCATCGTATCTCGCAGTTGCAGTTGCGCGGCGATATCCAGCGCGTTGCTCGGCTCATCGAACAGCAGCGTCTGAGGATCGTGTACCAGCGCCCGCGCGATCAGCGTTCGTTTTGCTTCACCCGAAGACATCTGCGAAACGGCACGGCCACCGAGATGCGCGATTCCCAGCCGGGCGAGCGTAGCCTCCGCGCGTGCCAGATGCTCAGGGTCAGGGTGATGGTGCGGAAATATGCGAGTGCTGCTGAAGAATCCGGAGAGCACCACATCGCGCCCCGTCGCGTCCGTCGTGCAAGACGCAAGCAAATCCGGCGACACGATTCCAAGCAGCGAGCGCAGCTCAAAAATGTTCCAGCGCTCACGACCAAGAATGGAAATCGAAGAACCTTCGCGCGCCACGGGATAACACTCCCGCGTAATGGTTTTGATCAGCGTGGATTTCCCGCAGCCGTTCGGCCCAAGGATGCAAACGTGTTCTCCGGCCCGGATGCGAAGCGAGACGCCGTCAAGCGCCGGCCGTTCCGCGGACATCCCGCGCACAACGGTGACGTCATGCAAAGCCAGGAGCGGCGGCAGCGTGGTCATCCCAAAATGAGCCAAGATAAGAACTATCTTAACCGAGAGAAACGTGTAGGCAAGGAGCTAAGGAAGCCCACGGTCGCCGGTCTCTAATGAGACAGCGCATTTACCGGAGCACTCGACTTGAAATGACTGGCAGGCGGTACAGGTAACTCATAAAACGTCGGCGTTACCGGAAATCCAAAATCCCTTGGCAGAGCATCATAATGGACGGACGGCGGTGACTATGCCTAGATACAAGGCCAAAGTAGCCTGGCTAAGCCTGAGCATCCTGTATTGTGGTCTTCCAGCTCAAGCCCAATCTCAACAGCCCCCTATCGTCCCGGGATCCGAAAGTGGTCCGCATAGTGTACGCGGAACCGGGGCACTAACCGGAGAGCGGCTGCCCGACCAGCAATTGCCCGGCAGCATCAGCGGAACTGTTGTCGATGGAACCGGGGCTGTCGTCGTCGGAGCCCGGGTGAGACTGACACGCGAAGATCAATCCCCAAACCAGGAGATGGTATCGGACGAGGGTGGGCAATTCTCCTTTGCCGATATCGCCCCCGGACCCTTCCAGCTCACAATCATCGCGGCTGGCTTCGCTCCGCAGACATTCTCCGGGGTTCTGAGTTCGGGCGAAATTTACACCGTCCCACAGACAGCGCTGGCAATTGCTACCTCTATCACTGAAGTGCGGGTTGTGCCCTCCCTGAGCGAAGAGGCACAAGAGGAGATCAAGGAGCAAGAGAAACAGCGTGTGCTCGGCGTGATTCCGAATTTCTATGTCACCTACGTCGCCGACGCAGCTCCTCTCACGCCGAAGCAAAAGTTTGAGCTTGCCTGGAAATCCACAGTGGATCCGGTTACTTTCGGACTGAACGGGGCCATTGCGGGAATTCAGCAGGCCAATAATAATTTCAGTGGATACGGGCAGGGCTCACAAGGTTACGCAAAGCGGTACGGCGCTTCCTATGCAGACCTTGCTTCGGTGACCTTTATCGGAAGCGCCATACTGCCATCCGTACTGAAACAAGACCCGCGTTATTTCTACAAGGGCAGCGGCAGTAAGCGATCGCGGGTTCTGTATGCGATTGCCAATTCCGTTATCTGCAAGGGCGACGATGGACACTGGCAGGCAAATTACTCGGGTCTCCTCGGAAGCGTCGCCGCGGGCGGTATCTCAAATCTCTACTATCCCGCGCAAGATCGCAACGGTGCGACATTAACGTTCGAAAACGCTCTGATCGAGATCGGCGAAACAGCTGCCGCCAATCTCCTGCAAGAATTTCTCATCCGAAAGTTGACACCGAACGCTTCTAACCGCCAACCAGTCGAACCCTGAAGCATGATCGGCAAGAAATCGACCTCGCATACGCTTGTCCACGAGAGCTACCAGGGCAAGAGTGTTTCGGCGAGCCGTTGAGTTCCCTTTAAGTCTCAATAGACTCGTTAATCGAATACTGACCCGCGATCAGGAATCTCCGGATTTGAATCGCCTTAGATTGCCGGAAGCATCAGAGCGGAAACGCTGCGAATCGGACACAAGAAATAAAAAGGAGGTGAAAACCGCGGGGTTCTCACCTCCCGGGGTGGGGTGGGGTTATAGGACAATACCTCAGGCGGCCTTGCAGCCCTGCCCTGCCAGGCAGGTCTGCGGCCTCACTCGCTGATTCGATTGCGGTAAGAGACTTACCACCAAAGGGCTTGTCTTGGGGGTTTTGTAGCATTGCGACGCGCACGTGTCAACGGCAAAAGTAGCTCGTTCCGGGGAAAACCGCTTCGTCTGAAATCAACCTTCGGCGACGGCGCTGTTCACATGATCCAGCATCTCGCGCACCATACGGCTAAGGCTCAATGGACTATACGGCTTTTGCAGATAGCGCGCGCCACTCTCGATCCCTCTCGATTCCCGCGAGTAGCCACTTGTGAACAGTATCGGCAGCTTTTCAAACCTTTCCGCAAGCTTTGACGCCGTTTCCTGGCCTCCCAATTTGGGCATGACAAGGTCCAGGATGGCCAGCGCCGGCGTCTCGCTTTCGCAAAGCCGCAGCGCCTCTTCTCCATCCACGGCGGAAAGCACCCTGTACCCCAGGTTTACGAGCGTCTGCCGGGCCATATCCCGGATGGCATCGTGATCTTCCGCCAGAAGAAGGGTTTCGGTTCCGTGCACGTCCACTGTGGAAGCCCCTCGCACGTGGACTGCGGAACCTTCGGGAGTGGGAGTGGGCGCCACCGGCAGGTATGCCCGGAATAGCGTGCCCTGTCCCACCTCGCTGTACACATGGATAAAACCGCCGTGCTGCTTGACGATTCCATAGACCGTCGCCAGCCCCATCCCGCTGCTTTTTCCGTGTTCCTTGGTCGAGAAAAAAGGTTCGAACACGTGCTCGCGCATTTCCGCATCCATCCCTAGTCCGGTGTCGGAAACAGACAGAACCGCATACCGGCCCGCGACGACGTACGGGTAAAACCGGCAGTAGGAATCGTCAATATCTACCATCTCCGTTTCAATCATCAGCCTGCCTCCCTGAGGCATGGCGTCACGCGCATTCAGGCAAAGATTCATGAGCAGCTGCTCGATCTGCGTTGGATCGGCCTTCATGGGCTCGAGCGGAGCGTTGACCACTTTCAGTTCGATGTCTTTGCGGATGACCTTGTCCAGAAAACTCGCCAAATCGCTGGTTACAGCGTTTAGGTCAACGGTGCGTGGCTGCAGCACCTGGCGGCGCGCAAAGGCTAGGAGTTCGCGTGTAAGTGCTGCGGCGCGCTCGGCCTGCTCACGAATGCGGGCGAATCGTTCCGCGATCAGCGGATAGCTCCGGCTTTGGTCAAACCCCAGTTCCGCCCAGCCCAGAATCGCTCCGACCACATTGTTGAAATCGTGCGCGATACCGCCGGCAAGCTGCCCGATAGCCTCGAACTTCTGCGACTGATGCAGCTGGCTCTCCATCGCGCGGATTACGGTGACGTCCTCCGCAATCACTTCCACTGAGGCCGTCAGTTCCGGCACGGAAAGCCCGCGCAGATGCAGGCGCACAACCACCGTTCCACCATCGCGCCGGCGCCACTCCGTCTCCGCGCTATGAAGTTGACCTTCCTGCCGGCAAGCCGCCATGCACTCCGTGTAGTGCGCAGGATAGCGGAAGACGTCTCGCACAAGCGCCGGAGGTCGCAACTCTTCCGGAGACGCACAGCCGAGCATTCTCAAAAGAGCAGGATTGGGATCGAGGAAGGTGCCCTCGGGCGCAATTCGAAAGATGCCGTAAATGGAATTCTCGACGAGCTGGCGGTTGCGTGCTTCGGAAAGAGCAAGCGCCTCTTCAGCGAGTTTGCGTTCCGTGATTTCCAAAACCACGACGCTGATCGCAAAGATCATTCCACTCGCGCCCCGAAGCGGGTGAAAACTGACCAGCCAAGTGCGCTCAGTTCCGGAGTGCGCTTGCGTCGTGCCCTGTATTTCGACGTTTAAGATCGATTCGCCGCGTGCAAATACGCGCCTCAAATAGGGCTCGACGGCTCTGGCCACATCGGGATTGACGTCCCGCGTCATCAAACCGGGATGCTGGTCTGCCGGGAGACCGTTAATACGTGCCAACTGCTCGTTTACTCGCAGGTATCGCAGGTCCGGGCCGTAAACCGCCAGCCCGATGGGAGCGGTGCGATAGATCTGCTCCAGCTCGGCAAATTGTTCGCGCGCGTGCGCTTCGCTTTCCGCAAGCGCTGCGTGTGCCCGCGTGTTTTCGTCGCGAAGACTCTTCTCTTGCAGAGCCCGCTTCAGCGCGGCCGGAAGCCGCATCAGATGGTCTTTCAGGATGTAGTCATTCACTCCCTGCTTGATGCATTCGACGGCAGCCTCTTCGCCCAAAGTCCCGGTCACCAGCAGGAACGGAGTGTCGTTCCCCGCCGCTCGAACTTCTTTCAGCGCGTCGAGACCTGTCCAGCTCGGCAAGCGGTAGTCCGCCAGGATGGCATCAAAGCTGCCCTCACGAAGGGCCGCGATAAACTGTTCTTTGTTCTCCGCCACAGTGTGTTCGAGTTGGAAGCCGGAAGCCCTGAGCTCCAGCAGTGAAAGTTCCACGTCTCGCGGTTCGTGTTCCAGCATGAGAACGCGCAGGAGTGCGCCGCTTTCTGCGTTTCGGACTTCATCGATCATTATCGATTTCATGCGGCCCTTTCAGCGGTATCAGTGCTCAAGATGAAAATGACGGGATCTGGTTGACGACGAGCCAATACACCCCAAGATGCCGCGGCGTTTCTTGAGATTTGGGCAAGTCCACAGGCTTTTGAATGTAGCTATTGACGCCGGGCCGGTAACATTCCGTCGGATCGCGCTCGTGATTTGAAGACGTGGCAGTGCTCCGGAACGCAAAATAAAAAGCGAGCAAAAGGATTGTCACCACAGCTCCGCCCGTCACGCTCAGTCTTTTCCGGAATCGCAGCGCTCTATTCATAGCCGTTCACCGTCGTTCCAGTCTGCTCTCCGGCCGCGCCGCAACTTGGCTCAAAACCACTTCGGGCTGGCGCAATTCAGCTTCCACCGCGTCGAGAAACTCCGGGAACATCCTCGTATCGTTTGCTCCCCAATAGCCCACGCTGAGGCGCAACACGAGCGGGCCCCACGGTTGCCGGTTCTGGTTATGAATGGCCAGCCGCGATTCCACCCGCTGGCGGAGCACCCTCGCGCTGGGTTCGGCCGCGTCGACGGCAAGCGCGGCAAACTGCGCCTCGCCGAGCCGTGCGAGAAAATCGCTTCGCCGGAAGCATCCGGCGAGCATCTCGGACGTTTCGCGAACAGCCTGTTCGCTTCCGCTGGAGCCGCACTCTTCGTGTAGCGCGGAATAATTCTCGATCAAAGCGCAGAGGAGAACCATCGTTCCGCCCGAGCGCATCGCCGTTTCCATGGATCGCGTCCCCAGCGTGGCAAAGCCATCGCGGTTGTATAGCCCGGTCAGTTGGTCTCGAAGCAGGTCTGCGAGGCCTTCCAGCGTGTTGCGCTCGAGCGCCGTGCGCAGCACGCGTTCAATCGTCCGTGTGTCCATGAACCCCTTCAGGAGATAGTCGATCGCGCCCTCGGAAATGCTGCGGGTTGCAAAGCTCTTATCGGCCACGTCGGCAAAAACTATCAGCGGAATCCCTGGCGCGGCGCGGTGCACGCGGCGCACTGCGTCCAGCGGATCGGGGCGGCCCAGTGCGAGATCAAGAAAAATGGCTTCCGGAGTGGCAAGCTCTATCGTCGCCAGCAGAGTCGGTATCGTGGAGACGGCGCTCAATTCCAGCTTGCTGTCGGGCTCCGGATACACTGCGCGCAGCGATTCTGCCGCTTCTCCAGGGGCGCTTTCCGCCAGCAATACACGAAATTTTTTCCCAGTCATGCGTGGACCCTCCCCGTGGCAACCTCGGCGCGCCGTGCGTGGAACAAAAACGCAGCGACACGAAATCTGGCGGCAAGCCGCCCGATTCAAATCATCATTGCTAGACAGCTGTTGCGATGCTTCATCGCGCACAGCTTTTTGGCGAGACTGGAGAGGGCAGTCTTCTAGATCGCAAACAACTAGACTGCAAACTTCTAGGTTACGAACTTCTAAGAAGGGGTGACTTCATTTTCGCGCAGCCGTGGGAAGAGTCAATAGACCTTTGCCGGAGGGATACGGAAGTGCAACTGCCATCAGCGGCGAATTTCCTGTCGCCTCAAACTGGACATTCTTGCACGGATCATTTTGATGTGCCGACGAGAATCGAGCGTGTAGGAACGAAAATTTCTTCGATTTTCTCGGCCAGGACGAAATCGTAGTCGCTTATGCCTTTTACGCTGTGCGTGGTGAGGTCTATCACTACCTTATTCCACACGTTGAACCATTCCGGGTGATGGTTCATCGCTTCCGAGACCAGAGCCACGCGGGTCATGTTGCCGAATGCCACCACGAAATCCTTGCATTCGTATGCCTGGTGCAGTTTGGCGTTAACGATTTTCCAGCCCGGCAGTTTGGGGAGGAGGGCTTGTATTTCGGCGTCGGTCAATTTTTTTGCGGGCATGGGCGCTCCTTGGGGACGCGAGTGGTGGAAGGCTCCATTATGTGCCGCCCGCCGTCCGTCGGCAACAACACGGCGGTTTCAGCCCGCGGGGCGCGTGTTCGGCGTTGAATGCATGCGCGAATTCCATTAAGGTAGAGGTTTCTTTTGCTGCAAAAATGCGCGGTGTGCGCCGCGCGACGGGAATGGATGGGGGAAATCGTGAAGAAGAAGATTCGAGTGATTCAGTATGGTGTCGGGCCGATCGGCGCGTCGATCGCGCGGCTGATGCGGGAAAAACAAGCCATTGAAATCATCGGCGCGATTGACACCGACCCGGCAAAAGTGGGCCGCGACCTCGGCGAAGTGACCGGCGCGACGGATGCGCCGTGGGGCGTAATAGTCTCCTCGGACGCAAAAGAAGTGCTGGAGCAGGCCGCCGACGTGGTGATCCACTCGACCTCGTCTTCGTTGCCGAAAGTGATGGACCAGTTGCTGGCGTGCCTGGAAGCGGAATCGTGCGTCGTTTCGACGTGCGAGGAGCTGTCGTATCCGCTGCGCACGCATCCGGAGCTGTCTGCGCAACTGGATAAAGCGGCGAAAGATTGGGGCGTAGCGCTTGTGGGAACGGGCGTGAACCCCGGGTTCGTGATGGACAAGCTGCTCATCACGCTGTCGGCCGTTTCGCAACGGGTTGAGCACGCCAAAGCCGTGCGGATTGTAGATGGCGGGAAGCGCAGGCTTCCGCTACAGAAAAAAATTGGCGCGGGCATGACTGTCGAAGAATTTCGCACGCAGGTGAAAGCTGGCGTGATCAAACATGTGGGGTTACCGGAGTCCGTCGCGATGATCGCGGACAGCTTGAACCTCCCGGTAGATGAAATCACGGAGACGATTGAGCCGAAGGTCGCTACCGAGCGCGTGCAAACGGAATACTTGACCGTCGAAGCGGGACAGGCAGCGGGTGTACACCAGATTGCGCGTGGCCTAAGGGGCGGAAAGGAACTTATCTACCTCGAACTCCAGATGTTCGTTGGCGCAAAAGAACCCGCTGACACTCTCGAGCTAAAGGGTCACCCGAACATTAGCTTGGTGATTCCCGGAGGCACACATGGCGATGTCGCGACCGCGTCGGTGGTGGTGAACTCGATTCCGGTAATTCTGGATGCTCCGGCGGGCTTGCGAACCGCACGCGACCTGCCGATCGGTTTTTTCTCGCCAAATGCTAGGCCGTAATGTTCACGGATAACGCTGACGAATTCTTACCGTACGGTCTAGTTCGTCGGAGACTTCGAGAATTTTCAGCCCGAGATCTCTGTCCAGCTCGCCGCCTGACAAAAACTCCCGTACTTGAGCCTGGGCCGCGGCGGATTGCTGGCCTCCAATGAAGGCGTTAAGCCAGCCGAGGACAAAAAAGATTTTGCGTTCGCGCTTGATTTGCGGGAGGGCGTCGAGAGCGGGCTTCAAGTACGGCAGCGTCAGCTCCGGCTGGTTCCAGTAATTGAAGGCGCTGAGACTTTGCTCGATCCAATCCTCCGGACGAGAAGGGTCGTGGAGATAGTCGTTGAAATATTTTTCCTTGGTGCCGCTGTCTGGACGAGCGGCCTGGGCGACATAGGCATATTTCTGTCCGTCGCCAGTGCTGTCGCGCTTTTGTTCGGCGCTGAGAAGAGTATCGGCGTCGGGATCATTCAAAGCTATTAATGCTGTGACCATGGTCCAGCGGTCGAGAGGGCGGAGTTCGACGCCAGGGATGGCGATCTTGCCGTTTAACACGTTTTTGAGTTGCGCACGTCCTTCGGGGCTTTCCGCGACGGCACGAAGGCCGCGAAACCAAATGATCCGAAAATCCTGCTCAGCGGAGTGGAGCATGCGATCGGCTGCAAGCGTTTCGACTTTCGGCATGATTTGCGCTCGCACTTCATTGTTCACGTAGCGGTGCAGGCCGGTAGCCACGTGGCCGATCAAACTTTGCGCGAGGTCCTCGTCGGCCTCCGCAGGAAGAAGCCGCAGCGCCAGCTCGAGAAAATCGCGAGGCGCGAGATCTGCTTCGCGAACGGAATCCCACAGCGAACCCCATAGCAGCGTCCGCTCGAAAACATCGTTGAGTTCACCGAGATGCCCGGTGACGGCTTTGCGGCTGCGTTCATCGAGTAGAAAGCGGCCGTAAGCGAAATCCTGATCGTTGAGAAAGACGTATTGCGGGCACGGCTTGGATGAGGCTTCCTGCAATTCGGCCTTTTCTGTGTTGAGCTGCGCGCGGAAATGAATCGGAGCGCGGCCGGGATAGAAGAGTTCAACTTGCGTGGCAATGGGCCAGATGCCGCCTTCGCTGAGAACGTCACGCTGCGTGAGAGCAAAATGATCGATGCGATTTTGCGCGTCGCAGGACCACGCGACGTCGACCTCGGGCATCCCCCGGTGGCGAATCCACATGGCGGCCCAGTCTTGCAGCGAATTCCCGGAAATTTTCTCGAACGCGTGGACGAGATCGCTCCACTCCGCGTTAGCGTACGCATGTTCCGCGAGATAAACACGCAGACCATCGCGAAACTTTTCTTCGCCGAGCACGAACGCAAGCTGCTTAATGACGCCGGGCGCTTTCGAATAGACGATCGCGCCGTAAGCAGACTTGGCGTCCTTGAGATTCGCGATGTTCTGGTAGATCGGCGTGGTGCCTTTGGTCGAGTCGATCGAATACGCCGCCGGCTTAATGGACTGATAGAAGCGCTTCCAGATCTTTTCGTTCGGCGCGATGGCGGCGAGCGCTTGATACGCCATGTATTGCGCGAAACCTTCCTTGAGCCAGAGGTCGTCGAACCAGCGCATCGTGGTGAGATCACCGAACCATTGATGAGTGAGCTCGTGCAACAAAAGAATGTCGCGATTGAGATGATCGCTGTGCGTGGGCGCGGTGCGGAACAGAACAGATTCTTCGCGCAGAAAAGTAGCGCCGGCGTGCTCCATGCCGCCGTAGGCGAATCCAGGAATCAGGACCTCGTCGTATTTTGGAAACGGAAAAGGCTGCGCGAACAATTTCGAGAGATAGTCAATTCCTTGCGCAGTGACTTGCTGGACTTCCGGAGCTTCATCTTCGGCTTTCGTGAATTTTGACTGGCGCACGTAGAGCCCGGGGAGCCCGGCGGTCTCGTGAACTTTGCGAAACGGACCGGCGGCGAAAGCGAAGAGATAAGTGCTGATGGGGTGCGTCTCGGAAAAAATGGTGAGGCGCTGGCCCGGGGCGGCGTTGGACGCTTGGGATTCGATGGGCGTGTTGGAAATGGCGGTCCAGTTATCGGGAGCGGTGAGCTCAAGTCGGAAGCGGCCTTTGAGATCGGGCTGATCGAAACAGGGGAAAGCCATTTCCGCGTCCATGGGGACGAAAAGTGTGTAGAGATATTCGGACTTGTCGTCCTTGTCTTCAAAACGTGTGATGGCTTTTCCGGCGGTGGCGACAGGTGCGGTGAAATCCATGCTCACGTTATTTTCGCCGGAGTGGATGGCACTGGCGGGGAGTTCGATGTGGCCGGTTTCGATTTTTGTTGAGACTGGAGCGCCGTTGACGATAAGGTTCGCGACAGTGCCGTCGCGAAAATCGAGCAGGATGGAAGCGGACGAAGTAGAGCGGAATTGAAGGTCTTCGTGGCCGGAGACGGATGGCGCGCGGGGCGTTAACGTGAAGCGAAGGTGATAACGAAGTTCAGAAAGTTGCGCGGCGCGCTGGCGAGCAAGTTCGCGGGGAATGCCGTCGGGCGGCGGAGCGGCCAGCAAATTGCCGGCGGTTGAGAGCGCGAAGAAAGCCAGAAGTCTGCGCATAGAAGGAAGAAATCTACACGATGCGCGGGCGCGCGGGAAGGGCTGAGTGGTGCCGGGCTCCGTGGAGCGGAGTATGATGCTACGCTGGCGCGGCTGCGCAAGACGGCTGGTTCACACAGGTTTCAATGAGAAGTGTAATTTTTCATTCCTTCGAGGCAATCATGAAGAGATGCTTTTTGGTTTTGTTTTTTGCGATGGCAGCGTGTTTGTTCGTTTCGCGGACAGCCGCGGCACAAACAGTTGCTTCGCAGGCAGCGGATTCAAAAACAGCAAATCGCACAGAATCGGCCCGATGGGAGCGCGAGGCGGCCAGCGCCACGATCACGCGAGACGATTGGGGCATTGCGCACGTTTACGGAAAGACAGACGCCGACGCGGTGTTCGGCATGATTTACGCGCAGGCGGAGGACGACTTTAATCGCGTGGAGACAAACTACATCAACGCTATGGGGCGGCTGGCGGAAGCGGAAGGCGAGACGAAAATTTATCAGGACTTGCGTATGAAGCTTTTCATTGATCCCGTAGCCCTGAAAAAGGAATACGCGGCGAGTCCGGAGTGGTTAAAGAAGTTGATGAACTCGTTCGCCGACGGGTTGAACTTTCTACTTGTACAAACATCGTGAGGTGAAGCCGCGTGTCATAAAGCGATTCGAACCGTGGATGGCGCTGAGTTTCACCGAAGGTAGCATCGGCGGGGACATCGAGCGCGTGAACCTGGCGCAACTTGAGGCGTTTTACGGGAAAGTTGCGGTGAGTGCGGTGCCTGCCCCGGATGACGATGAAGTCGAAGAGCCGACAGGCTCGAACGGCATGGCGATTGCGCCATCGAACACGACCGATCACCATTCGCTGCTGCTGATCAATCCACACACGTCGTTCTTTTTCCGGTCCGAATTGCAAATGGTGAGCGACGAAGGGCTGAATGTATACGGCGCGGTGACATGGGGACAATTTTTCGTCTACCAGGGATTCAACGACCGAGCGGGCTGGATGCATACGTCGAGCGGAGTGAATGCACTCAGCGAATATCTCGAAACGGTGGAGAAGAAGGGCGACCATTACGTTTACAAGTACGGAAAAGAGGAGCGGCCCGTCGAGGCGAAAGAGATCACTGTGCCATACAAGACGGCGGACGGAATGTCGGAAAAGAAGTTTACCGTCTACCGCACGCAGCATGGGCCGATCGTGCGCGAGACAGACGGAAAGTGGGTGAGTATCCGCTTGATGGAGGAACACGTAAAGGCGCTGACACAGTCGTACACGCGGACGAAGGCGAAGGACTATAAATCATTCCGTCAGACGCTGGAACTGCATACGAACTCTTCGAACAACACGATTTTCGCGGATGCCGACGGGGACATTGCCTACTTTCACGGAAATTTTATTCCGAGGCGCGACACGAGTTTCGACTGGACGAAGCCGGTGGACGGGAGCAATCCGGCCACGGAATGGCACGGGCTGCTTTCCGTGGACGAGACGCCGCACCTGTTGAATCCAACGAGCGGCTGGCTCTACAACTCGAACAATTGGCCGTGGTCGGCGGCGGGGCCGAGCAGTCCGAAGAAGGAAGATTTTCCGGTTTATGTCGAGACTGGCGGAGAATCCGCGCGAGGGCTGCATGCGATCCGCGTGCTGCAAGACAAGAAAGATTTCACAGTCAGCTCGCTGATTTCCGCGGCGTACGACAGTTACCTGACGTGGTTTGAGAAGCCTATCCCGTGCCTCGTGAAGGCGTGGGACGACACAGCCGCAGATAATCCACTGAAAACAAAATTGGCCGAGCAAATTGGATTGCTGCGCGGATGGGATACGCGGTGGGCAGCGGCGTCCGTGCCTACTTCGCTAGCGGTTTTCTGGGGCGAGGACATACAACGGCGCGTGGGCGGCGATGCGAGAAAAGCGGGGATCTACATGAGCGATTATATCTGCACGAAAGCGCCCCCGGAGCTGCTCCTGCAATCGCTGTCCGATGCGTCCGACAAACTCGCGGCGGATTTTGGGAGCTGGAAGACGCCGTGGGGAGATATCAATCGATTCCAGCGACTCACCGGCGATATTGTTCAGCCGTTCAGCGACGCGGGGCCGAGCATTCCGGTGGGATTCACTTCGGCGGTGTGGGGATCGCTGGCCTCGTTCGGGGCGCGACCATATCCGGGAACAAAAAAGTGGTACGGCACGAGCGGGAACAGCTTTGTTGCGGTCATAGAGTTTGGCGACAAAATTCACGCGCGTGCCGTAACGGCCGGCGGCGAGAGCGGTAAGCCCACCTCGTCGCATTTCAACGATGAGGCCCAGCGATACAGCACGGGAGATTTGCGCGAGGTCTACTTCTACCGCTCGCAGCTTCAAGGTCACACGGAACGGGAATACCATCCGGGAAATTAAGGTTGTTCGGGCACGGATCCGGACAGATTCATCTTGCTGGCGCGGTTTCTTCCAGTTTTACGTTGGAGAAGATCGCGGTTTCGAGCGTTGTGGCAACGTGAGAGCAAACTCCGAGACCGACGTAGAAAGGTTCTTTCAGAGTTACAAATTCAACAGGACCGGAGGGCTTCAGCTCCTCGCCTGGCTTGCCAAAGTACATGGTGAAGCGGCTGCCTTTCTTGATGAGGCGCAGGCGCGAGGGACCATCTTCTGCAGCGACTATTTGATAGGTCTGTTCATTCGGCGCGCCGCGAAATTGCAGCGAGGTAAGCCCGTTGCCATGGGAAACCGCGTCTGCGTAAGGCGAGCCGGGATCAAGACTTTGGCGCAGAATTAGCACGGCCTTGCGATGTTCCGCGGCGCTGGTGCCAACCCATTGGATATCGGCGGTGAGAGCGACGTCCCCGGAAATTTTCTTCCAGACGAAATAGAACGCATCGGAAGTGCCCCACATATTAGCGCCGCCTCCTGTGATGCGGTATTCGCCTTTCGATGCGTCGTATTGTGCTTTGACTCCCGGCGGCGTCTGTCCAACGCTGCCTTCATTCGTGAAGAAGCCCAAGCCGTTTGTCTGCGGCAGGGCCACGACGACACCAAGCGCCATGACGATCGAGAGCGCGCACGCAGGCATGCATAGTCTTATTCCCCGCATCATGTTGAGCAGCCTCCCGATTCTTCCTTCGGACGCCGGATGGAAGCGGCGAAATTCAAGAGCCTCGACATTCTCGAAATCAAAGACCAGAGCACCGCAAGAACGGGAGCATTCTACAACATGCCCAAAGCAACTTGCGGACCAGTTTCGGCCCTCAAACCATCGTCTTGCGCGCCAATTCCGCGGGCATCACGCCGCTGAATCGGCTACCTTATGGGGACTTGACTGACACGGTGCGTGGCTTCTGCGTGGGCGGGGGAAAGGGATGATTTCGGAATGCAAACAACAGAAATGAAAAGTCCAGACGCGATATCCATGCTTGGCCGGATTTTTGTCGCCGTAGCTTTGGTGGTTTTCGGAGTTCAACATTTCTTGTACGCGCGTTTCGTGGGAACTCTCGTGCCTGCATGGATCCCCGGCGGGTTCTTTTGGGCGAATTTTGTTGGCGCGGCGTTCGTGGCCGCGGCGCTCAGCATCGTCACCAAAATACAGGCGCGTCTTGCAGCAACTCTCTTGGGAGTCATGTTTCTCCTGTTCGTCGTGGTGGTTCATACGCCTCGAATTGCCGTTCATCTCAAAGACAGCAATGGATGGACCAGCGGCTTTGTGGCTTTGGGCATGACCGGATGCGGATTCATCCTTGCGGGCGCGGGCCGCGCAAGGAACTGCCCGTGGAGCATCCTCGGGCGATGCTGTTTTGGCCTCGCTATGATGGCTTTCGGGATTCAACATCTCGTTTACGCGAAGTTCAACACAGGGATCGGACCGCCGTGGGTTCCTGGAAGGCCCCTCTTGGCGTGCCTCGCCGGAGCGGTACTGATTGCGACAGCAGCGGGGATTCTCATCGGCAGGAGGGCGCAAGTCGCGGCGATGCTTCTGGGAGCGGCGCTCTTCTTTTACTCTCTCCTGATCTATATACCGCGACTCGTCGCGCAACCGCACAATCCAGGGCCGTGGACAAGCGGATTTGAGATTTTGGCGCTCGCAGGAAGCGCTTTGGTCTTGAGCAGGCTGGGACGGAGCGATGAAGGACAGACCTGACAAAACCCTACTGAGTTAGCGAGGAAAAGAAACGAAGGCCACTCTCTAGCTCAAACGGTGACTGAGTCCGGCGAGGGAGAATTCTTGGCGGCGCGCTTGTTTGCGTAGAGAGCTTGATCGGCTGCCACAAGCATGGATTCGGGCTGGTCGCCGGATGCGTATTCTTTCCAACCTACGGAATACTTGATCGGAAATTTCCGGCCCTCCCAGTCCACTTCTAGGGGACCAATGCGGTCCAAGACAAGCTGCAACTGAGCGTGATTGCATTCGGGAAGAATCAGCAGGAATTCGTCGCCACCCATGCGGACGGCGAGATCGCCTCCGCGAATAGCGCGATTGAGAGTCGCCGCGAATTCCTGTAACACCAAATCCCCCGCGGGATGGCCGTAGGTGTCGTTGATGTACTTAAACTTATCGAGATCCAACAACACGACCATCAGGGGATGACCCTTACGGGCGGAGCGGGCCACTTCCGCAGTGAGCCGCTGCTCGGCAAACCTGCGGTTGTAGAGGCCAGTCAAAGCGTCAATCATCGCCAGTTCGCGCAAGATCATCGAGTGATGCTGCTTTTCCGCAAGCTGACGCCGCAGCCGTTTTATGAGCACTTGCTGATAGATGGTGTAAACGTTGAAGAGCACGACGAGAGCGACCAGTCCAAAAATGGCTTCCGTCACCTTAATCTTCAGGACGGTTGTAGCTCCCTGCATGAGCGAGGGCAGAGCGAACGAAATGAGCGCTCCGGTAAGGAGCAGCATGACAAGAATCGAATTGGCCCAGACCCACCAATCGCGCTTCTCAAGTTTGCGCAGGTTCTCGGCGATCTCCTGATCGCTGGCACTTTCGAGGGGCCGGCTGGGCGGGTTGTGTTGGACGTCCATGAAAGGGACTGTCAGCGCGACGTACGTTATCTTCCACCCTAGAGTGGGCGAATCGGCTGGTCAAGCCCATTCCCCTAATATGCTGCAGAGAAGTAACTCACGGGTTAACCCAAAAATAAGGAAGAGAGGTGCGTAGCGGAGAACGGGGCGGCTCTGTCCCCGGCTCGGCTCCCGGTGGAAGGCCGGCTTGTTCTGGCCTCTCAGCCAGTACCTGTCCAGTAGTACGGGAGTTCTATTGGGAGCTACGAAGCCTCTTGGCACACTAACCCTGCAAGCAAAGACCATGACAGCCGTCCTTATACTCGCGCTCTCGGTAGTGGCCCTCGTTAGATTCGCTATTAGCCAATGGCGTTTGATTTGGCTGACCACCGCCAACCAGCCGATCTCCGATTCCTTGCGCGCGGCAACCGGCATCGAGTCGGAAGCCATCGGGCCGAACGACTTTGGGACGCTGCTGGGACTTTGCGACGAACTGTCTCCTCGCCTCACAAAAGGCACGCCCTGGCTGCGCGAGGTAAAGGGCTACTACCGCGTCATGGCAAAGCTGGAGAAAGCCTGCCGCTCGATCCAGCCAGCCTTGTCCTCGTGGGCATCTAGAGAGATGAAGACTTGCTCGCGATACGTGGCCGTGGTGCTCGATCAGAATCTTTCGCTAGATCTCGATCAGCGAGCCGCAGTGCGTTCTATTTAAGGAAACCCCGCCCTGTTTGATGCTCGGCAGGTCGCACACTTTTCCCTCTCCTTCCCTCTTCGAAGTCCATAAATGATTGATATATAATGGCTTATCTACACGGCATCTCGGCTGTCATCCTAGGCTAGACCTGATAGCGCGCACGCAGTGTCGGAAATTGCTCAGCGCTGCCAGAACTTCATAACTGCCGCGTAGTCTAAGTCTTCCTTAGCTGCGGCTTTGACCGAGGAGTAGGTTGAATAAGCCGCAGCGGCAGCAGGTAGCGCCACGCCAGCTTCTTTGGCGAGATCGAGCGCCAGGCCTATATCCTTATGCATAAGGCGTAGCGGGAAGCTGGGCGGGTATTCGCCCTTGAGGAGCAGCGGGGCCTTGACGTCGAGAACGCCTGCGCGAGCCATGCTGGATTGCAGGACTTCGACGAGCTTTTCCCCCTGCAAGCCCACCCCGGTGACCAGTGCCAGGGCTTCCGCAAGGGCGTCTACCTGAAGAGCCAGTATCAGGTTCATGGCCAGCTTAATCGTCTGGCCAGCGCCATTGGGGCCGAGGTGAAACCAGCGCTTGCCGAGGACAGAAAGAACCGGCTCGGCATCTTTGAGCACTTGGGCGTCTCCGCCTACCATAAAAACCAGTTCCCCCTTTTCGGCTCCCCAGGTACCCCCTGTAACGGGAGCGTCCAAAAACCCGATCTGGCGCTCCTTGCAAGCCACCGCAATCTTGCGTGCGAGCGCTGGAGAAACCGTGCTGGAATCGATGTAAATGCTTCCGTTAGATAGTGATGCGAGCGCCCCATCGTTCTTGCCAGCGTGCCCCCAGAGCACTTCCTCGAGAGCCGACGGATCGCTAACTATGGTAATCAGCACATCCGATGCAGCGGCCACTTCCTGGGGGGAAGCTGCCAGCTTGGCACCGGCAGCCACGAGCGATTCGGCTCGCGAGGCCGTACGGTTCCAGACGGTAAGGGAAAAGCCTTCTTTCAACAGGTTTAGGCCCATGGGCTTGCCCATCAGGCCGAGACCAATCAATCCGATTTTTGAGCCTGGACCGATATTTCTAGTGGGGCTGACTTTGGCACCGGGCCCGATCTTAACTGCGGGGCCGATGGTGGTCTTAGGGCGGGAATCCTGGGTCACGGAAAGCCTCCTACGCAGGGCGGTGCCGGAACGCTCGCCGCTTCCAGCATGTTTCTGATTATTGCAACGCTGCGATTGTAACCGAATCCGCGAGCAGGAGTCGCGCCAAGGATGAGGGTTGGCGACCGCTAGGCGGTCTTGGGACGATTCTGGAGCGGGAGAATCGCCGCCGCGCCGCCGCTCGAGATCGCGGCCGTGGAAGGTGACGCCTCAGGACCAGAACTTGGAGCGCTTGCTGGGGCAGGAGAGCTGCTGGATTGAGCCGCGACGGGCGCGGGCTCAGGCTTCTCTTCAAGGCGAACGATATATTGATACGGTATTTCCCACCGGAAATGCTTCATCGAGCCGCGTTGCTCGAAATTCTGCTCGAGAAAGATGGAGCGGCCGGAATCAGCCACAAACGTGCCGGACGCAGGCAGGAGGATATCCCCGGCGCGGTATTGCACCTCAACCCTGCGCCCAAGAAAAGCAGAATAGCGGGCCATACTGCATTCAGTGTCCAAACTGGCTAGTAACATCGTCAATGGTACGGAAGGACTCCCCCCGCGCGGAGTGTGGAAAAGCTGAGGAATCAGGCCAATTGATTCAGCCGATAAACGTCATGCGTTATCGGCGCGAGACTTTTACCGCGCCGTGGCTGAAATCCGGAAGAGCATCCGATTGCAGATAATTTTTTGCGGCAGGGTCGGCCTTCAAATAAGCGTCCCAAAACGCGAGAGATGCGGAATTCGTATAGCCGAGAATAGAGTCGCCCTGCGCAGACGCGTCTGGCCAAGAGCGTCTTCGCGGTGATGAACGACATATGATTCGCGCCTTGAATGAACACATGATATTTCGCGCCGGGCTGGCTGCGCTCAAACGGAATCTTTTTCCATTCCGGGCCCTGATTGCCCGCGCCCAAATCGAGCGAACCGGTCATGCTTATTAGCGGCAACGTGACGTGGTCCCAGGAATGATCGGTAAGGCCGAACTCGCCTGGCCCCTGCGGCGAAAGCAGAAGAACGGCTTGCACACGGGGATCAGCAAAATTGGTGGCGTGGTGGTTGGGAAGATCTACGAGCGCGCCAGCGATCGCATCCGCGGTAAACGCTCCCATGGAGTGGCCGCCGACGCCGATATGCGCGGCATCCATTTTACCGGCAAGCGCGGTGATGCGTTTTTGCAAGGCCGGCAGCGAATCAAGAACAAACGAAATGTCTTGAGGGCGGCTTTGCCAAAGCGCTGGTTTTCTCAGCGCGTCGCGCACCGCCTTCTCAAAGTTAACGTTTTCTTCGCCGGTATTGCGCCGTTGCAAAGTCGAATCATCGTGCGTCGGCTGCAGCGTGACATACCCGTACGAAGCCCAGTGGCGCGTCAGCGCTTCGCAGCACGATTGCGACCCGCCGGCGCCATGCGAAAAAACGATAACAGGATAGCTGCCGGCCTCGTTCGGATAAAAAATCCGCACATGAAGATCTTTGTTGCGCTTGGCATCGTGCAAAACGATGTCCGGTACTTCCGTGATGGTGTGGGGGCCATCGGCCAGCTTGTATGCGCCGCTTGCCGTTGGACTCGCAACAGGCATAGCCGCGAGGAGTTCGGAAGAAGTTGGCGTGCTAGGGTTGGGGACGGACTCCGGACTTGGCGCCGCGGAAAGTGATGCAACTTGTGACGAACGTGCGTATTTAGGCAGAGTAAATCCCGAGCCGCCCGTCGGGCGCGTGATGAAATAGGCGGCGATTGCACTCAACAAAGGAATGAGAATCGCGTTGGAGATTCGGCGCCGAACTTGGCGGCGGCGGATGTAGTCCCGAGGGAGAGAGAACGTCCGATGATGGTGTGCCGTGGCGGACATACCGTGAGCCTGATTTGCGCGAGTTCGGACAGACGATTGCGTAAACCCTATCTCGAACAGGATGTTGCTCAGCACTTGGCGGAGCGCCGGGAAGAATCCCTGACGACTGGTTCTGTGAGCTGCTGGCAACGAGCGAGACATGGGACTCCCCGGCGTACAAATAAATTGGTGTTTTCCAGAACCATGGGCGGGGGAGTTCTTGGAACAAGGGCTGGCTGCAACTTCCTTACGGAAGCGACGGTCTTACTTTAGCAAAAATAGGGCGGGTTGTTCTACAGCGGGCGACGAAGACCTTGACTTTTTGGGGGAGCAGGCTATTGTCGGCGTTCCGAGATTTCGTGCGGAAACTGCTGCTGAACAACGGAGAGCACCAAATGATGCGCAGAATGTATGTCGTTGGAGTCCTGGGTGTTCTTGTGCGCGAGTTTTCTAGCGGTATCACCCGCCCTTGGGCAGGGGCAAAAGCCCGCAAGCAAAACGTACGTCCTGAAAGCCGCACGCATGTTTGACGGCAAGAGCGACGCGCTCGTCAAGCCCGGCCTGGTGGTGGTGGCCGACGGAAAAATTGTGACGGTAGGCGCCGGAGCGGCGATTCCCCCTGGCGCGGAAGTTCTCGACTTTGGAGACGCAACCCTGCTTCCGGGATTCATTGACGCACACACTCACCTGACCTCGATGTACAGCGACGACTACAAGCAAAGCGCGCTGGATCAGTTGCAGAAGCCGGTCGCGGAGATGGCGCTCGATTCCAGCGTGAACGCGCGAGTCACGCTGATGGCGGGCATAACTACGGTTCGCGACGTGGGGTCCGGCGAATATCTCGACGTCGGCTTGCGGAACGCGATTCGCGATCGCGTCGTCCCCGGGCCGCGCATGCTGGTGACTGTTCACGCACTCGGAGCCACTGGCGGCCATTGCGACGGTGAAGCCGGCTTTCGCGCGGGACTTTTCGGGCGCGAGGCTGGTCCACTGGACGGCGTGATCAACGGCCCCGAACAAGCACGTTACGCGGTGCGCCTCGATCACAAATACGGAGCCGACATGATCAAAGTCTGCGCCACGGGCGGAGTCCTCTCTCTCGCCGACGACGTGGACACTCCGCAACTCACGCAAGAAGAACTGAATGCCATCGTGGACGAAGCCCACGCGTTGCGGCGAAAAACGGCTGCACACGCGCACGGTGCGGAAGGCGCAAAACGCGCCATTCGCGCGGGCATTGATTCGATCGAGCACGGAACGTTTCTCGACGACGAAGCACTCGACATGATGAAACAGCGCGGAACGTATCTCGTCCCGACGTTGATGGCGCCGCATGGCATTCAGGAGCAGATCGACAAGGGCACATATATCCCGGCGCCGATTCTGGCCAAAGCGAAGGCCGCGATTGCGGCAGGTCATCAAATGTTCCAGAAAGCCCTGGCGAAGGGCGTGAAGATCGGCCTCGGAACAGATGCAGGGGTTTATCCTCATGGACGCAACACGGAAGAGTTTCACCTCATGGTGGATTTGGGGATGAAGCCGATCGATGCGTTGAAGGCAGGAACTTCGGCGGATGCCGACCTGCTTGGATTGGCGGACAAAATCGGAACGCTGGAGTCAGGCAAGCTCGCGGATGTGGTAGCCGTGCCGGGCGATCCGGTGGAAAATATCCGGCAGACAGAACACGTCTTCTTTGTGATGAAGGAAGGCGTGATTTACAAGAACGATCGCGGGACGGTGGCGCACTAAGATTTGAAGAGAGCTTTGCGGCTTCCGCGAACCGAGGAATTCTCATGGCCGATCTTCCCAGCACGATTTCGTCGGACTTTGCGAGCTACTACGAATACATCGCCGCGCATGTGCACAAGTGGGTTGACCCGCTCACTCAGGAACAGTTCTGGCACAATCCGTTTTCTTACGGCAACAGCGTCGGGCACTTAATCCTCCACATGACCGGCAACTTGAACTATTACATCGGGGCGCGGGTTGCGCAATCCGCATACATTCGCAACCGCGACCGGGAATTCACGGAAACGGAAAGACCGGACAAAGCAAAAGTTATGCAGGCGTTCGACCAAACCATTGCCATGGTTGTGGCGACTATACGGAAGCAAAGCCCCGAGGACTGGATGGCGCCGTATTCCGCCGAACGCGAACCCGAAGCTGCGGAACGATTCATGATTTTTCTGCGATGCGCCGGGCACGCCTATCACCACGTGGGACAGCTTATTTTCCTGAGCAAAGAGCTGACGAAAAACACTTAGACGCAGAGCGCGCGCCTGAGCCATCGTTCCGAAGGATACGCTTAACCAGGAGTCCCCATGGAGAAGCGGGAAATGTCGAAGAGTCAGGCCGTATTTCTGGCTTTTCTCTCCGGGTTTGCGGCGGTTTTTTCGGCATTGGAATTGCACGGCTGGCACGTCTATCTGGCGCTGGCATTGGTCGGTGCCGGGCTTGCCATTGGATTGTTCCGTTGGTCGCGGAAATAATAAGCGATCGCGTTCAGAGCAAGATTCAAAAGAGTTTCGAGGAGAAACCTATGCGCAAAGTGTCTTGGGCTGCCCTGCTTCTGCCGCTGATCTGTTCGTTGAGTGTGCGCGTCGCCACCCAGCAACCGACTGCCCCTGCTACTGCGGGCTCCGCTTCAACGGCGCCGACGATTGACCAGTCGCTGGAGATGAAAGGAGCCTTCAGCCCGGAGATTTCTCCCGATGGAACGCGTGTGGTCTACGAAGTCTCGCGCACGAATTGGGAAGACAATGCGTTTGAACGCGATCTCTGGATCGCTGACACCACGACGGGCGAAGGCCATCAACTCACGGCTTCGAAGAAATCGAGCACGAATGCGGCGTGGTCCCCGGACGGAAAGTGGATCGCGTTTCTCTCCGACCGGCCTGGACAGATTTCTGGAACGCCGGAAGGCAAAAAGCAGATCTACATGATTGCGGCCGACGGCGGCGAGGCCAGGCAAATCACAAAAGTAGAAACCGGCGTGAACATTTTTGCTTGGTCGCCGGATTCGAAGCAAATGGCCTTCACCGCGGACGATCCCGAGCCAAAGGCGATGAAAGACCGCAAGGAAAAGTATGGCGAGTACGAAGTCGTTCACGCCGATTACAACATGGCTCATCTCTGGATGATGGAAATTCCCGCGGCCGAAAGTGCGCCAATTCCCGAACCCAAGCGCCTGACGGCGGGAACCACGTTTACCGTCGGCGAATTGGCGTGGTCGCCGGACGGCACGCGCATCGCGTTCACGGCGCAGCGCGATCCGGATCTAATTTCTATGGGGACGGCCGACATTTATTTAGTGGGTGCCAGCGACGGCAAAGTCAAAAAGATAGTGGATACTCCCGGACCAGACAGAAATCCGCATTGGTCGCCCGATGGAAAGCAAATCGCCTTCGAAACTACCGCCGGTTCGAAATACTTTTTCTATACGAACGCGAAAATTGCTGTGGTAGACGCGGACGGCGGCACGCCGCGCGTCTTGACAGATGCCTTCGATGAAGACCCTGGACTGATCGGCTGGGCGGCTGACGGCATCTACTTCGCCGCGCTCCAGAAAACCTACTCGCACGTCTTCCGGCTGAACCCCTCATACTCGGGCAATCGAAAAGTTGAGCGCGCCGGAGCACGTGGCGATCTATTCGACCTCCTTCTCGAAGGACTTCAAGCATGCAGCGTATCGCGCTGCCGGGGACAATGAATATCCCGAAGTCTACGTGACGAGCGTGGCAGGCTGGTCCGGAAAGAAATTGACCGCTATGGGAGAGCAGTTGAAAAGTTTCAAGCCGGCGAAGCGCGAAGTGATCTCGTGGAAATCCACCGACGGGGCGACGATCGAAGGCGTTCTCTACACGCCGGCGGCTTTTAAGCCTGGTAAAAAATATCCCCTGCTGGTCGTTATTCACGGCGGGCCTACAGGTGTGGACCAAGCGACGCTGAGCGCGGACCGGTATTACCCCGTCGAGCGATTCGTCGCAAAGGGCGCTCTAATTCTGCGGCCGAATTACAGAGGCTCCGCGGGATACGGAGAGAAATTCCGCGCGCTGAACGTGAGGAATTTGGGAGTGGGCGATTACGCCGACGTGATTTCTGGCGTGGACGCGCTCATCGCGAAAGGATGGGTGGACAAAGATCGCGTGGGCTCGATGGGCTGGAGCGAAGGCGGATACATTTCGGCGTTCATCACGGCGTCGAGCGACCGGTTCAAAGCGGTGTCCGTGGGCGCGGGGATTTCCGACTGGATGACATATTACGTGAACACGGATATCACGCCGTTCACGCCGCAATATCTGCACGCGACGCCGTGGGATGATCCGGAGATTTATAAGAAGACGTCGCCGATCACGTACATCGCGAAAGCAAGGACTCCTACGTTGATCCAGCATGGAGAAAACGACCGGCGCGTGCCCATCCCGAACGGATATGAATTGCGGCAAGCGCTGGAGGATCGTGGCGTCCCGGTGAAGATGGTCGTCTACAAAGGATTTGGACACGGCATAACGAAGCCTAAGCAGCAGCGCGCGGTTATGGAAGAAAATGAAAAGTGGTTCGCCAAATATATTTGGGGTGAAGAGCCGCGCCCGCGCCTGCCATTACGCCCGCACCTGCGACACCGGACAAAAAATAAACAGGGGCCGCCGTCAAGCGCTACGTTTCGAGTTTGAAGCGCGTCGAGGCGAGACGATAGAGCCGTCGCCAGAGCAAACGATTGATGAGTACCACGATCGTGGCCATGACCAGCGTCGCAGCCAGCAAGAGATCGAAACGGCCCGCGTCGCTGGCGCTGCTGATGGCGCTGCCGAGTCCGATCGTCGACACAATGCTTCCCTGAAAATGAAAATACTCCGCGATGATGCTGGCGTTCCAGGCATTGCCGGAGGCGGTCACCATCCCCGTTACGAGATACGGAAAAATCCCCGGCAAAATTAAATATCGCCAGCGATCCCAAGAACCAAATCGGAAAATGCTGGAGGCTTCCTTGAGGTCTGTGGGAATCGCCATAGCGCCGGCGATCACGTTGAAGAGGATGTACCACTGCGTGCCGAGAAGCATGACGAGCATGGCGGCAATTTCCAAACCGCCGCGATGCCGAATCAAAAACAAAAGAATGACGGGAAATAGAGCCGTAGCGGGAATGGAAGCGGCAATCTGCGCGAGCGGCTGAGCGATGCGCGCGAGGCGCGGACTGAAGCCGATAGCCACGCCAACCGGCACTGTCCAGAGCGCGCCGAGGAGCAGCGCGGCATTAACGCGAAGAAACGTGAAGGCGGCGCTGCGCAAGAGAGTGAAATAGTCCGCGCGGCGCAAATCGGAAAGTTCGCGAGCGCCGTGAAATATAGCGAAGCCAAGGCCGACGAGAATTACCGCCGCGAGAACGATGAGGAGTGAGCGCCGTGTGCTCTGGCGTTTTGGAATGGAGAATGTCTCCGCGGCACGGCGCGCACCGACAGCGATGTTGACCGTGATCCAATCGAAGACTGGACGCACGGCGAGGCGGTACAAACGGATGACGAACGAAGCGCGCCCGAGAAAACTGAGCAAATTGTGCGAGTTTGTTTTGGCAGTCTCGACTTGCTCGAATTTGAATTTATCCGCCCACGCGATGACCGGCCGCCAGATCAGCTGATCGAGAAGAACAATGACCGTCACCATGGCTGCGAGGCCCCAGAGAATCGCGCGGGTATTGCCGTGGCTCGCGGCGGTCTGGAGAAAGGAGCCGAGCCCCGGCAGGCGGAAATCACGATTGCCGAGAACGAACATCTCGCAAGCCATGAGAAAGAACCATCCGCCGGCGACGGACATCATCGAGTTCCATACGAGGCCGATGGTGGAAAACGGCAGGTCCAGCTCGACGAATCTTTGCCAGCGGCCGAAGCGGTAAATGATCGCGGCTTCTCTCAACTCGCGCGGAATGGTTTTCAGCGAAGAATAAAAGCTGAAGGCGATGTTCCAGACCTGGCCGGTAAATATAAGGACGATGGAACCAAGCTCGATGCCGAGCTGGCTGTGCGGAAAGAGCGCGACCATGGCCAGCATCACGCCAGGCAAGAAAACTGAGGACGGGAATCGATTGCAGAATATCAAGCAGCGGGACGAGGACGATTTCGGCGCGTTTGGAGCGGGCCGCAAGATAGCCGTAGGCGAGCGCGAACGCCAGGCTCAAAGCGTACGCAACGCTGATCCGCACCATCGAATAGAGCGCGTAGAGCGGAAGAGCGAGCGGGCTCTGAGAAATTTCTACCTGTGGCCGGGATGGGTCCAAGCCAGGTGTGGCCAATTGCGTAGACGCCGTAGATGGCTGCGAGGACGAAGAGAAAAACGGAGATATCAATCAGGAAGGACCACGACCAGCGCGAACCTGCCGGGCGCCTGATTGCCGGCGGGACGGGAGTTGCATTGTGCGCGGCGATCGGTGGAAGTCGTCACGGATAGTTCAGGCCTCGGTGAGTGTCAACTTGCCCGTGGCGGCATCGTAATCGAAAATCTCCGCGTAACGTCCCCACTGAATGGCAGTTTCGAGCTGGCGGCGCGATTCATCCTCGCTGAAATGTTCGTCGAGGAGATCGCGGAAGAATTCATCGGAAAGGGTGCGGTTTGACTTTGCTTTAAGAGCATTTTGCATTTGGGCAAGCAGCGGAACATTTGCGAGCGCTGCTTTGCGAAAGATCGCTTTGCGGGCCTGGATATCCGCTTGCGCGTAAGCCTGCCCTTCGGGAGTGATGATGGAGTCGCCTTCCTCGAGGCGAAGCATGCCGAGGAGGACGGCGGTGTCCACGGTGGGGAGAAGCGCGTCTACTTCGAGGCTCAGCTCATCGGCAAGTTTGTGGAGATCGGCGCGGCCGCCCTGGTCCATGAGAATCTCCATAAGGCCGGCCATGCCGCCGGGGCGCGTATGCGGCAACATGATGGCTTTGCGCGGCAACTGCTTGCCGAGAGCGGAAGATTTCGGAGGAACCGCCTCGCGATCGTGGTCGGGACGCGTGAGGACGCGATAGATGTCATCCACAAGCTCGATAAAGCTGGAAGACTTGCGGTCGCGCGGATGAGGCATGGCCACGGAAAAATCGGCGTGGATGTGGGCGGGGTTGCGGCCGAGAACGACGATACGATCGGCGAGGACGACGGCTTCCTCAATGTTGTGCGTGACGATGAAAATGGCGCGAGTGGGAATTTTGTGCTCGAGCCAAAGCTCGAGCAGTTCGCCGCGCAGCGTTTCCGCGGTGAGCACATCGAGCGCGGAAAAAGGCTCATCCATGAAAAGAACTTCGGGCTCGACGACTAGGGCGCGGGCAACGCCGACACGCTGCTTCATGCCGCCGGAGAGTTCCTTGGGATAGGCGGATTCAAAACCGTCGAGACCCACGGCGTCAATGATGCGTAGCGCGCGTTTGTGGCGTTCGATAGGAACCATGCCTCGCGCTTCGAGCGGGGCTTCGACATTTTCGAGAACGGTGAGCCAAGGAAACAGCGCAAAACTTTGGAACACGATCGAGACGTTGGGCGAACCATCGCCCACAGGCGCTCCGTGCCAAAAAACGGAGCCGGCACTGGCGGGGGAGAGCCCGGTCAGCATGCGAAGCAATGTGGATTTTCCGCAGCCGGAAGGACCGAGCAGCGCGATGATCTGTCCAGGATAGACGGCGAGATCGGTCGCGGCGATGACTTGGATGCGGCTGCCGTCCGGCTGGGCGTAGAATTTTTCGAGCTTGCGAGCTTCGATAATAGGTTCGGGCGCTGTGGTCGGCGTGCTCATGAGAGCGTGTATTATCGCTCAACTCCACGCGTGACGCCCAGCGAGGATGAAGCTCGCATGACAGTTTCTTTCGTGGTTACAATGGCATGAACACCGCATGACTTCTTCGGGTGAATCGCAGCTTCCATCGGCATTGCAGACGCGCATTCGCGGCTGGCTTCCTGCGTTTTTTATTTCCCTTCTGATTTCCTTGATGATTGTTTCTCCGTTTTTCTGGCTAGGAAACGCGACGGGACACGATTTTCAGTATCACGCCGCCTCGTGGCTTGATGCGGCGGGGCAGTGGAAAGAAGGAATCGTCTATCCGCGGTGGACGGAATGGGCGAACTTTGGTTTTGGTGAGCCGAGATTTATTTTTTATCCTCCGTTCTCGTGGATGCTCGGGGCGGCTCTTGGCTCCGTGATGCCGTGGAATCATGTGCCGATCGTTTACATCGTGGTGGTGCAAACGCTTGCGGGGCTGAGCGCTTTTGCGTTGGCACGGCGCGTGTTGCCGCAGCGAGCCGCGTTATTTTGTGTTGCGTGCTATGCCGCGAATCCGTATGCGCTGCTGATTGTTTACATGCGTAGCGATTTCGCGGAACTGCTGGCGAACGCGTTTTTTCCGCTGTTGTTTTGTTTGGCGTTGCAGATCTGCGAGATGTTGGAGAGTTCCGAACAGCCGCCGCAGCATCGGCCTGCACGGTGGGCGATTACTTGGTTTGCTGCTGTGTTTGCCGCGATTTGGCTGTCGAATGCACCAGCGGGAGTGATTGCCAGTTATGGCGCGGCTCTGGTGTTCGGCTTTGCGGCGGTGAGCCGGAAGTCGTGGCAGCCGCTATGGCGCGGAGCAGCTGGGCTGGCGCTGGGATTTGGTCTAGCAGGATTTTATTTGGTGCCGGCTGCGTACGAACAGCGCTGGGTGAACATTGCGCAGGCGTTGTCTACTGGTCTGCTCCCAGCGGAAAATTTTCTATTCACGGCGATCAACGATCCGGAACATACGCTGTTCAATTGGATTGCGTCGAGCATCGCTGTCTTACTGATGATTTTGACGGGATTCGCGGCGGCGGTCGCGCGCAGAAAAGAGCAAAACAGCGATGGCGTGCTGGAAAACAGAGTGTGGCAGACGCTGCTGCTTCTTGCGGGACTCGCGACATTGCTGATGCTGCGTTTCACTTCATCGCTCTGGGCGGTGCTGCCGAAATTGCGTTTTGTGCAGTTCCCGTGGCGCTGGATGTCTCTGCTCTCTGTGGTGTTTGCCGTTTTCCTGGGAAGCGCGATGGGGCGACGGCGCTGGGGATGGATTTGTGCGGTGGTGACGTTTGCTTTGATCAGCGCAACGGGCGTTGTGCTGGTGAAGCGAGGTTGGTGGGACACGCAAGATATCCCGGCTCTCCGCGAAGCGATCGCGAACGGAGCGGGGTTCGATGGCACGGATGAATATGATCCCGCTGGAGACGACCACACCAACATTCCGGCAAAGTCGCCAGAGGCAGTGGTCGTAGATACGGATTCCATACCGGGTCCGAATTCGATACCAAAGATTCAGCGTGGACCGCTGGACTCCAGAGGAAAAAGAAGTGTCCGTCAATTCGCGTGAGAAGTTTTTTCTGGGACTGCGTTTGTTGAATTATCCCGCGTGGCGAGTGGAAGTGAACGGGAGCATGGTCACGCCCCAAGGCGGCGACGACTTCAACCAAATGATCATGCCTCTTCCGGCCGGAGAATCGCACGTTCGAGTTCGGTTCACGAGAACCTGGGACCGGACTCTCGGGGGCGGGCTTAGCTTGGCGAGCGCACTGACTGCGCTTGGTTGCTGCGTGTGCAGGTTTCCGGCGCAGGCGAGGACCATGACCCACTGGGGGCTTAGCGGCACTGCGGATAGGCTAATCGCGGCTCGGCTGGTTAACAATAATCACCCCCCTCCCCCCGGTTTTTCATAAGTGTTGATTCTAAGGAACTTAGCCGTAACTAAGTCATTTAGAATCAACACTTGTGGGTGTTTTTGCAAGTGTTGATTCTAAAGTGGATTGCGATCCACTTCGGAGTTGCGGTCCGCAAGAGTTAGATTCTGGGTTACCGGAGCCGAAAATGAAAAAGCGGCAGCAGGAGCTGCCGCCTTTTAGAAATTTACCTACCACAGATATTACCGTAGACCGGACAGAGAGTCAAGTACATTTTGGTGCTGGTACTGTCTGGTTATTCGAACGGCGCCGAGAATGGCAGCGCTTAGCGGCGGTCGACGGTGGGGTGGCGGACGTCCTGGCCTTGGACGATGTAGATGACGTCTTCGGCGATGTTGGTGGCGTGGTCGCCGATGCGCTCTAGGTTTTTGGCGACGAGGATTAGTTCGAACGCGGGAAAGACGACGCTGGAATCGCCCATCATGTAGGTGAGGAGTTCGCGGAAGATTTGATCGCGGTAGTGGTCTACCTGATCGTCGGTGGCGAGAACTTTTTGGGCCAGGTCAACGTCGCGGCGGACGACGGCGTTGAGGGCGTTGCGGACCATTTCTTCTGCAAGCTCGCTCATGCGAGGAAGGTCCACATAGGGCTTCACGCGAGGATGGCGAAGGATGCGGAGCGCGGCTTGGGCGATGTTGACGGCCTGGTCGCCGATGCGCTCGAGATCGTTGTTGATGCGGGAGACGGCAAGGACGAAACGAAGATCTATCGCCATCAACTGATGGAGCGCGAGGAGCTGGACGACGCGGTCGTCGATTTCAATCTGCAATTCGTTGATGGCGTCTTCTTCATCGAGAACGCGCTTGGCAAGCTGTTCATCCGATTCGAGGACCGCATGCACGGCTTGGTGAACGGCGCGCTCGGCGAGGCTGCCCATCCACAGCAGGCGCTCTTTCAATTCGTTCAAATCTTTTTCGAAGTGGCGTTCCATAAACTCTTTCCCCTCAGGCAGTCCATTATGTCCGCGAATGGTACTGCTTTCCAGCGGCAACGGATCAGCCAAAGCGGCCGGTGATGTAGGCCTCCGTACGTGGATCGCTGGGCGTTGTGAAGAGATGCGGCGTGGGACTGAACTCGATGAGCTGGCCGGTAAGCAGGAATGCGGTGAAATCGCTGACGCGCGCGGCTTGCTGCATGTTGTGGGTGACGGTGACAATGGTGCAGAGATCCTTCAACTGGACCAGCAGCTCTTCGATTTTCGCGGTGCTGATGGGGTCGAGGGCGGAGCAAGGCTCGTCGAGAAGAAGAACTTCGGGCTCGACGGCGAGGGCGCGGGCAATGCAGAGGCGCTGTTGCTGTCCGCCGGAAAGATCGTAGGCGGACTTGTGCAGTTGATCTTTCACTTCGTCCCAGAGCGCGGCATGGCGCAGGCTCTTCTCGACGGCTTCCGCCATCGGAAGCTTTGAGCCATTGATGCGGAGGCCATAGGCGACGTTTTCGAAGATGGATTTGGGAAAAGGATTGGGGCGCTGAAAAACCATGCCGACGCGGCGGCGGAGCTGAGTAACGTCCTGCGCAAGAATATTTTTGCCGTCGAGAAGGATTTCGCCTTCGAGGCGCGCGTTGCGGACGGTTTCGTACATGCGATTGAGAGTGCGCAAGAGCGTAGATTTGCCGCAGCCAGAAGGACCGATGAGCGCCGTGATCTTGTTCGTGGCGATGCCGAGGCTGACATTGAAAAGGGTCTGCTTGCTGCCGTACCAGAAATTGACCTTGGAGATAGTCATCCGCATTTCCGCGGGCGCCATGCTTTCGCGGGTCGCGGCGTTCATTACCGGTGGAGTTATGTTTACGGACACTGCCTGCCTCACAGAAGCATGCATAGATTAAGCCCTCGGAACCGAAATGCCACGAGAAAGAATCGCGCGGGCAACGATATTAATGACCAAAATCAAAGCCAGCAGGACGAGGCCCGCGGCCCAAGCTTGCCGATGCCAATCATCGTAAGCCGAGATGGCGTAGTTCCATATCATGACGGGAAGCGAGGCTGTAGGCTCGTTCCAACCATGACTCCAATAGCTGTTGCCCAAGGCCGTGAAAATGAGTGGCGCGGTTTCGCCGGCAACGCGAGCGAACGCCAGGAGAATCGCGGTGAGAATGCCGCGATAGGCGGCAGGCACGACGACAGTCGCAATCGTTTTCCACTTGCTGGCGCCGAGAGCCATCGCGCCTTCGCGTAAGGTGCGTGGCACGGCGAGAAGAAATCCTTCGGTGCTGCGCAAGGTGATGGGAATCATCATGATGCCGAGCGCAATGCCACCGGCGAGAGTGGAGAAATGCTTGAAGGGATGGACGGCAATGCTAAAGGCAAAGATGCCAATGACGATCGAAGGCGCACCATTGAGCAAATCCGCCGCGTAACGCACGATAAAGGCCACCTTGCTGCCGCTGAATTCCGCAAGGTAGATGGCGCCCAGGAAACCAATGGGAACACCGAGAAACGTGGCCAGAAGAAGCAGCTTGGCGCTGCCGACGATGGCATTGGCCATGCCGCCGCCCGCTTCGCCTACGGGAGCCGGCAACTTCGTGAAAAAATTCCAGTTGACGGAGGTTCCGCCATGGTAGACGAGATTGCCCAAGATGAAGAAAAGGACGGAGACAGCAATTAAAGCGCACAAACCCGTCATAGTGAGCATCAAACTGCTTACGAACTTGCGCCAGCGCAAACGGGGATTCATGCGTTCTCCATTCCGCTGCCGCGCTGAGACGTCGCCAGGATCAAGATGCGGGCAAGTCCGTTCAGAATAAACGTAAGCAGAAAGAGAACCAAACCGAGTTCAATCAAGGCTTGGGTGTAGAGTTCACCGGTGGCTTCGCTAAATTGGTTGGCGATGATGGAGGCGATCGAGTCCCCGGGAGAAAAAAGCGACGCGCTGATCGTCGGAGCATTGCCGATGACCATGCTGACAGCCATGGTTTCGCCGAGAGCGCGGGCCAGCGCGAGGAAAATCGAGCCCATGATTCCGCTGCGGGCAAATGGCACAACGACCTTCCAGGTGGATTCCCAGCGCGTCGAGCCAAGAGCCAAAGCCGCTTCGCGCTGGTCACGCGGCACGGAGAGAAGCACCTCGCGCGAGACGGAAATAATGTAAGGAATGACCATGATAGCCAAGACGATGCCGGCTGTCAGGAACCCTAAACCATAAGCTGGTCCCTTGAAGAAGGGAAGAAATCCTAAAGTATCTTTGAGGGCGGGCTGAATATATTCTCGCATCAATGGGACAACAATGAAGACGCCCAGGAGCCCGTAGATGACGCTAGGAACAGCGGCCAGCAAGTCGATGAAGAATTCCAGTGTGTCGGATACTCGAGCCGGCGCGAGCTCAGCGAGAAAAATAGCTGCTCCAATGCCTAACGGCACAGCAATAAACAGAGCGACGGCGGAAGTGACGACGGTTCCATAGATAAAAGGGAGGGCACCGAATTGCTCGAACACCGGATCCCAAACTCTGGTGACGAAAAAGGCGAGACCAAATTTGTGCCGGGCGAGGGCGGAGCCCTGCCAGAGATCGAAGACCAAGAGCAAAGTGATGAACACAACGGAAGCGGCGAACAGGAAGGTGATGAGGCGAGCGATTTCATCGCCTTCGCGGAGGCGGCTTAAAAAGGAGCGCGAGCCCGCAACAGGACCCGCGCTCGGAACAGTTGTGACCGTGGATGACATTTCGTCTAAACGAAGGCTACTGGATCGTGTCGAGAGCTTTCAGCTCTTTCGAAACGACTTCCTTAGGCAGCTTCGCATAGGCAAGAGCTTCGGTGTAATTCTGCCCATCTGCAAGCATCCACTTTACAAAACCTTTGATGGCATCGCGCTTGGCGCGCATCCGAGATTTTGGCCGGAATGAGTAGCCAGGTAAAGCTGGAAATCGGATAGGCGGTTTTGCCTGGGGCGTCCGTGATGGAGACGCGGAAATCGTCAGGCATGTTCTTCGCCGCACCAGCCGCGGCAACCGTAACGCTGGCGAGATCTGCCTTGATGAAAGCGCCGGAGGAGTTCTTCACAGTGCCGTAAGGCATTTTGTTTTGGATGGCATAAATCAGCTCGACATAGCCAAAGGCGTTGGGTGTCTGCTTGACCAGCCCGGAAACGCCTTCATTGCCTTTGCCTCCGAGGCCGACGGGCCAATTGACCGAAGTTCCCTTGCCGACTTTGTTTTTCCACTCATCGCTGATCTTGGAAAGGTAGTCGGTCCAGATGTAGGTGGTGCCGCTGCCATCAGAGCGGTGAACGACGACGATGTCATTGGCTGGGAGATTGACGCCTTTGTTTGCGGCTGCGATTGCGGGATCATTCCATTTTGTGATTTTTCCGAGAAAAATTCCCGCGAGGGCTTCCGGCGTGAAATTCAGTTCAGCGTTGACACCGGGGATGTTGTACGTAGGCACGTCCGCCCCGAGAACTGTCGGGAAGTGCAGGATGGCGAAGCCGTGCTTGTCCTGGTAAGCCTTGATTTGTTCGTCATTCATGGGGCCATCGGAAGCGCCGAAATCCACGGTGCCTTCCGTAACTTGCCTGATTCCTCCACCGGAACCGATGGATTGGTAGTTGATCTGAATGTTGGCATCTTTCTTGTGGTATTCATCAAACCACTTGGAATACATGGGGTACGGAAACGTGGCGCCTGCTCCAGTAATGGACAGAGCACTTTCCGCCGTGACCACGGCTGCCAGTCCGAGACCGGCCAACAGCATAGCTGCGATTCGCTTCATCCGTCATCTCCATACGAAAAATTTGTATATACCGCGGGTCTGAGTAGTGTCCTTCTTCTGTGTTACAGGATTGTTACAATACGTTCAGAGTTTTTTGATTTATGTGAGCAGGAAAGCCCGCTCCTTTAAGCTGCTTGACTCCAGCAACTTACGGTCATAAAGCCTCAATCCTTGCAGTTCGTCCCCAAAAATAAGGAATGGGTCGGTGAAAACCTGCCCCACCCCGTCACTGCACAAGTAAAGAACTTTGCCCTTCTGAGCTGTAAGGTCATCTATTGAGGAGTTCTCGTGATGGGATGGCCCACTAAAGTCCTGTCTCATGGATTCCGCGGACCACGCAATTTGCTTGACGTGCGCAGGATCTACGGCTAGTTTATTATCGTATTTCGATATCTAAATTCGATAATTAATCATGAAACTGACTGAAATCAAGCACGTCAGGGGTCAGGAGCTTCTTTCGGGCTTGATCCGTATCCACATTCTCTACCATGCGTGCAAAGAACCCATCTTTGGTCTGGGCATGATCGAGGAACTGCAACACCACGGCTACAAGATGAGTGCGGGAACTCTCTATCCGATGCTGCATGGGCTTGAATCGAGAGGATTGCTGCGTTCCGAGAAAATTCGTCTGGGCAGGAGAAGCCGCAGAGTTTACCGAGCCACTGCGTTCGGGCGAAAGGCGCTGGCCAAAGCTAGAGAGAAAGTGAAGCTGCTCTTGGGTGAATTGCTTGAGTGAGAACCACGACGCAAAGAGAAAGCCGGCGGCAGTCTGGATTGAGACGCATGCAATCTGTAGGGAGGGCTGAAAATCGTGATTACCGCTCCGAGTAAGTCAATTTTAGGTTGCGTTTTAATTGTTTCGATTCTTGCGCTTTTCCCCAGCCCATCGTCTGCGCAGACGAATACGGCGCCGCCAAGAGTTCTGAGTCTGGAAGATGCAGTGAACTATGCGCTTCAGCACTATCCGGCTGTTCGTGGGTCGCTGGAACAAGCGAATGCCGCGCGGGCTGGCGTGGCACTGGCGAAGACCAACTATCTTCCGCGCGCGGACATGCTGTGGCAAGGCAACCGAGCCACCCGGAATAATGCTTTTGGCCTCCTGCTTCCCAATCAAATTATTTCGCCCATCTCGGGTCCTGTCCTGTCCACTACGTCAAACGATTCCGTCTGGGGCAGCGCGGCGGGATTGCTTTTCACATGGGAGCCCATTGACTTCGGCCGACGAGGAGCAGGGGTGAACGCGGCGCGGGCGGGACAAAATCTTGCGAACTCCGAAGTTTCCGTGACCCAGTTGGACGTGGCTGTTGCAGTCAGCAATGCCTTTTTTACACTTGCTGCCGCGCAGCAAAGGGTGATGGCGGCGGAAGCAAATCTCGAACGGCGACAGGTGCTTTCGAATTCGGTGCACGTGCTCGTAACCAATGAGCTGCGGCCAGGAGCGGACGCTTCTCGGGCGGATGCCGAGCTAGCCCTTGCACGGACGCGGCTTATTCAGGCACAGCAGGCGCAGGCCGTGAGCCTGATTGCGCTCGCAGAACTGCTCGTCCTCCCTGACGACGCGGTGAAAATCGATCCAGCGCCTATTCTAGGAACCCCACCAGACGCCAGTCCTGCCGCGTCTCCCGTTGCTTCACATCCCTTTGCTACTGCCGAGCAAGCCAGAGTTGATGTGATCCGGGAGCAAGAACACATTCTGGACCGGTCGTATTATCCTCGGTTTTACTTACAATCTACGATTTACGGACGCGGGAGCGGGGCGAACATCGATGGCACAATTCAAACAGGATTGAACGGTCTGGGTCTGGACCGATCCAACTGGGCGGCCGGTCTGACGGTGACTTTCCCGGCCTTCGATATATTTTCGATTCGAGCGCAAAAACAAATTGCAGCCGCGAATGAGCGCGCTGAACGGGCACGCTACGACCAAACTCTCGAAGACCTTACAGGGCAGTTGAAGCAGGCGCAAGCTTCCCTGGAAGGTGCACGGCGGGTCGCAGAGAACACACCTATCGCGCTTCGGGCTGCGCGTGATTCCGAAATGCAAGCGCGCGCACGGTACGAAGCTGGACTCGCAAACATCGTGGAGGTGGCGGAAGCGCAAGGCTTGCTCGTGCAAGCGGAGACGGATGATGCACTCGCCCGCCTTGCCGTGTGGAATGATCTGGCATCGGTCACAGCAGCGCAAGGCGATTTGCGACCCTTCTTCCAGCTGCTGCACCAGAAGACGCAGGGAGGTTCCTAACTATGTGGCTGATTCGCACCGCGCTACGCAGACCGATCTCCGTCATCGTAATTGTCGTCGCGCTAGGTCTGTCGTCTATCCTGGCACTGTCGCGAACGCGCATCGATATTTTCCCGGACCTCAATCTTCCCGTCATTTATGTGGCCCAGCCCTACGGCGGCATGAGCCCCCAGCAGATGGAAGGATTTATCGCGTACTACTACGAGTATCACTTCCTCTACATTAACGGCATCGAGAATGTTGAAGCCAAATCCATCCAAGGTACGGCACTGCTCAGGCTTACTTTTCATCCCGGAACAAACATGAGCGAGGCGCTCGCGCAAACCATTTCCTATGTGAACCGCGCCCGTGCCTTTATGCCCCCAGGCACGGTCTCTCCGTTCGTTATTCGGTATGACGCTGGCACGCTGCCCGTCGGCTATCTCGTGTTTTCCAGTCAATCGCGCACGCTTGGTGAAATCCAAGACCTTGCATTGAACCGTGTGAGGCCGGTCTTTGCCACGCTTCCAGGAGTTTCTTCGCCGCCGCCCTTTGGAGGCAATCAGCGGACAATTGTTGTCAGTGTTGACCCCGGCAAGCTGCACGCTTATGGACTCTCTCCGCAGAATGTCGTGCAGGCCCTGGTGGCGGGAAACAGCATCGAACCGGCAGGAAATGCCAATATTGGAAACTATCAGACACTCGTCACCACGGATTCAACAGTCACGCAGATCACTGACTTGCTCGACATTCCCTTGCGAGCCGGCGTCGGGGCCATCGGTTTACCTTCGCGACGTCGGCACTGTTACTGATTCCTCGGACATTCTTGCAGGCTACGCTTTGCTAAATGACAAGAGAACGGTCTACATCCCGGTAACGAAGCGCCCTGACGCTTCGACAATCACTGTCGTCAATGAAGTCCGCGCAAGCCTGGCTCGCTTCCAGTCGCTGATTCCCGATGACATCAAGATTACCTACGAATTCGATCAGTCGCGGTACGTGCGAGATGCATTGCTTTCCGTTCTGCGCGAGGGAATTTTCGGCGCGATTCTTACGGGTCTTACGCTTCTGTTCTTTCTGCGCGACTGGCGTAGTTCACTCATCGTCGTCATCACGATACCGTTTGCGTTGCTGATGGCCGTGGTGGCGTTGTGGGCGATGGGGCAGACCATCAACATCATGACCCTCGGCGGACTCGCCCTCGCGGTCGGCGTATTGGTAGACGAAGGCACCGTGCTCCTTGAAAACATTCACGTCCACCTGGCCCATGGCGAGGCGAAAGCGCGAGCCGTCTTGGAAGCAAGCCGCGAGGTGGCCGTTCCCCGGCTGCTCGCGATGCTGAGCGTGTTTGCTGTTTTTCTACCCTCTTTTTTTATGGTTGGCCCCGCGCGTTCACTTTTCGTTCCGCTTTCACTGGCGGTGGGATTTTCGATGGGAGCGTCCTATCTGCTGTCCAGCTCGCTTGTACCCGTGCTCTCCAATTGGCTCCTGAAGGCGGAAAAGATACACGCAGACAGTTCTGCCGAGGCGCGCTTCGAGCGCTTTCGAAGGAAATTCTATGGCCTTCTTGACCGTCTCATGGCGGTTCCGGCACTGCTGCTCGGCTTGTATTCGATCGTAGCGATCGGAGTATTGGTGTTGGTAGGTCCGAGACTATCGCGAGAAATCTTTCCCTCAGCGGCAGCAGACCAATTTCGTCTGCGCTTCGATGCCGCCGATGGCACTCGCGTGCCGGTCACGGAGGAAATGGCGCGCCGAGTCCTGGATACAATTAAGCGCGAGGCCGGGCCAGGCAACGTCTCTCTCACCCTGAGCTACGTTGGCACGCAGGGCTCCTCCTACCCGATCAATACAGTCTTTCTCTGGACGAACGGGCCGCAGCAGGCTGTGATGAACGTCGCACTCCGTCCGGGCGCGCCCATTTCTCTTCGCGACTTGGAAGAAAAACTCCGCAGCACCTTGCCAAGGATATTCCCAGAATCACACTTCTCATTTGATCCAGGCGATCTGATCAGTCAAACTCTGAATTTTGGAACACCATCGGTAATTGAGGTGGCCACGACTGGTCCGCAGTACAACGATGTCTTGAACTTCGCTGAACGAGTTAAACAGGAGCTCTCAAAGCTTGATGAACTGCGCGACCTCGGATACGAAGAGCCGCTGCATTATCCGACAGTCGAAATTCACGTGAACCGGGTGCTAGCCGGACAGCTTGGCGTGACGGCCGACGAGGTTGGGCAGGCGGTTGTGTCTGCGACGGCCTCAAGCCGATTCGTCTCCCCAAATTACTGGCGAGATCCGAAGTCCGGCGTCAGCTATCAAGTTCAAGTACAGGTTCCGCAAGCCCAAATGACTTCGATCAAGGATGTCGAGACTATTCCAGTTTCAAGCGCAACGGGAGCTGATCCGCTCGTCAGCGAAGTCGCTTCTGTCCGCTCCGGGAGCGTGCCTGGCGAACTCGACCGTCAGAATGGGCTTTGGATGATCGGTCTTTCCGGCAATCTTGGAAGGAGCGATCTCGGCCGTGCGGCGACTGACATCGATGGTGCAATCGCGCGCGCCGGCAGTCCACCACGTGGCGTCACGGTCCAGGTGCGAGGCCAAGTAAGCGCCATGCGGCAGATCTTCGGCAACTTGAGTATCGGGCTTGCACTGGCCATCCTCGTCATATTGCTGTTACTGGCAGCTAATTTCGAGTCCATCCGCTTATCGCTGATCGTTTTGTCATCGGTTCCAGCCGTGCTTGCGGGAGTTGTTCTGATGCTATTGGTCACTGGTACGAGCCTGGACCTCGAAAGTTTCATGGGCGCAATCATGGCCATCGGTGTTGCGGTTGCCAACGCCATCTTGCTCGTCACGTTTGCCGAAAAGAATAGGAAAGACGGAGCGGATGCGAAGACCGCCGCACGAAATGCGGCTGGCGAACGCCTGCGTCCAGTCTTGATGACCAGTCTTGCGATGATCACGGGAATGATTCCCATGGCGCTCGCGATTGGACGCGGTAGCGAGGAAACCGCGCCGCTGGGCCGCGCTGTGATTGGCGGGCTGTTGGCCGCGACTCTGGCGACGCTGCTGGTGCTCCCCACGGTTTTCGGCATCGTGCAGAAACGTGCTTCACTTGCTTCGCCTTCGCTTGATCCCGACGATCCAGGTAGACCGCACGCTTCAGCGCTGGAGGCTGCACAATGAGATCGCTCTTTGCGATATTTGTTTTGAGTTATGTTCTCGGGGGTTGCGGCAATGCCTCTGTGCCGAATGGCAGCACAGGCTCCGCCACAAGTTCTCCACAGATAGTCGACGTGGTTACGATTGAATCTCAAAAATTGGATACAACACTGTTTCTGCCCGCTCAGGTCACTCCCTACGAAGTGGTGGAGGTCTACCCTAAGGTCACTGGTTTCTTGGACATGATCAGCGTGGACCGCGGCTCCCACGTGCATGCCGGTGATCTCATCATCCGCCTTTCCGCTCCGGAACTAATCGCGCAGCGCGCCCAAGCCGAAGCAGTACTGCAGAGCGCGGAAGCCCAACTCGGTGCGGCGCAGGCAAGGTTTGCATCGGACCATGGAACCTATTTGCATCTGGCGGCCGCCGCCAAAACGCCAGGTGTGGTCGCAAACAATGACCTTCTGATTGCCGAGCAAACAGCCGCAGCCGATAACGCACAGGTGGAAGCGGCGTCGAAAAATGTCCAGGGTGCTCGCGACGCATTGCGCAGCGTGACGCAGCTCGAATCATACCTAGAAATCCGAGCCCCCTTCGACGGCGTCGTCACTCTGCGCAATCTGCATCCCGGCGCTCTGGTTGGACCCGCATCCGGGCAGGCTGGCGCGCAGCCGATCGTCCAAATCGAAAACCTGGGCCGCTTGCGTATCGTCGTTCCTGTACCGGAAGCCTACGTGGCGGGAGTTCAAGAAAGGCAGGAAGTCACTTTCAGCGTGCCTGCATACCCAGGAAAGACTTTCCATGCCCCAATTGCGCGCATCTCGCACGATATCAACCAGAAGACTCGCACGATGCAGGTTGAACTCGATTATCAGAACGCGGACGCCCAAGTAACGCCCGGTTCATTTGCAAATGTCGATTGGCCAATACAGCGTAGTTATCCAACCCTGTTTGTACCGGCAACTGCAATCACCACAGACCTGCAGCGCACGTTCGTGATTCGTGTTCGTCAAGGAAAGACGGAGTGGGTCGATGTGAAGAGCGGAGCCACTGCCAGCGGAAAGACAGAAGTGTTCGGAGAACTCAAACCAGGTGACCTAGTGGTGCACAACGCTTCGGATTCCATTCGCGCCGGTACTTCCGTCGAGGCGCACGGAAAATAGAATCGACACGGGAAATGCGGGCACACCTGTTCGCGGTATCAGGTTCTTTGAGAGCGCGGAAATCAGCAGTACGTTCACTCAGAAGTCTACAGCCCTGGTGCGAGTAAACGAAAGGGGCAGCTCGGTGAAGAGCTGCCCCTTTGCCGTCCAAGTGAAGAACGAAGCGGTGAGTAACCTGGCCTAGACTAGGGCAGGTAGTAGCGGAAAGAAGTCCACACCATGTTGTCGACGGCCTTGGCGTTGACCCCCGGTGCGGTGGGAGTGTTGTTGTTGCCAGACCAAGAGTTCCTGAAGAGATAGGAGTATTGAAGACCCCAGCGGATGCCTCCCTTTGGTCCACTGTATATCTTGTGCCAGATGCCAACAGTGCCTTCCTGAACGTTGCGGATGTCGCCAGTGCAACCGGCGGCGGACGCGGTGGTAAACGGGCCGGAAGGCAAGGGTTCAGAAGCTTCGCAGCCGGCGTTATTAAAGAAGGGAGACCCATAACCGACGGCGACGGGTGCTCCCGTGGTGGCGTTCGGGAAGACGTACGCCGCGCGGGAGGCATACTCGACGCCGTAGTTAAAGTAGACATCGAGTTTGGGATTTGGATGCAGTTCCAAGGTACCGAGAGCTGAACCGCCCCGAATCGGAGCAAGCGTACCATCCGGACGAGCAGTCACATCGGCCAACTGCGCCGAACTGTAACGGCCAACGCCGTCGCCGCCGAGGAGGTGAATGCCAAATTCAGCCTTGTTGGCTACGATCGGCGCCCGAAAATTGACGCCAATACCGCCGCCGACGCGGCTGTCATTGAAGGCACTGGCGGCAGAAGGTGTCGTACCCGGGCAGGCGGCGGGTAAGGCCACGACTGCCACGGCAGCGGAGCATGGATAAACGCGCGCGCGGAAGTCGCTGAGGATGCCGAAGATTTCGTAGTGGCCAAAGCCAGGTTCGAAAACGGCCTTGGCAATGAAGTCTGGAGTTTTGTTGATGGAATAGCCCGTAGGGTCGGTGAAGTTTAGCAAACCGCCACCAGCTCCCGGAGCGCCGACGAAGAACGCAGTCGGCTGGTTGTGTGCGGTGAGTGTCGCCTGTGGTTCCTCGACTGCGAGCCCCACCCAGGCTTTGTCGTTGAGGTTCTTCGTAACGCGAAAGCCATACTGGCGCTGCCAAGTGAAACCAACGTGATACTGCGAGTCAATGGTCATGGGCAGAGCTTCTGTGCGGTTATCCATACCTTTGCGGGTTTCCGTCGTGAGGCTCCACATCTGACCACCGGTGACGGTCCAGCCGCCGGAAAGAGCAGCCTGACCCCAGAGTTGCCGCTGGCGCATGCAGTAGCTGTTGCTCTGACGGCTATTCGAGGTGGCGCAAGCACCCAACCAGTCCATCTCATAATAACCGCTCATTTTTACGTTGTCGGCTTTGCCCTCCATTAGGAAAGCCAGTCGTGACTGCCGACCGGAGGCGTTGAACTCGGAGACCTTGCTGAGGTCGTTGCCCGGAAACGGCGTGCCGGTGAACGGAGTATTGACATCCGACTGGGCCGATCTCTGACGCCAAACAGTCTCCGCCACCAAGAAGCCGCCGGGTGTGATGGTGATGCCCTTGAAGTGAATCGAGGCCGTGCCCTCTTCCGCGGCCTTGCTAGCCGCGGCTTGCTCCGTCGCCATGGTGGTCTTGAGGACTTCGTTGCTGGTCTTCAAATCCGCGACCGTGGTATTGAGTGTGGCCTCGGTGCTCTTCACTTCGGCTGTGGTGTTGACCGCTTCGGTAGCCTTGGTGCTGGCTTCCGCTGCGCGTGAGTTGGCCGCGGCAGCCGCGTCGCGCGCTTCGTCAATCTGACGATCGCGCTTGGCGAGTTCTTCTTTCAACAGGGTAAGTTGTTCTTGCTGGACCTGCAGAGCCTGACGGAGCTCTTCAATCTCGGCAGCGATCGCCGAGTCCGACTTGTCCGCCGTTTTGGCTGCCTTGGGCTTGGCCGGCTGAGCAGGTTTTGCAGGCTGCGCGTCGGCGTCCTTAGGTGTGTCAGCGAAAGCGGTTCCGTACGTGAGGAACAGCGATAGTGCAAGTGCTGCTATTTTTTTCATTGCCTCTCTCTTTGGAGCAAAATTCGACCGCGTACCGATGAGGATGCGTGCCACCCCGCGGGAAAAGGTAAAGGCCCTGTCTTACGGTTACGTCAACCGAATATGAATATCCTGTAACAATCTGGGAGCAGTGGACGTAACCCGTTGAGATATCGAAGGTTACAGAGTGAAACCGAGGGTCAACAACCAAAAAAAGATGTAGAGATTGGCCGAATGTTCAGACTTTCGACAAAGCTCCAATCATGAGTAACAGGATTGTGACCTTGGCTCATTGCGCCTTCGAGAAACGGCCTTTCGCCCTCGACGCGAGGAATGATCTACGTCGGCTCAAACATCGTAAAGGCGAGCACAATTTGCGTCAAGCGATATTGGTATTGGGCGTCAGTATCGGAAATGTCAGCTTCCGTTTTCTGTAGCTCGGCCTGCGTGAATTCGACAATTGAGCCGAGACCCAGGTTGTAGCGGGCCTGTGCGAGGTCGAGGGCGAGGCTGGCTTGTTCACGAAGCTGCTGCGTGACGGAGAGACGCTCGAAAGCGCGGCGGGAATCTTGCCAGGCGATTCGAACGTCACGCGCGATACTGTTGCGGGTGTCCAGCAATTTCTGGCGATTGACTTCCGTCTGAAGGTCCGCGGTTTTGGCGCGCGCGTTGTAAAGAAAGCCGGTGAAGACCGGGATGTTGATGTTGACGCCGACTGCGCCGTACCAGCTCGGAATGTGGTCGTCCCGGACGGGGGCTTGGCCGACAACGCCGAGGGCACTCACAGTTGGCCGCCAAAGATCATGTTCGGCACTGCCGAATTTCTGCGCGGACTCGACCTCATATTCCAGGGCTTTGATTTCGGGACGGCGCTGGAGCGCCTGCTGAATCAGTGGAGCGACGTCAGACTGCGGGGCGCTGACCGGATTCGTCTCTTCGACAAGCAGAAAATTCTGCTCATCGGGATAGCCGAGGATTGCGGAAAGTGTCGTAAGAGAAGTCTCGTAATTGTTTTGAGCTTCGAGCAAGAGGAGTTTGCCGCGCGCCAATTCAACGTTTGAGAAACTGAGGTCGATCTCCGATTTGAGTTTCGCATTGGTCAACGCTTGAATTTTGTCAACGAGCGTCTGGCGGGCATGTACGGTTTCTTGCGCCACAGTGACGAGAGCCTTGGTTTCCAGAGAGTTGTAAAAAGCCTGGTCTACGACAAGGAGAATATCCGCCCGGGTAGCTTCCGCATTTTGATCCTCGGCCTTGGCGCCGTATTCGGAGCTGGAAAGCAAATTCGTGGTGCGACCGAAATCGGTGACGAGCTGAGTGACGCTTGCGCCGGCTGCCGCACGCGGGAAAAGGGTTGGATTATTGAGAAAGCCCGCAGTGAGCCGGCTTCCCGGGTTGGCGTCCACCGCAGTGACGCTGAGAGAAGCATTCGGCAAGAGAGCAGAACGCGCTTCGCGGACATACTGTTGCGCCACAAGAGCGCGCAATTTGCCGATGGTGATTTGCGGATTGTTCTTGAGTGCGATGGCTTCGGCTTGCGCCCGTGTGAGACTTACGCCTGTCTGAGGCGCCTGCGAAATTTCTTGATGGCTCGAGGGGCTGGCCGTTGCCTGCGCGTAGAGCGACGCGCAGGCGGCACTGAGGACGGCGGTTAGAACAATCAAAAATCGCATCACGACGGCACCTCCTGAGGATTCTGCTCTCCCTTTCGGTGCACAAGGAGATAGGCAGCGGGCACGAGATAAACCGTCACGACGACCGAAACCAGCAATCCGCCGATGATTGCCCGAGCGAGCGGTGCATATTGTTCGCTGCCCGGCTCGGCTCCGATTGCCATGGGGATCATGCCGAGAAGCGTGGCGAAGGAAGTCATCAAAATGGGGCGAAGACGCATGCGGGAAGCGAGTGACACTGCTTCTTTAACCGGTTTGCCTTCGTGGTGCAGGTGGCGAGCAAATTCCACGATCAAAATGCTATTTGAAACCACGATGCCAACCATCATGACAACTCCCATTAGCGACATGACATTCAGAGTGGTCCGGGTAGCAAGGAGGAAGAGGAGAACTCCAGCAAGTCCTGGCGGAATCGCCAGCAAGATGATGAAGGGATCCTGCCACGATGCGAATTGAGCGACCAGGACCAAGTAGACCAGTACGACGGAAAGGATCAGGCCGATCCCGAAGCTCTTGAACGAGGAGCGCATGCCCTGCACGGATCCTCGAAGATTTACGCGAACCCCTTCGGGGAGCTTTGTGTTCTTAATGATGTCCTCGACCTGGCTGGTGATTCCGCCGAGGTCTTCGGTCTTAGGCGAGACGTACACGTCCACGACGCGAAATAACTGGTAGTGGTCAACTTCCGTCGGCGAAGGGATGGTTTTCACTTTGACGACGGTGTCCAGAAAAGTCGGCTGAGAGCTTTTCACGCCGCGCAACGGGATCTGTTTGAGATCGGTCATCGTCTTGACCGCGTCTTCTGGGTATTGGACGGTGAGCATATAAGGGTTTCCGCTCTTGGGATCGATCCAGTAATTCGGCGCGATCATGCCATTGGAAGTGAGCGCGGTGATGACGTTGTCGACGATCTCCTTTTGCGAAAGGCCCAGGAGCCCCGCCTTTTCACGGTCGACATCGAGTTCCAAAGCGGGGTAATCAATGTCTTGAGGAATGAGCACGTCGCTGACGGATTTCAGCCCGCGCACCGGCTCGGCAATATTCGTAGCCACACCATAGACCTTGTCGAGATCGTTTCCGCTGACCTGGATGTCTATGGGGGCCGGCAATCCAAGATTGATCACAGCATCCACGAGGCCTCCCGACTGGAAATAGGTCGTGAGTTGCGGCAACTTTTGACGCAGTTGCTCGCGCACCCGCCGCATGTATTCGTAGCTGCCAACCTTGTGGCCTTCTTTGAGACTGACCTGAACGAAAGCGGTGTGTGGCGCGGAATTCGGCGTGTAGATTGCGGAAAAATCCGTAGTGATGCCAATGTTCGAAACGATGATTTGCAGCTCATTCGAGGGCACCACCTGCCGGATGATTTCCTCGGCTTGCTTCACATAATTCTCCGTCAACTCCACGCGTGTTCCCGAAGGCGCCTTCAGATTGATCACGAATTGGCCGGGATCAGTCCGGGGGAAGAACGAGACGCCAAGGAGCGGATAGAGTGCAAGACAGAGGAGGGAGCCTCCCGCGAGAGCAGCCACTGTCGCGAGGGGTCTTAAGAGTGAGGTGCTCAGGGTGCGATCGTATTTGCCGAGCATTTTTTCGAAGTAAAAATTAAATTTGTGGGTGATGATCCCCAACCGCGCACCAATGGAGCCTTGCCCAACTTCTTCATCCGCATGGTGTCTCTTTACGAGTTTTGCGCAGAAAAGCGGCACCACCGACATGGCGACGAAATAAGAGGCGAAGAGGGAAAGGATCACAGCGAGAGCCAGCGCCACGAAGAGGAACCGGCTTACGCCGTAAAGAAACACGACGGGGAAGAACACGATCGAGGTTGTCACGGTGGCCGCAAGCACCGCCAGCCCGACCTCCTGGCCGCCTTTCTCAGCGGCTACCTCGGGCGATTCGCCGAGTTCGAGATGACGAAAGATGTTTTCCAGAACGATGACGGAGTTGTCGATCAAGCGGGAAAACGCGAGCGCGAGCCCTCCGAGCACCATAGAATTGACTGTGCCGCCACCTCCGCCAAGAGCCAGAAAGGTAGCCAAGGCAGAAAGCGGTATGGAGAGAAAGACAGCGGCGGTAGCCCGGAGGCTTCCGAGGAAAAGCAAAACCATTACCCCGGTAAGGACCAAGCCGATGCCGCCTTCATGGATCAGGTTGGAGATAGCGGTCTTTACGAAGATGGATTGGTCGAAAACCACTTTTGTGGCAAGTTGTTTCGGAATGTCAACGAGATGCTTGAGGGCATCCTTGATGCCATCGACCACGGCGATAGTGTTTGTATCGCCACCCTGCTTGAGAATCGGCAAGTAGACAGACGGCTGGCCGTCCACGCGCACAATGTTGGTCTGAATAGCCTCCGCGTCCACGGCCTTGCCGATGTCGCCGACCAGAACGGAAGATTGGCCCACGGATTTGAGCGGCATGCTGTTGATGGCCGATGCCGAGGGGGCCTGGCTATTTGAGTAGAGGTTGTAATCGAACGGCCCGATCTTGACATCACCGGCCGGCAAAATCAGGTTGGCCTCGTTGACTTGGCGCACAACGTCCATCGGGCTCAATTGGTGCGCTTCAAGCTTGAGGGGATCGACGTACACCATAATTTGGCGGTAGCGGCCACCGAAGGGCTGCGGCACGGAAGCACCGGGGACATTGGCAATCTGATTCCGAACGGTGTACTGACCGAGATCGTGGAGTTGAGTCTCGTCGAGACCTTGACCTTTGAGTGTGATCAAGCATACCGGCAAGCTGGAGGCGTCAAATTTCAGCACCACAGGTGGCAAGGTGCCGGGTGGAAGGCGCCGTAGGTCAGCCATGGCGAGATTGGAGACGGTGCTAAGATCGGCGTCGGCGTTGGTGCCAGGTTGAAAGTAAATCTTAATGAGGCTGACTCCTGGGAGCGAGCGCGATTCGATGTGATCCACGCCGCTGGCCAGCGTAAACCAACGTTCAAAAGGATTGGTGATATTGGTTTCGATCTGCTGCGGAGGCATGCCGGAGTAAAACGTGGCGATGACGACGACGGGAATGTTGATAGGCGGAAAGAGGTCAACCGGCATACGAACCAGGGTAACGGCGCCGACGATGACGATGACCAGACACAGCACGATGATAAAGTAGGGATACTTGATTGAAAACCGAGACATCAGTTTCCCCCCGCCGAACTGTTTTCCTGTGAGTTGACTTCCTTAGGCTGGATTTTCTGGCCGTTGCGAAACTGGCTGCGATTGCCGATGACCACGCGGTCGCCATCAGACAGACCAGAGACCACCTCGATGCGCGAATTGTCCTCGATGCCAAGCTTGACGTGACGCTCATCGAGAACGCCTTGCGCGTTGACCGTGAGGACCGTCGCATCGTCACCGCTGCGAACAACAGCTTGCAGAGGAATCGTCAAAACGTTCTTTTTCTCGCGCAGGAGCAATTGAGTATCGGTGTACATTCCGGGGAGCAGCCGGCCATCGCGATTCTGACAGTCGATTTCCGTCTCCATCGTCCGAGTTTGCATATCGAGAGAATCGGCGAAGCGAGAGACCTTGCCTTCGATATCCTGATTCAAGGCCTGGACGCGCACCTTCACCGGATCCCCCAAATGAATCTGCCCGGCGATGGATTCTGGAATGGGTAAGACAAGCCGCAGGACGGAGATCTGCGCTATACGCACTACGGGACCGGCCTGCGTGCTCGTGGAAGTGCCGGCCGCAACGAGCGCTCCGGTATCCGCGTAGCGATTGGTAATGACGCCAGCGAAAGGTGCGGTGATGCGGGTGTAGTCCGAAAGCGCAGATACCTGCTTCTGATTTGCCTGGGCCACCTCAAGTTCTTGCTGTGCAGCCGAGAATGCTGACTTTGCACTGGAGACTTGAGCTTCGGCCTCCAGGTCCTTGGCCTGGGAATCGTCCAATTCTTGCTGCGCCACGAGTCCTTCGCGGGTTTTGGCCGCATCGCTAAGGCGCGTGTACGCTGAGTGCATCGCAGAATGAACGGATCTCGCCCGCTCTAAATCACCCTGGGCGCGCCCGATTTCCTCCTTCGCGCGGCGTGCCGCAGCATCTGCGCCTACAAGCTGCGCGGCCAACTCCGGAACTTCCAACACCGCGAGAGTCTGGCCGTCCTTTACATGGTCGCCGACGTCGACGTAAATCACCTTGATGTAGCCAGCCACTTTCGCGTGAACATCGACGTCCTGAAACGGCTTGAACTCGCCCGAGATCGTCAGCGTATTGGCAATCGTGCGGCGCTCCGCCCGCGCGACGGCAGCGGTTACATCAGCCGTGTCAGCGACCGGATGGTCACGGTCATCCGCCTCGGAAGCAGTACGGTTTACCCAGTGCCAGACAAGAAGCCCGGCGCCGAGGAGAACAGCTAGGGCGAGAATCCATTTTTTTGCAATCATTCCATTTTCCTAAGCGGCGTCTGAGGCTGACAAAAGTAGTACGCATGGGCTTCAGAAGCGCGCAGAATTTTCAAAAGGGCCTAAATGATGGACTGCTCCCGGCACCATCCGGTTGCAGAGAACCACAAACTCAATCTATAAAAAGAAGAATCAGAGGGCGGGCGGAGGTCGAAACCACAAACTCGCGCACAAGACCCTTTGCGGAGGAAGGAGTTCCGAGCCCTGAGGCACGAAGGATTGGGAATCTGTGTCCGGCAGAAATGAAAGAACCTTCGCAAAAAGGAAGGCCACAAATACATGCATATCCTGGCTGCCTAGGGGAGAAGATTGCTCCAGCTCCGAAGATCCGAACGTGGCACGGTGGCTTGCCGGGTGCTGAAAATTCAGTCCGCCTGCGGAGCTTGGGGCACTCAGGTAGGGATTAAAAAGAAACAAGAAGGGAAGCAACAAACAGAGCCAAGCATGGCGTTTTACGCCGATCTGCGGCAAGGAGTCTGGTCTGGGTATCTTTAGCACTTTATTTACAATAATAGGACTGCCTGCGGGGGTCAAGGGGATGCCTGACCCTAGTTGCGTATTGCGCGGGGGGAGAAGGGGATCGGAGCCAGGGGTGCGCCGATCCCCGAGGTGGGACGTGGAACGAAGTTCAAACGCGTTGAGTATCACAGCCGGGGTTCACATTCGAATGAAGGGCCTGTGAATTCTCGATGACCTCTTCACTGGCCAATTGTGTTTGCCCGGTGCTTTCCGGATTCAGTGATAGTCCGCGGCCATGGCGCACGTCGAGCCCGCGGACCCAGAAGATGATGTCCTCGGCAATGTTTGTGGCGTGGTCGGCGATGCGCTCAAGATGTCTGGTTGCAAGAATGAACTGCATTCCCGGGCTGACGAGCGCGGCTTGCTGGGTCATGCTTTGCATGAGCTGATCGAAGATGCGGTCGCGGTACTGGTCAACGACGTCGTCGCTCTGAAGAACCTGGCCGGCCATTTCGACATTGCGAAAGATCAAGGCGCCGAGACTTTTGCTGACCATGGCGCGCACGGCTGAACTCATGGGAGCGAGTTCCTCCGGCAATTGAGCGGCCGGCATTTCGCGGAGTGTGATGACGCACTCGGCAAGATTCACGGCCAGGTCGCCGATTCGTTCGAGATCATTCGTGATTTTGAGAGCGGCAACGATGAGACGGACTTCGTCATCAGAGAACGAGCCGAGGCGGAGCAACCGGATAGCGTGCTCATCAATGACAATTTCCATTTCGTTGATGCGCGGCTCGAGGAGAAAGACTTCGCCGGGAAGAGCCGAGGTGCGCGAGTCGTTGATGCCGACGATGGCATCCAGTGCGCGGTTCATAGCCCCTTCGACGGTGCGGGCCATCGTGACCAGATAATTGACAAGAGCTTCGTAGAGGACGACTTCCGTCAGTCCTGCGGCAGCTTGCCATGATTCCCCTTCCAGAGCCAGGCGCCTGAATCACACCTCCGCTCGTAGCCGATACTTTGGCAGAAACGTGGTTACAGCTAGTTCACACGGAGATGAACATGCGGATAAACCGGCGGGCCTCAAGCGGGACAAGGGCGTGAAGCGATGAGGATGCGCGTGGTACGTGAGTGGCGTGCGAAGAAAGCGCCGACAGACTAAGAAGGCTGCGTGCCGCCTGCATCGCCGCGCCCGCCGATGCCGCTGGAGTTGGAATGCGGGGCTGGATGCTCCGGGTCAAATAGCGGCACGGAAAAATGAAATTGCGAACCCTGGCCGACTTCGCTTTCCACCCAGAGACGGCCGCCATGTACTTCGACAAGATGTTTGGCGATCGCAAGTCCGAGGCCGGTGCCTCCGGCTTCGCGAGAACGGGCGACATCTACGCGGTAGAAGCGCTCAAAGATGCGCGGCTGATCGGCCTGCGGGATGCCGATGCCCGTGTCGGACACGGTGACAACTACCTCGGTTTCTCCTGCCTCTGCGCTGAGCATGATTTGCCCGCCCGGCAGCGTGTATTGAATGGCGTTGTCCAGGAGATTTTGCAGAACTTCGGCAAGCCGCCGGCGGTCTCCGGAAATGTCCGGCAAGTGTTGCGGCATGTTCACGGAGATTCGTAAGTCCTTTTCGGCGGCGCGGTGCTGGGCCGTCTCGAGGCAGCTTTCGATCAGCTGCGGAACGCTGAGGCGGCGAATCTCGAGCTCGAGGCGCTCGGCGTCCATCTTGGAGAGCATGAGAAGGTCTTCCGTCAGGCGAGCCAAGCGGCGGGAATGCTCGAGAATAATTTCCAGGAAGCGGGTGCGGTTCTGCGGATCGTCGATGGCGCCCGCGAGAAGCGTTTCGGCGAAGCCTTGAATGGCAGTGAGGGGAGTTCGCAATTCGTGCGAAACATTGGCCACAAAATCGCGGCGCACGCGCTCAAGTCTGCGCAGCTCGGTAATGTCGTGCAACACCACGACGGCGCCGGTCGTGTCTCCCGCGCGAACAGCAGCAACGGTGATCGCGAAATAACGTAGCCGAAGCGTGCCGGTGACGATTTCCGATTGGACGCGCGGTTCGCCGGCAAGAACTTTGCGAACGGCATTGACCAGCTCGGTCTGCCGCACCACCTCGACGAGCGCGCTGCCGGAGGTCGGAGGCACATCCAGCCCGAGGATTTCCGCAAAGCCAGGATTGGCAAACACCAGCCGTTCCGAACCGTTCACCACGGCGACGCCTTCGACCATGCTCCCGAGAATGGCGGAGGAAAGGTTGCGTTCTTCGGTCAGCGTGTGGATGGTGCGGTCCAGGCGAGCTGCTGTACGGTTGAGAGAAATGCCGAGTGCTTCGAGAGCATCGCCCGAGCCGTCGCGAGGCAGCGGACGGAAGTCTCCTTCCGCGACGCGGCGGGAAAATTCTTTGAGACGCTCAACACGACTGGTGAACCCGCGAGAAAGCAACAAAGATATTGCGCCGGCAATCAGCAGAATGAAAATCGATGAGACCCACAGCCTGTGCCGGAAGGAGCTCAGAACTTCATCAACAGTCTCGAGCGGAAGCGCAAAACGCAAGACAGTGGAGAGCCCAGCGGATGTGCTCTGACGCACAGCGTAGTAAAGAAGATCTCGATTGATGGTGACGCTGTGGCGAATGGAGCGCCCCTCTCCCTTGGTCATCGCTTCCAGGATTTCCGGGCGGGTGGCGTGATTTTCCATGGTCTGCGGATCGGATTGCGAATCGACAAGCACGCGGCCATCGGCTGTGATGACGGTGACGCGAGCGCCGCTAGCGGCCGCTTGCGCGACCCAATCGCGCAAGGGCGAAAGGTCTTCCGGATGTCCTGAGGAAGCGGGCGTCCACTGGGGAAGACGCGCTTGCGCGATGCGCGAGATCGCGGTGAGCTGTTCGAAGCCGGTGCGCTCGTAGTCGTTACGAAAGACTCGTTCCGCAAAAAAATCCACGGCGAGCAGAACGCTCACAAGGAGCGCTAGAAACGCGAGCGCGAATTTCCAGAATAGATTAAGCCGCACGAGTTTCGAACAAGTACCCCGCGCCGCGCACGGTCTTCAGATGAACGGGATTTTCCGGATCGCTTTCGATTTTTTCACGCAAGCGGCGGACGTACACGTCCACGCTGCGCGGAGTCACGAAACGGTCCGTTCCCCAAACGGCATCGAGCAATTGATCCCGCGTGAAGACCCGGTTCGGGCGCGAAGCAAGATAATAGAGCAGCCGGAATTCGAGCGTGCTAAGCGAAACGGGCTTCCCCGAGTGGCTCACGCGATAAGACGCCGGATCAATGGCCAGCTTGCCGATCTCGATGACGCGCGGCGAATCAGCGGGCGGCTCCGCGCGGCGGAGCAGCGCCTTCACGCGCGCGAGGAGTTCGCGCGGGCTGAAAGGCTTCGTCACGTAATCGTCTGCTCCCATTTCCAGGCCCACAACGCGGTCGGCTTCATCGCCGCGCGCCGTAAGCATGAGAATCGGAAGGCGATTCAAGGAATCGTCCCGGCGAACTTCCCGGCAAATGTCGAGGCCGGAGAGTTTCGGGAGCATAAGATCGAGAATCAGCAAATCAGGTGGTGTCTTCTTCAGCGTGTTCAGGCCGGTGCTGCCGTCAAAAGCGGCACTCACCTGAAAGCCCTCGTTGGCGAGGTTATAGCGAACGAGTTCGACGATGTCCTTGTCGTCCTCGATGATTAAAACGCGTTTCATAAGGTTGGCACGTTCCGCTCGCCGGCTTGGCGGCAGTGTACCGTACGCCGGAGAAATGCGATAGGACGTGGGATGATTGGGGGCACTGTGAGATTGGCGTAACACGATTCATTCTCGCAGCGCACGTGTAACGCAGCGATAACATGAATGTGAATGGAGTGTTAACGCTGTCTGGAGCGATTAGTCTCCGCTGGAAGTCGTGAAAGCCAGAGAAAGCAGCGTTTTTTGCTCGAGTTCGTGCGCTTTGGCTGAGCCGGTCGCGGGACTGGCGCTGGCCGAGCGCTTCACCGAGCGCACACGCAAACCACTCGCTTGCGCCAGGCGCTCGAGCCGCGGTAACACGTAGAAAAGCGCGCCCATGTTCGCCGGCTCTTCCTGCACCCACACCATTTCCCGGGCGTTCGGATGCTCAGCCAGCGCAGCGGAAATTTCCGTGCGTGGCAGCGGGTAAAGCTGATCCAGAAAGAAGATCGCTGTGCTGAAATCTTTGCGGCGGCGGCGCTCCCCGCGAAGCTCATGGCCAACCTTGCCGCTGGCAATCAAAATGCGCTTCGCGTCTTGCACTTCATGATCGGGAACGAGCGGCCGGAATCGCGGCCGCGTGAAGTCTTCGATGTTCGAACTCGCGTCCGGATGCCGCAGCATGCTCTTCGGCGTGAAAACGATAAGCGGCTTACGCCATGCACGGAGCGCCTGACGTCGCAGCATGTGGAAATATTGCGCGGCGGTGGAGGGCTGGCAAATCTGCAGGTTCTCTTCCGCGGCCAGCTGCATGTAGCGCTCGATGCGCGCGCTGGAATGCTCGGGGCCCTGGCCTTCATACCCGTGCGGGAGCAATAGCACGAGGCCGCTCGGCAAATTCCATTTGTCTTCCGTGGCGCTCAGGAATTGATCAATGATCACCTGCGCGCCGTTGGCAAAATCCCCGAACTGGGCTTCCCAGAGAACCAGCGCCTCCGGATAGTCGCGACTGAAGCCGTACTCGAATCCGACGCAAGCGGCTTCGGACAACGAGGAGTTGTAAATCTCGCAGAAAGCCTGATGGCGGGAAAGGTGCGAGAGCGTGAGGTAGTTGTGCTCGGATTGCGTATCGATGAGGACGGCGTGCCGCTGATTGAAAGTGCCACGCTGAGTGTCTTGCCCGGTAAACCGCACGGGTTTTCCTTCGAGTACCAGAGAACCCAAAGCCAGCGCTTCCGCAAAGCCGTAATCAATGGCGCGCTTGCCGTGGCCCATCTCAGAGCGCTGTTCAAGGAGTTTCGCGATTTTGGGATGGACGTGAAAGCCTGCAGGCACGCGGACGAGCCCGTCCGTGAATTCCGCGAGTTTTTCCTGAGTCAACCCGGTGTCTACTTCGTACGCCGGATTGTACTTTCCATGCGTGTAAGGGGACCAATAGTCCGGCAGCTTGCGCAGGTGCGGGATCTTGGTAAGTTGTCCAGCCTTTTGCTGCTCCACTTCGTATTCTTTTTTTACTGCTTCGACGATTTGCGCCGCGTCAATGCCAGTCTGCTTCGCGTAAATCTTCCAAAGTGAATCATGATTCTTGATGCGCTCGTAGAGAAGCGGCTGCGTGATGGTCGGATCGTCAACTTCGCTGTGCCCGTGACGGCGATAACCAATGATATCCACTACAACGTCGCTGCCAAAGGTCGCGCGATACTCCGCCGCAAGTTTGCCGATGCGCACAACTGCGTCGGGATCTTCCGCGTTGACGTGGAACACCGGAATGCTTTGGCGTTTGGCGATGTCCGAAGCGAAGCGCGAAGAATGCTCTTGCGTCGGCTGCGTGGTGAAACCGATGAGATTGTTAACGACGATGTGAACCGTACCGCCGACCGTGTAAGCCTTTAGGTCCGCAAGATTGAGCGTCTCCGCCCAAATTCCCTGGCCCGCAAACGCCGCGTCGCCGTGCATAACGATTGGCCAGACTCTGTTGAGCGTCTCCCGTGTGCGGGCAATGATTGGTCCGTCGACGCCGTGGCGGGTTTGCTTGGCGCGGGCGCGGCCCATGGCCACCGGATCGACCGCTTCGAGGTGGCTGGGATTCGAAACAAGATGCATGTTGATGGGCTTGCCGGCCGTGGTCGTGTACGTTCCGGTCGCACCAATGTGATATTTCACGTCTCCCGCGCCAAGCACACTACGCGGATCGACGTCTTCAAATCCGGCAACCACTTCGTGCGGTGGTTTGCACGCAGCGTGGACCATCACATTCAAGCGGCCGCGATGACTCATGGCCATAATGCAGTCCACCGCGCCGAAATCCCCAGCGGTGTCGAGGATGGAGTCGAGCAGCGGAATCAGCGAGGTAACACCCTCTAGTGAAAAACGTTTTGTTCCGAGGTAGCGGGCCTGAAGAACTTGCTCGAAAAGGTCTGCCCGCACCAGCCGCTCGAGAATTTTTTCCTGGTTGACCTCGAGCTCAGGCCCCTCGATGCGCTTGGCAATCCATCGGCGTCTTTCCGGCTCGGGGAGGTGCATGAATTCCGCGCCAATGTTGCCGCAGTAGATGCGGCGCGCTTCGTCTGCAGCTTCGCCGGTCAATTCCAGATCGGCTAGCTTCTGCGGCTTGAAAACGCCAAGCGGATCGAGCGTGGCTTCGTAATAGCCCCAGCGGCGAAAAACGTCAAAAACGCGCTCGCGCTGCTCGTTGCTCGCCGCTGTTTTCTTGGACCCCTTGGCTGATTTTGCGGGGCGTTCCAACGCCATGATTGTACGGTCGGCCATAAATCCGTCTCTGACAACCTTTTATTTTGCCACAGAACGCGCTTTCGCGGTTTTTCGGGAGCGACGGGGATTTTCTAAAAGATGTCTGACGGATATTTAGCAAGGAAAACATCGCAGCGGCGGCCAATATGGAGCTATTTTGAGCGGGTTTTTTGGCGGAGACTCACTATCACGCAAGTTTTGAAGCCGGTCCTGGGTAATGCCGCCAATGACGAAACTCCCTGCGAAGCAATTCACCGTGTGGCGTGTCCCCGTTGAAGATAGCGACGCTGCCTGGAGAATTATCGAGGAATACTACGAGGCCGTGGGCGTCATCGCGCGGGATGCAAAAGATGATTTCGCTCGTATTTACTTCTGTGATGGAGCCGGGGTTTGGTTAGCAAGTGTTGGCAATAGTGCAGTTGGATGCATCGCGCTTCGTCCACTCGCAATAATCGCGCACGGCGGAGAGGTCAAACGTTTATATGTCCGGCCACGGTATCGCGGGCGCGGAATCGCGGCCGCCCTCTATCGAGCTTTGGAGCAGTACGCGCGCGAGTGTAGTTATAAGTGGCTCTATTTGGATACGACCGAGGAAATGATCGCGGCACAGCGTTTCTATGCCGCGTTGGGGTACGAACCAACGTCACGCTACAACGACAACTCGCAGGCCACGATTTTCATGCGCAAAGATTTGCGATCTTCTTCCGGAGAGACGCCCGCCCTTTCTTAAAATTCTGCCTTCACTCCGAAACCATGCATTCAGTTTCTACAAGGCTAGAACGATCGATTCCAGTGCACGGGCGATTTCGTTGGGGGGAGTGTCGGGAGGGAACATGACCGGGGCGCCGATGCGCACCGTGATTTCGCCGAAGTGGGCGAGGCGGCGGCGTTCGCGCTTCATTTGCCACACGCCATCGAGGCGCATGGGAATGACGGGAAGCCGGAGTTTTTCTGACAACAGGCCGATGCCGCTTTGGAAAGCGGCCATACGGCCGTCTTCGGAATTGTTGACCTGACCCTCGGGAAAGACCAGGATGCTGAAACCGCGGTCCACGGATTCACCTGCAAATCGGAAACTTTCGCGAAAGCCGGAGTTCTGCGGCAGCGGGAAGACGTTGAAGAGCCCGGTGGCAAGCCAGTAGCCGATCTGATAGGCCCAACGATTCGCGAAAAACCAATCGCGCGGCGGACGGCGCATGTTTTGCAAAGACTCGCCACCCATGGCCGTGGCCAGGTGATGGCGAAAACGCCGAGGGAGGGCCGCGAGAATCAGTCCGATATCGGCGCGGCGCGTGATGTGGTTCGAAACAATAAGCACCGGCCCTCGGACATCGCGAAGATTTTCCCGGCCGACAATTTTGGGATGTCCGAGGATTTGCGTGGCAGGCCAGACGAGCGCGTAGTAGATCGCGAGCCGCAGCCAGCGCACCGGCGCGCGCTGCGTCCAACGCGGATAAACGTATTCCGTGCGACGCGCCACAGGCTGCTGCAAAAGGCGTTGCACATCCGCAACGGTTCTTGCGTCGGCAAAGGCCGTTTCGTTCAGCTCAACTTGGAAGCGTTCTTCGAGTGCGCTCATCAGCTCGACGCGGTCGAGCGAAGTAAGATTCAGTTCCTTTTCTAACTTTTCAGAAGCCCCCTTTGCCAGTGAAAACTTCGCCAGCAAATCATTCAAGGCAATCGCCTGCCCTTTCGTTGGCAATGCGCCATCGAGCCATTCTTTTGCGCGAGCTGCGATGAGACTCTGCCGAGGCTTGCCGGTCGGCGTGCGCGGAAAATCAGGCTCCGGCCAAAGCAGCCATCGGTGTACACGCTGGTATTCGGCCAGCGAAGCGTTGGCGTTTTCAATCGCCTCACCTGCCACTCCTTCTTTCGTGTCGGAGCCGGTGTCCATCAGCAAGATCGCGCAAGCCTCCGCGTTGCCGCCGCGCTCGATGGGAACGACGACGCAATCGCGTACGTTGCGTTGTTTACGAACAGCTGCTTCCAAGTCCTCGGGATAAACATTCAGTCCCGCGGGTGTAACGATGACATTTTTCTTGCGGCCCTTGAACCGGAGGTTCCCTTCCGCGTCAAGTTCACCAATATCCCCTGTGCGCAGCCAATCGTCCTGATCGCGAGCACCTTGCCGGAGCATTCCGCCTTCCCAGTAACCGCTGGCGACGTTTTCGCCTCGCACCAGAATCTCGCCGTCCTCCGCCAAGCGAAATTCGCGCCCCGGAAGAACCTTTCCGATCGATCCCTGCGTGGCGCGAAACGGATGGTTCAAGCTGATGAGCGACGCAGTCTCCGTCATGCCGTAGCCTTGGACCACCGCATAACCCACGCGCTTGAAAAACTCCTCGGTTTCGGCGGAGAGCGCTGCTCCGCCAGAAATAAACGACCAGAACTTCCAGCCAAACCGCCGGTGAATTCGGCGGAATCGCCAGGCACGTCGCAAAAACTTCTGACCGTTGGCCGCGGCAAAATTATTCTTCAGCCAGTCACTCCGGCCGCGCGCTTCCCATTCGCGCTCAATCCCCGCATGCAATGTGTCGAGCATTCGCGGCACCGCGATGAGCGCTGTGGCACGTTCGTGCTTCACCGTCCGGATAATGTCCGAAGGATTCGCGGAGTGCTCAAAGACTACCGTCGCACCCAGAAGTGGCGGCACAAACAGCGCCATGAACTGCCCAAAGACGTGACTGAGCGGCACCAGCGTGACGAAACGCAGTGGATGGAACCATCGCTCATACTTTCGATAGGGATCAATGCCACGTTCGAGCGGCTCGAGATTCGCGAGAAAATTGCCGTGAGTTAGAACGACGCCGCGCGGCTCGGCCGTTGTGCCCGAGGTGAAAAGGATTTGCGCGATGTGATTCCGCGTGATTGTCTGGTCTGCAAGATTTTCAAGCGGGATCTTGCTCGCCTGCCTCGCTGTGTCACCCAAATCCTCCAGTGCGAGCCTCGGGATGGCGGTTTCGAGCGCAGCCTTTTCGCGCGAAGAGAACATCAATCTAACGCCCGCATCCCGTGCTACGCGTCCGGCAAAATCAGGTGTCGCGCCATCATCCATGGGCACAGCCACGGCCCCGCGCAACAAGCAGCCCCAGAAAGCTGCGGTCCATTCCGCGCTATTCGGCCCCCAGAGCAGAACGCGATCGCCTGTTCGAACATCGCGATCTTTCAGCTCCAAGGCGCAAGCACACGCCACGCCCGCGAGTTTGCGGTACGTCCACGCTTCACGGCGATAACCGCGCTGCTGCACGAACGCGACATCACCGCCATAGCGCTCGAACTCGCCGAACAGAGATAGAAGGTTTTCTCGGGACATGATCCCCGGCTCTTTCGTGCCTCTGAGATGGTTTGATTCTACGCCTGCGGAGAGCGCACAAGTCTCTACCTGTACAACGAGGCTGCACGTCCAGTGCCACGAAGGCTTGTGCCACTCAAGAACGATTCCTTGCATCTCAGGAAAAGCGCGCAAGCAGAACTCGCGGGGTTTCGGGTACAATAGTCTCTGCTGGGGGCGCTTCGTATACCCCGATTTATTTCGCTCGTAAGCAGGATAAATGCCGGTACCTATTTCACAAATGTGGACGGTCGCGACGTACGTCCTCAAGCAAAAACTTGCCGGGCGCAAGCGCTACCCGTTTGTCCTGATGCTCGAACCGCTCTTCCGCTGCAATCTGGCCTGCGCCGGCTGCGGCAAGATTCAGTATCCCGCTCATATTCTGAAGAAGGAATTGAGCCCCGAAGAGTGCTTCAAGGCCGTGGACGAGTGCGGCACGCCGATGGTTTCCATTCCCGGCGGCGAACCGCTGATGCACCCGCAGATTGACAAGATCGTCGAGGGCTTGGTTGCACGCAAGAAGTACATCTATCTCTGCACGAACGCGCTGCTTCTGAAGGAAAAACTGGATCTCTTCAAACCGAGCAAGTATCTGACCTTTTCGGTGCACATGGACGGCCAGCGCGAACACCATGATTTTTCCGTTTGCCGCGAAGGCGGCTACGATCTGGCGGTCGAAGGAATCAAGGAAGCACTGAAGCGCGGCTTCCGCGTCACCACCAACACAACCCTCTTCGACGGCGCCGACCCGAACAGCGTCCGCAGCTTCTTCGACGAAATGATGGAGCTGGGTGTCGAAGGCATGATGCTTTCGCCGGGCTATTCCTACGATAAAGCGCCGGATCAAAAGCACTTCCTGGGCCGCGCCCGCACGCGGCGTTTGTTCCGCGCCATTCTTTCCAATCGCAAAAAAAGCTGGCAGTTCAACCAATCAAAACTCTTCCTCGAATTTCTGATGGGCAAGCAGCAGTACGCGTGCACGCCCTGGGGCATGCCCACGTACAACGTATTCGGCTGGCAAAAACCATGCTATCTGCTCCAGGACGGTTACGCCGACACGTTCCAGGAATTGCTGGACACGACCGCGTGGCAAAATTACGGCACTGAATCTGGCAATCCCAAGTGCGCCAACTGCATGGTCCACAGCGGCTACGAAGCCTCGGCCATGGACCATACTTTCAGCGGCCTGCGCGGCCTCTGGGCAGCCATGAAGGCGACGTTCGCCGTGAAATATGCGGACCCGGACGCGCTGGCTCTTCTCAATGAACCCGCCAAACCGGTTCATTCTTACAATCCGCTCATCCAAATTGACAAAGGGAAGTCCCAGCTTGAGGAGACACGGGCTTGACCGGTCCCAGACACGCTGACCAGCCCGCTCACACGGAACCTCCTCCGCAGAATCCCGATACTTTGGAAGTCGCTCCTGGAAGAATGCGCGAAGCGGTCGAGGGATGGCTTCCCGAGCTCGCTACCGAAGAAGAGTTGCGCGAAGCCCTCGAAAAAGCCTTCGATTATCGCGGCGACGTCACCCTAACCACCAAAGATGGCAAGAAGATAGAAGGATACATCTTCGACCGAGTGTCCGGCCCCACGCTCGTTACTTCGTTCGTCCGTGTCCTGCCGAAGGATTCCAACCAACGCCAGAAGATCGCCTATGCCGATATTGCGGCGCTCGCCTTCACGGGCAGGGATCCCGCCGCTGGAAAAAGCTGGGAAGCATGGGTGCGTAAGTATTGGGAAAAGAAGGCGTCAGGCGAGAGCGGTTTGAGCTTGCAGCCGGAATCCCTCGAATAACCAGAATTTGTCAGTTTGGGCCGTTTCTTCCGCTGCCGAAGTAACAATAACACTATTATTATCAATATCTTATAAGATATGATGGGTTAAAATCCCCTTCGTCTCCGGCATGGACAAACTGCCCGATTTCGTGGTATTATTTATTTTAGTTTGTTGCTCTTGTATTACCTTTTGACTCGTTCGCGGGGGCTATAAAGACATTCTTTGCCGCCTTTTTTGCCGGCTGGAACCTGTCACAGAGCGGACAGAATTCGCTCGACGAAGAACAGTCGTCGATTTGAAGTGAACAAAGGCCCGAAAGGCCTTCGGGCAGGGGACATTACGAGCCTTCAGCCCGCGGATTTGGTCGCCGTCGATTCACTGGATGGCGCCGCTCCTCAAGGGATTCGAATCGAGCTTCAACGACGCAATATGTGGTCAAGGAGGACGATGTGCAAGTGATGGCAGAAGGACAGACAGTCAAGCACGAAACCTACGGCTTGGGTATCGTTACAGCATCCGACCAGGAGCGCACCGCGATTGATTTTGACGATCACGGCCCCAAGTTGTTCGTTACCAGCATCATGGTGGCTGAGCTCATCGGCGAAGCGCCCGCCACTCCGCCTAAGACCAAGCGCCGCCGCAAGGCTTCCACCGCCGCGAAGGCCGCCAAAAAAGCCGCTGCTGCTGCCGCCGCAGGCCGTTCGTAGATCTTTTCTCGCCTCGCTCGTGAAGTCTGCTCTTCCCCAGCGCTATTGAAGCGCAGGAGTGTGCCTGAAAATTCCGCGTCCGGCTTGTTGCTTCCGTGGTAGTGTCAGCCGTATGAAACGCTTCGTCGTCGGCCTTGGAATTGTTTTCACACTTCTCGGTCTTGTGGCGCTCGTGCATCCGAATTTCGACTATCACAAGCATGAAGAGGTCGCGAAAATTGGACCCATTACGGCGACAGTTGATAAGCCTGAGACAGCAAGAGTTCCGCCAGCAGCGGCTGCAGCCCTGCTGGTCGCTGGAGCCATCCTAATCGTCCTGGGTCCCAGGATAAAACGGTAGCTGACCGCTCCAACCTTGTCCTCAACTTCGCCCGCCCGTATTTGCTCGCCCTCCAAGTAGCGCGCACGTCACCACTTACCTCTACGCTTCTTCTCGCCCTCTGCCTCGTTGACATCCTGAGCCTCGGGACCAATCCTTAATACGTACCCAGGGGTACAAGGCTTCCCTCTGCACGGAGCGCAAAATGAAAATAGCAACTTTGAAGTCGGTCCTGGGACTCTGTCTGGTCTCTCTCCTTTTTATCGGAACTGCGTTGCCCGCTCTTGGCCAGGGCGCGCCAGGCGTTTCTGAAAGCGAAATCTTAATCGGATCATGCTCCGCTCTCGAAGGGCCGTCGCATTTCCTTGGCGTAGAAACCGTCACTGGCGCGAAGGCTTATTTCAACATGATTAACGACGAGGGTGGCGTGAATGGGCGGAAGCTCAAGCTCATCTCCGCTGATGACAGTTATGACCCAACGAAGACGCAAGCGTGTTTTGACCATTTGATGAGCGAAAAGGTTTTCGCACTGGGATTTTTCGTGGGCACGCCTACCGCAGTGAAGTATGTCCCCCTGGCCGAAAGCGCCAAAATTCCGCTCATCGGCTTATTCACAGGTGCGCAAACACTCTATGTGCCGCTACGCCATTGGATTGTAAATGTACGGGCGTCCTATTTCGACGAGACGCGCGAACAAGTGGACGGGCTCTGGAAAACGCTCGGCTACAAGAAGATCGGCGTCATCTATCCTGAAGATGCGTTTGGAACTACCGTTCTGGAAGGCGTGAAAACTGCCCTCAAGGAGCATGGCGCGGAGCCGGCCGCCGTGGCGTCCTATCAACGGCAAACGGCACAGGTGGGAGGAGCGATCGACACTGTGCGCGCCGCGAACCCGGATGCGGTCGTCGTCGTGGGGCCGGCAAATACGGTGGCGCCAATCCTAAAGCAAGCGCACGCCAAGGGTTGGAAGCCGCTCTTTCTGACCGTCTCGTTCGTCGGCACGGATGAATTGATCACGGAGGCAGGCGCGGATGCGGATGGCATGGTCATTACGCAGGTCGTGCCGCCGTATTACATGACGGAACAGAAGTCCGTCGCTCTCTATCGCCGCGCGCTAGGCAAATACTATCCTTCGGAGCAGCCCAATTTCGTCAGCCTTGAGGGATTCGTGGATGCCATGGTCCTTGTGGAAGGGCTCAAACGAGCGGGCAAAGACCTGACTCGCGAAGGGCTGATCCACGCTATCGAATCCATCCACGACCACGACTTGGGGCTCGGCCCGCAGCTCAAACTCAACTATTCCGCAAAAGAACACAAGGGCTTCGACCATGTGCTCCCCACGGTGATTCGCGGCGGCCGTGCCGTACCGTTCACCGATTGGGCGACAGCTGCGCCTAAATAGCGTCCCGTAGCACGGGATTCATTCTGTGCCCTTGAATCGCAGCTATTTGCTCTGATTTATTTGTGCGCGGATTCGGTCTGCTCGAATGCGTGATAGGAAGACCGCACCAGCGGCCCGGCTTCGACGTGCTTGAAACCCATCGCTTCGCCGCGCACCTTGAACTCGGCAAACTCGTCGGGGTGAACGTACCGAACAATGGGCAAATGCTCGCGCGTTGGCTGGAGATACTGGCCTAGCGTAAGAATATCCGTACCTTGCACAGCCAAATCCTGAAGCGTTGCGAGCACTTCTTCTTTTTCTTCGCCAAGCCCCAGCATCAATCCCGTCTTGGTGGGCACATCCGGATGCGTCTGCTTCGCACGCCTCAGCAGTTCCAGCGAACGCTCATACACCGCACCTTTGCGCACTTGCCGATAGAGCCTCGGCACGGTTTCCGTATTGTGATTCAGAACGTCAGGCCGCGCCGCGAGCACCGTATTCAGCGCGTTCCAGTCGCCGCGAAAATCCGGAATGAGCACTTCGACTTTGCAGCCGGGCACACGGCGGCGAATCTCTTCGATCGTGCGCGCAAAAATGTGCGCGCCGCCATCCGGCTGGTCGTCCCGATTCACGGAGGTGACGACCGCGTACCGCAATCCCATTCGAGCCACTGCTTCGGCCACGCGGAAGGGCTCTTCTTCATCCGGCGGCCCGGCGGGTTTGCCGGAAGGCACCGCGCAAAATCCGCAGGCGCGCGTACAGATGTCTCCCAGAATCATGAACGTAGCCGTGCCGTGGTCCCAGCATTCGCCCATGTTCGGGCAGCGCGCACTCTCGCAAACAGTGTGCAAGTCGAGCGTGCGCATGATGCGCTTCAGGTCCTGGGAACGCTCACCGCCAAAAAACTTCACGCGCAGCCACTCCGGCCGCGGATGCGCCCCCGGCGCTGGTACCGGTAACTGCGGCGTGCTGGAGATGATGTTGAACGGCGAGGCCATCAAGGGTTCTCGAATCTTCTATTTTACCCGCATTGGCCAAACGGCACAAATGATGAGTCTTGAAGACTGGAGCAACGACCTACCGCGGGCCAGCGACCTCAAGTGAATCGCCTGTCTGGTGGTCGGCAATCTGGAACCGCAGAAATTTGTGCACGGCCTCAATCGCCTCCGCGTTCTTGGTGGTGATGCGGATGCGTGCCCCGCGTTCAGTGTTTTCCAATTTGTATTGAATTGTCTCGCGCAACCTCTTCATGGCCTCCACGCCTGGCGGATTTTGCGCGTGAATCAGCATGGGCGCGGAAAAATCGCCGACCGCGAACATCTTTGCGATGTGCCCGAAGTGCATACGAATCTCATCCCGCGTGGCGGCGTCGTCCGCGACGTTTGACTCCACTTCGATCGCGCCGCCATCGCCATAGAGCCGGAAATGATGTGTGGCTTTGTCATGCGAAAAGCCCATTACGTGATCCCCTCGGTCGACAACGCCTTGATGATGGTCGTCTTGCGCGACAGGTTTGTCCTGAGGAAAAGAATTCAGTGCGGCCAGAAGGAAGAGGGTCGCGGTTAGAAGTGGGTTCATGACGGAAAATCCTCCAGAGATGAGTTTGAATGGTTAGACGGACAAGACGTCCAGGGGTATGGAGGGAGATGCGAGAGGAAAGCGAGGTTTCGAGCTCCCCATGGTCGTCCCGTGGAATCGTTCGAGATGCAAGAGACGCACTCGGGACAGAAGATCGTTCATCGGATTTCTTGTTAACAAGAGTGACGCCTCCCCCAGGTTTTGGGCGAGAAGATTACTTCGCGGCGTGGCGGGCCAAGCGGGCGGCGAAACCTATTAGCAGGGTGCGCTGTTTGGCGTCCATTTTGGCGAGGTAGCGCTGCAATTGGCTTAGTTCGGAGGCTTCTCTTTTGGAGTGGCCCCAGAGACCTTTGTCGTCTTCGCTGACGAGCTTGCGGGGCTTGGGGGGTTCGTCGCCTTCGTACATGACTTTGTAGAGAGGCATTTCCAAGGCACGCGCCCACTTTTCGAGGGTCTCGACGTTCGGGACGGTGTGGCCGTTTTCGACGCGAGAAACGTAGCAGCGGAGAAGGCCGGTGGCCTTCTCGATATCGCCCTGGCTGAAGTTCTTTTCTTCCCTCAGGGTTTTGAGTCTCTGACCTATTTGCATAACTAGAGACTACGACAAGAAGGTGGTTGGTGGCTAGTGGTGAGTCGTCAGAAGCGACTAGCAAGCAAGGAGAAAGAAATGAGGCGAGTCGGGTCGGAGAGATTGGGCGTGAAAAAGTTGAGGGCGCAACAAGCGGTTAAGCTTGTTGCGCCCTCTAAATCGAGCCGTAAAGTATCAGGCTTCCGTTCAATCCAGCGACGCAACGGCCTTGCGGCTAGCCGCGCCTTCCAAACTGATGCGTACAACCTTTCGAACTTTCAGGTTCACCACAGCGCCGCAAGAGCGGTGAAGCTCTCGCGACCTCCAAAGCAAACCGTAAGTCCTCAACTTTCCAGTTCAATCTAAAAGCGCGATCGTGGTTAAACTCTCGCGGCTTTTAGCCTGAACCGTAAAGTCTTTTACGCTTCCGGTTCAATCTGTGGCGGAAGATATTCCTTGCCGTTTGTGGCGTCAATGAAATTCCGAAGAAAAGTCTGTGCAAATTTGTGAATGACTGTGGAAAAAAAGTAAACGCGAGAACCGGAAAGAAATGCGACGCGCTGAGAAAATTTGCATTGCTGTACAGAGACTATTTGATTTTGGCGATGCGGCCGGCGGTGGGATATTTCTGGAATTGGGCAGCGTCATGGCCGGGAATGACGCGATCGGGATTACCGCCGGCGAGCTGAATCATGCGCTCCTGATTCTCGATGTTGGCGGCGTGATCGGCGTCGGAGAAAGTGGCGCTGGCTTTGTGTTCGGCGAGGTTTCGGTACAGATAGCAATTGTCGGACGCGAGGACGAACGCGGGGTTGCCCTCGATACTTATGTATTGAGATGCAAAGGTGTGGTGGCCTCCTGTATAGGCGCGAATGCCGGGGAAGATTTCGACGTTGTCGCCGTCCACAAGATGCAAGCGGCCTTCGGTGTTGATGCGTACGAGCTCTTTGACATCTTCGGGATCAATTCCGCCGTGATTGCCGCCGGGCTGCCAAGCGTCCATGGTGTAGTAGCGATACTCCTCCTTCTGAAGCCACACGTTGGCTTTCGGAAAAAGGTCGATGCCGCCCATGTGATCCCAATGCGCATGGCTAATGACAATGTCCGTTACTTCCTCAGGCTTCACTCCGGCGAGCTTCACGGCCTCATCCGGCCGCAGGTAGTCTTTCATCGGAAAGTACTTCAGAAACGTATCGCGATGAAAACCGCTATCGAAAAGAATCGTGTGGCCCCCTCCTCGAATCAGCCAAACCACCATGGCGATGTCAACTTTCACGTCCTTGGGGCCACCCACTACAAGTTCGGACACAGCCACATCCGGAGAGCTGGCGTAGCGTATCGCCTGAATCGAATATTCGGACGCCGAAGGCGCTCCGAGGAACGGTAGCGCCGCAAATATTGCCGTGAGCAAGAATCGTTTCATAGTGGCCTCTCCATGCTGCTCGGGCACATCCGGCACGCGAACAGCGTTCTGTCCAGCCCAGCGCATCATAGTCTGGCAAGCCGGGTATCATATACTCCTTCGCTGGAGAACGGGATGAAGCCAGCTCTCATCGCCTTGCTAGGACTTTCGTAGCTGCGCCTCATCGGCCATCGCGCAGACTCGCACTCCAACAACCGACGCGGCAAAGCCAACGGCGTGCAGCGTCTCGGGACTCGTCGTGAAGCTGCAGGGAAGCGTGCCGCTGGCGTCCTCTACCGTGCGGCTGCAGAGCGTTGACGATCATAGTCGCATGTTTACCGGCGTGACGGATGCCGCCGGTCGCTTTGCGGTCAACGGAATCGACCCTGGGCGTTATCGGATGCGTGTGATTCGCAACGGCTACGTTACTCAAGAATACGGCCAGCGAACGCCCAATGACCCCGGCGCTATCCTCGCTCTCAGCCCTGGCCAGGATTTGAAGGATTTGCTTTTTCGCTTGCTGCCGTCGGGAGTCATCAGCGGGCGAGTGCAGAACGAAAATGGCGATCCTTTGCCTTGGGTCATGGTCAGCGCTCTTCGCGCCACGTATCTTCGAGGAAGACGGACGCTATCCAGAGAAGTGGCTGTGGTCACTAATGATCTTGGGGAGTACCGCCTCTTTGGATTGCGTCCGGGACGCTATTTCGTCAGCGCCATCTATAAGCCTGGTCAGCGCGACCCTGGGGAGGAAGACGAGGATGCCGCCGACGCTGGAAAGCTCGGCTATGTGCCAACCTATTATCCCGGCACGTCCGATCCAGGCAGAGCCGCCGCAATTGCTATTAAGACTGGCGACGAAATTCCATCGACGGACCTTATTCTGGAACCCACCACGGCTTACAGCATTCGTGGCCACGTGAACAATTTCACTGCACGGCGCAATGCCAATAGCGCCAACAGCGTCATTCTCGTGCTAGAGGCCCGCTCGTCCGGCTTGGGCTGGAGCGTCCCGGGCCGCCAGACGGTGGTCGATAAGCCAGATGGCATATTTGAGATACAAAACGTACTGCCGGGGTCTTACACGCTCAGCGCGTTTCGTGTTCGATGAGGGCCGGAGGTATCAGGCGCGGCAGTCCATCGACGTCACAAATATCGACGCTGAGGGCATTCAGCTTACGCCGGTGCCGGGAATGGATGTTCGCGGCCAAGTCCTCTGGGACCCCAAACCCAGCCTCGAGCGAGATGCTTTGAGCCTTAACGTGAGACCCGCGGACTCTACTTTTCAGTTCGGCGCACAGGCGCGTGCCGCGACGCAGAATGGAACCTTTTTACTTCGCGATGTCTCCGAAGGCCTCTACCGCTTGACGACTTCAGGGCAATCCCAGGATTGTTACTTAAAGTCCATCCGGTATGCGGGTATGGAAGTTTCGGACGATGAGTTCAACGTCATTCGCGGAACGCAGGCCACTCTCGAAGTGACGATTAGTTCCCGCGGCGCGCACGTTCAAGGAACGGTCAAAGATGCCGACGGCTTGCCTGCTGTCGGCGTTTGGGTCGTCCTCGTCCCGAATGATGCTCGCCGGAACGAGTTCCATCTCTTCAAGCAGCGAACCACCGACCAGTACGGCCGCTTCGATATCCGGGGCATTGCACCGGGCGACTACAAATTATTCAGCTGGGAACAAGTGGAGCAAAACGCTTGGGAAGATCCGGATTTTCTCAAACCATTCGAGTTGAAAGGTGAGAGCATCTCGCTGCAAGACGGAGATGGCAAGTCCATCGACCTGGTCGCTATCCGCTCCGCAAGTCACGAGCAGGAAAAGCAGTAAGAATGTAAAGGGAATTACAGAGGTTGACGCGAGGAGCGCACGAAATCGCGCAGCACGGTCACGTTCGGACCATAAGCACCGATGCGGCCCGCATCGACAGGCAAACCCAGCCGCTCGGCCAAATCGAGATCAACCCCGGCATCATCCAGCTCAGACAAACTGAATCCTTGCGCAGGCAACACGCGATTCAGCCCCGTCGGATACACGGGCCGCGGCGGGCGGTGACGCTGCCAGGGCCGGCGCGCCAGTTCGTAAAATTGCTGCCAATCGCGTTTGTGCCACGTCGTCATCGTAATCTTTTCTACGTCCTCTGACACCGATTGGATGCACGGTTCGGCCAGAAGGTTCGCATCATATTTGTCAGGCATCGCTTTTCTCACCCGGACCCTAAAGCCATCAATCCCTCCCTCAGGAGGTGGACCGCCAGGCGCTCAACATACTTCACATTCGGCGCCGTGCGTCATTTTCCTTGCCTACTGTTTCAAACACGTTACCGGGTGATTTGTTTCGCTTGCCACTCCTGGCAGCTCTAGATGGCTGCTCTCTCGAAAACGGGGCTTGGGGGACGTCCGTTATGCGCCGGGATACTATACGCAATGGCAAACGTTCGCTAGTGCTAACTCGTTCTTTTCTGCCATCGGCCATCTGCCCTGGTGCCTGGCCGAGAACCCAGTTCAACCTGCGCTGACAGACCCCGGCTTCAAATACGCCGCTCGACTCCCACTCTCTTAGACGAATTTTTCGCTCAAATGTTGCAGACAAACCCGTACCGCACAGACACAGAACTATTTCAGAGGACTTTTGAGGAAGGTTTCCAGCGGCGTCCCTAGGACTGAAGACGCCGCCTCTTGATCCGGCCCTGCTTAATTCAGAAGACTATTTACCAGCGGTTCCCGCGGTCTCCGCGATCTCCGCCGCCACCACGTCCACCGCCACCCCCGCGTCCACCACCGCCGCCACCACGTCCGCCGCCACCCCGCGCCGCGCCCACCGTAACCACCGCCGCCGCCACCGCGCCCACCGCCACCACCGCTGCCGCGCTCAGCTTGCGGCCGCGCTTCATTCACTACCAGGTTCCGACCGCCGAAATTTTGCCCGTTCAGAGAGTTCACCGCGCGGTCTGCATCTTCGTCGTTCTGCACTTCCACGAACGCAAAACCACGTGACTGTCCCGTGAATCGGTCTCGAATCAGATTGACACCCGAGGGAGTAACGCCTACTTGTGCGAACCATTCCTGCAGCTGTTCTTCCGTCGCGGAAAACGGAAGATTGCCGATGTAGAGCTTCTTCACCTGCCCACTCCTTCTGCCCGGAACCCAAGTGAGAGTCGCGGAGCGCGCTGAAGGACAGCTTTCGTTCACGGGCAGTCGGGAGAGCCCAGCCACCGCGGGCGCGAGACCGGCACTTCAGCGGTCTGTGGCATCCTCTCGAAAATTAACCCCTTTTGCAATGGGAAAGAGTCTAGCCCCCGGTGCTCTCTTGACTCTTCGCGATTCCGGCTATGCTTACTCAGTCTCTTTCAGCACTTCCTCCCCTGTCGCGGTTGAGCCACCCGTGGCTGCTGAATAGTGGTAGGATGCCGCCGAGTTGATCCCCAACAGGAAAACAGAATACATGCGCGGCACGATGATGGATTTTCCGCTCACGCTCCCCTCGATTCTCGAGCGGTCGAGCAAGCTCTTTCACCGCGTCGAAATCGTCTCCCGCAGGCCCGACCGCTCCATCGTTCGTACCACCTATGGCGACTTTTACCGTCGCGCTCGCCGCCTTGCCAGCGCTCTCACTAAACTCGGCCTGCGTCCCGGCGACCGCGTCGCCTCCATGATGTGGAATCACTCCGGCCATCTCGAAGCTTTTTTCGGCGTGCCCTGCGCCGGCGGAATCCTTCACACCCTCAACCTGCGCCTCCATCCTCACGAAATCGCCGCCATCGTCAACCACGCCGCCGACCGCTTCTTGCTCATTGACGACGTGCTCCTTCCGACCCTCGAAAAATTTCGTTCCAGCGTCTCTCTCGAACGCATCATCGTCGTTCCGTATGGTGGCTGCACTGTCCCAGTCCCAGAAGGCTCCTTGAACTACGAAGATCTTCTCGCCAATGCTGGCGACGATTTTCATTATCCCACCATCGATGAAAATGACGGCGCCGCCATGTGTTACACCTCCGGCACCACCGGCAACTCCAAAGGCGTCGTTTACTCTCACCGCGCCTTAGTCCTTCATTCCTTCACCGAACTTGCCGTCGATTGCTTCGCCATCAGCCACCACGACACCGTTCTCCCCGTCGCCCCCATGTTTCATGCCAACGCCTGGGGCTTGCCCTATTCCTGCACCATGGCAGGCGCTCGCCTGATCCTCCCCGGCCCCAACGTGGATCCGGAAAGCGTCCTCGATCTCATCGCCCAGGAGCACGTCACCATCGCGTGCGGTGTTCCCACCGTCTGGCTCAGCGTGCTCGCCGCTCTCGAGAAAAATCCCGGCCGATGGAAATTCTCCTGGCCCATCCGCGTCATTTGCGGCGGCTCCGCTCCGCCGGAGCGCCTCATGCGCGCGCTCGACAAGCACAATCTCCAAATCCTCCACCTCTGGGGCATGACGGAAACCACTCCCATCGCCACCGTCGGCAGACTCAAGCGCCACATGCGCGACTGGACTCCCGATCAGCAATACGAAGTCCGCGCCAAACAAGGCTGGCCATGTCCCTTCGTCGAACTTCGCGTCATGCGTCCTGAAAGCTCCCCAGAGGGTTACGAAGGCAAGTCCGTCGAAGCTCCACGCGACGGCATATCCCCCGGCGAACTCGAAGTTCGCGGCCCGTGGGTTGCCGCCAGCTATTACAATTCCCCCGACCAGGCCCATCGCTGGACCGAAGATGGCTGGTTCAAAACCGGCGACGTCGCCACCATTGACGACGAAGGCTTCGTCAAAATTGTTGACCGCGCCAAAGACCTCGTTAAATCCGGCGGCGAATGGATCAGTTCCGTTGACATTGAAAACACACTGATGGGTCATCCAGCCATCAAGGAAGCCGCCGTCGTCGGCATCCCGCATCCCAAATGGCAGGAGCGCCCTCTCGCGGCCGTCGTCCTCAAAGACGGCGCGCAAGCCACATCCGAGGAACTGCGCGCCTTCCTCGCTCAGACCTTCGCCAAGTGGCAACTTCCCGACGCTTTCGTTTTCGTCGAAGCCCTCCCCCGCACTTCCGTCGGCAAATTCAAAAAAACCACTCTCCGCGAACAATTCGCCAACTGGAATTGGGATCAATAATCGCGTCGCGTGGTTTTCCTTCTTGGTGTTTCTCTGGCGCAGAGGCGGGGCTTGCCCCGCCCCCTTCCGCCACCAACCACCGCAGCTTCTATGTCGACTAGCGCACCACCACCAGTGACTCCAATCGCATCGCGAGGACCTCCACCTACTATCTCTACATCGCTGGCTACGTCACCCAAGGGGGTGGCCCGGACGTAAACCCTGAGACGATTTTGGGTGCCCAGCCCTCGCTTTTTGAGGGTGGGGGCTTTTGACTTTTCCACACTTTTCCACAATCTCATCAAAGCGTTTTCATCCCGCCGATTTCTTCTAAACTCTCGACTTCCGCTCCTCTCTTTCGATTCCGCGCCTCCCCATTCCCGAATGCTCCTGACCTGCCACCGATTCGCTCCCATAAAGTATCCCCACCTCAGTCCTCCGCAACCCCCGACCGGGTCGGGCGGTGCGGAGATTCTGTCCTGTCTCTACTCCCTACCCACTTCCTACTTTCCTCCCCGCACTTTTCCACACATTCCCACAGCTCATTCGAACGATACCAACAAAGTAATTGACCGACGGTATATCTCCCTGCTACCATTTCCCATGTTCCGCCCACACCACCCACTTACCCGCCCCGGCTCTACATCCATTTTCGTCCTTGTTCCCTCATCCGCTGATCTCCGTGCGGTCGGCGTATCTGCATTTAGCTCTATTCCCCGTGATTCGCGGCAGCGTTGCATTGCCTCGCAAAAGAGCGCTCTTGTAAGTCCTTTCCCTGCCACTCTTACAGACACTGTTGTCCGTAAGCCCTTTGTTTGCCACTCATACGAAAACACCGGGGGTATACTCCCTCAGCCAATAATCCATTCTCGCTTTTCTCCGTACTCGCCACTCATCACTCGCCACTAAGTCCCGTAGAATCCGCACTTCCGCAAAATGCGTTCGTAACTCTTTTAGAATCCGCACTTCCAAAAACACAGCACTTAAAACCCTTTAGAATCCGCACTTACGAAAAAATGGGGGGGGGATGGGCGTGAATTGTTAACTAGAAACCCGACGAAAGATATCTATCCCGAGCGAACACCGGCAGTGAGGGACCTCTCTTGCCTTCCAATGAAGGCGCGGTCTTTGCGTCCCCGCCTGAACCCGCTAGGTGCGGGCTGGCTAGGTGCGGTAGGAGGCATTGATGCGGACGTACTCCGCAGTGAGGTCGCAAGTCCAGTATCGCGCGCTGGCCGTGCCTGCGTGCAGATGCAGAACGATCGGAACGTGTTCCGCGAGCAACCGGTTGCTGGCGGCGCGCTCATTGAAATCCAGCGGACTGCCGCGCCGCAATACGGGAATGCCCGCCATCTTGATATCCACGCGCGCGGGATCGAACGCAACACCAGACCGCCCAGCCGCCGCGAATACGCGGCCCCAGTTGGGATCGCCACCGGCGAACGCCGTTTTCACGAGCGGAGATGTGGCGATAGTTTCTGCGATGCGCCGCGCCGCCGCTTCTGTCTTCGCGCCACGCACTTCGATTTCAATCACGCGCTGCGCGCCTTCTCCATCGGCGACGATTTGGAGCGCAAGCGATTTGCAAACATCTTCGAGCGCCGTGGCAAAAGCCCGATGCGCCGCGCTCCCAGCCCGAATCGCGGGCGTGCCTGCCACGCCGTTCGCGAAAACGAGCAACGTATCGTTCGTCGAAGAGTCGCCATCAACGCTGATCGAATTGAACGTACGCGACGTCACGTCGCGCAAAGTTTTTTGCAGAAGCCTCGGCGCAATCGCCGCGTCGGTCACCACGAACGCGAGTGTTGTCGCCAGGTTGGGATGAATCATTCCCGCGCCCTTGGCGCACCCGACCATGTGAATTTTCTTGCCGGCCATTTTGAACACGGCACCCGCGGTTTTCGGCCGTGTGTCTGTCGTGCAGATGGCAAGCGACAGCTCCGCGAAGGAACGCGCCGAAGGCCGGCGATTGCGCGTGAGCTTCGGTAATGAGCGCAGAATTTTTTCGACGGCCATCGGCACGCCAATCACGCCCGTCGAGCAGACGATAATTTCGTTTGGCGCGCAGCCGAGCCGCTTGGCCGTTTCAGCGACGGTTCGCAGCGCAGCGGCGTGTCCCGCGCGGCCTGTGGCACAGTTTGCGTTGCCGGCATTCACGATGACGGCGCGCATGCGGCCCTTCGACGCGCGCAAATGTTCCTTGGAAATCGTGACTGGAGCGGCTACGACAAGATTTTGCGTGAACACCGCGGCGGCAGAGGCAGGAACGTCGCTCGAAATAATCGCAAGATCGAGCGCACCGGTTTTTTTCAATCCGCAGGCTGTCGCTGCAAATCGAAATCCGTGTGGAAGAGATGCTTCGGAGAGTGCGTGCTTCATCACTGATATATCCGTATGACTAGCGCGCCGCTCCCGGAAGTGACCTCCTCTCCTCCGAAGGGCGAGGTTTGGGTTTGCAACTGCAGTACGGATTGCATACTCATGGAGTGGCTCCTGTTTTGCTTGTTTTTTTGTTAAGACGTTCTTCCAAATCGGAAATTGCTTTTCGCACCGATTCCGGCGCGGTGCCGCCGGGAACTTTTTTTGCGGCAAGCGCAGCGTCAACGTTCAGCCCGTCAGAAAAATCGGCTTCAAACGACGGAGAGATTTTCTTGAGAGCATCGAGAGGCAGCTGCGTCCACGAAATATTCTGTTTCTCGGCTGCGCGGAGAATTTTCCCAACGACATCATGCGCCTGGCGGAAGGGAACGCCTTTGCGAACAAGGTAGTCGGCGGCTTCGGTGGCCAGCAGGAGCGGATTGGAAGCGGCGACGCGGAGACGGTCTTCGCGAAATTCGGTTCCGGCGAGTGCGCCTGCGGCGACCGCAACCATATCCGCGACTTGATCGTGCGCGGCGAAGAGAGCTTCTTTGTCTTCCTGCAAATCGCGCTGGTAGCTGGTCGGCAAGCCTTTAAGCGTGGTGAGCAAGCTGACGAGCGCACCGGTGATGCGGCCGGTTTTGCCGCGAATCAGTTCCCAAGCAATCGGGATTTTTCTTTTGCGGCATAAGGCTGCTGCCAGTGGAATATTCGTCGGGGAGAATCACGTACGAAAATTCTTGAGACGCAAAGATCACGAAATCTTCGGCGAGACGCGAAAGATGCGTGGCGATACCGGAGAGCGCGAAGAGATAGTCGAGCGCGAAATCGCGGTCGCTTACGGCATCGAGGCTGTTCGCCGTGATTTTGGAAAAACCAAGTTCGCGCGCGATGGCGTTGCGGTCGATCCCAAAGGAATTTCCCGCGAGTGCACCGGAGCCGATGGGGCACGCGTCGGCGCTCGCTGCGGCGTGTTGCAGCCGCGTGACGTCTCGCAGGAATGCTTCCGCGTGCGCGAGCAGGAAATGCGAAAGCAGAATCGGCTGCGCGTGCTGCATGTGCGTCATGCCCGCCATGGGCACGGAGATTTTTGCTTTGGCCTGGCATCAGGAGCGTATTCAGAAGCGCCGACAAGCCGCGCTGAGTTTCTGCCGCGGCATCAATGACGAACAAGCGAAAGTCCGTGGCGACGAGTTCGTTGCGGCTGCGGCCTGTGTGGAGCTTCCAGCCGAGCGGGCCGAGTTCTTCGACGAGGGCTTTCTCGACGAAGTGGTGAACGTCTTCCGCACTTGCGCCGAACGAATCGACCCACGCCAGGTCCGTTCGCGCGCGTTCGGAAATTTTGTCGAGTGCGGCGAGCGTCTGCTTCACTTCCGTGGCGGTGAAAATGCCAATGGGCTCGAGCGCCTTCGCCCACGCGCGGTCCACGGCAATTTCGTAGGGCAGGAGACGGCGATCGAACGCAAAGGAGCGTTGGAACGCGTCGAAGTGAGCGTTTGGCTCACGCTCGAAGCGTCCGCCCCACAACCGGTCATCTTTGCGTTCGGTCATTGGTGCAACCTTGTGTTCATCGAAGAGATTTCATCTCGCAAAAAACGCGAGATGGTGAAGAGATCTCGTTCCGCTAGAAATGACAGGCTCAGGAATTCCCTTCGGCTTTCGCTTTGGGCCGGACGGTTACTGGCAACGCAAAGAGATTGATAAAACCTTCGGCGTCTTTCGGGTTGTAGCGGCCCATGGTGAAGCTGGCGAGGTCCGTGCGATAGAGCGAGAACGGGAGAAACGCGCTTGGTGACGGTGAGCGTGCCTTTCCAGAGCTTCAGGCCGACGGCGCCGGTGACGCGCTGTTGCGAGACGTTGAAGAAACCATCGAGCGCGGCGCGCAGCGGAGAGAACCACAAGCCGTAATAAACGAGTTCGGCGTAGCGCAGCGAGAGCGCTTGCTGAAAATGCGTGGTCTCGCGGTCGATGGTGAGCGCTTCCAACTCGCGATGCGCAGTGACGAGCAGAGTGCCGCCGGGCGTTTCATACGCGCCGCGGGACTTCATGCCCACCAGGCGATTTTCGACGATGTCCGCGCGGCCGATGCCGTGCCTTGCGGCGATGTCATTTAGCGTGTTGAGAAGCTCGACTGGAGCGAGCTTCGCGCCGTTGACGCTCACCGGCGTGCCCGCTTCAAAGCCGATTTCGACTTCTTCGGCTTTGTCCGGCGCTTTTTCGGGAGAGACGGTCCATTGCCACATGGCTTCGTTGGGAGAGTTTGCGGGATCTTCGAGTTCGCCGCCTTCGTGGCTGAGGTGCCAGATGTTGCGGTCGCGGCTGTAGATATTTTTTTTGCTCTGCTCCACTTGCACGTTGTGATTGGCAGCGTAAGCGATAGCGTCTTCGCGGGAATCGATGTCCCACTCGCGCCAGGGAGCGATGATTTGCACGTTTGGCGCGATGGCTTTGTAGGCCAGCTCGAACCGCACTTGATCGTTGCCTTTTCCGGTGCAGCCGTGCGAGAGGCCGTCTGCGCCAAGTTGCAGAGCGAGTTCAGCTTGGCGTTTGCCGAGAATCGGCCGGGCCATCGAGGTGCCTAACAGGTACGTGTGTTCGTAGACGGCGCCGGCGCGCAAAGTGGGCCAGATGTAGTCGCGGACAAATTCTTCGCGCAGATCCTCGACGTAGGCGGTGGAAGCCCCGGTGGCCAGAGCTTTTTTGCGGGCGGCTTCCAAATCTTCCTGCTGGCCGACGTCGCCGATCATGGCGATGACTTCGCATTGATAATTTTCTTTCAGCCACGGAATGATGATGGAAGTGTCGAGACCGCCCGAATAAGCGAGGACGACTTTTTTTGGTTTTGGTAATTGCGTTTTCACGATTCTCCTCTTGCGTTTAGTTATAGCCAAATGCGGGCACAGCGTGCTATGCCCCTAAAAACAAATGAGAAAAGACGCGATGCGATGGCTGGCATCAATGGATCAGAACAGAGTGTGCAGGATGGCTTTCTGCACGTACATGCGGTTTTCGGATTGGTCGAGGACGACCGACTGCGGGCCGTCGAGAACTTCGGGCGTGACTTCGAGGCCACGGTGCGCCGGAAGGCAGTGCATGAAGACGGCGTCCGGCGCGGCGAGGGACATGAGTTCGGCGTTGACTTGATAGGGCGCAAAAACGGCGCTGCGGATTTTTTCTTCAGCTTCGAAGCCCATGCTGGTCCAGGCATCCGTGTAAACGCCTTGAGCGCCGGCGACGGCTTCGCGCGGATCGGTGAGCAGCTCGATTTTGGCGCGCGTTTCCCTGGCAACGCGTTTGGAATCGGCGACAACTTCTGGCGCGGGCTGGTAGTCATGCGGCGTTGCGACGCGCAGATGAACGCCAAGCCGCGCGGCGAGATACATCAAGGAATGACAAACGTTATTTCCGTCGCCGACGTAGGCGAGCTTGAATCCGCGAAGCGCGCCGAATTTTTCTTCGAGTGTGAAAAAATCAGCGAGCGCCTGGCAGGGATGAAATTTGTCAGAAAGAGCGTTAATGACGGGGATGCCGGCGTTGGCGGCCATTTCCTCGAGGACTTTCTGCTGGTAGACGCGGGCGACGATGCCGTGAACCCAGCGATCGAGATTGCGCGCGACGTCGGCGATGGATTCACGCGCGCCCAAGGAAGCGGAAGCCTGCGTGTGGTCGAGGAAAACGACCGCACCGCCCATGCTCTGGATGCCGACGTCAAAGGTAACGCGCGTGCGGAGCGAGGGCTTTTCGAAAATGAGCGCGATGAATTTGCCCGCGAGCGTGGAAGCGTAACGGCCGGGACGGGCTTTCATGTCCGCAGAGAGCAGAAGGAGATCGCGCGTGTGCGCGGGGCTCCATTCGGCTCCGGTGAGCAAATCGTTCGACAAAGAAAGAGGCGTAATGAGAGCTGGAGTTGTCATTTTTTCACCTTGCCGCGGCGAGGGCAGCATGCGACGGCGGCGCGGATTTCGCGTGATCCGAAGCGGCAGCCTTTTGCGGAGTAGTTACAAAAAGTTTTTCGAGCATACGCAGGAACTGGCGCACCTGCGCCCGAGTGACGAGGAAAGGCGGGAGCAGGCGCAACGTGAAGTCGTGAGTGCAGTTGATGAGCAGGCCGCGCTGCAAAGCTTGAGCGACAAATGGAGCGCCGTCGATCGAAAGCTCGACGCCGATCATCAAGCCTTCGCCGCGAATTTCGCGGATGAACGGAAATTTTGCGGCAAGGGCGGAGAGGCCTTCGCGCAATTCGGCGCCGCGCGCGCGGATGTTCTCGAGAAGTTTTTCGTCTTCGATGATGTTCAGAAATTCGAGGGCAGTGGCGCAAGCGAGCGGGCCGCCGCCGAAGGTAGTGCCGTGCAGGCCGGGAGAAATGCGCTGGGCGACGGTTTCTGAAGTGAGGACGGCGCCGAGCGGAATGCCAGCGGCAAGCGGCTTGGCCACTACGGCGATATCGGGCTTCGAAGAAAATTTCTGATACGCGAAATAACGGCCGGTGCGTCCCAAGCCGCACTGAATTTCGTCGGCGATGAGGAGCGCGCCGTGCTTTGTGGCCAGGGCACGCGCGCGGTTCCAGAATTCTTCGCTGACGGGATAGATTCCGCCTTCGCCCTGAATGGTTTCGAAGAGGATGGCGCAGACGGTGTCGTCAAATTTTGATTCGAGATCGGCGACATCATTGAAGCGTACAAATTCGACGCCGGGGACGAGAGGAGCGAAGGGGAGGCGATATTTTTCCGTAGCGGTGACGCTGACGGCGCCAAAGGTGCGGCCGTGGAAAGAATTCTCAAGCGCCAGAATGCGGTGTTTGCGGACCGGGGAACCTGGAGCATCGGCGGAAGTGTGGCCGTGAAGGCGCGCCAGCTTGAGAGCGCCCTCGATGGCTTCGGCGCCGCTGTTCGAGAAAAACACGCGGTCGAGGCCGGACCATTGCGCAAGTTTGCGGGCCAGCGGGCCCTGAAACGAGTTGTGAAAGAGGTTCGAGAGATGGATCGCGCGCGCAGATTCGCGACGTATGACTTTGACAATGCGCGGGTGCGCGTGGCCGAGAGCGTTGACCGCGATGCCGCCGAGAAAATCGAGATACTTTTTGCCGCGCGAGTCAAAAACGTAGCAGCCCCGCCCGTGGGTGAAAATGATCGGCTGGCGCTTGTAGGTCGGCATCAGAAATTGATTGGCATCGCGAAGAATGGATTTCGCGTTCGATGAGCGAAGACGTGCTTTCTTCGCCTTGCGGGCTGCGGAGTTCCCGGGCTTGTTTGTGTTGAACTTGGACATCACGCCGCCGAAAGAGCCGCACGGGCGCTGGATTGGGGCTCACGGAGAACGCGGGTGCCCGGAATGGCCGAGGCGTGGTCACCGGAGCTGAGTTCTGCCGAGTGAAACGCCAGGAGAAGCGCGTCAGGCGCGGAGCCGCCGACGATGCGGACTTCACGAACGCGGCCTTCAAGGGCGCGCTTGGCGGCTTCGAGTTTGAGAATCATGCCGCCGGAGACGACGCGGCACTGGACTAGGCGTTCGATCTCTTCGCAAGTGATGGCGGAGAGAACTTTTTCGCCGTCGAGAACACCGGCGACATCGGTGAGATAGATGAGCTGATCGGCTTCGAGAAATTCAGCGCAGGCGGCGGCCATGTGGTCGGCATTGATGTTGTAAAGCTCGTTGTCGGAACCGAGGCCGAGGCAAGGGGCGACGGGAACGAGCCGTTCGCGCCAGAGCGATTCGATGAAGGCATTGTTCAAGCCAGTGAGATAGCCGACAAAGCCGAGGGTGCCTGGTATTTCGCCGTGGGACATTGGCTCAGCCAGAAAACATTGCGCATCGGCGGCGGAGATACCAATTGCGGGATAGCCTTCGGCGGAGATTGCGGCGGCGAGGCGCTTGTTCAGCAGCCCGGCGAAGACCATGACGGCCGCATCGCGCGTCTCGCGGTCGGTGACGCGAAGGCCGGAGACAAATTTACTTTCGATGCCCATGCGCTTGAGGGCTTCGGTGAAAGCGCGGCCGCCGCCATGGACAACGAGAATTTCATGGCCCTCGAGGGCGAGGGTTGCGACCTGGCGTGCCAGCGAGCGCATCGTGGCTTCGTCTTCGAGCAAAGCACCAGCGAACTTGATGACGGTTTTCATTGAAGTGCGGTCTTCTCCTCGATGCCCAAGATGTGATTGAAATTCTGAACGGCCTGGCCGGCGGCGCCTTTGCCAAGATTGTCGAGGCAGGAGACGACGATCAGACGCTGCCCGGATTTGTCCAAGGCAAAACCGATGTCACAGAAATTCGTGTGCGCGACGTGCTGCAGCTCGGGCAGAGCGCCCGCGGGCCAGATGCGGACCATGGGCCGCCCGGCGTAGAACTTGCGATAGAGGGATTCGATGGCGTCGGGCGATTGCTGCGCAGAGAGTGTGACGTAAATGGTGGAGAGAATGCCGCGAGCGAGAGGCAGCAGATGCGTTGAAAAAATGAGCTGTGATTCAGCGAGGCCGGTGTGCTCGAGAATTTCGGGAGTGTGGCGGTGAGAGAAAAGATTATAGGCTTTGAAGTTTTCGTCCACTTCGACGAATTGCAGATCACGGCGGGGATCTTTGCCAGCGCCGCTGGCACCGGATTTGCAATCGCAGACGACGTTCTGGTCTGCGGCAATGAAACCGGCTTCGGCGAGCGGGCGGAGGGCGAGGATGACGCTCGTGGCGTAGCAGCCGGGATTGGCGACGAGGCGGGCCTTTGCGATTTCGCTGGAAATAGAGTTCGGGAAGGCCGTAGACCGCTTCGCCGAGGCTGGCGGCGTGGGGCGCGGGAAGCTTGTACCAGGAGGTGAAGGTCTCGGACTCGCGAAAACGGAAAGCGCCGCTTAAATCAACGACGCGCAAGCCGGCTTCGAGAAGAGCGGGAGCGAGTTCGGCGGAGACTTCGTGAGGCGTGGCGAGAAAAGCGGTTCCCGCATGGGAGGACGTAATGGTGTCAAGTGAAAGAGGACGGAGAGGAGCCTGTCCCCGGCCGCGGAATTGGGGGAAAAGTTCGGCGAGGCAATTGGCGCCACGCGTTTCGCGAACATAGAAGGTGGTGGAAGCGACAGCGGGATGGCGCAGGAGGATGCCGGCGAGCTCAAGGCCGGTGTATCCGTTGACACCTACGACGGCGACTTGGCGAGGATCTCTCATTTCACCAGCGCTTCGATCTTTTTTTGGAGGGATTCGCGAGTTCGTTTGTTGGGCGTGATGATGAGGACGGTGTCATCGCCAGCTATGGTGCCGGCGATTTCAGGAAACTTTGAGGCGTCCACGGCGGCGGCGAGAGGCTGGGCGCCACTGGGAGGGGTTTTGAGAACGAGCAAATTCTCCGCGGGGCGAATGTCCAAGAGGAATTCGCGAAGGGCACGAGCGAGCGGTGGCAGAGGGAGTACGCCGTTGTCCTCGGGAAGAACGGTTTCGGGCTTGTAGCCCTCCTGAGTCTTGACGAGGCGGAGCTCCTGGAGGTCGCGGGAAAGAGTGGCTTGAGTGACGCGCATCTTCTGCTGGGCGAGACGGCGGCGAAGCTCTTCCTGGCTGACGATGGGCTGACCGCTGACGAGCCTGAGTATCTGGCCGTGGCGAAATGTTTTACCGGCGCTCATGAGTTGTACAAATATACAGAGTCCTGCATTTTTATACAATTGTTTTTGCATGGTGGCAATCTATTTTTCAGAGGAAATCGGCTGACTAGCGGCTGGGTGGGATTAGCGGGAGGGATACGGGGTGCGGGAAGAGGCTATGCAGGATTGGGAACCTTCGACGGAAGGGGGCTGGATTTTCGGGGCGAGGAGTGGTTACCTAGCTTGTCAGCCTCAGATTGCGCCCAATGGCTACACCGTGCAAAGTAACGGGATGCAAGAACGACTCGCCGCCAGCCCTGGCGGAGCAGCAAGTTTGCGTGCTGCATTTCACGCTATCCATCGAAGGAAGCTGCGCGGAGATGAGGCGCGAGACGGCGCTAGGGAACGCTCCGCACGAGCGGCAGCGAGAAATCATGAAATTCATCACGGAGAGCGGGGAGCGGCTGGCGCGTGTGGCGACGAGCGGGCTGCACCTGACCGATGATTTGAAAGCGAGAATTTTGAGCACCTTCCTTACGCTGATGAACCTGCGGGAAAACCTGGACCGGTCGAATATGCGGAGTTCGTTCGGGCGGACTGGGCAGAATCGCTGAAGCTGGAACCGCACCACTCCCACCGAGAAAAATTAACGAAGAGAATCAGGAACCGATGTAACGGGCGTAGAGGGAACGCGCTACGGCGGGATCTTTTGTGCCTTTGAGGATGGCGCGGCCGTCGGCGAAGACGGTCATTTGATAGGGTTCCACGCGAAAACAGAGTAGGAATTCATTGTGGCGTACATCGGAGACGGTGGCCGCAAGCCTGCCTCGCAATGCTCCCAGATCGAGGGTTCGGCCGCGTGCATGAATTTGCACGGAGTCGCGGCCGCAAAGGGTGATGTGCGGCTGGGCTTGGCCGTCAAGATAGGAGAATTCGCGGCGGGCGCAGGCGCGGCAGGTTGGGTTTTGGGCGACGCGGACGGACTGGAAATGGCCGCTCCAAACGTCGCAGGAGATCAGGCGGTTGTGCAGGGATTCTTCGCGGCCGGCGAGAAGCTTGAGGGCTTCGGCGACTTCTAGCGAGGCGATGAGATTGACGATGGGACCGAGGACGCCGACGGTGTCGCAGGTTTCTTCGAGGCCGTGGCCGTTCGCTGATGATTCGAGGAGGCAGGCCAGGCAGGGAGTGAGGCCGGGGCGAACGGTCATGGTGACGCCGTAACTGGCGACGGCGGCGGCGTAAATCCAGGGGCGAGCGGACTGGACGGCAAAGTCGTTGATGAGGAAGCGGGTCTCGAAGTTGTCGGTGCCATCGAGGATTAGGTCGAAGCCGGCGAGGAGATCTGCGGCGTTGCGCGGGCTTACGTCGGCAACGATGCCTTCGACGGAGATGGTGGCGTTGATGGCGCGGAGTTTGCGCTCGGCGGCGACGGATTTGGGGAGGGCGGCGCGAGCGTCGTCTTCGTCGAAGAGAGTCTGGCGCTGGAGGTTGGAGGGCTCGACGAAATCGCGGTCGACAATTCGAACGCGGCCGACTCCGGCGCGCACGAGGAGACCGGCGGCAGCCGCGCCGATCGCGCCGCAACCTACAATGACGGCGCTGGAGGCGAGCAGTCGCTGCTGGCCCTCTTCGCCGATACCGGCGAAGAGCATCTGACGCGAGTACTTTTCTTTGATGGAATCGAGCAAATGCAAACCCGAAGAGGCGGAGAAGGTCATCGTCTCTCTTAATTCATCATAACGCTAGAGACGGCGGGACGGGCAACGGCCTTGTGCTAACCTTCGTCTGAGCATAGTGGGCATGAATTTGAGATGGGGCAAAGGGTTGCGGAGCATTGCCGTTTTCGCGCTGCTTTTGGGAGCGGCGAAGAGTTATGGACAAGCGCAGGCGGAGGCAAACGCTCAGACGCAAGCTGCGGAAGTTCCGGTCGTTGCGGTGCGAATCGTTACGGAAGATGGGCGCGTGCTTTCGGAATCGCCGGGGGGAATCGCGGTTGAGGTCGGGAAACCGCTGGATCGAGAGCAGATTGCGAAGAGCATTCGCGCGCTATACGGGACAGGTAACTACTCGGATTTGAGGGCCGTCACGACTGCCGTGGGCAGCGGAGTGCGGCTGGATTTCGTGGTTCGCGAAAATCTTTTCTTCAACAGGGTATTGATCGAGGGACTGACGCCGCCACCCACAGATGCCTCGGCGGCTGCGGCCATGCAGCTTGCGCTGGGTAAGCCGTTCCGGCAAGAAGACGTGGATGAAGGGCTCGAGCGTCTGCGCGATGTGTTGAAGGAAGAGGGCCTGTATACGGCCCAGATTTCCGCGGACAATGTGCCGTACCCCGCCACACATCAGATGGACATATTGGTGCATGTAAAACCCGGGCCGCGGGCGCGCGTGGAGTCCGTGCAATTGCAGAACGGCACGGCGTACCACGACACGGAACTTCTCTCTCGATTGAAAATGAAGGCAGGGCAACCGGTGACGACCGCACGGATACAACGCGGGACCGACCGGATCCGAAAATTTCTGGTGAAGAAGGGACGGCTGAGCGCGCGGGCGACAGTACGCCGCGGCGAGTACAACGCGGCGAAGAATACGGTTCCGCTGGAGCTGGAGGTCACGGAAGGCCCACAGGTGGCAGTGGCGGTGACGGGGGCGAAATTTTCCAAGGGCGATTTGAAGAAGCTGATCCCCGTCTACCAAGAAGGCGCGGTAGATGCGGACCTCCTAGAAGAAGGAAAACGGAATGTTCGCGAGCGGCTGGAGCGCGATGGGTATTTTGACGCGCAGGTGAATTACACGACGGAAACGAAGGAAGTGCAGGGCAAGGAGCAGAAATCGAAGGGGACGGAAGAGCTGATCACGTATCACATCGAGAGGGGCACCCGGCACAGGCTCGTAGGGATTGAACTCACCGGGAATCATTACTTTGGCTCCGAATTGCTGCGGAGCCGGCTGCAAGTTTACGGCGCGGCATTCGGATCGCGCGGGCGATTCAGCCGGCGGCTGATTGATTCGGACGCGGACTCGATGCATGGACTGTATGACGCGAACGGGTTCCTGGATGCCAAGGTGGATGGACAGATCCTGGACAACTACAAGGGGAAGGAAGGGGACATTCTTATCCGATTTTCGATTCAGGAAGGCGAGCAGACGCGAGTGGCGTCGATTCGGATCGAAGGCATCCACGCTTTCAAGGAAGAAGAGCTGCTGGGGGTGATCGGGTCCACGCCAGGACAGCCATACTCTGATTTCAACGTGGCGACGGACCGGGACAATATTCTGGCGCTGTATTTTAACGAAGGATTTCCGGAGGCGAGTTTTACGTCAACGGCGGATCGCGTTACGGGAGAAAAGGGTACAACCGCGAGCGAGGTAACAAAAACCGAAGCCGCGAACGGCGGCGAGAAGAACCAGAAGAAGGAGAAAGAGGAAGAGAAGGAAAAAAGTTCGAAGCCGGAAGCGGTGCAGGCGGCACCTGTGCGGCTGGTCTACCATATTACCGAAGGTCCGCAGACGCGTGTGCGGCGAATTCTGCTGAGCGGGTATAGCCGGACGCGGCCAAAGGTGATTCAGAGAGAGATTCGAGTGAAGCAGGGCGCGCCGCTGCGCGAGGGGGACGTCGTTGAATCGCAGCGCCGATTGTACAACCTGGGCATATTCAACCGCGTGACGATCGAGCCGCAGAATCCCGACGGATCAGACCCTGACAAAGACATCGTCGTTTTGGTGGAGGAAGCGAAGCGGTACACGATGGCTTACGGTGGAGGGTTTGAAGTGCAGCGCCTTGCGAGCACGACAGATCCAACGGGCGGGCAGGTGCAGGCCGCGCCGCGCGGGATTTTTGAGCTGACCAAGGTGAACCTGACGGGGCGAGCGGATTCGCTTTCGCTGAAACTGCGAGGCAGCACGATCGAAGACCGCGCGCTGCTGGGGTATTCCATCCCCAACACTTTCGGAAATTCGCACTACAGCACGCAGGCGACGGCATACACGGAAAAGACGCAAGATATCAACACGTTCACGGAAATGCGGTACGAAGGATCTGTGCAGTTGACGGACCAGCCGACGCCGTTCACGACGGTGCTTTACCGCTATGCGTTTCGAAAGGTGCTGGTTTCGAATCTAAACACGCACATTGCGGCGGAGGAGATACCGCTCTTCGAACAGCCGACGCTGGTGTCTGAGTTTGGAGTGACGTGGCTGCGAGACGCGAGAGACAATCCCGCGGATGCGAGCAAAGGAAGTTTCAATAGCGCGGATTTCAACATCGCAAGCACGAACATCGGTTCAAGCGCGAGCTTTCTGCGGTTCTTCTTTCAGAATTCGACGTACCATCCGATCAAAAGGCGGTTCAGCTTTGCACGTTCGGTACGGATAGGAATTCTTGAGCCGTTCGCCAAGACGGAGTCGCTAACGTTTCCGCCGCCGACAGCGACACAGTGCACTGGTACGACGGTGGCGCCTGGGCCAACCCCGGAGATTATTCCACTGCCGGAACGGTTTTTCGGAGGAGGGGGAACGTCCCTGCGAGGATTTGCGCTGAATCAAGCCGGGCCGCGTGATCCTTGCACGGGCTTTCCCGTCGGGGGCCAAGCCATGCTGGTCTTCAACCAGGAATTTCGTTTTCCGATGCGGTTGCCATTCATCGGCACGCAGCTCGGCGGAGCGTTGTTTTACGACGGGGGAAATGTTTATAGCCGGCTGGATCGTGTCACGTTTCGCCCATATTCACCGAAGCCGGTTTTCGTGCTGCAGGATCCCACCCAGCCGGCGAGCGCGACGAATCCCACGCTATGTATTTCGAACTGCACGAACGAGCTGAATTATTTCGCACATACGGTCGGGTTCGGTATCCGCTATGCGACGCCGGTGGGGCCGATTCGAATCGATTTGGGTTACCAGATCAACCGGCCATTTTTCGTGGTGCCGTGCGTGAGCAGCACGACGGGCGCGCCAGTGACTCCGGCCTGTTTTAAGGGGACACAGCTGCCGAGGCTGCAGATTTTCTTCAATTTGGGGTCGACTTTTTAATGCGATGGGGATGGATTGTCGGATGTTGCGCGATGTTTTTTGTGCTGGCTACAGCTTCATTTGCGAAGGCGCAAAAAGTTGTGGACCGGATCGTCGCAAGGGTGGAGAACGACATCATTCTGCTGAGCGACTTGCGGGAATTAGAGAGTTATCAGGAACTGGTGGACGGAAAATCCGAAAGCGAGGGCGCGATCCTGGACCGGCTGATCGATCAGTGGATTGTACGCTCTGAAGCGGGGCTATCACGCTTTCCTGAACCTAAGGATGCGGAAATCGAGCGCGAAGTGTCGCGAGTGGTGAAATCGTTTGGATCTCCTGAGGAATACGAAGCGCGAAAGAAGAAGAGCGGGCTGAGCGACGCGGAAATGCGAACGATGGTTGCGGCGCAACTTTACTTGAGCAACTACCTCGATTCGAGATTCCGGCCGTCGGCGCAGATTGATGAAAAGGCGGTTACTGATTTCTATCAGAATGCCGTTGTTCCAAGAGCCAAGGCGCGGGGCCAGGAGCCGCCCACGCTGGATGCCGCGCGCGACATCATCCAGGAAGCTTTGGTGCAAAGCGACATCATCGAACAAGCGGACCGCTGGCTGAAAGAGAGCCGCGCCCGGCTGCACGTTCAAAAGTTTCTCGAAGACGGAGCGAAATGAAGGTCAGGAAACGGCATCCGATCTGGAACTGGGTAATCCACACGCCGTGGGTGCTGACGGTTATCGCGATTTTGTGTGTGATTGGTTTCTTCGGAAGCGGCTCGGGTAATCCAATCCTGCGGCGGTGGATCGTGCATCGCCTCGAAAAAGCAGTAGGCGCCCACGTGGATCTGGATTCGATTTCCATCCAGTGGCTTTCACTGCGAGCGACGCTGAAGGGATTGGTGATTCACGGAAGGGAACCGTTGGGGACGAAGCCTTTGTTGTCCGCGGAGGAGGTGCAAGCGGAGCTGAAGGTGGATTCCTTCTGGGGACGAAAAGTATCGCTGAGCGACCTTGTTGTTAAGAGGCCTGAGGTACACATCCGTGTGGGGAAAGATGGCTCGACAAACATGCCGACTCCGCCGGGAACAACCGGCTCGAAGAAGCCGCTACGCGAATCGCTTCTCGATCTGCGCATCCGCAAACTGCAAATCGAAAACGGTTTGCTTTTCTACAACGAAGCGAAAGCGCCTCTGGCGGTGCAAGGCGGCGATATGCAGTTCGCAATCAATGCGGGAGGGACAGCCGAGCATCCGCTGTATCTGGGAAACCTAGAGTGGCAAGCGATCCGGTTCACTGCTCCGAAGACGGCGCCGTTGCCTGCAAATCTCTCGGCGAAATTTACGCTGTGGCGCGAAGGATTCACACTGGACCAAGGGGTGCTGAGCGTCGGACATTCTCACATTGATGCGCAGGCCGAGATGTCCGACTTTGCAAATCCCAAGTGGAGCTTCCGTTACCGGGGCTGGGTCGAGCTGCTCGACATCCGAGAAACGTTTCGATCCCCAGCGACTCCGACTGGCCACGTGGATGTTCGCGGAGAAGGAACGTTGGCGGACGGCCAGTACAAGGGCGCGGGAAGCTACGCGGGACGCGACATCCATCTGACCTACGACATTTTTCACGCCGCGGGACTGACGAGCCGGGGCAGCTACAACATCAATAACGACGGGTTGGTTGTGCCGGATTTTCTCGCGGAAGCGTTTGGCGGAAGCGTGAAAGGAAAAGTGACGCTGCGGTTCGCGGGCGTGCAGTTCCGCGCAGACACGCACATCCAAGATATGCACCTGGCGGGAGTGTTCCCGGCGATCGAGCATCCGGGCTTTCCGATCGACGAGCTGGAATGGGACGCGCTGCTCGGCGGGGACACGATCGAAACGTGGACAAACGCGTTTGAGCATTTCGAAATTGGCGGAAAGATGCAATGGACGCCGCCGGACGTTTTGGCGGCGGGCCACGTGCCGGTATCTGCTGACTGGCAAATTCACTACCGTTACGATTCAAATGTCTTCGCGATTAGCGCTGGGGAATTCGAGACGCCTTCCTCGCGGGGAACGATTACCGGCGCCCTGGCACCGCGCGATTCCACGCTGGACATACATTTCGAAACCGGGGCGCTGGAGTCCTACAAGGATTTCATTGACGCGATTCGAGGGGCGAAGAAGGGGTCCGCGGACGCGATCCAAGAAATCTCCGGGAGCGCGCAATGGGACGGCAAGATCATGATGCCGGGCGGGCATTCGACCTTTAGCGGCCACATCCGGGGCGAGAGGGTGCGCTATAACGGGACGGCGCTGGATTCGCTCGAAACGGACCTAACTTATTCCGCGAAGCAACTGGCGCTCTCGCACGGCCACGTCAGATTCGGCGGGATGGATACGGCAATTGAAGGAACGCTCGATCTGAACGATTGGAGTTTTCTGCCGGACAACGAGTGGACGGCTGATGTGAATTTCGACAAAGCCTCGGTCGAAACGATTCAAAAGCTTTTGGGATTGACGTATCCCGTGCAGGGCGTGCTGAGCGGCCAATTGCACGGGCACGGGACACGCGCGGAGCCCGGCGTTACGGGGCTCTTCGATCTGGCGGACGCGCAAGTGTATGGCGTGACGTTCAATCGCCTGCGAGGCCAACTGAACCTCGCGCCGGGGGAAATACGGATCGCGGACGCCGAGTTGCGCGTGTTCGCGCCCGGAAAGGAGAACGGACGAGGCGCGGGCATCGTAACGGGGACAGCGGGGTACCGATTCGCGGATCAAAACATCACTGCGGATCTCGTGGGAGCTTCTCTTCCCCTCGAAAATATCGAGAAGCTGCAGTCGGCGAGGTTACCGGTCGGAGGAGTCGTTACGTTCAGGCTGAAAGCGAATGGCCCGCTTCACGCGCTGCAGAGCGATGGAACATTCCGTGTAGTGGATTTCCGAATTGGGACAGATGTGATCGGAAGCTTCGATGGGAGTCTTGCTTCCGACGGGCATGCCGCGAAGCTGGTGCTTGGCTCGGCGATGGCTACGGGAGGAATATCCGGAGAAATCACGCTTGGGCTGGCTGATCCTTATGCCTTGAACGGAAAGATTTCGATTGCAAACATTGATCTGGACCCGTTTTTGATGACGGCCTTGCACATCAGGCAGTTCAACGGCCACGGCGTTGCCGACGGTGACATTACAGTGGCCGGTGAATTGGAGCAAACGGAGAAAATCGTGGTGGACGCCAAGTTTTCAAAGTTGGCGCTGAACTACGCGAATGTGCAGTTGGAGAATTCGGGACCGGTTCATCTGCGCGCTTTGAAGGAAAGCCTGGAAATTGATCAGGCAACATTTAAGGGGACGGATACAAACATCGTTGTCGTGGGCGCCGTGCGGTTTGCAGGACGAGGCACGCTGGGTCTGAAACTGAATGGCGCGCTCGACTTGCGGCTGCTCACTGGATTTGTGCCGGCGCTGGAAGCGAGCGGCCCGGCGCAGGTAAACGCTTCTTTCGAAGGGCCGTTCGACCGCCCACGCATCACTGGAAAAGTACACATTGAAAGCGCGTCGGCCCGTGTGGCGGATTTTCCGACGGGGATGAGCAACATCACGGGCGATCTGGTATTTGATGCCACGCGTCTATTTTTCGAAAACGTGACAGCGGAGTCGGGCGGAGGCACGCTGCACCTGTCGGGGAGCGTGAACTACATAGAAAGTCCGCTACGATACGACGTAACGGTGCGCACGGATCGCGTGCGGATTCGTTATCCCGAGGGAATGAGCTGGCTGGCAGGAGGGTCGCTGCGACTGACGGGAACACCGTCTTCTGGAGTTCTTTCGGGGAAGGTGGTTGTTGAACGGGTGACGCTAACGCAGGGACTTGAGGTTGCGGGCGTGCTTGTGTCGTCGAAGGGGAGCATTTCCGGGCCATCCACGAGTTCGCCCTTCTTGCGGAATTTGCAGTTTGATATCGCGGCACTCTCCGGGCCCGGTGCACGGATGGAATGGCCGGGTGCGGAGCTTGAGGCAGAAGCGAACCTTCGCGTGCGGGGCACATGGGAACACCCGATTTTGCTGGGGCATATTCATATTCTTTCAGGCGACTTGACGTTTCACGGCGACAGGTATCGGGTGTCGAGGGGCGACATGAACTTTGCGAACCCGTTCCGCCTAGATCCGGTCCTGAACGTGGAAGCCACGACGACGATTCAGCAATATGAAATCACGCTGAATTTTAATGGACCGGCGAGCAAGCTGACCTTAGCCTATCGCTCCGATCCGCCGCTGCCTGCAAACGACATCATCACGCTACTGGCGCTGGGGCAGACGAGCTCGGAAGCGAGCATCCGAGGTGGTGGAACGGGGACGCAACAAAGCGCCTCTTCAGGCGCTTCGGCGATTCTCTCTGAAGCTGTCTCAAGCCAATTGGGCGGGCGCGTCGAACGATTGTTTGGAATTACACGCTTCCGCGTTGACCCGGGGCTTGCGGAGGTCGGCTCGACGGGTTCGTCGCAAAACGCCGCGGCACGAGTCACGGTGGAGCAGCAGGTCACGCGGGATCTAACGATTACTTATGTTTCGAATGTGGGGTCGACACAGCAGCAGGTGATTCAGGTGGAATACAACATTAACCGCAACGTATCGGTGGTGGCGCTGCGAGACCAGAACGGCACGTTCGGCATTGACATCAAAATCAAAAAACATTTTCAGTAGATACGGGTGTCGCCGCCGAGTCTTCAGGGTTGCTGAGGATCGGGCTGTTGCGCCACTTGTTGCGACTGGCTCTGTTGGTGTTGTTGACCGCGAGCACCTTGTTGCCAGCGGCGAGCGCCGTTGTTGGTCAGACGCGCGGATTGGCCGATTTCGGGATTCTGCGCTTTCAATGCCTGCAAGGTTTCTTTGGCGGCCTTTGCACCGGTTGTGCGGCTGGCTGCCTGGATTTCGCGCGCGATCTTGGGCATCTCCGCAGCGACCTTCTGTCCAACCGGAGAGCCGTAGAACTGCAGCAAAGTCTTGATCTCGTCATCGGTGTGGTGCTTGTCGTAGATGGCGACGAGCTGCTCGGTCATCTGGTCCACGTCAAATTTCTTCTGATAGCTCTCGACGAATGAGGTCACGAACGCCTGGCCTTTGTCATTGTTGGGGACGGTGGCGAGGAGCTTTTCCCGGTACTGTTCAGAGGAATTGCTGACAGCGTCCTGCACCTGATCGCGCGCCCCAATGAGCTCCATCAGCGAGCGAATGTCCGCTTCCTTGACGGGATCGATGGTCTTGGCATGCGCCGGGCTTGCCTGGTCCTGCGCCGCTGAGTTTTGTGGCGCGGCACTGACTGGATTTTGCGATGCGCCTTGGATGGCAAGAAAAAATGTTCCGACGTAAATAATCGCTAGGGCTAGAACCGCCTTCATGACTTCCTCCGCGGCGGAGATTTCAAATCATTTCCACCACTGGTGAAATTGTAGGAAATGCCGCGTGAGGCGGTGCGATTCGCGCGGTACAGGCGTGCTTCTCGTTTAACTGCCCGTTCGTTCAGGTGGCGCGGACGCGGGCGCGGCGGGTTTCTGCTACCATGCCGCGGCATGACGGAGACTGAGAAAGCGGCTGTGAGCGCGGTGGCACCGGGGGCTGCGGAGCACGCTGAAATCGTCGAGCGTGAGGCAGGGCTGCATCGAAATCTGTCGCCGCGGCAGCTCTCCATGATTGCGATCGGTGGGGCGATAGGGACGGGCTTGTTCCTCGGGAGCGCCATTTCCGTGCGACTCGCGGGGCCGGGCGTGATTTTTAGTTTCTTGGTCGCCGCAGCGATCGCACTGTGCTTGATGTGGGCGCTTGGCGAAATGACAGTGGCGCATCCCGTGGCAGGTTCGTTTGGCGTGTACGCGGAAATGTATGTGCATCCGTGGGCGGGGTTTGCAATGCGGTATTCCTACTGGCTTGCACAGGTTATTGCCACGGGCAGCGAGGTTGTGGCGGCTTCGATTTATTGCAGCCACTGGTTTCCAAATGTGCCGTCGTGGATGTGGATCGCGGGATTTTCGGCGGCCCTCGTTTATGTGAACGCGCGGAGCGTTGCGAGTTTTGGCGCATTCGAATACTGGTTTGCGATGATCAAGGTCCTGACCATCGCGGTATTTCTGATTTTGGGAGTTGCATTGCTGCTGGGGATCGGATTCCCGCGGATTGGGGTTGCGAACTACACGGGGCATGGAGGATTTCTTCCGAACGGCTGGCAAGGAGTAGGCCTCGGCGTGGCGATGGCGATCTTCAGTTTTCTTGGAGTGGAAATCGTGGCGGTCACTTCTGGTGAGGCGAAAGATCCGACGACGGCGCTGCCGAGGGCATTGCGGTGGACGCTTGGCAGGATGGGACTTTTTTATGTGGGAGGGCTTGCGGTCGTTGTAGGAATCGTGCCGTGGAACGAGGTCGGGCTGGGCGAAAGCCCGTTCGTGCGAGTGTTCGAAACTGTGGGGATTCCTGGGGCGGCGGGGGTGATGAATTTCGTAGTGCTGACCGCGGCGCTTTCCAGCGTGAACTGCAATTTGTATCTGATGGCGCGGATGCTCTTTTCACTGTCGCGCGGCGGCTATGCGCCGGCGGCGCTGGGACGGTTGAGCAAGCGCGGGACGCCGGTCGCCGCGTTGCTGGTGTCCAGTGCGGGAATGTTCGCGGCACTCTTAATGGATCACTGGTTTCACGCCAGTGCTTACGTTTACATGCTTGGGTCGGCGTTTCTGGGCGGCATTTTTGTTTGGCAGATGATTTTTGTCACGCACCTTGCGTTTCGCGCCGAACCGCGAAGTGGGCAAAACCGCCGGTGCGGCTTGCGCCGCGCGGGCCGTGGAGCTCTGTTTTCGGACTGACAGCCCTGACGGCAGTGCTTCTTTCGACGTGGTGGGTGCCTGGATTGCGCATCACGCTGATCGCGGGAGTTCCCTGGCTTGTGTTCATTTCGCTGTGCTACCTTGTGTGGAGAAAGGTCCGTTCCCAAAAGATTTCCGATGGAGCCTTGCAAGATGGATGAACTGCTGAAGTGGCGCGGCGAATTCCCGATCCTTGAGCGCACGACGTATATGATCAGCAATTCGCTGGGTGCCATGCCCCGCGGCGTGTACGACGAGATGCGGGCTTACGCAGATGCGTGGGGCGGGCGCGGAGTGCGCGCGTGGGAAGAAGGCTGGTGGGAGATGGCGGTCAACGTGGGCGACAAGATCGCTTCGTTGATCGGCGCGGGAGCGGGTGACATTTCGCTACATCAAAACGTGACGCTGATTCAGGCGGTGATCAGTTCGTGTTTTGATTTTCGCGGGCCGCGGAATAAGGTGGTGCTGACGGACCTGGAGTTTCCGTCGATTCAGTATTTCTATCACGAGCAGCGGAGAAACGGGGCGCGTGTCGAGCTAGTTCCGAGCGGCGATCCGGTGCGATTCGATCTGGACAAGTTTCTTGACGCGATCGATGAGACAACGCTGCTCGTGCCGATCTCGCAAGTGTTGTTTCGAAGCGCTTACATTGTGGATGCGAAAGCGATTATTGAAAAAGCGCATCGAGTTGGGGCGCACGTCGTCCTCGATCTTTTCCAGGCGGCGGGCACGATTCCTATTGATGTCCGCGGCCTGGGCGCGGATTTTGCCTGCGGCGGCGTGCTCAAGTGGCTGTGCGGCGGGCCTGGCGTGGGTTATCTCTATGTGCGGGAGGATTTGCGCGCCAAGCTGCAGCCGGCAATCGCGGGCTGGCTTGCGCACAGGCGCCCCTTTGCGTTTGAGACGGGCACCATCGATGCGCGCGAGGATTCCTTCCGCTACTTGAACGGCACGCCGCACATTCCCGCATTGTATGCGTGCCAGCCGGGGCTCGACATACTCAACAAAGCCGGGATTGGCGCGATTCGCGAAAAATCCATGCACATGACGGCGCGGCTCTTCGAAGCCGCGAGGACGCATGGATGGCGCGTAAACACGCCGGAAAATCCGGCGGAGCGCGCGGGGACCGTCTCTGTCGATTGCCCGCATGCACCGGAGGTGTGCCGCGAGCTGCTGGCGCGAGAGATTCTCGTGGATTACAGACCGAAAGCCGGTGTTCGGCTTTCGCCCCATTTCTACAATCGCGAGGATGAGTGCGACCTGGCGATTGCACAAATGGAAGAGATTCTCGAAACACGATCGTGGGAAAAGCATGCGGCTGCGCTCTCGCACGCTTGACGAACGGGGAACCGTATTTGCGCGTTTAGGGAAGATGAGGGGACGGCGCAATCAAGATGAAACTGTTTCGCGATAACGCAGATGGTGAGCAGCTCTTCAGGAGCTTGGGCGAAGACGAGTTTGCCGCGCAGCGCGCGGAGATGATCGAAAAGCAATTGCGCCGGCGCGGCGTGAATGATCCCGGCGTGCTGGCGGCTATGGCCACGGTGCGGCGCGAAGAGTTTGTGCCAAAGGAGTTTCATGCTCGCGCTTACGAAGACGCGCCCTTGCCCATCGGAGAAGGCCAGACGATTTCGCAGCCGTATATTGTCGCGGCGATGACCGCCGCGCTACACCTCACCGGCAGCGAGCGCGTTTTGGAAATTGGGACGGGGTGCGGGTATCAAGCGGCGATTCTTTCTAACATGGCGAAAATTGTTTTCAGCATTGAATCGCGTTCGGAGCTTGCTGCGACAGCCGCCGCGCGGCTTGAGCGGCTTGGGTATGAGAATGTTCATGTCCACTGCGGCGATGGCACGCTGGGGCTGCCGGAACTTGCTCCGTTTGACGCCATACTCGTCGCCGCGGCAGCGCCTGCGGTCCCGGAGCCGCTTCGTTCTCAGCTTGCGGATGGCGGCCGGCTGATTTTGCCAGTAGGCGATGCGGAAAATCAGGAATTGCATTACGTCGAACGGCACGGAAATTCTTTCGAGACGCTCACTCTGGAAGCATGCCGCTTCGTGCCCCTGATCGGCTATCACGGATGGAAGGAACCCCCTTCGCGATGAGTTCCGCGGCTCCCGAGCTTTCGATTGTCATTCCGTCCTACAACGAAGAACTGCGCCTTCCTGCAACCCTCGAACGAATTGCAGCTTTTCTGCCCAGTCTGGGGAGAGAGACGGAAATTCTGGTCGTCGATGATGGTTCGAAAGATCGCACGGCAGAAGTCGCGGAATCCTTTCGGAAGACACTCCCAAGCCTGCGGGTCATTTCTAACGGCGTGAATCGCGGCAAGGGATTCAGCGTCCGCCATGGTATGCGCGAAGCGCGCGGGCGTGCTGTGCTCTTCACGGATGCGGATCTTTCCGCCCCGATCGAAGAAGCGCCAAAACTTATCGAGGCGCTGGAGACCTACGATGTGGCCATCGGCTCACGGGCTCTGGACCGCAGCCTCATCACTGTGCACGAGACACGTTTCCGCGAGTTCGCGGGTATCGTCTTTAACACGATCGTAAGGGTGATCCTGTGGCTGCCGTTTGTTGACACACAGTGCGGTTTCAAAGCGTTCCGGCGCGAACAATGCCAAATCCTTTTCGAGCAGCAGCGCATCGAGCGGTTCGGATTCGATCCCGAATTGCTGTATCTGGCGCGGCATCACGGGCTGCGGACGGTGGAAATCCCAGTGCGCTGGGGGCATTCGCCCGCAACGAAGGTGAATATGCTTCGCGACAGCATTCAAATGTTTGTGGACGTGTTCACGATCCGCTGGAACTCGCTCATGGGCCGATATCCGCGGCCATCGTAAGCGCCGCAGAACCGCATCTACTTTGTATCATAAAGTACTTGACAGAACGGCGTTTCCTCGCTAGGCTTCTTGCATGTTAGCCGCCGGACCGCTCCGTTCCTCCAAGCGCGAACCCATCCCGATCGACGCTCGTGCGGCCGACCATCTCCAATACATTCGCGAAACCATGGAGCGAGCGGGTGAGTTCACGGCCGTGCCCGGATGGGGCGGCGTGGCCATGGGTATCACGGCGCTTGCGGCCGCTTTTATGGCGGCGCGTCAGTCTTCAACCCGCGCATGGCTTGCGGTCTGGCTCGTTGAAGCTTTTGTTGCCGTAGCAATTGCCGCGCCCGCGGCCGCTACCAAAGCTCACCGTGCGAATTCGGCACTTTTCTCTGGTCCGGGCCGCAAATTTCTGTTCAGTTTTGCACCTCCGATCATCGTTGGCGGCTTGCTTACGTTTGCGCTGTTTGCGGCCGGAGCCGCGGCCGCTCTGCCGGGCGTTTGGCTGCTTCTCTATGGAACTGCTATCGTCACGGGCGGCGCGTTTTCCGTGCGGATCGTTCCGGTTATGGGTTTTTGCCTGATGAGTCTCGGGACTGGGGCGCTTTTTGCACCCGCGGCTTGGGGCGACGCGTTCATGGCTGCGGGATTCGGCGTATTGCAGATCGGCTTCGGAATTTGGATTGCGCGACACCACGGGGGATAAAGGAAATTGCATGGCGAAGTCATCCACAGCACACCAGGAACGGATCCAGCGCACACGGGAGCGTGACGCCTCGTTGGCGGCTGTGCGAGGATCGGCGCGCGAGGCTGTTTCGCCAGATCTAGACCGGCTGATCCACGAACGGATTCGGCTTGGGATTGTGAGCGCGCTGGCTGTGAACCGCTCTCTGACTTTCAATGAGCTCAAAGCGCTTCTGAAGACGACGGACGGCAATTTGAGCGTGCACGCCCGCAAGCTCGAAGAAGCAGACTACATCGTGTGTACGAAGTCTTTTGATGGACGGCTGCCCAAGACGGAGTATCGGCTGGCGGCAGCGGGAAGGCGGGCGCTGGAGCGCTACCTGAACCACATGGAGGCTTTGATTCGCGCAACGCGCGAGGGCTAGAAGCATATATTTTTTTTGCGCGCTTACTTTGCATTATAGAGTAGTTTGTGACACTTTCCCGGCGGCGGAGAAAGAAGCAAAAACATGCAACCCCTCACCATGCAGCACTTGATCACCGCGCGTCCCGAACCTGTCTTGGGTTCCGGATTACACGTCGCCATCATCTCGGATGGCAATGGCCGCTGGGCCACTTCGCGTGGACTCCCGCGCTCCGCGGGACACCGCGCGGGTGCGGAATCCGCGCGCCGTATCATCGAAGCCGCGCCGCGCCTGGGAATTCATACCTTGACACTGTTCGCGCTCTCCTCCGCCAACTGGAAACGCCCGGCCTCGGAAGTCAACGCGATTCTTCGCCTTCTGCACGAATACCTGCTGATAGAAACAACGCATTGCGTCGAAGAAGGTGTGCGGTTGAGTGTCATCGGACGGCGCGACCGTATTCCCGGCACGTTGCGCCAAGCCATAGCGGATTCCGAAGCTGCCACGGCAAACGGCACGAGGCTCCATCTCCGGCTGGCGATTGATTACTCCGCACGCGAAGCGATCTACAGCGCCGCTTGCCGCTTCTACAAAGTCACCGAACTATCGCCTGAGTCGTTCTCGAACGTCCTCGCGGAAGTTCTTCGTGGCGGTTCAACGGAAGTTGATCTGCTCATCCGGACTGGGGGCGAGCAGCGTTTGTCTGATTTTCTTCTGTGGGAATGTGCGTTTGCCGAATTTGTTTTTTTGCAGAAACGCTGGCCGGATTTTAGCGTTGCCGACCTCGAAGGCGCGGTTAGGGAGTTCGGCAGACGCGAGCGAACACGCGGAGCTCTGCCCGACGCGATTGCAGGATAGCTTTGTTTGAAGGGAACTGAAAAAATGGCTGAAATTACGCCTCATTTGGCGCCCGTCGTTGTGCTGGCATTTCTTGGCTCTGTCTTCGCCGCGGGCGTGAGCACGTTGGTTTTGCTCTACGGCGCAGCACGGCGGTCCAAGCGGTTTGCGCGCATTGGCGCCGCTGGCGCCCTTGGAATCATCGGATGCTATCTTCTGCTGCTCTGTGCCGTTTCACTGGCGAGCAGCGAACGAGTTCTGCCTGCGGGAGGGTGGAAATACTTTTGCGAGATTGATTGCCACATTGGATATTCCGTCGCTGGAGTGCAGACGACCTCTGTCATCGGGCCGGAATTGCTGCAGCTTTCTGCGCATGGCCAATTTGTCATCGTTCGCCTAAAAGTTTGGTTCGATGAGCACACGATCTCGCCGACCCGAGGCGACGGGCCTCTCATGCCGAATCCTCGCCGAGTGGTTCTCGTCGATCTGAGCGGCCGCAAGTTCCCAGAATATCCTGAAGGAAAAGTTGAGCGTGCTGCGTGTGAATGGCGCACAAACGACTTTGAGCCAGCCACTGCGTCCCGGCGAGTCCTACACGAAGGATCTTGTCTTTGACGTGCCCAAAGACGTTTCCGGACTTCGGCTGCTGATCAGCGAGGACGACCCGGAGTCTCGCCTCATCATCGGTCACGAAAACAGCTTGTTACATAAGAAGATCTACCTCGGTCTCGATTCCGCGCCAAATATCACCTCTGCAATCAGGACTTTAGCCCCCAGCAAGTAAGTGTGTTCAAGCGGCTGGGCATCCCCCTGCCCTGACATTTGGCCCCTCTGCGTCGTCTATATCCCAGGAGCAAGGAATGGGAACTATGGGACTTGCGCTGCCCTGGGAGACTAGAATCTGTTCCGTGCAGCGCGAACGGGAGAAGCGAGTGGAACCTTCCGAGGAACTGAGCGGCCGCTCCAGCGAGACTACGGCGCCGGCTACAACGACTGCGGCAACTTCCGAAGACGCCGAACTTGCGGAGCGCTGCCGGACCGGTGATCTGGGCGGATACGAGCGTCTTTATGCGCTACATGGAGCGCGCATGAGGAACGTGGCGCGCAACCTTCTGGGCAACCCGATCGACGCCGAAGATGCGGTGCAGGAAACATTTTTGAAAGTGCAGCGAAGCATGGCCAGCTTTCGCGGGCAATCCAGCTTCGTCACCTGGACGTACAGGATTCTCATCAACACTTGCTATGACGCGCGGCGCAGCCGGATGCGCAAGAAAGAAGTTGCCAACGACGACAGCGAAGATTCGCCGCGGCCGGAGCCGCGTGCACCGGGCGCGCACCCTTCGCTGCGGATGGCGCTGGAGCGGGCGCTGGCCGGCTTAACGAAACATCAGCGCGACGTTTTTTTGCTGTACGAAGTCGAAGGCTTCCATCATGCGGAGATCGCCGGGATGCTGGAGATTACGGAGACGGCTTCGAAGAACACACTCTTTCAGGCGAAGAGAAACCTTCGCCAGGTGCTTGAGCCTCCGCGCGGCAACAGTGCCGCGGGAGCACGGTGAACGACGATGAACATCACATGTGAAGATCGCGACAGGATTTTTAAGGACGGCACGGCCGCCGAATGGGCGGCTCTCGAGGCGCACAGCGCGAACTGCGCCGTCTGCGCCGAAGAGCTGCGTTCCTGGAATGCGCTTAGCGCCGCGGCGCAGGAAATGCGCGACTACTCGGATACGCCTTCGCTTTGGCCGCGCATCGAGAGCGCGCTTACCGAAGAAGCCACCGCCAAAAAACTACGCGCAGAGCGATGGGGCTGGCTCTCACTTGGATTCGGCCTCTCTCTGGGATGGCAAACCGCCGCGGCGGCTGCTTTGGTTCTCATCTTGACAGTTTCCGCAGGCTGGGTTTATTTGCATCGCCCAACGCTGGTGGAGCCACGCGACCAGTCGCTTCTGAAGAGTCCGGCTCTTGCCGAGGTGGAGCGTGCGCAGGCTGCTTACGAGCAGGCGATTGACAAGTTGGCTGCGGACGCCAAGCTGCAGCTCGATAATCCCGCGACTCCGCTGCAAGCGAGCTACCGCGAGAAGCTGCTCGTGCTGGATAGCGCCATCAACGATCTTCGCGCGCAAGCCGGGATGAACCCGTCCAATGCCCATCTTCGCCAGCAACTTCTGGCGATGTATCAAGAGAAGCAGCAAACGCTGGAAGATATTTTGGAGGAAAAGCGATGAAGTTGATTTTGTCGGATAGGAATAGAGAGCGTTTGCACGGCGCGCGCTTGGCGTGCGGGATTGCAGCCGTCCTTTTGCTTACAGCGTTGCCAGGATTGGCGGCTGGGAGCCGGGCGCAGGATGAAGTCACGCGCAATTTTGACAAAACATTGACGCTGGGCGCGGGCCAGTCCGTTCGCGTCGAGCACAAATTCGGAGAGGTTAAAGTTCACGGCGAATCCGGGCGGGACGTCAAGATTTCCGCCGTCATCCGCGCGCAAGCAAGCTCGCATGAGGAAGCGGAATCTTTCGCGCAAAAAATTCAGATTGAAGTGCAGCAGACGGCGCAAGGTGTCAGCGTGCGCACGATTTATCCCTCCGAGGAAAACAGATGGTTTCACCTGAGCAAGCATTCGTCGTGGTCCGTCAGCTATGACATCGCGGTGCCGACGGATACACCGCTGAATATCCGCAACAGTTTCGGAGGCGTTGACGTCGTTCGTGTCCACGGGACCGTGGACGTGGAGAATGGTTACGGCTCGCTCACCGTGCGCGATGCGGGTCCGGCGCGTCTGAACAATTCTTTCGGCAGCATTGAGCTAACGGGTGCCAGCGGCAACGCTGTCGTCAACAACAAGAACAGCTCAGTGCAGGTTACCGACGTGAAAGGAACTCTCGATGTGCAAGACCGCTTCGGGAGCATCACCGTGCGGAATATTCAAGGTGCCGCGACGATCACCGGAGGCAATGGAGCGATCACGCTCGACGGTGCCACTTCAGCGAATATCACGACTTCGTTTGGCGGCGTAGATGCCCACAACATTCGTGGTGATTTGTCTGTTCACGACAACAACGGAAATATAGACCTGACCGCGATCGGCGGATCGCTGGATGCCAGCGATAGCTTCGGGAACGTGATGTTCACTGACGTGAAGGGCCGCGTAAACTGCTCGACCAATAACGGGCGCGTCAAAGCAAGCTCCCTGATGGGAAGTTCCGTGACGATCCGCGATTCCTTCGGCAACATTGAGCTCGAGAACGTCAATGGAAGCCTGGATGCGGAAACATCCAATGGAAAAATTACGGTGCGCGACATTCGTGGAATCGTCACGCTCAAGTCTTCCTTCGGTGCCATCGAAGCATCGAACATTCCGAAGGGGATCCGCGCCGTCACCGGAAATGGAGCGATTACACTCACCGACATCGGGGCGGACGCCTACGCGAAAACCAGTTTTGGCAGCATCATGGCCGAACGTATCAACGGCAATTTGACCGCGGAGGACAGCAACGGTTCGGTTACCGCAAGAAATGTCAAAGGCGACGCGAGTGCGAATACTTCCTTCGCTGGTGTGACGCTGGAATCCGTGGGTGGGCGCATTCGGGTGGACAATCAGAATGGAGCAATCTCCGTGACTGCCGTTCATCCTGCAAGCGGATGCCGCGACATTTCGCTGAAAACGTCTTTCTCATCCATACACGTTCGCATCCCGGAAGGCGTGGGTTACAACGTCACGGCACGTACGTCCTTCGGCAGAGTTTCTTCCGAATTGCCGGTCACCGCGACGGGGAATATTGGCGGAGACTCTCTGAACGGGACGATCGGTGCGGGAGGCTGCCAGCTTCAGTTGACCAATTCGAACGGAAGTATTGAGATAACAAAAGCACCTTGATTGCTCACGAGTCAGCGCACGGATCAACGCGCAAGGATCAGCGGAACGAACCGCGCGCAAGATCCATGGCAAAGGCTTTCTTTAGAACGCGTGTGGCGGTTTCGGTCAAGTGATACTGACTAATCTCATTCTCACTTGCAAAAGCCACATCGGTTACATCGCTTCCGGCACGCGGTTCTCCGCCGATGCGCTCGCACAAATAGTCCACAATGACGAAATGAAAGCGGGGTTGGCGCTTCTGCTCTGAAGGGTGCGAGCCCTCGGCTGGAAATATCCTGTCAAAGACTTCAATGAGCTCAAGGACGCGCACGTCGAGGCCTGTTTCTTCGCGCAGTTCGCGCGCGACACCCTCTTGCAGGGATTCCGCGAGCTCCAGTGTTCCGCCGGGAATCGACCATTCGCCACGGAGAGGTTCGCTGCCGCGGCGAATCAACAGTGCGCGGCCATTTTCAATAATCACGCCACCAACACCGACGATGGGACGCTCGGGATATTCGCGGGAGGAAGTCACTTTAGGAATTCTGCCCCTGAGCGGTTTACAATCGAAGCAGCCGCGCCGCGCATAAGAGTTGACTTAGGACAGCGCGGTATATAATACGCCTTGGTGGCGGCGGCACAATCTGTGGGGCCCCGCCCTGCGAACATTTCTACGGAGGATGGAGCCGTGATCCGCTGCCCTGAATGTTCCACGGAAATCGATGTGGACGAAGACGAAGTCGAAGAAGGCGAAATCCTAAGTTGCCCCGAGTGTGAGTCCGAGCTTGAGGTCTCACAGACGCATCCCGTGCATCTGAACCTCATCTCCGACGAACTCGATGAAGAAGAAGATGATGATGAAGACGAAGCCGCGGAAAACGGCGACCTTGCGGAAGACGAAGAGGAAGACGAAGAAGAAGAGGACGAGGAGTAGCCGGCTTCGTCCTGCCCGTCCAGCATCCCCTATCCCCAGCGCTGGCATCTAATATGACAGGAGTGGACTTATGAAGAGTCCGCGGTGGATCGTCCTCGTGGGAATGACAGCGATGTTTGTTCCCTTTGTTTCCGTTTATTCCCGAGTGCAGGAGCCGGCGCCTCCGGCAGCACCAGCCGCGCCCGCCCCTCAAACGCCGGCTCCCGCAAAGCCACAGAAACAAACGTACAGCCACGCCAACGATTTTCTAATCACCGGGACGGTGTTCGATCCCAAGGGCTACGCGTTTCCAGGTGTGGAGCTCAAGATTCGACGCAACACGGAAAAGAAATTCCGCTGGGATGGCTATACAAATTCACGGGGCGAGTTTGCCGTGCGCGTGCCGAAGGGTTCGGACTACGAAATGATCATCCACGCAAAGGGATTCGCCGATCAAACTCGCGCGCTGGATGCCAAGACAGGCTTGAGCGAAGCACGTATAGTGTTTCGAATGGAGTCTGGAGGAGGAGAAAAGAAATGAAGGCGCCAAAACGATTTCTTTGCCTGGCGGCAATCCTGGCATTGGTGACGGCGGCCGCCATTGCCCAGGACGCCAAACGCGAAGCTCAGCTCCGCACGGTCCATGGAGTTGTGCTGGACAAAGCCGAAAACCTCGTTTCGGAAAGCGTGGTCTTCCTGAAGAACACGCGGACGAATGTCGTGCGCAGCTCCTATACGGACAATACGGGCAAGTACCGCTTCAGCGGGCTTGACCCAAATGCGGATTACGAAATCCACGCGGAAAAAGATGGCGCCAAGTCAGCAACGCACACCGTTTCGAGTTACGACAGCCGAAAAGACATCTCGTTGAATCTGAAAATCGAAAAGAAGAAGGGTTGAGCGTTGCGGATCGCGGGTGAGTTTTCTTTGCACTGACGCTGGAATTCCATTGGCCGGCAGCATTCGGCCGCGATTGACGGAATGGCGCGCTCGGTCACAGAAAACTGGAAACTCCAGCTCCCCGCCTGCGCGGTCTCTTCCCCCAAAGAATGACGCCACAGCGATCGTCCAATGAAATCTGGATGAAACCATTCCGGAGAGGGGCGAATCTAAGCCGCGAGTATGGCTTTCTGGATACTCGGTCAGCCCATCTTATGCAAACCCGTTCTCTCAGGAGAGAATTGGAGTTCTGAGTGGATTGTACAATTGGGAGGCCGAGCCGCTTGTTTCTACGAATCTTGTTTGCCTTGGCGTTTTTAGCTCCGTCCGCGCTTGCACAACAACCCCAGCAGCAGCAGCCTGCGCCCACTCCAGCGGAGTCGCCGGCGGAAAAGGCCAAACAAGCCAAGGAAGACCAGGACAAAAAGACCCCTAATGATCAGATCGGGAAGAGCAAGCTGGAGAAAGAAACAGGCACCGTAAACGATCGAATTTTCGAAGTGCTGCCTAACTATGGGACGGTTGAAACCTCCAAGAACCTTCCGCCGCTCACATCCGGGCAGAAGTTTCGACTTGCAACCGCGGGAGTGTTCGACTGGGCTGCCTATCCGTTCAACGGTGCGCTCTCCGCAATAGCACAGGCAAAGAATGACCCACCCTCCTGGGGACAGGGCTGGGGCGCCTACGGAAAACGCTACACCTCGTCATTTGCCGACAACAGTATCGGCACGTATATGACGACGGCTATTTTCCCAAGTTTGTTGCATGAAGATCCTCGCTACTACCAGTTGGGAAAAGGCAAGTTCGCGCACCGGGCCTATCATGCGATCAATCGGCTGTTCGTCACGCGCACGGATTCCGGGAACAATCGGTTTAACATTTCAGAATCACTCGGCAATGCCGTGGCGGCTGGAATTTCCAACATTTACCATCCGGCAGAGGACCGCACCGCAGCGCGAAACGCCAGCACCTTTGCGTTTCTTATCCTTTACGATGGACTCTCTAACGAGCTGAAAGAATTCTGGCCAGATATTCGGCGTAAGGTGCTCCACAAAGACACGCCCTGAGAATGAACGGGGCGGGGATACTGGAAATCAATTTTCCGCTGGCGCCAAAACTTGCACCGCCTGCGGCACTACTTCGATCTCCACCGGTGTGGGACCCAAAATCTCGCCATCTCCGTGAAATAGGGTGGGCCGGTCCGTGGTAATCCGCACAGCCTGCACCCGGAAACTTTTGACACGCGGAGTGTGCAGATCGCCACTCTTAAACAGTCGCGGCAATAATGCCAAGATTTGGAAAATACTGAGGTCTTCCACGATCACCGCATCTAGCCAGCCGTCGTCCAAGCGCGCATCGGGCGCGAGCTTTATTCCCGCGCCGTAGGTCGGGGTATTCAGGACGGCAGCGAGGAGAATCTTGGCTTCGATTGGGGGCAAGTCACTCCGGGGAAATTCCGCTTTCACTCCAATGGGGCGAAAACCGCACAAAGCACGCAGGGCTGAGGCAATGTAGCGCGTTCTGCCGGGCAGACGACGGAAAGCTCCGCCGGCGTGCCTCGCAGCTTCTGCATCTATTCCCAATCCTCCTCCGCCTAAATAGAGACGCACTCGACCGTCCGCCGTCCGCGCTCGCGCGAGATCCACGCGCTTCAGTTGACCGCGAAGAAGCGCTTCGGCCGCCGCAACCGGATCCTTTGGCAGACGGAGGCCGGCGGCAAAATCATTTCCGCCGCCGGCTGGCAGAATGCCCAGGACAACATCAGAGCCGTAGGCGGCGTTCACCAGGGCTTGAAATGTGCCGTCACCGCCGAGAGCAACCAGCAGCCGCTTACCGCTTTTTATCGCGGCGACGACGCTTGACTCAAGTTCTGCGGCACTTTCCACGCAGATGAATTCCGCGTTTGCCGATGCTGTCTCGAACACGTTTCGAATGCGCGGCAGATAGGAGCCAGTGCGGCCGCCGCCTGCGGCGGCGTTCACATAAACAACCGCCGGCAGCAAAGAGGAAATGGAGCTGGAGTCGGCCACTTGGCTTGCCATGCTGCCCAACCGGTTGTGTGCCTGTCAACGAAAAGACGAGGAGCCCGTAACACGGGGTCTCTAATTTCCATCGTCCTTTGGAGTCGCCGCGGCCGCGACGACTATGGCAGCGACATTGTTTTCAGAAAGAGTGTGGTTGAACGCAGGAAGATCTTCTTCGACAAGCTTCTTGAAGTCCGCGAGCGCTCCCGTAAGTTCCGTTTCGATCGTCTGAAGCAACTCCAGCTCGGTATCGGTCGGGGCAAAGTCTGCGCCTCCAGCCACATCGCCGCCCCCCGTGCCGACCTCGGCATTGAGCCAAATCAGGTTCAGATAAACCTTATCGGCCTCAACGAAATATTTGTCGTCGCTGTTGATTTGCGACGGCGTAACGAGCTTGAACTCGATGGTTTGCAACTTTTTGTCCATCTCCTCGACGGTCTTAAGTAGCTCAGCCTTGCGCTTGGATTGCGCTTCATCTTCTGCGGGCGCGGGCTCTGGTTCGTCGAAATCGTCGGGCTCGGCGAACGGCGGCCTTTCCTTTTCTTTCTTCTTTGGAGGACGCAGCATCGTTTCGAGAACTTCTATTTGCTTCCGCAACCACTCAATCTGATTGAAGGTATCGGAAGCGCGGCTGATGTCGTCGCGGATTCGGAGCTGTGTCTTCACGGACGATTCGATGTCCGCTTCCGAAGTTGGAATGCGCGGATCGGGTAATACCGTCAGCGTCTGAGTGAAGGATTGGCCTGCCACAGTCAAACGAACGGAATACTTACCGGGAGCCGCCATGGGGCCGACTTCGGCAGGGCTAATTCCCCAGTGCGTTATGGGCCGAGAGTCGGCGTCCCGGAAACGCGGCTCCTGCCAAATGTGCGGGTTATCGGAAGTCGCGGTGCGGAGCGCTATCAACCGCGGCGACTCGTAGTGCATATCCCACTTCACGCGGTTCATTCCCACATGAGCCTTCGTTTTGAGTTTACGAATCGTTTTGCCGTCCGAATTCAGGATTTCAATTTCTACCGGATCTTTGGGGGCTGATTTCAGCGAATAATTGAGCATTGCCGCACCGCCGCGGACAAATCGGCGGGCCGGGCGAGGCTCGAAAAGAACCGTGGGAGCATCCGAGTGGCTCTTTGCGAGCTGCTCGAGAGGCGTGATGTCGTCAAAAATGTAGAGTCCGCGACCGTAGGTTGAAATCACTAGGTCGTGAAAATCCTTCTGCACGACAGCCCACGTTACTGGTGCGTGAGGAAGACCGGTCTGCAATGCCATCCAGTGGCCGCCGTCATCCAGCGAGTAATACAGCCCATTTCCAGTACCCGCAAACAACAAGCCTGCACAGTTTGGATCTTCGGCGATGGTTCGCACGTACGCCAAAGGATGCTTCGGCAAATTGCTGTTGATCGGTTTCCAGGTCTTGCCGAAATCTGTTGTCTTGTAAAGGAAAGGATCGCGGTTATCCATCAGATGAAAATCGACGGCGACATAGGCGGTGCCGGGATCAAAAGTCGAAGGAGCAATGCTGGTGATCGTTCCCCAGGGAGGCAATCCAGAAATATTCTTGGTGATGTTCGTCCAGTTGGCCGCGCCGTCTTTCGTATACCAGAGCTGACCGTCATTCGTGCCCGCCCAAATGAGACCTTTCTGAATTTTGGAGGGAGCGATGGAGAACACGACCTCTCCGTAAAACTGTCCCAAATTGTCTCCGACGATTCCGCCCGAGGAAACGATGTGACTTGGATCCTGCGTCGAGAGATCCGGACTGGTCACCGCCCAACTTTGACCGCCGTTCGTCGTTTTGAAAATGACTTGGCAGCCGTAATAGACGACGCTGTGGTCGAACGGATCAACCGCAAGCGGTGAAGTCCAGTGACACCTGTATTTGATGTCGGTCGGCGGTGCATCAAGAGTATGAAGATAGGGGCTTACAGAGCGCGCCACTTTGGTTCGCGCATCCCAGCGAGTTACTTCATCCCCGTAACAAGTTGCCCATACGACGTTGGGATCGGCGAGATCCGGAACCGTAAAGCCGGATTCACAGCCACCCATGTGACGATCCCATCCCGTTTCCTGTGAATCGATGGGAACGCTTGGCCCACGCATGTTCCCGTCATCTTGCATGTTGCTATAGAAGTAGTAGGGAGTCTGGTTGTCCACGTCCACGTGATACATCTGGCCGATCGGCAGAGTGACGCGATGAAAGCCGCGGCCGTGCACCGTGGTGATAATCATCCCGGCGTCATCCGTGATTACAAAGCGATCGGGATTTGCAGGGTCAATCCAAATATCGTGAGTGTCTCCGCCCCAGCGGACCTCTTGAAAATTCTGTCCCCCATCCAGCGATTGGTGGAACGAGCTGTTTGCCACCAAAACTTCGTTGTCATTTCCAGTTGAGACAGCGATTCGGATGTAATAGCCGGCGCGGCCAATCAAAGATCTCTGGTAATTGACGGCCTTCCAATGAGAACCAGCGTCGTCCGATCTCCAGACGGAACCCTGGTCCTTGGTTTGAATCAATGCGAAAACGCGGTTCGAGTTTGTTGGAGCAACGGCCACGTCAATCTTGCCGAGCGGTGAATGCGGTAAGCCGTGCTCTTCAATGCGTGTCCACTTTGTTCCTCCATCGCGCGAGACGTAAACTCCGCTGCCGGGGCCGCCGCCAAACTCGGCATAGGTGTGCATTTCCAGTTGCCACATTCCAGCGAAGAGCACTCGAGGATTGTGTGGATCCAGGGAAAGGCCAGAGCACCCGATGTTGTCTCCGGCGAAGAGAACGCGCTCCCAGTGCTGGCCGCCGTCTATCGTACGGAATACGCCGCGTTCCTGTTGCGGGCCCGTGGCGCGTCCAAGCGCGCATGCAAAAACAATGTCTGGGTTCGATGGGTGAACGATAATCCGGCCAATGCGGCCAGTCTCCTGTAACCCCATGTTGGTCCAGGTCTTCCCGGCGTCGGTGGATTTATAGATTCCATTGCCGATTACATCGCTATCCCGGATGACCCAAGCCTCGCCGGTTCCGGCCCACACAACACTTGGGTCCGTTGGCGCGACGGCAAGAGCACCAATGGCCGCGACGGGTTGCTTGTCGAAGATGGGCGTCCAACGATTGCCGCCGTCCGTGGATTTCCAGACGCCGCCGGAAGCGGCCCCCGCGTAGTACGTGCTCGCATCTCCGGGCACTCCTGCGACGGAGGCGATGCGATTTCCAACTCGCGGACCGACAAAGCGGAAGCGAAATTGGCCGTCCTCATCAGGATCTGGCTGCTGTGCGTATGCCGCAGAAACAGAACACAAAGCTGCCAACAGTGCGAGGCAAATCTTTCCGCTTCGGATGAGCGCCACAAGAACCTCCGGCAAAAAGGGATTCTGGAATTCGATACCCCAGGTCTGACTGGATTACGCCGAACGCGCAGAGTATACATTATCCGGCCAGCGGTTCGCTGGCATGGACCGCAGCGAATCTTGTTTCATCCAGGGACAATGCAAGATTCCAGTTTGAATGAAAGATGCCGCGCCGCAATCGCCGGCAATGTCCAAACGATACGTTCCACTCCGATGGAGATGCCCGCGCGAGAGTGGGACCGCTGACGGAGCGGTTGAATGTTGGATGAACCCCTGGCGGACAGCGGCGGAATTCGGTGGTGCCGGCGGGGGGAATCGAACCCACGGCCTAGGGATTATGAGACCCTCGCTCTACCACTGAGCTACGCCGGCACAAAGACAATCCTCAATGCTACGGAGTCGGTCGCAAATGTGTCAAGCATTCCCGAAGAATGGTGCTGCTCTAATTCGGAATTCTTTGGTGCTCCAGAACCCCGCAATAGACCGCCAGATTTTATAAGCTTGGTTCCATTTTCTGCTTGACAAAAAGTTGGTTCAAGCTTATATTGCTAATTAGGTAACATTGTTATATGGATCCGGGAACGCCAGCATCCCTGCTGGCGTTTTGCTCTCTGGGCTCCGCGCTCAGGACTTGAGTTCTTAATTCACGGCACTTACAAAAATCACTTTAGTTTGCACAATTTTGGTGCAACTCTAAGTACCTTTAGAATCAACACTTGCAAAAGTGCTATCAAAACAAAGGACTTTAAGTTCCTGTAGACTCCGCACTTACGCAAAACCGGGGGGGGGTTATTGTTAAACCTGCAAGCGATAATCACGTCAAAACTCGAATGTCGCGGCTGAGTTGCCCAAAATTAGGACACTCCCCGAAGAGAACCCGGAATGCGGGCCGTTTGGGATCGCATTATCTATGAACCTTCTGACAATCCCACTGCCCTCTTCAAATTGGTGGAGGAGCTGACCATCCTTAAGTCCTACGGCTCTTAGTACTACCGTACCGTTGACCCTGCAAGTCCCAGAACCTATCCTCATCGCGTAGTGACCTAACGGTCCTGACTCGACAGGCGAAAGCCTAGCGAAAAAAAGGACCGGATAGGTATGTACCTATACGGAACAGGTCCGTAGCGCGAGCTACTTGACATCCCTGTAGTTAGGGATAGAGTGTCTCCGGGTGTTTTCCATCCCTGGAGGCAATATGTCTAGGAAACTCGCAGTTGTGTTCCTCGCCATGCTCGTTTTGGTGGGAGCTATGGGCTTGAAAACCATTGTTACGGCGCACGGCGACGGCTCTGTGATCATGGCGAACGGTTCAGCACCAGCACCACCGACACCGTATAGGAACGGCAGCGCGCCGGCACCGCCAACGCCGTATAAAAACGGCTCGGCACCGGCACCACCAACGCCTTATTGATGGCCGCGTGGTAACCGCAGGAGTTTAAAGCAAGTCTTCTGTGGAGCGGGGATCAAGGGCGTAGATTGGTAGAAACGTGCTTGGTCCTTTTGAATACTTTATTTGGTTCGTAGGCCTCCTCTGCGAAGCCCTCGTGTTGGTGTGCGCGCTCAAGAAAGGCGCCTTCCGCCGCTATCTCCTTCTAAATCTGTACATGGCCGGATTGATTGTCTCCGAGCTTGGTCGTTACAAGATTCTTACCGAGTATGGCTACGCCTCAAGGCAATATCAGTATTTTTATTTTTACTCAGACGCGATCCTCACGATCTGCCTTTACTTTGCGCTGAGTACCCTTTACTCGCACGTTTTCAGTGAAATGAAGGCTGAGCGCTACGTGAGAATGGGGACATTGCTGCTTCTTGCGGGGACTGCGGCATTCACCGGTGCCGTCGTCCTGCAATCCTCCGCAAAGCTCGTGACTCATTTCGTTGTGGACCTCTCCCAGAACCTGTACTTCGTTGGGGTTGTTCTGACGTATATCCTCTGGGGCGCGATCCTGAAGATGCGGGAGACTCGTACGCGGCTCGTTCAGCTGGTGCTTTCGCTGGGCGTTTACTTCAGTCTTTTTGCCGCCAATTATGCACTTCGGAATTTGTATCCTTCGCTGAGTTCATTTTTCATTCCTCTTGTCCAGGTTTTCGGGACTTTCTTGCCTCTGGCTTGGGCCTACGCCTTCTGGCGCTTACCGGAAGACGCTCGCCTGGCTCCTTCTCGCCTGGCGGTGATACCACGATGATGGCCGCAATCATTCTCGTCTGCTCGGTGGTTTTCTTGCTGCAGTTCTTCGTGTCTTATTGCCGCTCGCTGATCGCGGCTTCGATCAAGCATCCTCTTTCCGCCGAAGTGCAGGACGTCACGGGCATTAAGAGCTCGGCGACCGGCGATGATTTTGCCCGGGTCGTCCAGCTCCTGCAGCTCTGCCCAGACCGCCCAGAAGATCGCAGCGGGATTCAAGCCATCGGCGCCTATTTCGGCCTCCTGGGTTTTGTGCGCGCCACCGTAGCGCGAATCGTTCCTTCATTGCTTGCCTGGACCGAGTCGGAGCGCGGGCTGTGTACTTATTTTGCGGCAGTGACCCTCGAGCGCCGTATTGCCTTTAGCAGAGACATGTTCGCTCAGCAGTTGGATTCGTAACCACGACCTGCTGCCCGCATTTAGTGCCAACCAGATCCACTGTACGATTAGCCACATCCACGTCCCATTCTTAGCTTGACTTTCCCACGCTCGTGGTAATCTCACATCGTTCCCTCCTCACCGGAGTGGAAGCGTCCGCAGCGCAAAAACGACCGGTGACAAAAACATGTCTGCAGTGTGGCGCAGTACAGCCTTCGAGCGTACGCGTCTGCAATTTTTGTGATTCATCCCTTGCAGTAGATCTTTCTTTCCAGGTGGAGAACTCCGCGCCGAGTGCACAAGAAAAGCATAATGTGCAAATCGGCCGGAACCACGCGCAAGCCGCGACTGGCCCCGGGTCGGATCCTGTCTGGCGTGGCGAGCTCTCACAGCGGCTCCAAGCCTATCGTGTGCGGCGGCGAAAGGTAGCGCCCAATCTCGCTCAATCACAGTTCCCATTCGATGAGCCGGCAGACCAACCGACCGTTCAAGCTTCGGTGGCTATCGCTGAGGCTCTGCCTGTTGCGGATGACGATTTCGCGTTCACGATCGCGATCGGCCGAAATGCCGCGACGCGTGAAGAAGCGCGTATGGTTATCGATGTCTCCTTGCCTCCCGTCGAGGACCGGCGCCCCGAACAAGCAAGCACATCAGATACGAATTCGGAACGCGCTGGTTTGTATCCAGTCGCCTCTATTGATGAACGCCGGATTTCTGGATTGATAGACGCAGGCTGCCTACTTTTCGCGTATGGCGGCTTCCTGACACTCTTTGGCTCGCTCGGCGGGCAATTCACTCTCAGCAAGTTGAGCGCGGCCGTGTGCGTCGCGACATTCGTTATCGTGTACTTGCAATATTTTGCGCTGTTCACGGTTTTCGGCGGCACAACGCCAGGCATGATGCTGCGCGGCTTGCACGTCGTCAATTTTTCCGGTGAAACTCCGGCGCCGCGGCAAATGCTTTGGCGCAGCGTGGGTTACATGCTTTCCGCCGGCACTTTTTTCATGGGTTTTCTGTGGGCCATGTGGGACGAGGATGCACTGACCTGGCACGACCGTTTGTCCCACACGTATCTGTGTCCGGCTCCAACATTCGCCGATATTGACGCCACTCATGTCGCGCATAGCCGCTGATATCTGCGGGTAATGCAACTCTTATACAAAAGGGTTCTTAGCTGAGGCATTCGCGTGCGATGCGCACGATGGCTTCCAGGCTGAGCTCTACATCCTCTTCCGTTGTCGCCCACGAAGAGACGCTGATTCTCATCGCAGACTTTCCTTGCCACACCGTTCCCCCGCACCAGCATGTGCCGTCCTCTTGAACGGCGCGAATCACTTTTTGCGTGATCTCCGCGCTGCCGAAGAGAAACGAGCACTTGGTTGATAACTACATCGTTGAGCACTTCAAAGCCTGCTTTGCGGAATCCATCAGCGAATCGCTCAGCGTGCTTGCATGTCCTCTCGATTAAGGAGCAAAGCCCTTCACGCCCCAAGGACTTCAGGGCCGCCCACAGTTCCACTCCGCGCGCTCTGCGCGACGCCTCGGGAGTGTGATGCATCGGTTCGCGTCGCGCGCCGCCTTCAAGGTACGCGGCTGTCACCGTCAGGGCGGCACGCAGCGCAGCGCCGTCTCTCACCAGAACGATCCCGCTGTCGTAATTAACGTTGGGCCATTTGTGCGCGTCGGTGGCCCAGGAATCTGCCTGCTCGAATCCCTCGAGCAGGTGCCTGTACTTTGGCGAGACGGCTGCCCACAAACCAAATGCTCCATCCACATGTACCCAAGCGCCTTGCTGGTGCGCACGCGCGCAAATTTCCGCAGCTGGATCGAAGGCTCCGGTGTTCACGTTGCCAGCCTGGATACAAAGGATCGTGCGCTCGTCGAGGCGCGGGAGTTTGTCTGCACGCATTCGCCCCTGGCCGTCCACTTCAACACGCGTCAGACGTTTTTTCCCGAACCCAGCAAGACTGAGTGCTTTGAGAATGGAAGCATGTACCTCGTCACCGACCACGACATCGATTGGCGGCGCTTCAAACATCCCATCATCCACGACGTTCCACCCTGCCCGTGCAAGAAGCGCGTGCCGTGCCGCCAGAAGCGCAGTGAAATTCGCGGTCGTCGCGCAGGTGACGAGCCCGCCTTCGCATTTCTCCGGCAAGCCGAGCGCCTCGCATACCCACCGTAGCACTACATCTTCTAGCTCTGCCGCAACGGGCGACATTATTCGCAGTGCCGCATTTTGATCCCACGCACTTGCCAGCCAACTCGCCGCGAGAGAGGCGGGAAGAGTTCCACCAGTTACGAAGCCGAAGTATCGGCGGCCCGTCATCGCTACGGTCGCTGGAGAGCCGATTTCATCTAACTTCTTTAGGACTTGAATGGGATCGCTCGGCGACGTGGGAAATGGCTCACGAAATTCAGCCAGGTTTTGTAAATCCTTCTCGGCGGGTGCGACTCGGCGTTCACCGATATCCGACACGTACTTCACGGCTCTCTCAGCCGCGTGTCGTAGCACATCCTCTGAGTTGGACGAATGTTTTCGATCTCTTTGCATAGCAATGCCGCCCTTTCGATTCTGGCTTGATTTCGCGGAGACACACTCCAGCCCGTTCTGCGCGCGAGCGTCGACCTCAAGAGACTAGACGATTGAGGAGGGAAGGAAAGAGCCGAATTGTCTGCTACTTCTTTATGACGGCTTCGTCGGAAGCGATCTTGCCATCGCGGATAAAGATAATGCGGTGGGCATGCTGCGCGATGTCGTGTTCATGCGTGACGAGGATGATCGTATTGCCTTGCCGATGGAGATTCTCGAAGAGCGCCATAATCTCTTCGCCGGTCTTGGAATCGAGGTTCCCTGTCGGCTCGTCCGCCAGGACAATCGAGGGCGAATTGACAAGAGCCCTGGCAATCGCGACGCGCTGTCTCTGGCCACCCGAGAGCTCGTTCGGCTTGTGGGTCATCCGATCCAGCAAGTCCACGCGCTCCAGTGCCTTTTTTGCTTTCTCGATGCGCTCTTCCGCTGGCGTGCCGTTATAAATCAGCGGAAGTTCCACGTTGTGCAGTGCCGTCGCGCGCGGCAACAAATTAAAGGTTTGAAAGACGAAACCAATCTCTTTGTTCCGGATATAAGCCAGCTCGTCGTCGTCCAAATCGCTCACGAGACGCCCAGCTAGCCAGTATTTTCCCGCGCTTGGAGAATCCAAACACCCAATGAGGTTCATCAGAGTGGACTTTCCCGAACCGGAAGGTCCCATGATGGCCACGTATTCGCCCTTGCGAATTTGTAGGTCCACACCGCTAAGCGCGTGCACCTGCTCCGACCCCATTTCGTACACTTTTGTGAGGGCCTCCGTCTTGATGACGACACCGGAGCTGACCAAATCTTCCCGGTACGATTCTGCGGTTGTTGTCTCTACGGGCATTCAAGTCTCCCTCGTTACTCCGAGTTCGTCAGCTTTGCTGGTCGTCCTGTTTTTTGGGCGCCGAGTTATCCACCTTCACGCTCGCCTCTGGTTTCAGCGTTCTGAGCGCTTTGTAACTCCCCACAACGATCTCGTCGCCGATTTGCAAGCCCTTCGTGACTTCGATGTCGGTGACGCCGGTGATTCCAGTTTCCACCGGCCGGAAGATTGCTTTCTTGCCGTTCACGACGAAGACGCCCTGCACTTCGTCCTTCTTGGGATCACCAGGTGCTGCCGGCGGCGGCGCCGCCAACGTAACACCCGAAGAGCCTTGACCCTTGGCGTTCTTGGCCGCCTCCTCGAGATCCTTGCGTGTGCGCACTGCCAACGCCTGAATCGGAATGGCAATTACGCTCTTCTTCTCCGCAGTCTTAATCTTCGCAGTCGTGGAAAGCCCTGGCCGCAGATTGTCCGGCGGGCTATCGAGTCTCACAACCACCTTAAAATCTTTTGCTTCTTGCGTGCTCGTAGTGGACTGTGTTGTGGCAAGGCCGGAACTCCGCAATGTCGCCTGCGAACCAATCTCCGTCACTTTGCCCTTGAACACTTTTCCAGGTACGGCATCAATCGTTACGTCGGCGTCTTGCCCCAGCCTGACGTTGACGATGTCCGTCTCGTCGACCTTGACTTCCGCGGTTACGACGGACATGTCCGAGAGCGTCATCAAGAAACTGCCGTTGGAGTTCTGAATGCCGGGCACGACGTAGTCGCCGACGCGCTCGGGCAAGTAGCTCACGATTCCATTGATGGGCGAGGTGTACGTCGTTTTCGACAACACGTCCTTTGTGCGGACGAGCATTGCCTCGTTCTGATTTACCTGCGACCGCGTCTGAGCCAGTTGCGCTTTCAGCGACTGCACGCGAGCCTTAGCCGAATCCACCGCCGCTGCTGCGCCGTCATACGTGGACTTTCGCTGATCGAAATCTTGTTTCGGTATCAACCCATCCTTAAAAAGTCCTTGCCCGCGCTCCCAATCAAGCTTGGCCTTTTCCATGTTCGCCTGCTGAGAGACGAGGTCTGCCTGCGCCGCGTTGTAACTCGCGTCGGCGGCTTGAACGCCGGATTCGGCAGAGTGGATCGCAGCGGCCTGCGCTTGGACGTCCGCGCTGGCCTGCACGTTTTCCTGGAGCAACAAGCCGGTCGCCCTTCTTGATATGATCGCCTTCTTTGACGAGAATTTCGGTGATCCTGCCGAATCCTTGAGCGGTCACGTTGGTATAGGTGGTTGGCTTGATCTCTCCGGACGCCGTCACGAGCGAAACTAAATCGTCTTGATTCGCCACTTTAGCTGTCTGAACCGTCACCACACCCTTGTTTGCCTGGTTGACGCTGAACACCACAATCCCGATCAGCACCCCGGCTGCGACCAATCCGATGACTACTTTTTTCCACGTCTTCATGTGATTCCTCTTTAATCCACCCTGGAAGGGTCACTCTAAACGTCCCCTGGGCAGACCACCCTGGAGGGGACACGATTCCGTCGTTTGCTTGCCCGTCCTCTACATTACATACGCCCTAGTGGGTCGAAATGTTTCGCCAGAGGATGCTGCGAATTGCGCGGTTTGGGCTCTCCGCCTGGCCCCGGATGCCGGCCTAGGGAGCAGCTCGGCCCAACTTATGCAAATAGGAGACAAGTCAGGCACGAATCTCCTCTATATTCTAGATTCAAAACAGCCTAAAGGAAAGAATTCCTCTCGGAGCTGCCGGGTATCCTCGCGACAAAACGACCTATATCTTATGACGTCAGTTTGAGCGATTTGTTACAAAGGGGCTGCTCGTTTGGCGTTATTTTGGCGGCTCCTCCTGGTTCGTTTGATGCTATACTTTCGCTATTCGTCAGGTGGACTTCTCTGGAGTTGCGGTCAGCTCAGAGAGGATCCCGCCCAAAATCGCGGAGAGGTGGCAGAGAGGCTGAATGCGGCGGTTTGCTAAACCGTTGTAGGGGCCAAAACTCCTACCGGGGGTTCGAATCCCCCCCTCTCCGCCAGAAACCCCTTAAGTGTTTCTAGCCGAGGAATTTGTCGCGCCAGCTTTGGCGCGAGGTATCTGTCGTCCTCCGACGGGCATGGATGATCCGGATCAGGCGTAACTTGCCGAAGCATCCATATTTCTCTCGCCACGCTCCCGCGTAACCCGCTCGAGATAGCCGTTCGACCGAAAAGCTTGCAATGGATCTTCAGGCAAGGCGCGCGATTTTCTCCACTCCGAGATGGCCGGACGGACGTCTTGCCAAAATGCTCCGCGCAATGTTTCCTCCGCGTCAACCAGCGAGCACTCCTCTTGGAGCTTCGCGAGGCGATCGTGGTCCACGAGAGCGGCCCGGGCATAGAGTTCTTGAGCCGTGCAGACGGTTTGGATCATCGCCTCGATTTTTCCTTTTAGATTGTGGCTTTGATCCACCATGTAGGCGATGTCGGCGGTGGTTTGCGTCTCCCACTCGAACATCCTGATTTCGTGAAAGATTCGGAAAATCTGATAGGGGTCGATTGAGCCGAGCGTGAGATCATCATCGGCGTACCGCCGATCGTTGAAGTGAAATCCGCCCATCATTCCTTTGTGTAGGAGCCACACGACGATCTGCTCGATATTCTGCGCCTGGTAGTGATGCCCGGTATCAACAAGCACTAGCGCTTGCGGGCCAGCGTGCTTCGCGAGAAGAAACGCCATGCCCCAATCGGCTACGTCCGTGTGATAGAAGGCGGGCTCGAATGGCTTATATTCGAGAAGCAGCCGTTGGCCGGGCTTCAAGGCCTCATGGATTTCCCGGAGGCCTTTTTCAAAATAGCCGATTCGCTTTCGGATGTTTTGCGTGCCTGGATAGTTGGAACCGTCGGCAAACCACGGGGAGATGTCCCTTGAGCCCAGAGCCTCGGAGATAGAGACGCATTCGAGAATGTGCCGAATCGCCCTTCGACGAATGGCCGGATCCGGATTGCCGAGCGAGCCATACTTGTATTCCTGATCTTGGAAGATATTGGGGTTGATCGAACCAGGACGAACGCCGAACCCTTTTGCCAGCTTCTGGACTTCGGGAACATCCTTCAAGCCGTTGGGCAAATCCCACTGAATGTGAAGGGCCAGGGTCGGGCAGGCTCCGGTGGCGGCGTGAACCTGCGCGGCGTCGCTGAACTTTTCTTCGATCGTTGTCGCGGCAGCAGCTTGAATGAATTTCCCGAAGCGAGTACCGGTATTGGCGAATCCCCAAGAGGGCAGCTCGATATTGAATTTGTCGAGGGCCTTCCATACAACTTCGACCATCTTGTCGTTCATAGCCAAGCTCCGTTCGAATGCTTAGGTTCCATGTCCATGTTTGACATCATCTAGTTGACACTAATTGGACTCGCGACCATTTGATGGCATCAACGATCCTGCTGAAATCTTCTCCGCCCATTTCGCCAACGAATCTGCTCTGACTCCACCGGACTGGTTCCCATCGTTTTCAATGGCTGCCATCTGTATGGCGAAATTCCCGATACTTGTGCTCTCCACGGAGCCAAGAATGATCTCAAGACCCGTGCGCTCAGCCGTGAGGCGATTGAGCAAAGCGTTCTGACTCCCGCCACCCACGATAAATAGCCGCTTCAGCTTCTTTCCTGTGATTTTGCCGATCGAAGAAAGCACTTCCGCGTAGCGGGCGGCCATACTGTGGAAGATTGTGTTGGCGAGAGACGGAATCGAGGCATTGTCCAAGCCGAACCTCGGCTGCCCGAGTCGTTCAAGCTGTGCATTGATCTTGCCGATCGTATTTCTTGGAAGCATCAACACTGGATCGTCGACGTCGATCAACGCAGTAGGTGCTGGCAAAGATGCGCAGTGCGAGATCAAATCTTGAAGCGACCACCGAATGCCGCGCTGTTCCCATTCATCCATACACTGGCGCAGCAGCCACATTCCGTTCACATTTTTCAAAAAGTAGATTTTCCCACCGACGCCGCCAAGATTCGTGAAGTTTAGGGATCGCGCTTCGTCAGTAACGCATGGGGCTTCGAGAACTGTCCCGACCAGTGACCATGTTCCGGAGCTAATGAACGCCCAATCGTCACCAAGCGCGGGAATCGCCGCGATGGCTGAAGCAGTATCGTGGCAGGCAGCGACCATCACTTGCGTTTCATGGAACGCAGGGAGACTTGCGAGTTCTCCGATGATGGGCCCTAGCGTCGAGCCACTGGGCACAATTGGAGGAGCAGCGTCCACGTCCAGGCCGAGCACTTGAAAGATTTCGTCACACCAATGATGAGTTCCCAGTTGAACGAGTCCCGTATGAGTCGCATTGGTGTACTCGCTGACGCGCTTGCCGGAGAGGCGGTAAGTAATGAACTCAGGCAGATTCACCCACGGCAAACGCGGGTCAAGCCCGGCCAGTTTGTCGGCATACAACTGATAGAGCGTGTTCAATCTAAGGATCTGAATTCCTGTCAGCGAATAGAGACGCGATGGAGACAGAACGGAGTGCACTTCATTTTCCGCCTTCTCCGTTCTTGGGTCTCGATAACAGAAAGGAAGGGCGACCGGATTACCGTGCTTGTCCAGCCGCACGTAGTCGACCGCCCATCCGTCGACAGCGATGGACGCGATGCCCTCAGGAGCATGGGTCGCGCAGGAGCGCAGGCCCGTCATGACCCCGTCGAATATCTTTCCAATATTCCATTGCAGTCCATCATCCGTCGAAACCGGTGCGTTGGAGAAACGATGAATCAATTCGATCTTGGGTTCGTTTCGATTCCAACTTAGGAGGGATACACGGCAACTCTGCGCGCCCAGGTCTATCGCAACCAAAGCCTTTCGGTTTGCCGCTAACTCCATAGACCTTCTCATGGTTCCGGCTGATTCGATCTTCGATCAAGAAAATAAGAGCTCACCGCAGAAAAGCTTCGGTCAATCCACCGTCCACTGGAATGAAATGACCGGTCGTGCAACGCGACTGAGGGCCAGCGAGAAACAGAATGGCGGCGGCGCAATCCTGGGGATCAATCGGTTGGTGAGTCAGAGTGCGCTTCGCGTAGAACTCTGCAAGCAGGGAGCGAAGTTGTTCATCCGAAGCCGCTTGGTCGAAAGGAATCGAATACTTGGTGAGAGAGGTGATGACTCGATCGCGAGGAAACATGGTCGAGCCCTTGACGACAGTCGCCGGGCTGATTCCATTCACGCGCACTTTCGGCGCGAGCGAAATCGCAAACTCACGAACCAGGTGGTTCACTGCCGCCTTGCTCACGTCGTAGGCCTCGCTTCCACGCTTCGGCACGACAGCATTTGCCGAACTGACCAGAACAACGCTGGCGGTCAAATCCTGTTCGCGAAGTATATTCGAGGCCTCATCGAGAAGACGATGGTTGGCCGTGACGTTGATATCCAAAGTTAAGCCCCACTGTGCGTCGTTGATTTGCCCGTCGGGCGACGAAGGAAAAATCGCTGCGGTGTTCACAATAATATCGAGGCCGCCGAAGGCCGCGACGGTTTCGCGAAGTGCTTGCCGGATAGATTCCCTGTCGCGTATGTCGATCGCTTGCGCGGCGGCGATTTCCTTGCCGCCAATCGTTTGAGCCTCGACTGCAACGGCCTTCGCCGCTTCAAAATCTTTGTCGGCTACGACGACATGGGCTCCGCGATGTGCTGCGAGTAGCGCTGTCTCTCGGCCTACCCCGTTTCCGCCGCCAACAACCAAGCAAATCTGCCGACTCAGCTCTTTTTCCGGAGGTTGACGGCGGATTTTCGCTTCCTCAAGCTGCCAATATTCGATTCGAAAAGCTTCGGACGGCGGCAGGGCCACATAGTTGGAGTAGACGCTGAACGCTTCGGTCTTCGCAGCTGGGCCGGCCTGCGGCAGTACGGTCGGAGTTGTCCCCGAACCCAACGCGCTCGCGCCTTCCATGACGTGAATTGCGTTTGTATAAAACTCGCCCGTGATGCGAGCTTCCGTCTTGTTCTTTCCGAAGCTGAACATTCCGATGCCAGGAACAAGTACAACGGTGGGATTCCCGTCCCGCATTTTTGGCGAGTCGGCCTGTGCAAATGACGCATAGTAAGCGGCGTATTCTTCTCGGTATAGTTTGATCGCAGCGTCAAACGCCTCGCGCAATCCAGACAAGTTTACTTGTGGATTCCAGGGCACAAAGAGCGGCCGGATTTTCGTGCGAATGAAATGGTCGGGGCAGCTTGTTCCGAGATGCGCTAATTGCTGGGCATCTGCCGAGTTCACAAACCGAAGAACCTCGGGAAGCCCGCCGAAGGATCCGATGAGACGCTGCGTTGCGGACACACGCCCGCGCACAAACGGAAAAATCTTTTGCGCGAGGGAGAGATAATTCTCAAGCGTGACGATACGGCTCCCGCCAAAAAGTTTTTCGCCCCGTCGCTCCAAGTGTTCCAATACAAATTGCCCAAGCTGGTCAATGATCGTGATGGTGTTCAGATAGCACTCGCGCTGCGTCTCTCCCCAGGTGAAAAGGCCGTGACCGCCGAGAACGATCCCGTCGCAATCCGGCGTTTGTTTAACGGCGTCGCGCAACATCATGGCCAGCTCAAAACCAGGCCGCTGCCAGGGCAGCCAGATCAGCTTATGACCGTAGGTGCGGTTGAACTCTTCCATTTTCTCGCGGCCGTTTGCAGCCGCGGCTAGGGCAATGCCCCAGTCCGGATGCAGGTGGTCGACGTGTTTGAAAGGAAGAAACGCGTGCAAAGGAGTATCAATCGAAGCCGCAACCGTGTTATTGCCAAAAGCGCACAGCGGGTACATCGAAACCATCTCATCTTCGGTCTCGACGCCCCGGTAGCGCCCGGCAAGAGAAAGCAGTTTCTCCAAGTAAAGGGTCGCGAACCCCTTTCGCTGAATACTCCCTATGTCGCCACCACTTCCCTTGATCCACAACACGTTTCTTTGGGTACCGTCCAGTGGATCAGCATCGCTAATCTTCGAGCTGGTATTTCCACCACCAAAATTTGTGATGCGAAGATCGGAGCCCAATATATTTGAGCGGTAACGCAGGAGTTCGGCGTCATCCAGCGCGCTTGCGACGCGCTCATCCCAGCGATCCTCCAAATAACGCAGCTTTTCTTGGATCTTCATTCAGGAGCACCGACAATAATGCGAGAAGCCGCGACGGAACGCGCCACGGGCATGTGATAACGTCGCGGCGGCCCGGTTCTGGGCTGGAAGTTTCTCATAGAAGCCGAGTATATCTCAGCCTCAAGTTCTCCCAGCTACTTCAATGCCCATCCAGCTTTTCTGTTGACGGCCCGCCACAGCGAGAACTAAAGTCACCCGCTTGTCACGGTCGCCTGTTGCTGGGCCACGCCGTTTCGCCCGTTCCATTTTGCCTTGATCTTTTTTTGAAAGGACATTTCGTGGGAGCAAATCCATTGCTCGGTGTTTTCTTCCATTGGTTGGGTGGACTGGCTTCGGGCAGCTTTTACGTTCCGTACCGGCGCGTGAAGATCTGGGCATGGGAAACCTACTGGCTCGTGGGAGGATTTTTCAGCTGGATCATCGTGCCGTGGGTCCTGGCCTTGTGGATGACGAGCGATCTCATCCATGTTCTTCAGCAGGCGCCCAGCCGCAGCCTGTTTTGGTCTTACACTTTCGGAGTGCTTTGGGGTCTCGGCGGACTCACGTTTGGCCTGACCATGCGCTACCTCGGGATGTCGCTGGGCATGGCCGTCGCGCTCGGCTACACCGCCGCATTTGGCACGCTAATGCCTCCCATCTTCCGGGGCCAGTTCGCAACCGAAGTTCTTGGCACAACGTCCGGCTTGACGATTCTTGGAGGAGTCGGAATTTGTCTACTTGGAATCCTGTTTGCCGGTGCAGCGGGAATGTCAAAAGAGAAAGAGCTGTCCGAGGAACAAAAGCGCGCCTCCATCAAAGAATTCAACCTAAAGAAGGGCCTGTTGGTGGCCACTTTCTCTGGCGTAATGAGCGCTTGTTTTGCCTATGGGTTGGCGGCCGGCGATCCGATCAAAGAAATCACTCTTCGTCACGGGACGCCCCTCTTGTGGCAGGGATTGCCGGTTCTGGTGGTGCTTCTGCTCGGCGGATTCACGACAAACTTTGCCTGGTGCGTGATTCTGAATGTGCGCAACCGCACCGGATACCAATACTTCAGCTCCGAGGTGCGCAGACCGGTGCTCGCTCGAAGCGCCGAGCCGATCCTCGAAAACGTAACCGATGCTCCCGCCGAAGAAATGGCCGAACTCGCCCGGCGGGAGGAATCGAATCCTTCGAAGGCGCCAATGCTCTCGAACTATTTCTATTCCGCTCTCGCCGGAACCACCTGGTACTTTCAATTCTTCTTCTACACTATGGGCGAAACGCAAATGGGCCGCTACAAGTTCTCCAGTTGGACGCTCCACATGGCCAGCATCATTATCTTCAGCACACTTTGGGGTATAGCGTTGAAAGAATGGAAAGGCGCGGGCCTCCGCACGAAATGTTTGGTCGCCTTAAGTCTTCTCGTCCTCGTGACCTCGACGATTGTCGTCGGCTATGGAAACTATTTGGGTTCGACCGCAAGCCGATAAAACAAAGTGTCAGAGATTCTTGCGCGCCATCGAATCCTGCGCGCCCTAGCTATGGCAATGTAACTTCGAAGTGGTAACTACCGGCGGGAAGTTCGTACTCCACACCGTTGCCACTATTAGGCAACGCACTAACTTTGGCGCTCTGGGACAAGAGTTGCCCGTCCAGCTTCCAAGATTGTGCTTGCTCCCGTCCGATCGGCAAATGTCCACTCGCGTTCGCGGGGATCGTTAAATTCCACGTGGCCTTGTCTCCCGCGACCGACCAAGCAGAGTGAATCGTCCCGTAAGAAGACTCGTACGAAAAATCCAAACTCCCCAGCCGCTTGTCGAAATTTGGATGAAGAAGAATGGTGTGAAACCCCGGATCGGTTGGCACGGTATCGATTCCTGCCGCATAGCGATAGATCCAATCCGCGACGGCGCCGTAAGCATAGTGATTGTAGGAATTCATGCTGGGGTCGCCGCGCATTTGGTCACCGTTCCAGCGTTCCCACATTGTGGTAGCACCATGCTCGACGAGGTAGCCCCACGATGGATATTCGGTGTTGAGAAGCAGGCGATACGCAACGTCCGCATGTCCGGTATCGGTCAGAGCTCCCAACAAATAGGGCGTGCCGAGAAATCCCGTGCCAAGTCGCCAATGATTGGCTTCAAGGCGATCCACGAGGCGCTTCGCCGCAACGCTTCGGAGCGATTCCGGGAGAAGGTTCATGTGCAGAGCGAGCACATAGCCCGTTTGCGTCTCGACGGGTTTGTCGCTGAGCTTCGCTGCTGTGCCGGAAGCAAATACCGGCGGTGGCGGCACGCCTCCGACGAACCCATCGGGCCGCACGTAAGCTTGGTTGAACGCAGCTTTGATCTTGTCAAACAGTTCGCTGTACTTCTGTTCGTCAGCTGATTTTCCAAGTGCATGTGCCATTTGGCTCATCAGCGTCACGTCGTAAGCCCAGTAGGCCGTCGCAATCAAATCCACGGGAGTTGTGCCCTCCGGAGCAAGCCAGTCCGCAAAGGGAATCCCGTAGTTTTTCTTCCACAAATAATCTGAGTTGGCCGCTTGAATTGCCGCGAGATATTTTTCCATTCCCGCCCAGTTCTCTTCGGCCACCTGGTTGTCGCCCGTCTGAATCCACGACGTCCACGGAATGACGACGCCCGCATCGCTCCATCCAGTCCCGTATCCGGGATTCGCCGACGACGTACCAGGCGCGAAGATTCCATACATATCCGTCCCTACTTGCGTTCCGCGCAAATCTGCGCCGAATTTTCGGGAGAAGGCCGTCAAATCCATGTTGTATGTTGCGGTGCGCCAGAAGACTTGCGCATCGGCCGACCATCCAAGACGTTCATCCCGTTGCGGGCAATCCGTAGGAACTCCGACAAAATTCGAGCGCTGGCCCCAAAGAATGTTGCTCCACAGTTGATTGACCATGGCGCTGCCTGTCTTCAACTTCGCGGTAAACGGAGCATCGGTGTGGAAGGCCATCGCTTTCACGTCCTCGAGCTGCGGCTTCGCTTTCAGTCCGGAAACTTCCACATAGCGGAATCCGTGGAACGTAAAGGTGGGTTCGAACTCTTCGGTCCCTTTTCCGGCAAGAATGAAGTGGTCGGTCGCTTTCGCGGTCCGCAGATTTTCCGTATAAAGCGTGCCGTCCGGATTCAAAACTTCCGCAAATCTCAATTTCACGTCGGTACCCGCGGGACCTTGGGCGCGAATGCGTGCGACGCCGGAAAGATTCTGCCCGAAATCGAAGATGTAAACGCCGGGAGATGGATTCGTGATGGTCTTCGCCTCGAACGTTTTCTCCGCGCGAATCGGCGGAAAGTATTGCCAAACGATCTGAGGCTCCAGCGGCTGCACCGTTTCTGCGGATTTCCACCTGCTGTCGTCGAATGTCGCCGTGTCCCAGTTCGTTTGCACCTTGCGAGCGTCGTAGGTTTCTCCATCGTAAATTTCCGCGCTCAAAATCGGTGAGATGTCCGCTTTCCATTTTTCGTCCGTCAAAATCCACTCGACAGTTCCGTCTTTGTATTCGATCCTCAATTGCGCACGCAGCGCGGGCGGTGTTTTGCCGTAGTTGTATCCTTGCCGGTACCATTGCAGCGGCGTCGAATACCAGCCCGGAGCCAGCAGTGCCGCAATCGCGTTTTTCCCTGACCTGACGTCCGCCGTAACGTCATATTCCTGGTACACGACGCGCTGCCGGAAGTCCGTCCATCCCGGTGCCAGAATTTCATGGCCTACGGTTCGTCCGTTCATCGAGAATTTGTATGCGCCGAGCGCAGTTGCATAAATGCGCGCGGAAGCTACAGGCTTCGTTACCTCAAACGTGCGCCGCAAAGACTTAACTGCACCGTTCGGCATCGCGTTTCCCAAATCTCCCGCTTCAAAGCTCGATGGTGGTAGAACGTACCGAATGGCTTCCTTCCATCCTCCGTCGTCATATTCAGCCGCTTGCCAATTTCCGCTCGCATTCAAAGCGGCTCGCCAACCTTGTGCTCCGCTCTTGAAAGTTTCCACACTGCCGTCCGTCGCTTCGACATACAGCACCTCGCTCATCGGCGTCTGTGCAACGCTTTGGGCGCGTCCGCCGTTCGGCGAGTAATGCACAATCTGAACAGCAAGTAAATTTCTTCCTCCCTGTAAATCCTTCGAAACGTCGCGAAACACGTAGGTCTTCCACGGCATTTGCCGCCACGGCGGAAGAGGATCCGCTTGCAACACCTGTCTTCCATTGACCCACGCACTGGCCGAATCCTGCCCTGTCACATACAACACCGCCCGCCGTACCGTCTTCTTCAATTCGAATCGAAATCGAAAGTCATGTTCCGTCTTGTCCGCTTCCTTCGGCGCTTCCATCTCCGGATTCGTGATCCACACTGCCCCTGCATCGCGCACTTGCCGCAACTCGGGTTCCTCGTAACCGATCCACTTCGCTTTCCAGTTTCCCTGCTCAAGCAGTCCCGTCTCCCACCAACTGAAATCGCTCGGGGGATATTGCTTTCCGTCGCGGTCCCACGCCAAGACGCGCCAGAAGTAGCGCTTGCTCGGCACCAAAGGAGGCCCGCCATACTTCACTCCGAGGGAGTTGCCAGATTGCACGCGATCGCTATCCCAAACATCCGGTTTTCCCGTCGCTAAAATCGAGCTGCTCGAAGCCACCTGGATTTCGTAAGCCGTTTGCAGCGCGCCCGTGCGCGAGTCTTGGATCTTCCACGACAATAGTGGCGCTTTGGCGTCCATTCCAAGAGGCGTGGACAGCGACTCACATTCGAGCGCCACAGGCTTCGTCGTTTGTCCGGATGCGGCCGTTGCGCACAGCAACACTGCCGCGAAGGAGACTTTCAATGTCTTCAGTACGTTTCTGGCGCTGTTCTCAAGATTTCTCATCGTGACTTCTCCGCATTTCGATCAATTCGGATAGCATTGTTCAAGAGATGGGTTGCGTCCACCCTAGCGAGGGCGTCGCGCACTGTAGCGGCAACTCCCCATGTCTGTCAACGAAACGGGGAACACAATCCAATGAATTCGGGAGTCCAAAATGCCTAGAGTGGCGTTTCGATTGCGAATAAAAGCCGGCAAAGAACAAGAATATGACATCGCGCACAGAAACGTTTGGCCTGCCTTGCTGGCCAAACTGAAAGAAGTCGGAATATCGCAATATTCCATCTTCAGGCGGGAACAGGATTTAATTTTGGTCATGCAAGTTGATGATTTTGATGCGGCTTGGCGTGCGCTCGATCATGATCCGACGAATCTGAAATGGCAGCAAGAAATGTCCGCGCTCTTTGAGCAAGTGCCTGGCCTGAAACCTGGTGAAAGATTTGCAATGATGAAAGAAGTCTTTTACCTGGAATAACTCCACATCCCAGCGATTTGTCCTGCGCGCTGAAGTGCGCCGAAGCCGAAACTATTTTTTAGTTCACGGTCAGAGTCGTTTCGATCAAGTCGACCGAATTCCCGCCTACCATAATCTTGAATGTCCCGGGCTCGACGACGCGGTGCATATCCCGATTCAAGAAGGATAGCTCGTCGAAGCCGAGAGAGAAATCCACGGTCTTTGTCTGTCCCGGATCAAGAGTAATCCTGCGAAACCCTCTCATCTCCTTGACCGGACGCGTGACAGAACTGACTTCATCGCGAATGTAGAGCTGTACGACTTCGTCTCCGCGAACCTTACCTGTGTTCATCACATTTACGTTGACGTGCACGGTTCCTTCGGGACCGATCGAATCGGGCGTCACATGCAAATTGTCATACTTAAACGTGGAGTAGCTCAATCCCCAGCCGAACGGATAAAGCGGCTGCGTCGTGCTGCCGAGATACTCGCGCTTCGCAGAAGGCTTCTGATAGTAGTAATCGGGGAGTTGGCCCACCGACCTAGGCACAGTAATCGGCAACTTGCCCCCCGGGTTATAGTCGCCAAAAAGTACTTCTGCCGCCGCGGTGCCACCCTCTTGTCCGAGATACCAGCCATCGAGAATCGCAGGAACATTTTCGGCCAAATAAGTGATCGCATTCGGCCGCCCATGCAACAAAACGGCGACCACCGGCTTGTGAGTCGCCAGCATAGCCTTGGCTAGGTCGTCTTGATTGCCGAGCAAAGTGAGATCGTCGCGGTCCCCCTTGTGCTCGGGCGCCCAAGCCTCGCGCGACGTCTGCTCGTTGTCGCCCAAAACCAGTACAATGACGTCTGCTTTCTGCGCGATCTTTACGGCCTCCGCAATGCGCTTCGCATTCAACTCAGGATCACCGAGGACAACTTTGTCCGCATTCCATTCAGGAAGCGTTTCGGTGATCTTTGTCCCTTCCGCATACAAAACTTCCGCACCCGTTCCAACGCGATTCTTGATCCCCTGCAGAACGCTGACGCCCGCGCCCCGGATTGTCGCTGTACCCGCCGAGATGCACGTCCGCCGCGTTCGGCCCAATCACTGCGATATGTTTGTACTTCGAAGCATCCAATGGCAGCAGGTGATCCTGATTTTTCAGCAGAATGATCGTCTCTCGCGCGGCCTGCAGCGAAAGCTTTTGATGATCAGCGTTGTTCGTTATTTTTTCCGCGTAAGCAGCATCCACAAACGGATCGTCAAACAGCCCCGCCACGAATTTCGCGCGCAAAACATTCGTCACGGCGCGATCAATGCTCGCTTGCGCGACTTTTCCCTCCTTCACTTGCTGAATCAGGCTGGGAAACGCGTCCGGAAAGGGCAGCTCGATATCCACTCCGGAATCCAACGCAAGCTTCGCCGCAGCTTCCTTCGTCCCCACGATGTGATGAATCCTGATCAACTCCGTAATCCCGAAATAGTCCGACACCAGCAGGCCGTTAAATCCCCACTCGTGCCGAAGAATATCCACCAGCAAATGTTTATTGCTGTGCGAAGGTATGCCGTCGATTTCGTTGTAAGAAGCCATCACGCTCTGCACATGGCCTTCTTTCACGGCAGCTTCAAAAGGCTTTAACCAATACTCGCGAATCGACGCGCTCCGAATAATTTCCTGGCGCAACGTTTGTTCCACCCTCCGGCTGGCCATGCACTGCAAAATGTTTTGCCGTTGCCAGCACGTGCGCCTTGTCAATGAACGGTCCGTCGCCCTGCAATCCTTTAATCGCCGCAACGCCGATGCGCGTCACCAGGTACGGATCCTCGCCATATGTCTCTTCCGTCCGTCCCCAGCGCGGATCGCGCGCTAGATCCAGCACGGGCGCCAAACATTCCTGCGCGCCCCGAGCCCGCGCTTCCGCCGCCGTCGCGGTAAACACGTCGTGCACCAAATCCGGATCCCAGGTCGAAGCCAGCCCGATCGGCTGCGGATACGATGTTCCTTTCATCGCAACGTGCCCATGCAAACATTCATCATGAAAAAGCACGGGAATTCCAAGCCGCGTATTTTCTTTCATCCACTTCTGCATCGTGTTCGTGAACTCCGCCATCTCGCGCGGCCCACGACCTTCGCTCGGACGCGACATCTCTCCCATGCCGTCTTTCAGCAGCACCGCAGCCCGCTCCGGAAGAAACGTGCCTTTGTCATCCACAAAACGCGATTCAGGAGTCTTCATGAACTGCTGGTTCTCCCAAACTCCCTGGAGCTGAGCGACCTTCTCTTCCAAGGTCATGCGCGAAAGAAGATCGGCGAGGCGCTGCTCAATGGGCAGCTTCGGATTGCGGTAGGCGGGAACCTCTTGAGCCTGGCTGCGGAGAAATATTGGAACGCAGAAAATGAGAGCCATACATGCGGCCAGAGCCAGCCGGACGGAAGAAAAGAACTTCATCAAAACCTCCGAGAAAAAATACCGATACTTGCAATCTGAAAAACGGGTGGTACTATAGCACGGCCGTTAACGTACACGGTCAACTTTTCGCGCTTATGTTTGAATATTTAAATCCTGTTAATCCTTAATCCGTGCGGTTATCGCAACAATTTGGTATCGCCGCAAGCAGTCGTCCGTAAATCGACAAGATTGGGGACCTGGGAAAACCAATCACAGAGGCAGCCGTCCATGTTCGATGGAGCGGTGTCGCGCAGCAGAATTCTTCATGCATTCATTTCATTCATCGTCCCCGGCGTGCATGCAAAGCACGGGCGAAGAGGAACCCTCGAATGAGCAACACTCACAGCCTTTACGAACCCAAGAAAGAGCATAAGTTTTCCTTTGGCCTCTGGACCGTTGGAAACCGCGGCCGCGATCCGTTCGGCGATTTTGTGCGGGACGTGCTCCCACCAGACGACATCGTCGCTCTCTTGGGGGAAGTGGGTGCTTGGGGAGTCAATCTCCACGACAACGATCTTGTGCCGATTGACGCAACTCCCAAGGAGCGCGATCAAATCGTCGCGAGTTTCAAAAAGGCTTGCGAGCGCCATCATGTCGTGGTACCAATGGCGACGGTAAACGCGTTTTTCGATCCCGTCTTCCGCGACGGCGCTTACACTTCCAATGATCCTGCGGTCCGCGCATATGCGTTGCAGAAAGTTCTGCGCGCAATGGACCTCGGCGCGGAACTAGGCGCAAAAATCTTCGTCGTATGGAGCGGCCGGGACGGCGTGGAAACCGATGCTTGCCGCGATCCCCTCGAAGCCATCAAACGTTATCGGGAAGCGCTCAACTACATGGCGCTGTATTCCGCGGATCGCGGCTACGGCTACAAATTCGCTCTCGAAGCGAAACCCAATGAGCCGCGCGCCAACATCTATTTCCCGACGACTGGCCACTATCTGGCTTTCATCAATACTCTCGACCAGCCAGACCGGTTTGGAGTCAATCCCGAAGTCGCCCACGAGCACATGGCAGGCCTGAACTGCACGCACGCCCTGGCTCTCGCTTGGGACGCGGGCAAACTCTTCCACCTCGATCTGAACGACCAAATGACCGGCTGCTACGATCAGGATTTCCGGTTCGGTTCCTACAATCTGAAGTCAGCCTTTTTCGTCGTAAAATTTCTGGAAGACGTTGGCTACCAGGGGCCGCGACACTTCGACGCCCACGCCTACCGCACCGAGGACTATGAAGGTGTGAAAGATTTCGCGCGCGGCTGCATGAGGACCTATCTCATCCTCAAGGAAAAAGCCAACCTTTGGAAGCAGCACAAACAAATTCAGCAAATTCTCCGGGAGATCGAAACTTCCGGGGCAAATGCTCCAGAAATGAAGAACTTTTCCAAGGCGCATGCAACGAAGCTGCTCCAGCACACCTTCGATCGCAACGCGCTCGCCAAGAAGCGGCTCCCATACGAACGGCTGGATCAACTGACCGTGGATTTATTGCTCGGCGTTCAGTAGGGCGCTGGATTTCTGCTTAGTTTGACTGACCTATCTGTGGTTTGATGCTGCATGATCATCGAGGTCATGCCACGAATGAACCGCCGGCGGACTAGCTTTGCTGGCGTACTAGAAGCAGGCGATCCCATGCGGTGTTTCCTCCCCTCACGCATAGCCGTTTACGGCGCGCTTCTTTTTCTGGCGTTTGGGGTGACATGCGCGCGCGCCGAAACGGGGGCCGACGCGTGGCTGCGCTATGCGCGCCTCGATAAGCAGGCCGCGCAAAAGTATTCAGCGTTGCCTCCGAATCTGGTCGTACTCGGCAATTCCCCCGTTCTCGATTCTGCGAAGGCCGAGCTGATTCGAGGCGTCCAGGGAATGTTGGGAAGAATTCTGCACGAAGAAAAAAACTTGCCGCAGGAGAACGCCGTCATCCTGGGCACACTTTCCGCGCTTCGAGCCGACTCACCCAGGATTTTCGAGCATGCCGATCTTCATGAAGACGGTTTCCTGCTCGCAACGGAGAAATTTCACGGATTTGATTGCCTCATCGTTACGGCAAATACCGATCGCGGCGTTCTCTATGGCGTATTCGCAGTACTCAGCAAGATCGCGCGCAACGAGAGCGTTTCCGCGTTGCACGAAACACAGCAGCCCGCCGCACCGATTCGCTGGGTGGATCAGTGGGACAATCTCGACGGCCGCATCGAGCGCGGATACGCCGGACCATCCATCTTTTTTGAAAACGGAAATGTCCGTGCCGATTTGATGCGCGCCGGTGAATACGCCCGCTTGCTCGCTTCCGTCGGAATCAACGGATGCGCGATTAACAACGTCAACGCCAACCCACGCGTTCTTGAAGAAACTTTCCTCACGCAGCTCGCTCGCGTTGCCGATGTATTTCGTCCCTGGGGCGTGCAGCTATCTATCTCTGTGGACCTCAGTAGCCCAAAAGTGATCGGCGGCCTGGATACGTTTGATCCTGTAGATCCTCGCGTTGCCGAATGGTGGCGAAAAAAAGTTGACGACATCTACAAGCAAATTCCGGATTTTGCGGGCTTTGTCGTCAAAGCGGATTCAGAAGGCCGCCTCGGTCCAGCCACTTATGGCCGCACGCCTGCCGATGCCGCCAACGCGATTGCGCGCGCCCTTGCGCCTCATCACGGAATCGTTTTTTATCGCGCGTTTGTTTACAACCATCATCTCGATTGGCGCGACCTAAAGAACGACCGCGCAAAGGCCGCCTATGACAATTTCCATCCGCTCGACGGCAAGTTCGACGACAACGTAATTATTCAGATCAAACACGGACCGATTGATTTCCAGGTGCGCGAACCGGTTTCACCCCTCTTCAGCGGCCTCGAGAAAACAAACGAAGCGATCGAGCTGCAAGTCACGCAGGAATATACCGGCCAGCAGCGGCATTTGTGTTTTCTTCCGACTATGTGGAAAGCAAGTTCTCGACTTCGACATGCACGCAGGCCAGCATCCCACGCCGGTGAAGGATATTGTGGCGGGTAAGACATTCCATCGCCCCACCGGTGGATTCGTTGCGGTGGTGAATGTCGGCATGGATGCCAACTGGCTCGGCCACCCGTTAGCCATGGCTAATCTCTATGGATACGGCAGGCTAGCGTGGAATCCCGATCTTTATCCCAGTACGATTGCGGAGGAATGGACTCGACTCAGTTTTGGGAACGATCCAGCTGTGGTGCACACCATCAAATTCATGCTGCTCGCATCCTGGCCGATCTATGAAAGCTACACGGGCCCATTGGGCGCGGGCACTCTAACGGACATTCTTGGAAGTCATTACGGGCCGGGAGTGGAATCTTCCGAACGAAACGGCTGGGGACAGTGGCATCGCGCCGACCAGGACGGAATCGGGATGGATCGCACGGTCGCCACGGGCACCGGGTATGTGGACCAGTACCGCGCCACCGTGTCGAAGATGTACGAATCCCTGAACACTACACCGGACGAACTGCTGCTCTTTTTTCATCATGTGCCGTACACATACGTCTTGGATTCGGGAAAGACAGTCATCCAGCACATCTACGATTCGCATTATGCAGGCGCGGAGCAAGCGGCAAATCTCGTGCAGCAATGGAAATCGTTGAAAGGCCGCGTGGATGAGGAGCGTTATGAGCAAGTGTTGAAGCGCCTCGAATATCAGGCCGGGCATGCGATTGTCTGGCGCGATGCCGTCTGCAACTGGTTTTTTCAAATTTCTGGCATACCCGACAAACTCGGCCGAGTAGGTCACTATCCCGCTCGTATTGAAGCTGAAACGATGCAGCTAGAGGGCTACGTCTCGTTCGATGTTGTTCCACGTGAAACGGCTTCGAGCGGAAAGGCGATCGAGTGCGTTTCTCCGGCGCAAAAATGTTCTGCGGCCTTTCGCTTCGATGGCGCCGCAGGCCGTTACGAGCTGGATGTCGAATACTTTGACCAAAATAACGGCAAGTCGAAGTTTCGCGTGCTGGTTGGCGATCGGCTAGCCGATCAATGGGTCGCGGACGATTATTTGCCGGCGACGAGGCCAGGCGGCGATTCTTCCACGCGGCGACGTATCGTTGGTCTGGCGCTTCGCCCCGGCGACACCATCCGCATCGAAGGTATTCCCGATGGTGAGGAACACGCGGCCCTGGACTACATCGAAATTCACACCTCGCCCGAATGATCGAGCGAGAAACTAACGATAAATCACGCCTGCAAGACGCTGGGGCTTTTGAGAGTCGTTTCGTTGGGCTTTCCTTCGGTGAGCCGGATCTCACGGAAAAGATGCAGATTCGAGGACATCACAACTCCCGGGCTTAAATGCACGGCAGGAGGGAAGTGAACTTTGTTGGTGAGGTTATCGGTGATGAGACGGACGGCAATTTGGCCCTGCCTGTACGGGTGCTGGTAAATCGAGGCGGTGATGATTCCTTTTTGAAAGTAAGGAGCCATCTCTGGGAAGAGGTCCGTGGTGATTAGCTTTACCTTGCCCTCGAATCCCCGCTCTCCAAGCGCGCGGCACACCGGAAGGCAGTTGACCGTGTTCACATATAGTCCGTCCAGCTTGGGGAAGCGACGGAGAAGCTCGGACGTTTTTTGGAAGCTTTCTTCCTCATCCTCGTGTCCTTCCACTACGCTGACGATTTCCCCGCCAGGGCAGTGCCGCAGAAATCTTTCGGAGAAACCGTCTGTTTTCTTTCGGTGATCTTCGGTCGTGAGCATCCCGGCAACCACTGCCACTTTGGAACCAGGAGCGACAAACTTTCCCATTAATTCACCAGCAAGGGAGCCGTTCAAGTACGGCTCAACGCAAACGATGCTCGAACGCTTGCTCTCCGGAGCATCCGTGGAAACGCAGACCACGCGCAAGCCTTTTTCTTCCGCTTCGTTGATCAGGGGCGTCAAATCCTTTGGGCTACCCGCCGTGAGAATGATTCCGTCCACGCCGCTCTCCACCAATTCCTTGAAGACCTCTTTGTCTCCTTCTCCTAATGTTTGAACAGGGCGGTGCTTAAACTCGATTCCAAGTTGCTCAAGCCGCCGCGCTTCGTCCAAGACTCCGCCCCAAAGCTGGTCATAGAAAAAGTGAATTTCCTTGGGAATGCATACGCCGATTCGCACGCGGGCCTTCGCAACCGAAAGAGCGCGCGCCGCGAGATTCGGCGAATAACCTATTTGCTCGGCGATTTGCAGAATGCGTTTGCGGGTGGCTTCCTTAATCCCTCCTCGCCCATGCAGGGCGCGATCAACGGTGCCGATAGACACGTTCGCCATCTCGGCAATCAAGTGGATTCCGTGTTTCCCCTTGCTCATCTACCGCACTCCGCGATTCCGCATGCAGCGCGTTATTCTGGTTTGCTCCGGCGCTGCCACGCGAGATTGCACTTTAGGTTGCCATCAAATAACCAGTGGGATGTTACAGTTCCGCACTCCCATCCTAAACTTCCACCACTGGAAAGCAAATTTTGTAGGTAGGACGCACGGCCCGCGTACCTTAACACGATTTAATGAAGGATAAGAAAGGAACAATCGGTTCGCACGATTTGCGCCGTAAAAAGGAGAAGGGGTCTTCGGGCGCGAGGAAGTACGCATTTCGAGATGCTGCAGCGTTCCCGTGCGCCATCCGGAGAGCCTTCTGAACCGCGCACAAAGGAGAATTTTTCACTTCATGGCCCCGTGGCAATGCTCGTTCCCTCCTGCTATCATCTCGGCAAGGAAGTGGCTTATGCAGCGACGGTACGCATGGGTGTTGTTCTCTCTGCTCTTTTTGGCCTCGCCTTCATGCTTTGGGCAAACAGGCACGAAGAAAGCCCTCTCGGGCTATATCCGCGAGGAAGGGTCTGGCCATCTGATCAGCTCCGCCAAGATAGAGCTGCAGAATTCCTTGGGTTCCCCGGTCGCTCAAGCGTACTCGGATGGTAATGGTGCGTATGAGTTCGATGACATTGGCGGGGGCGATTGTTATGTGTCGGTGCAGCACGAAGGTTACACGACTTTCCGCGAATTCGTGCGGCCGGATGGATCGGGACACGTATATAAAGACATTTACCTGCGCATTGAGAATGCCGAAGCTGCACGCAATTCCGTAAAACCAGTCTCTCAGCGCCAATTGAGTATTCCCCACAAGGCCCAGGAGTCATTCCAAAAGGGCGTCCAACTGGTGATTGAGAAGTCGGACTATCGGGGCGCTGTTGCTGAATTTGCGCGCGCCATCGCGAAGTATCCCTCCTACTACGAGGCATACGCAGCGATGGGTCTAGCGCAAAACAGGATGGGTGATGCGGCCGCTGCAGAAAACTCGCTCCGAAAGTCGGTCGACCTGAGCGGAGAAAAATATTCGCTGGCGATGATTGATCTCGCTTCCATGTTCAACGAGCGCAAACGTTTTCCTGAAGCCGAACCTCTTCTCCGCAAGGTGATTGCTCTGGATGCTTCGTCCTGGCGGGGCCAGTTCGAGCTAGCCGTTTCCTTGACCGGACAGAAACGCTTTAGCGACGCTGTAACTAGCGCGTCCGCAGCTCGCGATTTGAAGCCCGACAATCCGCAGGTCTACTTGCTCCTCTACAACCTCCACATTCGAACAAATGATTTCGCCGCTGCTTTGCGCGATACAGAGGGCTATCTCAAGCTGGCCCCGGATGGCGCCGCCGCCGACCGCGTCCGCAGAATGCAGGAGCAAGTTCAGAAGGCAGTGCAATCTTCAGGTGGCGATCCCGGTCCATCATCCGATGCGGCGCCCGTCGCAGCACCGGCTGGATCGTCTCCAGCAACGACGCCCGCCGCAGAATCCGTCATCAGTTCCAATTTTACCTCTGTTGACGCGCCTGCCCTGGTTCCTGCCGCTGGATCCTCTGCCCCGGCTGCCGCACCTGCGACTGCACCCGCTGCTTCAACTCCTGCTGCCACTTCGGCCCCCGCCGTGGCACCTGCTCTTACGCCTGCGGACACGCCATCCTCTCAACCGGTCGCCCCGTCTGTCTCCACAAGTTCGGCTGCATCCGATGAAGATCCCGAGCCGAGCCCCGCTGCTTCTCCCGAACGAAACTCCGTGATCCCTCCGCGCGTGGACGAGATCGTCCCCGCGGTCGCCGTGGATGTCCCTTGCTCTTTGCCAACAGTCTTGCAGGGTGCCGGCCACCGGGCGGAACAGCTCTTGAACACATTGCAAAAATTCGACGCCTTCGAGCGCGTCGAACATTACAAGCTAAACGCAGCGGGAGTGCCCGGCGCCGCGGATGTGCGCTCATTCGATTACGTTGTTTCCGTCTCCCACGATTCACAAGGCGGATTCGCATTGCAGGAATACCGCAACGGCGGCATCGCCCGCGCGCAACAATTCCCTTCAGGTATCAGCCCCTCAAATCTTTCCGAACACGGCCTCATCTTTCATCCGTTGCTCGCGACCGGCTTCCATTTCACTTGCGAAGGTCTCGGAGAGTGGAAAGGACATCCAACGTGGCTGGTTCAGTTCGAAGAAAAACAAAACCAGCTCAACCCGTTCCGCTGGTATGTTGTCGATGGATTTCGATATCCAGTTCAGTTAACCGGTCGCGCGTGGATTGACGCGCGCACGTTTCAAGTGGTCCGTCTCGAATCCGATTTGCTCAAGCCCGTCGAGAAAATCCGCCTCACGCGCGAGCATATTTCCATCGAATACGCTTCGGTCAAGTTCCGCACACACAATCAGCAGCTTTGGCTGCCGCAGACTGCCGATCTCTACGTCGAACTAAATGGCCATCGCTTCTACCGCCGCCACACGTTCACCAACTTCAAAATTTTCTCCACCGACGCCACTCAGGAAGTCCACGCCCCGAAAGAATCCTACTGTTTCACCAATACAACTGACCTGCTCATCACCGGCGTATTAAACGCCACTCCTGTCTCGGGAAAAGCTCTCCAGCCCGCATCCATTACCCTCTCGATCCCTGCCAAGAGCACCGTCTGCAAAAGCGTTGGCTCGGGCAAGGATGTAAACATTCCGGTGGATTTACTTGCGTCCACCACGTTTGCTCACGATGGCCCCGCTGGCTCCGTTGAAGCTGACTCTTACCTTCCGAATGGCAACGCGGTGGAACTCATTCCGAACAGCAATGTGCCTGTTGCTCCGAACCGCTGAAAAACTCTGCTGGCGAGTAGTGCTTGGGACGCAGGGGCGGGCTTTCATTCCTATTTGCTTTTCTCGCCAGCATCCTTTGCTTCATATACGGTCAGCATGCGATCAATACCTGGTGAAGTGATCTTTTGTTTCGCTCCGCTCGGCCAAAAAATCTCCACAAAATCCACCGCCGTCGCAGTTCCCAATCCAAAGTGAATGCGCTGATCAGAGCTGGACGCGTATGACCCGCCGCTATACACGTCCCCCCGCTGTCGCACGCCGCCTATCGTCAGAAACACCTTTGCTCCGTTGGCATCGCGCGGGCTCTTGGGGCCGCCAACAAGTTTCAGCCCGAGCCAATGATTCCCGTTCTTCAGCACATTTCGAAGCAGCGTAGGTCTGGAATCGATGTTATTGATCACCACGTCTATCGAGCCGTCGTTGAAAATATCTCCAAACGCCGCGCCGCGCGCCGGAATCACGTCCGCCAATCCGCTCCCTGTTGCCGGCGGAACTTCTTGGAATTTGTTCCCGTCAATATTCCGGAATAGCTGCGGACGCTCCGCCCAGGTTGTTCCCCAGTCCTGTTTGTCCACCTCCGGATAGACGTGTCCGTTGGCAATAAAGAGGTCGAGCAAGCCATCATTGTCAAAATCGAGGAAGCCAGTTCCCCACGCCAGAAAAGGAATCGTCGGCCCCGCAAGGCCCGCCTGGTAGGTCACATCCGAAAAATTTCCCTGGCCGTCATTCCGATAGAGCGTCTTGTAGTCATCGGAAAACGTTGTAGTAAAGAGATCGATTCTGCCCTTCCGCTGGTAATCGCCTATCGCGATCCCCATGGATGCCTGCTCGCGTCCGTCTTCGCTCAAAGCGAATCCCGAAGCGTAACTTACATCTTCAAATGTCCCATTGTGCTGGTTGCGGTAGAGATAGTTGGGCGTGGAATCATTTGCCACTACTAAATCCACCCATCCGTCATCATCCACGTCCACAAAAGCGGCCGCCAAACCATAGTAGTGGCTGGGATCGGAAACGCCCGCCTTTACGCTGACGTCCGTGAACGTCCCGTCCCCATTGTTATGGAATAGATGATCGGGTTCTCCCGGCAAACCTCGCGGCCCGCACATGACCGCGATTCCTCGAAACTGGCAAAAATTCGGGGGAATTCGCCCTTGTCCCGCAATCGGCAGATTATCCATATCAATCTTCACGTAGCCCGGTACAAACAAATCCAGCAAGCCGTCGTGATCGTAGTCGCCCCAGGTAGGTCCGGCCGACCAGCCTCCTACAGTTACCCCGGCCTTTTCTGCGACGTCCGTGAACGTGCCGTCGTGGTTGTTGTGGTAAAGACGGTTTTTTCCAAAATTCGCGACATACATATCCGGCCAGCCGTCGTTGTCGTAGTCCCCGACCGCAACTCCAACGCCCCATCGCTCGTTCGCCACACCCGCCTTCTCCGTTACGTCCGTAAAAGTACCGTCGTGATTATTGTGGAAAAGCATCGCCCGCGGCGGAGCTTCCTGCCCCTTCAACGCCCCCATCGTCGAGCCGTTCAAAAGATAGATGTCGAGCCAACCGTCGTTATCGTAGTCAATGAGCGCCACACCAGATCCGATGGTTTCAAGAATCGTCTGTTTCTCCGGAGTTCCCGAGCGATGCAGAAATTTCTCAAGTCCGGCTTGTTTCGTGATGTCGCTGAATACGACCGTTGCCCCGTCCACAAACCCGCCCGCCGTTATTGGCCGGGAGAGCGCATCCTTCACTGCGGGATGCGCGCCGCCTGTTGCCACTCCCATTCCTGATCCGCTCTGTGCATTCTGCTTTTTTCCAGGCTGCTGGCCGCTTGAGCTACGCGCAAGAATCAAAATCGCGGATAGCAGCACGATCTGACTTGCCGCGATTCCCAGCGCTAAACGCCGTGTTCTTCCCTCGTTCAGACCCGGAAGTGTCATGGATGAATCCTAATCGAACTCGGCTGCGAAGCAATCGCTCTTCTCTGGATCATTTTCTTCTGCTCTCGTTGCGCTTTCTCAGGCTCGCTTCGGAAATTCTTTCAGTCACCGCCCCTAAATCCTTCCTAAACCCTGGGGTAAGCATCAGGGGCTCAGTTGCGACGAATCAAAAAAAGTGCTTGACAAGAGGATTACAGGAATGAAAAGCTCCGTTTACGTTAACGGCGTTTCCAACCGCCGTGGGGTGTGGAGGCAAAACTATGAGTGTTTCTTCTGCGATCTGCTAAGAATATCGTTTTTGTGATTAAGCAGTTTCCTTTGCGGTATCTACTTGTTCTTCTCGTTGCCCTGATTGGTTTTTCTGCTTCCACGTTCGCGCAACAAGCCACGATCGTTGGAACGGTTACCGATCCTTCGGGTGCAGTCGTCCCGAATGTGTCCGTCACATTGACAAATGCGGAAACGGGCAAGAGCCTTACCATTCCAACCAATGACGCTGGTCAATACGTCGCGGTCGATCTTCAGATCGGCCACTACGTGGTGAAAGCCGAGGCCAAAGGGTTCAAGGCCGCGGAACAAAAAAACATTGTACTAACCGTTGGTGACCGCATCCGCGTGGATTTCCAGATGCAGTTGGGCGCTGCTCAAGAAACCGTCACGGTCGAAGCCAATGTTGTGCAGGTTCAGACCGATTCCGGAGAGCGCAGCAACCTCATCACCGACCAGCAGATGAGCCAGATCGCCGTCAACGGCCGCAGTATCTATCAGCTTGCTCAGCTAACGCCCGGCGCTTCAAGCCAGATCAACAACTTTGTCAATACTCCGGTCGGCGGCGACGCCGGCGTCGAATTCAACGGCTTGCGCCAGAACCACAACATCTATTTGCTCGACGGCGGCGAAGATGACGACCGTGGCGGCGCGGGCGGCATGAGCATTGCTCCCTCTACCGACGCCATCGCGGAATTCCGCGCCCTCACGTCCAACTATAGCGCGGACTACGGCCTTTCCTCGGCCGGAACCATGACCATGGTCCTGAAGTCTGGAACGAACCAGCTCCACGCTTCCGCATGGGAATTTAATCGCAACGATGCGTTTGACGCTCGCAACTTCTTCAACACAGTTCCTAACCCCGTCGCCGAATTGCGCCTTAACGTTTTCGGTTTCAACGTCGGCGGCCCCGTTACCTTCGGCCACCTCTACAACCCCGACAAGAAGAAAACCTTCTTCTTTTACAACATGGAATGGCGTCGATTGGTACAAGGCAACACCAACAACGGACAGCCAGTGCCTCTACCTTCCACCTACGGCGGCAACTTCGGTTCTACTGTCATTAACGTGCCGTCGGCTGCGAAGGTATCTTCCGCGGTTCTCGCAAAGAATTGCCCCGGCGGAGTTCTGCCTGCTGGCATTGTCCAGGGGTCACCGTTCCCCGGAAATACAATCCCGAATTGCATGATCGACGCCAACGCCTCGGCATTGCTAAATGCCGGAATCTTCCCGGCTCCCACTTCGGGGAACCTGTTCTTTGGCTCGTCCTCTACTCCTACGAACCTTAAGGAAGAAATCGTTCGCATCGATCACAACTTCAGCAGCAAGTTCTCGCTGTTTGGACACTTCATCGCCGAACAAGTTACCCAGGGCTACTCGATCAGCCAGTGGAGCGGCGCCAACGTTCCTACTGTCGGTGACACCTTCGGCAATCCTTCGTATAGCGCTGTCGTCCACACCACCTATACAATCAGCCCAACGCTCGTTAACGAAGTAGCATTCAACTACAACGGCAACCGCATCAATATCATTCCGTTTGCCGGAGCCGGCTTGGGCAGTTTGGCAATCCCGTCCGGTTACACTTCCACGAATTCAAGACTGTTCACCGGTCCAAACAACTCGAACCGCATTCCGAATATTGATCTCAACGGCAGCACGGGAACTCATTTCGAAATCTCCAGTTGGCCGTGGGTGAACAAAGCGGACGACTACCAAATCCGCGATGATGTCTCTTGGACTCATGGCGCGCATCAGATCAGGATGGGTGGAAGTTGGGCGCTCTACAAGAAAATACAGGACCTCTTCGGCCAAACACAGGGCGGATTTGGTTTTGACGGAACGTTCACCGGAAATGACTTCGCCGACTTTTTGCTCGGCGACTCCAAGGGCTATCAGGAACTCGCAGTTCAGGATAAGGGGCTCTGGAACAACGTTTCGTGGGCCGCATACGTCCAGGACAACTGGCGGGTGAACCGTCGCCTCACTCTAAACTTGGGCTTGCGCTGGGATGGCGCGCCGCACACCTACGAGGCCAACAACCGAATGGGGAATTTCTATCCCTCGCTCTACAACCAGGCTGACAAGGCTACACTGAATCCGGACGGCACTATCAACCCCGCCAGCCAGGGCCTCGGCACCAGCCCCAATTCCATTCTCGCTGGTGTTCCGCTCTACTTGAACGGCATCGGCATCCCAGGCCAGGCCGGCGTTCCTAAAGGCCTCGTCAACAATCAATGGGCCGCCTTCGGTCCTCGACTCGGCTTTGCCTATGACGTGACGGGCTCCGGCAAGACCGTTGTCCGCGGTGGGTTCGGCATCATGTACGAGCGCATCCAGGGCAACGACATGTACAACGCCGGCCCCAACATCCCCTTCAGCTTGCAGGTTAATACTCCCGGCCCGGTCGAGTTCGACAACCCGAGACTTTCGCTGGCGACTGGCACAGCCGCCGCTCTGCCGATTAACCCCGCCAGCATTACTGGCTTGGCCCTGGACAATTATAAGTTGCCCGTGAGCTACCAGTACAGCGTCGGCGTCCAGCACGCCCTTAATGCCAAGTCGGTCTTGTCGATTTCGTACGTCGGAAACCAGAACCGGCACCAGAACGACTATCAGCAACTTAACCTGCCGAACCAAGCGGCTCTGATTCCCATCATCAACGGTGTTGCTGGTGCGAACTATAACACTGCGGCCGGACTGCCTTACCCCGGCTTTCACTCTATAGACCTGTCGAGCAACGAAGCGAACTCGCACTATAACGCGCTGCAGGTTGACATAAACTCTCAGGTAAGCCACGACCTTCAACTGCGTGCCTACTACACGCTCTCGCGAACCATCGACCCGACCACAGCCGGCAACGGCGGTGGAGACTTGGGGAACGTGTCCAATCCCTATTTGGGTTGGCGCTACGACATGGGGCCCGGCGGTTATGACCGTACCCACAATGCAGCTGTGAACTTCATCTACGACATACCGCTGCTCCGCAACAGCGCGAGCAGGCTGGTAAAATCCACCGTCGCAGGTTGGGAGATCTCGGGCATCATCACCATCGAGTCTGGGCTTCCGATCAATCCCCAACTGACTGGCGGACAAAGCGGCAATGCTCTGCCCAACGCCACGAATCGCCCCGATCTGGTCGGTTCTGTCACCTACCCGCACACGGTGGCCCAATGGTTTAGTACCTCTTCCTTCGCCTCCCCAACTGTCGGTAGCTTTGGCAACGCAGGTCATAACTCTCTGCGGGGACCTGGCCGTGACAACTGGAACCTCTCGCTGTTCAAGAGCTTCCTCCTTAGCGAAGCCCGTGGCAGCCGCCTCGAACTGCGGTTGGAAACCTTCAACACTTGGAATCATACCCAGTTCAACCAAGTCAGCAACGGCCTGGGCTCGTCCAACTTTGGCCAAGTCACTTCCGCCTTCGACCCGCGAATCTTGCAGCTCGGCGGCAAGATTTACTTCTAATCACCCCGGAAGCAGCACCCCGCCCCGCTCGCCTGCACTGCGAGCGGGGCTTTTCTTTGGGCCGAGTATTTCCGCCGCTCTGACAGGCAGACAGGGATGCCGCTCACTTCGCGACCAGGGCAAAGCAGCGGATTGCTTGATCCGAAAGGAGTTTTCCACAAGTCATTCGAATGACAATATCTCTAATATAGACACTCGGTCAATTTCGTGCTACCTTTTCCTGTGATCATTAACGCCATCCTCCGCTCGACCGTCCCCCCTTCCTTAGTGGCTCACCCTGGCCGCGTCTGTCATCCCGAACGAACGGAGGCATCTGCCTCTTCAGGTTCGGACTGCGGTGCCTACTCCGGGCCTGCCTCTCCTCTCCTCCGCGCGAGCAGCCAAGAGGGGCAGCGAGCGTTTCTGCGTTCTCCAGCAGTGGCACCGGTAAATGTCGTGGAATCCGCACTTACGAAAATCGTACCCGTAACTCCTTTAGATTCCGCACTTGCAAAAATACAGGACTTAAAACCCTTTAGAATCCGCACTTACAAAGAAAAGGGGGGAGGGGGGACAAAATGTTAACCAACCGTCCCCCAGGATGCTCTCCGCACCTGTGGGTGATTGCTGCGGTGCTCGTCTGGCCTGCGCTAGCCATCGCGCAATCTCCCAACCCTGCCCCCCAACCAGCTGCCGCCAGTCCAGCGGCGGCCATAGCTCTCGAGCAGCAAGGCAAACTCGAGGAAGCGGCGAAAGTCTGGCTGGCAGTCATCGAGCGCAACCCTCGTGATGCGGCTGCCTGGGCCAGTTTGGGGGTGGACTATTCGCGGGAACAAAAATATCCCGACGCCGCTGCTGCGTACAAAAAAGCACTCGCGCTCAACCCCCATCTTCCGGGAATCCAATTGAATTTAGGGCTTGCGGAGTTCAAGCAGGGGCGCTTTCAGGCGGCCTTAGCGCCTTTCAGCGCCGCGCTGGAGTCGCAGCCAAACAGCCTTCAGGCGCGTGGGCTTCTGGGAATGAGCTACTACGGGGCCGGCAAGTATGCAGAAGCCTCCAAGCACCTTGCGCTGGCGGCGAAAGCCGATCCAGACAACGTCCAGTTGCGGCAAGTGCTGGCGCAGAGCTGTCTTTGGGCGAAAAAATTCGATTGCGCGCTTGAGGAGTTCCGCCAGATCGAGCAGCGCGATCCAAGCTCCGCGGCGGCTCACGTCCTCACCGGGGAGGCCCTGGATGGCTTGGGGAGGACGCCGGAGGCTATTACCGAGTTCGAGGAGGCCGTAAAGGCTGCACCTCGAGGACCAAACGTGCATTTTGGTCTTGGCTACCTGCACTGGAAACTGAAGCAATATGATGACGCGGAAACGGAGTTCAAGAGCGAGCTTTCTATCGACCCTGATCATGCGCAAGCCCTGGCGTTTCTTGGAGATATAGCGCTGAAGAGGAACGATCCCGAAGGCGCCGTTCCGCTGCTCAAGCAGGCTTTACAATCGCGCAACGACATCCGCATCGCGCATCTCGATCTAGGCGCTATCCTCGCCCAGCAAGGCCACAATCAAGAAGCCATCGCCTCGCTAAAGCGCGCCGTGGAATTGGATCCGGATCAGCCCGACGCGCACTATCGGCTTGGGCGTATCTACCAGACCACCGGAAATCAGGCCGCCGCCAAAAAGGAATTCGCGAAGGTCCGCGAACTCCACGATAAGGCCGAAGAAGACGTCGCGCGCAAAATGTCCGCCGCTCCGCCCCCCTTGCCGCAGTAGCGCATCATGGACGGAGTCGTTTGTGCTCATTAATTCTTATGTTAAAGTCCGCGTCACTATGAGAAAACCTTGCGCGCTGTTCGTTGTGGTTTGCTTTCTGTACTTCGGCAGCATTGGCTCGTACGCAGCGCGCGCGCAATCCAAGCGCGGCATCACCCCGGAGGACTATCTCTCGTTCAGATTTGCCGGCGATCCGCATATTTCGCCGGACGGGAAAGTTGTCGCGTACGTCTTGACTTCAATCGACCAGAAGAAAAACCGGCGCGAGTCATCGGTCTGGGTTGTCCCGAGCGACGGGTCGGCTGCACCGCGCCGATTGAGCGCTGAAGGGTTTAGCTCCAGTTCACCGCGTTGGAGTCCAGACGGGAAGACAATGGCGTTTCTTTCCGCGCGCGCATCGGATTTGCCGGCAGGCGAAACACCTAAGTCGCAAATTTATCTGCTGTCTATCGCCGGCGGTGGTGAAGCGATTGCACTAACCAAGCTTAGGAACGGCGTGCAGAGTTACCAATGGTCGCCAGAAGGTTCGCGCATCGTCGTTGTCAGCTCTTCGGGGCCGGTGGATGGCGTCGCAGTGGCGGATCGCAAGAGCGATGTGCGGCATTACGCCCACATCCGGTATAAATTCAATGACGCCGGTTGGTTTGACGACAAGCGCCGCCATTTGTGGGTCGTAAGCGTGCAGGGCGGGGAAGCCAAGCAGATTACGGAGGGCCAGGATTGGAACGACATCGATCCGCAATGGTCACCCGACGGCACGCGCATTGCGTTTGTTTCCGATCGCACTGGAAAAGCTTACGACGACGGCCACAACACCGACGTCTGGACCATTCCGGCCACGGGCGGGACGCTGACCAAGATTTCAGATCACTCGTTTGAGGACGAAAATCCGCGCTGGTCGCCCGATGGGAAGCAGATTCTCTTCACCGGCCAAACCGCCGTCCATCAATTTCCCAAGCTTTACATTGCGGACTCCTCGGGCGGCACTGCCTCGCAGCTCGCCGTAAAGGATCTCGATACGATTCCCGGGGAATTGCACTGGGCGGCTCCAGGTACGGTTCTATTCGCCGCGGGTGTGAAGGGCGAAACACACATTTTTCGTGCCGATCCAGTCGCACACAGTTTCTCTCCCGTCACTTCTGGGCCGCGGGGGATTCACGCGTTCGACGTAAATCAGAGCTCAGGAAAAATGGTTTATCTCGCCAACGATTTCCAGCATCTCGATGATCTTTATATCTCGAACTTCGACGGCTCCGGCGAACGCCAACTGACCCATGCCAACAGCGACTTATGGGCGCAACTGGAGCTTCAGCCAGTCGAACGCCTGGCGTATAAGAGCACCGATGGATGGCCGATTGAGGGTTTCTTCGTCAAGCCGCTTGGCTGGCAGGCTGGCAAGAAATATCCGATGGTGCTGGTGATTCATGGCGGTCCGGAGGGGATGTTTGGCGTGGATTGGTATCACGAATTCCAAGTTTACGCCGCCAGGGGTTGGGCTGTTTTCTTTTGCAATCCGCGCGGCTCGACTGGCTACGGAGAAAAATTCGAGCGCGGCGAAATCAACAATTGGGGCGGCATGGATTATCAGGACATCATGGCGGGGGTGGACGCCGCACTGAAACAATATCCCTGGATTGATGCAAATGACCTGGGCGTTACAGGCGGAAGCTATGGCGGCTACATGACCAACTGGATCGTTTCGCATACCAACCGTTTCAAGGCGGCTGTGACCCTGCGCTCGATCTCGAATTTCATCAGCGACGAGGGCACCCGCGACGGCTCCTACGGCCACGAAGAATATTTCAAGGGCATCCTCTTCGACGACTTCGACCAATATTGGGAAGCCTCTCCACTAAAGTACGTGCGTAACGTCCACACACCGACGCTTATCCTCCATTCGGACAATGACTTCCGCGTGCCTATCGAGCAGGGCGAGCAATGGTTCCGCGCGCTGCAGCACTACGGCGTGCCTTCGGAGATCGTTTTCTTCCCGCGCGAGAACCACAACCTCACGCGAACCGGCGAACCCAAGCACCTGGTCGAGAGCCTCAACTGGCAGCTCTACTGGTTTGACCACTATCTCAACGGGAACACCAGCGCGAAGCCACCCGACGCGCAGTAACTGGCCTGCCAAGAGTAGAGCCCTTTTCCCCCCGGTCGTCGTCCGGTACCCGGGTCAGAACACTAAGACGGCGCTTGAGGACGTTTCCTGACTTCTCAAATTGTTATTGCCCGCTGCGGAATTTAACGCCAGAATGCGCGCATCGTTAACGGATCAGATTTGCGAGGAGGCTGGACGCGCATGGCAGTCCATTTTGCAGTTCGCAAGGTTTCTTTGTTTTTAGGGTTTCCCTTTTTCGCGCTCACGTTGTCCTCGGCGCAGGCTCAAACCAATCTCCAATATCAGCTGCCTCCCAAAGCAATCGTCGACTTGGTCGACGCTGCGCCGACTCCGGGCGTCAGTGTTTCCCCACGCGGACGCGCTGCCGACAAACGATGGCTCTTGATCGAACATTTCGCTGGGCTGCCAACGATTGCGGACCTTTCGCAGCCGGAGCTTCGTTTGGCAGGTCTGCGGTTCAATCCGAAGACCGATGGACCGACGAGAGGGCGCTATGCCACGTCGCTGGAGTTGGAAGCTCTGCCGAACAGTAAACCAGTTCCCGTCTCCGGTCTGCCTGCACAGGCAAAGATCAGATTCATGGAATGGTCACCTGACGGCAGCAAAATCTCGTTTGTAAACACTAGCGATGCAAAAGACGATGCGGGCCTGAGTCTTTGGATCATTGATGTCACGACGGCGCAGGCTCACCGTTTGCCTGGAATTGCTCTGAACGGAATTTTCGGTTCGCCATGCGAATGGCTGAGCGATAGTCAGAGCTTGGTCTGCAAAACTGTCCCCGCCGATCGAGGGGCTGCTCCCACGCGGAATGAAATTCCCACCGGACCGGTGGTTCAGGAAAACCTTGGCCGCTTCACACCGGGGCCTACATTTGAAGATCTCTTAAAGAATCCGGAGGACGAGCAGTTCTTCGATTACTACGCGAGTTCACAAATTCGAATGATTAGAGTGGACGGCACTGGCCGGTCTCTCGGCAAGCCAGGCGTCTTCGTAGAGGTTACGCCGTCGCCCGATGCCGGCTATGTGCTCGTGTTTGAGCGCCACCATCCTTATTCTTACTTGCTGCCATTCGAGGCTTTCCCGGAGCGCATCTCCGTTGTGAATCTCAAAACTGGAACGACAAAACAGCTAGCTGACAAACCACTGGAAGACAATGTTCCCAATATTCATGACGCAGTTCCTGCCGGTGCGCGCGACCACGGCTGGCGCGGCGATGCGCCCGCTACCGTTTTCTGGGTGGAGGCGGGTGATGGTGGCGATCCGCGCAAAGATGTGGCCGTGCGTGATTCTCTGTTCGTGCTCGATGCTCCGTTTGACGCCGCGTCGCGCAAGCTTGCGGATCTTCCGGTGCGTTTTCTGCGCGTGCGCTGGGGGAATGAGCATCTGGCTCTCGTAGAAGAGCGACGTTGGAAAGACCGCAAACGCATTATTCTTGCTCTCAATCCTTCCTCTGCGTCGGCGCCGGTAAAATTGTTCGAAGGTTCCTTCGAGGATCGATACCAGGATCCTGGCCAGCCCGTTGAACATCTCAGTGCAGCGGGCAAGATGGTACTTGAGACGACGCCGGATGCCCGCGGTGTTTTCTTCCGAAGTGAGGGTGCTTCACCAGAAGGCGACAAACCCTTTGTTTCTGCAATGAATGTAACGAACGGAGAGGTGAAACGTCTCTGGCAATCCGCCGCGCCGTACTTTGAATATCCTGCGGCGATTTTGGAGCCGGGCACGCCCACAATTTTGACGGTTCGGGAATCGCAGGAAAAGAATCCAAATTTCTATATCCAGAAAGCCGGGAGTACCTCCGCGGACCAGGTGACTTTTTTTCTAAATCCGTATGGGACAGCTCCGCTTCCCAAGAAGCAGGTGCTGCATTACAAGCGCGCGGATGGCGTCGAGCTTTCCGCCAATCTATATTTGCCGCCGGGCTATAAGACTGGGGATGGGCCGCTGCCGACTTTGATGGAAGCTTACCCGACCGAGTACAAGACCAAAGACGCGGCGGGACAAGTGACGGGATCACCGTACGAGTTTGTGTTTTTGTATTGGGGATCGCCGGTGCCGTTCGTGACCCAGGGATACGCAGTTCTTGAGAACGCGGCTATTCCCATCATCGGCGAAGGCAATGCCGAACCGAACGACACGTACGTGGAACAACTGGTGGCAAGCGCCAAGGCGGCGATTGATGAAGGCGTGCGTCTCGGGGTTGTGGATCGCAACCGCGTGGCTGTGATGGGACATTCTTATGGCGCTTTCATGACCGCGAATCTGCTTGCGCACAGCGATTTGTTCAAGGCCGGCATCGCGCGCAGCGGCGCTTACAATCGCTCTCTCACTCCGTTCGGTTTTCAGAATGAGGATCGCACTTACTGGCAGGCGCCGGAGATCTATTTCAAAATGTCGCCGTTTTCTTATGCGGACAAAATCAAAACGCCTATTTTGTTGATTCACGGTGAAGCCGACAACAACAACGGGACTTTCCCCATTCAAAGTGAGCGCTTTTTCAGCGCTCTGAAAGGACAGGGGGCAACCGTCCGTTTCGTGCTCCTTCCGCTCGAATCGCACGGCTATGCCGGACGGGAATCGGTGCTTCACATGTTCTGGGAGATGAACAACTGGCTCAATACCTACGTGAAGAATTCGGCGCCCGCAACGACCGCAGCACAACACTGATTGTTTCTAACGGGCTGCGCAGCACGATGCATAAATTCTTGAGTCTGATTTTTCTAACGCTCGCCGCCACCTGTACCGAGGCGCGTGCGCAGACTGCCCCCAAGTCCTTGGCGGAAAGACTCGGCTACGCGCGCGACTCGAAACTCGTGATCGTGCACGCCGATGACCTTGGAATGACGCATTCTGTAAACGCGGCTTCGATCAGGGGCCTCGAATCCGGGCTTGTCAACTCGGCCAGTATCATGGTTCCTTGCCCCTGGTTTCCCGAAATGGCGGACTATGCGAAGGCGCACCCGGAAACGGATTTCGGCCTTCACCTTACACTGACTAGCGAACGCGTTTTTTATCGTTGGGGGCCTGTTGCTTCCAAGGATAAAGTTCCCAGTTTGGTGGACTCAAATGGCTATTTTCATCTCGATTGGACGGAAGCGAACCGTATCAGTCCGCAGGAAGCCGAACTTGAGCTTCGCACGCAAATTGAGCGCGCTTACGCCATGGGTGTCCGCCCTACCCATCTTGATTCTCATCAATACCGCCTCTTCAACAATGGCAAGGATCTCTTCGGCAGCGTTCTTCGTGTCGCTCACGAATACAAATTGCCGGTGTTTATGGTTAGGGATTGGTTCGCGGACCGGCCTTACCTTGAAAGTTCCCTAAACTCCGATGATCTCGTCGTGGATCACACTGTTACGATTGATCCCGGGGTGCCACCGGAAAAATGGGCGGAGTTCTACACCACGGCATTGAAAAATCTTCAACCCGGTGTGACTGTCTTCATCATTCATCTCGCATTCGATGACGAAGAAATGCGCGCGGCCACTCGAGAGCGCGACACCTGGGGCGCAGCCTGGCGCCAGCGCGACTTCAATTTCTTCACCAGCCGGGAGTTCAGCGCTTTGCTGAGTGAGCAGAACATCAAGCTTGTCACTTGGCGCGAGTTGGCCCGCGCGTCGAAGTGATTCCGGTTCACAAAAAGGTGTTTGTTCCGCTGGCGCAAACAAACCGCAATTAGCTCTTTGCCGCGCGCGCTTTTCAAGTTATTTTTCTTGCAAGAAGCACGGCCCTCTCGGAGCACACGTATGCTGTCTGACCCGGTTCCGGAACCTAAGTCTCGCCTTAAAAACCCGCTGCTCTTTTCCTCAGCGGTTCTCGTGGCCGCCCTCCTCGCCGTCGTTTTTGTCATGCTTTCCCGCTGGCAGGATAGCCGCAACTTCGAACGCCAGGCCGCTCGACAGCGGGCCGAAAAGCAAGATGAGCAAGACCGCCTCGCGGTCGAACAGCTCGGCGGCAATGATTTTGCCATTCTTAATTTTTACGCAAGTCCCACGTCCATTCGGCGCGGCGAATCCGCGCAGCTGTGCTACGGCGTTTCGAAAGCCAAGACCGTGAAGCTCGAGCCTCAATCACAGGCCGTCTGGCCGTCCATTTCCCGCTGCATCACTGTATCTCCAACAAAAACAACCACTTATACTCTCGCCATAGAAGATGTCGCGGGAAAGGCGCTGTCTCAGACCGTTGACGTCACGGTCCGCTGAGCCTGTCCAAGGGTCGGCGGCGAGCCGATCCTTCTCCGTTGCTTACGCCCTTTCTGAGCCACAACATGCCAGCGACCTACCTCAAAATTATCTACGCCTGCCCCTTGTGGCCGCAATTGCCACGCATCTATAATGTTTGTTCGCGCGGGGTCCGGCGGGCCATCCTGCTAAACCGGACTCCGCGAACATTTTTTGGCAGCCGATTCCTGGTGATGAACGACCATGTCTGACCCGCTCGCGAAGATCAAGCAGCGCTTGCAAGGTGAAATCGACCACCTCGAGCACGAGCTGAACATCGATCTCCCCAAAGAGATCGCCAAGGCACGAGCGCACGGCGACCTCTCCGAAAACGCCGAATACAAGTACGCAAAAGAGCGGCAGGGATACGTCAACGCACGGATCGGCCAGCTCAAAAAACGGATGGGCGACCTCGGCATGCTCAATCTCAGCAACATTCCCAAGGACCGCTCCGGCTACGGCTCGCGCATCCTTGTGCTGGATATTCACCGCGAAGTGAAGATCGAATACAAGCTCGTCACCACCGAAGAGGCGGACGTGGAGAAGGGCTTGATCTCGACTACGTCACCCATCGGCAAGGCTTTGCTCAATCGCAGGGTCGGCGACGAAGTTCAGGTTGCTACGCCGGCTGGTCAGAAAGAATTTGAAATCGTAAGGCTCACTACGATCCACGAGGACGAGTAACCATTCGGCTTTTCCTGACGTCCTACCGATGTGGGAGGGTCGTCTGCGAGGCACCATGTACTGGGGAGCTGGCCCGACACTCGGGCTTCTAACTCTGATTGGCTACGTCGCCTTTACGATTGGCGCCGCTCTCGTTTGGCGCAAACGCGACGACTTCTCCGTCTGGGTCCACGATGAGTTCGGGGCCTTTCGTCGCAGCCTGTCTCGCTACACCGTCATTGGCCCATTTTATGGCATCCGCGAAGAGTCCCGCCTCAAAGCTGTTCCTTCCCAGTTCATTAGCTCTCTCAGCCGCTTCCCTCGCCGGCACATTAATCCAGCGTTCATTCTGCTTTTCCTGGGCGCGGTTCTGCTCTTTCTCGATTTCTTCATCTAAGGAATGAACACAGCCTCTCTCCCGCGTTCTGGACAAACTCTTCTCGCTTTGCCATTCTCCTCGCGATGAAACCTTCTCTGATTGTGCATGGCGGCGCCTGGGATATTCCCGACGAGGCTGTGGACGCTTGTAATTCCGGTTGCCGCGGCGCTCTCGAAGCAGGCTGGTCCATTCTTTCCCGGGGCGGTTCAGCGCTTGATGCCGTCGAAGCGGCCATCGTCGTCCTGGAAGATGAGCCTGTTTTCGACGCGGGTTTCGGCTCGCATCTCAATCTCGATGGCCGCGTGGAGTGCGACGCCATCGTCATGAATGGCGCGACCCTACGCTCTGGCGCCGTCGCTGCTTTGCAGCGTATCCGCAATCCAATCCGACTCGCACGGGCCGTCCTCGAACACTGCCCCCACATGATGCTCGTCGCCGAGGGCGCCGAACGGTTCGCCAAAGACCGCGGCATTGCACTGTGCGACCCGGCAGACCTCGTCAGCGACTCAGAGCGCGAAGCTTGGCGGCTTTGCAGCCAGGACAAACACGCCGCAGCCCATCATCGCGGCCACGAGCAGGGCACCGTCGGCGCTGTCGCTCTTGATTCTCACGGAAATCTCTTCGCGGCTACGTCTACCGGCGGCACTTGCTGCAAACTCCCTGGCCGCGTTGGCGATTCGCCCCTCATCGGATGCGGCTGCTACGCCGATTCCACTGCCGGCGGCGTCTCTTGCACCGGCTATGGCGAAGCCATCATGAAGATCGTCATGGCCAAAACCGCGGTGGAGTTTTTGCGAGCTGTTCCCGCGCCGCAACATGATTGTCCGGTTCCGGAAAAGCCTTCCCGCGTATCGATCCGTCTCGTTGCGGAGAGCGTTTCCGAGAATGCAGTTGGCTCGCCTTGCGGCGAAAATTTTCATGCCATGATGGCCGCGCGCGAAGCCGTTCACCTGCTCGCCGGCCGCACCCACGCCACCGGCGGCCTCATTCTTCTCGACCGCGAAGGCAACCCCGGCTTCGCCTTCAACACTCCGCGCATGGCCTACGCTTACATCGCCCCCGATGGTTCATTCGTCACCTCGGTGTAGTTCCCCGCACCACGAGCCTCTTGACCACAGCCTTATTCAAAGATAGTCTCGCGCCCAATACCCCCCGCACTTTTACTCGCTTCTCAGGAGGTTGCGCATGGTTCTTCTCGCCGCTCTTTGGCTCCCAATTTTGATTTCGGCCGTCATCGTCTTTATCGCCAGCTCCCTCATGCATACCGTGCTGCCGTACCACAATAGCGACTACCGCAAACTTCCCGAGGAAGACACCGTTCTCGCCGCTCTTCGTTCCGCGGGCGTCACCCGCGGCCTCTACCACTTCCCGCATTGCAACCACAAGGAAATGAAAACGCCCGCCATGCAGGAAAAATTCAAGCAGGGGCCCGTCGGCTTCGTCACCATCTTCCCCAGCGGCCCGGTCTCCATGCCGAAGTTTCTCATCCAATGGTTTATCTACTGCTTGCTGATCGCCTTCTTCGTCGCCTATCTCGCCGCTCACACTGTCGCGCCCGGCGCTCCCTTTCGCCACGTGCTGCGCGTCGTCGGCACTGCCGCCTTCCTCGGCTACGGCTTGGGCGCGTTCGTCAACGCCATTTGGAAAGGCCAGACCTGGAGCATGACCCTCAAGGAAGCCTTCGACGGCTTCATCTACGCCGTGCTAACCGCCGGCACCTTCGCCTGGCTCTGGCCCCACTAACCTTCGCCGTCGTCGAGGACCGCAAAACCCTCCCTCAAATCGGGCGCGTGACCCGGCTGGCTTAATCGCCGGGTGACCCGCATCGGCGGCCCTCTTCGTCGTCCGCGATGGAAGCTGGACCGTCCCTATTTCGTTGCACGCTGCCCGCCCCTCCGATCCAGCGCCGTAGGCGCGTCAGACGTTAGCCCTTGGAGATTACTCCGGCTCTTCTAAGCAAGCGACGAATCGTGGATAATAGCCCGAGCCAATGCACGTAGCCGCCAAGAGCAAGATTCAACAAGATGAGCCAGCGAGGGAGAGTGCTGACCTTTCTCGCTATGTCCCGGAGGAACTCGCGAAGCTTGGACGACCCGCAGACCGCCATCCCGCGCATCGCAAAAGACGCCTCAATCAATCCGTCTCATTGAGCGGGCAGTCCATCAAGTCCCGACTTCGCACTCCCTTTATCGCGGGGATGCGCGAGAAATGCCAGGACTGGAGCCCAATAGCGTTCATTTGGTGCTGACCTCCCCTCCCTATTGGACACTCAAAGAATATCGAGACTCCGAAGGCCAACTAGGTCATGTCGAGGATTACGACCAGTTTCTCGAGGAACTAGACAAAGTCTGGAAACACTGCTTCCAGGCGTTAGTCCCCGGCGGTCGGCTGATTTGTGTTGTCGGCGACGTCTGCCTCTCGAGAAGAGAAAACGGCGGGCGGCACACCGTTGTGCCCCTCCATTCGTCAATCCAGGAGCATTGTCGAAAGCTGGGCTTCGACAATCTCGCGCCGATCATCTGGCACAAAATTTCCAACGCCGCCTACGAGGTCGAAGGTGGCTCTATCTTTTCTCGGGAAGCCCTACGAGCCCAACTCCGTCATAAAAAACGACATCGAATTCATACTGATGGAGCGGAAGCCGGGCGGATACCGTGCCCCCGACATTTCCACGAAAGTTCTGAGCGTGATCTCGGTCGAGAATCACAAAAAATGGTTCCAGCAGATCTGGAGCGGCGTCACTGGAGCATCGACAAAGCAGCATCCCGCTCCCTATCCCATCGAACTCGCCGAAAGGCTCGTCCGCATGTTCAGTTTCGTTGGTGACACGGTTCTCGATCCTTTCATGGGCACTGGCACGACCACCGTGGCCGCCGCGAAATGGGGAAGAAACAGCATTGGATTTGAGATAGACCGCCACTATTACAAACTGGCCCAAAAGCGCATCTCGGAAGAAACATCCTCTCTCTTCAGCACGGCTGCCATTCATTCCACTCCGTATCGATTAGCCTGCGGACATGGCACTTCACCCCGACATCGAAAAGGACCTGCGCCGGGCAATCAAGCATTTCTGGTCAACGCGTCAGAGACAAGCCAAGAACCAGGGTTCCAAGTCAGGCGCCCGCGATGCAGGCGCGAGAACGGCTGTTACCGGCGGACAGCAGATGAACGGTTTTGTCCACCTGGTGCGGGACTACTTGTCCGCAAATGGCCTCCCCAAGACGCAGGTTTTCTGCGGGACTGCCGTGGAAATACCCGGGCTGGTATCGCCCGGAGAAAAAGTGGGATTTGCTTGTTATCTCAGATGGTGAACTTATTGCCGGGATCGAATTCAAATCGCAGGTCGGCTCCTTCGGCAACAACTACAACAATCGGACCGAGGAAGCCATCGGCAGCGCAACCGACATTTGGGCCGCCTATCGCGAAGGCGCTTTCAAACCGTCTTCCCGTCCGTGGCTCGGCTACATGATGCTCCTCGAGGAAGCGCCAGGCTCGATGCGCCCCGTCAAAGCCCGAGAACCCCACTTCAAAGTCTTCCCGGAATTCAAGGACGCGTCCTACGGAAAGCGCTACGAAATTCTTCTCACAAAGCTAGTGCGCGAGCGGCTATACGATTCAGCATGCTTCTTGCTCTCTGACGCCAAGAATGGCCTTCGAGGAGAGCTATCGCGAGCCAGTCCCCGAATTATGCTTCGAAAACTTCATCGCCTCTCTACTCGCTCGTGCTATTTCCGTCGCGAAAACCAGAAAGTCCAATTGACCCGGACGCCCTCATGAAATCCGCCCCCAGCCTAGTCGTTGAAACTATCATCGAAAGAATTGTCAAACCCCTGGTAGAAGAAGCAAACCTCGACCAAGTCGAACCTTCGCCCGCCTGGCCTACCGTTTGCGGTTTTGTTTTCTCGGACGGGTCAGGCCCTTAGTTTCAAAGAGAGCGGGTGCGCCGCCTTCTCCTTGGCCGACGGGTGCCCCATCCTTGCGGGTTTGGTTTTGCAAGGGTGGGTCTTTCTTTTGTCTCCCTACTCACTACCCACCATTCACTACCCACTTTCTCTTCACACTTTTCCACACATTTCCACAGTCTCACCAAACCGTCTCAATCCCGCCAACTCCCTCAAACCCCTCGACTTCCGCCACTCCCATTCGAATCCGCGCCTCCGCGTTCGAATGACCTATTCAGTAAACGACAAAACTATTGACAAATGGTAACTAACCCTGCTAACATGTTCCATGTTCCGCTCGCCAACCACGCCATCGTCCTCCCTTTCACCCGATTGTTATCACAACTTCGTCGTCCCTCGCAGGAGCATGCAAACAATCCACTTCACGACATTAGGCGATATCGCCCGTCTTCGCTCGGATAAATTTGTACCCGACGCACGCACCAGCCCGGTCGGGCGACGAATTTCCGGTCATTCACTCCAGCCACTTACCACTCACCACTCTCCGCTTCCCCTTTATAATCCGCACTTATGAAAAATGCGCCCCTAATGCTCCTTTGGAATCCGCACTTCCAGAGACAAAGGACTTAAAACCCTGTTAGAATCCGCACTTACGAAAAAAACCCCAGGGGGGCGGGGACCCCCGGAGGCCACACGTATACCTGCACATCAGCTCTCCCCCGGCCGCTGCGATGCCTTCTCGATCCGCGCACCAGCGGGAATCGGCCCAGGCAACGAAAAGCCCGCAAACTGCCTCTTTCAAAGTGCGGGCTCAAGCGGTCGATGCAACACCACCTGGTATAAAGCTGTTTTGAAAGGTGGTGTTTATGACCCAAGGGAAACGGTTTGGACTTTCGGCGGCGCAGAAGAGCGACTTGTGGTGCCGTTGGAAGGCGGGGCAGTCTCCGCATGAGATCGGACGCGCCTTCGGCAAGGAGCATTCGTCCATTCGCTGTCTGGTGTCGCGTTACGGTGGGATTGTCCCGGCGGTCCGGCGGCGTTCGCTCCTCGCGCTCACGCTGCGTGAGCGCGAGGAGATTTCTCGAGGGCTGGCTTCCGGCTCGTGGATTCGCGGATAGTTAAACGCCTGGATCGAGTTGCGTCGACCGTGAGCAGGGAAGTCGCACGTCACGGCGGTCGTCCTGAGTATCGAGACCAATGAGGTCGAAGCCGAGACATTCGCAGTGGTTCATGAAACGGTGTCTTCTTGTAAATGAAGGCGTCGGACGTACGCACACTGGCGTTCGAAAACGAACCAACCATGGTTTCCGAGTTTCTTCACCTGGGAACGGCACGACCTGCAAACGGTCAGTCTTCTTGGGGCGATCCATGTGAGGTTGCGGAAGATCGTTGCGAGTAAACTGATTCTGGACTGGTCGCCGGAACAGATTTCCGGTTGGCTGAAAACCCAGTATCCCTACTATCTGAGTGACGATAAACCCTACAACCTCATTTCGATCTCCACAGACTACTCCGCCCCCCTCAGAGGATGACGAAAGCATGCGTGTGTCCCACGAAACCATTTACCGTAGCTTATTCATTCAAGCGCGCGGAGTGCTGAAGAAAGAGCTGCTTGGGCATCTGCGATCCAAGCGCCGCATACGCCGCTCGCAGCACTCTCGCATCTTTAAAGACTCGCGCGGCCAAATTGCAGATGCCATCTCCATCAGGGAAAGGCCCGCGGAAGTTGAGGACCGCGCCATACCAGGTCAGGGAAGGCGAGTCTCGTGAGCGAACATTACAAAAATGATGGACCAGTTTTGCCCCCGTGGGCCCAAGAAGATGTTATTCATGGTGGATATCTCTCGAAATCCTCGGCTCGACCCCAGGTCAATTCCTTCTTTTCGCCCCGTTCAGGCAGGAAAAGTTCACGATGTTTTGGACGTGTGGGGGAACACGATTAAGATCCGCGCTTTACCCGTCGGCTTGATCGACAACGACAAAAGGAATGAAACCATACACGTGTGCGTGGCCGTCCTGTACAAGAGACTTCAGACGCTCGTACAGGTTGCCCCGAAGGACACCGCGGTGGTAGTGGCGCAGCACGGAGCGGCGGCAAGTGCGTCAGCAACTCCCAATTTCAACCGCCGGCGCTCGGTCCAGACTCTGAAGTAATCTCGGAGCTGCAGAAGCGGAGGCCCGTCATTGCTCAAACGGCAATTGCTAGCCGATTCCTTATCGAATACGTGGTAGCACGCCCCCCGGCTGGCTAGAAGGATAAGCGATGGCCTCAATGACGAACTGCGGGCCCTCGCATGCGAAATAGCCACCTCGATGGACAGTGACTAATTCAGTACGATCCGCTGATGTTCAAGCAGCCCTTGCAGCGGGGCGCTGGAATCGAAAACACCCAGATAAAAATGGGCTAGAAGCTCATTCGCAGGACTACACGAACAGCCAGGTTGCTATCAGCTCGCGTTGGTTTAGCCGTCACTGGGGTGGCGGAGCAGACCCAAACAGGAATGAGTCAAATCTACGCGACCAATTGGACACTGCATGCAGGGCCGAGTTTGGCTTCGCAATGACGGAACTAATGGAATTCATAGGGACTCTACTCACCGTTGGATACGAAATCAATCCGGGTGTCGCGGTCGCGCCATTGGAGTTTGTCGTTGAGCAAATAAGTGAAGCTCAGAACTGGGACACTGGCAAGACGCAACAAATTCTTGAGTTCCTCTCCCTTCGAGAACGGGTAGACTTCCTGCAGCCTCCACCTGGGTTTAAGCGGGAACACATCTATCCCTGGCGATTTGGTCGTCCTTTGTCGTACATCAGGAGGCCATTGCTACTCAGAGCGAAGAATACAGAAATCGAAGTGGTTTGGGGGAAACAGGCACGTGGAGGCCTCGCGGAAGAATTTCGCGTCGATTGTTATGGGCGGCAAATACATCCCGCAGAGTGCAGAAATGAAATCCCTGATGGGCGAATTGCGAAACAGGGACGGGCGGAATTTAACAAACGCGTTGCGAATTTTTTAAATCAACGCCCCCGCACGGTTGTTAAAGAGCGCGTGAAGTCTTTGGGCAGGTTGAGCCTTACCAACCTTGGTGATATCGACGTGGTAGCGGCGGATATGAGTCGCCGTATCTTATACCTTGTGGAATGTAAGGACCTGTCGATGGCGAGAACCCCTTACGAATTAGCAACCGAAATTCGTGAGCTGATTTTAGGTTCCGACAATGATAAATCCGCAGTGGAAAAGCATTCCGCCCGCGTAGATTTTATTCGCCATCACGCACAAGCTGCTGTCGAGTGGATGGGCGGGAACCCCCGATCGGCATGGAAGATTTCGCCGATTCTGGTCGTCGATGAGCCCCTTATGAGCCCTCGTATGGAGAGGTGTCCTATACCGGTCGTTGCGATCGATCTATTAGACAAATACTTGAAGTAAAGGGCGAGTGGCCGGGTGCCACCCGTGTCGGCTTCACTCCCGGGGGTCTTTGCCTTTTCCACACATTTCCACAGTCTCACCAAACCGTCTCAATCCCGCCAACTCCCTCAAACCTCTCGACTTCCGCCACTCTCATTCGAATCCGCGCCTCTCCGTTCGAATGACCTACTCAGTAAACGATAAAACTATTGACAAATGGTAACTAGCTCTGCTACTATATCCTATGTTCCGCTCGCCAACCACGCCATCGCCCTCCCCTTCACCCGATTGTTGTGACCATTTCTCGTTCCTCCGTCTGCCTCGGATAAATCTGTGCCGAGCGCACGCACCGGCCCGGTCGGAGCGACGAATTTCCGGTCATTCACTCCAGCCACTTACCACTCGCCACTCGCCGCTATCCCCTTTAGAATCCGCACTTACGAAAAATGCGCCCCTAACTCCTTTAGAATCCGCACTTCCAAAACAAAGGACTTAAAACCCTTTAGAATCCGCACTTACGAAAAAACCCCCAGGGGGAGGGGGACGCCCGGCCACACACCCTCACATCACTCGCCCCGGCCGCTAGCGATGCCTTCCCGATCCGCGCACCAGCGGGAATCTGGCCCAGGCAACGAAAAGCCCGCAAACTGCCTCTTTCAAAGGATAAAAGGACACACCCTCGCTGGAGGGGGAGCCAGACTGATCAGATGCCCGCGAATCAAATGCTGACGAACCACAAATTGCAAAGGATTACGCGTCGCGCGAGGCCCCTCGCCGTTGCCCAACTCGGGCTTCTGGCCGCATTGGGAATTGCTCTCGCGCAGCCAATGGCGGCGCAGACCACCGATGAAATCGTCGCCAAAGTGCTGACCGCACGCGGCGGTGTGGAGAAAGCCAAGGCCGTCCAGTCCCAGCGCATCACCGGCACAATTTATTTCAACCCGGAACTGTACGGTCCGTTCGTGGCCGAATTCAAGCGCCCCGGCAAGATGCATAACGAAGTGACCATCCAAAACAAGACGGTCGTGCGCACGTTCAACGGCAAAGGCACGGGGTGGGTGATCAATCCTTTTGTCGGCAAAGATGCGCCGGAGCCGATGTCCGCGGACGACGTAAAAGATGCGCTGAATGAGGCTGACTTTGATGGCCCGCTGGTGGACGCCAAAGCCAAAGGAAACGTCATTGAACTAACAGGGACGGAAAAAGTGGAAGGCCGGGACGCATACATACTCAAAGTGACGCACAAGGACGGCCAGATTTCCTCCTACTCGTTCGACACGAAGACATTTTTGCTTTCCAAGTGGAGCGGCACCGAAACCGTCAACGGCGAAGCGGTCACCCGCGAGACCTTATTTCACGATTACCGGGATGTCGGAGGACTGAAGTTCGCGTTCGAGCTTGTATCGAATAATCCCAAGGTGGATGTCACACAGAGAATTATCGTCGAAAAAATAGAACTCGATCCGCAGATTGATGATTCGCACTTTGCGAAACCGCCGACTGCTCCAGCCGCGGATCCCGCCGTTCCCTCGCCGCCATCGTCGAAGCAGTAGATCAGTGCTTCGTAGTGCGACGCGAAGAGTGAAGATGGTACAGGTCGGCGACGGAGTACGTCACTCCGCTAAAAAACGTGACACGGGGCAAGTTGCCATAAATCGCGAGGTACGCTCCGCCGTCCAGAACCAACCGCGACGATAAGTTGTAAGTGCCCGCGCCCAACAGCGTCATGGTCGCGGGCGTGCTGACATTGGTCCAGCTGAAACCAGCCAATTCTCCGGTCCAACCCCATTTGCCTGCAATGGGGTGCGAATAGGAAAGCGCCGTAAAATAATTTCGGTCGAATCCACTCGCGCCCAGCCGCCCTACAAATTGCACGCCTTCATTCGCATCGAAATGATGTTTGCCAAAGTCCTTGCTTAACAGTAATTGAACGGAATGACCGATGGCGCCGGCGCCGAGTTCGGCGGTTGCCGTTGGGAGTGTCGCAATGTACAGGATTGCCGCAGAGGGCGCGCTTTTCGATTGCGAGATCATTCTGTATTTGAAACCAGCGCCGGAATCCCCTCTTCCGGTGACGCCAGTGTCGCGTTCGATGGGAATATTGAGAAACCACAGCTCAACGTTCTTAAACATGCCCCATTTCAACAAGCCATTAATGTTTTGATGCCCGTTGGTGGCTTCGAACCCGTATTCGAGTTCGAACACACCGCGTTGCACCGATTCCGCGGTGCTGGCAAACGTCGGCCGGTTGGGGACGGCGGTTATTTCAATTTGCTGGATGTCTTGGCTGGAGCTTAGGGTTTGTGATTGCGTATCTTTCGCGTTCTCTTTTGGGGCTTCCTGCAGATCCGCATTTTGTTTTTTCGGTTGATCGGATTCCTGACTCAAAGCGCTTGCAACGCAAACGCACGCCAGCAAACAAACTGGAGCGAAACGTCGAGGCACTCGTGAGAGTTGCATGCGGGCGGCTTCAGGCAATCTGCGAGCAGCTTAACAACTCGGTTGGCCGCAGGGCGAGCTTTCTAGAAGCGGTTAGGTTCTTGTTGGTCAACGTGGCGGCGCCCGGTGATGCGGCGGAAGTTTGCAAAGTGTCGAACTCATAAGCGACTGCGCTACTCTGGTGGTATGGCGGACACTACCGAAGTTAGGTTAGCGCGGGAGCGCGCAGGCCTTTGCGCGGATTGCTTGCATGCGCGGGGTATTGAATCCAGCCGCGGGTCCGTTTTCCTTCTGTGCGAATTGTCCAAGAGTGACGCCCACTTTACGAAATACCCGCGTCTGCCGGTGTTGTCCTGCCCCGGATATGAGAAAAACGTCAAGCAGCCTGATAACGCATAGATAAAATATATTCATACGTATACTAATATGTTAAATTAGCGGGCGGGTCTATCCATTCAGCGAGGTCATCCCATGACTTCGGGCTCGCGCGCTCGTCTCTCAGTGTCTCTGTTTCTATTTTTCTGTCCAGCGTTCGCTGCGGCAGACACGCTCAAGATAACGAGCAATCCTCCAGGAGCTACGGTAGAGATCAACGGGGTGTCCGTGGGTACAACGCCGTTCGAAAAGGACTACCCTGGCGGCTATTTTCACAAAACGAGGACGTCCATGGGCTCCCGCCTCGAGCACCCGTTGGTCGCGCGCATCAGCCTAGCGGGTTATGCCACAAAAGAGATCAAGATGACGGATGGCCCGTCGGAGTGGATTTCGATCAATGGTCACCATCACGGGGAGTATTGGGTGTTCAAGAGCAATCATTTTCAGGTGGAACTGCAGCCCATCTCGCAAGTATTTACCGGCGGCGTGACGGCCAAGTTGTCCAGCGCAGGCAGCGAAGAGCTTCAGCCCGAGCTTTCTCTCGAAGAGCTGGTGCGGAAGGCCAAGCCCGCGGTCGTTTATTTGAAAGGCCTCAATGGGTCGGGAACGGGATTTTTTGTGACAGAAACTGGCGTCATCGCAACAAACGCGCACCTCGCGCGCGGCGAAGAATCACTAGAGACGCTTCTGCCGGGCGGCCAGCAGCTTGAAGCGAAAGTTGCGTACATTGACGCTGACCTCGATATTGCACTCGTAAAAGTGGAGGGAAAGGAGTTCCCCCACCTCGTGCTGGCCGATGCAACTACGGTGCGGCAAGGCGAAAGCGTGCTCGCCATCGGCAATCCCGGTGACGCCATGCTTTTCAGCGTGACGAAAGGTATCGTCAGCGCCGTGGGGAAATTTCCCAACGCCGGCCCCGGCACGTGGATTCAGACGGATACACCCATCAATCCCGGAAACAGCGGAGGACCGCTGCTGAATAGCCACGGCGAAGTAGTCGGAATCAATACGCAAAAACTCATCAAGAAGAATGTGACGGGAATCGGTTTCGCCCTGAGCGCGACGGACCTAATCGACGTTTTGGAGAAGTTCTACCCCAGTTCCGTGCCTGTTACGGAGAAACTGTCTAGTCCGGCTCGTCCGATGGAGTCGCTACCAGTTCCTTCATCGGAAGCTGGTGTAGGGACGGTTCTGATCTCACAGCCTGACGGGGCTGAAATCTGGGTCGACCAGGCATTCGTCGGGAATACCCCAGCGACACTGAAGCTCACTGCCGGGAAACATCTCATAGTCATAAGGTCCCGAAACCGGGCAGACTGGATTCGCTCCGTCACCGTGATGAAGGATAGTCAGGTTTCTCTGAAGCCGGAGATCGAGCCCCGTTTATGAATTGCTTGAGGATCTGAACCAGCTAGAAAACGAGCGGCAGAGATTCCTTAGGGAATCTCTGCCGGGAAGAGTGGACGGGCTGTCTACTGTCGAGGCTGCTGAGGTTGTTGCGAATTTGGGGCATTGGCGGGCGACTTTGTCGAGACTGGCGTCACGCTGGCTGAGCCGATGGCGGCCAACTCGGATGGCTTGTATTTTGGAGCGCTGATGTAGCCGTGGACGAGCGTCTTTGTCGATTCGGTTCACGATAATCTGCACGGGCTGGGAATCGCTTTCGGCGTGAATCCAGATTGGCTCGTATAGGTTCACTTTCTTCTTCTGTAGCTCATTGTCGTCCACGATCATGGCAACGTCGTAGCTCTTGTGCTTCGTATCCGCTTTGCGAAGGGAAAGCGTGAGAGGGCCGACGCGCTGGAACTGCTTTGACCTGGAGAGGTCGAATTCGAAGTAGCTGCGCTCGCCGCGCTTCTCGAGGGCCACGAGTTCGTCGTGTGTCTTGGCAATCGAACCGTTCAGATCATCGCGAGTGGAATTAATTGTTCCTTCGAGATCAGAGCGGTTTTTTGCAACCTCGTCTTGTGTATCTTTCAATTCTTTTTGCTGCTCGGCCAATTGAGCCTGGAGTTGCGCGTATTTTTTGTCGACAGCGGGCGCGCGACGCTTGGCCACGTGCTTTTTCGTGGGTGCGGGCTTGGCGGATGCGACTGGCGTTGAGGTGGATGCAGCCTCGGAAGCTTTAGCGGAAGTGTCCTCCGCGGGCCCGGACGCAGCCGCGTCGGAAGACTGTGTGGAAGCAGCCGGGGCCTGAGGCGAGGTCTGCGCCGCGGTCAGACCGTTTAGCTTGGCGGTCACTGCATTGAGTTGTCCTTGCATCTGGTTCATCGCCGCATTGGCCGTTGCGGTTTGCGCGGTCAGCTGGCGGACCATCGATTGTTGGTGATAGCCGTAAGCGAAGGTCACGGCCGCGATTCCAAGCAGCGCCACGACTGCTATGACCAGCCAGCGGTTTGCGCCGGCCCGCGCGGATGCCCAACCATTCTCATTGTGGTTCGATTCCTGATACTCCTCCATAATTGTCCCTCCTCGATTTGTGTGGTCCCTAGGGGGCAGCTTTACTGCCTTCGAATCAACGAAACGCTGTGCCCCTGCGCACTTGCGCGAAAAATTTCGATTTGCGGCTGCGGAAACAAATGTCCCCTCCCTCCTGTCAGCACGCTGATGGCCGGGCGATCGCAGGTTCTGTGCGAGCTAAACGGTTTGTCTTCATAGAGTAAGAGGGATCGTGGAAACGTGTAGGATTTGTCAGAGTACTAGTCCTGGAAAATTCTCCCTGGCTGAACGAAGAGTTTATCCAGCCGGCGGACAGTGTACGTCTCTTGCGACGGAGACGCACCGATGAGCTACCCCGCGCTGAAGTGTAACTGCCGCGAGTTGATTGCGCGAGCCGACCGAGGCGGCTGGATGTGCCGCTAAGATAGCAAGGCCTCAGGCAAGGGAGCGAGATTGCCGCCAGGCAAGCGCGTGTGCTAGCATCCGCCGAGTCGGGGAACGGACCAGGGGTATTTGCTTGTCCGGCGCTTCACACTGAAAAACGCCGGCATCGGGGCCACGCTCTCCTTCATCTTCTGAATCGCACACCCAGGCGCAGGCCCGCGCCTGAATTCTTCGGGACGGACCTCGTCTGCTGGCGCCGGCATCGCCGGGACCACGCAAAGGGAGGTCTGTATGAAGAGCTATCTCACCAAGGACATCCGCAACGTTGGCATTGTCGGCCACGGCGGCACCGGAAAGACGCAACTGGTGTCGTCGTTGCTCTTCACCGCGGGAATGACGCCGCGCTGGGGAAAAGTTGCGGAAGGCAGCACCACGACGGATTGGGACGAAGAAGAAATCGCGCGCAAAATCTCGATTCAGACCGGGCTCGCTTACGCCGAATGGCCCACATCCGGCGGGCATGCCGGGCGGCTCCGAGAAAGTCAAAATCAATTTCATTGACCTGCCCGGTTACTCCACTTTCATTACGGAAACAAAGGCTTCGCTAATCGCCGCGGACGCGGCGCTCATCGCCGTGGACGCGCACGTAGGCGCGCAGGTGACCACGGAAAAAGTCTGGGATTATTGCACCGAGTACGACATTCCCCGCGCGTTTGTGCTCACGTGGATGGACCGCGAACTGGCGAGTTTTGAACGCTCGATGGAATCGCTCGAACAGGTTTTTGGGCGCAACGTGGTTCCGCTGCAGCTTCCCATCGGCTCGGAAAAAGGATTCCGCGGCGTGATTGACCTCGTGGCGATGAAAGCGCACCTCTACAAACCGGATGGAGACGGCAAGCCCTCGATAGAAGAAATCCCCGCCGCGCTTGCCGATGAAGCGAAGGAAGCACATGAAAAGCTCGTTGAAATGGTGGCGGAGGGCGACGACGAATTGATGGAAGAGTTTTTCCGGGAAGGCACAATTCCAATTGCGGATCTGATTCCGGGCGTTCGGAAAGCCATCGTCGCCGAAAAAATCTTTCCCGTTCTAATGGTTTCTGCGCTCCGGAACGTCGGCACCGCCAGCCTGCTGACATTTCTCGCGGACGCGTTCCCACATCCCGATGAGCATGCGCAGGTCGGCTTCACGGAGCCAAATGGCAAGGGCGAGCGCGTGGAGCGCAAGTACGACGACAGCCAGCCGCTCTCGCTTTTCGTGTTCAAGACACTCGCGGATCCCTTCGCGGGGCGCATCAACTACTTCAAGGTGAAGAGCGGCGTGCTGAAAAACGACGCCACGCTGACGAACTACAACCGGGGCACGTTGGAGCGATTTCAGCACACGCAGGTCGTGCAGGGCAAACAGCTCACCGAAATCGCGGAGTTGCATGCAGGCGACATTGGTGCGATAGCCAAACTGAAAGAATCAACGACTGGCGAAACGCTGGGCGACAAAGCTGCTCCCATCTACTACAAACCTGCACAGCTCCCCGAACCCTCGATCACGTTCGCGATCGAACCCAAAACACGCGCCGACGAGGACAAAATCGGCGTCTCGATTCACAAGATTATCGAGGAAGATCCCGCGCTGCGTTTCATGCGCGACCCTCAGACCAAAGAATTTCTGCTGGCTGGCTCTGGGCAGCAACACATCGAGGTGGTCGTAGCGAAGCTGCACAAGCGCTACCACGTGGATCTCACGCTGAAGCCGCCCAAAGTGCCGTACCGCGAAACCATCCGCGGCAAAGCCGACGCCGAGGGCAAACATAAGAAACAGTCCGGCGGGCACGGTCAGTTCGGCGTCTGCCGCATCAAGATGGAACCGATTGAACGCGGCAAAGGCGTCGAGTTCGTGGACGACGTCTTCGGCGGCGCGATTCCTAGGAACTGGATTCCTTCCGTGGAGAAGGGGATCCGCGATGCGGCTGCGCGCGGTTATCTCGCTGGATTTCCCGTGGTGGATTTTCGCGCCGTGCTTTACGACGGCAAGTACCACGACGTGGATTCCTCGGACATGGCCTTCAAAATTGCCGGCTCGCTGGCGTTCAAGGAAGCCATGAAGATGGCCAAACCCGCTTTGCTCGAGCCGGTAATGCACGTCGAAGTTTATGCGCCGGACCAATATTCGGGCGACTTGATGGGCGACCTCAGCTCGCGGCGCGGCCGTATCGCGGGGAGCGAAGCGCGCGGGCACAATGTGATCATCAAAGCGCAAGTTCCGCTGGCGGAGATGCTGAGCTACGCGAACGACCTCATTTCAAAAACGCAGGGCCGCGCGACGTACTCGATGGAGTTTTCGCACTACGACTATGTGCCGAACGAGCTGGCGCAAAAAGTGATTGATGCGCACAAACCTGCTCACGCAGAGGCAGCAGAGGAAGAAGGGTAGCTGCGGATCCGGCGCTGTCACTTGGACAATTTCGGTAGAAACATTCCGGTGCGGCGCTGGTGCTCCGTGAAGCCAGGGCCGAATTCCTGCGAGAGGAAGGATTCTTCGCGGCGCGCTTTCACATAGAACGATAACCAGGCAATTGCCAAAGCAACCAGGCCGCGCACTTCACCAAGCTCGACGAGCGTGCCGAGAAGCGCGAGCAGGATGCCCGTGTAAATCGGATGACGGATGAAGCGATAGGGGCCGGCGCGAATCAGCTCGTGGCCTTCCTTCAGAGTAACGACGCCGCTCCAGTTAGAGCCCAAGTGCCGGCGAGCCCAAATGGCGACGGCCACACCAGCGGCAGTGATCGTCACCCCTATCCATTCCAAAGGGAGGCCTGCAGGAACGAAGCGCAGGCCCAACCAAGCGTAGTGAGCCTCTGGGCGAAACAGAAGATAAAAGGCGGCAAGCAGGGGAACCGTGTAGCGCAAGCGCTGAAAATAGGTTTCTCTCTTTTTGGTTGCCTTGCGGTTGAACGCGGACGCCATCCAGTACAAACCGAAGGCCATCCAGCAAAACGCCATCCATTGTGTCGGCGATGTGAAATTCATTGCGCCTCCGGGTGGTAACCGCTTTTTCATGCGACTCGCCGACAAGCGCTGGCCGACCAGCAGATGCAAGAACCAGTCAAGCAGCAGAAGGCCAGCGAAATTCGCGTATCGGAGACATTCGTTCCCCCAATATACTTACGTAGAGCGTAGGAGTCATGTTTCGCGCCAGGCGGCGCCAAATTGGTGCTTGTTGGCTGGAGATGCGCGTCCAAAATGGTGGTCTTATGAAAAACAAGCTCGCCCTAAAACACAATCCTCACAAACATGGCCCGCAAACGACGGCCATCCATGGCGGAGAGCCTTCGCGCCATGGGGTCGGTGCTCCAGTTGGCACACCGATCTGCCGCACCTCGACGTTCACCTTTTCCTCGACCGCAGAGATGAAACTGTGGGCCGAGGGCAAGAGCAAAGCGTACATCTACACGCGCTACGGCAATCCAACGCTGAGCGTTGCGGAAGGGAAAATTGCCGCGCTCGAAGGCGGGGAAGCCGCCGTGGTGACAGCGTCGGGTATGGCGGCGATTTCGTCCGCGCTGCTGGGCGTGCTGAAGTGCGGCGACGAACTGATTTCCACGGCGCAGGTTTATGGCGGCAGCTACCGGCTGATGCGCGATGTTTTCCCGGATATGGGAATCAAAGTCCATCAGGTGGATACCGATCTCGCCGGACTCGAGGAACTCGTAACGCCACGCACAAAGTGTCTGTACGTGGAGACGCCGACGAACCCCACTTTGCGGCTCGTGGATTTGGACAAGGCGATTGCCTTCGCGAAAAAACATAAACTAATTTCGATCATTGACAACACGTTTGCCACGCCCGTTCTCCAAAATCCGCTGGCGATGGGTTTTGATATCGTCGTGCACAGCGCTACAAAAGCACTGGCGGGGCACTCCGACGTGATCGCCGGCGTGGCCGTAGGCAACAAGCATTGGATGGAGCGCGTCCGCCACATGGTCATCTACCTTGGCGGCTCGATGGATCCCGAGGCAGCTTATCTTCTCATTCGCGGAATCAAGACTCTGGGAGTGCGCGTCGAACGGCAATGCGAAAACGCGATGGCAGTTGCAAAGTTCCTCGAAAAACATCCGAAAGTTGCGCGCGTGCACTATCCGGGCCTTGCGTCCCACCCTGATCACAAGCTCGCGAAAAAACAGATGCGCGGATTTGGCACGATGTTGGCGTTTGATTTGAAGAGCGGATTGCCCGCCGCGCGGCGCTTCTGCGATCGCGTGCGGTTGTTTCTGCTGGCCGCGAGCCTCGGCGGTGTAGAATCGCTCGTCATCCTTCCCATTTACAGCTCGCACTACAACATGAGCGCCGAAGAACTAAAACGCGCGGGCGTAGGCCCCGGCACCGTGCGGGTTTCCGTGGGACTCGAGGATGCGGAAGACCTGATTGCCGATTTGAAGCAAGCCTTGGCGTAATCCAGCGATATAATCCACAGTCCGCCGCGGCTGCTAAAGTCCATCGCCGCGAGATCGGTGAACATGAGAATGTCGCTCGATGGGAAAGTCGCGATCGTGACGGGTGCGTCGCGTGGAATCGGACGAGCCATCGCAGAACGTCTGGCCGGCGAAGGCGCCGCAGTCGTCGTGAATCATCGCGCGAGCGCAGAGCAAGCCGCAGAGGTGGTTGCGGCGATCGAAGCAGCTGGGGGGCAAGGAGCGGCGCTGCTGGCGGATATGGGCGTGGTTGCGGACGCGCAGCGGCTGGTGAACAGCACGATCGAGCGGTTCGGCAAGCTGGACATTCTGGTTAACAATGCCGGAGTCGGAAACCGAACTGCGATGGCCGATATGACGGAGAAGGAATTTGACTGGACGCTGGCCGTTAATTCGCGTGGACCATTCTTCGCCATTCAAGCGGCAGTTCCTCGAATGAATGACGGCGGGCGCATCATCAATATTTCGTCCTGCGGCACGCATATCGCACAAGTGACGGGGTTGCTGGCCGTGTATCAAATGTCGAAGGGCGCGCTGGAGCAACTTGCCCGGTGCTACATGAAAGAACTTGGCGCGCGTGGGATCACGATCAACTCCGTCTTGCCCGGTTTTGTAGAAACGGAACTGGCAAGCGACACGCCCGCAGCATACAAGGACGCGCTGGTGCAGCGAACGGCGCTTCGGCGGCTCGGAACTCCCGAAGACATCGCGGAGGTCGTGTGCTTCCTGGCCAGCGACGCCGGACGCTGGGTTACAGGAGAGACCATCCAGGTCAGCGGCGGCCTCGCCTAGTGAGGCGTGGCTAGTGCAGGATCACAGACCAATGTCCGCGCCACGCGCCACCAAAAACAAAAACGGGCGGAACGCCGAAGCGCACCGCCCGTTGTGTATTTTTGTGAAGTGGAATTAGAGGGGTTGGACGTTCGAGGCCTGCAGGCCCTTGGGGCCCTTGGTCACTTCGAATTCAACCGCTTGGCCATCGTTCAACGACTTGTAGCCATCAGCCACGATCGCGGAGAAATGGACGAAAACGTCCTCACCGCTCTGGCGCTGGATGAACCCGAAGCCCTTGCTGGCATTGAACCACTTCACTGTTCCTTGTTCTTTACTCACTGCTGTACTCTTTTCTGTCGGTTGGGTTGCAACCGAGCATTACTAAATTGAGCTATTTGATGCCTCGAAATCCGAACCCCTCTTAAGAGTTACGGCCGCCTTCAGACGTAAAAAAAGGCCGCAAGTTTGACCTTGCGACCGCTTTACACATCCAAAGGCGATACAAGAGCAACAAACGCAAATACAGAATACTACTCTTTCGGCCATTTGCCAAGCGAAATCTTCACAACATTTGTTTCAGGTGGTTAGCGGAAGTCCGCGCATGGATTAGTCTGGCAGAGTGGCTTCGCTGGTGATCGTGAATTGCGCCGCGACGCCGGCCGGTTTGGCGAGACTGGACGTTGCAACTGGCTGGCCGCCACCGATCCAGGCTTCGACTTTGCCGGGGACGATGCCGTGCTTGCCGGATTCGTCGACGATGCTCAGATCGCGGTCGCGAAGAACGAACTTCACGGTCCTTTTTTCGCCGCGTTCGAGATGGATGCGCGCGAATCCCGCCAGCGACCTCAGCGGCGCGCCGTTCACACCAAGGTGCGTGAGATAAAGCTGCGCGACCTCGTCACCGGCGACAGAACCGGTGTTCCTGACATCAACGGAAATGGTGACGGCATCCTTGGCGGAAATTTGGGTGTGATCGACGTTTGGCTGACTGTAGGTAAACGACGTATAACTCAAACCGAAACCGAACGGATACAGCGGCTCGCCGCCGAAATACCGGTACGTGCGGTTTGCCATGGAATAGTCATCGAAAGCGGGAAGCTGCTCCACGGATTTATAGAACGTGATGGGCAAGCGGCCAGCAGGACTGAAATCTCCCGCGAGCGCCTCGGCGACGGCGGTTCCGCCCTCTTCTCCGGGATACCACGCTTCAAGAATTGCAGGAAGATGGGCATCAGCCCAATTGAGAGCGAGAGCGCTCCCATTCATGAGGATGAGCAGAGTGGGTTTGCCGACGGAAGCAATGCGTTCGAGGAGTTGTTCTTGTGGAACGGGCAAGTCAATGCGCGTGCGATCGCCGCTTGAAAAGCCATCGGCGCTCACTTTCATCTCTTCGCCTTCAATGCGCGGAGAAAGTCCCATGACGGCAATGACGAGGTCGGCGCTGCGCGCCGCATCGACGGCTTGCGCATCTTCGCCGCCAGGGAGGCTCCAAATGAGGCGAGCCTCAGAGCTGCGAATGTTCTGAAAGTATTCGATCTGCAGCGAATAGGGACGGCCCTTTTCTAGATGGAGTTTTCTGGTTTCGGTGTTGGCGGGACGGTGAAGAGTCCAGTCCTCGACGGTCAACACGCCATCGAGCCAGACGCGAAAGCCGTCCTCGCCGGTGAAACCGACTAAGTAGTCCCCCGATTCGGGCGGCACGACCACGCCTTCACCAACACCCAGGTGCTCACGGAGAACGGAAAGAAGGTGCTCTACGGGGTCTACGCGGTGACCGACAGCTCCCGGGACCTCATCGAGGTCGAGTTCAACCAGGACTTCCTGCGCACGGACCGGGCCTTCTACCAGCACCACCTGGCGCCGACGCTGGCCCACGAGCTGCTCGGCCACGGCCTGGAAGCGGCCCAGGGCCGAAGAAGGCCGGGGTCTGGCAGACCTACAACACCTACTACCGGGAGAACGAGACCAACGCGCGCCTGGTGGGCTGGACCGTGGAAGCCGAGCTGGGCGGGAAGATCCATACCGCGGACATGTTCAGCTATCTGAAGGACCCGGAGGAGTACCACCGCTCTTTGCAGGTCACCTTGCCCTATTACTCCACGACCATGAAGCCTTCCGAGAGCCAGGACATCCCGGGGACCCTGCAGGAGCGCCTGGAGCGCAACAAGACGGCGCTGGCCGACATCCCCAAGAACATCGCCTCCTGGGAGGTCTGGCGGCCCATCGTCGAGCACTTCATCACGGTCCATAGGCTGGTCCGGGAGACCTTCCGCTCCATCGTTGAGCAGATCGACAACATGTCCAAGAAATACCTGCCCCGCCGCGCCGAGGCGCTCAACTGATTCAGGCGATCCCATATTATATGTTCCTCCAGGTAATGCTATCATCTCGAAAGAAACATTAGAACCCGGTATTTTTTCGGTAAAATTTTCAAATTTATCAACCTTGGCCGGTTCGGTAAAAAGAGTCTGATCGGCAGTAACTGAACTCCAAAGCCTGTATTGTGGGCATGAAGAGCGTTTTTATCATAATGCCCTACATTAAGATGGCAATTAATACAATTCAGCGGGTCTTTGCTTGTTGTGTAGAAAAGATGGGCATTACCTCCATCAACAGACAATGTTACAGGGAAAAGATTCTGATGACATTTCAGACAGGATTTCTCATACACAAATCTTTTTGGCATTTTCGAGCAGTTTTTTCTGCCTGCCAGTTAATTTCAGCGCTGTCCTTAAACAGATATCCATAAACATCTTTAAATCCATGCTTTGCTTTTGCAAACAGGTAACCTTGTCCTTCGGGAGGAAGATGGCAATCTGCACAATGAACAATATTACCTGATGGGTTTTATAATGAGTAGAGAGCTTCCAGCTCTGATCAGCCATTGGGTGAATATGGCACGACATACAATATTTATCGGTAGATGTATATTATACAACTGTTTTTCCTGCTATCAGAAAGATAAGTCCAGCTGTAAAACCAACAATTATAAACCAGCTTTTAGTCCTTCTTGTAATAAAAGTCTTGTCTGCTATTTCTTTATTCATTTTCCCGGTAAAAGATTCAATTAAAACTTGTTAAAGTTAATTGTTTGTATGACTTTCAGGTAAAATTATTATCACTTTTTTGTTAAAACATTCCAATTCTAAATTAGAATCAAAGATTGAGATTTAAGACTCATAAATCCTTACAGTGCCTTAGCGGGAGATCGTTACTGAAATGACAAATTTAAAATCTTTTTGTATAAGCATGGCAGTACGGAACTTTTCCGTTATTGAAATAATAGTCCTGATGATATGCCTCAGCCGGATAGAATTCTGATGCTTTTGTAACAGCTGTTGCTATTTTCATTCCTTTGGCTTTCAAAATATTAAGATTCTTTTCAGCAATTTTTTTCTGTTCATCATTCAGATAGAATATCTCTGATCTGTACTGATCGCCAATATCAGGTCCCTGACCGCCAACCTGTGTAGGATCGTGAATCTCAAGAAAGAGTTTAAGAAGTTTTTCGTAGGTTGTTTTAGCAGGATCATAAATAATTTTAACTGCTTCAGCATGACCGGTATTACCTGTACAAACCTCCTTGTAGGTTGGATTTTTTACAACTCCTCCTGTATATCCTGATGTTACAGAAATTACTCCCGGTGCTTTCTGCAGAAAATATTCCACTCCCCAGAAACATCCACCTGCAAAAATTGCTGTTCCATATCTTCCTGCATTAAGCTGTGCAGGAACAAAATCGAGTGAAACTGAATTGACACAATGACGGACATTTTTTGATGTAAGATTTTCTCCTGTAAATACATGACCAAGATGAGCTCCGCAATTTGCACATTCAATTTCAGTTCTCATACCGTCAGGATCAGGGATATCTGTTAACAGCACCTTTTATCTCATCGTCAAAACTTGGCCATCCGCAATCAGATTCAAATTTATCAGATGAATGATAGAGTGCAGCACCGCATTTCTTGCAGACATAAGTTCCTTTTTCTGAATATTTTGTAAATTTTCCTGTAAAAGGAGATTCAGTTCCTTTATTATTTATAACATGCTGATTCATCTTTTGTAAGATCATAGTATTGCAGTTTTTCCTGTGAAAAGGATTCTTCACTCATAGCAGTGAAAATATAAGTATTATAAAAAATATATACAAAGTTTTCATTAGTTCATTGATAATCTTATAAATGTCTATGATTTAGAGATAACAAATTAACAATTAGTAAAAAAGTTGATTCACCAGAACTATTTTATATTTTCTATTGTTCTTATTACAGTTTTATTCAGAATTTGAACATCTAAATATGCTGTGAAATTTTATTTTTGGCACAAAGATTGTTTTTAGAATGAAAAGTTTATTTTTGTGATTAATTAATATATGTATCCCGTATGAAAAAATTTGCTGTTTTACTTCTTGTTGCATTTGTTACTGGCTCTGGTTGTAAGTTCATGTAACAAAAAGGAATGTCCGGCATATTCCAAAGCCAATACTGAGCAGGCAGGTAAGAATGTCTGATTCATTTACTGCTCATTAAGTTTCTCCAATTTTATAAGTTAGCACTAAAAATGAAAAAGCTGCTTATAATAGCGGTTATATTTTTATTTTGGTACATTTTCACTTTATGCCCAGGGTGAATCTAAATGAGCAGCAGAAGGTTTTTTTCCGTAACGAAAGATCATTTGGCAATTCTTCTTAATACCGATGGTTATGGAGTCAGCTACCGCGAAGCCAAAAGAATTGATTATCTGAATAAAAGCATTGTTGAGATTGATGCAGGAGTCCTTAAACATCCAAAAGAGTACAGACAGCCAAGTTATTACCAGCAGGGAGGATCATTTATTTTCGGAAAACTCAATTCCACTTTTTATCTGAGGGCGGAATAGGACATCAGCATGAACTTTTCAAAAAAGCTGATCTTGGAGGAATTGCAATCAGATATTTTTATTCTGCAGGACCTGTTCTTGCTATTTACAAACCAATCTACTACAGAGTATTATATCCAGTCCCCGACAATGAATATGTAATAAAAGAGGAAAAGTTTAATGCATCAATTGCCATTCCACAGGATATTTACAGCAGAGCTTCATTCTTCAAAGGATTCAACGAAACCAAAGTAATGCCAGGCTTATATGCAAAAGGCAGGATTTAATTTTGAATACAGCAAGGAAGATAAAGTAATTCATGCTATTGAATTGGGGGCACAGATTAATGCTTTCCCAAAAAAGATTCCTATTATGGCAGGTTCTGATAATAAAGCATTGTTTTTTTCACTATTTGTAAGTTACAGATTCGGAATGATTATTGATCCTCTTAATCCTGAATCAAATACAGCTTTTCAAATCTATTCAGGAAGAAAAAAGAATAATTGATCTTTTTTATCACTTGGCTTTTACCCGGAAAATATTATTTTTGTATATCACAATTATTAACAATTTAATGATATAGAAATGTCAAAAATTAAAGTAGGTATCAACGGTTTTGGCAGGATCGGCCGACTGGCCTTCAGGGCTGCCTTGAAGAGGAACGATATAGAAATAGTCGGAATCAACGACCTCCTCGAAGTGGATTATATTGCTTATATGCTTCATTACGACACTGTTCACGGCAGATTCGATGGAAAAGTTGAAGTTAAGGATGGCAAGCTTATTGTTAACGGACAGAGTATCCGTATTACTGCCGAAAAAGATCCTGCAAACCTGAAATGGAATGAGGTTGGTGCTGAATATGTTCTTGAATGTACAGGTCTTTTCCTTACAAAGGAAACCGCAATGGGTCATATCACTGCTGGTGCAAAACGTGTTGTTATGTCAGCTCCTTCAAAAGATGATACCCCTATGTTTGTAATGGGTGTTAACCATAATAAATATAAAGCAGATATGCAGTTTGTATCAAATGCATCATGCACAACAAACTGTCTTGCTCCTGTTGCAAAGGTTCTTACACGACAATTTCGGTATTGTTGAAGGTCTTATGACAACTGTTCATGCAACCACAGCAACACAGAAAACTGTTGATGGTCCTTCCAAAAAAGGACTGGAGAGGCGGACGTGCAGCTGCAGGAAACATTATTCCTTCATCAACAGGTGCAGCAAAAGCTGTTACCAAAGTTATTCCTGAACTTAAAGGAAAACTTACAGGTATGGCTTTCAGGGTTCCAACACTTAACGTTTCAGTTGTTGACCTTACATGCCGTCTTGAAAAAGCAGCCAGCTACGATGAAATCAAAAAAGCTATGAAAGACTGCTTCTGAAGGTCCGCTTAAAGGAATTCTCGGATATACAGAAGATGCTGTTGTTTCAAGCGATTTTATTGGTGATTCACGCACCTCAATTTTTGATGCAGAAGCAGGTATTTCTCTTAATGATAATTTTGTTAAAGTTGTTTCATGGTACGATAATGAGTGGGGTTATTCATGCAAGCTTCTCGATCTTATTGCTCACATGAATACTGTGAAATAATAAGGATATAATATAAAAGAAAGAGAGGATAAAATCCTCTCTTTTTTTTATACTATCATATCAATCTCCAGAGGAATTCCGGCAGTATCGCGGTAATGTTCACCCAAGTTCAAGCATTGCTTCATCATCTTCTTCATAAAGCCATTTCATTTTAACATGTCTTTCCTGAATCGGCCGTAACCGGTAAGCCGCTTAAGTACCTCATAAAGATACTTTGGATGAACCGCTGTTTATATATTCAAGCTGAATATTAACATCCAAGTCCATTATTCTTCTCAAAATGGGATGTTATCCATTCTTCAAGACGTCTGAAAATCAGTTCAGGATTTTCAGGGATCGACCGTCCGACCAGTTCAAGTTTATTTGTATCAGGGTAATAAACAATACCCGGACAATTTTTTAACTCTTCCTGAATTACATGTTTTTCCATATTCTGATAATTTATTCGTATCTTAAAGCTTCAATAGGATCAATATTAGCAGCTTTAACAGCAGGTGCATAACCTGAAACAACACCAACAATAAAACAAACAACAACTCCGGTAAAAACCCAAATCCAGGGAATTACAAAACTTGACCTGAGCATTGAGGATACACCATTTCCGATTAGAATTCCAAGAATAATACCAAAAAATCCACCCAGCTGACCAATCATTATCGATTCAAAAAGGAACTGATATTTTATTGTCTTGGTTTTTGCACCAATTGCTTTTCTTACTCCTATCTCACGGGTTCGTTCAGTAACTGAAACAAGCATAATATTCATAAGTCCCACAGCTGCTCCAAATAAAGTTACAATACCAATAATTGTAGCAGCAAGAGTAACATATTTAATATTCTCAAGAAGCATTTTAACAATATTGTCGCTCTTATTAATATTAAAATCAGATTCATCCTTCGGATTAAGATTCCTTACAATTCTGAAAATAGCTTCAGCCTCACCTGTCATCATATCAAGATTTACAGGATTTATTGGCATAACAGTAATACTGAATGTCATATTGGGACGTGAAAAATACTGCCTTGCTGTTGTAACAGGCATAAAACAAACCCTGTCGCCATTTACGGCACTGGCACCCTTGCTTTTAAGAACTCCTACAATCTTAAGTTTCAGTCCTGCAACTGTTATCTCCTTCCCAAGAGGATCAACTCCTGCAGGAAAAAGATCTTTAACAATATCAGCTCCAACAAGAACAAAATGTCGGTTAAGCTGAATTTCCTCAGCACTGAAATTTCTTCCCGATTCAATCTCATAACCCGAAACAGTAAGATGATTTTCATCAACTCCTGTAAGACTAACATTCGGATTTGTCTCTTCAGATCCATATTTAACAGTTGCACAGCGATGATGCATTAAAGGAAATTGAAACCCAGGCAGCTTCAGTAAACCTGGTTCTTAAACTCTTCAGCCTCCCTGTATGAAATTCTGTGAAAAATTCTTAGCCCTGGTCTTGCTGTTTCCTATCTGAATATTCATTCCCCTCGAAGTAATAGTGAATGAATTTGCACCCATCATTGTAAACTGATTTGTAAGAGATGATTTAATTGCATCAATTGCAGTAAGTATTCCAACAAGAGCCATAATACCAAATGCAATTATACATATGGTAAGAATCGCCCTGACCCTGTTCGATCTTATTGCTCTGAATGAAATTCTTAGATTCTCCTAGAAAATACCTATCTTCATTATTCACTCACTTCAATTACCGGTAACTGCACCTGCATTTAATAATATAAAAAATAAAAGTACACTTTTTTTCCTTTTACCGAATATAAATGTTTCAATAAAAAAATGTCTGCCGATAGAAGATCTTAATTCAGCTACAGCATGAAATATGCCATAAAAGTTAAATAATATTAAAATTAATTTGCATAACTAATTATTTCGTTGTATATTTGGAATTGGCATTAATGAAGCGTAATGTCGTCAAGCATACGAACCGTTGAACATAGTAACTAAAATCAGAATTAATATAAATCAAAATAAGTTATGAGAGAATTAACAAGAGCAGAAGAAGAAGTAATGCAGGTTTTGTGGAAGATTAAAGAAAGGTTTTGTCAAAGATATTCTTGAACATTTTGAAGAACCAAAACCTGCATATAATACTGTAAGTACAATTGTCACGGATACTTGCAGGATAAAGGATTTGTTACTCACAAAGCATATGGAAGAACACATGAGTATTATCCGGTTGTTTCGAAAAGCGAATATTCGAAAACACATCTGAGCACTTTTGTAAATGACTATTTTTCAAATTCATTTGAAAAAATGGTAAGCTTCTTTGCCAAAGAAAAAAGCATCTCTGTAAAAGAGATGGAAGAAATTATGAAAATAATGGAAGGTGAAGTAAAAAAACAAAAAGCAAAATAAATGAATACACTATTAATATATATGGTCAAAGTCGCGGATTTACCTTGACTGCTTTTTACCTGGTATATTCATTATTGCTGAGCAGAGATACAACCTATGGCACGAAACAGAGCATTCATCCTTCTTTCATTGGTTTTGCAATAATTTTCCCGCTTATTATCCTTCCAGACAGTAAAACCACTTGAATATTCAGCTGTTTGGAAGACTTCTGTCGGAGGTATTTGTTTCTGCCGGACAAATCAACTGCAGCAGATGCAGGTTCCTGGTTAACTTCAGCCGGAACTCTTCAACTTATCTATACCATATATATAATAGGTGTACTTCATTTTAATATTTAAGCTTCTTATTGATTTTATTAACCTTCTTTTTCTAATATCGCGACAGAAAAATGCAGGCAGCAGAATAATAAGATTTCACGGATTTAATACTGCAGGATTTTCTGCAATGGGATATATTTTTATTAATACACGGCTTAGCTCTGAAGAAGCAGGCGAAATTATCAGACATGAACAAAATCATCTTCACCGAATCATTTCATCGATATAATATTTATTGAAATTATAAAAGCATTTCAATGGTTTAACCCGTTAGTTTATCTTTTCAACCGTTCGTTGAGAGCAATTCATGAATTTCAGGCTGACCAGGGATGTCTCAGTTCAGGAGTTCCTGTTGTAAGTTATCAGAGTCTTTTATTAAGCCAGGTTTTTAAATCAAAAGCATTCAATCTTACAAACAGTTTCTCCAATCCATCCTTAATTAAAAGAAGGATGATTATGATGACAAAGAAACGTACATCATCAATTGCGGCAATAAAATTGCTTCTTGTAGTTCCTGTTACAATAATTGTTTTTCTGGCTATATCGGCCTATAAGTACGATAACATCCTTTCTTTTTTATATCTTCTGCTATCTCGCCACGTGATCTTCTGATCCGTGGGTGGAGGAAGGTGCTTCTTGCTGGGTGCTGCTGGCGGCTGCTTGGCGCCGGGGGCCAGGGAGCCGCCGGCTTCTCGGCCGGCACCGGCGGTGATGCTCATGCCGCGCTCCATGTTGGTCCGGGCCTGTCGGAGGTGGCCATGACGCCTTCGAGCTTGAGCTTGAACTCGCCCACGTTGGTGGCGCGCTTCAGGGAGCAATACGCTGACGAGTGATAACATGGCGGCTGCCGTTAAGCGGTGTGTTGTGCAGGCCGGGGTGATGGTGGCTGCTTGATGAGCCGCATGTGCCTGGGAGAAGACGATCGGGTGCCGCTGCTGCTGGCACACCCATTTTTGTCAGCCCGTGTGTTGACAACATCACTCTCTCCTTGCCATGCTTGATCATGCTGAGATCGCCGCTGTCGGGGCGCTCGTGATGGTCTGTAGGGACACGTCCTGTCACCATCACTTCATTTGTCGAGGACAGCGCTGTGAGTAATTTGTCATGGCTCGGCTTCATGCCAATTTGGATGAGCGGAGCTGCGGGCTTTTTATTTCGCTACACAATGTTGTGTGGTGGTGGATGGCTGTGTTTATTTGGAAAACTTTGTGCATCAGGATGTCATGGCGCTGTACTCCGATGACTTGTCCATGTCCCATTCACCACAACTCGGGCCGGCAGCTTGAGCGAACAAGTTTGAAAGCGTTGGTGGATACATTCAGATTGGTGCTTGCCGAGGAACCATGTCCGGGTGGCTGTGACAGCGCCGGGAGCTGGTAACAATGGTGCTCCCGGTGGAATGCCCCAGCCCCATTTGGATGCCCCATGTCTTTGCATCCTCCTTTCTCTTGCCCTTGTTGCACTCTCTTTTTTAGTTATGGTGATGGGACCAAGGCTGCTGCTTATCCTGTGATGGTCTGTACCTGTCCCATATCCTGCCCCAACCACGGTACAGGTGGTGATGTTGCTGATTGCCACAGAACATTGCCCTGGTGACTGGTTGTGAGTTCACAGACCCCTCCTTGCTGAGGGTTAGTGAAGGTCAGTGCTGGTTTTGTTCAGAGGCTAGCACCACCTCGCCTCCTGCTTCCAGGGAAGTCAGTCTTTTGAAGTGCCGAAGCCGAGTCCTGCTGCCTGGTGGTTCAAACGACGACGCGGCAGAGGCCGCAGCGCGTTGCATCGTCGCACAGCGCCGCAGAGGCAGGTCGGCGGAGCCGGCGCGCCGGGGAGTTGCGTACGCCGCGGCGGCTGGTACCAAAAAATTAGGGGTGTGGTCCTGGCGGGACTGGAGCTCGGTCGCTGTGATGCCACCGGCGCTCGCGGGAACGGCTCCGCCGCCGGCCGCTGCTGAATTGAGCACGGTGACAGTAATTTGGCGGTGGGAGGCGGGCGCCAGGGGACGGCGGGGGCCGGTGCGGTGTCGTAGCGCACGCGGCGGGCGGGCCTTGGGGTGCGCCTGTTTTGCTCTACGATGATGCCTATGAGGGCGGATGATGATTGCCCATCAGATGGTGACAGCCATCGCCGTCATGCTCCTCTGACTTGTCCCAGTTTGTGCCCTGGAAACACCGCTCATATTCGGAGCCGGGGGTTACGGTGGGGAAATGCTGCAGGTAGCGAACGAAGGCCAGATTGCCGCGTGTGAGGGGTGGCACAGCAGCAAAACATCGTTCAGAGGGCTGCTTGTCAACATTTTACCCCATATCGTCGACTGTCAATCGACGAATGAAAAATGTAGGCACCCGGATTGTTGAAAACGCAGATCGAAATGTGGCGCGGAGGCTGTCTGACGTAAGCCGAGCGCGCCGTCCTGCCAAGAGCGGAAGGCCGACGGCCGCGCACGTGCGCGCGCACCCCCGCTCCGTCATCAAGGTCGCGGCCGTCGGCTGTACCGGTTTGGATGGAGCTGAGAAACGGACAGATCGTTGGAGCGCAACGCGAGCCGTTGCTGCTGCAAGAGGACGAATATCTCCGTTGTTGTTGAGTGGCGCTGTGACTGTAGTAGATATTGTGTGTGTGAGGCACCCATCCGTTATCACGGCGAGTTGTTTTGCTCTGTCATGTCCGTCTACGACGACCAGTGTTGCTGTCCACCGTGAGGTCGAGCCCGTTTTTATGAGCGTCGGCCGACCTTGAGCGACGACGGCGAATCGGGCTGTCAGTTCCCGGCCGGTCTGTTGAACTGTGTCAGAGAACGCGGGCCGTCGTCGCCCACTGCCCAACGACCCGGCCGGTCGGTGTCCCACTGTGGTGAGTGCCCCGACGACGACGCCGTCGTGTGTGCCCATGCTGTCCACTGCTGTTGAAGTTTACTGCTTTTGTGTTGAGGTCCCGTGCTGCTGCCCAGTGAACATGTTTTTGGCTGCTGCTGATGTTGGCGAGCGGAGTTCGGCTGATAAATGGTGGAGTGGCTGCTGAGTTCTTTTGTTGCTGCCGTTTAGTGAGGTCGAACACGATCGTTGTAATTGTACAGGCGTTGCTCATCCGAGCCCTAGTGGTGATGCTGTGTAGGAACCCGACCTGGACGACGCGTTGCCGTGTCGAGGCGGATTAACTGTTGGATAGGCAAATATTGTCTTTACCCGTTGTTGATGTGATTGCAATCCTCGAACAGTTCCGGTGTCGCCTTGCCGGGGTTGCCGCAGGCTCAATCGCGGGCACGAAATTGCCGGTCAAACAGCACACGACAGTATCTGTGTGTCGGGCGCCGAGGAGGCGTGTCCCTGCGCGGTGTCCCACTCTAGACGCCCCGCCGCATGTCGGTGGCGACGAGCGACGGGGTACATGTTGGTTGCTTCAGCTTTCAGCTTTGCTGCTCAATTTCATACGGGAACCCTGGCGCGCAACGTCACGCACCCGCGCGCGGCGCGCGCGCGCGCTCCGGTGTTGTTGTTGCAGACCGTGCAGCTGCTTTGTTATCAGAGTCCTGTCGACAGTATGTGCAGACGCGTGCCTGCGGCACCGTCCGGTGTCGGCAGCAGAGGACACAGCTGTAGAGCTCGTGTGGAACTCGACGAACCACTCAGCATGTCTGGGGGCGGTTGTGGTGACCTTGGTTTCGCCATTACAAGCCGCGTCCACCCGGCACAGCCGGTCAGTTGTGCGGCCTGTAGTGCGATGGTGTTTGAGGTCACGCAGAGACTTGGGGATCGCGGCAACGGCGTTGTCCTTGTGCCTTCTCAGAGGTCGGAATGGTTGGCGAACAATCACCCGCCCTGTCCACATAGCGGTTGGGTAAGGGGTGCCTGTCTGCTGCTGCAATCGCCTTGTCGAGCGTGCTGGTGGAGACCGGTGGTGCATCCCTGTGCCTATGCAGGCCGCTGGAACTTCACCGAAGGGCTGGAACTCGGTCACCGGTCTGACCCACCGCGAGCCGAACCCGGGCGGAGCAGGTCAGCTGGGTACCGAGGACGCAGCGTCGACCTGGGCGAGGGTGGGGTTTGGGGTCAGGTCGTCGTCGCCGGAGCAGTTGGCACGGCAACTGTTGAGGGACACCCGCACGGTTTGGTTGATCGCCGCAAAGGGAGTTGCTGGGGTTTGCTGGCTCCGTTGGCGGCAGGAGCCATTCAGCTAGTTTGTGCAACCGCGGGTCTCGGATTGTTTTTCCAGGCCGCGCCGCCACCACGCGGCCTGCTGAGACCGTACGAATCGTTGTGATAGTTCCATCCGATTTGCATATGTAGTGGGCGGGCGGCCGCACAGCAACGACGTCTTCCGTTGTCCCGCTGTCGGCTGGGTCGAAACCCTTCTGTCTCCCTGCGTTGTCGTGCTCCCAATCTTGTTTAGATCCGTGGCGGCGTCGCCGGCGCCTCCCGTGAACTCGCCGGGGTGTCCCGGGTACGGTCGTCTGGCATGCTCGGTAGATATGCTAGTTAGTAACAAACAAAACTTTTTTTTTTAAAACAAAAAAATACGTATTGCTTGAT
>CAVSIW010000029.1:0-111423 GCA_963727945.1 uncultured Acidobacteriota bacterium
ACGCGCCAACTTTCGTTGGGTTCCTACAACGGAATAGTGCAGGAGGCGTGGATTTCGTTTCACGAGATTCGGTTCAAAATGGGAAATGAGAAATGGGAGCGGTAGGAGTGGGAGTCATTGCTCCGAGTAGAGGGCGAGGCTATCTTGTTTCAGCTACAATTCCGAGGCTACGTGGAACTCTTCGCATTCACCAGGGAATACGTGGAGCGCCTCCGCGAGGGAGACCCCTCGACGGAGCAGCACTTTGTCGCCTATTTTGACCAGCTTCTGCGGATCAAGCTGCGCGCGAAGATGCTCGCCTCGGAAACGGTGGAAGACCTTCGTCAGGAAACCTACATAAGGGTACTGGTTACCCTGCGTAAGGATGGGGTGCGCCAACCTGAACGATTCGGCGCCTTCGTTAACTCCATTTGCAACAATGTTTTAATGGAATTCTACCGCTCGTCGTCGCGGACCACACCGTTGGATGAAACCCACCTGGAGAAGCCTGACCCTGGGATGAGCCTGGATGGGCTACTGTAACTAAACAGTCCAAGGAGCGAGTTCGCCAGGTCCTGGAGGAGCTACCAAAGAAGGACCGCGACCTACTGTGGGCCTTTTTTCTGGAGGAAAAGGAGAAGGATGAGGTCTGCGTGCAGTTCGGAGTGGACCGCGATTACTTCCGAGTTTTGCTCCACCGGGCGAAGGATAAGTTCAGGGTTTTGTATGAGAAGGACAGGGAAGGGCTTTCTGGAAGGCTGCCTCCGGGAGCGCAGGCATGAAACGAATCGGCCCCGTCCTGCACTACTCATCGGATGACAAACATGGACCATACTGAAGCAGTGCGGCTACACGCCGCCGAGAAGTATATCCTCGGGGAACTCCCGAAGGCGCAGCGCGACGAGTACGAGGAGCACTATTTCGACTGCTCCGCGTGCGCCGAAGAGATCAAGGCGACGGTTGCCTTCATGGAGAGCTCGCGTCAGGTGGTTCGCGAAGAAGTCTTGCAAGTTGTTGATGATAAGAGGCTTGTTTCGGCAACCCGCGCCAAGGGTGGCTGGTTCGGTTGGATGCTACGGCCTGCCTTTGCCATCCCTGTATTTGCGGCGCTGCTGCTGTTTATCGGCTACCAGAATGGGGTGACAATCCCTAGCCTGAAGCAAGCCTCGTCACGCCCGGCTGTGGCAGAAGTGGCCCAGCATTTCTCGCTGCCGGCCTTGAGCCGGCGCGGGGGAGAGTCGCAATCCAAGACGATCCAAGTAAATCCGAAAAAGTATTTTAACCTGGAAGTAGACATGCCCACCGGAATCCCGAGTGACTACGTTTGCCAAATACGCGACGCTGCAGGCAATGTTCGCCACACCATACATGTCTCCGCGGAGGACTCAAAAGACACCGTTGAGATCAAGATTCCGGCCGGATCTCTCCAGCCGGGCAAGTATGAGTTGCTGGCGTTCAAGGGCGATGCGGCTTCAACCACGGCGGATGACAAGACGCCCAGACAGTCGTTTACCATTGAATTTCCCCAGTGAATGATTAAGTATTGAACCCCATTTAGTTCAATCTCACGAGGTGTCCCCCGATGAACACGCACAACCACATACCTTTCCATTTTCATGCTCTTGGCAACGCCTTTAGCGGAACATTTCATCGCCCCTTCGATCACGTCATTCCAGCGCAAGCCGCAACGTCTCTGCCGAGTATTGGCGGGCATGCGACAGCGCGCGTTGAAAACTTCCGTTCTGATCATTTTGTCTCCTTCAAGGTCGGTCACGCGCATGTTACAGGGAGTTGGATGGATGAAAAGACCGTGGTGACGAGCGCCACTGCCGCACTCGAGGGGCTGAACATTCTGGAGTTCATCACGGCTGATCGCGTCGTGGCCAGGCTCACTTCCGAAGGCAAGCACGGACGAGAGGGAAACGCATATCATTGCCCTCGGCAGCGAATTCGATAATCTGCGTATTGGCGGCCATCCAGTCAAGGTTACACTGCGGCACGATTTGTTCTTGCAGAGCCCTACACACGAAGATTTGCGGAAAGCCGTTGCAAGCGATAAGAATTCCGGGAAAATAGTGGCGACAGAAGACGGGGCCACACTGTGCTCTTTGGTCGAAAAAATCGAGACGACTCTACCTGGTGTGGAAATAAAAGGCCACACCATGCGCATTCCTCACTTCGGCGTGGTCTCTTTGGCCGAAGTTTTGGCCGTCCCAGGAACGCGCACCCTAACGATGATTCGGCTCAAGCTGGGATCGCCATTCGCTGGGGTAGCCGCCGGCCCCGAGGTTCTTTCGCAGGGCCAGCCAATGCCGCCGGTTTCCTGAGCTATCGGGGAAGATTCCTAGTTCGTTTCTCGCTCGCGCTTCTGATTTGTGTGGAAGCGTTGGGCTGCAGGTCTGTCCCAGACCCGCAACTCGTTTATAACCAGGTATCGGACAGAGTCTCTCGTGGCGACCTGCAAGTTGCTGCCACAGAAGCCCAACAAGCGTATAGGCTCTACAATCCGCGCAGCCTTGAATGGGGATGGCGTTTCCGAATACTTCAAGCGCAAATTCTTGTCACGCAATCCAATGCAAAGCAAGCACTAGACATGTTGCAAGGCGACCTGCCGCCCTCTCTCGCTTCTTCCGACGTCGCGGTTCGTAAAGTGCTTTTCGAGGGGTGGGCATACAGGATCAAGCAGAATTTCTCCGAGGCAGAGAAGAAATTCACGCAGGCCGAGCAATTAGCCAACTCCTCGCAGCAAGCATTGTTGAGTGAGGTGCTGAACGCCCAAGGCAATCTAGAATTCGACGAGCAAGACTATACCGTGGCGGAAGCTATATTTCGCCGCGCGCTCGCATCCGCAAATCAATACAACCTCCCCCGCCAGCAGCTTGCCTCTCTAGGGAATCTGGCTCGCGTGACCATTAGCAATCGGCGCTTCGCTGAGGCTATTGATCAAAGCCGGAGAGCCTTGACGATCGCCCGTTCCGCAAACATGGGCAGCATAGAGGCAGCGCTACTTGGAAACCTCGGCTGGTGCTATTTCCAGCTCGGCGATTTCGTCAACGCCCTCGACTATTTCAAGCAGGCTAGAGACGCCTCCGAACGGCTCCGGATTACTGGTAACACCTTCTACTGGGAAGGGAACGCCGCGCAGTCCTATCAGGAGCTCCACGATTACGCTTCCGCGAAGGAAATGCTCAAACGGACGTTGGACAACGCCACTAAGATCGACAACAAACAGACGATGACAGAAACGCTGAACTCTCTCGTGCGCCTTGACCTGATCACCGGCGATCTGGAGGAGGCCAAGCGATACAACAAGCAGGCGCAGCAAATTGAAGACACAGGACTTGAGCACTTTGGAGTCCTCGAAACTCGCTTCCTCTCTGCGCGCATTGGTACGTTGAACGGAGATTTCGTTGGGTCGGAGAAGTTTTTTCGTCAGGTGATGAATGATTCTAAAAAAGAGGACTCGCTAAAGTGGGAAGCCAATGCCGGCCTGGCGAGGATGTACGACGTCCAAGCATCTATAGATATCGCGGATCACGAATATCGCAAGTCCATTGAAATGTTTGAAGCTGCGCGCCACGCGATCGAAGAAGACGATTTGCGGATCAGCTTTCTTGCACGCGGCATCGAGACTTATGAGGCGTACGTTGATTTTCTCCTTCATCATGATCGTGCCCTGGATGCGCTGAAGGTGGCAGATCAGAGCCGCTCACGGACTCTCGCGGAAGGCTTGAAGACGACCGGTGTTTCGCCCGCCCCGAGTACCCTTGCACCCGACCCTAGGCAACTCTCTCAACGTTTAAAAGCGATTTTGGTTTTTTATTGGCTCGGAGAGCAGCGCTCTTATCTTTGGGTTGTCACGCCGGGACGAATCACCAACTTTGATCTGCCTTCAGCGCAGGTGATTGATCCAATCGTGAATGCATATCGGGAGGTGGTGCTCGACAATCGCGATCCGCTGGAGGCGGGGAACGCCAACGGGCAAAAACTGTATGAAATGCTGGTTGAGCCGGCGAAGAACCTGATTCCGAAGGGATCGCGAGTGATTCTGTTGCCAGATGGCAGCCTCTACGGGCTGAATTTTGAAACGTTGATCGTGCCTGGCCCCAAGCCGCATTACTGGATTGAAGACGCTACCGTGACTACGGCGAGTTCGCTGACGCTTCTTGTCTCTGCCGCAGATGAAAGACCCGCTGCAAAACAGAAGACCATCTTTCTTGTGGGCGATACGGTTTCGCCGAATGCTCAATTTCCCAAGTTGCAGCAAGCCGCTGCGGAAATGGAGCAAATTGAAAAATACTTTCCCGCAACGCGGCGCGTAGTTTTGTCCGGCAGCGCGGCCACACCAACTGCTTATTTGAGCGGCAAGCCGGAAAACTTTGCGTATTTGCATTTCGTGACGCATGGAACAGCGAGCCGCACGCGGCCGCTCGAATCGGCAGTGGTACTCAGCAATGAAAGAGACGAGGATTCCTACAAGCTATACGCGCGCGACATCGTCAAGCGCCGCCTGTCCGCTTATCTAGTTACCATTTCCGCGTGCAATGGAGCGGGGACGCGCGCGTTTTCGGGGGAGGGACTTGTCGGACTGTCCTGGGCGTTTCTGCGCGCAGGCGCGCACAACGTGATCGGCGCGCTGTGGGAAGTGAGCGATAACTCGACGCCAAAGCTCATGGATATGATGTATGAGGGGCTGAGCCATGGACAGGATCCCGCTTCTGCTTTGCGAGCCGCGAAGCTTTCGCTGTTGCATTCGGAAAGCGTTTTTCGGAAGCCTTACTATTGGGCGCCATTTCAGCTTTATGCGGGATCCTGACGCGTTGTTGCGCCCGATGTTCCTAAACGAGCTTTGAACTTGCTGTGGTTGAACATTGTGGGCGCGTGAAACGATTTCGGAGGTGCGTTCACTACTCCTAGTCCAGCAATACTTCGGTGAGGGGTGTAATAGTGAATCTACAAAGTTCAACCTGCCAGACAAACGAGCAAAACGTTGCGGTCGTTGCGCAGGACCGGAATGTCACGCATTCAGAGCCAAGAATTGAGCGCTGCGAATTTGAGGAATTGCTGCAACGCGCGATGGAAATACTCAACGCGCGCGACCTCAAGGCACAGCTCAAATCGGCTGCATAGATTTCCGCGATTTTACCTACGTAAAGCAAAGGCATGGCGAGCGGCGCATCGGGTAAGCGCCGTCCGCCATGCTGTCCAATTCTGATTTGTCCGCTGGCTTCTTTTCGATGCGATTTATTTGGTGAAATGAGTTTCTCGCCTCAGGACATGAGAGCGAGAAGCAGATTTTGTCCGTTGGGGCTGCCGAGTCCTGTGCAAGAGTCCCAACCTGTGCCCGCATTGTAGTCGCCATTGTTTCCTTGCGTGACGTCACGGAAGGTGGTGTTTGCGGGAGCGGCATAGAGCAGGGGATTGATGAAGCCCACGGGTTTGTTGAGGCCTTGATTGATGCGGGCGATGAGGCCGGCCCAGAGAGGCGCGACCGCGCTGGTGCCCCCCACTGGTGGAAGTCCCTGCGAAGGGTCTGGGAAATTCGTTCCATCACAAACGATGCGATAGCCGGAAGCGGGGGCAGCATCGCCGGCAACATCCGGCACGCCACGCATCACCGGGCCCGCGGGATCGGTGGCCGGATGCACTCCGGCGTTCTGCTGATAGCTTGGAAGTGCGAAAAACCGGCTCACACCGCCGCCTGTTCCGTCATTTGCGCCGTCATGCCAAACAACTTCGCTGGAGATGGTGCTGCTCGATGCAGAGAGCTGCGTGCCGCCGCAGGCGAGCGCGAACGAACTGGAAGCAGGGAAGTCCACGTGCGCTTTGTTGTCCCAGTTGGGATCATCGGCTGCAAAATCCGCGGAGCCATTGTCACCCGCAGCGACGCAAACCGTCAGGCCAAGATGCGCGGCGGATTGAAGCAGTTGATCGAATTCGTTCCGGAACTGCGCGGTGGCGCCGTCTTCCGGTCCGCCCCAGCTGATCGAAACGATGTTCGGCTTGTTGACGGTGTCGCTGAGGATGGCGTTCATCACGCCGAGAAAACTCTGGTCGGTGGCATCCGGCGCGAAGTAGACGATTATTTTTGCGCCTGGCGCGACGGCGCCGGACACTTCGATATCCAGCATCACTTCCACGTCGGGATTACTGGGATCGAGCGCGTTCGTGCCGGGACTGTTCGTTCCGCCATTTGGATATGTGGCTGCGGTTACGCTCGGTGGTGTGGCAAGCCCGAGATTTTGGAAGTAAGTGGTTAGTTCTTGTTGATGGAACCCGCCGCCAAGTTCGAGGATGGCGATGGTTTGGCCAGTGCCGTCGAGATTTTTCGGAAAATTGTAGAGCGAAGCGAGCTGGAGCGGCGTAAATCCTGTTGGGGTCGAAGCCGCAGCTGCGGAGCTGCCAACGTTTGAGGCGGCGCCTGCTGCGCGGGCGGTGCCGCGACGAATGCGGAAGTGCGGCTTTGCGAAAGGGCGGTTGTCCAGCCCGGTGACGCTGGTCACGATGCTTTGCAAATTATCGGGGATGAGGATGTCGCCTTCCCTGCCGCGATAGGCTACCTCACCGGATTTGTAGATTTTTAGCACGACGCCAAAAGCTTTGCTGTAAGCATCAGCGGTACCGGAAAGAATGATGGTGCGCTGAGCAAGGTTGGTGTTCACAACGCGCAGGCCATTTTCTGCCGCGAAGGCTTCTACTTTTGCGATGTCGGCAGGATCGGCGCCGTGATTCTCCGCGTGTTCCTGGTGCGTCATGTAGGTGCGCTCACGCGGCTTGCGTTTGCTGCGCTCTTCGAGCGAGGGAAGCTCATTGCGGCGGCGCACGGTGACTGTCACGCGGAACTCCACGCCTGGCACTTCTCCCACGACTTCTGCATTGGGCAGTTTAAGTTTTGTGCTGCCCGGGAGTTTGACTGGTTTTTGACCTGCATTCATGACGGAAATCTCCTTTCGAATTCTTGATTCCCCGAAACTCTTAAATTGATCATTTTGCTTGCGGTCACCCGCTCGATGCTTCCCCTCGACGCACCTGTCAACGCATCACTCAACGCACCTCGGGCGGGTTGCCGGATGAACGCAGATTGATGATGTTGTTGAGCAAGTCAAACCAGAACGGCGCGCCCATGACGATGGCGAAGGAAGTGAGCAGAATTCCCAGCACTTTCAAGGCTTCGGCTCCGAGGCCGCTCGGCCAGGCTCGGATGTCAATCGGGTCGCGCGACCATCCGATAGGCGGCGTGTTGGCTTCGCGGATTTCTCCGGCGACTTGCTGTAAGGAAACCTGTTGGCCGGTGGAAATAGCTGGGTTTCCAGATTGAACCTTTTTTTCGGCTTGCGCAACCACCGCGCTACGTAGCGCCTGGTCACTCCACAATTCCTTGACGATCATCAGGGTGTCAGCATTCACCGCGGCGCAGAGAAGCAGGCCGGCTACGAAGATAATTTGTTGTGCCGTGCGTTTGTACCAGCCGCTGACGCGCTCCATGGTGTCGTCGAACCAGTGCTCGATTCTGAGCCGTGCGGTTTCGACGTCGCCGCCCGCGGAGTCGAGGATGTTGAGCAATGTGGCGCGCAGCTTGGCTTCTGGAATCTGGGAAACGCCGGAGCGCAGCGATTGCATCGTGCGGGGACGGTTGGGGTCTGCAGGGGCGACGATGTCCAACAAGGCGGCAGAGAACATGCGCGCGGAGATGTAAGAAGGCCGCTGACCTTCCGGCGCGGTGCCCGCGATTAAGGGATGCGCGAAAAGCTTTGAGGTGTAGTCATTCGGGCCGTTCTTGAGCATGCTGCGGACGCCTTGAGCGAGGGTATTGGCGCGGAGAGAGAAAATGCCCGCGATGACCTCCTTGATGCCGGAGCAGCCGATACTGAGAGCGAGATAGATCAGGGTGAGGCCAATGACGACTTCCAAGACTTGCGATCCGAACATTTACACCTCCATGCCCGGCAAGATCAGCGCGCCGGGGTTAGTCTGTCAGGGCTAGTTTGGCGGGTCAGGCTGCTGGAAATGTCCGGCTAAGTTGAGCTGGTTTCCATTCAGCCACCCCGACCGCGAGCCTCCCTTGACTGGAAAAGTTTGCGGACTATGCTTTTATGCGATTAGTGACGCGAACCCGTGAAACGTTTCGCGGGTCCGGAGTCACTACCTGCAGAGAACCAGCCAAATCTCAGAAATGCGTGGGGGTGTATATGCCAGCCGGGTTGGACAACCTGAAGCACATTGTTGTTCTCATGATGGAAAACCGTGGGTTCGATCACCTGCTGGGGTTCTTGCAGAGTCCGAATTACCAGATCAACGGGCTCAGTGGGAACGAGTCCAACCACGATGCGAACGGTAGCGCCGTTCAGGTTACAAATGACGCGATTTACTACGGTGACTTGACCCCCGACCCGGACCACTCTCATTTTGGGGTTATGGAGCAGATGTTTGACGGGGCGGATCCGAATGCGACGCCGGGGCCGCCGATGAGCGGGTTCGTTAAGAGCTATGGCGGCATTACCGGGAGCGTGGACAGTTCGCACAGGATCATGAAGTGTTTTTCGCGGGCGAAGCTGCCGGTTATTTCCACGCTGGCGCAGCAGTTTTGTATTTGCGACAACTGGTTTTCGTCGGTGCCGGGGCCGACGTTTCCGAATCGCGCTTTTGCGCACGCTGCGACGTCTATTGGCCGCGTGGACATGTCGCCCATTGGGTATGTGGGAATTTCCAAAACAATCTACGAACTGCTGAACGACAACGGAATTGATTCGCGGATCTACTACAACGACACCACGCTGGCGGCGACGTTTCCTAAGCTCATGGCGCAGATGAACCAGTACTTCGGAGATTTTCAGAGCTTCCTTGTCGCTTGCGGAAATGATTCGCTTCCTGCATACAGCTTTATCGAACCGCGCTACAACACGCTCGAACTCGAAAACGTATTTGATTCTGCAAGCGACCAGCACCCGGATCACGACGTGCAGGAAGGTGAACGTTTGATCCAGCGCGTGTTTACGGCGATCTGGAGCAACCCTGCGGTGCGAAACTCGACGCTCCTGGTGATTACCTACGACGAGCACGGCGGCTTGTTCGATCATGTGCCACCGCCGCAGAGAGTGCCGAATCCTGATGGAAAAAACTGGGCGGGCGCGGCGGGCAATCCTGATCCGCCGTTTGATTTTACGTGGCTGGGCGTTCGAGTTCCCGCGCTGCTGATTTCGCCTTATATTCAGACTGGGACGATTGACTCGGCGCTTTACGACCACACATCATTCCTCGCGACGACGCGCAGAGTATTTGTGCCAAATTGGCAAGCAAATTTCCTGACGCAGCGGGACAAGAACGCGAACACCTTCGAGGGCGTCTTCAATCTGGATACGCCGCGGACGGACAATATCCAATTCGGCGCAAACCGTCGCGCCGTTGTTCCCGCCGTGAGTCCGCAGCAGCTTGTGCTGAAGCCGCTGACGGAACATCAGCAGGGCTTGGTGCAGATGGCGGCCTTTCTGGAGCAGAAGTTGCCGCCTGAAAAACGAACGGGCATTGATGCGAACACCATTCGAACAGAAGGTGCGGCGGCGAAGTACCTCGCGCAAGTGATGGCCCTGCTGCATGCTGCGGCGCCGCCTGCCGCAACCAAGAAATGAGCGCGGGCGAAATGGAGTACAACCACCATGTTTAGAAGAATTCGAATCCGAGTGAAATTGTCGCCCATAGCCGCTCTGGTGTGCATTTCGCTGATGGGTGCGGCTGGCCCCGTGTTCGGTGCGCGGCAGGCTCCGGCCTCCGCGCCACAAGAAGCACCCAAAGTTTCGAAACAAGCTTGTCCACAAACAACGACGAAGGGCAAAGGTCCGCAACCTCCGGCCGCCCCGCAAGGCCCGCAACCGCCAAGTGCGCCGCAAGCGCCAGGCCCGCAGCCTCCGGGAGCTGCGCCAAGCAAAGCCAAGTCGCTCGAGAGCAGCCCCATCATCGGTCATATCGAGAAGCTATTCACCCACAAGCCCGAGCATTTTATTGTGCAAAGCATCGTTCCGGGAGGAGGGACGGGCGGGGGCGGACAATACGTCCAAGATTTCGACCGCGACCCGTGGATGCGGCGAGTCTCCATTACGGGACTCGTGACGATTCGTCAGTTCTCGATGGGCGAAGTACAGCTTCGCTTTGCCCACAATCCTTTCACGCCCTGGCCGCGTTCACTGAGCGAACAGGGCAAAGCCGTATTCCACATCTACGCGCGCACCCGCAATCTTCCGCAAATGCCATTCTATGGGATCGGGCCGAACACGAACTTGAACAATCAGGCGTTTTTCAGCGAGCGCGATACGCTAGCGGGAGTGGACGCCAGCAATCCTCTCGCTTCATGGATCGACCTCGGCGGAAAAATCGAATCCATCTGGAATTCAGCCGGCGCGCCAAGCTCCGCCTTAGCGCAATCGATCACCACGCTCTACCCAACCACTCCCGGTCTTGCCGCGCAGCCAAATTTATTTCATTACGAGCTCTCCCTGCACCCGCACTATCCGGCCCAGCCGCCTTTCAATATCGATTACATGATCAGCTATGGTTTCTATCAGGACCACAGCACGGGGCAGGCCTCTTTCCGCCGGCTGAAATTCAATCTGTACAACAACATTTATCCCTTTCATACGACCGATGTGGAATGCAAGAGAATCACGAACAGAGATATTTTCTTCACCCTGCACAGTTTGATCATCGCATCGGACGCCAGCGCCAACCATTTCGTGCCGTTCTATTTGCAGCCGACGCTCGGCGGTACCGACGCGAACAACGATCCTTCGCTGCGCGGCTTCAAGGACTACCAGTTCCGCGGGCCGGACGCCTTCCTCATGCAGGCCGAATACAACCATCGGCTCTGGAAATATCTTGGTGCGTACGCTTTTTACGACGCCGGAAAAATTGCGCTTCATACCGGCGATCTAAATTTCTCAAATCTGCGCCAGAGCTATGGAGTTGGCGTCTCTTTTTGGATGAACGACCTGGTGCTGTTCAAGATTTACGTCGGCATGGGCAGCGGAGCGGGTGTCCATCCGTTCTTTGGGATACCGAATTTCACTGGAGACAATCTGGTCACTGGACGCGGACCCACAGCGACACCTTGGGAGTAACTAGCTTCACTCACGAAGAGCAAACTGGAAATTGCGCCACGCGCCGCGTCACGCTGAATGGGCTGCCGACATTCCACGTACTTCTTCTACCGAATAGCCCAGCGCGCGCAGAATTTCGCTCGTGTGTTCACCCAGCAACGGCGGCGGGAGCCTGTAGCTCACCGGCGTCTCCGAAAACTTGATCGGATTTCCGATACTTCGCGCTACTCCCAGCGCCGGATGCTCGATCTGAACGATCATGCCCCGGGCTTGCGTCTGGGCACCGTTCACTGCTTCTTCCACCGTGTTAATGGGCGCAGCGGGAATTTCTGCCGCTGCCAATTGCGCAAGCCACGTGCTCGCCGGTTGCCCTTCAAATTTTCCCTGCAAAATTGGGATGAGCGCCGCTCGATTCCGCGTTCGAAGCGCATTCGTCCGGAATCGTTCATCCGTCCCGATGCCGCCCTCGAGGCCCATCATTGTCACAAATTTCTTCCAGAGAGCTTCCGTTCCCACTCCAACGACAAAGCAACGACCATCGCTTCCGCGGAACATTTCGTACGGAACGATGCTGGGATGCGCGTTGCCCCAGCGTCTTGGCGAAGCTTTCGCGTTCAAATAGCTGCTTCCCACATTGGCCAGCCACGTCAATTGCGAATCGAGAAGCGCCATATCCAAAAATTGCCCGCGGCCTGTTTTTTCGCGCGCATAGAGCGCCGCCAAAATTCCCATCGCCGCATACATTCCGCAGGTCATGTCTGCAATCGCTATCGGGTAACGCATCGGCCCGCCGTCCGGCTCGCCCGTAAAGCTCATCACTCCCGCTTCCGCCTGAGCAAGGATGTCGTAGCCGGGCCGTCCGGCCTTCGGTCCCGTGAAGCCGTATCCTGTGATGCTGCAGTAGATGAGCCGCTGATTTTCGCCGCGCAGAGTTTCCGGATCGATACTGCGTTTTTTCAGAGACGCAAGCGAAGGCTGATTGGTGATGAAAATATCCGAAGCAGAGATCAGCTTTCGCAGCGCCTCCGCTCCTTGCGGGTGATCGTAGTTCAGCGCAACCGATCGCTTGTTACGGTTCGCGCCAAGAAAATACGCCGACTCGCTTCCTACGAACGGCGGTCCCCAGCCACGCGATTGATCGCCCGTGCCGGGCCGCTCAATCTTGATCACGTCCGCGCCAAAATCTCCGAGCAGCATGGCGCAATATGGGCCTGCAAGCGCCTCGCTCAGCTCCACGACGCGCACACCATCCAAAATGTTTTTGGCATTCACAGTGCGTGATTATAGCTGACATCAACGCGATTCTCGTTCTTGTTGCAACGCTGAGCCTTGCCACGCCGCTCCTGAAGTTTCTCTCTCAAGACGTTCATCATCAAAATTTTGAATGCATCGCAAAAATAAAAAATTCTCAAAAAAGTTTTCCACCGCGCGCATTTTCAAACTTTACTTTTGCCTTGACACTTCTCTCAACCGGAAGCTAGCCTACGGCCACTGGTGCAACTGGGGGAACGTCCTGGGAAGTATTAATATTTTGTCACATTCGCGGTCCGGCGAAGCGATTGTCGCCACAGCGAGTGCCATGAGCCTGCATCCAGTTTCCCCCTCGTTCCATCGTTCTGGCCCTCCGCTTTCACGCGAAAAAGTAGCTGACGGGAGTTTTTTGTCGCCAGGTTAGGCGTCCGTGTTCGAAAGGGGTGTCACTTATGAGATTCAAAATTCTGTTTCTGTTGTTGATCTGTACCTTCGCGCTTTCCATCTCGCCGTCTCTTTATGGCCAAGCGACCGGAAATTTCTCCGGCACAGTCTTGGATAAATCCGGCTCGCCCATCTCCGGCGCGACAGTCACCGCCACTTCGCAAGGCACCGGCGTCTCGCGCCAGGCGAAGACCGATGACGCCGGCCATTACCTCATCCCTTTGCTGCCAGTCTCTATCTACACGCTGCGCGTCGAATTTCAGGGCTTTCAGCCTGTCGAGACCAAGGACCTTCGGCTGCAAGTCGATGAAGCCCGCGAACTGAATTTTACGCTCGTACCCTCCACTGTTACTTCTCAAGTGGAAGTCTCCTCCGCTGCCGTCGCCGTCGAGACCACCAATCCTTCCCTCGGCCAAGTCATCACCGCGCAGGAAGTCTCGCAGCTTCCCCTCAACGGTCGTGACTTCGTGCAACTCGCTACGCTCACGCCAGGCACCACGCAGGAAACCAACAACAACAGCTTTTTCAACGGCGCCCCCAGCAGCGAAGTCTCCGCACGCGGCTCCTTCTCGCTCTCCGTCGGCGGCTCCCGCCCCAACAGCACCGACTGGCTCCTCGATGGCAACGACAACAACGAACTAACTGCAGGCGGCATCGCTATTCTTTCCTCGATCGATTCCATTCAAGAATTCAAAGTCCTCACCTACAACTATTCCGCTGAGTACGGCACTCGCGCGGGTCCGACTGTCCTCGTCACGACCAAAACCGGCAGCAACGATTTCCATGGCTCGCTGTTCGAATTTTTCCGAAACACCTCTCTCGATGCAAAGAGCTTCTTCGCCACTTCGCCTGAAAAATTCAACCTGAACCAGTTCGGCGGCGCCATCGGCGGACCCATCCGCAAGAACAAGACCTTCTTCTTTCTGGACGGCGAACAAAAATATCAGCGCCATGGTGTGACTTTCACCGGTCTCGTTCCTACCGACGCTATGCGCAATGGCGATTTCTCTCATGATCCCTTCGGAGGAAACAAGACCGTCGGCTCCGTCTTCAATCCCTACGTCACCGGCAGTCCCAGCGGCACCGATTTTCAGTGCGATGCGCTCGGCAATCCCATGCCACTAAATGGCGCGACCCTCGCCAATCCTGCCGGGAATGGCAGCCAGGCGGCTGGCACACCCTGTAACAAGATTCCCGCGGGCCTGTTCAACAACATCGGCCAGCAGCTCATCGCCCTCTATCCCCACGCAAATGCCAACAACCCCGGCAACAACTTCAACTTCATCAACGAGCCCGTCCGCTCCCTCGATGAAACCAAGCTCGATCTTCGCCTCGACCAAACCTTTTCCTCTTCCGATACTGCCTTCGCGCGCCTGAGCTACGATCAGGCCTCCTCCTATATCCCCGGCGGCGGTGGCTTCGGCAATTTCACGGAGGCTGGTTTCTTCGCCAGCAACCAGGGCATCGTCAATCACGGCCGCAATATTGCGCTCGGCGAGACCCACATTTTTTCGCCCACCACGGTTAATCAGATCAGCGGCGGTTACAACCGCATCTTCAACTACATCACTTCCCAGGGCACCGGCACTTGCGCAGCCGCCAAGCTCAATATCCCCGGCGCGAATCTGGACTGCTCTTCCGGCAATACCTGCGCGCCTTCCGGGGTCAGTTGCGGTCTTACCATCTCCGAGGTACTTGGCAATTATTTTTCTGTAGGTGACCGCGGCTTTTCTCCCTTTCAGGGCGGCACCAACGTCTACTCCATCAGCGATTCTCTCGATATGATTCGCGGCAAGCACGACCTCAAGGTCGGCATGGCCATTCGCGCCATGCAGATGAACGTCAAAACCGAAGGTTTCCAGGACGGCTTTTGGGAAATGACCGGCGGATGGACCGGCGATCCCGAGGCTGACCTGCTCATGGGCTTGACCAGCCTCGCCATCCACGATCAGACCTTCCAAGGTCCCACCACTGGCCGTCGTTGGAAGATTTTCCGCCCGTACGTCCAGGACGACTGGCGCCTCACCAACAACATCACTCTGAACCTCGGCTTGGCTTGGGATTTCACCACCCCGATCTCCGAGGTGGGTAACCGCCAGGCGGATTTCAATCCTGCTACCGGCACATTCCTCATCGCCGGCCAGGGCGCCAACAAATACGCGGGCATTCAATGGGACAAAACCGCTCTCGAGCCACGCATCGGTGTTGCTTGGAAGCCTCGCGGCAGCGATAAAACGGCCGTTCGCGGCGGGTACGCCATCTTCCACGATTCCTCTTGGAATCAAGGCGCCCAGGGCCTCTGGCAAAATCCCCCTTACTACGCGGAGTCGGATCTCTTCTCTTTTGGTGGTGGCTGCACCTTTGCGACCGCTGCCTGCGCCACGAACTTCGGTCAGACACCAAGTGCACTTAACATCTCTGACGGTTTCCAGGTCTTTACGCAGCCGCCAACCGCCGCTACGTTTACCGGAACGATTCAGGCACAAAATCTCGACTTCAAACTCGGCCGCGTCCAGCAGTTCAACATCAACGTCGAGCACCAACTCCCCGGCGAAATTGTTCTCACTGTAGGTTATGCCGGCTCCCGGAGCTCTCACATCTTGGTCTTTGGAAATAACCTCAACGTCGGTTCGCCTGGAGCTTGCGTTGGAGGCCCGAACGCGGTTGCAGGTTACACGCGCGGCTGCGGCCCGAGCGGCGCCTCCTTCACCTCGCCATACGCCGCTAACTTCCCCTTCTCCACGATTCTGGAGACCACCGACCAGGGCAATGCGCACTACAACGGCTTGCAGATTAAAGCCGAAACCAAGAGCGCGCGCCACGGCCTTTATGCTCTCGTCGGCTATACGTATTCCCGCACCTACGATACCGGCTTTGCCGATGGCCTCGGTTCGAACTACGGCGCTACTTATTTCCCCTTGCCCAACTGGCAATCGCTCGATTGGGCTCTTTCCGGCATCAATCTCAACAACAACTTCACCGCCAGCGTCATCTACGACTTGCCCTTCGGCAAGAACAAACAGTGGGGCTCTCAGTGGAATGGCCCGGTGAACACCATCCTCGGCAATTGGCAAGTCACCGTCATCGAGAAAATCACCTCGGGCTTTCCGGTTTTCATCGTGACCAGCGACAACAATTCCGGCGTCGGCTTCTTCAACAACAATGCCAACAGCCTGACCCGTCCTAACTTGGTTTCCGGCTGCAATCCAAATGCAGGTCCCCACACTGTCCAACAGTGGTTTAATACCGCTTGCTTCGCTCAGCCCGCCGACGGCCAGCTTGGCAATGCCTCACGCGCACCGGTGACCGGACCGGACTTTGTGAACACCGACTTTTCCCTCATCAAGCAGTTCGCTCTGCCTCGCGAAGGCATGGGCTTGAACTTCCGCGTGGAAGTCTTCAACCTCTTCAATCATGCGCAATTCGCCACGCCGAATAGCACCGGCAGCCTCGGCATTCCGGATTTCGCTACGCTAGGCTCCGGCTTCGGCTCCATCGGCGCCACGGTCAACAACCCTCGGCTCTTCCAGTTTGGGTTCAAGCTTACGTTCTAATCCGTGTCAAGTTACGCCGCACTCTCCAGCCCGTTCCCAACCGGCCCACCGCACCCTCGGTGGGCCCGTCGTTTTTGGCCAACACTAATTTTCCTGCCCCGGAAGTTTTCCACAGGTCATTCGAATGACATTAACTTTAATATAGACAGTCGGTAACTATCGTGGTACCATGTTCTGTGATCATCAACGCTAATCTCCGAACCGCCCTTCGCGCGCACCCATCTCTTCGCCTCTCCCCCTATCTGCTTGCCGCCTGACTCGATCCTGCCAGAGCAACTTTTCAATGAGTCGGCTTTCCTTGTTCCACGAGTCGCCACTCATCCTTCATCGGCCACTAACTCCTTTAGAATCCGCACTTACAAAAATAGGCCCGTAAGTCGTTTAGAATCCACATTTCCAAAAACACAGGACTTAAATCCCTTATAATCAGCACTTACGAGAAAGGTGGGGGGGAGGGGACATTTTGTTTACTAGAATAGTTGGCTTCAAGGGGTCCGCGGCTTCACGTGGAGGTCAAGGGTCGCTCCTCTAGCGTTCCTATTCCTCTTCGCCGCTCTTTTCGCTCTTCCTCTTCAGGCCCAGACCAATCGCAAGGTCATCATCGACCAAGACGCCGCCGGTCCCGGCGGCACGGACATGCAGGCCATTCTCGCGCTCGTCAATTCGCCGGAGACCGATGTCCTCGGCATCACCGTGCTCACGGGCGACGCCTGGCGCGATGAAGAAGTGCAGCACACCTTGCGATTGATGGAAATCATCGGCCGCACCGATATTCCTGTTGTTCCCGGCGCGGCGTTTCCCCTCGTCAATTCCAAGGAGTACATCGCCAAGTGGGAAACGCTCTACGGCAAAATCATTTATCAAGGCGCTTGGAATTTTGCCAGCCACCACGCTGTTCATGGACCATACGAAATTCCGCCTATGCCCGAAGGCGCTGCCCACAACTAAGGCTTTGACGGAAGACGCTGCACACTTCATGGTCCGAATGGTGCATCAGTACCCGCACGAAGTTACCCTATACGCTGCTGGACCGATGACTGACCTTGCGCTGGCCATTGCGCTCGATCCCCATTTCCCCGAACTCTCCAAGGAACTGATCGTCATGGGCGGCAGCATTAATCCAAACACCGACGATCCGGAGTTCAATCTCACGCCGCGGCGCGAATTTAATTTTTGGATGGATCCAGAAGCCTCGCATGCCGTGCTGCACGCACATTGGCCGCGCCTCGTCCTCACTACCGTCGATATTTCCGTCAAGACGCGCATGGAGAAGAACCTGATCGCGCAGGTCGCGAAGAGCTCCACACCGGCTGCGCAGTACGTCGCGAAATATGCGGAAGCCAATTATCTGTGGGACGAACTCGCTGCCGTCGCGTGGCTTGACCCAAGCATCATCACCAAATGGCAAAAACTCTATGTAGATGTCGAGGTCGACCACGGCGCTTCTTATGGCGACACTCTGACATGGGGCCCTGGCCAACAGCCCGGCATGGGTGAATCGCTCGTCGAAGTGCAAAGAGACCTCGACAAGGAAAAGTTTTATAAGGAATACGTCGACCTGCTCACCCGCCCAACACCACCCGCGCGAGGGAAAGAGAACTGAGGAACGGGACGAATCGGACGAACGAGAGACGGGAAATGGGTCTCACGTTCGGCACGCGCAATTTATTCTGCGTTTGCCAGAAACACGCATGGCAATCGATTATTTCAACTTGCTTGATTGAGCGCGGCGTTTCCCCGACAATTGAAGGTTAACAATTGCCCATTTTCCCCGCAGGTCTGCCATCGAAGCGCCCAGCGGAGAAACGAGAGAGATGTCCACGCAAGCGAATTCAGTCAAACGGATTGTCGCCTATTTTTCCATGGAGATTGCGCTCGAGAACGCCATGCCGAGCTACAGCGGCGGCCTGGGAGTCCTCGCGGGAGACACCATCCGCGCCGCCGCGGACCTGCGCCTGCCCATGGTGGCCGTATCGTTGCTGTACCGGAGGGGATACTTTTCACAGCATCTTTCTGAAGACGGCTCCCAAACGGAAGAGCCGGTAGCATGGAACGTCGAAGATTTTCTTAAAGAGGAAACCGCGCGCGTAACCGTGCCGCTGGAAAATCGCCGCGTCGAGCTTCGCTGCTGGCGTTATGCGGCCAAAGGCGTGCGCGGCTTTGAGGTGCCGATCTATTTTCTCGACGCCGATCTTCCATCCAACACGGAATGGGATCGCAATCTTACTGGCGGACTATATGGCGGCGATTCGTACTACCGGCTGTGCCAGGAAGTTCTGTTGGGAATCGGCGGCGTGCGCATGCTGCGCGCGCTTGGCTACGAAGACCTCACGCGCTACCACATGAACGAGGGCCATGCGGCGCTTCTCTCCCTGGAATTACTTGGCGCGGAAGCACTGAAAGCCGGTCGCACAGCCATCAATGGCGACGACATAGAAAAAGTAAGAGCGAAGTGTGTTTTCACAACGCATACACCGGTGCCGGCCGGACACGACCGCTTCCCAATCGAATTTCTCACGCGCGTTTTTCCGCAGCAGAGCAAATTCTTTGATCTCAAGGACGCTTCCGTTGCTGATCTCGTGAAGCGGTCTCTGCAGACAGAGCAGAACTTTCCGGATTTGCAGGAAGCGGCGGCGCGCGGCGCGCATTTGAACATGACGTACCTGGCGCTGAGCCTCAGCACTTACGTCAACGGAGTTGCCAAACAGCATGGCGTCACCTCGCGGCAGATGTTTCCAGAAGTTCCGATCGAGGCCATCACCAACGGCGTTCACGGGGGGACGTGGACTTCACCCGCTTTTCAGCAACTTTTTGACCGCCAGATAGCACAGTGGCGCGAGGACAATTACAGTTTGCGCAGCGCGCTCGGGTTTCCGCCAGAAGAAGTGTGGTCGGCACATCTGATCGCCAAGCACGAGCTTCTCGATGCTGTGCGCGAGAAAACGGGTCTTAAGCTGGACGAAGAAGTTTTCACCATCGGTTTTGCGCGCCGCGTGACGGGTTACAAGCGCGCGGACCTGATTCTTTCGGATTTAGATCGCTTGCGCCAGATCGCGAAAAACGCTGGACAGTTTCAAATTATCTACGCCGGCAAAGCGCACCCGAATGACGGCGGCGGGAAGGACATCATCCGTCACATTTTTCAAGCGAAAAAAGCGCTGCGCAAAACGGTGCCCGTTGTTTTTCTTGACGAGTACAATCTCGAACTCGGCGGCAAAATCACCTCCGGCGTGGACTTGTGGCTCAACACGCCGCAATTTCCTTTGGAAGCCTCCGGCACGAGCGGCATGAAAGCCGCGCTCAATGGCGTGCCGAGTCTGAGCATTCTCGACGGCTGGTGGGTGGAAGGGCACATCGAGGGCGTCACTGGATGGTCTATTGGCGAGCCGCGGCGCTCGATGGAACCGGGGAATATCGCCACGGACAACAGCAAAGAAGCCGAAGCGCTTTACTCGAAATTAGAAAACGTCATTCTGCCGATGTTTTACAAAGAGCCGCGGCTGTACATCCAGGTCATGCAGCACGCCATCGCCATCAACGGTTCGTTCTTCAATACGCAGCGCATGGTGCAACAGTACATTACGGATGCGTATCTGAGATAGAGAAGTCTCGCCAAGAAAAGTAGCTTCGCAAACTGGGCGGATCCAAATCAAAACGCAGCGTTCACTGTTGTTCGGCAGGTTTGGGAATCTGTTTGTCGCCGCGCAATTCTTTCGCCATGTCTAAAATATTGCGCTTTGCGAAGTAATCGAAAAAGTTCCAGTTGCCGTACTTCTGCTTCAGGGCGGGCATCACAGCGTTCACGAGCGCATCGCCCATCAGGCCCTCTTTCACGGGCTGAGCCATCATGGCGCGCAAGTCATTCAGGTAGCCGGCGAATTCCTGGACGTCGGCGGCATTCCCGACGTCGCCGTGGCCGGAGACGAAGGCGGCCTTGGGAGATTCAGCTGCCAGTTTCGCATCCGTGGCTGCCCACTTGTCTGTCGTGCCGTCGATTAGATTTGGCAGCGTCTTTTTCCAGAAAAGATCGCCGCAGAAGACAACTTGGGCGTCGGGAATCGTAACGACGGAGTCGCCACCCGTGTGCCCAGGGTAATAGCGCACGACGATTCGCCGCGAACCCAAATATAATTCGACGACGGAATCGTAGACGACTTCCGGCGCGACAAGGCCATCTACCATGGCTTTTTGTTCCGGCTTGATGTCCTTGCCGAAGAATTTCAGATTTTCGGTGTGAATCCATCCGCGAATATTTCTGTGGCCAACAATCACGGCGCCGGCTTCCGCAAAAACGCCGTTGCCCGCAACGTGATCGAGGTGGTAGTGCGTGTTGATCACATATTTGACGGGGAGCTTGGTGAGCTTCTGAATTTCGGCGAGGAGTTGTTTCGCGGCGGCGGGATTCACAAACGTATCAATCACGGCGACGCCATCGTCGCCAATGACGAAACCGGCGTTTGAGCCCGCGCCGCCCTTTGGATCGTCAATGGCCGCATAGACGCTGTTGCCGAGCGGCTTGATCGTGAAGGGCAGGGAGGCGGGGGGCGCGGCGGCTGTTTGCGCGAAGCCCGCGCTCGAGACGAGAAGCAGAATCAGGGACGTCCAAATTGTTTTTCGCATGGGTGGGTATCGTATCTCAACTGTGATTCGACGCAAGGGACTAATTCGGCGGCCGCTGATGAATTCCGGCCGGCAGCCGGTGTGTTGCACACAGAGGTCACGGAGTGCACCGCGAAGAAAAACACGGAGGAGCCCGACACTGAAAACGGATTGGCGGCGGATGGGTCAGCGGAGGCGATTTTTGTAGACGGCCATGCCAACGGCGGCGTCCATGCCGATTTTCTCGAGGGCGGAGATTTCGCGGCGGGATTTGATTCCGCCCGCGGCGATGATGGGATGGGATGTGGCGGCGCGGAGTTTGCGAAACCAATCGAGATTCGCACCCGTCATGGTGCCTTCGCGGTCGACGTCGGTGCAGAGGAAGGCGGCGCAGAAAGGTTCGAGTTGAGACATGACATTTTGGGGACGCAGAGTGAGTTTGCGTCGCCAGCCGTTGATTGTGATGCGGCCTTCTGCGGTGTCGAGGGCGATGACGATTCGAACGGGGGACAGTTTTCTTGTGAGCTGGCGGAGAAAACTGAAGTTGATTTTACCTTCGCAAAACGCGGCGCTGCCGATGATGATTTGATCGGCGCCCCACTTGGCGATTTTCTCGGCGCAAGTGGCGGTTCGAATGCCGCCGCCGACGCGAACTTTCAATTTGTAGCGTTTGCGGGCGTGGAGACAGAGTTCGCGGGCGAGCTCGTTGTTATCGCCCGTGCCGATGGCGGCGTCGAGGTCAATGAGATGCAGCCAGGGATAGGATTTGAATTTTTCGAGGAGGCCGAAGACGTCAACGACGGCGAGCTCACGCTTGCGGCCGTGGACTAGCTGGACGGCTTGCCCGCCTTGGAGATCAATGCAGGGAATCAGCACGGCAGGCGAACCTCGATGTTGCGAGCCGCGAGAAATTCTTTTAATTGCGCGGATGGATTGCACGTTGTCGTGAAATATGGAGGCAGCGAGAGCGGCGTCAGCCGCTCCTTCGGAAAAGATCTGCGCGAAATGTTCGCGGAAGTTTTGCGCCACCGGAGGCGATCACGGGAACGGAGACGGCGCGCGAAATCGGCAGCGGTAAGTGGCGTGTCGAAACCGAGTTGCGTGCCGTCGCGATCGACGGACGTGAGAAGGATTTCACCGGCGCCGAGTTCGACGCCTTGCTGGGCCCATGCGAGGGCGTCCCGATTTGCCGAGTCGCGGCCACCGCGGACCATGACGTCCCAGTGATCGCCAGCGCGCTTTGCGTCAATCGCGAGGACGACGGCCTGCGCGCCGAATTCGCCGGAAAGCTCGGAGATGAGCTCGGGCCGTGCAACGGCGGCGGTGTTCACCGTGACTTTGTCCGCGCCAGCGCGGACGACAGCCGAGCGTCCTCCAGCGTTCGAATGCCGCCGCCCGCGGTCAGCGGAATGGAGAGCTCGGCGGCGACGCGGCGAATGGTTTCAAGAAATGTGGGGCGGCGGTCACGGGAAGCGGCGATGTCCAGTACGACGAGTTCGTCGGCGCCTTCGGCGTTGTAGCGAGCAGCAAGAGCAACGGGATCGCCGGCATCGCGCAGGCCGACGAAATTCACGCCTTTGACGACACGGGCGCCGTCGGTGTCGAGGCAAGGGATGATGCGGTGCGCGAGGCTCATGCCGCGAGCCTCAGAAAGTTTTGAAGAAGCCGTGCGCCCGGCTTCCCCGCTTTTTTCCGGGTGGAACTGAACCGCGAAGATATTTTCCTTTTCGATGACGGCGGCGAAATCCGCGCCATGCGTGCAGGTAGCCGCGACTTCTCCGTTGGGAGTTTTTTTGGTCGCTGCGTACGAATGTGCGAAATAAAAATACGCGTCAGCGGCAGATTTCCAGCGAGAAGGCGCGAAGGCCGAGTGAGCTGAAGTTGATTCCAGCCCATGTGCGGGAGTTTGACAGTGGCGGGAAGGGAGCGAACGGAACCGGAGAAGAGCCGAGGCCGGTGAGTTCGGGAGCTTCTTCGCTGGTTTCGTACAGCGCTTGCAGGCCGAGACAGACGCCGAGAAAGGGAACGCCACGCTCTGATGGCATCGAGAAGAGGCGCGCGAAGAGCGCGCTCGTCGAGTGCGCGAATCAGCGCGGCATAGTGGCCGACACCGGGAAGGAGCAGAGCATTCGGCTTTGCGAAATGCACTCCGGTGAATTGCAGCGCGAGGCTTGCGGCGCCGAGACGTTGCAAAGCGCGCTCGACGCTAGTGACGTTGCCCGCGCCGTAATCGATGAGCGTGACGTTCATAGAAGGCCCTTCGTGCTGGGGAGAACGCTGCGAAGGCGCTTGTCGCGTGAAACAGCGAAGCGAAGTGCGCGCGCGAACGCTTTGAACATGGCCTCGACTTGGTGATGAGACGAGCGGCCGTAGAGTGCGCGCAGATGAACGTTGGCGCGGGCAGCTTGTGCAAATCCCTGGAAAAAAGTCTTCGGTGAGCTCGGATTGGAAATCACCGACGCGTTTCGCGGTGATTTTTGCATTGACGACGCAATAGGGTCTGCCACCGAGATCAACGGCGGCGGCGGCGAGCGTTTCGTCCATGGGCATGAGGAAATATCCGGCGCGCAGGATTCCGCGTTTTGAGCCGAGAGCTTTCACGACCGCTTCGCCGAGCGCGATGTCCGACGTCTTCGACAGTGTGGTGCTGATCGACGTCGAGATCTCCTTTCGCAGTGATTTCCAGATCGAAGGCGCCGTGCCGCGCGAAGAGATCGAGCATGTGGTCAAAAAAGCGAATGCCCGTGGTGATGCGAGACTTTCCACGCCCGTCGAGATTCAGTTTCAGCCGAATGTCGGTTTCGTTTGTCTTGCGGTGAATGTTCGCGGTTCTTGGCATTGTGGCGCGCGTTAGCCTTTCTTAATTGCTTTCAGGAGCTGACGCATTTCTTTTTCGGCGCCGATCGTGATGCGGACAAAGCCGGGACCCATGTCGCGGCTGCGATCGCGGAGGAGGATGCCTTGGAGTTCGAGTTTCTGGAACAGCGCAGGGCCTGTCGGTCCGAAATTGGCGAGCAGAAAATTTCCGGCGCTAGGGTAAACGACTACGCCAATTTTCTTTAGTTCTCTCGCAAACCAGGCCCGGAGGCGCTTTATGGTTCTGACGTAGCTGCGAATCGCTGAGATGTCGTTGATGGCGGCTTGCGCGGCAACGAGTGCGGCGATGTTAATGGGAAAGGGCGGCATGGCGCGGCGAAGAAGTGCCAATGATTTTTCGCAGGCGATGACCGCGCCCAGGCGGAGAGCGGCGAGGCCAGCGGCCTTGGAGAAAGTGCGCGCGCTGAAGAGATTGGGATATTGCTGGATCCAAGGCGAGACACTCGTGCCGGAAAATTCAACATACGCCTCATCGATCACCACCGCCGTCCGCCTCGCCGCTTTAAGGATTTTCTTGATCTCCTCCGGCCGGAGGAGCGTGCCCGTGGGATTGTTAGGATTCGCGATGAAGAGGACGCGCGGCTTTTTTCGGAGCGCACGAAGTACAGCTTCGAGCGGAAATTCCATTTCGCGGCCGTAGCGCTCGACTTTGATGCGCGCGCCGTAGATTTCCGCGTAGTAACGGTACATGGGAAACGTCGGCTCGCAGATGAGAATGTGGCTGCCGGCATCCACAAAGGCGTCAAAGAAAACGCGGAGCGCATCGTCGCCGCCGTTGGTGAGCATCAACTCTTCGGGTCGAACATGAAAATAGCGCGCGAGGCGTTTTGTCGGCTCCGCATACTCTGGATACATCGCGAATTCCTCTGGCGTGATTTTTGCCAGCGCGCGTAGCACTGCAGGGGAGCAACCCGTGGTGTTCTCGTTGAAATCGAGCCGAATTTTCCCGAGGCGTCCTTCGGCGGGAGCTTCATAGGTGCGCCGGTCAAGAATTGCTTGACGAACAGGGAGTTGCGGTTTCATCGGCGAACCTCGACGGCTTTGGCGTGGGCGAGCAAGCCTTCGGCCTGCGCCAATCTTACCGCGTCGCTGGCGAGACGCTCGAAGCCCGAACGCTCGATGGTCTGGACGCTGATGCATTTCACAAAATCGGCGGCGGAGAGCCCGCTACGCATGCGCGCCCAACCTCCCGTCGGCAAGACGTGATTACTGCCGCTGATGTAATCCCCGAGCGGCTGCGCGCCCCAAGGACCAAGGAAGATTGTCCCGGCGGCGGTGATTTTTTTAAGAAGCGTGTCTGCATTGTCGGGAAGGCTGAGGTGTTCCGGTGCAAAGCGATTGGAAAAATCGCAAGCGGCTTCGATCGAGGGCGCGAGCAAAATCCCGCTGGTTTTGCGCACGGACCCATGCGCGGGATTCTCGCCTGGAAGTTTTGCTAATTGCCCCGCGACCTCTTGCTGGACGGCGCGAGCCAGTTTCACGGATGGTGTTACCAAAAAACTCCCTGCATCTGGAGCATGCTCCGCTTGGGCGAGCAGATCCGCCGCGATCCATTTCGGATTGCCGAGTGCGGCGACGACAATCGCTTCCGTTGGGCCTGCGGGAAGATCAATCGCGCAATCGCTACTTACCAATTGCTTTGCGGCGGTCACAAAGCGGTTGCCAGGACCGAAAATCTTATCCACGCGTGGAATGCTTTTGGTGCCGTAAGCCAGCGCAGCGATGGCTTGCGCGCCGCCGATGCGGGCAATTTGCTTTACACCGAGCAAACTCGCGGCTGCGAGGAGTTCTTGATTTGGTTTGGGGCAGACGACCGAGATGCGATTCACGCCAGCGACGCGAGCGGGGACGACAGTCATCAGCAAAGTGGAGACGAGGGCGAAGCGGCCGCCCGGAACATAGCAGCCGATGGCGTCGATGGGGCGGATGAATTGAGAGATGGTTACGCCGGTTTCGACTTTGAGAGACCAAGGCTGCGGCAGTTGTTTTTCAGCCACGCAGCGAATGTTTTTTTCTGCGTGACGGACGGCGCGTAGGAATTCCGAGCTGACTTGCATGCGTGCAGCGTTGATTTTGCTCTGTGAGACCCAAATACCGTTGCGACGGAGGTCGATTCCATCCAGTTTTTTTGCCCACGCAACGAGCGCTGCGTCGCCGCGCTTGCGCACATCGGCGATGATGTTTGCCGCGATGCGCTCAGCTTCTCGATCGCGTTCGTGGCGCGTGCGAAGAAGTATTTTTTCGGCGGCGGACGTGAGTTTCAGGATTCGCATTAGAGCACGATCTTATTCAAGGGATATTCGACAATGCCCTGAGCTTTGGCGGCTTTTAGTTTCGGCAAGATTTGGCGCACCACAGCTTCTTCGACAATGGTGTTGATGGCGACCCAGTCGGGATCGCTGAGAGCCGAAATTGTGGGTTTCTTCAGCGCTGGCAACACGCCGAGAACCGCCGCGAGATCGTCGCGGTGAACGTTGAGGAGCAAGCCGACTTTGCTTGCGGCGGCAATCGCGCCTTGCAGCATGAGAATTAGATTTTCGGCCTTCTCGCGCTTCCACGGCTCTGTAGCAGCAAAACGATTCATGATGAACACAGTAGCGGATTCTAGAACCGTATCGACGATGCGGAGACGATTGGCGCGCAGAGATGAGCCGGTTTCGGTGACCTCCACAATCGCTTCCGCAAGTTGCGGGACTTTGACCTCGGTTGCGCCCCAGGAGAACTCGACTCGCGCTTTCACGCCATGGCGCGCCAAATATTTTTCCGTGATTTGCACGACTTCCGTAGCGATGATTTTGCCTTCGAGGTCTTTGACATCGCGCATGGCGGAGTCTTCTGGAACGGCGAGAACCCAGCGGACACGAGCGAGGCGTTGCTTGGCGTAGACAAGCTCGGAAAGTTCGTCAACCGCCGCGCCCGTTTCGACGACCCAATCGTGGCCCGTGATTCCCGCGTCGAGCGCACCCGTTTCGACGTAGCGCGCCATTTCCTGCGCGCGGACCATCAGGCACTCGATCTCAGGATCGTCGATTGTAGGCACATAACTGCGCGAGCTGAGTGTGATCTTCCAGCCGGCGCGGGCAAACAGCTCGAGAGTCGCCTCCTGCAAGCTCCCTTTGGGAATGCCAAGCTTTAGACAGCTCATGCTTTTTTCTCCCCGGTCTTCTGGCCGTAAACGGTTTCTGGCGCGAAGGTGCGCTCTTCGTTGATTCTGGCGCTGCCATCGGCTGCCACCTCGCGGAAGAAGCAGCTGCGATAGCCTTCGTGGCAGACACCGAGACCGATAGCTTCGACTCGGATGAGAAGGGCATCAGCGTCGCAATCCACGCGAAGCTCGCGCACTCTGAGGACGTGGCCGCTGGATTCACCTTTTTTCCAAAGCTTGTTACGGGAGCGGCTGAAGAAGACGACCTCGCCTGACCGCTGAGTTTGGGCGAGCGAGACCGAGTTCATGAAGCCAAGCATAAGGACGTCACCGGAGCGGTGGTCCTGAATGATCGCGGGAACAAGTCCGCCTGCTTTATCGAAATCGATGTTCACGGATTCCACTTACTTGCCTCCAAAAATCAAACCCCGAAAACAAAAAACCCGCTGGGGCTTTCTGCGCCAGCGGGCCGATGAGTGCTCTGTTTTGCGAAACTCTATGCACACCTCATCGGGCACGGCGTATGGCCGTGATGATGATGAAGATGGTGATGCGCCCGAGAACTCACGATAAGAAAGTAAAGAAGATCGTGGCCGATGTCAATCGTGGTTTTTCACGCGTATCGGGAGGAGCCTGAAGATTGGTGAGACGCCTTAGCGGCGGATGCCGGAGCCTGCAGGCCCTCCAGCATTGAAATTCATGCTCATTTGGAGGTGGACGGCTACGCCGGTTTTGCCTTTTTCGAGTTTTTCAACGCGAACGACCTGGGCAACGTATTCGCAGTTCATGGGATCATGGGGCGAGGAGTAAGGGAAGGTGATGAACACGCGCATGCCGGGGTAATAGGATTTGAGGCGGGTTGTGAAATAAATGCCGCTTTTTGAAGCGTTTACGCTAATGGGCAGGTCTTCAAAATGGTCGTCGCGGGGCTCCGAGGGGCGCACGCGGACGGGCCGGGCTATTTTGGCCCTGCGGCTGACGCGCTTGTCTGACACGGATTTTTCGAGCTTTTCTGGCATCGCGGCTTTCAGGTTAGAATCCAAGTGTACAGAGACTACCGGGCGGCTGGGGTGAATCATGGGCCCGGTGCGCTGTATCTGATACCACGATGGGAGCAAGGCACGAGCCAAACTCGTAGATGGAGAAGGGGGAGAGATGGAAGGAAAGATCCGGAAGGACGAAGCCGTCTGGAAGAAACAACTCACGTCGAATCAATACTATGTGACACGTCAAAAGGGAACGGAGCCGCCATTCACGGGGGAGTACGAGGACACGGACACGCCCGGGGTATATAAGTGCGTGTGCTGCGGGCAGCCGTTGTTTCGTTCTGATACCAAATACCACTCCGGCTCCGGGTGGCCGAGCTTCGGCGCTCCGGCGGATGAGCAAGCCGTGGAGACAGAAACGGACGCCAGCCATGGGATGTCGCGGACGGAAGTGAAGTGCAGCCGGTGCGACGCGCACCTCGGGCATGTCTTCGACGACGGTCCAAAGCCGACCGGGTTGCGATATTGCATCAACTCCGCAGCGCTCGAACTTGACGAAAAGTAGATCCTACGAGGCCCACGAAGTAAACACCAAAAAGCGCTCCGGCTGGGCCGGAGCGCCTCTTAGATTCTTACGCTCTCAGGAGAAAATCGAAAATTACGCGGCAGGACAGGTGCAGGCCACGAGCTCCGCGACAGGGTCGCTATCGCGTTCCCACACACCAAGCAGCAATACTTTCGTTCCCGTAGGATATTTGAAAACGTAATAAACGTCAGAACGCCCTTCGACTTCAAAGAAGCCGGGCCGACGCGGATCAGGCCGCGAAGGAGCACCGGAGTGAAGCAGCATGCGCAATTCAGCAATCTGCTCCTGCGTATGATTTCGCAGGTCTTCCACGAGGGGCGGGTGTTTTGCAATTGTCATCATCATGTTTGATCTCCGCCACATTCAGCTTATCGTTACCCTCACCAGTAAAGACGAAAAAAGGAGGGAAAAGTTTCATGAACGGCAACTTCTTTTGAAGGATTTTATGGGCGGCAGGGGGCGGATGCACCGGAAACTGCCAATTTGCTCGGATTTTTGGGTAAAAATGAGAGCTTTAGGGGCGGTCCAAATTGGTTCTGAAGGAGTTACTTTTGCGCCATGGGAAGACATGAGCGGGCAGAGTGCGCGCGGATGGGAGCGAAAACGAGTGAGCTTCGAGTTTTTGGAGTTGCCTAATTTTATTGTAATGAATGCCACATTACTATCAATAGGGGTACTTGCGCGAGTGGGGCTTCCTTGAGATAGTATTCCAAGTAACCCACCAACTTAGACAGGGATGGCCTCAGTGACGAAAACTCCGACAAAAAAATCCCCAAAGAAAGAGAAGACAAATTTCTCGAAAGACAAACGGCGCAAACATCATCACTTTTTGGTGACCGTGTACTATGCAGACGGCGAAAAGTTCGGCCGCGTCTACACGGATAAAGACAAAGCGGACCGCTTCGCGAACCGGCAGAAGCGCTCGCCGGTCGTGAAGTCCGCGCGCGTTAGCCTGGTGTCCTGAAGACACGGGGCGGGATTGCAATGTTGATGAAAAGCACGCCGCGGGAGGCTTGTCGCTGGACGTGCGGGCATGTTATAAAAAGAGCTGTCGTTGAGCGGCCTTAGTATAGTGGTAGTACGGAACCTTGCCAAGGTTCAGGTGTCGGTTCGATTCCGATAGGCCGCTCCATTCGTTTTATCCTTTTCCTCCATCACAACAACCGAATGCTGGGATATGGGATAACTGACGTGGAGCAGGAACTCGCGCCGCTTTGGGCGCAGAAGCTGCCTGATAACCTTTCGAGGTGCTGCCTGCTTCGCAGGCATTGGAATACGTGAGCTATGCCGCAGTTTAGGATTGCTCAAAGTTTTTTGAGTGGTCTTGTGGATTAACTTGGCGGAGCCGAACTGGCCGGAGATCGGTCCGAGGCTGGCCTGGCGAACTTGGTGTTATCAATAGGGACATTCTGTTGAACCTGTTCAAGCTGGATGGTCGAAGTGCTTCCGGGTTGAGAAAAAGTTATACGGAAGGGAACTCGCACACCGTTGATATCGCGATAATCTGCGTAGTCAATTCGCGTGGGATTGCGGCCTAGAGGGGACTCGGCGTAGCGCACGAGGCGAACCAAATTGCTTGATTCTTCGTCGAAATAGAGTTTGACTGGCGGCTGGCCTTCGCGGATGCAAAATAGTACGAAGGCTTCGCGGCCAGCCACGGTTTCTGGGTACTCGACGCGTAGCTCGGGGTACTGGTTTCGGATATGCAATGGGAATTGCAGGTCGGCTGCTAACCTGGCGGCGTCCAAATCCGCGCCGCGCATGTCGCGTGCGGGGCGGCCCGGAGTGCTGAACCAACCTGCCCCGCCGTCGAAAACAGTGACGCTGTCGCCGCCCGAATAGTGACGGACCAGAGCCTGTTTGTTGGGTGCTTGCGTGAAAATTTCGACGCCAACCGACTGGCCACGGAAAGTCTCGACGCCCTTCTCCACGCGACTCGTGATTTTCCCGATTGCGTCGGCCCCGCCTAGAGCATTGACGTAGTTATCGATTAGCTGGCTGGCCGTGGGCAAGTTGGCCGTGATTTTCTGGGTTTCGGAGCTGGCCGCGACAGTTTTCGCCTGCGCATCGCTCTCTACAACTGGAGTGTCGGACGGGTGGCGCGCGCCGCGATGGCAGGAGAAGCATGTCACCTCGCGATGGCCTTCGAAACTGTTTTTGTTGAGAGCAAATTCCATTTGCATCATGGCGCGAGCGGTTTGTTTGGGCTTCTTGTCGTCTTTCTCGAATTGGCCCTCGACATGGCAAAAGCTGCATTCGACTCCAAGCGACGACGAGATGAATTCCATGGCTGGAATGAATTGCACTGCGGGAACGCCTGTGAGCACTCGAATGTTCTTGAAGACTTCCTCGGCTTTCTTTTGCGAATCGCCTGAGGCACTCTTCTGTGCGGTTTGACCGGCATCGAATTTCTCGTTCATCGCGGCGTTGATTTTGTTCGAAAGTGCGGCAGCTTCCGCAGTTTTTCCCTGCTTTTGGTACAAGCCAATCAGTGTGCTGGCGGCAGGGAGATACAAGGGGTCCAGGGAGACGGCTCGTTCCAAGTGAGCGATTGCCGGTCCGGCTTCCCCTTCCTGAATATATGGCGAGGCGGCGCTAGCCTCCGTGAGCGGCGAATCAGGATCAAGTTGTAAGGCACGTTCGAACGCGATCTTGGCATCTGATGGCTGATTTCCAAGTAGCAGGGCTTCGCCGATCCATTTGAAAAAGTCGCTGTCATTCGTGAATTTTTTTTGTACTTCCGTCAGGCTGCGATAGCCCTGAATGATGAATGACGACGAATGACGCTGCATGCCGACGTCAATGTAGGCGATCCCGAGATTTCGCGCCTGTAGGTCGGGAGAAGGTTCGCGCCACGCTGCGATGCCGGCGTCAGGTGGGAGATCGGGCTGCGTCTCGGGGCGCCGCTGAATCCTGTGGTCGGTGAACGCAGTGTGGCCGCCGTCTTTGGCGTCGCGTCGGGGCATGTGGCAGCCAAGACAATCACTGTCTTTGGCGGGATGCGAGGCCGGAAAACTCGCGGTGTGACAGGTGAGGCATCGCCTGCGGTAATACTGGACGGGCTGAAGAGGCTTGTCATGGGGATCGTGGCAGGTGCCGCACCAGAGCCGACCGCCGCTTTTGCGGGCGCAAGCGCTGAGGGCAAGTTGTTCGACATGACTGATGACTTTGAATGCGCCAGCTGGACGAGCCTGCGGGAACAGCATTGCGATAGACGGTAAACGTATCTTCCAAACGCTGCCCCGGGACAAAATCACTGAACTTTTTTCCGGGATTAGTGACGCGAGCGGCTCCAAACAAATGGCACTGCTCGCAGATGCTGTCGCGAGCGGAGGGCTCGAGCTTCGCGGGATTAATGATCGTGCCGGCGCGGGGATCCGTGAGGTGTTTTTCAGCGGGGCCGTGACAGCGTTCGCAAGTGATCGCTTCGGCAGTGAAAACCGGGGACCGGTATTGATTCAGAGTGCCTGGGACATGCAGCGCGGTTCCTGAGTGGCAAAGAACACATTCTTCGCTGACGGGACGCGTGAAATCGGGATCGGGCAAGTTTTCGTAGCCAGGCGCAAGATCATAGGATTGGCGGCTGGTGTAGAAAGCGACCGGAGACTGGAAGAGGTGCCCGCCGAGGTCAACGAGATAGCCGCTCGCGTGGATGCCGGAGCCAACCACATAGTCAACGCGGTACTCACTACTATCGCCCGCATTTTCCCATCGCTGCCAATAGCCCCCTGGTGATGAATGCATCGTGATCTTTGACCCATGGGCATTGACTGTGCCTTCCGGTTCCTGGCCGGCACGCCTCAGGGAATGGGCCATGGCAGAGCGGGCGTATCCTTCGACTTCGGCAGGGTGGCAGAACATGCAGCGACTTGCGCCTGTGGGCGCGCTCAACAGAGGCTGTGGTTGAGGCTGCTGGGTGTTTTTGGGCTTGGCAATGTTCGCAAGGTGGCCAGCAGATTGGCCACGTCCCGAAGAAACACTTCCCAGAAAAATCAGCACGATGAAAAAGCAAAGAACAGAGGTCTTTGCTGCAGGCGTGAGTTGAGGGCGCCGGACCATGTGGCGGAACTTAATACGAAGAAAGGAAGCGTTTCACTATTTGCCTTCCGCTGTGGTTTGTGAGATGCGCTTGGGGGTGGAGCCCGATTTGACCTGATTGTTGCTTGGAGGAAAAGTCGTGGAATTGCGCAGGATCAACTGCGTCTTGAGGACAAACTCCGTTCCGTTTGGTGAGGGGGCTTCTCTCTTCACTTCCTTGAGGAGGGCGTTGAATGCGAGCGTCGCCAATTCCGTCTGTGACATTTGAATTGTGGTTAGCGGAGGAATCATGAAGTCGGCCAGCCGCGTATCGTCAAAGCCAACCACCGACAATTCTTGAGGCACTGAGATTCCCAGATCGAATGCCTGCCTCATAACGCCGATGGCCGTCATGTCATTGGAGCACATGAGCGCCGAGGGCTGTTCTCTAAGCTTGGAGAGTTTTTGGAGGGCGAGTTTCCCCCCTTCGAGTCTGTGGTCTCCCTCGACAATGAACTCAGGCCTCACTTGAAGGCCGATTTCACGCATGGACTCTTCAAACGCGTCTCTTCGCGCTACCGCCGAGCGGAGCTTTAACGGCCCAGCCACAAAACCGATACGCTCGTGCCTCATTGCGGCCAGGTGTTGCACGGCCTGGCGAATCCCGTGCGCATAGTCAACACGGATGTTACTGATGCGCGGCGCCTTGGGCCCTACGTCGACGAACACCAGTGGCAAATTCCGAAACCGGAGATGCTCCAACAACTCGTCTTCCATTCCGAACGTAAGGATCGCCACACCGTCCACGCGGCCTTCAATCATCCTGCGCACGGCGAGTTCCATGCGTTTGGGATCGTGAATCGTGGAAGTTAGAAGGATTTCGTAATTTTGTTCGACGGCCAGTGTTTCAAAGGTCTGTACGATTTCCGGAAAGAAAGGGTTTGTGATCTCGGAGACGATCAAGCCAAAGACGCGGCTTCGTCCAGAAACCAGCGCACGCGCCTGGCGGTTGGGGTAGTATCCGAGTTCCGCAATGGCCTTCCAAACGCGTTTTGCCAGTTGGGCGTCAACTGTCGCCACCTGGTTGACGGTGCGTGATACGGTTGCTGTTGATACTCTGGCTCGTCTGGCGACATCTCGAATGTCCACGAGACCTCTTTTGCCCTCAGCAAAGGTTGTTAGTTACAGTATACGATATCCCAAACCTCTGACAAACCGATGTCGAACCGGCGGACACTTCCCCAGCAATGGGGTTGCGGGGAGTTAGTCCTTTTCCGACAGGGCCATGGAAGCGAAGAAGAAAGTGCAAAGGCGGTGACGGGTAGAAAAGGGCGATGGCGCAGCCCCTTGCAATGTCGGGAAGAGCGTGGTAAACGTTTACTTAACTTGCGCGGCAATCTCGCTGGTGCAATCAATAACTTCAAGGGGACCATTCATGATGAAACCTCCCGCTGTTCTTCTTGCCCTCCTCACTTTTTCGATCTTCGCGGCCTGTTTCCAGGCGAATGCGACAGAGGCTAAAGTACAGGTCTCAGAATTTGGCAAGACGAGCGAAGGAATTCCTGTCTACCGCTATGTGCTTAGCAACAAAAAAGGAGTAGAAGCTGTTGTCATCAGTTACGGTGCTACTCTCGTGTCGTTGAAAGTTCCCGACCGCAGCGGCAAGTCCGGAGATGTGGTTCTCGGCTACGACACTCTGGATGGCTATGAACAAGGCAAGTCATTTTTTGGAGCCACGATCGGGCGGTACGGGAATCGCATCGCCGGCGGCGAATTTACTTTGGACGGAACGACGTTTCATCTCCCGAAAAACGACGGGCCGAACAGCCTGCACGGAGGAACAAGGGGATTCAACACGCGGGTTTGGGCGGGAGTGGATCGTTCGCGTGCGGATGCCCAGGTTCTGGAGTTGAGCTACACGAGCGCGGACGGTGAAGAGGGCTATCCAGGTACGCTTGAAGGTGAAGGTCACGTACACGCTTCCTGCGGAAGCCAACGAATTGCGAATCGGCTATGCGGCGACGACGGATAAGGATACGGTCGTCAACCTGACGAATCACAGCTATTTCAATCTATCCGGCGACGCGGGCAAGGAGATCGTGGATCATCAGTTGCTCCTTCGCGCGGCGCAATTTACGCCCGTTGACTCGACACTGATACCGACAGGTGAATTGCGCGCGGTTCGCGGCACCCCATTTGACTTTACGAAGGCGACAGCCATTGGAGCGCGCATCAACCAGGACGATGAGCAACTGAAGTTTGGTAAAGGATATGATCACAACTGGGTTCTGGAAAGATCCAAAAAAGGCGGCTTGCAGCTTGCTGCCGAGGTTTTCGAACCCACGAGCGGGCGAGTTCTCGAAGTGATGACAACAGAACCGGGCATCCAGTTTTACACCGGGAATTTTTTGGACGGTACCGCGAAGGGCAAGGGTGGCCAACTCTATGGCCATCGAACTGGTCTTTGCCTGGAGACGCAACATTTTCCAGATTCGCCCAACCATCCGAAATTTCCGTCCACGGTTTTGAAGCCGGGAGAAGTCTATCGGTCAGCGACGGTCTTGCGGTTCTCGATCCGGAAATAGAGTCTCTGAGCGGGAACTGGATTCTGATCTGGAAGCGTGGTTCGCAACTCAGTGCAAAGTCGAGGGTGAATGAGGTTAGCAAATCTACGAGAGCAAGTCCTCGAAGCCAATCTGGACCTGGTCCGCAAAGGTCTGGTGCTTTCGACCTTTGGCAACGCCAGCGGGGTGGACCGCGACAAAGGCTTGATCGTCATCAAGCCAAGCGGTGTCCCCTACGACGGGATGAAGCCGAAGGATCTCGTTGTCACGGACCTGCAAGGCAAAGTGGTCGAAGGAAATCTGCGCCCTTCGTCTGATCTGCCGACGCATGCTGCTCTGTACCGGGCTTTCCCTGCGATCGGCGGGATTGCTCACACGCATTCCGAGTACGCCACGGCATGGGCGCAGGCTCGCAAATCGATACCTTGCTTCGGTACCACGCACGCGGACTATTTTCACGGCCCCATTCCGCTGACTGAAGTGATGACGGAAGACGAAATCAACGGAGAGTACGAAGCAAATACGGGAGCGGTGATCATTCGAGCGTTCGAAGGAAAAGATCCGATGGCGGTTCCCGCAGTGCTCGTGGCGAACCATGGGCCGTTTGCCTGGGGTTCCGATCCGCGCGGTGCAGCGGAAAATGCGTGGATGCTCGAAGCCGCCGCTCGCATGGCGTATTTGACGGTTGGAGTGAACGCGAATGCCGGTGCGCTTGGCAAAGCGCTTCATGACCGGCATTTTTTGAGGAAACACGGCAAGAAGGCCTATTACGGGCAGAAGAATGGAAAAAGCTGATTCGACCTTTTGCTACGTCGTTGCGAGTGTGATGTTTCATTCGCGAAGGTAGCGGGAAACTGCCGGTGATTGGAACTGCTTAGTGGATTTATTGTGCGCCGAAAAAAGGCGCGCAAGAGAGAAAGCGACCTAAGGGACCATGGCCAACAAACGAAAAATGACAATGGGGTTGATTGTGGGGAACCGAGGCTTCTTTCCGGATCATTTAGCGAAAACCGGACGGGAAGAGATGACGCAGGTATTGCAAAAAGCGGGCATCGAGGTCGTTGTACTCGGTACGGAGCAGAGCAAACACGGAGCGGTCGAGACGTACGAAGAGGCGAAGCGGTGCGCTGCGTTGTTCAAGTCGAAAGCCGATGCCATTGACGGCGTAATCGTGACGTTGCCGAATTTCGGAGATGAGCGCGCTGTCGCCGATACGCTCCGACTGGCGCGTCTGAATGTACCCGTTTTGGTGCAAGCGACGCCGGACACACAATCAAAAATGACCATCACGCATCGCCGCGATAGTTTTTGCGGAAAAATGTCTGCCTGTAACAATTTGAAGCAGTACGGCATTCCGTACTCCCTCACTACACTTCATACTGAGGCGCCGGATTCCGCGGAGTTCACAAAGGATCTTGAATGGTTCGCGGCGGTTTGCCGTGTGGTGAAAGGCCTGCGGAATTTGCGCATCGGCGCACTGGGCGCGCGTCCGACGGCGTTTAACACCGTGCGGTACAGCGAGAAATTGCTGGAGGCGAGCGGCATCTCCGTCGAAACTCTTGATCTTTCCGAGGTTCTGGGACGAATCGCCCGGATGAAGGATACGGACGAAGCCGCGGTGCAGAAACTGCAATCCATCCAGAAATATGTCTCGACCACGGATATTCCGCAGGCTGCGCTGCTCAAGATGGCCAAGCTCGGCGCAGTCGTCGAGCAGTGGATGAAAGCGACGGACGTTCAAATCAGCGCGGTGCAGTGCTGGACGTCGCTCGAAGAAAATCTCGGCGTGGTGCCGTGCACGGTCATGAGCATGATGAGCGAGTCGCTGCTCTCGAGCGCCTGCGAAGTGGACGTCTGCGGTGTGCTGGGGATGCACGCTTTGCAACTGGCTTCGGAGACGCCCAGCGCGCTGCTCGACTGGAACAATAATTACGGAAACGATCCCAACAAGGCGGTGTGCTTTCACTGCAGCAATTTGCCCAAACATTTCTTCAAGGAAGTCAAAATGGATTTCCAGGCGATCATCGCGGGCACGGTAGGGAAAGAAAATACGTTCGGGACGTGCGTGGGACAGGTGAAGTCCGGAGCAATGAGTTTTGCGCGGTTCTCGACGGACGACGCTGCGGGCAGGATTCGCGGCTACACCGGCGGAGGAAGATTTACTGATGATCCGCTGGAAACGTTTGGCGGAGCCGGCGTGGTTGAAATTCCCGGACTGCAGAAACTGCTGCGCTATATCTGCGAGAACGGTTTCGAGCATCACGTGGCTGCCAATTTTTCCTCGGTGGCTCCGTCAGTTCACGAAGCCACCACGCGTTACCTGGGATGGGAAATGTACGCCCACGCGGGCTAACAGTTCATTTGTTCGGAGCGAGTGCAGATTAAATGGCGATCGTGGCAGGCGTTGATTTTGGAACTTTGAGCGTTCGCGTTTCCATCGTGGACAGCGAACGAGGCCTGCTGGCAACCGCACTTGCGGAATATCCGCTCCACCGCAAGCGTGAAGACCCGGAATATGCCACGCAGTCGCATGACGATCAGATGCGCGCTTTGGCGAGCGCCACGCGCGAGGCGGTGCAGAAGGCGCGGATCTCCGGCGACCAAGTGCAAGCGCTAGCGGTGGACACCACCGGCTCCTCCGTGATTCCTGTTGGGAAAAATCTCGAGCCGCTCGACGAATATTATCTTTGGTGCGATCACCGGGCAAAAGCAGAAGCCGCGGAAATAACGGAAGCGGCGCACCGCGAAGGACTTGCAGCCATTCAGTGGTGCGGCGGAGTGTATTCGTCCGAGTGGGGTTTCTCGAAGTTGCTGCATTGGCTGCGGCACAATCCCGCGAAGCGCGCCGAATTCGCGTCTGCCTTCGAGCATTGCGACATGGTGGCGGCGACGCTCTGCGGAATTACTGATCCCGGAAAGGTAAAGCGCAGCGTTTGCGCGATGGGGCATAAGTGGCTGTGGAATCCCGCGCTGGGTGGTCTGCCCTCGGAAGAGTTCCTCGTCAAAGTGGATCCCTTGTTTAAGGGAGTGAGAGAAAAACTTCAGGGCGAGTATGCGACTTCGGATCAAATTGCCGGAAGGCTTTCCGCGCATTGGGCCGAAAAACTTGGGTTGAAGGCGGGTATTCCTATACCAGTCGGTGCATTCGACGCGCATTGGGACGCCATCGGTGCGGGCTGCCGCACCGAAGATATGGTGAATGTCGTCGGCACTTCGACTTGCATTATTGGAATTACGCCGGCGGTCAATCTCGTGCCGGGGGTCTGTGGAGTTGTCCATGGGAGCGTGCATCCGCACCGCACCGGAATTGAAGCAGGGCTTTCGGCAGTGGGAGATATTTTTAATGCGATCGCCAGCCGGGCTGGAACCGATGTTGCGACGCTGAGCCAGGGACTGGAGAAGTATCGCGCAGGGCAGACAGGCTTACTACGCATGACCTGGGACAACGGAGACCGAACGGTACTTGTGAACCCGAACTTGCGCGGGATCACGCTCGGCTGGAATTTGCAGAGCACCGCGCAGGATGAACTCTTCGCCGCCATCGAAGGGACTGCGTTTCACACGCGAATTATCCTGGATCGGATGGCAGAGCATGGCGTGCACATCAAGCGCGTGATTAACGCGGGCGGCATTCCGCAAAAGAACAACGTGCTGAATCAAGTTTACGCTAATGTACTGGAGAGGCCGGTCCTGGTGCCGAGCAAGAGCGTGGTAAGTCTTGGTTCCGCGATTTTCGCTTTTCTCGCGGCCGGGACGTTCAAGACTGTGGAAGAGGCGCAGGACAAGATTTGTCCCGATCACGTGGTGTTCACGCCTGAGCCTGCGGCACAGAAGGTGTACAACGGGCTGTACGCACTCTATCAAAGGCTTTATTTTGCGTTTGGGCAGCCGGGCATCGGGAAGTTCGGCGATATTCTACCCACCCTCATTAACACTGCTCAGAGGGCGAACGGGCTTGGCGGATGAGTCCATCCGCCTCGTGGTATTCGCCGTTGTGCAGATGGAACTAGTCAGCCAGGTTCAGTCGATACATACCGGTCATGGGCTGGGTTCAGATTCGGTTTATGGGGCCCCCCTCCCCCCTATGTTTTCCGCATGTGTTGATTCTAAACAGGTTAACTGAAATACAAGTCGTTTAGAATCAACACTTACGGACGGTTTGTAAGTGTTGATTCTAGAGGAGTTATGGTAGGGCAAAACTCGATGAAACGCGGTATTTTTCGCTCGGTCCGTTTGCAAAGGACCTAAGCAGATTAAAGGGCCTGAAAAGCAAAAACGCCAACAAGAAGGTTGGCGTTCCCGAGTGACAGATACAATGTTACCCAAGAACTACAATACGCGGAGAGTACCCCGTTGTCAATGGAAAATGGGAGGGGAAAATATCATAGAGGGCTACATGCTCCGGGTTTTGTACCAGAGAGAAGATCTAAAATAGGATGGGACGCAACGGGAAAAGTGATTGCATGCATCTGTCGGAATGATTTATTGTTCAGGGCGCGTAAACGTTTGCTCTGAAGTGTATACCGCATGTCGGGTAGGCTCGAATATTGCGGTTCTGCGATTTCCAGGAGGTTCACATGTCAAAGCGATCAAAACTTTCGCGCCGGGAATTTGTTGGGACGGCGATTTCCGCAGCCGCGGTGAGTGCGGTGCCAGGGCGGAATCTTCTAGCTTCTTCCTGGGGAGGGAGTCCGAGCGCGGCCGATCCGGACTGGAAAAATGAGGGCGTGCTTAACGTGGACAAGTCTCCCTACGCCAAGTTGCGCAACATTCCGGTGCATGCGGTGACGATTGGGGGAGGATTTTGGGGAGCGCGACGCGATACGAACGTGGAGAAGAGCATTCCCTCGATGGAGAAACTGCTCGAAGCCAACGGCCGGATGAATAATTATTTGCGGCTGGTTGGCAAAAGTGACGCCGCGCAGCACGGCCCGGTTTATTCGGATTCTGACGTCTACAAGTGGACAGAAGCCGCGGGCTTTGCGCTGCAGTCCGGCGACCGGCCGGAGCTTCGCGCGCTCACGGACAAGATCATCAAGGAAGTTGTCGCTGTTCAGGAGCCGAGCGGATATCTGAATACGTACTACGTTGGAGACAAAGCGAAGCAACGAATGGAGCCCGAGGTGCAGCGGTGGGGCCATGAAATGTATAACCTCGGCCACATGATCCAGGGAGCGATTGCGTATTATCGCGCGACGGGCGACCGCACGTTGCTGGATGCCGGGATTCATTTTGTTGACGGTTATTTGCTGCCGAATTTCGGTCGGGGAGCGGACAAGAAGCCGCTTCTCTCGGGACATCCGGAAATTGAAATGGCGCTGATCGAGCTTTACCGCACGACGGGAGACAAGCGGCATCTCGAACTTGCGGGCTATTTTCTACAGGGCGATGAGCGGATCAAGCTGCCGAAGTACGGCTATGTTTACCACTTCTGCGGGATTCCGTTCACGTCGCGTACACACCTTGAAGGACATGCGGTGCGCGCGATGTACGCGTGCTGTGGGGCGACGGACTACTACATGGAGACTGGCGATCAAACTTATTTGAAGACGCTGAATGTGCTGTGGGAAAACCTGGTGTCAGCACAAATGTATGTGACCGGTGGAGTGGGGGCGCGAAGCGAGGGCGAGGCTTTCGGCGAGTCGTATGAGCTGCCGAATTTCACGGCGTATGGAGAAAGCTGCGCGGCAATCGGCAACATGATGTGGAACTGGCGGATGCTCGCGGCTACCGGCGAAGCGAAATACGCCGACGTCATCGAGCGCGCTCTGTACAACGGCATCAATTCAGGGATGTCGCTCGACGGAACGCTGTATTGTTATCGCAATCCCTTGGGATTCGATCCTTCAGGCGGCGACCAGATTCGCAATCCGTGGTACGACACGACGTGCTGCCCGCCGAATCTTGAGCGCACGTTCGCTTCGTTGCCGGGATATTTTTACAGCACGAGCAAGGATGGGCTTTATCTGCACCTCTACGATAATTCGCAGCTGGATTGGCATCTCGAGGATGGAACGGGTCTAAAGGTAGCGCAGAAGACGAAATATCCTTGGGATGGCGCTGCGGATATTACCGTGACGCCGGCGAAGCCAACGGAGTTCACATTTTATTTGCGTATTCCGGGATGGTCCGACGGAACGCAGGTCACGGTCAACGGCAAGCCGGTTTCTGGCGCAACTCCGGGACAGTATCTTGCTTTGAAGCGAAGCTGGGCGCCCGGCGATGTTATCAATGTGAAATTCGGAATGACGCCGCAAGTGATCGAAGCAAATCCACGCGTGGTGGATGATTACGGCCGTGTTGCAGTGCAGCGCGGGCCCATTGTGTATTGTCTTGAACAGCTGGATCAGCCGGACGGCGTGACGCTATTTGATGTTGCGCTGGATGTGCACCAAAAAGGTTCTTCGTCGTTTCACGAGGAGTTTCAAAACGATCTGCTCGGTGGGATCGTGGTGCTGAAACATACAGGAGCGGTTAGCGAGAAGTCGAGCTCGCATAGCGGGCTTTATCGTCCGTACAGCGCAGAGGCTTCCAGGTCGCGGCAAGTGGAGCTGAAGTTTGTGCCGTATTACGCTTGGGCAAATCGCGCGGCGACGCCGATGCAAGTTTGGACGCCCATTCTTCGAGCGTAGAGCAATCACAGCGCGCCGGAGCGATTAGAAATCGTTGCCCAGCTACGGGAAGGCTAGGCTTCCACCTTGTGATAGAGGCGGTATGGTTCATCGCCGATGGCCGCAAATGGCCGAAATGTGATTTTCCCGGCGTCACCTTGCACGAGCCAGTTTTCTGAAGATTGAGAAGCTGCCGAAGCGGCGAGAAGTTGAGCGCGAGAAAAGTTCGCGGGTAAATTCCCAACACCAAACAGCGCAAGCGGCCCTCGGCGAAGGGCCACAATCTGCGGGTTTTCCGGATCCACGGCTTGCAGGCGAAGTGGCATGCCAATTTCAAACTCCACCCGGTCGCCATTTTTCCAGATTCGTGAAACTTCAAAGAATTTCCCCGCGACGGGATCACCTTCCACCCGTTTGCCGTTGACCGAAATGCGCGTCTTTGCGTCCGCCCAGGCCGGAACGCGCAAGTAGATCGTGAAGTTTTCAGGGCGTGCCATGTCCAATTGAAGTTGGGTTGTGTTCGATGTGGGATAACTTGTTTGTTGCGTCAGAGTGCATTGCGTCGCCAGTTTTGCATCCAGCTAACGCGAGAAGGAAGGAAGAGATTGACGTAGATTCCTTCCTTCGCCGGATAGTACGAGCTGATGCCGTAGTCGGCGGTCAGTTGCGGGAAAGTCCCGGAGCAGCAGGGCCATTTGTCTTTGTAATAGACTTTCTTGGCGGCGTCGCTGTTGTAGTCGGAATAGTAGAAGCTGGTGCCGTCAGCAAGAATCGGTTTTGCGCCGGCGACGGTGTTGTAGAGAACTTGCTCCATGCTGTCGCCGTATCGCGAGTCGCGGGTGACGCGCAGCAAGTATCGCGTGATTTTGAATTGTCCGTAGGCGCCACACGGGAGTTTCGAAGCTGGAGCGAGTCGTGCCCAGGCTTTCGGCAAGCAGACCTTTGCCGGGCACGACAAACGCTTCGTCCGGTCCCCACCCTCCCGTTGCATAGCTTTGTTCCTGAACCATGCGAAGCCCATTCGTTGCTGCGCGGAGATATTTTTCATCGCCTAGGACCAAGTAAGCCTGCATCGCCGAACTCAAGTGTATTGACGTGGCTATAGGCGTGCTTGCCGGGCAGGGCATTATGATTTTCCGCGAGAGCGTCGTAATACTCATGATAGATAAAACGTTCGCCCAGATCCCGGTAACGCTTGTCGCCGCTGCGTTGATAAGCGAGGAAGAAGTTTTCCGGCAACGTGTAGGTTTCATCCCAAGTGTAGGCGATCGTCTTGTGCGGCCGGGCTTCCTGTTCCGCCCGGCTCAGAGCCTTCTCCGGCAGATGCGGCAAAACCGCGTCCGTGGCTCGCTTGAGCACATCCAAGGCGATGGGATCCGCTGCAAATTCGTGAGCATCAATTAGGCCACAGCACGTTTTGTCGAAGGTGTAGCCCGGCAGCCGATAGTCGACGTAAAACTTCCCCGTTGGTTCTACGGTCCCGGCAAAAGCACGCACGAGACGATGAACCTTTTGCTGTGTCTGCTTTCGATCCGGTGACGGCATAAGCGCGAGCCAATCCCGAAACATACTGACCGAAAGAGTGCCCTGCTATGAACGCATGAAAATTGTCCTTCTCGTTGAAGTCATCGGCGTCGTCATACCAGCCGCCGAGGTCGGGGCCAGGCGCAGGCAGTCCTTGACGCTTGCCGAAACGGCTTGAGCAACCCATCTTCATTGAGATTAAGGAACAACTGGTGGTTCTGGTCAAACTGGAGGCGGAAGGGTCCGTCGAGGAGTTGGACTTTCGAGTAGCCGAAAACCGAGAGCTGAGGAGTGATCGCAACGGTTGCCGATGATCCGTGCCCACGCGGGAAGGGAACGCACCGCAAGTAACCCAGCGGTGGAAACCGCGGCTGATTTGAGGAACTGCGCGCCTAGACCTATTTTTCACGGTGAAGTCTCCTGAAATCGCTCACAGGACGTCCCCCTCCGCTGTCAGGAGGTGCGCTCGGAACGGTCTATCGAGCGCGAGAATCTAAGTAAGCGTTATCTCAAACGACCTATGTATAGCGCGAGAGAGGCTCGGCGTCAAACACTAGCTGTAATCGCTTTCCCGGATGAAGTATCCTGTCTTCGCGCAGATGAAACGCTTTCCGGCATTCATGACCGCAATCCGCGGGAGTCTTAGCCTCGCCATTGTTCTGCTGACTTGCCATTCTCTGGCTTTTGCGCAGGCCCCTCCGAGCCAGATCGAGCCAATCACCTCGGCATTGCAAGCCAGGGACTACGACCGAGCGGTGGAACTGAGCCGCGCTGCCCTGCAAGCTTCGCCCAATGACGCACAACTGTGGACGCTACAAGGCATTGCGCTGGCCAGCAAAGGTGACGGCAAAGAGGCACTGACCGCGTTTCAGAGGGCGCTGAAGATTTCTCCAAACAATATCGCGGCTCTGGCGGGTGCGGCGCAGATTGAATACCAGAACGGGAACCCGGGTGCGGCAGCGCTGTTAAATCGGCTGCTGCAACTGCGCCCGGAAGAGCCCACAGCGCACGCCATGCTGGCCGTGCTGGATTATCGAAAAGGAAATTGCGCTGCGGCTGCACCCCATTTCGAAAAAGCCGGCGAACTGCTCGACTCTCAGCTCGACGCACTCCATGCGTACGCTACGTGCTTGGTGAAACTCAAGCGGCTTGATGATGCGGCCAGGACTTTTCAGAGGGCCGTGACGCTCCGTCCGGACGATCCTCGCGAACGCCTCATTTTGACATCCATTCAACTCATGGCTCACAAGCCGCAGGACGCTCTCGTCACGCTGCGGCCTTTACTGGAGGTCAAGGATGTTGATGCGGACACGCTGCAACTTGCTTCGACAGCCTATGAAGACGCCGGCGACACGCCCCAGGCGGTTAGCGCGCTTCGGCAGGCTCTTATTGCTCGCCCCCCGAAACGTCAGTCTCTATCTGGATTTTGCCAATATTTGTTTTACACACGAATCGTTTCAGGTCGGGATTGATGTGATCAGTGAAGGCCTGTCGTTACAGCAAAACGCGGAGGAACTCTACGTTGCGCGCGGGGTCTTGTACGTGCAGTTGGCACAATACGACAAGGCGGAAGCCGACTTTGAAAAAGCATACGATTTGAACCCGAACCAGTCCTTGAGTACCGCCGCGCAAGGTTTGGCCGCGGTCCAGAGCGAATGATCTCGATCACGCGCTCGAATCGGTACAGGCAAAACTAGCCCGAAAGCCGAACGACCCGCTTCTGCTTTATTTGCAGGCCGACGTTCTTTCGCAAAAGGGTGCTGATCCGGGGACGCCTGAGTTTCAGCTTGCGATGCAATCGGCGAAGAGAGCAGTCACTTTGCAGCCGACACTTGCCGCTGCTCGCGGCGTGCTGGCAAAACTGTACATGCAAAACGGACAGTACCAGGAAGCGATTGATCAGTGCAGAAAAGCTTTGGCAAATGATCCCAAGGATCAGACTGCGGTTTACCGGCTGATTCAGGCCTTGCGGAAAACGGGGCAGAAGCAGGAAATTCCTGAGCTGCTACAGCGTTTGGCCCAGCTTCGCGAACAGGCTACGAAGGATGAGCGGGAACGCTATCGCTACAAACTGTTTGAAGAGGGCCCATCCACAAAGCGCGGCGCAACTAAAGCAGCAATTTCTTTTTCGTGGTTTTCGCCCGGAGTCCGAGAAAATGTTTACTGTCTCTGGACTTCGGGCGATAATTGGCCTTGCGTCACATTGGAAAGAGAGGGAAATCAGCCGGAATGAACTTATTCGCGTCGGACGTTCATGGGACTTTCGCTTGGCTCAGCATTCGCGATGACGCCGAGCGGGTACTGGCGCAAGGGGTGGCGGCCGCATAAGGCCAAGCCCTTGCTCGGCAAGCGCCCTCTGGCCGCCCGTTCGACGCCCACTTTGTGGATGTGGCCGCCGCTGCCGGTCTGCGGTCGCCAACCATTTACGGTGGGCGAGGAGAGCAAGAAATACATTCTGGAATCCACGGGTGTGGCTGTGCCGTTCATTGACTACGACAACGACGGGTGGATGGACATTTTTTTGATCTGCGGGCACTCGTTCGAAGGTCCGCCGCCCGGCGCAACGAACCGTCTGTACAAGAACAATCGTGACGGTACATTCACGGACGTGACGGAAAAGGCGGGCCTTCAAGCCGTTGGTTGGGCTTGCGGTGTCTGCATCGGGGACTACAATAACGACGGCTTTGAAGATATTTTCTGCACCTACTTCGGGCAAAACATTCTTTATCGCAACAATGGCGACGGCACATTCACAGACGTGACGAAGACTGCCGGGCTTCTGAACGACCAGCCGCGATGGGGCGCAGGGTGCAGCCTTCCTGGACTACAACCGTGATGGGCACCTCGATTTGTTTGTCTCGAACTATGTGCGATTCTCCGTCGAACATGCGCCGGTTCCCGGAGCGAACACGAATTGCAATTGGAAGGGGATACCCGTGGAGTGCGGCCCCCGCGGGCTTCCTACGGGGCGGCATTTGCTTTATAGGAACAACGGCGACGGGACGTTTACGGATGTCAGCCAGCAGGCGGGCATTGCGCAGGCGACAAAATGCTACGGAATGACCGTTGTGGCGGCGGACCTGGACGAGGACGGGTGGCCCGACATTTATGTTGCTTGTGATTCCACTCCGAGTCTGCTCTTCATGAACAACCACGACGGAACGTTCCGCGAAGAGGGAGTCTTGCGAGGGGTAGCCCTCAGCGAAGACGGCGAAGAACAGGCGGGGATGGGTATTGGGATCGGCGATTATGATCTCGACGGACATCTGGATCTCTTCAAAACGCATTTCGCGGACGACGCCTGCGTTCTCTATCACAACGACGGTAAGGGGAATTTTGACGATGTCACCCGAACCTCCCGCGTCGGCGTGGAGACACGCTATGTCAGCTGGGGAGCCGGAATCGCCGATCTGGATAACGACGGCTACCCGGATATATTTATGGTTACAGGTAACGTTTACCCGGAAGTGGAACGAACTCTCCCTCAATATCCGAACAAGACACCTCGCGCGGTGTTTCGCAATCTAGGCAACAATTCGTTTGAAGAGCTGGTAGAAGCTGCCGGCCCTGGCGTTGCCGAACCGCACTGTAGCCGCGGGTGCGCCTTTGGGGATTTCGACAATGACGGCGACGTGGACATACTGATCATAAATTTGAACGAGAATCCGACGCTATTGCGCAATGACATTCGAGGAAAACAGAACTGGATCAAGGTTAAACTGGAGGGAGTTAAATCCAATCGGAGTGCAATCGGGGCCCGGGTTCTTGCCCATTATGGCGGGAAAACGCAGGCTCAGAGCGTTTTGAGCCAATCCAGTTTCTATTCTTGCAATGATTCCCGCCTACACTTCGGCCTCGGAAGCAATACTGCGGTCGGCTTGGAAGTGCACTGGCCGAGCGGTCACGTGGAGTCCTTCAAACGCCTCCCAATCAATGGATTAATCACGCTGCGAGAGGGAGTGGGGCAGGTTCCCAACCGAGGCTGGTCGAAGACGTGAGCCGAGAGGCTTGAAGTCCCAGGATACGTTTCCCGAGCTCCCCTAATACAAAACTACTAGAAAAAGCTTGACAGCCGATTTTAGGTAGCATATATCATTTGGCAATCGAGAAAACGTTTACAGCAAAATTGTTCTGTAAATGTTTACTCTCAATAATTGGGGGTGAAGACGCATGCAAGCGAGATTGTTTATGGGATGGACCGTTCGACTACTCGTAACTGTGCTATTGATGGCTGGTTCGACTTGGGCCCAATACTCGGGAAACATTCAAGGAACCGTCACAGATCCGAGTGGCGCCGCGGTTGCGCAAGCGAAAGTTTCGATTGAAAACGCCGGAACTCATGTTTCGGCGACAACTACCACGGATGGCTCGGGATTGTACCGGTTTCTAAGCCTGGCACCGGGTGTTTACAAAATTTCGGTGGAAGCGCCGGGTTTTTCTACCGCTAGTACGAAGATCACGCTTGAGACGAGTCAGAACCTTGATGTCCCGATTGCGCTGAAGGTAGGCGCGGCGTCCGAGACCGTGACGGTCACAGCTGAAAATCCGCTCGTGAATCCCGCCGAGACACGCAATCAGCAGACGCTGCAAACGCTGGAGCTCTCGGCTATGCCCCTGGCCGGCCGCAACTTGCTCTCGCTGGTAAGCATTGCCCCTGGCGTTTCTGGATTAGGTCTAGCCGGCGGTCCAGGCGTGGCTTCCGGTACTCCGGGATCGAGCGTTAACATTTTCTCGACAGAAACGGCAGTGGACGTCACTGCCAACGGTCAAGGCACAGTTGCGAATATGTGGATCATCGACGGGCTTGATGTCACCAGCAGTATTCGGCAGGGCGTGCTAAATCTCGTGCCCAACCCCGACCTCATTCAGGAAGCGACGAACCAGGTCAACACGTTTTCCGTCGAATACGGTCATTCGAGTTCCATCCAGTTTGCGATGACAACAAAGTCTGGTACGGATCAATTCCATGGTTTGGTCAGCGACTACTTCAATTATCAATCCATGTATGCGAAGTATTCTTTGCCTGGCTCCGACCACTCGTATGCTCCATTTCATAGCAACAACATGTCCGGGACGATCGGCGGCCCGATTATTCCTCACCACCAATTTTTCTTCTTCTTTGGCGTCGAACCGTTGCGTTCTTCTGCTTCCACAGGCAACCAGACGATAACTTTTCCGGACCCCGCGTTCGCGGCCTTCGCCCAGGCGAATAACCCAGGCACGTTCGGAACCAAGATCCTGAATACCTACGTACCTACTCATGTGGTCGGCACTGCCGTGTCGAAAACTGCAAATGACATTTTCCCCGGCACGTGTGGAACAGCGGCGACGGAGAACTTGCCTTGTGCTACGGCGATGATCGACAGTGGAATATTCAATTCCACTAACTTCCTCAACGGCACTCAGTATTTCGTTCGAGTGGACAAGTATTTCAGCAAAGATCGCATTTACGGCAGTTTCTTCCGCACACTTCAGAGTAACGGTGGGCCCAATGTCATTCCGCAGTTCTCTACTACTAATAACAATTGGCAGCGCGCCTTGCAGGTGAGTTGGACACACGACTTCAGTCCGACGACGCTGAACGAAGCGGATTTTGGCCAGAATCGCATCGAAGGCAAACTCGGCGAGACCGGGGATTTCACCATTCCTGGAATCGGCGTTACCGGGCAATCCGTTGGCTATGGCGTCGGCTTCGCCCAGGGCGATTTCATCCAACATAATTATCACTGGCGCGACGTTCTGACTCACGTTCGCGGCGCTCACGTGTTAAAGGTGGGCTACGAAGGCTGGTACGGCGATGACGTCGAGCCGTTCCAAGGCCCGTGGTCGCACCCAGGATTCAGTTTCAACAATCTGTTAGCTTTGGCGCAAGATGCACCTGCCAGCGAAGGCGGGGTCATGTACAACCCCATTACTGGTCAACAGCAACTCTGGAACTGGGACGCTGCTTCCAAAACATGGGGCATTTTTGCGGAAGATACCTGGAAGGCAAAGCGCAATTTGACGGTAACATTAGGATTCCGCTTCGACGATCAGGGAAACCCGTATTCGAGGTCACCCGCGACTGTCTTTGGCAACTTCTATCTTGGCAGCGGTTCAACCTTCCAAGACCAAGTTGCCAGCGGCTTTGCCAAACCCACGCAAAATGCGTTGGCTAGCACACCCAAGGCCTACACTCCTCGTATAGGCGCCGCATGGGATATCAATGGTAAAGGCGACTGGGTATTGCGCGGCGGATTCGGAATGTACTCTAATTGGCTCACGCCCGCCAACATTCAGGAGGAATTCCGAGGCAATCCGCCAGGGCTCATCTTGCCTACGTTTTTCGCGGGATCGGCCACGCCACCAATTTTTGCACAGGGCACCAGTAGCAAACCGCCGTTTGGATTCACGTTTCCTCCCCTGGGCGGTTCAGCCTTGTGTCCTGCAGTGCCCTGTCTGAATGCGCAGGGTGGAATCACGGGCGCAGAATTGGCGATCGGCGGAATCAGTCCGAATATCGTGTCTCCCACCGCCTACAATTTTGCGGCCACGCTAGATCATAGGCTTGGAGGCCACTTGGTTGCCAGCGTGCTCTACAGTGGGTCTCATGACTCCAACCTCGTTGGAGGCGGCAATCAAGGGGGGCAAGTCTCCTACGGCTCCGACATCAATGCCATGCCGGGAGGGTTGATCGGTCTGCCCGCGAACTCCGCTCCGCCACGACTCAATGATAGTTTTGGCGCCATCTCCTATACTCAGAATAATCGCGTGAGCAACTACAACGGCATATCCGTTGACCTCCGAGGGAGAATACCGCGTGGGTATTTTGACGTATCGTATACGCGGTCATCTTCCAAAGATGATGCGGGTGTATATCCGACGGCGCTGAATCCTCACCAATACTACGGCCCCTCGCCATGGGATGTTCCCAACCGCATCTCGGCAAGTTTCAACTATGAGCAACCCGGCCTGAACAATGGCCAGGGATTTGTAGGGCACGTGACGAGCGGGTGGGGAATAAGCGGTACGAGCGTTTACCAGAGTGGTTATCCTTTCTCTGTCTTTACTTCCGCGGCCTACAATCCGGCAACCTATGCCGCTGGTTCCAATGCCCAAGGCACGCTCTCCGGAGACTATAGTGCCGATGGAGTTACGAACGATTACCCGAACGTGACGAATTACCAGCAGGCAACGTCGCGGAGCGCTTATACCACCGGCGTATTTGCAGCAGGGCAATTTAGCGTGCCAATAGCGGGTACTCTGGGGAACGAGAAGCCTAATAGCTTCCGTAATGCGCCCTACATTCAAACGGATACCAGCATTTACAAGAACAATCACATAACCGAGAGGCTCAATTTCCAAATCAGGTTTGAGTTCTTCAATCTGTTTAACCATCCCAACTTCCAGAACATCCAGGGTGATCTCTCTCAGGGAAACTTTGGCCAGGTAACTGGTCAAACGCTGCCGAGGTGGTGGCAAATCGGCGGGAAGATCACGTTCTAGTCTGGTTTTGACCGACAACAGGAGGGACCACCGTTCAACACCCCGAGCGGTGGTCCCTCGGACTTGCTGGATGAGGGCGTGCAACTCGGGGCTCACGCATTTTCAGCTGACTGCATTTCCTGATCGTTGTAATTTTGCAGCATCAGAGGCGGAGGCGGTGCAGCCCCGCCTCGTTTTATTTGCGGTCTCGCCATGCGCACCACTTTAGAGATTTGTTCCGCAAAGATGTTGAGGGACTCATCGAAGATCTGCGCTAGTTCAAGTGAATATTGAGTGCCACCACGGACGCCGGCGGAAACTCAACCACAAGAGCACTACCGTTCAAGCTCAATGGCTTTGCCTGAGGAACAACAACGTCTCGCTGATCGAACGTGTTGTGCGCGTGAATATCGGCGTTGCTCAAAAACCTCATGCTGGCTTCCTTAACGGTTGCACCTCTCAACGCTATTTCCGCCAAGCAAGGCTCGTTGGTGCTCGGATTGACCGCGGTGATCGTCAGGTTCGTGTCGCGCACGGATGCCGATCCGCGCAATCCCCAGAAGGACGCCGCTTGTCCATCGCGGTCATAATGCAAACTTGGCACCGAGAAAATCGTGCGCAGCGCCTGTCCTCCCTGATGGCTCGCATACAAATCGAAAACGTGACCCACAGGTGTAATCACGAACTTATCTTCATGCGCCAGGTACAAGCTGTTTAAGCAATTGATGAGCTGCGCGCAGTTCGCCATGGCAATTTTTTCGGGATGCCTGTTGAAGATGTCGAGCGTCATGCCGCTGAAGACCGCGTCCCGCAGCGTAGGCATTTGCTCGAGCTGATCGCCAGGAGTGGCTTCACTGCCTGGGCGATACCACGGACCCCATTCATCCACCACCAGCTTCACTCGATGTTGATGGTCAAATTCACCCAAGACTTGCCAGTGCCCGGTGACCAGGCCTTCCATTCGCTCTCCTTCCCGGAGCAGTTCATACCAATCAACGGCCTCAAACTTTACCGCGTCTCCTTTCCCGGCCACCCAGTCCTGTGTTTTCCCGCGGCTTAAGTTCCAGGCGTAGTGATGCAGAGCCATTCCGTAAATCCGGTGTAATTCCCCCGGACCCTTGCGCAACACTTCGGTCAGAAATTCCCTCGTCCAACTCCAGTCGTCCGTGTTCGGCCCCGACGCGATCAGATTTAAGTTGTCACCATATGTCGGCAACCAGGTCGAATAACGCCGGAACTCCACCGCGTACTCCTGAGGCGTGAACTCGCCACCGCAACCCCACGACTCGTTTCCGACTCCCCAATATTTCACGCGAAATGGGTCCGGATATCCCGCTGCGGCGCGCGCATCGGCCAGCGTAGTGCTTCCCGCCGGGGAGTTGCAGTATTCCACCCACTGCTGGAACGCCGACGCCGGCAGGCTCCTCACGTTCGCGGCTAAGTACGGTTCCGCGCCGATGAGCTTGCAGAAGTGCACAAACTCATTCGTCCCCACCGCATTGGGATCGTACCGGTGACTAACCGGCGCTTTCTCAGATTCCCCGTTTGCCCAGAAGTTTGTGCGCCGCGGCCGTTTTTCAGCAGGACCAATTCCGTCGCGCCAGTCGTAACTGTCTGCAAAACATCCGCCCGGGAAGCGAATCACCGTGGCTTTGATCTTGCGCATGTGTTCGATCAGGCTCTTGCGAAGCCCATCGGTATTCGGCACAGGTGATTTCTCTCCGACCCAAATACCGTCGTACAACACGCCGCTAAGATTTTCGACGAAATGGCCGTAGATGTTCGGAGAAATCGTGCCGAGTGGCTCGTCGAAAAGAACTTCAATGCGAGAATCCGCAGCGCGTGAGCCGGCTGCGGTAGCCCAACCTGCTTCTCGTGAGAGTAATAGTGCGCTGGCCCCAAGCGCTCCATGGTGCAAGAAATTGCGGCGATTCATCATGCGGCTCTACTCCGAGAGTGCAATCTTCTAGTGCGTTCACTCTTCACGAACTTACTTCCGTGGAACAACTTCGGCTAGCCTGGCCGCCGGTTTATGCGCTCCACTGAATTGCTGTATACGAACGTGGCGGCACCTCGAATTTCGTGTGTCCACCCGAAGTTACTGGCTTTCCAAGCTCCTGCGGAATGACCCGCTTTGGAGAATCGAAGCTATTGAAGGCTTTCAAATCATTTCCCGTCAGCACTGTCGCCGTCAGCAAGCGGGAGGGCGATGCATCTTGCCAGACGACATCCACTTCGCGGGACTTGGTCAGGTCGCGATTCAGTATGAACAAGGTCACATTTCCATTTTCCTTGGAGAATGTCCCGGTCACGTCCAGATAAGGTGCGTCCCCGATTCCTGGAACATCATAGACTGGGGATTCCGAGAGCAGATTAAGCGTCGCGCCACGCGCCATTTGCAGCGCCCAATTATATGGATAGTAGATCGTCTGGCGGAACAGGCCATTGGCATTTGTCGTGATGGGCGCAATTACATTCACCAACTGCGCCAGGCACGCCAGTTTTACGCGGTCGGCATTGCGAAGCAGCGTGTTGACGATTCCCCCGACAAGCAGCGCGTCTTCCAGGTTGTAGACTTCTTCCAGCAAATGCGGCGCCTCTTGCCCGTGCCCGTTCACCGCGTCACCGCTCCGCGCTCGGTACCATACGTTCCACTCATCAAAGGAAAGCCACAATTTCTTCGGAGATCGTTTGCGACCGCGCACGAGGTCGCAAACCGCGACAGTTTCTGCGATCTGGCGATCCATCGTCAGGTTCATGGCAAGGTACTTCGAACTGTCATTGCCTGTTTCTTCTGGCGTGTTTCCGATGTAGCGATGCAGAGAGAGGGCATCCACATACTCGTAGCACTGTTCCAGCACCTCACGATCCCACTCAAGATAGGTGGGCATGAGGGGGCCGCTGGACCCGCAAGCCACGAGCTTCAGGGAAGGGTCAACGTAACGCATCTGCCGCGCAGCGTCCGCGGCTTTCAATCCATACTCTGCCGCTGTCATGTGGCCGATTTGCCAGGGACCATCCATCTCGTTGCCGAGGCACCAGTGTTGCACTTTGTAAGGCGCGACAATTCCATTTTTTCGCCGCAGCTCGCTCCAGCGCGTGCCCTTTTCGATGTTGCAGTACTCCACCAGCCCTGCTGCTTGTTCGGCAGTGCCGGTTCCCAAATTGAGTCCCATGAGAGGCAGCGTGGCCGCTGCTTTGCACCAACTCATGAATTCATCTGTGCCAAACTGATTCGTGTTCAGTGAGTTCCACGCTTTGTCCAGAACCCTTGGACGTTCTTGTTTTGGCCCCACGCCGTCCAGCCAGTTGTATCCCGAAACGAAATTCCCGCCCGGGTAGCGAATGATGGGCACGCCAAGCGTGCGGATTTCTTCCATCACATCTTTGCGGAACCCGTTCGAGTCGGAGAGCTTTGAGCCCGGGTCATAAATGCCTTCGTAAATCGCGCGCCCCAAGTGCTCCAGGAAAGACCCAAAGAGGTTTCGGTCGATGGGAGCGATCGTGCGCCTTGTATCGAGGTACACACGAGTCGCGGCCATGGGATTGGAAGACGGAGTTTGCGCCGGCAAAAATCGGCTGAACAACAAATCTGCTGAACACGCCGCGCCTGCGGCAAGAGAATGCTGCAAAAAGCGCCGTCTCTGTATTGAAGTCATGGGTGAGAACCTCCAGCTTCGAATAGGTTTTTACAGCGTTTCCTGAAATTGGCGGGAAGCATACCACAGACACGATGGCCGCGCAGGCCACTTATGCGCAAACGATTGCTCGACGGATCTGGCGTCCTTCTGCGATGCCTGAACAATCTGGAGAGAAATCCCAAGAGCGCTCTATCTTGAGCTTAGCGGCTCTAATGCTCGGTAATTGCGAGGGATATTGCACAAGCATTAGGCTTTTGCGCGATTTCTCTTCCAAACCATTGAAAACACTTCCAGCTTATTCGATCGTGCCACCCGGCTTTCCCCGACAACAAGTTCTCATGGAGAGAAAACGTTTTCTCGTCCGGGAGCGCGCCACGCGCAAAGCACAAAGTCAGAGGACCGCGAGCATTTGGCCCGCCGCCGTAGTCCCTGATGCGAATATTGTCTTTGGCTTTAAATGGCTCGCAGAACTGTATCTCGCCTCGGTTGGTCAGCGCGCGGTTTGTGCCCCGCCGCGTCCCTCCAGGTTCTGGCCTTCTAGCTCTCTCTTGATGCCGCCATCATGGTCAACAATCCCTCGCAGAATGTGCAGACCAACCCCTCTCGACGCGGCCACCAAATCATGCCAGCGATTACCTTCGCCAACGGCAGTTACGGAGGGGAAGCGGCGTGGTGCACTTTTCGCACTGCGCCGAGGTTTCCAGATTTTCGTAGCTGCACTCTGGACAAACCTATGGATGTCACGCGCCGATTGCGTGAACGCGTTTATTATGTAGCCTTTGAAAGGGAATGCAAACATGCAAACAGCTTTTGTGTTCCGGGGATCCCCTGTAAAAGCAACGGTCCGCGGTTCTATATAGCCAATCGAACCATGCCTCTGGCTTGGTGTCCTCAAGATTTCCTCAGGCTCGCGAATTTCACGTGATATGCTCACCCCGTTCCCGTTAGAATCAGCGCGTTCCTTTGTTGCCTTCATGAAGAAGATCATTGTCGCCGTTGGCAGCACTCGCAAACCAAAGCTCCGGGCCGTTACGGAAGCTCTGAACGCCTTCGCGCCAAAGCTTGTCCCGGATGGCGAGTTCGAAATCGTTGGCGTGGAAGTCGAGAGTGGAGTGAGCCCCACGCCCACTTCTTGCGAAGAACTCATGCGCGGCGCCCGTCAGCGGGTGGAAGCGCTTGTGCGCCTCGCCCGCGAAACGCTCAAACCGTGGCGCTACTTTGTCGGCCTGGAAGGTGGTCTCGAAGTATTGCAGGATGATCGAAGCCGCCGCGTGTTCCTGGAAAGCTGGGCTTATGTTAGCGATGGCACCAGCGGCTTCTACGGGCGTTCCGGCGGTATTGAATTGCCGGAAGATCTCGCCCACGAGGTTCTTGAGCGCGGATTCGATTTGTCGGACGCCATCGATCGTTATGCGGGCGCGATCGGCGTTCGCGACGGGCAGGGCGCTTGGGGAGTTCTCTCGTCGGATTTGATCCCGCGCGACGAATCTTTTCGCGTTGCTGTGATCACAGCGTTCGCTCCGTTTTACAATGCAAAGATGTACGGCAGGGCCGCGCGCGCTGCGGGTTAAACTTTGTCTGAACAGAGTTAGGAGAGACAAGCGTGGATATTGTCAAAGGCAACATGGGCTGGATCGAAGTCGTGGTCGGCCCGATGTTTTCCGGCAAGAGTGAAGAGTTGATCCGCCGGCTGCGCCGCGCCGAAATTGCGCGCCAGCGCGTGCAGATCTTCAAGCCCGCGATTGACGAACGTTACGCGGCCAATGAAATCGTTTCGCATTCGGGCCTGGGCATTTCTTCCGATAACGTCGCCAAAGCCTCCGAAATCATGGAGAAACTTTCCCCGCGCACGGAGGTCATCGGCATTGACGAAGCGCAATTTCTTGGCGAAGAGATCGTTGAGGTTTGCACCAAACTCGCCAATCTCGGAAAGCGCGTCATCGTCGCTGGACTCGACACCGACTATCGCGGCCGCCCGTTCGAACCCATGCCGCGGCTCCTCGCCATCGCCGAAGAGATCACCAAGCTCCTCGCCATCTGCATGAGGTGCGGCAATCCCGCGGTGCACACGCAGCGCCTGGTGGAAAGCGAAGAGCTTATCGTCGTCGGCGCCGGCGGAATGTATGAGGCCCGCTGCCGCCGCTGCTTCGAACCAAATCCCGCCCTGGCCCAGGAGAAGAAAGATGCGGGCCCGCAGCTCATGATTCGCAACCGCGCGGCCTCCGCCGGCAGCGCGGGGAACTAGCGCTCTTCGCGGGGCCCGTGTCAGTTTGTCTTTTTTGCAGTCTTCTCCGCTTGAGCTTGCAGTTTGATTCCGTCAAACTGTCTCGACACGCGACACCCCTAATACACACTGCGGACACTCATGATCATCGAATCCAAGGCCCCGACCCGCGTTGATTTTGCCGGAAGCACACTCGACATCTGGCCGCTCTATCTGTTTCATCCCGGCTCGGTCACTCTAAACGCGGCGATCTCGCGCTACGCTTCCTGCGTGATTCACACCCACGCGCCGTGGGATGAGCGCATCAAGCTCGTCTCGCGCGACATCAAGCGGGAAGAGAGCTTCGCGTCGTTTGCCGCGCTCGTGAAAACCAAGCGCTACAAGCTCCCGCTTCTCGCCGAAATCGTCAAATTCTTTCAGCCGCAGGGCGGCTTTACGCTTACCACGGATTCCGAGGCTCCCAACGGCGCAGGCATCGGCGGTTCGAGCGCCATGGCTGTTGCCATCTGCGCGGCGCTGGACCGCTACACTGGAGCAGGGAAGAGCAAAGTCGATTGGATTCACATCAGCCGCGATGCCGAAGCTATCGTCATCAACGTCCCCACCGGCACCCAGGATCATTACCCGCCGGCCTTTGGCGGCGCTGCGGCCATCGAGCTGCCGCCGGGCGGCGAGCACCGCGTCGAGCTGCGTGTCAATCTCGACGAGCTGGAACGCCGCATCGTTGTCTGCTACACCGGCAAGCCGCGCCAGCACGGAATAAACAATTGGGAAGTGTTCAAAGCGCAGATTGGCGGCAATCGTTCCGTACAGAATAGCCTCGAGCGAATCTCCGAGGTCGCCCAGAAAATGCGCTTTGCTATGGAAAAACCCGACTGGCACGAGGCCGGTCGTCTCATGCGCGAGGAGTGGTCTTTCCGCAAGAGGAATCTGCCTACTATCTCGACCAAAAAAATAGATCGCGTTATAGACGGCGCGCGGCGCAATGGCGCACTCGCCGGCAAGGTTTGCGGGGCGGGCGGCGGCGGCTGCGTCGTTCTTTTGATCGAGCCGGATGCTCGTACCCGCGTCGAAACCGCCATCGTCGAAGCGGGCGGGGAAGTTCTGCCCGTAACGATCGACCGCCAAGGCGTCCAGGTCATTTCCCGCTAGGCTTTCCCGTCCATTCCACGGGAGTTCATTCCAAAAGGCGGCTGTAGCTCTCTTTCCCGTTTCCCGCATCATAGAACCCAGGGGCCAATTTCGTAATAGAATAGGTTAGCTGGCCCCAGGGGCGGCTGGACAAAATTTCGCATGGCGACTCGGCTCATTCTCAGCTTGACGCTTTTCCTTCTCGCCGACGCGGATGTTCCGCGCATCAACAGTCTTCGTCCGCCTGCTAAACCCATCGCCGTCTTCCTCTCTGGAGAAGAAATCTCTCTCTTCCCGGACACTGCCCTCGACAGTCAGGGCAACCCCCAAACGCCCGTGAAGCCGAAGAGCGCCACTCTTCAGGAATCCTCGAAACTCGAACTCATTCGCTATGTTTCCGGCGAGTTTGCAAAAGCCACCAAGTCGCTCCCCGCCGGCAAAGAAGGCTTGATCGTTTACGTCGGCAAACCGCTCGATGCGGAAATGCTTGAGCGCGCCTTGGCGACGCATGGTGCAGCGGTCAACAACGGCGACAAGGTGCAGATCACCAAGCTGGATTTTCGCGACCACCAAATCATTGTGGACTTGAACGGGGGCGGTCGCGGCAAAAAGCGTTTGCGCGACCGCTTCCACATCGAAATGGGCGGCATCCCGACGGCGACGACGACGACCGAGCAGCAACAGACTGGTCCTCCAGGACTGCAACCCGGCATGGGCAGCACGATTTATCTCGATTTCAGCAAGCCAGTTCCGGACTTGAGCCCGAATGACCTCAAGCAGCTACTGACGCCGTTCCTCGATTTCTCCAGGGAGCGTTCCGCCTCCGTTCAGTGGGTGGACACGCTGCCTCCGGAAATGAAGAAAGCCATCCAAGAGCGCAGACCCGTAGTCGGCATGGACCGCGAACAAGTGGTAGCTGCCATCGGCAAGCCCGATCACAAGATTCGTGAACGCGACAACGAAGGGAACGACATCGAAGACTGGATCTACGGCCAGCCGCCCTCAAAAACCGTCTTCGTCCGCTTCAACGGCGACCGCGTAACCATCATCAAGCAATACCCGCAATAAGATAGCGAATCACATATCCAAGCAGTTCGTTGAAAAGACTGTAGCTTGGCAGCTTTTTTCGAATCCCAAAGTCGTTTGACTTTTCTATTTGCAGCCCATAGCATTTTGGGTTCTGCTTTGCGGCCGTTTCTCCCCAGAGAGCCCGCCGCTGCTTCATACACCCCATCGGAGGAAGTATGCCCATCAAGGTCGGCATCAACGGCTTCGGCCGCATCGGACGCAACATCATGCGCACCGCGCTCGATGACAAGGATATTCAGTTCGTCGCCGTCAACGACGTCACCGACGCCAAGACCCTCGCGCACCTGCTCAAATACGATTCCATCCTCGGCAATCTCCCGCACAGCGTCACGCACACCGAAGATTCGATCTCCGTCGAAGGCAAAGCCTTCAAAGTTTTCAAGGTAAAGGATCCCGCCGAAATTGATTGGGCTAGCGTCGGCGCGGACATCGTCGTCGAATCCACGGGCCTCTTCACCAAGGGCGCTGACGCGAAGAAGCATCTCCGCGGCCCCGTCAAAAAAGTCATTATCTCCGCCCCCGCCGACGGCCCCGATGCAACCCTGGTCCTCGGCGTCAACGACAAGACCTACGACCCTGCGCACCATCACGTAGTCTCCAACGCCTCTTGCACCACAAATTGCCTCGCTCCTGTCGCCAAAGTCCTGCAGGACACCTTCGGCATTCACAGCGGCACCATGACCACCATCCACTCCTATACGAACGACCAAAAGCTTCTCGATCTTCCGCACAAGGATCTCCGCCGCGCACGCGCCGCTGCCATCAACATGATTCCCAGCTCGACGGGAGCCGCCAAAGCCCTGCACCTCGCCATCCCAGAACTGAAGGGCAAGCTCGATGGCTACGCCATGCGCGTGCCCACGCCGAACGTCAGTGTCGTCGACCTCACCGTTTTTGTGGAGAAGCCCGCCACCGTCGAGTCCGTCAACGCCGCGCTGAAAGCTGCGGCCCAAGGTCCCATGAAGGGCATCCTCGCGTACACGGAAGAAGAACTCGTCTCCGCCGATTTCAAAGGCAATCCGAATTCTTCTATCGTGGATTCCGGCTACACCAAAGTCGTCGGCGATCGCTGCGTCAAAGTCCTGGCCTGGTACGACAACGAATGGGGCTATTCCTGCCGCTGCCGCGATCTCATCAAATTCATGGCTTCCAAGTTCTAGCCAGTCTCCGGGGGGGCGGGGCTTGCCCGCCCCCACCGTCTCACAAATCGCAAATAACGAAACACGACGAACGAGTCACGAGTCAAGAATCCATGAACAAACTCACCATCCACGATCTCGAACTCCGCGGCAAACGCGTCTTCATTCGCGTGGACTTCAACGTCCCTCTAAAAGACGGCGTCGTCACCGACGACACGCGCATTCGCGAAACGATCCCCACGCTGCGCCTCGCCATTCAAAAAGGCGGCCGCTTGATCCTCGCTTCGCATCTCGGCCGTCCCAAGGGCGGTCCCGACTCCAAGTTTTCGCTTTTCCCCGTCGTAAAGAAGCTCGAAGAACTCCTCGGCAAGCATGTTCGTTTCGCTTCCGATTGCGTCGGCCCTGTCCCGGAATCCAAGAGCAAGACTCTTGGCGACGGCGATGTTCTGCTTCTCGAAAACGTCCGGTTTCATCCTGAGGAAGAAAAGAACGACGAAACTTTCTCGAAGCAGCTCGCCTCTCTGTGCGATGGCCTATTCATTTGCGACGCTTTCGGCTCCGCGCACCGCGCCCACGCTTCCGTCGTCGGCATCACGCGCTTCGTGAAGGCGTCCGCCGCTGGCCTCCTCATGGAGAAGGAGCTCACCTACCTCGGCAAAGCGCTCTCCAATCCGACGCGTCCTTTCGTCGCCATTCTCGGCGGCGCAAAAGTCAGCGACAAAATCGAAGTCGTGGAAAATCTCATGAAAATTGCCGACGCCACACTTATCGGCGGCGGCATGGCGTACACCTTCTTCAAAGCGCAGGGCCTGCCCATCGGAAAATCGCTCGTCGAAGACGACAAGCTCGACCTCGCCCGCAAAATTCTTGCCGACGCCAAGCAGAACAATTTCAAGTTGCTGCTTCCCGTGGACCACGTCATCGCTCCCGAATTCAAGGCCACCGCGCCGGCGACCACCGTAGAAATCTCCGCCACTCCTGCCGACCAGATGGGCCTCGACATCGGCCCCAAAACCGCCGCCGCTTTCGCCGCGGAAATTTCTAGAGCCAAAACCATCGTTTGGAACGGCCCCATGGGCGTCTTCGAAATGCCCGCTTTTGCGAATGGCACGCTCGAAATCGCTAGAGCTGTCGCGGCAGCCACCAGCGCAGGTGCGACTTCCATCGTTGGCGGTGGCGACTCCGTCGCTGCGGTTCACCAGTCCGGCGTCGCGGAAAGAATCTCCCACATCTCGACCGGAGGTGGCGCTTCCCTCGAATTTCTGGCCGGCGCCAAGCTGCCCGGCGTCGAAGCCCTGACCGATAAGCCCACGGATAAAGTCGCCAGCGTCGGCGCTCGCGCCTCTCGCCGCCGAGTCATCGCCGGAAACTGGAAGATGTTCAAGACGCAAATGGAAACGGAAGTATTTTTCTCCGCGTTCTCCATGCTCGTTGACGGCATCAAGCAATGCGATATCGTCATCGCTCCGCCCTTTACCGCCATCCATTGCGCCATCGAAGCCGCTCGCGGCTCGCAGATTGCTATTGCTGCTCAAAATGTCTTCTGGGAAAAGGAAGGCGCCTTCACCGGCGAAATCTCTCCACAGATGCTGGTCGAAGCCGGCTGCCGCTATGTCATCATCGGCCATTCGGAGAGGCGTCAATTCTTCGGCGAAACCGACGAAACCGTCGCCAAGAAAACGAAAACCGCCCTCGCCGCTGGACTCACCCCCATTGTCTGCATCGGCGAAATGCTCCATCACCGCGAGGGAGGCCAAACCGAGCACGTTTGCAGGGCGCAGTTTACCGGCGGTCCGGGTTCGTTGACCCCCGATGAATTCTCCCGTATTCTGATAGCATACGAACCAGTGTGGGCCATTGGTACGGGCAAAACGGCCACTCCGGAAATTGCCGCGGAGGCTCACCGGTTCATCCGTCAATGCGCGGCGGAGAAATTTTCCGCTGCTCACGCCTCCGCGTTGCGGATTCTCTATGGCGGCAGCGTCAAGCCCGACAATATTCAGGGATTGATGGCGCAGGAAGAAATTGACGGCGCGCTCGTGGGCGGAGCAAGCCTCGACGCGAAGTCGTTCGCAAGCATCGTAAGAGATTGCGCAGGGAGATAGAAATGCCAGGTTGGATGAAGTGGACTATCGCTATTCTAATTGGTTTTGCGATCATCGTCGTTGGCTTTCGATGGGCGGGCTGGCTGCTGACTAGCTTTTTCGTGATGAATTGCCTCGTTCTGATGATCGTCGTGCTTCTGCAAAGCGGCAAAGCCGCTGACCTTGCCGGAGCCTTCGGCGGCGCTGGCAGTCAAACCGCGTTCGGTCCGCGCGGGGCCGCCACGATTCTTTCTCAGGCCACCACGTGGTGCGCCGTCATGTTCATGATTTGCGCCATGGCCCTCGTGTTGCGCACGGACAAAGCAGTTGAGCAAGGCGGTGGTTCGGTGTTGCAGCAAAGGTCGAAGCCCGCGCCCGCGAAGACACCCGCGACGACTCCTGTTGCGCCGGCGCCGCAGTCTTCTGCTCCGCAGAGCAATCCTCCTGCGTCGAGCACCACTCCTGCTTCTTCGCAGCCGGCTCCTGCACAGCCTAAGAAACCTTAGCTCTCAAGAATTCGACTCGTCCGTTCCTTCAGCCCCGGCAGGTCTGCTCTGCGCTTCTCTCGCTGTCATGGCGCGCTTGACTCCGCAAATCATCCGGACTATTCTCCCGCTGAATTCCTGCGGCTCCACGAACTTATTCCATGGAGGAATACATGAGCGATGATTCCCGCGTTCGTTTTCTTCGCTATGCCCTGATCTTCGTAGGCTTGATTTTTATCTTCGCCGTCTACCCGCTGATGATGTCGTTGTGGCCGTCGGGCTGGCGGTGGCAACCCAACCAACCCGAGTATGAGCAAATGATCCTCGGGGTGTACGCCACGCTTGGGATATTCCTTCTGATTGCGTCTCGAAATCCTTTGCAACACCGCAGCCTGATTTGGTTCACAGTCTGGTCGAGCCTTGTTCATGCGGGAATCATGACCGTCCAGGCGTTCAAGGCGCCCTCTGAGCACGGGCATCTGTTAGGCGATATTCCCGCCTTGGCAATTGTTGCCATCCTCTTAGCAGTTCTTACTCCTCGCGGAGCAGTTGCCCCGGAAGCAAGAACTGCTTCCTGATCTGTTTGGGCGAACTTGGAAAACAGCCTGCAGCCCGCGTGTCATGGCTGGGCTTGCAGCCTGCCTCACTGGCAGTTAAAATGTGTATCTCACCTCTGTGCGGTCGTGGCGGAACTGGTAGACGCACCAGCTTGAGGGGCTGGCGGTAGCAATACCGTGGTGGTTCGAATCCACTCGACCGCACCAATTTTTCCCCGCGAGCAATTTGTCATTTCGTGTTTCAGAGTGCTTGCACTAAGCTGGTCGCGCAGGGCGAAGTCCGCGCAGCCCTGCGGCCTCTGCCCGGTCTTTCGCTTCTACTTACTTCTGCTTTTCCCTGAGCGTCTGCTCGTACGTATCAAACAAATCCAACCCCGCCTTGTTGACCCTCGCCTGAACACCAATCTTATCCCCGAATTCCAGCAACGGATCATCACCCGGATTGTACGCCGGCCATTTCGTCAGCCCGTTCCCGTTAGGATCCCCGCCGGCCGCAAAGTTCACCCAGTAACTCGTCATCGCGTCGCTTAACTTCTTGTCCGTCTCCTCCCACGGAAACGGCCACACAAAATTCCCAAATACATAGGCAAGATCCGCAGCATGGAAAGCGCCCAGTCGTTTACTCTGAGGACCGGGCGGAACCCGGCTGAAGTAATAAAGATACGCGGCATGATGCCCGGTCCTTGTCTCCATACGAGCCCACGTACGCATCTCCCATTCAAATTGCTGGTCGCGAAACGCTGCGTAGAATGACTTCACAGCCTCTTCATCCGACCCTGCCGGATAAATCTTCAGGAATTGGTCCGCGAGGCTTCCGAAACGTACCCGCGCACCGGCGACAAATTGTTCCGCTTTTATATAAGCGCCTTGCGGCGCCAGCGCCGTTCCCTCGTCAGAATTATTTCCAATAAGCAGCGACACATCATTTTGTTTCCCTTGCGCAAAAATCGTGTACACGTCTTGCGGCAAGACGTATCCATCCACGATGGCTCGCGCGGGCTGATCGTCGCTCGCTTTAAGGAGCTCTTCCGCGTTTTTGCCGCGCAGTGTCTTCAAGGCATCCTGCGAGACTCCCATCGAACCAGCCAGCGTCGTTCCGCTCTTTTCGGCTTCGGCCAAGCTCTTCATCGGAGCAAACGATCCGCCGCTTTCGCCGATAACTCGCTGAAACAGTCCCTTCGCGCGCGGACTCGCCATCAACACATTCACCGCCCAAGATCCCGCCGACTCCCCAAAGATCGTCACGCGGCTGGGGTCTCCCCCAAACAGTCCGATATTTTTCTTCACCCATTGCAGCGCCGCGATTTGGTCGAGCAGCGCGTAGTTTCCAGAGGAATGATGTTCGGACTCCGCCGTCAGTTCCGGGTGGGCAAAGAATCCGAACACACCGAGCCTATAGTTGATCGTCACCACCACCGCGCCTTTGCGCGCAAGAATCTCGCCATCGTAAGCGCGATTCGACCCCGATCCTCGCGTGAAGGCTCCGCCATGGATCCAGACCATCACGGGCAGATGCTCCCCTGCGCTTTTAGCCGGCGTCCATATATTCAAATACAGGCAGTCTTCACTGCGCGCCGGCAGTTCGCTTTGGTAGATCCGCGCAGCGTCTGGATAAGGCGTCTGCCAGCACACGGGCGAGAACTCTTTCGCCTCACGCGTTCCTTTCCACGATGCCGGAACTTGCGGCGCCTTCCACCGCAACTCACCCACTGGTGCCGCTGCGAACGGTACACCGCGGAACACGCGCACATCCGCATGATTGCCGCTCGTTCCAGAAAGCAGTCCCTGTTCAACTTTGACCGTGTCGTTGGCAGTATCGGTGTTAGCCGCAACCGCGTGCGGCACATTCGCCAGACAAGTAGACGCCGCGAAAACCAGTGCAATGCTCAAGCATCGCATGGATTTATCGAGCTCCCTTCAAAGAACCTTTCGGGAATCTGACTGCCTCCACGAAAGCAGTCTACATCTTACTGCGGTCGCACTTGCCCGCCATCAGCGTCTGTTTTCAGAGAACGAAAGATGCTTGCTCTATCGTAGTTGCCGATGAAATGTTTGCGGATCGCCCGCCCCGACGCGTTTTCCAAACAACGCGACCCCAAAATCCGAAGGCTCCATCTTCATGCTGTCCGCGATGCGCCCCTGCAACACAAACGAAACGTGGCTCCTCAGCCTCGATCGCATCGCAAAGCTGCCGTCCGCCTGTTTAAGCAGCTGCTCAGGGCCTTCCCCCAGCGCCTGAATCATCAGCCGCCCATTTTCATCGAACACGCGAAACGTTCGCCGGTACTGCGCAAAAGAATCATGCAAACCCGGCGTCAGTTGGTCCAGTTTCAAGACGTATGTTCCGGTCACTTGCTTGCGTTCCTCCGCAGAAATAGCCTTGTCCTCCAATACTCTTTCCGCAGTCGCGGTCGGCGGAGCAGGAAGCGCCGGCAACCCAAGCGCCGCCCTCGCCAGCGCACGCGTGATCGCATAAGCGTTTTGCCCCTCCGTATTTGTCAGCACCACAATCGTCAGCCCATCTTCGGGAAAATCGTAAAGGCTGCCGCTGTAGCCGAGTAAAGACCCGTGCTGCCCGATTCGCCTGTGCTCCTCTTCGCTGTTGAGAATAATCGCAAATCCATACTGCGCCTTCGGATCCTGCGGGCTCATGTGCACCGCCGCGCCTTCCGCGGTCGTCATCATTTTGAAAGTTTTCGGCTCGATCAGTTTTTTCTCCCTCACCGATTCCCATAACTGATAAATGTCCCCCACCGTGCTGCAAAATCGCAAATCCGCGTTGTACGCCATGTCATTCTCATTCGCCGGCACATAACCCTTCTCGAATTTCCTGTACGCGTGCGAAAGGCCGTGCACCAGCGTGAAATCGTCGCAATAGGCCGTGGACTTCACTCTTGCAGGAGCAAAAATATTCTGCTGCACATAATCGGCAAAGCTCTGCCCGCTAATCCGTTCCACTATCGTTACCAGCAGTTGAAATCCTGAAATCGACCAATCCCATTTCGTGCCCGGCTCATTCACCCACTTCTTCCCGGCATAAAGCGCCATCACCTCATCCAAAGCCTTCGGTTGCCGGCTGGTCGCTTCAATCGGATCGCCAAGGTAATGATAGTCCACAATCCCGGAAGTGTGGTTCAACAGCTGCCGGATCGTCACATGATGCCCCTGCAGTGGAAATTCCGGTATGTACTTCGAAATATCATCGTCGAGCGACAGTCTCCCGCGCTCCATCAGTTGCAACACCGCGATCCCCGTAAACGGCAGCATCGGCCCCACAACGTGATAGACCGTTTCGTCTTTCGCCGCCGCCTCCAACCCGATGTCCGCAAATCCGTAACCCTTATGCAAAAGAATTTTGTCTCCGCGCGCCACGAGCACGGACGCTCCCACCACGCCCTCCTGCGCCATCATTCGCTGCACCACGCCGTCCAGATCCGCTGCCGGCTCCTGCCCGCGGCAATCCGTCGTCGCAAGAAATAGTGAAAGACAAACCAAAGCCGGCCATCGAGAACGCATCAAGAATCTCCTTCTTCCAATTCGCGCGCGGAGCGTACCACGCCTTTTCGCCGCGCACAAAGCGAACGAACCTATCGTCCGCGACTCGCTTGATGCCTCGCAAAAGCTCGGCACCTTCCCCGGATAAACCCAGCCATAAACAAGATAAGCGCCAGAGTGGTATCATCCCGGCATCATGAAATCAAAATCGCTTTATTCCGCGCCACTGTCCGCACTGCTACTAATTGGCGTTCTCATCTCTCCCGTCTTCGCCCAATCCACACCACCCGCCTCGAAGCATGAAGTAGTGCTCCACGCCGCCCGCCTTCTCGACATCGAGACCGGAAAAATAATCATCCCCGGTGAAGTCCTCGTCCAGGACGAACGCATCATGGAAGTAGGCTCCTCCGTCAAGCGTCCCTCCGGCGCCGAAATCATCGATCTCGGCGACACCACGCTTCTCCCCGGCCTGATTGATGTCCACGTCCACCTATTCCTCCATCCCGGCGCAGAAGATCTGCAGACCGTTGAAGAATCCGTTCCGCAGCGCACCATCATCGCGCTACTCGCCGCCCGCGATGACTTGATGTCAGGCTTCACCGCGGAACGCGACATGGGCACCGAAGGCGCAGGCTCCGCCGACACCGCCGTCCGCAACGCCATTAATCACGGCGCAATTCCTGGCCCGCGCCTGCGTATCAGCGGCAATGCCGTGGACATTCTCGGCGGCCACGAAGACGCCAACCGCTACAATCCAGAGCAGCACGTCCTCTCCAACGCCACCTACGCCAACAATGCCGCCGAGCTCGTCACCGTCATCCGCCAGCAATGCAAGGAAGGCGCCGACTTCATCAAAATTTACGAAACTGGCGCTGACTCTTTCCGCGACGGCCATCTCTCCACTCCATTCCAATACACCGAAGCCGAGCTCCGCGCCGCTGTCGAAGAAGCTGCCCGCACCAGCAAGCGCGTCGCCGTTCACGCCACCGGCGAACCTGGCGCGCTCTACGCCGCTCGCGCCGGCGTCGTCTCTGTAGATCACGCCGATCAACTCAGCGATGAAACCATGCGCATCATGCGCGAAAAACAAATCTTCGCCGTTCCCACCTTCACGATCGCCGAATATTTCGCCGATCACGCCGCTTCGCCCGCGCAATCCGAACGCGAACACCGCATGCTGGACCTTCACGCCCTGGAATTTCGCAAGCAGCTCGCCGCCGGCGTACCGATGGCCGTCGGCTCCGACGTCGGCCCATTTCCTCACGGCACGCAGGCTCGTGAATTTAACCTGATGGTTAAATACGGCATGACCCCGCTCGCCACTCTCCAGGCCGATCTTCTCAACGGCGCAAAGCTCCTCGGCTGGCAAGATCAAATCGGCGCCCTCAAGCCCGGCTATCTTGCTGATATTATTGCTGTTCCCGGCGATCCTCTCACCGACATCGCCGTCCTGCAAAAAGTTAGTTTTGTAATGAAGGGTGGCGCGGTCTACCGCAGAGATCATCGCTGAAGCGCATCCATTACATTAATTCGGAACAAAGCCGTACACTCGACCCTCGGCAAGCTTGATCCGCAACATCACTTTCTCATTTGCTTCTTGCCGAGGCATACTAGTCTCGATCAGATGCTAATCACCAAAATGCGCAGCAAAGAATGTCGCGAACTTCTCGCGCGTCTCGGTTTTGGCAGACTAGCCTGCTCTTCCAACAACCGGCCCTACATCATCCCCATTTATTTCGCCTACGACCGCGAACGCCTCTACTGCTTTTCGACCCAAGGTCAGAAAATTGAGTGGATGCGAGAGAATCCGCTGGTCTGCATTGAGGCTGATGTAATCCGATCCCACGATGATTGGACCAGCGTCGTTGCTCTAGGTCGTTACGTGGAAATTCCCAATACACCCGAGAATCGCAAGGGATGGGAATACGCGCGTTCCTTGCTCCAGAAAAGGTCCCAGTGGTGGCAAAGCGGGTACACCATCACGCAAATTCGTCGTCAGCCCACTCCTCCCATTCCCGTCTTTTACTGCATCCTCATCGAAAAATTGAGCGGCCTTCGCGCCTCCCCCGACATCTCAGAGTCCTCGAAACGCCGCGAGAGTCTCCCCCCTAAGACGTGAGCTAGCTGCCGCACTCCAAATCTTCCCAAACGGTACAGTCCCGAATATCTTGGCGTTTCCCTGTTGGCTTGCACGAATACTCTCAAAATATAATCAGCGTCGCGTTTGATTGAGCGTAGACTGAAATCACCGTGCAAAAACTCAAAGAATTTCAAGACGCAGCTCACAAGAACGGATTCGTTGACGTGGAAGAAACGGAAGATGGAACGGTCCTATGGCTGAAAAAGCCGACTACCGACGCGGAAGACCGCATGTGCATTGACAGCATGACGAACAGCGTAACCATCTTTTGGGCCACCATCCCATGGAAAATTAACTCCAAAACTTTTCGGCAAGTCACCGCTCTTCAGGAGTGGTTCACTCTAGCTGCTAAGCAACCCGGACAATAACGATCCGCGAGGAGACGCCCTCTTCCGCGCCTCGCCACCTCGATCATCAACTTGTCGAAACCGCCCCGCCTTGCATCATCTCTGGCATCTACGGCCTCTGCGAAACCGCGCGGCCATCAGCGCACAGCTTGAGCTAAGGATGCGCTCGGCCGAATCCCGTTGGTCTCCACCTTGAATTGCGACACAGCTCTTGCAGTCGCGTAGACATCTGCGCCAGCTCATGTGCCGCTTTGTTGGAGTCGGTTGCCCCCGATGAGGTGCTCTGCGCCGATTGCGCCACTCCCGTGATGTTCCTCGCCACCGCTTCCGATCCCTTGGTCGCTTCGTTCACGTTTCGGGATGTCTCCGAAGTCATTGCCGATTGCTCCTCCACGGCCGTGGCGACCGTCTGCAGGATTCGATTCACTTCCGCGGTCGCCGCCGAGACGACATTCGCCTGCGCGCCTTCGCCGTTCCCGTGAGTCCCAATTCGGGAGATCTGGAATGGTTTTGTCCGAATGACCTGTATGCCTGCGGTTGCCTTGAAGGATTCCCAGTGCGTGATCCAGTCAGCCTTCCGCAGCAGACCATGATCGAGCTTTAAGAAGAGATCCGGGCAGCGCGGTCATAAACACAAATCAAACTCGCAAGCTAGTTCTGGGTGTCACCGCAGTGGACACAGTTCCAACTGCAGAAACTCTGTCGCGCGTTCGCCAGTAGGGCATCAACACGAACACACGCTCCCGCTCTCTCCTCTTTTCACTCTTTTGCAAAAAACGAAAAAACTAAACCCTTCTTTTTCATATCTTTGCGCACTCTTCAAGAAAGAGTGTTTCAACAACTCTTTTCCCTTCATCAGCTTACGCACTCTTCTCAAAAACACCGGGGGTGTAGCCCTTCAGCCAAAAAACTCTCGTCACTTTATTCCAGCCCCCACCATTCGTTCACCCCGAGCTTAGGAAAACAGACACCCGCCAATCTGGCCAGTCACCAGTCACAAGTCACTGCCTTCCCGCGCCGCTTCCAGACGCTCACCCGCAGGCGTATAGTTGCTCCCGGCATGGTCACGTACGACAGCAGCGGCAGTGCGGCCCCGGAGGTGCCCGCTCCCGGTTTTCTTGCACGGACCGTCTTCAACACCGGCCACAAAGCGATCGGTGTGCGCTATCTCTGGCTTGCCCTGGGCAGCGTTCTCCTCGGAATGCTCCTTTCGCTGCTCATGCGCATTCACCTCGTCTGGCCGGCCGCGCAAATTCCGTTTCTCTCCGGATTCGGCAGCACCCCGGAACGCTATACCGCACTTACCATGCTCCACGGCTCGTTGATGGTTTTTTTGGTCCTCACCACCGCGCCGCAAGCCGGCTTCGGCAACTTTTTCCTGCCTTTGCAAATCGGCGCGCGCGAAATGGCGTTCCCGCTCATGAATCTGTTGTCGTTTTGGGCAGCGGTCGCCTCGCTCGCCGGCATCACCGTATCTTTTTTTGTTCAACCCGATGCGGGCGTCACGCTTTGGACCGCCAGCGTCGCACTCTTCTGTCTTGCAGCTCTACTCACGGCTCTCAATTTCACCGTCACCACGCTCGACCTTCGCGCCAAAGGCATGACCTTGCCGCGCATGCCTCTCACAGTTTGGGCCTGGTTCATAAACGCTATACTCAGCATGCTGATTTTCAGCATTCTTCTGGCCGCTTGCGTTTTTCTTCTCTCGGATCGTCTCCTTGGTTCGCAATTTCTTCTCGCCGCTAACTTTTCTATCGCGACAGCCGGCCTCCCTCGCGCAGTCCAACGCTGCTTTCTCTCTGGCAGCGCCTCTTCTGGTTTTTCGCGCAGGCCGAAGTCTATGTCGCGATGCTTCCGTGTTTCGGAATCGTCTCGCATCTTCTCTCGATCTTCTCACGCAAACGCGTCTGGGCGGAGCGCGCCGCGGTTCTCTCCCTTTGCGGTGTCGGGCTATTCGGGTTTTTCGTTTGGGGCCAGCACATGTTTTCGAGCGGCCTCAATCCCTGGTCCCCCCTGGTATTTTCGCTGCTGGCATCGTCGCTCGGCTTGCCCACATGCGTTCTCGTGCTCAGTTGGTTCGGCACGCTCTGGAATGCCAAAATCCAGCTCAACACCGCGATGCTTTTTGCCCTCGGATTCGTTTCTCTGTTCCTGGCGGGTGGCGTTTCCGGACTATTTCTCGCGCGCAACGATCTTTCTGCAGGGTCCATTAGCGACGATTTCGTCACCGGCCACTTTCATTTGGTGATGGGTGTCGCCGCCACGTTCGCAATTCTCGGCGCGCTGTTTTTCTGGTTTCCAAAAATGTTCGCGCGCCGTCTCAACGAAACTCTCGGCAAACTCCACTTCTGGCTCACCTTCGCCGGAGTCTACTGCGTGTTCATGCCCATGCACTGGCTTGGTCTGATGGCTCGCTCGCGCGCAGCAATCGGCGATTTCGCCACGATCGCGCCGCTCGCCACATTGCCCGAAACACCGCTAGGCGTGTCGTTGCGTACGTTGGTTACTGTCGCCACGATTCTTACCGTCTCCGCGCAAGCTCTCTTTCTTTTCAATTTTATCTGGAGCCTTTGGCGCGGCGAAAAGACAGACGACCCCAATCCTTGGCGGGCCACGACACTCGAGTGGAGCGTTCCGTCGCCAGCACCCCTCGGGAACTTTGGCGCGAGCGAACCAATTGTCTATCGCGGAGCTTACGAGTTCATCGTATCGGGAGCAGCGGAAGATTTCGCGCCTCAGGGTGTCGTTCCCTTTCCTTCGGATCCCACGCCGCAAACAAGGCAAGCAGCTAAAGCTGGCGCTAAAGAGCATTAAAGAAAGGTCGCATGCCGGGCACAACGCATCGTCGAAGATATTGAGATCATCATCGAAGACATCGGTGGCGGCGGAGGGAAAGGTCCGCCCGCCGGCGGTGATGACGGCGGAGAAGGCGGCAAGCGGAGTGGTCCTCAAGTGCCGTCTTCGAGGCGCTATGCCACGGCGGTTGTGATCGCCATCGTTTCGATCGTCATGTTCTTCATGGCGATGGCAAGCGCCTTCATTTATCTGAGGGCTAGCAGCAACAGGTGGGTGCCGCTGCATCTTCCCTGCGGTCATTTGGGTGAACACGGCGGTCCTTCTCCTGAGCAGCGGAGCAATGGAGTTAGCACGGCGGCGACTCGCGCTCGCGGACGTCCGCCAATTTCGCAAACTTTGGCTGGCAGCCACGACTCTCGGGATTTTTTTTCTGATCGGCCAGCTCGTCGCCTGGCGCCAATTTGTTCTCGCCGGTTTTTACGTGGCCACCAATCAGGCCAGCAGTTTTTTTTATATTTTTACGGGATTGCACGGTTTGCATCTTCTCGGCGGAATTTGCGCGCTGCTCTATGTGTCCTTCCGCAAATTTGAAAAAGCAAAAGTGTCGCGCTCCGTCGCGGCGGAAGTTGTGTCCTACTACTGGCACTTCATGGATGGACTCTGGATTTTCCTGCTCGCGCTGCTTTATTTGGGGAAATGAGATCCCGGCAAAACTGAAGCAAGCAATTGACCGAGCTTAGTGAGTGACAAATTCGGAAACCGCTTCCGCGACGCGCGCTAATTTGTTCCGAGCGCAACTCCGGAAACATGGGGAGAGAGAGCACTTCTTGCGCCGCGTGCTCCGCGTGCGGAAAATCGCCGGCCTTGTGGCCCAGCGAAGCGTAGAGCGGTTGCAAATGCAGCGGCACAGGATAATAAACCGCGCTTCCGATTTTTCGTTCGCTCAAAAACTGCTGCAGCGGCATCGCGCCGCTCCACGCGAATCGTATATTGGTGGAACACATGTTCATATCCTTCCGGGATCAGCGGCGGCGCGACACCGGGAATGCCGAGCAGCAGTTTTGTGTAGGCCGCCGCGTGGGCCTGCCTCGCGCGCTGCCATTCGGATAAGTGGCGCAGCTTCACGCGCAAAATGGCGGCTTGGATTTCATCGAGGCGGCTGTTCCAGCCGGGCTCGCTGCTGACATACTTGGCGGATTGGCCGTGATTTCGCAGCGATTTTAGGCGCGCGGCAATTTCGTTCGAATTGGTGACGACCATTCCCGCATCGCCGTACGCGCCAAGATTTTTCGTCGGATAAAAACTCATGCACGCCGCATCGCCGAGCGAGCCGGTGCGGCGGCCTTTGTAGTTCGCGCCGATCGATTGCGCATTGTCTTCAATCACGCTCAAATTGTGCGCCTGCGCAAAATTCACGATCGGATCCATGTCCGCCGAAAGTCCATAGAGATGCACGGCGATGATCGCCCTTGTTTTTTGCGTTACGCGTCGCGCGAGATCGGAGGGATCAAGGTTGTACGTGTCCGGGCCGGATGTCCGCGAAGACCGGTTTTGCTCCGAGCGCGCTGACAGCGCTGCCCGTGGCGACGAACGTAAACGGAGGGATCAGCACTTCGTCGCCGGCTTGCACGCCACATGCGCGGAGCGCGAGGATCAGCGCGTCCGTTCCGGACGCGACGCCGACGCCGTGAGCGACGCCGCAGAGCTGCGCGATTTCTTGCTCGAACGCGGCGCCTTCGCGCCCGAGAATAAATTGTTGCGACGCAAGAACGCGTTCGACGGCGGTTCGAATCTCCGCGCCAATCGCGGCGTATTGCGCCGCGAGATCGAGTTGCGGAACGGGGTCGAGCAGGGAAGTGGTTTGTGGATGCGCGCTCATCGTCTAATTACTTGCGGATTCGAATCGAGTGCAGGTTCGAATCAAATGCAGCTTTTCGAGTGTCCCGTTGAGTATACGCCAACGATCCGGCGAAGGCGGCTATCGCCCGTCAATGATGGCACCTATATAATGATGCGCTAAACAAAATGTTTGCGAAACGGACAAATTGGAATCTTGAGACGAACCGCCTGAGCGGTGCGCTGGCAGCGCATCGCGCGGCGGGGAAGCCGTTGATTGATTTGGCGGTTTCGAATCCGACGGAGTGCGGATTTCGGTATGACCAAGAGGCGATTTTAAGCGCGCTGCGGAATCCGGCGGCGATGAAGTATGAGCCGAATCCGCGAGGACTCGAAGTGGCGCGGAGCGCGGTGGCACAGTATTACGCGGAGCGGGGCGCGCGCGTTTCGAATGAAGACTTATTTCTGACGACGAGCACGAGCGAAGCCTATTCCTTCGTGTTTCGAACGCTGTGCAATCCAGATGATGAGCTGTTAATTCCAGAACCAAGCTATCCGCTGTTCGAATTCCTCGCGGACATACAAGACGTGCGGTTGGCGCGCTACCCGCTGATTTACGACTATGGATGGCAGATTGATTTCCACGCCCTGGAGCAGGCGATCACGCCGCAGACGCGGGGAGTGATCGTGGTCCATCCAAATAATCCAACGGGACACTTCTGCAAGCCAGAAGAGATGCTCAAGTTAAACGAGATTTGCGCGGCGCGCGAGATTGCAGTCATTGCGGATGAGGTTTTTCTGGATTTTGTGCTGAAGGAGAAAAAGATCGCAACGTTTGCCTCAAATTCCGGAGCGCTGACCTTTACGATGAGCGGGCTATCGAAGATTTGCGGACTGCCGCAGATGAAAGCGGCGTGGCTGATCGTAAGCGGGCCGGAACCGCTGAAAGCACAGGCGCTCGCGCGCATCGAGGTGATTGCGGATACCTATCTTTCGATGAACGCGCCGATTCAATTGGCGATACCGACGCTATTGGGGCAGAGGCAAGAGTTCCAGAAGCAATTGCTGGCGCGCGTATGCGAAAATCTTTTCGAACTCGACACTCAATTGGGGGGACAGAAATCCTGTAGCCGGCTGGAAGTGGAAGGCGGGTGGAATGCAGTGGTACGAGTGCCCGCGATGCGAAGCGACGAAGAACTTGCGCTCGAACTTCTTGCGACGAAATCCATTTATGTGCATCCGGGCCACTTTTATGATTTTCCGTACGAGGGGCACGTGATTGTCAGCCTGATTGGGCCAAAAAGCGAGTTTACCGAAGGAATCAAATTGTTGGTTTCGAACTTCTAAACTCATACCGTGTCGCTGGATCGAGACATCTTGAGGAGCTTGTTCCGAGCCAAATTCATCCCTCACAGTGATTTGGAATCATAACAAATGGCCCGGATCGGGAATTTGGTCACAGGCGGTGTGCTCCCGCTGATTTGAGGCGTAGTTCAGAGAGGACGAATACATAATATAGAATTTGCCGGTAGTATCTTCTACGTAAATCTATATAACAAATTCTAAAGAACGCATCTTTAGCTCGCGCGGGAAATGGATAACTTACTTAACGCAAGCGGTTTATCACAAACCGAGCACGCGGGGATGTGTGGCAAGTGGCTTGCTAACATACATTTAGATTTTGGGTGTGAGTTTCGGGTTGTAAATCCCGAATGAGAAATTGGATCGAGCTTCTTAGGGTGAGTCTAGCCCGAAGCAAGAGGTGCAGAGGGTGAAGAAATAGTTCATCTTGCTGAACACCTGCGTTTGAGGTGTGAATTCCAGCAAGCAGCTCGAGCAAGTAGCAAGTTTGAACTCAGGAGAGACATTGGAATGGAAATGGTGAGTCTGCGGAATAAAACGAAGAACGAATCGGAGGCAACAGATATGGGGTTGGAAAACAGTCGTCAGCAGTTTGGGAGTTGGACGATGGGATTGCGGGTGATGTTGGTGGCGGCGCTGTTAGTGGTTTGCGGGATTACCACGATGGCTCAGGTTCCAACGGGCGCGATCACCGGGACCGTGAAGGATACGCAGGGACTGGCGATTGTTGATGCCGTTGTGACACTTACAAATCAGGGTACGAATGCGACGTATTCTTCCAAGACTGGGTCGAACGGCGGCTATCAGTTCGATCATATTGACTACGGGATGTACAAAGTCTCTGTCGCCAAGGACGGGTTCAAGACTAGCGTGGTGGCGGACATCAAGCTCGACGCCTCGACGGTGTACTCGGTAGCTCCCGTGACGCTGGAAGTTGGGTCCACAAGCCAATCGCTGGTTGTAGAGGCCGGAGCGGAACTGGTACAAACGACGAGCGCGGAACTAACGGGGACGGTGGAAAAGAAGCAGATCGAAGATTTGCCGATACTGGACCGAAATCCGCTGGCTTTAGTGGGTTTGCAGGCGGGCGTGAATCAAAACGGGCGCTCCGTCACCGTAATTAACGGGCAGCGCGAGTCGTTCGCCAACGTGACGATCGATGGAATCAATGTTCAAGACAATTTTATCCGCACGAACACTCTGGATTTCCTGCCGAACCTGCCGTTCAACAGCCAAGCGGAGGAATTCACGATCACGACGACGAATTCGCAGGTGCAAGATGGCGGCGCTTCTGCGCAGGTCAGCATTGTGACGCCGTCTGGCACGAACAACTGGCATGGTCAGGCATTCTGGTATTACCGGACTGCAGCGTGGGCAGCGAACGATTGGTTTAATGCGGCTTTTGGAGGAGACAAGCCACAACTCCTGCAGAATCAAGGCGGCGCAAACATTGGCGGGCCGATAATTAAGAACAAGCTATTCATCTACGGATACTATGAATTGCTTCGCTTACGTCAAGCCAGTCTGCGCAGTCAGAGTGCCGGAGCGCCTGCGACGATTCTCAGCTCAGACGCGCGGCAAGGATTGTTCACCTATACCCCGGTTGGGGGGACGACACCGGTCACTGTGAATCTCTTGACGCTTGAGAGTCAAAACGCGGCGCGAACCACGCCCTCTCCAGTCTTTACGATTGATCCAAGGATATCCACCCTTTTGGGCCGCGTTCCGACAACGGCGAATAGCTTGGGAGCGGGAGACGGCGTAAACACACTCGGACTAGACTTTAGCGCCCAGAGCAATCGGACGCGCGACAATTACGGCCTCCGCGCGGATTACAATCTTAATCCTCACAACTCGCTTACCGCGACGTGGTCCTGGAACCGGGACATCGTGGACAGGCCGGATATTGACACGTCTTTCGACGCGGTCCCTCTGGTCAAAAACAACGATTCGATCAAGTTCCTTTCGACCGCCTGGCGGTGGAATCCGAATTCGAATTTGACGAATGAAGTTCGATTTGGGTTCAACCTGGCACCGGCATTCTTCTTGAGCAGCCAACAGTTCGGCGCGGATGTAGTCGCAGGGACTGCTTTCACAAACCCCGACCCGAATTTCTTCCCGCAGGGGCGGAACACACACACCTGGGTTTATCAGGACAATGCAAGCTGGGTGCGCGGAAATCACACTCTTGCGTTCGGCGCGCAGCTCGAGCGTGTGACCGTATTCTCAACCAACCTAGGCGGCAGCTTGCCGACCTTGAACCTGGGTTTCTCTCAGGCAAGCCACTTTGCGTTTCTAAACAGTGACTTTCCTCAGCCGATCTCGACCGCCGAGCGCAATCTGGCCCAAAGCATTCTGGCTACTCTATCCGGCTTCGTGACCAGCGAGTCTCAGATCCTGAACGCGACTAGCCAGACCTCAGGATATGTCGCTGGCGCGGGAACGAACCGGAACTTTCGTCAGAACGACCTGGGTCTATACGCTGGCGATGTTTGGAGAATCAATCGCAAGCTGACGCTGACGTACGGGGTGCGCTGGGAATACTTCAACCCGGTCAATGAGAGAAATGGTCTGGCACTCTTACCCGTTGTGCCGGGCGGACAGACGGTAGAGGAGACATTGCTCGGCGATGCCACGGTAGATTTTGCTGGAGGCCCAAGCAAGCGCGGGCTGTACAACCCCGATCGGAACAATTTCGGCCCTAACATCGGAATTGCATGGGATCCACGTGGAAACGGGAAAATGGCGATCCGCGCGGGTTACAGCGTGAACTATGTGAACGACGCATTTTTTACCGCAGCTCAAAACGCCGCGTCCGGAAATGCGGGTCTCGCTACCACGGTGAACCCGACCAATCTGGTCGCCACCGTAAGTTCACCCTTCGCACTGACAGCACCACCGTTTGCAATCCCAACAACGTTTCAAACTAACTTCAACAACTTGGGGGTTGCTCCCAACGCTGGGTTTGCGATCGATCCAAACATCCGCACCCCGTACGTGCAGCAATGGAACCTGAGCGTACAAAGGGATCTCGGCTGGAACACGACTCTTCAGGTTAGTTACGTGGGGAATCACGCCGTGGCATTGTTCCGCGGAATCGATATCAACCAGGTGGTTATAAATTCCAACGGCTTCCTGGCTGACTTCAACCGTGCACGTGCCAATTTGTTCCTGACCGGCGATCCTGCTTGCGTATCCACGGGCTGTCAGCCGCTGACATTCTTCCCGAACCTAATCGGCGGTGGATTCCTTACGGCCGGAATTGTGCAGCAGGATCTCGCGGAAGGTATTGTGGGTGATCTGGCCGATCTTTACCGCACAAACGGAATCGTCAACAACGACGGCACGGATCCATTCGCCCCTAATCCATTTCTGCGCGGCGCTGACCTACTGAAGAACGGCTCCAGCTCGAACTGGAATGCGGGCATCGTCGAACTGCGCCGTCGGTATGGTCATGGGCTGTATCTCCAAGCGAGCTACACGTTCAGCAAAGCGCTAACCGACTATTCTGGCGATACAAACAATGACCAGTCTCGATTCCTTCCGCTCCTAGACAATGCACAGCCAAATCTGGAACGCAGCCGCGCAAACTTTGACATCACGCATGCGTTCAAGGCCAACTTTACTTATGAACTGCCTATTGGGGACGGGCACAAGCTGGCGCCCTCAAACCACATCGTAAGCAGACTCGTTGGAGGATGGAGCACGGGTTCTATCTTTACGTGGCAAACTGGCTCACCGTATTCGATCTTATCGGCCCAAGGATTGTTGAACCGTGCCGCCCGATCGAGCCGGGAGACAGCTTTTACAACTCAGACGCTAGGACAGCTAAAGAACCAGCAGGGAGTCTTCGTTCAGAGTGACGGAACAGTATTTGCCTTGAACCCTGCCCTCGTAAACGCGGATGGCACGGGAGCAGCAGATCCGGGATTGACTTGTGCCCCAAGCGTAACTGGTGGCTTCTGCAATCCTCAGCCCGGGCAGGACGGCAATATCCCTCTGAATTTCTTCAGCGGACCGGCGTTCTTTGACTGGGATCTTTCCATGGCCAAGCGCTTCAAATTTACCGAGCGCGTTGGACTGGACTTCCGAGCCGAAGCGTTCAACGTCTTGAATCACCCTGTTTTCTTTGTGGGCGATCAGAACATCAACTCCCCCAGCTTTGGTCAGAGCACCAGCACACTTTCAAGCCCTCGTGTGCTCCAACTGTCGCTGAAGATACTCTTCTAGGCGACGCAAAACATATGTCGCTGCGAGGCGACGTAACATTCGGCGGGCACCTCTCGACTGGAGGTGCCCGTTTGATTTTTGCGCCGAGCAATTAAATGGCGCTCGGATCAATTCAAGCAAGAGGTCTCTCAGCTGGGCATTCCGCCGAGATTTGGTCGAGCAGGGGCCGCTAGACGTTCAGGTTTTTCAAATGGGCGAGGCGGAAGGGCGAGCCGAGGTGTTCGCGGAGGTCAAGCCAGTGCTGCTCGGGGATGGTGGCGAAGACTTCGACGACTTTGGGATCGAATTGCGTGCCGGAGCAGCGACGAATCTCGTCACGAGCGTGGCCCATAGGCAGAGCTTTGCGGTAGGGGCGGTCGCTGATCATGGCGTCGAGAGAATCGGCGATGGTGAAGATGCGGGCGCCGAGGGGGATTTGATCGCCCTTGAGGCCGCGCGGGTAGCCGGTGCCATCGAAGAACTCCTGGTGGGCGAGGACGATCTCGGCAGCATCCCGAAGGAACGGGATGCGAATGAGCATGTCGTAGCCGATTTGGCAATGTTTGCGCATGACCTGCTTTTCGTCGTCGGTGAGGGGTCCAGGTTTGCGGAGAATGCCATCGGGGATAGCCATTTTGCCGATGTCATGGAGGAAAGCGGCGCGGGCGAGGATGGCGAGGTAGTGATTAGGAACAGGCATGGCCTTGGCGATGGAGATGGTGAAGGCCGTAACGCGCTGGCAATGACCTTCGGTTTCGGCGTCCTTCAAGTCGAGGGCGCTGCCGAGGGCCTCGAGAGTGTCGTCGTAGGATTGCTCGAGTTGCGCGATGGCGCCCGTGAGCTGCGCGGTGCGCTCCTCGACCTGTTGTTCGAGCTGGAGCTGGTAGCTGCGGTTTTCCGCGACGAGGCGACGGTGTTGAAGAGCCCGACCGACTCCCAGGAAGAGCTGGTCTTTTTCAAAGGGCTTGAGGATGTAGTCGTAAGCGCCGCGGCGGATGGCTTCGAGAGCCGTGGAAATGTCATGGATGGCTGTGACCATGATCACAGGGACTTCTGGGTCGTATTCGCGCAGCCAGTCGAGAAGCTTGATGCCGTCCATTTCGGGCATGATCATGTCGCTTAGGACGAGATCTGGCGTGGACTTTTTGACTTGCTCCTGAGCAGCGCGGCCATTACTGACGGCTGTACAGCGATACCCCTTCGATTCGAGCATGGTGGAAACAACCTCTCGAATCGCTTCTTCGTCATCTACGACCAGTATCTGTTCTAGCTCCACGGGTGTTTGCCCCCATCGCCATTATACGGGACAGCACAGAGGTATTGTGGTGGCCTTGCCCATTAAGAAAATAGCATGTTAGCGTCGAAGGAAGCTCCACAGAAGGCTAAATGCCGTCCACAGCGGGAGAAGTACGGGTATGTGTACCGCGGGGACGGCACATTCCGGCCGGGAGGCAGAGCATCGTGTTGGTGAACCAGGGCCTGCTCGGCATCGCTTTCTTCGAAGCGACGGCGTTCATCGTTCTGCTGGTGCTCTTCTTCATTTTCCAGCGAGATCACATCAACAGGTATTTCCGATTGTGGGTTGCGGGCTGGAGTGTGTTCACGCTGGCTTCGCTGGGTGAAGTCGTGGTACTGAGCCGCAATTTGCCGGGATTGTGGCTGGCAGTGGTTGTGGGACGAGTGGCGGCGATGCTGCTGTTCTCGGCGGCGGTCGTGCAATTTACGACCGGGACAGGGAAGCGGAGCTGGCCGATCTTGCCGCTCGCGGGAGTCGTGCTATTCGGCGTTTACTATTTTGAGCGCGGAGCCACGCCGGTGTACGGAAATGTGCAATGGGGCACGGCGCTGCTGGCGAGCGCGGTGAGCCTGTGGGCGGGAATGGTGTTGTGGAGGTCGCCGCTGTTGCGAGGCGGGCAAGGGCACGGCGTGCGATTGCTCGAGGGCATGTTCCTGTTGATCGGCATACATGGAATGGACAGGCCGTACTGGCCGCAGCACCCGTATTTTTTGTTGCGCGTGGCGTTTGACCATTTACTTGGTGTGGCGCTGGGAATTGCCATGGTGGTGGTCGTGTTGGAGGGCGCGCGCTCGCGAACGGTAGAGCTCAACGAAAAATTGCGGCGGTTGACGCTGCTGACGACGGCCAGCACGCAGACGCTGTCTGTGCAGGAAGTGTTGGACCGCGTGCTTGCGCATCTGGTGGAGAGTCTAGGAGCGACGCACGGCCTTGTGCGGCTGCTGGAGGGCGAAGGAGACAAGGCGCAGCTTGTTGTGCATGCGTCGGTGGGATTTCAGAAGGAGTACTTGAAAAAGTACGGAAGTATCGCGGCAAAAGCGCCGTGGTCGCAGCAGGTACTGCATAAGGACTGCGAGTTTTTGCGTTTGGAAGATGAGCAGGATGCTGGAGTGCGGCAGAGAATGGCGGAGAGCGGCATCGGCAATATCATCACAATGGCGCTGCCGGGAAAAGACGGGCCGCTGGGGATTATCGCGATAGGTTCGACGCTGAGCGAACAATTTCAGGCAGATGAGATTTCTTATTTGCTGAACATAAGCAATTTGCTGGGATTGACGCTGCAGAACGTGCGGCTGTTCGAACAAGTGGCGACGGTGCAGCAGCAGTGGGCGTACACGTTCGATTCGATCGGCGATCCGATTTTGGTGCACGACCGGCAGGGGCGGATTCTGCGGTGTAACCTGCGCTTGGGGCATTTGCTGGGCAGGGATTCGCAGGCTCTTGGCGGTCGCGCAGTAACGGACTTGCTGGCGCGGAAGAGTTTGACGTACGAGATGTGCCCGTATTGTGAGGGCGTGGCCGGGGAAGGCGATGACACCGACCCGTGGCTGCAAGGATATTTTCTGGCGTCGAACTCTAGGTTTACCGATCCGGCGGGAAATTTGCTCGGGACCGTGCATGTGTTGAAGGACATCACGGAACGAAAGCGCGCGGAAGAAAAATACAGGACGCTTGTATCAAGCGTGCAGGAAGGCGTTTTTATTTCCACGCCGCAAGGACGGTTCCTGGATTTCAACGACGCGATGATGCGAATGACGGGATTTGAGACGCGGGAGGAATTGCTGGGGGCCGACATTCCGGGGACGATGTATGCGAATGCGGCAGACCGCGAGCGTCTTAAGAAATTGCTGCAGGAACACGGCACAGTGGCGGACTTCGAGTTCGAAATGAAGCGCAAGGACGGTGAGATTCGAACGGTGCTGGAATCTTCCATCGCGGTGAAAGACGCTGCGGGGAATGTCACGGCCTACCAGGGATTTCTTCTGGACATCACCGAAAGAAAGCGCGCAGAACAGGAAATCAGGCGGCGAAACCGCGAGCTGCTGGTGTTGAATTCGATTGGGCAAACGCTCACCGAGTCCATGGACTTAGGTGATTCGCTACATCGGACGCTCCGGCAGATGGCGGAACTTTTCAGTCTGGATGCTTGCGCGCTATACCTCTTCGACGAGGAGGGGACAAAAATTCGGCGGGCGGCTGCGGTGGGGCACCGCTCCGAGTACGCCCGGAGTTTTCCTGCGGTCACCGTGAAGCCGGAACTGCTGCAGCACATCCAGGCGGTACACGCGACTTTTCTTTCGGTCCAGGGATTGCCGCTGCCCGCTATATTTCGCGAGGCGCAACGGAAAGAGGAACTTCTTTCTGCCTATGTCGTGGTGCTTTGGTCGAAGGACCGCGTGATCGGAGGTCTGACGGTCGGAAGCCGCACGCCGAAGGAGTTCTCGCCGGCTGACATCAACCTGCTGATCGCGGTCGGGAGCCAGCTCTCGAGCGCCATCGAACGAACAACGCTTTACGAGGAGGCGCGGCAGGCGTACGAGAACCTGCGACGAACGCAGGAGCAGCTCTTACACAGCGAAAAGATGGCCGCCGTCGGACAATTGATTTCCGGTGTGGCGCACGAGCTGAACAACCCGCTCACCGCAATTCTCGGCTACAGCCAGCTGCTGACCTCGAGCGGACAAATGGGGCCGCAAGGGATCGAATACTCGGACAAGCTCTACAAACAAGCGCAGCGGACGCACCGCATCGTGCAGAACTTGCTGAGCTTCGCGCGGCAGCACAAGCCTGAGCGCGTTCCCGTGCAGCTGAATCTGATTTTGGAAGAGACGCTCGCGCTGCGCGACTACGATTTGCGTATGAATCACATTCGAGTACACCTGGAACTTGCATCGGACCTGCCTTATACCTCGGCGGATCCCCACCAACTGCAGCAGGTGTTTCTGAACATGGTCAATAATGCTGTGGACGCCATGCTGGAGCATTCGAATGAAGGGGATCTCTGGGTGAAAACCGGAGCCAACGGGGACCGGCTGTTCATCGAATTTACTGACAGCGGCCCGGGCGTAAAAGACGCGTCGAGGGTCTTCGATCCTTTCTACACGACGAAACCTGTTGGGAAAGGAACCGGACTGGGGCTGAGCATATGTTACGGAATCATCACGGAACACGGCGGCTCGATCCGGGTGCGCAATGTCCCTCCGCGAGGAGCGTCGTTTACTATTGAAGTGCCCTATCAGCCCTCAAAGGTGGCAAAGGCTGCCGATTCCGTCCCGGCGGCGGAACAAGTCAGAGAAGGCCGCATTCTATTGATAGATCAAGACGAATCCGTATTGGAAGCGGTTCGAGCCATCCTGCGTGAGCGAGAGCATGAAGTCGAGACGGCAAAGAGCGCCTCAGAGGCGATGGCGCTTCTCGAGAAGCAGGAATTCGACCTGGTTGTTGCCGATCTCGACCTTTCAGGGACATCCGAGCGCAACATACTTCACGATTGGATCCTTGCGCGCAGGCCGGGTTTGGCGAAGCGCTGTGTATGGATGCGCGGAGTCTCCCCACTCGGGCGTCTCCCGGACGAAGTGCCGCGCAATGGGAATCACATTCTTCAGAAGCCGTTTAAGGCTGCAGAACTGCTGGCCGCTGTGGATGCTGCGTTAGGGAGTGTTCAGACCACGCCTGTCCAGGGATGAGGCAAGCTTTGCCGCCAGCGCAGCACGCTCCCCAAGATCCTGCATCGCGGTTTCAAGCCGAATCGCAAGCCTGCTAACAACCTCGCTCAAAGACCCAAGCTCAGGAATGGGCGCGAATCCGAAGAGGAATTTGATGCGGATCATTTCATAGCGCAAGGAAAAAGTCAGACCCAAGCGAACCCGCGCAAATTCTTGCGCCATCCCAACCCGAGGGGACATGGAGGCGATGACGCGGGCCAAGCGCCACAATTTCAGGAAATCGTTGCGCAGGCAGGACAGATAGATCAATACAATCTTCCGGCGCTCCTTACGCACCCTGCGCCTCAGCTGAGGCGATCCTTGCGAGCAAATATACGCAAGGTCTTCCGCGGCCATGGCCTGGCGCACTTGCGGAAAGTAAGTTACATGGTGGCCGCCCAACTCATCTGTGGGGTAGAGATCGGCATCAGGTTTCGCGAGCTTTTGAGGATCACGCAGAACCCAGAACAGCAGAATCAGGAGAAGAGCTGCGAAGCCACTTAAAGATAGTAGAGCGAGGGTCAATTTGAATGTGCCTCCAGTTTCCAGAGCCGCAGCAGTTTTTCATTGAGCTCGCGCAACTGCTCATTGATCTCGGGAGAGAGCCGCTGATAAGTGGAGTCCGAGGGCGGGGCGGCTTGCCGGTTATCGAGGGGCAAGGGTTTCCAGAGGGCGGCTACGTCAATGCCAACCATCAGTAGAAAAGAGAGCGTGATCAAGAAGTCCCAGATCGGTTCATAGACTTTGTAGCTGTTGTAGAGAACCTTTTGAATGCCCGTATTGATCAGAACATCGGTGCATGAGTAAAAGCAGAATCCGCCGATGATCAATTTGTAGGCGGAGGGGACCGGGATGGAGTAGTAGCGGACAAGGAGCAGACAGGCAATGAGAGCCGTGGCAAATGTGAGGTGATAGCCGCGATTGAGTTCGAACCACTCAGCTCCGGCCCAGCTACCTCGTGTACCAAGCGCCACGAGGATCACGACCAGGGCGGAAACGGCGGTCAATGCACGCCATGCCAGACCCCAGATGCCTTGGTACGGTTTAAGAGTGAGTCTAAGAATTTCTATCGTGGCCAGAGCCTGGGCGAAGAAAGTAACGCATTCAGAGAACCAAGCGAGGGAGCCAGACATGGGAGAGCCAAAGCCGTACAGGGAATATACAATCAAAAGAAAACCGGCCTGACAAATATTGAGCACTACATATGTGGAGAAAAACGGCAGCTTCCGAAAATTCCTCTTCAATAACAGAAGCAGCAGCAAGACCAGTTGGATCAGGACGCTGGAGGCCCATGACCAAAGGACGTAAGCGGGCAGGCTTCTCATTGCGGTTGAATGCTAGCATGTCTTGACTGGCCGGTAAATAATCTATTTGTTTCAGCGGCTATAGATAGTTGGTACTGGAACGGCCTGACGGCGGTCTTACCTTGCAGGAACAAATTGCTCGACAAAAGATCGGCTTCCCAAGAGTGATCAAGTGCGATTGATGGCGCAATCGGACAGGCTTGCTCCGCATTCGTGAGCGGACGTTGAACGCGAAGCAAATATTGGATAATTCTTAGAGATAACGCTCCGCAACTTGCCCTTCGCTGAGTACGCGAGTTGCGGAGCGATAAGCATTTCAGGCGCTAGGCCAACAGTCCCGGCGGCGGAGGCATCGGGGCCGGCAAAGGTGAACCGCTAGCGCTGAGGACGATCGAGCCTGGCGGAGGCGGCATGGGCGCAGGAAGAGGTGAGCCGCTCGCACTGAGAACATTTAAACCCGGCGGCGGAGGCATGGGGGCTGGCAAGGGAGAACCGCTGGCGCTGAGAACGCTGAATCCTGGTGGAGGCGGCATCGGAGCCGGCAGAGGTGAACCGCTAGCGCTGAGGACAGTCAGTCCCGGCGGTGGCGGCATGGGAGCGGGTAGAGGTGAGCCGCTTAGAAGAGCACTGGAAACCGCGGCAGCGCGATTACTGGATAAGTGTTTGACCGAGCTGTTAACAGGGAGTACGATCGAAACCGCTAATATGAGGAAAGCCAGGCGAATCGAAATATTTTTCATAATGGTTGAATCCCTCCTGGTTCAACCATGAAGAAGATTCGAGTGAATTAAGGGGAAAGATACAAAGCGTTCCGTCTTCGGAACGGGACAACGCATGAAAATGATTACGCAGCTGCAGCAAAACCGCCGCATTATTCAGGATTTTACGCTGACCACACTTGCGGGAATCCCGGGGGAATTCGGCCGGCTTACCTACATGGCGTCGCTGCGCGATCTATCCAGCGGAAGATACGAGCACGCGGGGCTGGCGGCCATGTATTCAGACGAGGCGATGCAACAGGCCCTCCAGCTGTGCCACGAGCAAATCTTCGAGCGCGTTTTGGAGACTCCTCTGGCAATGCAAGAGGCCGACTTGAAGGAATGTCTCGACCAAATGCCGGGCGGACTCCGTGAGGCGCTGGCTCATTGGTGTCGGATGGAGGCCTACCGAGTTCTGATGCCCGAGAGCGCTCCGAGCTATCTCAAGGATCTTTTCTGTTCGAATCTCCGCGCACTGCTGGAGATTCTCCAGGCAGAATGCTCCACGGCTCATCCAGCCGGGTAACAACGCCCACCACACGGCCGACCACTTCGGCTTCGTCCGGAAGGCGCCAAACCTCCGGAACACACCTAGAGAGAGGATGGGGCTGCATGAGCAGGCGCGTGCCATCCTGGTGAAACCATCCGCATCGGTAACCATCGCGCACTTCGACGAAATACATGGGACGGTCGTATTCATTGGCCCAATTGTCGTCCTCGATGCGGCGTACGCTGACATCCACGAGAACCACACTGCCGGGGCGCAGTAGAGGAACCATGCGGCGGTCTGACGAGCCGATGTATCCATAACGCTGACGGGCATTGCCGTTCGTGAGCACGCCCTCAAGACTGCCCCACTGCTCGACCATGCGGGATAGCAGCTCCGTTCGCTTGGGATCAAATGACGGATCGAAACGCAAAGGAGTTTTGAGAGAGACGGGAGGCGCGGCAAGATGCGTGTGCGGGGCATGAAACGCGCCGCCATCGGGGAAACAGTCCTCGATGGGCACGTCGTACCAACGGAATATCTCGAGCGGATTCAAGTGGTAGACAACCGCAAGCGTATAAAGCTTATGAAGGCCCGGGACAACGCCACGGTTTTCGATATCCGCCAGGCGGCTGATATGAAGAATTAATTCAGGACGGCCGCGGCGGGCTGCTAATTCAAAACTAGAGCGTTCCACATCACGATAGGTTAAACCAAGTCGTTCACGGGCTTGCCGCAGACGAAGTCCGGGGAGCATGTTTTCCTCGGGAGAGCGCTAGGAGCTGACAGAGCAGAGTATAACAGAGTTACCATTCTGTTAAGGATTCAGAACAACCCGCATTGAAATTCGTGGAATCGTTTTTCTTATGGAAGCCAGCGAAAAAATGAAGGAAGCGATTTCTTAGCGGCTGTTCAGAGTTATCTTCCCTGCTTTTAACTGCTTGCGCGGAACGAACGGCAGCTGCGACGCCTCCGGAAGTTGCAGCCCGCACGAAACGACTTTTAGTAGTCGGGAATGAATACGGTTTCGTATCAAGCATTAGCGTGTTTTTCCGCCTGAGGCCGCCCACCTGCGTTATCTGCTATTCTGCGAAGACTATGCCACTAACCCTCAAAAAGATTGCCCGTTGGTTTTGCACCTTCCTTCTGGCCGCTTCCTGCCTCGCGGGCGAAAGCACGCTCCGTGCGCAACAAGCTGCGACGGCGCCACCAGCGACCGCTCAGCCGAAGGTCAACAACGCCGAGTTCGCGGCGACGGCGGATGAAGTGCTCGAGCAAGTCAGCGAAATCACAGGGCTTAAGTTGCTTACGCCTCTGAAGAAGACGCTGCGATCGCGGGATGAGATACGAGCCTACGTCGTCCGTGAGATGGATGACGAGAAGAAACCGGCGGAGCGTTATGCGGAAGCGCGCAGCGCGGAAGCTTTCGGCTTGATCCCCAAGGGATTTGACCTGGACTCATTTATGGTTGATTTGCTGACCGAGCAGATTGCCGGTCTCTACGACCCCAAAGCGCGGGAATTTTATATTGCCGATTGGATCCCGCTGGATGATCAGCGCATGGTCATGGCCCATGAACTGACCCACGCGCTGCAGGACCAACACTTTCAAATCGAGGGATGGGTGAAGGCTGCGCGCCCGAACGACGATGCGGAACTTGCACGAGAAGCGGTGCTGGAAGGCAGCGCCATGGCTGCCATGATCGACTACCTGTTGAAGGGAACGGGTCGTTCGGTCGAGGATTTGCCCGCGATTGACCCTTCGCTTCTTGCCGGCGATATGTCCAAGACACCCAAGCTGCAAGAAGCGCCACAGTTCATGAAGGATGCCCTTGTTTTTCCTTATTTCGGAGGATTGACGTTTTCCACAGCGATTTTAAAGCCGGGGGGCTGGAAAGGCTTGTCGGCAGTTTTTGTGAAGCCGCCGATTTCGACTCAGCAGATCATGCATCCGGCTCTTTACAAATCGGGGAAAGCTGCCTGCGCCTGTGCGATACCTTCGCTCGACAAATTGCTTGGCCCGGACTGGACGAAGCTCGATGAGAACGTCATGGGCGAGTTCGGGTGGAAGGAAATTGTGAAACAGTTTTTAGGGGAGGAAAGAGCTAAGCCGCGTGCCGCGGCGTGGGACGGAGACCGGTACTTGCTCTACGAACAGAAACAGACAAAGCGGCTGATCCTGGTTGCACGGTTGCGCCTAGACAGTGAGGAAGATGCGGGGCGCTTTTTTGGGGAGTATGCGGAAGCGCTTGAGAAAAAGTACGTCGTACACGAGGCGTGCGCCGCTCGACGAATTTCGTTACGTTTGATACGCCGGACGGCGGAGTGTTCTTGCGATGCTCGGGACGGAGTGCATCTCGGTGGAGGGCACGACGCGGGTGTGTTTGACGGCATCAATGGGATGATTGGCTGGTCGTGGACTAGAGCGCCGAAGGACGCGGCCGTTACAAAACTGGATGCAATCCACCGCTCGCGGAGCGGCAAGCTCTCCTTGCTTTCTGAGACGGTGAGAAGGAAGTTCAAGCGGGAGACGTCCCACGTTCCAACTGTTTTATTGCGGAACTCAAAAGAGACAATCCACTCACTGCCGGATTTTTGCGCTTTACCCTGCTTTCCAGGCGGTTGATTCGGATTAGCAATTTTTCCGCTAGGCGCGACGCGCGGGCTGTGGCGTAGGGATCGCGCGCGCGCGCTCGCTGGAGCTTGGCCAATCCGAGGCGGGCAAATTCCGTTGCGCGAACAGGGTTCTTTGCACGGCGCTCGTAGTGGATGGCGAGCTGTTCACAGGCCAGAGCACCATCATGGGGATCGGCGGCTAGTTCGAGCCAGAGCGCGGCTGCGGCGTTGTGGTCGCCGCGACGTTTGGCGAGAAGGGCGAGCTCGCGGCGGGCGCGCGGGCGGAATTCGGCGGGGAGGCCGAGATCGAGCGCCTGCGTACAAGCGACGTGAGCGCGATCGGAATCGCCACGGCGATCGAAGAAACGGGAGAGTCCAAAGAGATCGAGGCTGTCCACTCCGTCGCGGTCGGTTTCATGTGAGGCGAGGAGCGTGTTGATTTTGCCAAAGAGGGCGGCAAGGCCGCGCAGATCCATCTGATTGTGGCGGACGATACCCGCGAGTGGATCGCAAGGGCCACCGCGAAGATAGTCAAAGTAATATTGCGGAATGAGGGCGGAGGCGATGTCATCTTCGCGATGCCAGCCGAGCCGCGGGGCATCGAGCACGCGGCGTTCCAGCTCGACAAGGCGCACGGAGCCGAGGCGCAGTTTCCAAAGAGCTCGAGCGGGATGAAGAAGATCGAGATGGGCGGCCAGGTGGCGGCGTAGGGATGGTGCGCGTCATGGTGAAACGACTATCGAGGAGCGGCCAGTCGAAACTCTTGCCGTTGAAGGTGACGAGAACGGGGCGGTCGGCGAGACGCGCGGCGAGTTCGTGAAGGAGGGAGTGCTCTTCGGAAAAATCGCGCATGAAGAATTGCTCGACTTGAAGGCCGCCAGCGTCCCACCAGGCAATTCCCACGAGGAATGGATACGTGCCCGTGCCGCCGGCGAGGCCGGTGGTTTCCGTGTCGAGGAAAAGCCACTTCGCGGGATCTGCGAGAGCGGTGCGTGTTCGGCGGGAAAGAGCTCGGCGTCACGCGTGCGGGAGAGCAGTTCGAGAGCGACGGCCGATGGCTCGGAAAACTCGGGCGTGGAGAACCAATTGCGAATGGCGAGGTGTTCGCCGAAATGGTTTTTCGCTACGCCAGCGCCGAGAAGATGAGCGAGGGAATCTTCTTCATCGGGCGCGCGCAGAGCCGCTGGACGCGCCGGCGCAAGGCGCGCGGGCTTGAGCGCAGCGAGTCGTGAGAATTTATCGGTGGAGGCAGACATCTAGCCACAGAGCCTGTCGAGGATGGCGAGAGCGGCTTCTTTGGCGCGTGGAGCGAGGTCACCCGCGGGCCCGACGCAGGATGGGCAGCCCTCATCGCAGGCGCACGCGCCAATGAGTTCGCGAGTTTTGTGGATGAGCAGGTCATGAGCGCGGTACAGCGGCTCGGAGAAGCCAATGCCTCCGGGATAGGCGTCGTAGAGATAAAGATTGGGCTCGAAGAATTCTTTGAGATTGGAAGCGGATGCGTCTCTGAGACGCGAGGGCGTGAAATCATCCACCGCGTCGTGTAAGGCCGCAGCATGCTGCGCCCCTACAAGCTCGGTGCCGGAATCCGCAGCCGGCGGACGCTCGCCGATGGCGGTGCCGAGATCGCGGCCGTCGCACATGAGGAGCAGTGTGGCGACTGAGGTGAGAGCATGGAGTAGACCGAACATGCCGCTCTGGCGTTCGCTCACGCTGTAGGGAAGCGATTCGAGCAGGGGCCTCTCCAGAGTGATCCAGTACGACGTCGTGTGCATTTCGTTTTCTGGAAGTTCGAGCTTGCCGTCGCCGATGTTTTCATTAGTGAAAAATTTTATTTTCTTGAAGCCCACGACTTGCGAGCGGACGAGAACGTCGCCGTGAGAATGCGAATTCGCCGAAGCAGCGGTCGCGGAGACATCAGACGTCTCGGTTGCTTCAAGCACGCGGACCTGCGTGTAGCGGACCGCATCGGTGTAGTAGTCAACGTCCACCTTTTTGACGTACGCCTTACGCTCATTGAAGTCGAGATGCTCGACGTGATATTGCTGGCCGCCGTGAATGTAGATCGCTTTTTCGTGCAGGAAAACCAGCGCGCTGGGAAAATCCACTTCTCCGATGACATTCGGTGCGCCGGTCACATCAATGATGATGAAATTGTCGCTGGATATTGAGCGAAGGCTGATCGTGTCGGCCGGATACGCTTCGTGCGTCCAATGAAAGTGATTTCCGGCGAGGTGGAGATAGCCAGCTTCGGCGAGGCGAGCGCAAATGTCCGGGACGTCGACTTCGCCGAATCGTTCGCCGGGAGCAATGGGCAATTCGAACGCGGCACACTTCAGATGATTAATGAGGATTTCGAGATTGTCTGGCTGGATATACGCATGCTCCGGCGTATTGCCGAAGAAATAGTCTGGATGCCTCACGATGAACTGATCGAGCGGAGACGAAGAAGCGACCATCACGGCGCAGGAGCTGCCGCTGCGACGGCCCGCGCGGCCTGCACGCTGCCAAGTTCCGGCGATCGAGCCGGGGTAGCCTGCCATGACTACGGTGTCGAGCGAGCCCACGTCAATCCCTAGTTCGAGCGCGCTTGTGCTTACGACGCCGCGGATGCGGCCGTCACGCAAGCCGCGCTCGATTTCACGGCGTTCGTTCGGCAAATAACCGCCACGGTAGCCGCGAATCGTTTCTTGCTTGCCGGGCGCGTGAGGATTGGCCTGCTGGAGATACGTAAGGAGAATTTCGGTTTGCAGCCGCGAATTAGAGAAGACCATCGTTTGCAAATCGCGCTTCAAAAACTCCTGGGCAACACGTGAGGTTTCATTGATGTAGCTGCGGCGAATCCCGAGCGCGCGATTCACGACGGGCGGATTGTAAAAGACAAAAGTTTTCTCGCCTGCAGGCGCGCCATTGTCGTCGAGGACTTCCACTTCTTTTTCGAGCAGCCGGGTGGCCAGTTCACCTGGATTCGCGATCGTTGCCGAACAGCAAATGAACTTCGGAGCACTGCCATAAAAATTCGCAATGCGCCGGAGACGCCGCAGTACGTTGCACAGATGGCTGCCAAAGACTCCGCGATAGGTGTGAAGCTCGTCAATCACAATGTAGCGAAGATTTTCGAAAAGACGCGTCCACCGCGTATGGTGCGGCAGAATGCCCGTATGCAGCATGTCCGGATTCGTGAGCACCACATGGCCCTTTTCGCGGATGGCCCTGCGGGCATCGGCTGGCGTGTCGCCGTCATAAGTAAAGACACCGAAGCGGTTATCGAGGCGCTGATTGAGGTCATAAAGCTCCGCCAACTGGTCCTGCGCCAATGCTTTGGTGGGGAAGAGATAGAGCGCGCGCGTGTCGGGATTTTCGAGAATCGAATTCAGTATAGGTAGGTTGTAGCAAAGTGTCTTTCCGGAAGCGGTTGGCGTGACTACCACGACGTTCTTACCGGCGTGAACGGCTTCGGCAGCGATCGATTGGTGCGTGTAGAGCTGGCGAATGTCCTTGGCGCAGTAGGCAGCGACGAGGTCGGCGTGAACCCATGCTGGAAACTCCGCCCATTGCGCTTCGCGCGCGGGGAAGTAGCGCACTGCAGTGAGCACCTCGCCGGTGACGTCTCGAGCGGCGAAGGTATCCAGGACTTCGCGCACGCGCGCCAGCGACGAACCAGCCGTCCGTTCGAGCGAACTCAAGGCCGCCGCCCGTACGGCGAGAGAATGGGACATCGAGTATACCTCCTGCAATTCGCCTTTTGTTCGCCAGCCTAGCATGCGGTTTTGGCGGCTGCAACAGGGAAGTGGGCATTGTTCCAAACCAGTTCCGAAAAACAGCCCAGGATAAGGCGCTCATTCTAACCACGGCGAAACCGCGGGCTCGGCGCATTGCTTGCTAGAATGAAATCTGCGGCGCTCCCACTGATCGCGAGCCAATGGGCTTCGTTTGGTGGCCGCAGCCGCAAGGAGAACAGTGGCCGAGCTTACGGTACTTTACGATGGGGCCTGCAACTTGTGCCGGACAAGCGTGGCCCGCGTGCGGCGCATGGATTCTCACAGCCGCATCGAACTGCTCGACCTCCACGACGCGAGCGTGGCTGCCCGCTTTCCCCATGTAAATCTCGACGAAGCAATGCGCCTCATGCAGGCCGCAGATCCTTCCGGGCGCGTTTATTCCGGAGCAGACGCATGGGCACGCATCGGACTGGTCCTGCCCGGCTGGAAGTTAGTTGCGTGGCTGCTCCTCGTACCCGGGATTCATTTTGCAGCGCAACGTATCTACGCTTGGATTGCGCGCAATCGTTATAGGTGGAATCGCGAGCTCTGCGAGGACGGCACCTGTGCTTTGCATGTGGATCATTCTTCCCATCCGCAAAACGAGCGCCAGCGGTAGGCCCTCGAGCTTGAACCAATTATTCGGCGTCGCCACGCCGGTATAATGTCCTGCGTCTATGGACTGGACTCCTTCGTCCGTCATTCGGTGGCTCTTCGATTCGCGAAACGGTCCCACGGACCGCTTCTTAGCACGCTGGATATTCCTGCGCGCGCTTGGTGCGATTTATTTCTCCGCTTTTTTCTCGCTTGTATTTCAAATTCGCGGACTGATCGGCCCCGATGGAATTCTCCCTGCAAGTGAATATCTGAAAAGTGTAGCGGAGCACTTCGGCTTCGATCGCTATTGGTACGCGCCAAGCCTTCTGTGGTTTTCGAGCGGCTCGCATATGTTGACGGCACTTTGCTGGGTCGGCATGGCGGCTGCCGTGCTGCTCGTTTTCAACATCTGGCCGCGGGGAATGCTCGCCGTCTGCTTTGCTTGCTTTCTCTCGTTCGTCAGCGCCGCGGGAGATTTTTCGGGATATCAGTCCGATGGAATGCTGCTCGAAGCCGGATTCTTGTCGCTTGCCTTTGCTCCCGCCGGCTTTCGGCCTGGATGGGGAGAAAAGAGCCGGCCGGTGCGGGCTGCGTTCTATCTTTTGCTTTGGGAGTGGTTTCGCATCTACTTCGAATCCGGCGTCGCCAAGATTATGGGCGGTGATCTCGAGTGGCGGAATTTCTCCGCCATGGACGACTACTACCAGAATGGGCCGTTGCCAACGTGGATCGGCTGGTACGCGCAGCACCTCCCGCATTGGTTTCACGAGGGAACCGCAGCGCTCACACTTGCACTGGAGCTCCTCTTGATTTGGGCTGCATTTCTGCCGCGCCGTTTTCGAATCCTTCTCTTTTTTGTCGTAACACCCTGGCAGATCGGTATCATTCTGACGGCTAACTACACATTTCTGAATTATCTGGTTCTCATTCTTGCGTTCCTCCTGCTCGACGACCTCTTCCTCATGCGATTTTTTTCTGTGAAATGGAAAAAGCCGCTCCTCGGTCGAGCGGCTGACCCTGCTATCGAGTCGAAGTCACCCGCTGGTGACCCTCTTTCGATTTTGGCGGCGCCGTCGGGTCCATTAACAGAGGAGGCTCTCACCAATCGAGACAGTCCTCGCGAGTGGTTGAAGAAAATCCGCTTCTGGCTTGCTCCGCTGCGCGTAGCCGTAGTCGCGGTTCTGCTTACCTGGATTTTCTATGCCACCATCGCGCAAATGGTTTGGATGATCTCGCCGGCGCCGCTTCCAACCTCACCGGTCGCTCTCCTCGATCCGTTTCGAATCGCAAACCGGTACGGCCTATTCGCGGTGATGACGCGTGGCCGCTACGAAATCGAATTCCAGGGCTCAAACGACGGCCAAACCTGGATTGCATACCCCTTCCGTCACAAACCTCAGGAACTGGACAAACCCCCTGGCATCTACGCGCCCTATCAGCCGCGATTGGACTGGAACTTGTGGTTCGCCTCGCTCGGCGAGTGGCGCGACAATCCGCTCGTCCTACGGACGGAGAGACGGCTTCTTTCAAACGATGCCGATGTGCTCGATCTTTTTGCCGCGAACCCATTCCCGCAAAAACCGCCGAGCCAGGTTCGCGCAGTCCTTTGGCAATATTGGTTCACGTCCATGGCGGAAAAGAGGGCGCACGGGCTGTGGTGGCGGCGCGAATTGCTCGGACTTTACTCTCCCGCAATTGAACTGGAACGCGACGGCAGGATTGGCGTGACACAATGGCCGGAGCCGCTGCCTCCGCACGAGTAACCCGCGCGTCTTCTCTTGTGCACAAACAAATCCGTCAGTGGCGAAGTCGAAGTACGAGAATCGCGCCTGCAAGAAACAGAACAGTAGAAGTGGCGAAAGCCGCCTGCACGGAAAATGCGCTCCAGAGACTTCCCACCAAAAGGCTCGACAGGAAATCACCCACGGCGTTGACCGCGGCGAGTGTGCCGAAAGCCATGCCATGCTGTTCTTTGGGCACAAGCTCGGCAGCGACGGAATCTTCGAGCGCCTCTTCGGTGCCAACATAAAGCCCCGCCAAAACAAAAATCACGCCGAGAAGCCACAGCGAGTGCGTGCCCGTGCAAAGGAGGAGCGCGGTGATTCCGGCCAGAACGTAGCCGCCAGCGAGCACGATCTTGCGTTGAGGGACATGGTCACTCAGCCACCCGCTGGCGTAGGCGGAGCCTGCGTAAAACACGTTGTGCAGTGTATAGAGCACGACAGCGATGCTGGCCGCGCGCGCCAGCCCGAACTCAGGTGTGAGCATGCGCGAAGCGTACAGAATTAGCAGAGAATGGGAAAAATCGCCGGCGCCGAACACGCCGACGCCAAGAAGAAAACGCCGGAACGGAGCGGGCAACTCGCGAATCCCCATCACGAACGAACGCTTCGGTTTCAAGGCGATGGGACGCTCCCTCACCAGTAACCAGAAAGAAGCGACGGCAATCAGACCTGGAAGAAGTGTCCAGAGAAAAACTTTTTCGTAGTTGTGCCCGGTTTTTTCCAGCAGCCAGAGCGCAGTGAGCGGCCCGGCGATGGCTCCGACCGTGTCCATCAGGCGTTCGAGGCCGAACGCGCGACCGTAGGCATTCGGCGAAACATCCGCTGCAAGCAGCGCCTTCTTGGCTGGCGAACGAACCCCGCGGCCAAGCCACGCCGCGGTGCGGCCGATGAGGACATGAGACGCGTGCGTGGCGAACGCAAGAGAAGTGGTCGAAATCGCCGTGACAGCGTAACCGAACACCGCGAGCGGCTTGCGATGCTTCAGGCGATCCGTGAAATAACCGGCGGCAAGCTTCGAAAAACTCGAGAGGCCATCAGCAATTCCCTCGATGACGCCGAGCCACGCTGGTCCTGCTCCAATCGCGGCAAGAAATGCGGGCAGAATCGCCGTGGCAGTTTCATGGCTCCAGTCGCTGAAGAGGCTGGTGAGGCCGACGCCGAGGACCGTGCGATTCAACCACGATTGTTTTTCTGCGCTGTCTGCCATGCGGGAGCAGTTTACATTCGAAAGTTCCGGGTGAACAGTTTAGAGCGACGTTGGGAGTGGACGCCGCTCCCGAGAGGCTCTGCCGGGATTCTCTTAACCGTTTGTTCTCAGCTTGCTTGGAAGAGCACAATTTCCACTCGTTATGTTGACGTGCGGGAGCCGCCGGTTTGTACTGGCTCAGGGGACGGAATCCGCAGTGGTTCCCGGCTTGTAACGCAACTGCCGAAGAAAACAGCGAGAAAGAGAAGCGAAGTGCAAAACCGCATTGCCGAAATGCTGAACAGCGCCGCTAGGCAGATTGTTAGCGTCCTCATGATCTTGTTTGGATCTCTGCTCGCGCTCAATGCGAGTGTGGGGCCCTGCGGAGGGACCGCGCTTGCCGTCGAGCCCTTCCCCGCGATCTTCGTCTCCATTTTTGGTTTGGAGCTGATCGTCTGCAGCTATTTCCTAGTGAAGAAGCTCAAAGTCGAGTCGGACTTCCGAGTAGTTATCTATCTTTTTCTTCTTGGATGGTCGTTGAGCCTGCTTCTAGTGGCCGTCAGCTTCGTTAGGTCCGGAATGCCCCGCGCGAGCGAGGATTTAAACGACTTCTACTTCTCGTTGCTGCGTGGGTCCGTCGCCATTGCAAATCTTATTTTGTTCTATCGCTGGGCCGGTGCAAAAAACATGATTACGCGGTTATGGTGATCCCCGCACGTGGGGAGAAGGCTAAACAGAGTCTCGGGAATGAGTTGAAAGACCCTTCAAAGCGGATTCGAGCTCTTCGAGGTAGGAAAGAACCACAGCCTTTTGCATCGGGTCCGGAGCCTGAAGAACGCGGCGAACGGTGAGGACAAACTCATCGAAGCGGCGGCCAGCCTCTTTTTCGGCGACATGAATTATTGCGCGGATCGCCTCCTCCCACTGCGACGTGAGCCGGGAAAGATTCTTAAACACTTCGCTTTCGATCTTTTCCTCGAATCGCCGTCTGATCGCCCCACGAACGTGACGCATGGGAATGAGTGCGGATAGAAGTTCCCAATTGTGATCGAAAATTCTACCGACGGAGATATCCGGTTCGCGCGGAGGGTGAAACTCGATTTCAGCCTCGGTGGTGCGAAGGGGGAAACCAAACGTGCGCAAAACTCTCTCCGAGAGCTGCTCGCGAAAAGACTGAAGATTCTCCTGACACTGGCGCTGAAAGTCGCGCAGAGAAGCCTGGAAGACGCTGGCTTCCGCTGCGGAGATGGCGGAGATCTCGCTTTTAAGATCTGCATGGAGCCAGGATTCGAATTGGGAGAGCGTCTGCGCGAAGGAGCCGTGCCATCCGGGAAATTCAGAGGCGAGGCGGCTGGCAACCCGTTGTTGGAGCTGGAAACGGACCGTTTTTTGCAGGCGCTCTTCAATAAGGGGCCGGGTCCTTGCGGCGGCGTGTTTCGCGAGCAAATCGAACCGCAGTTTCTGGTCGGCGCGAAAATCCTCGGAGCCGAGCACCTGAGTGCGGAGGTATTCACGATCGCTTTCGCGGGCTTCTGCCGCGCTCACAGCAAGTTGCAAGTAATCAGCGATGGCGCGGAGAAGAGTTTGCAGTTTTCGTTCGAGAGCGGCGACGCGACGTTCACGGAATGAGGCGAGGGCATCCGAAACATACTCGTGTTCGAAGCGCTCGCGGAGACCTTTATAGCCAGGTCGTATGGAAAAGGGAAAGACACGGAGTCCGCGGGGAAATTTGGACTTTAGCCGGTCTTCGACGAAGGTGAGGACTTCCTGCTGGCCTCTCGCGTCGAGCGTATCCATCTTGGTAAGCAGGATCGATACGTTTGGAGTGAATCGCTGCAAACGCTCGATGAGGGCGATGTCCTGCTGAGTCAGTGGTGGATCGACCGCAACCGCGACAAGCGCGAGATCGACGTTGGGGCTCCAGTTAAACGCCGCTTCTGTGTTCTGAGAGAAAATACTTTCGAGGCCTGGAGTGTCGACAAGTGTGAGCCCGCGGAATCGCCCAAGAGAGGGCAGAGATACGCGTACGAGTTCGACATCTTTGCAATTCTCCGGATTCTCTGACTCGGAAATGTAACTTGCGATTTCCGCCGGCAAAATGGCCTGCGGGAGGTGGCCCTTCTGGAAAACGACGGAAGCTGTTTCTTCGGGGCCGTAAGAGATTTCCGTGATGGCCGAAGTGACTGGAACGACACCTACGGGGAGAAGTGGGCGGCCAACAAGGTGGTTCAGAAAACTACTCTTGCCAGCTTTGAAGCGTCCGAAGACCCCAAGATTGAGTTCCGCTTTTTTCATTTGGAATTCGACGGTGCGCAGAAGCGGCTCGAGGTCGCAGAGTTGGAATCGTTCGATGACTCTTCGCGCCAGCGAAATCGACTGTTCCTGATTTTCCACCGCCGATGGATTCGGTGAAGCGGCGCGGGGTTCAGGCATAGCCAGCGGCTCGCTCGGCTGGACGCTGCTGTTGCAGCATGAAATCAACGGCCAGGGTGTGCAGTTTGACGTGTCCTTCATAATGGTACGCCGCGCTTGAGGCCAATTCGCAGAGGAGTGCGATTCTGCCGGGCAGCCGCTCGCTCTGTTCCAGCACGAATCCGCGGAACGCGGCATCAGCGAGTTCCGTGAGATGAAAGCGCTCTATCGTTTGTTCGAGCAGCGCCTGCGCAGACTCCAGGTCAAGCGGACCGAGGTTTAGGCGAAGGCCATCATGCCAATAGAGCTGCGCGGCCTTGCCGAGTTCGTGCTGTGTTGAGCCCCGGCCGAGAAGAATCACCGGCGTGCGCGCAGACCAAACCCATTCCTGAAGCAACCGATAAGTGCCGTCTGGCAAAGGTCCGGCGGCATCAAGAAAGATGGAGTATTCGCGGGAACGAGCGGCGCGACGGAGAATGCCGCGAAGCCGCAGACTGGTTTGTGTTCGGGCCCAATTCTCAAGGCGCTGAAACGAACCTGCCTCGTTCTCAACGCGGGTGAGCACTTCTGGGTCCCCGGCCGCGGCCAAAGCTTGCACCAAACGCTCCCAAATCATGCTCGGTGGGCCGTCTGCTACGCACACGATACATCGTTGCCGAATGCGATTGTCGACGCCGGAAAGCGCATCTTGCAACAGCGCGGATTTTCCCGAGCCAGCCGGTCCGAAGACCAACAAGCTTCTGCGCTCAGCAATGGCCGCGCATAACTTTGCCCGTTGGCGCTCTCGTCCGATTAACATTATGCGTGTTGGCAAACTCAGTCCACCTTCTCGCGCATCGTCAGAACATGCGCAAGTAACTTTTCGACAGTTTCTTCTAGCGCCGTCCTCGCCTCGGGCGGAAATTTCTGGCCATAACCCTTCATGCGCGCCGGCCTGCAATCCTCGAATAACACCCACAGCGTTGAAATCTCCGCATCCAGAACCCTGCGAATGTCCAGTGGATGTGGCTGCAGAGAGAACGACTCTGCCATCGCAGCCAACATGACTTGCAAAGTGTGCAGTTGCGTCAGCAGAACTCCGCGCAATTCCGGGGAAAGCGTGTTTTCTATCTTTCTGACGGCGCCGTCCTGCCCGGCATTCGTCAAAAGCCTTTCCATGCGATGAATCGCTTCATCGGCCCGGCTGAGCGTGGCTTCGAGGCTGCGGGAGTGATATTCGTGCAGTTTCACGCGGCACCCCGGGAGCTGCTCCGTTCGGCTATCTCTCCCATGGCCTGGAGACAGGCAAGGATGCGCGCGAGTTTCTTGTCAAGGGCGGACTCCATCTCAGGTGGCAGGGCGCCATACCCACGCAAGCCCGGCGTAAGGATCTCTTCGATCTCCGTGCGAGTGAGAGAGACCGACGCGGCAATTCCACGGGCGCGAGACTGCACCGAGGGATCGATGACCAATTCGTCTTGCACGCGGCGGGTTTCTTCCCACAGCTTGCTTACGAGCATGCGAAGCTCGTCGGCTTGCTTTGGCGCAACATCCTCCTCGAGTTGGCGGAGAGCACCACCTGGACGCTCAAGCCACCCAAGGACCTCATCACACGTGGTTTCCACGCGCCGGATGACCGCAGAGACCACGCGCCTGTGATTTTCACCAAGTGCCAGTTTCCGATGATTCTCCGGCAAGCCATGCCTCCTTAGCGGACAACCATGACCGGACAGTGCGCGTAGTGCAACACACGTTCAGAGATTGACCCGAGAATCCATTTTTCAAACCTGGACATACCTCGGCGTCCAAGCAAAATCAGGTCGACGTGCTCTGCCTCCGCTCGTCGAATGATCTGTTCAGCGGGATGGCCAACCGCAATGGCAGTTTCCAGTTCGAGCCCCTGTTCTTGTGCCTGCGTCCGGAATTTGACGAAATCTTCCTCGTAGTGCTCGCGGGCGTCATCCAGCATGGCGTGCATCTCAACGGACGTCGCCGGCTCCGGGGGGCGGGCTACTGCGAGAAGAATGACGCGCCCGTCGAGCGCTTTCGCCAGCGAAAAAGCAGTTTCGGCAGCCTTACCGGCCTGCGCAGAACCGTCAAAGCCAACAAGTATTTTTCGAAATGGGGAGCTTTGTCTTCGCCCTTGCATGATTCCTCCTCAGTCCGCGTTCGCTGTGCTGACTTCGCCGGCGGCGGGACTAACCTCCGGCTTCGGAAGAAGGTGGCGCGGCAGGAAGAAGGAATTGGCAATTATCGTCGGCACGACCGCACTGCCTATCACCGTTGCGACGAGATGCGAATACTGCACTTGATCGATAATCCCGTGGCTCAGCCCGAACAACGACGAGATAGTGCCAAAAGTGAGGCCAGTGGACATCATAAGCGTGAAGTACAGTCCTTCCTGCTTTTCATACTTATACGCCTTCACGGTGGGCCAGAGGCCGATCATTTTCGACCCCATTTTCCCCAGAAATAAAACTCCGAACACGAGTGGCGCCGCGACCAGCGCCGGAACAGACACAAACGAACCCGCGCGAATAAAATAGAAGGGTGTCAGAAGGCCGAAGGTTAGAGTCCGCAGTCGTCGCACCAAAATATGGTCCTTGCCCACCGTGCCTGCCAGCACCATGCCGATGACATAGGCCGGCAAGACCGCCTCACTGCCCGACCACACCGCCAGTCCTCCCATGCCGAAAAGGAGAAAGAGGATGTATTTCGCTTCGAGCTCGGATACACGGCCTCCAAAGCGGCGGAAAAAACGGGGAGTGAGAAAAGGCAAAGCGATAAAAATTACGATACTCATCACAATGAAGATCAGCGTTTTTCGTGTAAAGGGGGAAAAGATAAGGCCGAGGGCAATCACAGTTCCAAGATCATTGATGAAGCAAGCCGCCAGAATGGCTTTGCCAAATTCCGTTACGTTGAAACCGAGTTCGAGCATCACTGCATACACGACAGCAACGGATGTTGTGGAAAGGGCTACTCCCGCTAGCCAGCTCGAAGGAGTGCTCCAATGCAGGACGTAATGCGCGAGAGCGGTGCAGCCTAGAAATGGTCCTGTGAATCCGACCAGTCCGATAACCGTGGCTTCTTTCCACTTCGCCCGGAAACTTGCTGGATCCAGCTCGGCGCCGGCAAGAAAGGTCAGAACGATAGCCCCAGTGCCCGCTAGGAATGTAATCCAATCGGTTTTGGCGCCGAGCCCCTTCGGCCCGACGATAGCTCCGATGGCGAGCTGCGCCACTGTTCCCACCACGATCTCGGTCAACGCCGTCGAGATCTTCAGCCAGATGGCAATCAGAGTTGCAAGAAGCGCCAAGCCTACCCAGACAGAAGCGAGCGCCCAGACATTTTCCATTGCGGCCTCGGATTAGTGTGTCGGGATGCCTGCCGGGATATGACTCCGCGACAAGAATCCTTGTCAGGAGTCATCATCTGTTCCGGCATGAAAGGAACAGCGGTTAGAGGCGAACTCCTTCGCCTACAATTCCAAAATAGTCATCACCGTCGGCAAAGTCAACTGGCAAATGCGCGATTGCGCCAGTTGGGATACCGCGCAATTACCTCTTGCCAGCCCGGTAAAGAATGACGCGAACTTTTTCCAGTGTTATCAGACCGCCATCCAGCATTTCGTCAAGCCGGGGCAGGATTTTTTCGATGCGCTCCGCATATTCCACGACCTCGACGATTAACGGCAGATCCTGCGACAGTCGCAAAATTTTGTCGGTATGATAAATGCTCGAGCCGCCAAAGCCCGCCACTCCGCGCAGGACGGTCGCACCCGAAAAACCTTCCTTTCGCAGGAGTTCGACGATGGCTTCATGTAGCGGCTTTCCGTGCCATTTGTCCGATTCCCCGATGTGGATGCGCATCAACGTGCGCTCGCCTTCGAATTTTTCGTGTGTCATCGCGGCTCCTAAAACCGGTTCGCAAGTCGAATCCCTGCGACGGATAAAAACAAACCCGCAATCACACTGGCGGCGACGTACGTGGTTGCGCGTAACCACTCTCCGTCTTCAAGCATTTTCGCTGTCTCCCAACCAAAGCTGGAAAACGTGGTATAGCCACCGAAAAAGCCGACGGTCATGGCCACGCGCCAGTCCGGAGAAATGACTATGCGATTCATAGTAAACTGGCCAAGCAGGCCCAGAAGAAAGCAGCCTGTGAGGTTAATCAGCAGCGTCCCATAGGGAAACACGCCGCCTGTGCGAACTTGGACGACGCCCTGCAATCCATAGCGAGTCAGTGTGCCGATTGCTCCAAAGATAGCGATCAGTAGTACCCTCAAAATAGCTCCTATCTGCTGCCAGCCGCGGCGTGAAACAAAAAACTCCTGGAGCCGCGTGGCCGCCAGGAGTCATCAGTGCCGACTAAATCCATCGGCCCATTTTGGGCGAACTCCATCGCCCTCGAATTCTCATTCATCACCAAGCTTACCGCCGCAGGCACATCGAGGCAATACGCCAGATTCATGGCGGTGCATCATGGGGAAGAGAAGCAAAAGCAGAGTTCTGGCTCCGAGGTCCACAGAGTCGTCCGAGTCTTGTTACTGCCGGTTCGCAGGCGTCACGCTCTTGCCTTGGAAAACCACCGCGCGCACCTTTTCGAGCGCATGAATATCGCTCAAAGGATCGCCTTCGACCGCAACGAGATCGCCTTCCTTGCCGGTTTCCACCGTCCCGAGCTGATCGAGACCAAGCAAGGCCGCGCTGGTTTTCGTCCCGGAAACGAGCGCCTGCTGCGGCGTCATGCCGTATTTTACTTCCGAAATCATCTCGTCCCGCACGGTTCCCGTTCCTGGCGCGTAGGAATGGTCCGAGCCGGCCGCAATCGTCACGCCCGAGCGTAGCGCGAGCTGGAAACTCGGAAAATGGGTCTTCGCCAGCGCATTCACTTTGGTGATCACGTACTCCGGGAAATGCATTTTCACTCCGTTCGCGACACTCTCTTCAACAACGAAAACGGTCGGAACGAACACGATGCCGTGGCCCTTCATGTAATCCGCCGATGCCTGATCCATCTCTGATCCATGCTCAATCGAGTCCACTCCTGCCTCCAACGACGAGCGAATGCTCCGAATGTTCTCCGAATGCGCTGCCACTTTGACGTGATCCATGTGCGCCTGCTGAACAATCACGCGAAGCTCCTCTGCTGAAACCTGCTCAGCCGTGGGCGAGTCGAGCGGCGAAAGCACTCCGCCGGAAGCCAGAACTTTAATCACGCGCGCGCCATACTTAATTTGCAGATGGACGGCTTTTTCCGCGTCGGCGGGCGAATTGATGAATCCGTGCAGGGGCGTATAGAAATCGTCCATCGGCAAGTATGGGGGCGCGGGGTAGAAATCACCATGGCCGCCGGGGATAGTAATTGCGTGAGCGGCGGGAACCAGGTGCGGCCCCGGAATAGTGCCGTCCTCAATCGCATCCTTGAGAGCAACGTCAATGAAACCTTGGGTGGCGAGAACACGCGCGCCAACGACGCCCGAAGAAAGCGCGTAGCTCGTCGCTTTGCTCCCGCGCAGCGCGGCCAGCGGCTCCGAAACCGGCTGCCCGAACGCGCCGGACCAGATGTGGATGTGCGCGTCCACGAATCCCGGCATCACGGTGTAACTCGAGAGATCGATTTGCTCCGCTCCGGCCGGCACCGCTATATCCTTGCCGACCGCCGTCACCTTTCCGTCCGTGATCACCACGACCGCGGGCGCCATCGGCGGCTTTTCCGCATCATAAATAAGTTTCCCGCAGCGGACGTAAACCACTTTCGGCGGCGGGGCTGCGAACGCCGCAAGCGCCCCGAGCAAACACACCATTGCAGTCAGCCAGATTTTTCGCATCAGACTCTCCTTTTGGCGTTGCGCATGGCAAGCTTCGCCGCCGTGGAAGAATTCACCGCGCGCCAGACTAAATCGCGGAGAGGCCGAAGTCAAATTGCGTTCGTGTGATAGAGAGCGGTAGCTGGCGCAGGCGGCTGCACTTGAAGGCTGCCCTCCTGTGCCAGGGATGCCCGCAATGGGTCAGTAGTGGAAGTGGAAGCGCAGTTGTACAAAAATTTCGCGCGGATTCAGATAGTGTGTGCCGCCGAACGTAAAACTGTTGTCCAGCAGCACTCGGCGGTTGGCGACGTTTATGCCTTGCACGTTTATCGAAAACCGTTCGCCGAAACTCTTGCCGAGCGAAAGGTCGAATGTCGTGTGTTGCGCAAGGTGATCGTTTGGATCCGGCGGAGAGTTGCCATTCGTGAAGCCGGAGGCATAGGAAATGTCCGTAGAGGCGTACGCGTTCCACGGCAAAGTGTATTGCGCACCGAGGTGCAAAGTGTTGCGCTGGTCGTGATCCAGGAGTCCGAATCCGTCGCCGAACGAAAAGTCCGTCAACCCGCCGTTGATGTCGCCGAAGCCGAGTGCGAGCTGATTCGAATACGTCAAATAAACTTGCGCGCGATTTCGAATATGCGGGGAACGAACCGTTAGCTCCCACCCGTTGATGCGCGCTCCCTGAATCGTGACGGGAAAAAACAGGTCCGAGTCGTTGAAATTATTGTGATCGAAGAAATTTTGAGCGCGAGTCTGGAAGTTGTCGGCATCAATGGTCCAGCCGCGAAAGGGAATCGTCACGCCGAATTGGTGCTCTTCATCGCGCTCTCCGTGAAGCGGCACAAAACCAAGATTCTGGTTGGTTGCCGCATTCAAGAGAGGACCGGAAAGAGTCAAGAGCGGCGGCGCTTGATAAAAGTGGCCGTAGAAGCCGCGGAAAACCCAATTGAGTTTCGGAATGCGCAGGGAAGCGCCGACACGAGGACTGGTTGCATTTTCAACCACGTTTCCGGAAAAATGCGTCTGCCGAACGCCTGCGTTCACTGTGAGCCATGAATTCACTTTGACCTGATCTTCGGCATACAACGCCGTCAGGCTTCCCAGCGGATTCACCAGCGTCGGCGTCAGATTCGAGGCGCTCGTCTCTGTGCATGTGGCCGTCGGCGGTGTCGGGCAGTTGAAAATCAAGCTGAAGAGTTGCGAGTCCTGCTGCCCAAAAGCATAAAGGCCAGCTCGCAAATTGTTGCGTTTCTCCACCCACGTAACTGTGGTTTGTCCTCCCTCATATTTCGAGGAACGTCTTTGGGTCGTGGAACTCGGCAAATCCATCGGACTGCTTTCGTAGTTCGCGCTGTTGTAATGGAAGAATGGCGACACCGTAAAAACTAGTCCGGGGCTCAATGTGCGCACCAATGTTAGCGTCAGGAAAGAATCGCTTTCGCGATTGGCATCCTGAAGAAACCGACCCTGCGTGTCAGGATCATTGGGGTCAAACGGCACATGGTAGAAATCGCGCCGCACTTGCGCGACGAGCCGCAACTGGTCCTGCGAATCCACATTGTACATCAGCGAAGTAAATCCGCCGAAGCCGTTTGCCGCATCGTGAATGACCGCGGAAGTCGGCGTTTGCAAACCAAGATCCGTTCGGTTGCCGTTCACGCTTGCGTAGTACGCAAAGCGATTCGTGTGGCCTCCGAAATTCAGTTGGTCATCTGTCTGAGAGAAATTCCCCGCACTCACGACAAGCTCGGCTTCGTTGTTGCGCTCGAATCCCGTCCGCGGCGCAACGTCGAACACGCCATACGTCCGATCCCCAAAATCAGCGGAGTAGCTGCCCCGCTGCATTTCGAGCGTGTCAATATCATTGGGATCGATCTGCGGGCCCAGATTGCTGGCGATGTTGGTATTTGGAATAGGCACTCCATCAATCAACCAGCTCACTTGATGTCCGCCTCGGACGTGAAGCTGATCGTGCGTGAAGTAGGCTCCGGGCATGTAGTCGGCAATCATCGCCAAGCTATTCGTTCGCGCCGCGCCCGGTGTCTGCTGAATTTCCTCTCTATCCACAAGCGTTGTTGGCGTTACAGATTCAGTTTGTCCCGGAGCGGCCTCCGCCGAAACCGTGACGGACTGTTTTTGAGTCGCGATGTGCATCTCGAAATGTAGAATCGGCGCCGTTCCCGACAACACGGTCACGCTTTGTTCCTGGCCAGCAAACGACGCGTCTATCACTGTAACGGTGTACGTCCCGAGCGGCACGGTGTCGAAATGAAACTCGCCGTTCGCGTCGGTCTGCGCCTTTTGCGTGTAATCCGATAATTTCGCTTTCAAAATAACTTCGCTGCCTGAAACGGGCCGATGCTGCGGGTCGTGGACGATCCCTCGCACGGTGCCAAACACAGTGGCAAAGGCCGCCGCTCCAGACAGCAGAATTGCTGCGAGTGTGTAGGAAATTCTTCGCATAATTTTTCTCTTGTCCTCACGGAATACTTCCAGCGCGGCTGCGAGCCGCGACGCGGGTGGATAAGCGTGCGTGGAGAGCGAGCAGTCCTTTACAGGACTGAAGCAGTGTATCGAGGCGGGGGAGAAAGAGGTTTTACGAAACGCGAAAGTTCGAGCGAGCTTGTCAACTGCACTGCATGGAACAGTTCTCCAGCCGCGGGAGCAAAACTCGCCGCAGGCAGTACGAAAGCGCCCGGTATCAGCGCGGGCCGTGCCGGATCTTGGCAACAGGACATCGAGCACGAGTTGATCCCGCTCATATCATGCCCGCAATCCATCGGAGCCGAATCTTGTGCGGGAGGGTGATGCTGTTTGTGATGGCGATGCTCGGGAATATTGCAGTAGCCACCCACACAGCAATTCCCGCCATGCGCCAACAAAGCTGCGCTGGCCAATGGCGCATACAGAAGCGCAACGGCCAGCAGGCAGACCCATGCAGCAGCCGTCCGAACGCGCTTTTGTTTTGGTGTATTCAAAGGAACTCGATACCATCCCAATGATACTCCAGTTAGGCCCCTTGCCGTGCCCGTAGGTAGCCAGGCTTTGCGAACAGGGCCGCCTCTGCCTTCTTGACTTGCCACTGCCCGCGTCGCAGACTTATTTTATGGCCCACACGTATCTCCTGTTCGATTTCGGCACCGACGAAGAGAAGGCCCAGCTCGCGCGTCACAAGCTCGAGAACTGGAAGCAGGCCTTTCGTCTGGACAAAAAGCTCCTTTACAAGCTCGAACGCGGCGAAGACGAAGCGAAGCCCGCTCCAGATCATGCGCAAAGGGCTGCGGAAGCAACCAAAGCCGAAAAATCGAAGCCAAAAACAAAAGCAAAAACCAAGCCTGTAGACGCGGAAGCTCATGACGACGCCAAGCCCGCGAATAGCAAAGTGAACTTGCTTGTGCGGCTCTATTTTTCCGGCCATGAAAAACTCACCGAGCAGCGCCTGCTCGATCGCATTCCATCCGAGGAGCCTTTCAAGGAAGCTTCTCCGCGCGTTGTGCGTCAGGGTGAAGCCCCGTTCGACGATCTAGTGAAACAGTTCGAGTCTCTGGAATAGCTTTTGCCAAATTGCCCAGCCAAAGCCCAACTTCAGGTATAATAGAGTTCCGCAGAGACAAAAACCCACTTTCCAACGAGGGCAGATCGAATGGCGTTACAAACGCGCGTCAAACTTGCCAGGCTTGACGCACCCAAGTTGCACGGCCTCGACCGCGACACGCTCATCCGCCTCTACCGCACGATGTATCTTTCCCGCAGGGTGGACGACCGCGAAATCCAGCTCAAGCGCCAAAACAAGATTTTTTTTCAAATCTCTGGAGCGGGCCACGAAGCCGTAACCGCAGCAATGGGGCTTCTTCTTCGTCCCGGCACGGACTGGATTTATTCCTACTATCGCGACCGCGCTCTCTGCCTGATGGTCGGCGTGAAGCCGGTGGAGATGCTCCTCCAAGCTGTCGGAGCCAAAGATGACCCCAGCTCCGGCGGCCGCCAAATGCCTTCGCACTGGGGCCACTCCGGCCTTAACATCGTCAATAAATCCTCCTGCACCGGCACGCAATTCGTGCAAGCCGTGGGCGCCGCGGAAGCCACGCTCTACTATGAAGGCCATCCGAAGGCGTTAGCGCAGGCCAAGAAAGCGCCTCTCGGCAAACACGTCCGACACGAGAGCGACGAGATCGTTTTTGTTTCCTCGGGTGACGGTGCGACCAGCGAAGGTGAATTTTGGGAATCCTTGAACGCCGCGTGCGCTAAAAAGCTCCCTCTGCTTTACCTCATCGAAGACAACGGCTACGCCATCTCCGTCCCGATCGAAGTGCAAACCGCAGGCGGTAGCATCTCGAAACTGACTCGTGGATTTCCCGGCTTGCACGTAGCCGAATGCGATGGCACGGACCCCCTCGAAAGCTACGCGGTCTGCAAGACCGCGGTCCAGTACTGTCGCGAACGCCGCGGACCTGCTTTGATTCACGCCCATGTGACGCGGCCCTATTCCCATTCTCTTTCCGACGACGAAAAACTTTACAAGACGCCCGAAGAGCGTGAGGACGAAGCACACCGCGATCCGATTTCGAAGTTTTCTCTCCTCCTCGTCCGCGAAGGCATTCTCGATCAAAAAGAAATCGAAGCTCTCGAAGCTGAGGTGGACGTGGAAGTTCGCAACGCCGCCGACGAAGCTCTGGCTGCCGAAGAGCCGCAGATTGACTCGATTCGTGTGAACGTTTATTCGCCCGACGTCGATCCCACTTCTTCCGCGTTCGAAGCCCAGCCTCAGCTGCATGGCGCTCCAAAGACGATGGTTGAAATGGTCGCCGCTACGCTCTCCGACGAAATGGCTCGCGACGAGCGCATCACTATTTTCGGTGAAGACGTCGCCGACGCCAGCCGCGAAGCTACTTTGAAGCAAGTCAAGGGCAAGGGCGGTGTATTCAAAGCCACTTCCGGATTGCAGCGCAAGTACGGCGCTGATCGCGTCTTCAACACTCCCTTGGCGGAGGCAGGCATTGTCGGCCGCGCCATCGGCATGGCCACTCGCGGGCTCAAGCCCGTCGCGGAAATTCAATTCTTCGATTACATCTGGCCGGCCATGATGCAAATCCGCGATGAACTATGCGTTATGCGCTGGCGCTCGAACGGCGCGTTCAAAGCGCCGGTTGTCCTTCGCGTCGCGATTGGCGGCTATCTTACCGGCGGCGCCATTTATCATAGCCAAAGCGGCGAATCGATTTTTACGCACTGTCCCGGCCTGCGCGTCGTGATGCCTTCCACGGCTCTCGACGTCGCCGGTCTCCTGCGCACCGCCATTCGTTGCGACGATCCGGTGATGTTCCTTGAGCACAAGCACCTCTATCGTCAGCCTTACAATCGCTCCGAATACCCCGGCCCGGATTACACCGTGCCGTTCGGCAAGGCCCGCATGGTTACGGAGGGCACCGAGGTCAGCATCATCACGTACGGGGCACTTGTGCATCGCGCCGAAGTGGCCGTCGCGCAATTGCTGCGAGAAGGCATCTCCGTTGAAATCGTTGATTTGCGTTCGCTCTCGCCTTACGATTGGGAAGCAATCGCCAAGACCGTCAGAAAAACGCACCGCGTCATCGTTGCCTACGAAGACATGCTGAGTTGGGGCTACGGTGCGGAAATCGCGGCGCGCATCGCTGACGAACTCTTCGATGAGCTCGACGCCCCCGTTAAGCGCGTCGCCGCCATGGACACATTCTGTGCCTACCAGCCGAAACTCGAAGACGTGATTCTCCCGCAAACCAGCCATATCACGGCCGCCGTCAAACAACTGCTCGAGTACTAATCCGCCGCCCCGTCGGCACGCAGCCAACGAAACTTTTTCAGCCTCTTAGGCGTATTCTATTGTAGGAAAGGCGGGAACACCGCCATTTGGGAGGCACGCCAATGACTTGCCCAAGCTGTAGCAAAAACATCGCCATCGGTTCCAAGTATTGTTACAACTGTGGCGCGAAACAACCTGAATCCGGCGCGCCGGGTCTCTCCCCCGCCACCGGCGCTCCGAAGCGGCTGATGCGTTCGAGCACAGATAAGAAGATCGCGGGAGTATGTGCTGGCCTCGCCGACTACTTCGATATGGACCCAACCATCATCCGCGTTATCTGGTTGTTGCTCTTGATCTGTGGAGGCACGGGCCTCCTTGCGTACATCATTCTTTGGATTGTGCTGCCCATCGCCCCAGGCGGAGTCGTGCCAACCACGGCGACCGTCCCGACCACCTAGCCTCTGTTTAGCAAAATGCGCTGAAACACGTTGCGCGAGTAGTTCTGGTTTCGTGCCCTCCGTGTGTTCTGCGAACTCTGTGTAAAAAGTCCTGCCGCCACACCCACGCGGCGCCGGCTATTCACTACCTATTCTGTTTCGGGTTCCGCGGCGCGCGCGACTTCCCCCGCCACTCTCAAACAGAGGATAGTCCACCGACACAAGCCCCGCTCCTATCGTCGCCAGCGCAAAGCATCCCGTCGCGAGAGCTAACGGATACGCGTATTC